>CAWAYJ010000013.1:0-149191 GCA_963786235.1 uncultured Gemmatimonadales bacterium
GCTGGTGCGCTACATGGAGCGGTTCCGGGCCGACTTCCTCGCCTCGTTGCCGGCGCCTGACCGGCCCTCCGCATGAGCGGCAGCGCGCAAGGCTGGTTCGACTACGCGATCGGGGGGCGTCGGGCCGCGGGCGGAATCCGCCTCAAGGTGCTCCGCGACGTCTTCAGTCCGCGCCTCGGGAACCACCGCGACCTGCTGGTCTGCCTGCCGCCCTCGTACGGCGTCAGCCGACGGCGCTATCCCGTCGTGTACATGCACGACGGGCAGAATCTCTTCGACCCTGCCACCAGCTTTGCGGGCGCGTGGCGCGCGGACCGGGTCATCGAGTCCCTCGCGGAGGACGGCCACGAGGCGATCATCGTCGGGGTCCCGAACGCGGGTCCGCGCCGGATCGACGAGTACAGTCCGTTCGCCGATGGCCCGCGTGGCGGCGGCCTCGCCCGCGACTACGTCTTCTTCCTCACCAACCGGGTGAAGCCGGCGGTCGATGAAGCGTTCCGCACTCGGACCGGCCCGGATTCCACGGCCGTGGTCGGCTCGTCAATGGGCGGGCTGGTAAGCCTGTTCGCATACTTCGAGCGTCCGGACGTCTTCGGTTTCGCGGGCGCGATGAGCCCGTCCCTGTGGTTCGCGAAGCGCGCGATCTTCGAGTGGGTGCGGCAACAGCCGCGGCGGCCGGGCCGGATCTGGCTGGATGCGGGGAGCAGCGAAGGCTCGTTCGTGGTCGCGGACGTGGAGCGGATGCGAGACGTGCTGGTCGAGCGGGGCTACCGGTCCGGCCGCGAGCTCGGATTCGTCATCGAGGAGGGCGGACGGCACGACGAAGTCAGCTGGGGGCGCCGCCTGCCCGCCCTGCTCCGCTTCATGCTCGCCGGCGTGATCTCACCGGCCGGCTAGCCTCGCCCCGGGCCGCGGCCCATGCCAGGCAGGCGTCGGCGAACTCCCGGAACAGGGTCATGGTCCGGTCGCAATCGTCGATCAACGCTTCCGGATGCCACTGGACCGCCACCGCGAAACGATCGCCCTCCAGCTCCACGGCCTCGACCAGGCCATCGGCGGCCGTCGCCGTGGCTCGGAGCCCGCGGCCGAGCTTGCGGATCCCCTGGTGATGCATGCTGTTGACCGTGATCGTGTCCGCGCCGAACGTGCGCCGCAGGCCGGACCCGGCCGCCAGCGTGACCTCGTGCGCCGGGTGGTCGCGGTGGAAGCCCTGACTGGGGAAGAAGTCGTGCTTGATCGAGCGCGGGTACAGCGTGCAGTCCTGCCAGAGGGTGCCGCCCAATGCGACGTTCAGTAGTTGCAGCCCCCGGCAGACACCGAACACCGGCTTGCCATCCGCCAGCGCCCAGCGGGTGAGTAACAGCTCGACCGTGTCGCGGGCGGGATCCACGCGGCCGCAGAGCTCGTGCCGCGTCTCGCCGTACAGCGCCGGGTCCATGTCGACACCGCCGGCGAGGAAGACGCCGTCGAGCCGGTCGTAGATCGCGCGCAGCGTGGCTTCGTCATCGTCCAGCAGCGGCACCAGCAGAGGCACCACCCCGGTGAGCGCGAGCGCCGTGATGTAGCGGCGGCTCATCACCCAGGAATGGGGCAGCGCGCTCGGGATATCGTCGATCGCCTGAAGGGTCTGTGTCGGCACGCCGACCACGGCTCGTGAGTCCATGTTCCTGTCGCTGTCTCCTGTCGGCCGGCGCGGATCACCTGTCACGCAGGTTCGCTCCCGGCGTTCCCTTCCATAGTCTCGGCAATCAGGTGGTCGACAACAGCCTTGAGATCGCCCGTCCGCCGCCACACCGCCAGCTGGCGGTCCGCGCTGGCGCCGTGCTCGAGAATGTGATCGACGTACTCGACCTCCGCCCTCGTACCCAACTCGTCCACCACGTCATCGATGAACCAATCGAGCAGCTCACGGATGAGCACGCGGGCCGGCAGCTCCTGCTGCTTGCCGAAGTCGATCAGGCTGCCCTCCAGTCCGTAGCGGACGGCGCGCCACTTGTTCTCCTCGATCAGGTCCGAGGGATACACGCGGAACGTCGTGTTGTCGCGCCGCATCTTCCAGAGCTTCGCCACGATCGCCTGCAGGATCGCCGCCAGGCACATCGCCTCGTCGACACGCGTACAGACATCGAGTACCCGGAACTCGAGCGTGGGATACAGCGGGTGCGGCCGCACGTCCCAGTAGATCTTGGTGCCGTCCGGGATGCAGCCGGTACGCACCAGCGTCTCCTCCAGATACTTGAAATCGCCCCAGGAGCTGAACGGGCGCGGCAATCCGGTCCGCGGGAAATTGCGGAACAGCACGCTGCGGTAGGATTTCAGGCCCGTCTCTTCACCCACCCAGAACGGCGAGCTGGAGGAAAGACAGAGCAGGTGCGGCAGGAAGTAGCGGGCCACGTTCATGGCATCGATCAGGAATTCCCGGTCCTCAATGCCAATGTGGATGTGGGTCCCGAAGATCAGAAGCTGCTGCGCCAGCAGCTGCATATCCTGGCGCACGCCAATGTAGCGCTCGAGTGGCGTGATCTCCTGCGTCAGCCACGAGGAGAACGGGTGCGTCCCGGCCGCCGCGATGCGGAGACCCTTGCGCGCCGCGAGGCCGTTGACCATGCGGCGCAGCCGGCGCAGCTCGTGGCCGGCCTCGGCCGGCGTCCGGCAGACGGTGGTTCCGACCTCGACGATCGACTGGTGCAGCTCCGGCTTCACCTCGCGGAGAACGACCTCGTCCTCCTTCAGGATCTCCGTAATGTAGGAGCGGAGCTCACGCGTCTCCGGGTCAATGATCTGGTATTCTTCTTCGATACCGATGGTGAGGGATGGCGCCTTCATGACGGAACTCCCACTCAGCGGTTCTCGACGACGAACGTCGCCAGGCTCGAGCCACCGCCCGCGGTCACGTTCACGAGCGATGCGGTGGAGAGACGGGTCAGACACCCATCGACGTACGCGCCATAGTAGACGAACGGCGCAGTGTCCATGATGCGGTCGCGGAACTCGACGGTGCCACCGACCAGCGTCGGATAGGGCTCGACGGGAATCTCGACGCGTTCCTGCACGACCCACGGACCGGCTGCGGCCTGGCGCACCATGGCCTCCCAGGCCGACGCTTCCGTCTCCCAGCCCAGCGCAATGCCGCGGCCGCCGTAGTCGTCGTTGGGCTTGAGCACCAGCGCTTCACGGTTCGCGGCGATGAAGGAGAGCAGGTCGACCTCGCGGCCCGCGAACAGGGTGCGGCGGTCCTCCACGCGGCGCGTCCAGGGCACGTGACTCGTGATGGCTTCGAGCTCCTCGGCCGTGAACAGGTCGCGGTTCCGCTCGTCGCTGAGCACGGCGAGACTGGCCTTCTTGTGCAGGATCTTGCAGCGGAACGGATTCACCATGCAGACGGCCCGCTCGCGGACCGCGCGGATGACGGGATGCTCGAGTCCGCCGCGCTCGACCAGCTCGTTGATGAGAACGCGCTTGTAGATGAGGTCGATGGGGCCGTCCCCGGCGTGCAGCCGGCCGCCGCGATACTCGACCTCGCCCGGATCGACAATGACGCAGTCGAGGCCCTGCGACCGCAGGTACTCGGCGGTGATCACGAACTCGCTGTACGTGGGCACGTCGTGCCAGTCGAGGATGGCAATGCGCGGCAGCGTCCGCGTTCCCGACCATTGCTGCCACGCGTCGAGCAGAGCATGCATCACGTTCTGGCGCGACGGCTGGGGCCGCACCTCGTAGCGGCGCAGGAACTCGCGCATGACGGGCAGGCCGAGAAAGACGTGCGCGAGCACGTCGTTGTAGGCGGCCGCGGCGGGCGTCTCCGCGTTGTACTCCACGTAGCGCAAGCCGCCGCGCTCGCTGACAAAGAACGCGTCGAGCCGGGACACGGGGCTCGGGTCGCGGAACCCGGGGTCGGGCCGGATCAGCTCCCGCTCCCAGTCCTCGAGCCCGAACTGGTCGAGGAACACGTCGTCGGCGATGGCCGCGTTGTAGGCCTTCTCGAATGCCGTCAGCACGAGGTGGCTGCGCTTCTGCAGGAAGGCGTACTGGCCGGGCGTGAGGAAGCGGGGCCGCAGCACGGTGCAGAGAGGGCGGTCCCCGAAATAGAGGCCGCGTCGCTTCAGCTGGTCGTCGAGCTGTCCCTGCGAGTCGGCGGCGAGCCCGTCGCTCAGCAGGATCGAGTGGTAGTGGTCAATGGCGGCCTGGAGAGACATCAGCCACCCCGCGAGGCGGTGAAGAGGTCGGCCCAGCCCAGCGAGACGTCCTGCCGGCGGGGCGCCTTCGCCAGCCGGATCACCATGCCGGCCATGTGTTCGACGACCCACTCGAAGTAGTGCGGCGTGAGCGAGTATACGTCCATGTCGGGCGCCGGGTTCATGAAGTCAATGGCATAGGGCACGCCATCGCGGATCGCCCATTCGATCGAGTCCATGTCGTAGCCGAGGGCGCGAACCAGCTTCAGCGAATCGGCCACCACGCGCTCGCCGAGCGCCGGCGTCAGGTAGGCGTGGTCGACAATGTAGCGCCGCTCGCCGGGATCGTAGCGAATGGGCATGACCTCTTCCTGGCCGAGGCAAATGCAGCGCACGAACTGGTCCCACTCGATGAACTCCTGCACGATCATCGTGAGCAGTCCGGAGCGGTTGTAGTTATCGATCAGCTCCTCCAGCGAATGGCAGACGTAAACCTCCTTCCACCCGCCGCCGTGCGCGTCCTTGAGCACGCAGGGCATGCCGACGTATTGCGCGATCTCCTCCCACGGCAGCGGATACACGAGGTTGCGCAGGCTCTCCTCGTGCACGATACCGGGGACGTAGTCCTTGTTGGGCAGCGCGACCGTCTTCGGATGCGCGACTCCGAGCCGCTGCGCCAGGCCCGCGCCGAAGTACTTGTCGTCGGCCGTCCACATGAACGGGTTGTTGACCACCGTCACGCCCTGCAGCACCGCGTTCTTGAGGTACGACCGGTAGTAGGGGACCTCGTGCGAGATACGGTCGATGATGACGGCATACGGCGACGGCTCTTCCGGCCGGGCGCCGCCCACCTTCACGTACTCGACGCTCACGCCCACGTCGCGGCGCTCGACTTCCTCGATCAGAGCCGGCGGAAACGACCATTCCCGGCCTACGAAGAGACCCACCTTCAGCGTCATGCCCATCTCCTCAGTCGTGTCCCCCAATGTAGAGTCCGACCATCTGCCGCCACCAGGGCCAGTCGTGCGCCCAGCCGTCCCATACCCGGAACGCGTGCCAGATTCCCTTGCTCCAGAGCACGTGCGAGAGGTGCTCGTTGTCGCCGCGGTTGGGGTCGTCCTCGCCGATCGCCAGCACGATCTCGATGCGACGCAGGGCCTCCAGCCGATCCGGGTCTTGCTCGTTCACCATGTAGTGGGACGGATCGTGGAAGTACACACGCTCGTCCGAGTACCGGATCAGGCGCTTGATGTCGTACATCCCCGACAGGCCCACGACCCGGCTGACGTGGTCCGGGTGGCGAAACGCGAAGTTGACCGCGTGGTACGCGCCGAAGCTCGCTCCCGTCGTCACCAGCACCGGGTCCGGGTTCCGGTGCAGGCTGAAGGGCAGCACTTCGTATAGCAGGTACTTCTCGTACTGCTCGTGCCGGACCGGAAAGTGGGAGGGGTGCGTGTCGCGCGCGTACCAGCTCTCCGCATCGACACTGTCCACGCAAAACACCTGGAGCCAGCCGCGCTCGAGAGGACCGCGCAGCGTCTCGATCATTCCGCGGTCCTCCCACTCGTAGAACTTGCCGAGCGACGTCGGGAACACGAGGACGCGGGCACCCTCGTGGCCGAAGACGAGCAGCTCCATATCCCGTTGAAGGGCGGGACTGAACCAGCGATGGTATTCGCGTTTCAATCGAGTTCCGGTCGGATTCGCCGGGCCGCCCGGACCGGCTGCCGGTCCGTCTGCGCGCGCGTCGGGAATTCCGGTATCGGGTAACACGAAAGGGGCCGGGCCGCAACCGGGGGGGGCCGGGAGGCGGGAGCGGAGGCGGGAGCGTTTGCGGGAGCGTTTGCGGGGGCGGCGGGAGGTGGGAGGTGGGAGCGGTGCCGGGAGCGGGGGCGGATGGCGGGCGGGGGGGCGGGGTTCGTACATTCGCGGGGACCTGCGGCGGAGGGCGCGGCGGGCGGAGCGAATCAGGAAGAGGGCACGAATGCAGCCGTACGAGAAGCTCGGGGCGTTTTATCTCGGACGCCGGTACGACCCGTCAACGGGCAAGACGGGTGAAGAGTCGATCCTGTACGACGCGAAGGATCTCACGACGCACGCGGTGTGCGTCGGGATGACCGGCTCGGGGAAGACGGGGCTGTGCCTGACACTGCTCGAGGAAGCGGCCATGGACTCGGTGCCGGCAATCGCGATCGATCCGAAGGGCGACATCGCGAATCTGCTGCTGACGTTCCCGGACCTGCTGCCGTCGGACTTCGAGCCCTGGGTGAGCGCGGCGGATGCGACGCGGAAGGGCCTGTCGGTGCCCGACTACGCGCGCTCGGTCGCGGACACGTGGCGGAAGGGTCTGGCCGACTGGGGCCAGGACGGCGACCGCATCCGAAGGCTCCGCGAGACGGCGGACTTCGCGATCTACACGCCGGGCTCGAACGCGGGCCGGCCAATCTCGGTGCTGCGCTCGCTGAAGGCGCCGCCGGCCTCGCTCGCGGAAGACGTGGATGCCATGCGCGAGCGGGTGCTGGCGTCGACCTCCGGCCTGCTCACGCTGCTCGGGATGGAAGCGGATCCGGTGCGGAGCCGTGAGCACATCCTGATCTCGCGCCTGATCGACGATGCGTGGCGCGCGGGCCGCGACCTCGAGGTCGGCGACCTGATCCGGCTCGTGCAGTCGCCGCCGTTCGACCGCCTCGGCGTTCTCGACCTGGAGACGTTCTTCCCGTCGGCGGACCGCTTCACGTTGGCGATGACGTTGAACAACCTGCTCGCGTCGCCGGGCTTCGCGGCATGGCTCGAGGGCGAGCCACTCGACGTGCAGCGTCTGCTGTGGACGGAAACGGGCAAGCCGCGCATCTCGATCCTCTCGATCGCGCACCTCTCGGATGCGGAGCGCATGTTCTTCGTGACGCTGCTCCTGAACGAGGTCGTCTCCTGGGTCCGGACACAACCGGGCTCGACCAGCCTGCGCGCGCTCGTCTACATGGACGAGGTCTTCGGCTTCTTCCCGCCGGTCGCGAATCCGCCGTCCAAGGGCCCGATGCTGACACTGCTCAAGCAGGCGCGCGCGTTCGGGCTGGGCGTGGTGGTGGCGACGCAGAACCCGGTGGACCTCGACTACAAGGGGCTGTCCAACGCCGGCACGTGGTTCCTCGGCCGGCTGCAGACGGAGCGGGACAAGCAGCGCGTGCTGGACGGGCTCGAGAGCGCCGCCGCCGGCGCCGGCGGCTTCGACCGGAAGACGATCGATTCCCTGCTCTCCGGCCTGCAGTCCCGCGTGTTCTACCTGCACAACGTTCATGAGGACGCGCCGGTCGTCATGCAGACGCGCTGGGCAATGTCGTACCTGCGGGGCCCGCTGACGCGCGAGGAGATCAAGCGGCTGACGCCGGCGACACCCGCGGCGGCGCCGCCGGTTGCCGTGCCCACGTCCGCGCCGACCGCGAGCGCCGAGCGGCCCCTGGTGCAGGCGGGTGTGACGGAGAACTTCGCCCGCGTGCGGCAACCGGACTCCGGCGGACACTACCGTCCCGCCCTGCTCGGCCGGCTGCGGCTGCACTTCGTGAGCGCGAAGCAGAAGCTCGACGCCTGGGAAGAGCGATCGGTCTGGACGGGCCTGCCCGCGGCGCGGGATGCATGGGACGAATCGACCACCGGCGAGTTGGCGGTCGAGAGCGAGCCGCTCACCGGTTTCGACTTCGGCGAATTGCCCGCCGAAGCGTCGCGGCCGGCATCGTACAAGAGCTGGCAGAAGCAGCTGTCCGACTGGGCGTACCGGACGCAGACGCTGACGCTCTGGCACTGTGCGGCACTCCGGCAGACGTCGGCGCCAGGCGAAAGCGAGGGTGAGTTCCGGGCGCGGCTCACACAGGATTCGCGCGAGCAACGCGACTTCGCGGTCGAGAAGCTGCGTCAGAAGTACGCGCCGAAGCTGCAGCGGATCGCCGAGCGCATCCGCACGGCGGAACAGCGCGTGGAGAAGGAATCGGCGCAGGTAAAGCAGCAGACGCTGCAGACGGCGATCTCGTTCGGTGCGACCGTGCTCGGCGCGATGTTCGGCCGCAAGATGGCGAGCGTGGGCACCGTCGGCCGGGCGACAACGGCGATGCGGGGCGCATCACGGATCGGTCGCGAGAAGGAGGACGTGGCCCGGGCCTCCGAGTCGCTCGAGTCGTTGCGCGAGAAGGAGGCCGAGCTCAGCCGGGAGTTCGAGGCGCAGAGCGCGGAGGTACAGGCGTCGTTCGACCCGGCGGGGCTCGAGCTCGAAGCGATCGAAGTCCGTCCGCGGAAGACCGACATCGCGGCGGATGTCGGGCTGGTCTGGCTGCCCTGGAGCTCGGGGCCGGGGTTGAGCGGGCCGCTCTGGTAACCGGGCGATCGGCGCCTCCCGGGCGCCGTCAGAAGCCGGGCTCGAGCCTGTACTGCCGACGGAGCACTTCGCCGCCCGGCACCATGACCGTGTCGATCACCGTTCGGTACCCGTCGCGCGAAAGGCGCAGTACGTGCGGTCCGACGGCGAGGTCGGACCACTCGACGGGCGTCTCCCGCGCAACTCCGCCGTCGAGACTCACGTTGGCCCAGCCGCCCGTCACGGTGGCGACGAGGCCGCCCGTCGTCACGTAGTCGGTCTTGGACACCCGGTAGGAATCGCCGGGGCGCGTCATCCCCACGGTCGTCTGCCAGTCCCGCTGCCCGGGCGAGCGCAGGAGGAACGTGTACGTGCCGGTCGGCAATCGCCGGATCGCGTTCGTCGAGCCGAGCCGGATCTCTCCGTTGGCGGTGACGAGGTAGATGTCGGCCGGGACGTTCGCCTCGAACGTCGCGATTACGGAATCCGGAACCAGCGCGACGGAGAGCCGCGACCCCGTGAATGGTAGGCGGACCGGCACGTAGCCGGGCCGCGAGAACTCGAGCAGCATCGTGTCGCCGGACGCCACCGTCAGTTCTTCGCCGTCCTGCCACGACGAGCCCGGGACCCCGACCGTCCGGATCCTTGCGTCCGTCGGCGTCACGCGGACGCGGGCCGAGACCGTGGGCATTTCCGGTGCCTGTCCGACGGGTCCGGGACCGGCGCTTTCCGGCACGGGCTGGCTGTCGGCCGCCGCAAGGACGGGGGGCGCCGCCGAAGGTGCGGTCGCGGGGTCTTCGGCGACCGGCGAGGCCGATCCATCGCCGGCATCGGATCCGCCCCCCCACGTCGCCTGGATCACGGCCAGAGTCGCGACTACGAGGACCACGGCGACGGCGACCAGCGCGATGCGCGAGCGGCGCGAGGACGACGGGCGCGCGGCCGTGTCGTATTCCGGCGGCTCGCTGCCGAGCCGCGCCTGCAGGTCGGCAAGGTCCGGCGGCAGCACGAGGCGCGTCGGGCCACCCGCCGTCGGGACACGGCCGAGCGCGGCCAGAGCACGCCCGTCCTCGGGAAGCAGATCGGTCATCGAGCCGGACGGCCCGATCACGCGCGTCGAGAACGAGGGCTCGACACCGCTGCCCGCCCGGCCACCCGACCGGCCGGCCGCCGATTCGAGCGCGAGCAGCACCGCATCCCGGAACTCCGCGGCGCTGCCGAAACCCGGAGCCTCGTCACTCCCGAACACGCGGGAGAGGACGGGTGTGAGGAAGCCGAGCGCGGCACGGGCCCGGACCGAATCGGCGAGCAGCGCCGACCATCCGGCCACCTCCGCGCCCGGCGGCGCGAGCAGCTCGCAAGCCAGAGCGGCCAGGGCCACGATGTCCTCACCCGGCTCCGCCCGGACGACACCGCCTTCCTGGTCGATTTCGCGGGGCACGCCGAGGTCGAGGAGCTTCACCCGGCCGTCCGGCCGGATCTTGACGTTGGCCGCGTTGATCCGGCCGTGCGCCAGGCCGGCACCGTGCGCCGCGGCGACCGCGTCGGCGAGCCTGGCGAGCGTGCGCGCGACGTCGAGGACCGTCCAGCGCTCGCCTCGCAGGTGGAGTTGCTCGAGCGTGTCCCCCTCGACCTGCTCGAGCGCGAGCAGGTCGCCATCACGAAGCGGCAGGTACTCGTAGACCGTGACGAGGTTCGGGTGGTTCAGGTGCGATGCGACGCGTGCTCCCTCCCGCATCCGATCGCGGACTTGCGCCGCCGCCGCGCCGAGTTCTTCCGCCGGCCGGCTCACGCGCAGCACGACCATCCGGTCCAGCCGCTCGTCCACGGCGCCCAGGAAGAACCCCAGTTCGTCCTGTCCGAGCTCTGCCAGGATCCGGTAGTGGCCGATCCGCTCCTCGCTCGCTTCCGGGTTCATCCGTTCCGTTCCGTCACCGCTCCTCAGAACGTGATCAGGGTCAGCGTGTCCTTCGAGGTCTTGCCGTTCTCCGTGATCCTCGCTTCAATGGTCCCGAATCCGGAGGTGAGCGAGGTCGCGACGACCGATTGCCCGGTGGACGCGCTCAACGTGATCGACACGCCCTGGATCACGGCCCAGTGGACCTGGGGACCGCGATTCAGGATCGGCGCGCCGTCGGCCGCCTTCAGGTCCGCCGTGAAGGTCCTCGACCCCGAGAAGGCGAGGGGTCGCGGCGAGATGGTGACGGCCGCGACGGGTTTGAGCATCGTCAGCCGTCCGGTCGCCGCCGTACTGCTCACGCCGTCCGCCGTCGCCACGATCGTCACTTCGCAGTCCTCGTCGGCGTTCGGGTCCGTGGTCCCGGCCACCCACTTGTTGCACGCCCCCGCCGTCACGGCAGCGGTCCCGGGCGCGGCTGCGGGCGTCGCCGTCGCGAACGGCTGCGTTGCCGTCCAGGTTACCGTGCGACCGGTGATCACGGTTCCATCGGAAGCGAGGACCGTGGCCACCGCCTGCGTCGCCATCGACTCGAAGAGGGTATCGGCCCCGAGCTTGACGGTGACGGTCGCCACGGCCTTGCGGACGACGAGAGTGGCCACGCCCGCCCGACCCTCCGCCACGGCGGTGATCGTCGCGCTGCAGGATGCGACGCCGACGGCGCACGATCCCGCAGTGATCGCGGCGGTGGTCCCGGTGAGGCCACCGGGGATGGGCAGTGCCAGTGTCGAGTCGTTGCTGGCCCAGGTCACGACCCGACCCGTGATGGTGTCACCGGCGGCCGTGAGCAGCACCGCGGCGAAGCTGGTCGATCCGAGCTCGAAAACCGTGTCGGCGGCGGGCTCGATGTTCACCGACGCCACCGGCGTGAGGATCGTGAGCGTCGCGGAGCCGGGCACGCCATCGACGGTCGCGGTGATCGAGGCGGCGCACTGACCGGGCGTGCCCGCCGGGCAGATCCCGGCCGTGACCGTGACGCCGGCGCCCGCGGGAGCGAGGCTGACCGGCGCACCCGAGCTCGACCACGTCACCGGGTGCGTCGGCAGGGGCGTTCCGTCCGACGCCAGGGCCGTGGCCGTGAACGTGGCCTGACCGGCCTCGTAGACGGTGTCGGCGACGGGCGCGACGCTCACCGTTGCTGCGGGCCTGGTGATGGTCACATTGGCGGAGCCGCTCACCGTGCCGACCGCTGCGGTCAGCTTGGCCGCACACGTGGTCGTGCCGGACGGACACGTGCCGGCCGTGACGGACGCCGTCTGGCTGAATGGGCCGGCGGGCGTGACCGAGAGCAGGCCCGCCGGCACAGCCGACCACGTCACCGCGCGATCGGGGAGCACCGTCCCGTTCGCGTCCTTGACCACGGCATTGAACGGTGTCGTCGCGCCTTCTCCGAGAACCGCCGTTGCGGGTACGACGTCGACCGTCGCCGGCCGCTGCTGCACCGTGATGCTGGCCGTAGCCAGCACGCCGCCGGCTGTCGCCGTCACGGTCGTGGTGCAGCTGCTCTGGCCAGCCAGACAGCTTCCGGCCGTGACGTCGGCCGTCTGTTGGAACGGCCCCGTCCCGGTCACCGCCGCGAGGGTCGGATTCGCGCTGCTCCACACCACCGGCTCGTTCGCGAGCAGCGTACCGTCGGACGCGCGCACGTCGGCCGAGAGTGGGGCGGTTCCGCCCTCGAGCAGCGTGAGCGAGCCGGGCACGATGACGACGGTCGCGACCGGCTTCGGCACGACCGTCACGGTGGTCGTGTCCGTCTTCCCTTCCGACACGGCCGTGATGAGCGTCGTGCCGGGCACCTTCGCGGTGAGCGAGGCCGCCTGTGCGGCCGGACCGTTTGACGCCACCGAGGCCACGGACGGGTTCGAGCTGCTCCACGCGACGAACCGGGCTGTCAGAACGCTCCCGTCGCCAGCCTCGAGATTCGCGGTCAGCGTGAGCGGGTCGCCGACCGCGACGTTGGGCGCCTTCGGCGTGATGCTCACCGTGGCCACCGGCCTGGACGAAACGAAGACGGTCGCGTTGTCGCTTGCCCCGCCCGCGCTGGCCGTGATCGTGGCCGAACCCGGAACGAATCCGGTGACGAGACCGCTACCGTTCACCGAAACGATCGACGGGTCGTCACTCGTCCACGTGACGGACCGGCCGGTCAGCACCGCACCGCTCGCGGACCGCAACGTCGCCTGCATCTGCAGGGTAGCGCCGACGAATACGGTCGCGGTTGCGGGCGACACTGTGACACTCGCCACGGGAACGGCCGTGACCACCAACATCGCCGTTCCGGACACCCCTTCGGAGGACGCCGTGATCGTGGCCGTTCCGACGGCCCGGGCATGCACTCGTCCTCGGGAGTCGACCGAAGCGACACCGGGCGCGGAACTGCTCCATGCAACGGTCCGACCGGTGAGCCCGGTGCCATCCGCGGCGGTGATCACAGCAGTCAGGTCCAGCGAGTCGCCCTCGGCGAGGGTCGCGGTCGATGGGACGATGGTGACAGCGGCGACCGCAAGCACGATTCGGGCACGAACGCTGACGTTCGCCTGGCCGCGGACCCCTTCGACGTCCGCAATCACGGTCGTGACACCCGGGCCAACGCCGCTGGCCCGACCATCGACGCCGATCGACACGACCCCGGGATTGCCGGAGATCCAGACCGGGGTGTGACCGGACAGGACGGCACCGTCGGAGTCCCTCGCGATGGCCTCGAACGAGACCGTGTCGTCCACCAGCATCGTCACGTCAGCCGGGATGACCTCCACGCTCGCAACGGGACGGGGCTTCACCGTCACGTCCGCGCTCGCGCTGTGCCCCTCGACGCTGGCGGTGACCCTGGCGGCGCCGGTACCGACGGCCAACGCATTCTCCCGTACTCGAGACCTGCAGCACCGAGGGCGCGCTGCTGCTCCACACGATGGTGCGCTCCAGGTCGTGCCCCACATCGTCCCGGACCGTGGCCTGGAACCGGATCGAACCGCCGACCTCGACGCTGGCGATCGGCGGGTCGATCGCGACTTCGAACACGTCGACGGCGGACACCGTGACCTCGCGGCAGGACGCAACCGCCAACACGCCCGCCGCCGCGAACGCCAGAAGGCGTCGCGACGCGGCGGGTCGCATCCCCCACCGGGTCCCGGAACGTGCGGAATCGGTCAGCACGGGCAGCGCAACTCCTCGATGTCGGTATGGAAACGGAGGCCGGAGGCGAGGCCGCGCGCGAGCGGTTCGACTCGGGCCTTTCCTCCGGGCCCAACCCCACGTCCATGCGGCGGTATGGTCTCCATCCCAAACTAGGGCCGGCCGCGGGTGGCGGCAACGATTTCCGGACCGTCATGATTCCGGGGCTGAGCGTGGAGGCCATCAGTTGACGGTCGTGGTGACTCCCGCCGCGTTACTGGAGAGGTCCGGATCGGCGGTCGTGGCCGTGACCGATAGCGTGCTGTCGGCGGCGCCACTCGTGGTGGCCTCGACCTTCACGGTGAACGTGAGGCTGTTCCCCGACGGCAGGCTCGCCACCAATGGCCACGTGATCGTGCCCGTTGTCAGTGTGCCTCCGTCCGCGTCGACCAGTATCACGTTCGTCGGCAGCGCCTGGCTCAACAGCACATCGACTGAAGCGTCCGGCCCGTTGTTCGTCACCTGCAGGCTATACGTGATCGTGTCGCCGACGTTCACCGTACCCGGCGCACCGCTGAACGCGAGGACGAGGTCCGCCGACGGCGGTGGCGGCGCGACCGTCGTGCTCACGCTGCTGGTGTTGTTCGCCGCGCTCGGATCGCCCGTCGACGACTCGACGGCGCTGGCGTTCCTCACCGTGCCGCCCGCCGCCGGCGCCAGCACGTGGACCGTGTCCGCGATGGTGGCGCCACTCGCCAGGCTCGCCACCGCCGGCCACGTCACCGTGTTGCCCGCCGGCGTCTGGCCGCCCGACGCATCGACGAACGTGACCCCCGCCGGCAGCGTGTCACTCACCACCACGTTCGTGGCGGCGTCCGGTCCGCTGTTGCTCACCGTCAGCACGTACTCGAGCGGGTCCGACGCGTTCGCGGTCGCCGGCCCGCTCTTGCTGATCGACAGGTCCGCCGAGGCCGGTGGCGGCGCGACCGTCGTGGTCGCGCTGCTCGTGTTGTTCGCCGCGCTCGGATCGCCCGTCGACGACTCGACGGCACTGGCGTTCCTCACCGTGCCGCCGCCCGCCGGCGCCACTACGTGGATCGTATCCGCGATCGTCGCGCCGCTTGCCAGGCTGGCGACGGCCGGCCACGTCACCGTGTTCCCCGCCGGCGTCTGCCCGCCCGACGCATCGACGAACGTCACCCCCGCCGGCAGCGTGTCACTCACCACCACGTTCGTGGCGGCGTCCGGTCCGTTGTTGCTCACCGTCAGCACGTACTCGAGCGGGTCCGACGCGTTCGCGGTCGCCGGCCCGCTCTTGCTGATCGACAGGTCCGCCGACGCCGGTGGCGGCGCGACCGTCGTGGTCGCGCTGCTCGTGTTGTTCGCCGCGCTCGGATCGCCCGTCGACGACTCGACGGCACTGGCGTTCCTCACCGTGCCGCCGCCCGCCGGCGCCACTACGTGGATCGTATCCGCGATCGTCGCACCGCTTGCCAGGCTCGCCACCGCCGGCCACGTCACCGTGTTGCCCGCCGGCGTCTGCCCGCCCGACGCATCGACGAACGTCACCCCCGCCGGCAGCGTGTCACTCACCACCACGTTCGTGGCGGCGTCCGGTCCGCTGTTGCTCACCGTCAGCACGTACTCGAGCGGGTCCGACGCGTTCGCCGTCGCCGGCCCGCTCTTGCTGATCGACAGGTCCGCCGATGCCGGTGGCGGCGCGACCGTCGTGGTCGCGCTGCTGGTGTTGTTCGCCGCACTGGACTCGGCGGTCGTGGTGGCGACGGCCGCCACGTTGACGACCGTGCCGCCGGCGGCAGGCGCGACGACACGGACCGTGTCCACGAACGATCCGCCCGCCGCGAGACTCGATACCGCGGGCCACGTCACGGTGCCGGCATTGTTCACGCCCCCTCTCGAGGCGCTGGCGAAGGTGACGGCGGCGGGAAGCGTGTCACTCAGCACGACGGCCGCGGCGGCCGCAGTGCCGCCGTTCGTGACCGTCAGCACATACTCGATCGTGGCCGATGCGTTGGCGTTTGCGGGCCCGCTCTTGGTCAGCGAGAGATCGGGCTGCAGCACCGTGGTCGAGACGATGTCGTGATTGTCACTCGCGTCCGGGTCCGACGTGGATGCGACCACCGCGGCCGCGTTCACCATCGTGCCCGACGCAGGCGCCGTGACGGCTACCGTATAGTTCAGGGCCGGGCCGGGACTCACGCTGGATATCTGCCAGCTCAGCACGTTGCCGTTCTGGCTGTAGCCGGGCGTGGTCAGGCCGACGTCGAGCGTGGCGCCCGCGGGTAGCGTATCGCTGAGCACCACGCTGAGCGCGGGGCCGGGCCCCTGGTTCGTCAGCGTCAAGGCGTAGGTGACCGTTGCTCCGGGAAGAACGGTCGCCGGACCGGTCTTCGTAACGGCGAGATTCGCTCCGTTCACGGTCGTTATGACGGTGCTCCGGTCGTTGGCCGCGTTCGGGTCGGCCACCCCGGACATTCGCCCGGGCCACGTTCGTGAGCACGCCGGACGCCGGCGCGGTGATCGACACCGTTTCCTTGAGGCTGTCACCGGCGACCAGCGTGGTCGCGCTCCACGTGAGCACGTTGCTGCTCAGCGTCGGATTGCCGGTCGCGTTGTTGTACGCCACGCCGACCGGCAGCGTGTCGGTGCGCACGACGCCGGTGGCGGTGCTCGGGCCGAGGTTCCGCACGGTAATCGTGTACTGGACGGTTCCACCCGCGTTCACCGTCGCGGGACCGGTCTTCGTGACCTCGAGGTCCGCCGCGGCACCGACGCCCGTGGTGGCGGAACCGCGATTGTTCGCGGGGCTGACATCCGTCGTCGCCGATACCGCGGCCGCGACGTTGGTCACGCCGCCGCTCGTCGCAGGCGCGCGGACGCGGACGACATACAGCAGCGAGTCACCGGAAGCGAGGCTCGCGATGCTCGGCCAGGTGATCACGCCGCCGGCCGGCGCTGCGGCCAGCGTCGCATCGATGAAGGTGGCGTTGCTCGGCAGGGTGTCCGTCACCACCACGTTCGCCGCCGTGCTCGGGCCGAGGTTCTTCACCTTCACCGTGAACGGGATGATGTCCGTCGCGTTCACCGAGGCGGGTCCGCTCTTCGTCACCGAGAGGTCGGCCGCGGCGCCGATCGCGGTGCCGGCGCTCGCCGTGTTGTTTGCCGTGCTCGACTCCGCCGTGCTCGTCACCGCCGCCGCGACGTTCACGACCGTCGCGCTCGTCGCCGGCGCCTGCAGGGTCACGGTGTACACAAGTGAATCGCCGGCCGCCAGGCTGGCCGCGGCCGGCCACGTCAGCACGTTGCCGACCTGCGTCGCACCGCCGCTCGCACCAATGTACGCCGCGTTCCCGGGCAGCGTGTCCGTCACCACGACATTCGCCGCAGCGCTCGGGCCGAGGTTCTTCACCTTCACCGTGTCCACGAACGTCTGGCCCGCGGCGACCGCTGGCGGAGCGAACTTGCTCACCGCGAGATCGGCGACGGCGCCGGCACCCGTCGTCGCCGTGCCGCGGTTGTTCGCCGTGCTCGACTCCGCGGTGGACGTGGTGGCGTTGGCGACGTTGGTGACAGCGCCACCGCCCGGCGGGGCCTGCAGCGTCACCGTGAACTTCGTCGAGTCACCCACCGCCAGGGTCGTGATCGTCGCCCACGTGAGCAGCCGGCCGTTCGGCGACACCGACGGACTCGAGGCAACGAACGCCGCGTTCGCCGGCAGCGAGTCCGTCACCACGACATTCGCCGCGACGCTCGGGCCGAGGTTCTTCACTGTCACCGTGTCGACGAACGTCTGGCCCGCACTCGCCGTCGGCGGTCCGGTCTTCGTCACCGACAGGTCCGCCAGCGCACCGACGCTCGTCGTCACACTGCCGCGGTTGTTCGCCGTGCTCGACTCCGCGGTGGACATTGTGGCGTTGGCGACGTTGGTGACAGCGCCACCGCCCGGCGGGGCCTGTAGCGTCACCGTGAACTTCGCCGAGTCACCCACCGCCAGGGTCGTGATCGTCGCCCACGTGAGCAGCCGGCCGTTCGGCGACACCGACGGACTCGAGGCAACGAACGCCGCGTTCGCCGGCAGCGAGTCCGTCACCACGACATTCGCCGCGACGCTCGGGCCGAGGTTCTTCACTGTCACCGTGTCGACGAACGTCTGGCCCGCACTCGCCGTCGGCGGTCCGGTCTTCGCCACCGACAGGTCCGCCGACGCGGTCACGGACGTCGAGACCGCGCTCCGGTTGTTCGTGGTCAGTAGATCCGTCGTCGTCGAGGTAACCGCTGCCACGTTGGCAACTGTGCCGCCGCCGAGCGGGGCACGGAGACGGACCGTGTCGGTGATCGCGGCGGCGGCGGCGAGGCTCGGCACGACGGGCCACGTCAGCACACCGCCGGCCGCGACGGCACCTCCGGTCGCGGAAAGGAAGGTCGCGTTCGCCGGGAGCGTGTCGGTGACGGCAACCGCCGTGGCCGCGCTCGGCCCCGCGTTGGTGACGGTGACGACATAGACCAGGATGTCCCCCGCGATCGCGGCAACGGGTCCCGTCTTCGTCACTCCGACGTCGGCGACCGTTACCGTGGTGGCGGCCGTGGCCCGGTTGTCGGCCGGAGCCGGGTCGATCGTCGCCGCGGAGCCGAGCGCGACGTTCGTGAGCGTGGTTCCCGCTGCCGGCGCGATGACACGGACCGTCTGGACGACCTGGCCGCCGGTGGCAAGTGCGGCAACGGTCGGCCAGGCGAGCAGCCTGCCCGCGGCTGACGGAGAACCGGTCGCGCTCACGAACGCAGCACCGGCCGGGAGCGAATCGCGCAGCACGACGCCGGCCGCGCGACCGGGGCCCTGGTTGGCGAGCGTGATCGTGTAGACGATCGTGTCACCGGGGTCTGCCGCCGCGACCGCGCTCTTGGTGACGGCAAGGTCGGCCGTCAGTACGGCGGTCGTCGCGACGGCGCGATTGTTCGACAGCGCGCCCTCGTTGGTGGTCGTAGCGGCGGCCGCGATGTTGGTGACCGCTCCGCCGGCCGGCGCTTCGACGAAGACCGTGAAAACGAGCGAATCCCCGGCGGCCAGGCTGGCCACGACGGGCCAGGCCAGCGTGTTGCCGGACTGGACGGGGCCACCGGTCGCGGAGACGTACTTCGCGTTGCCCGGCAGCGTATCCGTGACGTTCACGGTGGCCGCCGCGCTCGGGCCCGGGTTCTTCACCTTCACGGTGTACGCGATCGTGTCGCCCGCATTGACGGCGGCCGGCGCCGATTTCGTGACCCGCAGGTCCACCAGCTCGTTGACGCCCGTGGCGCCCACGGCGCGGTTGTCGGTCGAGTCGTTCTCCGCGGTCGAGGACACGGCCGCCGCGACGTTGGTCACCGTGCCCGTCGCCGGTGCCACCATGCGGACCGTGTCACTCAGGGTCGCGCCCACCGCGAGCGTTGCCACGGTCGGCCACGTGAGGACGTTCCCGGCGAGTGTGGGCGACCCCGTCGCATCGACGAAGGTGGCGTTGAGGGGAAGCGTGTCCGTGACCACTACCGCGGACGCGTCGTTGGGACCGCCGTTGGCGACGGTGATCCGGAACACGATCGTGTCGCTCGCGCTCACGACCGGGCTGGCCGCAACCTTCGTCACCTGCAGAGCGGCCTTGGGCACGACCGTGGCGGTGACCGTGGCGGTCTTGCCCTCGGCGTTCGCGGAGACATCGACCGTACCGGGCGTGACACCGACGAAGTTGGCCTGGTTCGTGGTCGGGCCAGTGCCCGCGACCGTTGCGATCGCCGGGTTCGCCGTGGTCCAGAGCACGGTACGATTCGTCAGCGTTACGCCGTTCCCGTCCTTGAGTTCAGCCGTCAGGATCAACGTGTCGCCGACCGCGACCGTGGGCGCGGCCGGCAGGATCGTCACGGAAGCGACCGGCTGGAGCGCGACGAAGATGTTCGCCGTCCCCGTGAGTCCGGCGGCGGCCGCGCGGATCGTTGCGGTGCCGATCGCCAGGCCGGTGACCAGCCCGTTCGAATCGATCGTCGCGACCGCCGGCTGGAGCGAGGACCAGACGATGGGAAGGCCGGTGAGCGTGGATCCGTCGCTCGCCTTCACGCTCGCGGAAAGCTGGATCGTGCTGCCCAGCGTGAGCGAACTGGACGTGGGCGTGACTTCGATGGTGACCGGGCGCGGACCGGTCACCGTGAGCTGCGCGGCCCCGGACACGCCCTCGGAGAACGCGTTGATGATGGTGTTCCCCGCCGCCACCGCGCGCACCAGCCCGTTGGCATCGACGGTCGCCACGGCCGTGTTGGTGCTCGTCCAGCTGACGAGCCGGCCCACGAGCGTCTGCCCGGTCGCATCCGCGAGCGTCGCCCGGAACCGCAACGTGTCGCCCGCGGCGAGGGTCGCGGTCGAGGGCGCGACGCTGACCTTGGCGACCGCGAGCCCGCTCGAGGCCCGCACGCTGATCGCGGCCTGCGCGGTGAAGCCCTCGACCACCGCGCTCACGGTCGCGCTTCCCGCCGTGAGCGCGACGACCCAGCCGTCCGGCCGGACCAGAGCGATTCGCGTGTCCGATGATGCCCACGTCGTGGCCCGGCCCGTCAGGGTCGAGCCGTCCGTCGCCTTGACCACGAGCTGCAGCTGGATCGAGTCACCGGCCTGCAACAATGCGGCGGGTGGCGAGATCGCCACGCTGGCGACGGGCTTCGACACCACCGAGAGCACGGCCTGGCCGGTCTTGCCCTCCACGGTTGCGGTAACGGTCGTAGCGCCCGCCGACAGCGCATTGACGAGGCCCGCTCCGTTCACCGTGGCGACGCCGGCGTCGCTCGACGCCCAGGTCGCCTTGCGCTGCAGGTCGCGCCCGGCCCCATCGAACGCGGTGGCCGCGAGCTGCAGCGTCTGGCCGACGGCGAGCTGGGCGGAGGAAGGCTGGACCGTGACCTGGAAGACGTCGACGGCGGTCACGGCCACTTCGCGGCAGGATCCGATGAAGAGCGCCGCGAGCGCCGCGAGGGTCGCAGCGACCCCCACGCGACTGCGGCGAATCCGGATCGGCAGGCTCAGAATCGGATTCGTGCCCATTCCACAAGGACTGCGCGGGCTCCGACGCGCACCGACGGCAGGACGGTGATTGCCACTCCGTCGCTTCCGCTGCGTTGCGCTCCGGCCGCCCGTGAATTCGCCCGGCGCGCGGCGAAGAAACCATCCAGCGCACCGACGAGCGTGATGGCGGCGGCCCCCGCGATCCCTGCGGTCAGGTACGGCCGCTCCGTATGCCTGCCCACCTCGTAACCGGCGGGGCAGACCCCGCTGACCGGCTCGATCAGGCAGTCGATCTTGACGCGTTCGACCAGGTAGCCGGCACTTGCCGCCCCGCCGGCCGCAGCCAGCGAAAGAAACCCGAGCAGCTTCCGTCCCGCGTAGGCCTGACCGAGTCCCGGCACGACCAGGCCCATGGCCAGGGCCTGGCCAGCTCTGTAGGTGTGCAAGCGGCGCGCCGTCCCGTTCGCCCCCCCCGTCGCCGCAGGCGGACCGACCGGGCGGACACCCGCCGTATCCTGCTGTCCGGCAACTGATTGACGGAGACTGTCCGCCGCCGCTCGGGCGGCCTCCTCGAGCCGGATTTCCTCCTCGATCCGGTCGATTCGGGACTGCGCCGCCACATCACCCGGAAGCGCGGCCAACACGGTATGGAGGAAGCGGAGCTCGGTTGCACGATCGCCTCGGGTGCCGGCGTCGGCGGCCTCGTTCCGCCACTCCTCGACGACGGCATCCCGGGCCGCGTCGAAGGCGGCGATCCGGCTGGGGGCATGGAGCGCGGGGTCGAGACGCGCCTCGGGGTCCAGCCGGACGGCCAGCGTGAACGCCTCGCGGGCACGGATCGGATCGGATTGCGCGACGAAGATCAACCCCATGTACAGGGCGCGCACGGAACCATCGACCAATGGCAGCGATGCCGGGGCGGATTCGAGCAGTTGCAGGGCGCGATCCAGATTGCCGGCATCGTAGGCCGAGACGGCCTGGCGAACCGCCGCGCTGGTCACGTCGGAGAGCTTCTGCGCGACGACGTCCCCGGGAATGCCCACCATAAGGCACAGCGCGAGACCGGCGCCAAGACATCGCGTGAATGAGCCCCGCGCTGCGGCAACCCGATTGGATCGGGATCGGAGTGCGGCAAGGAAGGTGAAACGCATGATCACGGCCGGACTGAGGTGGTACGAAGGCCGGTGGTCGGCGCGGGCGGTTGATCAGCGCCGGAAGCCTGCTTCGCGTCGCGATCCGGACCGGTCGATCCCCGGACCTTGCCCGTCGTTGTTGGCGGGTTCGGAGGGCAAGCTAAGGCGCAAGCCGGCCGCATGGCAACGGCGCAACGGGGCCGGTCCCCTGTGGAGCACGGCGGCAGGAAAACCGTGGTTGACGCCACGGCGATTCGGGGCTATTTGACCGATGGAGCGAAGAATGGCGGCGCTCCCGAGTGAATCGCGGACCAGGGAGATCGGAGAATGGCGAAGCTGTCCACCATCGAAGGAATCGGGGAGGTCTGGGCCGGCAAGCTGGAAGCGGCGGGCATCAAGTCGGTTGCCACCCTGCTTGCCAGCGGCGCGACGGCAAAGGGCCGTCGCGACATCGCGACGCGAACCGGACTGCGCGAGGCCAATGTCCTGCGCTGGGTGAATCACGCCGACCTCATGAGGGTCAAGGGAGTGGGCGCGGAATATTCCGAACTGCTCGAAGCGGCGGGCGTCGACACGGTCGCCGAACTCGCTCGCCGGAATAGCGCGAACCTGTACGTCTCCATGTCGGCAACGAACACGGAACGGAAGCGGGTTCGGCAGCTCCCGACCGAGAAGCAGGTCGTCGCCTGGATCGATCACGCCCGCGCCCTGCCCCGGGTCGTGGAGTACTGACGATCGCGAACCTCTCTCGCATCACCCGCGTGGGTGTGTCCCCTCGACCGGCGAGATCGAGGGGCCGAACGAGAAGGCGGAGTCCGGCGTGGGAACGCACGCGCGCCGGTCACCACCGTGGAGTCAGCGCACGAAGCCGGCGGCGAAGTCCGGGAAATGGGCGTAGGTGATGCCGGCATCCGCGAGCAGCTTCTTCGCGATCGGATCGAGCGGACCGAGCACCCGGTACTCCACGAACCGGACCGTCCGACTGAAGGGTACGCGCTCGGGCCATGTCGAGGTCATGTGATGATGCCGGACGTAGGCTTCGGCATCCGCGTAGATGATCAGGTTACCGGCCGTACCCGCCTCGACGTCCGCGTAGAACTGGTAGGCGAGAACGCCGGGGCCGCCTTCCTTCTCCGTCCGGCCCGACAGCGCCGCGGCGGCCGCCTGGTACTCGGGTAGGGGTGCGATCAGCTCGTACCGGCCCACCGCGACGACATGCTTCTCGGGACTCCTCGCCATCGGGCATCCTCCTTGGGTCCGTCAGGACGAGAGACCGCGCGATGGACCTTTCCGCCTCCGGCCCGCGGCACTGACCCGTCGAAGCCGGATCGAACCGGCCCGATCGCCCGGTTGCATCCGGATTCAAGATACGCCGCGCGAGCACCCACTGCGAGGCCGCGGCCGCGTTGCAGCGCGGCAAAGCGCCCGACGGGCTACTCGTCGCGCAGTACCGCTGCGGGCGAGACCGGGACCGCGGCCGCGACGACGCTTGCGAGAAACGACGAGGCCCCGCCCGATGTCACCGGGTGGGGCCTCGTGCAATGGGCCAGGGAGGACTTGAACCTCCGACCTCACGCTTATCAGGCGTGCGCTCTAACCACCTGAGCTACTGGCCCGCGACCTGCAAACCAGAAGAGTAGCGAGGCTGCGTATCGGGATCAAGTCGTGAATGCGTCCGGAGCGACGGCGGTTGTCACGGGCGGGAGAAGTCCGGCGTCGTACTTGTGGAGGTCACGATGAAGATCCGATGGAAGGCGACGCATACACTCCTTCTCCTGCTGGCCGTGGTGGCCGCGGGTTCGTGCAGCGTTCTGGGCAACGACGAATACGACGCCGAGCGCGACCGGTTGGCGGCGGCGCGGCGGTCGTGGGCGGCGCAGGGATGGGACAGCTACACGTTCATCCTGCGCCGGCTATGCTTCTGTGGCGGCGGCACGGATCCGGCCGAGGTCGTGGTGCAGTCCGGCGTACGGGTCTCGGTGACGGACGTCCAGACGGGCGAGCCGATCCCCGCGGAGTGGCGGCAGTACTACCTGACGGTTCCCGAGCTGTTCGACTTCATTGAGGACGCCATCGATCGGAAGGCGTACCAGATCGACGTCACCTACCAGGCGGAAACCGGGTTCCCGACGCACGTTCAGATTGACTACATCGAGAACGCGATCGATGAGGAGATGGGGTTCGAGGTGAGCGGATTGACTTCGAACCGCTGAACACGCGACCGGGCCGCCGGGCGCCACCAACCAGGGGCTCATGGCCGGAACGCGAGCACGTCCTCGATCGAGTCGAACCATGCGTCCGGCCGCGCATCCTCGAGCGCGGAACGCGGGAACGGCCCCCAGAGGGCGGCCGCGGTCCGGACGCCGGCGGCACGGCCGCAGAGGATGTCGACGGGGGCGTCGCCCACCATCAGCACGCGTTCCGGATCGGGATCGCCGAGCGCGCGCAGAGCGAAGCGGATCGGGTCGGGGTGCGGTTTGGGCCGCGCGACGTTCTCGGGCGTGACGATCGGGTCGAAGCGATCCGCGAGCCCGCACACGTCCAGGGTGCGAAGCGCGATCTCACGCCGCTTGCTCGTCACGATTCCGATCCGGGCACCCTCGGCGGTGAGCCGGTCGAGCACCGCGGCGACGCCGGGATACGGGCGGACCAGGCGGTCGTGTACCGTGCGCTGGTAGGCGACGTAGGTGTCCACCATGGCCTGCACCTCGCCGGGCGTCCGTGCGAAGCCCGCGAACTGGACGTGCAACGGTTGCCCGAGACCCGCAAGCCACGCGGCGTCCTCGGGGTCGCCGCCCAGGTGTGTCCGGATGGTGTGGCGATAGCAGCGCAGGATCAGCTCGATCGAATCCGCGAGCGTGCCATCCAGGTCGAACAGCACCGCCGACCACGCGTCCGGCCTGGCCCTCGCCTTCGACATACCGTCCTCCCGATTCAAACGCATTCCCTCCCGGGCTCGCACCTTCATTCCGCCGCCGGGTAATCCCGCGCACGGAAGGAGCCATGATGTCCGTCACGCTCGATACGCTGGCCCGGTCCTGGCGTTCGATCGCCGAGGCGACCGGGCGTAACGAAAAGGTGGACCGCCTCACGGCATGCCTGCAAGCCGCGACGCCGGCCGACCTGCCGGTCGTCGTCGCATGGCTGTCCGGCGAATTGCGCCAGGGCCGAATTGGCGTCGGCGCCGCAGCCATCCGGGACGCCCGCTCGCAGCCCCCGGCCGGCACCGCCTCGCTCCTCGCCCGGGAGATCGACACGACCTTCGACCGGGTCGCCGCGATCCGTGGACCCGGCTCCGCACGGCGCCGCAAGGAGCTGCTCCGTGACCTCTTCGGCCGCGCGACCTCCGACGAACAGCAATTCCTGACGCACCTGCTTTTCGGCGAGCTCCGCCAGGGCGCGCTCGACGGACTCATGGCCGAGGCCATCGCGCGCGCCGCCGGCATCGAACCGGCCCGCGTGCGACGTTCCCTGATGCTCTGCGGCGACGCCGGCGCCGTGGCCCGCGCGGCCCTCGAGAAGGGCGTCGAGGGCCTGTCCGGGTTCGGACTCCAGCTGTTTCGTCCGGTCCGTCCCATGCTCGCGCAGCCGGTCGGAACCGTCGAGGGCGCGCTTGCCCGACTCCGCCGTACGGGCTTCGAAACGAAATTGGATGGTGCCCGTATTCAGGTTCACAAGCAAGCAGATAGCGTATTTGTCTTCACACGAAACATGAACAATGTGACCGCCTCTCTGCCTGAAGTCGTCGAGGCCGTGCGGGCCTTGCCGGCCCGCGAGCTGGTGCTCGACGGCGAGGCGATCGCGATCGGCCCGGACGGCAGGCCGCTGCCGTTCCAGACCACGATGAAACGGTTCGGGAGGAAGGTGGAGATCGACGACGCCCGGGCCGACGTTCCCCTGTCGTGCTTCTTCTTCGACTGCCTGTACGCGAACGGCGACTCGCTCCTCGACCGGCCGGCCGAAGAGCGGTTTGCCGTCCTCGACCGCGAGGTCCCGCCACCGCACCGGGTGGAGCGCCGGCTGACCGCGGACCCCGGCGAAGCCGCGACGTTTCTCCGCGACGTGATCGCCGCTGGCCACGAGGGCCTCATGGCCAAGGACCTGGACGCCACGTACGAGGCGGGCGCGCGCGGCGGCGCGTGGCTCAAGATCAAGCCGGCGCACACCCTCGACCTCGTGGTGCTCGCCGCCGAGTGGGGCAGCGGGCGCCGCCGCGGCTGGCTGAGCAACCTGCACCTTGGCGCTCGCGACCCGGAACGCGGCGGATTCGTGATGCTCGGGAAGACGTTCAAAGGCCTGACGGACGAGACGCTCGAGTGGCAGACGCGTGAGCTGCTCTCCCGGGAGCGGGGCCGCGATGGCCACATCGTCCACGTCCGCCCCGAGCTCGTCGTCGAGATCGCGTTCAACGATGTGCAGGAGAGCTCGCGCTATCCGGGGGGACTGGCGCTCAGGTTTGCCCGGGTGACGCGCTACCGGCCGGACAAACACCCGGAAGAGGCGGATACGGTGGAAGCGGTCCGGACGCACTGGATGCGGAAGAGCGGGAGCGGAGGCGGAAGCGTTGGCGGGACCGGGTGAGGGTGCGGCGGGCGCGCAGGCGGACCGGGATCCCGCTCCCGCCGCGCCCGCCCCCTCCCCCGCAAACGCCTCCGCCTCCGCCCCCGCTTCCCGAATCCGTCCCCTACCGCCTGTCCTTCTCCGACCAGACCCTCGGCGTATCATCGACCGGCCTCAGGATCCCGTAGCTGACGATCATGAGGACGAGCAGTGACAGCACCCCGATTCCCTGTCCGACGCGGGGCTCCATACCGAGCGTCTGGATGGTGAGCCATGTGACACCGGCCCAGATGGCGGGACCGGTAATGGCGGAGAAGCGGCCGACCATGCCGTAGAGGCCGTAGAACTCGCCGACGCGCGCGGGCGGCGTGAGGCGGAGCATGAAGGGCCGGTCGGCGGCCCAGACCCCGCCGAGCGAGAACCCGGCTGTCGCGGCCACGACATACAGCGCCCAGAGCGGGAGCTTCGCGATCCCGATAATGGCGGCGAACACGAAGATGACGATCCATGAGCGGAGCACGAAGTCGAGCGTGCGCTTGGGTCCGTAGCGGTCAGTGAGCCAGCCCCAGACGAAGCCGCCGATCACGGCGAAGGTGATGGCGGACATCATGACGAGCTGGGCCTCGTGCTGCCCCTGTGCTTCCGTGAGGCCGGTGCCGATCGCCACGTTCACCGTGTAGAGCGCCATGATCGAGATCACGGTGTTGATCGCGTCCGTGTAGAATACGCGCCCGACCAGGAACCGGAGCAGGCCCGGATACTCCTGGCTGGTGGTGAGCGTGTGGATCGTCTCCCGCGTGGAGTCGAGGACCATCCGCAGGTTGATCGGCCGCGGGTCCGGATTCCCCCGTTCCTTGACGAACAGGAAGCACGGAATCGCGAAGACGAGGAAGGCGACGCCGATGATCGTGAAGAGCAGCGGCTTGTCCTCGGTTCCGAGGAGAAGCCCGATCCCCACGGCGAGGTACGAGCCGAGGTAGCCGACACCCACCCCGATCCCGCCGATCCGCCCCCGGTTCTCCTCCGTGCTGACCTCGGGGAGCAGGGCATCGTAGAACTGCAGGCCCGCCTGATAGGCGATGTTGGCAATCACGAAGAAGAATGCCGTCCAGCCGAACCCGGCCCGGGCCAGCTGGGTCGTGAAGAGCACGCACACGAGAGTGCTCACGACCAGGAACGGCATGCGCCGCCGGGCCCGATCGGTCATCGAGCCGAGCAGCGGCGAAACGACGAAGATCACGGCCATCGAGAGCGCCGTGATCATGCCATACCAGGAGTCGGCCTTGCCGGCGCCCACGGAATCCCGGACCCAGAGCGAGAAGTAGAGCGAGATCACGCCCATCGAGAAGATCGTGTTCGCCAGGTCGTAGAGGACCCAGCTCACGACCGCCCGCCGTGTGATGCGGTGCTGCGCCGGTGGCTCGCCAGCCGCCGCTCCGGACTCCGCGCTGTTCTGCCCTCCGGGCCGCTCCGACATCCGTTTCGATTCCGTGACCGGGGTATGCCTGACGTGATCGAGATGGGAAGGCGACGAAGATGCGCGCCCCTCGTCGCGAGCGGCAAGCCCGACGGGGACAGGAACGCGCCGGAAAACAATGAGGCCGGCGCCGCCCCCGCGGCTGCCGGCCACTCGATCGATCACCGACCCATGCCCTCACGCGGGGCCGGCCATCACCTCACGGCCCCGGGTCGCTACCCGGCGAATCCTCGGCTCCCGGCGGGAGACCGGCCACCGGTCGGCTCATGCGTTTCGCCTAGGCCTCCTCGTCTTCGTCCGCCTCCCACTCCTCATCCTCGTCCCAGTCCTCGTCCTCGTCCCAATCCTCATCTTCATCCCAGTCCTCGTCCCACTCCTCCTCGTCCTCGTCCCAGTCCTCATCCTGCTCTTCGGCTTCGTCATCCTCGTAGGCAAGAACAAGCTCATCGAGGGCAGCAGGTGCCGTGAAGACGTCCGCCATCATCGCTTCTCCTTTGAGATCAGGCGGTATCAGGGAGCCGCTGCTGCGAATCCCGACACAGTGCCGGGTCCGCCCTCCCGGTCGGCCCAAGGTAAAAGGCGGAACCCACCTGTCAAGGGTTTTTTTTTCGACATCATCCCGCCTTGCGCGAGGCCTTCTTCCGCTCGTGCGCCCGCCGGTGCCGCTTGCGCAACCGGATCGCCGCCGGCGTCACCTCCACCAGCTCATCGTCCGCGATGAACTCGAGCGCCGATTCCAGGGTCACGGGACGGGGCGTCTCCAGCAGGATCGCATCGTCCGCCCCCGCCGCCCGGATGTTCGTGAGCTTCTTGCCCTTCGTCACGTTCACCTCGAGATCGCCCGGCCGGGCGTGCTCGCCCACGATCATCCCCTCGTACACGTCGACCCCCGGCCCGATGAACAACGCACCGCGCTCCTGCAGGTTCCACAGCGAGTACGCCACCGACACGCCGTCCGCCATGCATACCAGCACGCCCCGCTCCCGGCCCTTGATCGAACCCGCCCACGAGCCGTACCCCGAGAACCGGTGGTGCAGCACACCCTCGCCCCGCGTGTCCGTCAGGAACTCGCTCCGGTAGCCGAACAGGCCCCGCGCCGGCATCCGGTACACGATCCGGACCAGCCCGCCCGACGGTGCGCCATCCGCCCCCCGACCCGAGTTCCGCATCTCCTGCATCTGGCCCCGCCGCGAGCCCAGCTTCTCGATCACCACGCCGACGAAGCTCTCCGGCACGTCGATCATGACTTCCTCGAACGGCTCCAGCACCTCGCCCGCGGCGTCGCGACGCGTGATGATCCGTGGCCGCGAAACCGCAAACTCGTACCCTTCCCGCCGCATCGTCTCCATCAGGATCCCGAGATGCAGCTCGCCCCGACCCGACACCGTGAACGTGTCCGGCGAATCGGTATCCTCCACCCGTAGCGCCACGTTGCGCTCGACTTCCCGGTAGAGTCGCTCCCGCAGCTGCCGGCTCGTCACGTACTTTCCATCCCGGCCCGCGAACGGCGACATGTTCACCACGAAATCGACCGAGATCGTCGGCTCCTCGACCGCGATCCCCCGCAACGGCTCCGGGTAGGCGGGGTCGGCCACCGTCGCGCCGATCTCCACCCCTTCCAACCCGGCCATCGCCACGATCTCACCCGCCCCCGCCACGTCCACCTCCTCCCGCTGCAACCCCTCGAACGTGTACAGCCTCACGACCCGACCGGGACGCAGTTCCTCCCCTATTTCCTCCGCCCCCGCCTCACCCGCGCCCGCCCCCGCAAACGTCCCCACCCCTACCTCCGCTTCCACTTCGTTCCCGCGCAGCGTCAGCTGCACCACAGGATCTCCGACCCGCACCGTACCCCGCTCGATCCGCCCGATCGCCAGCCGGCCCAGGTAAGGCGAGTGATCGATCGTCGAGACCAGCATCTGGAACGGGGCGGACGCGTCACTCGGCGGCGCCGGAACACGAGCCAGAATCGCGTCGAACAGCGCCACCAGACCTTCCCGCGGATCGTCCAGCTGCCGGACGGCCCAGCCTTCCCGCGCCGAGGCGTAGATGAACGGCGCGTCGAGCTGCGCGTCCGTCGCCTCCAGCTCCATGAACAGCTCGAGCACTTCGTCGTGCACCCGCAGCGGCTCCGCATCCGAGCGGTCCACCTTGTTGATCACCACGATCGGCTGCAGCCCGAGCCCCAGCGCCTTGCGGGTCACGAACCGCGTCTGCGGCATGGGGCCGTCGAACGCGTCCACCAGCAGCAGCACGCCATCCACCATGCGCAGGATCCGCTCGACCTCCCCACCGAAGTCGGCGTGCCCCGGCGTATCCACGATGTTGATCTTGTGCGCCTTCCAGTGGACCGACGTGTTCTTCGAGAGGATCGTGATGCCGCGCTCCCGCTCCAGCGGGTTGCTGTCGAGCACCCGTTCCTCGACCACCTGATTGGCGCGGAAGGTGCCCGCCTGGCGGAGCATCTTGTCCACCAGCGTGGTCTTGCCGTGGTCGACGTGGGCGATAATGGCGACGTTTCGAATCATGTCGGCAGCGCGGTGCACCCGTTCCCGGGAGGTAAACGTGCCCGCAACTCCGGTCGCGGGCCAACCATTAAAGTTAAGTCCTGATACCGTCCGGTTCAACGGTTCCCGGCCGGAGATGCCGCCGGGCGGCGGAATTTCACTCGTGGCCGGCGGTGATGGTGTAGAACTCGACGGGATCGAGCTGGACGGTGACGTGGGTGATGCCGAACGTCTCGTGCATGCGGTCGTGGATCTCGGAGAGGACGCGTCGGTAGCCGTTGAGGTCGGCGATGGTCGCGTGTCCACTCATGGCGAGGAAGCCGCTGGTCAGCGTCCAGACGTGGAGGTCCTGGACGTGGTCGATGCCGGGGATGGCGCAGATGGCGCGGTTCACGGCGTCGAGGTCGATGTCCCGGGGCGTGGCTTCGAGGAGGATATCGAGCGACTCGCGGACGAGGCGCCAGCTGCTGAAGAGGATGAGCGAGGCGACGACGCAGGAGATGATCGGGTCGGCGGGCGTCCAGCCGGTGGCAAGGATGATGATGGCCGCGACGATGGCGGCGATGGAGCCGAGCAGGTCGCCGAGGACGTGGAGGTAGGCGCCGCGGACGTTGAGGTTATCGCTGGAGGTGCCGTGGAGCAGGAGAGCGGCGAAGAGGTTGACGGCGAGTCCGACGGCGGCGACGACGAGCATGAGCCCGCCCTCGACGGGTTGGGGGTTGAAGAAGCGGCGTCCGGCCTGGACGACGATGATGATGGAAATGGCGACGAGGGTCAGGCCGTTGAGGAAGGCGGCGAGGATCTCGACGCGAAGGAAACCGTAGCTGCGTCCGGCGGTGGGCGGCCGACGCGCGATCCAGAGGGCGAAGACGGAGAGCCCGAGGGCGGCGACGTCGCTCAGCATGTGGCCGGCATCGGCCATGAGGGCGAGCGAGTTGGCGATCCACCCGCCGACCAGCTCGACGACCATGAAGACGGCGGTGAGGACGAGGACGAAGAGGAGCCGGCGCCTGCCGATGTCGTGCCGGCCACGGCGGGCTCGGAAGGCGCGGCCGCCGGCCGGGCCGACGGGTGTCGATCCGTGGTCGTGGCGGTGGGCGTGGCCGGTCGTGCCGTGCTGGTGCATCGGCGAAGTCTAGGGCGAAGAAGGCAGCGCGTCCAACAGGTGGCGCGGGAGCCCGTCGAACGAGGGCCGCGGGCTCGGTTGCAGGAGGGGACAGGCGGCGGTAAACTTGAACGAGGAGGTCCTCGCTTCTTCAGCTAAGTAATTTTATGTCAATGCGATCCGTATTCTCGATTCTGGTCCTTGCGGGACTGGCGGGGACCGGTTGCGAAGCTGCGCGCCGGACGATGGAGGCGCACGGCGAAGAATCCAGCATCATCATCCTGGCTGCGGACTCGCTCTGGGCGCAGGTCGGGGACAGCGTGCTGACCACGCTCGAGCCGCGCGTCTTCACGGTTCGCGACGAGAAGATGTTCGAGGCGACGTGGGCGTCGCCCCTGACCGAGGACTGGATCACGCTCCGTACCTTCCGTCAGGTGCTCACGATCGGCGTAGCCGGGGACGGCTGGGTCTCGCCGGTACTGCGCGGCAGCGAGTCGACGCCACCGGCGGTGGTGGAAAAGCCGAACGTGTGGGCGCAGGACCAGACGGTCACGGCGGTGGTGCTGCCGGCGGAGAACAGCGCCGCGGCGCTGTTGTCGCTGCTGCCGCAGCTCGCCGCGCGTTTCGATGCGCGCTACCGCGCGTACGTGCAGCGGCGAATGTTCACCAGCGACGTGAACACCGAACTGCGCGATTCGCTCCGCGCGAACGCCGGTTTCTCGCTCCTGCTGCCCCGCATCTACGGGGCCGATCCGGTGGACTCGATCCAGGTGTTCCGGAACCGCGCGGAGGTGGGCAGCGAGCTGTACCGCACGATCATCGTGGCCTCGCGACCGGGCGTGACGACGGACGCGAACGCGGACACCGTGCTGGCCTGGCGGGACCGGATCACGCCACTGGTGTTCGAGCCGCAGGTTACGGAGCGCGAACGGCTGGAGACGAAGCCGCTTCCGGAGGCGGGCGAAGGCGCGCTTCAGGTTCAGGGGATCTGGCGCGGAGCAGACATGACGCTGCCGTCGGCGGGCCCGTTCATCGACCGGTTGATTCCCTGCCCGGACGAGGGTCGCACGTATTTCCTCGAGGGCTGGCTCTACGCGCCGGCCCGCCGCAAGTACCAATACATGATCCAGCTGGAGACGCTGCTCGACTCGTTCGAATGCGGCCCGTTCACCGGCTGAAAGGAAGCGCCGGGACGGGATGTCGTTCGTTCACCTGCACACGCATAGCGAGTATTCGCTCCTCGACGGCGCGAACCGGATCAGCGACCTGATCCGGCGCGCGCTCGAGTTCGAGATGCCCGCGCTCGCCATCACGGACCACGGCTGCCTGTTCGGCGCGTGGAATTTCCAGGAACAGGCGCGCAAGGCCGGCCTCAAGCCGATCATCGGGATGGAGGCCTACGTCGCGCCCGGCGACCGGCGCGACCGAGGTGGTGTCCGCTCGACCGCCGACGCCGTCCGCCTTGCGGGCGGCGTGGCCGAGGAGAAGTACTACCACCTCGTGCTCCTCGCGCGGGATGAGGTCGGGTACCGCAACCTGATCCGGCTCAGCTCGATCGGCTATCTGGAGGGCTTCTACCACCGTCCACGCATCGACCGCGAGGTCCTGGCCCGGTACGCCGAGGGCCTGATCGTGAGTTCCGCGTGCATGGCCGGCGAGATCGCCCGCCATCTCGTCGCCGATCGCTGGGAGGCGGCCCGGGAAACCGCGAGCTGGTACGCGGACACGTTCCCCGGCCGTTACTACCTCGAGGTCCAGGCCCACGACTCGGAAGGCCAGCACACGGTGAACGAGCGGGTCTTCCGGCTGGCCGGCGAACTCGGTCTTCCCGTCGTCGCCACCAACGACGCGCATTTCCTGCGGGCCGCCGACCACGACGCGCACGACGTGCTTCTGTGCATCGGGTTGGGCAAGGACCGCGAGGACCCCAACCGCATGCGCTACGACCGGGGCCTCTACTTCAAGTCCGCGCCCGAGATCACGGAACGATTCCCGGACCGGCCGGATGTGCTGGAGAACAGCCTGGCCATTGCCGACTCGGTGGATGTGCCGTTCCGCAAGCAGTACCACCTGCCGACCTTCCCGCTGCCCGCCGGCGTCGCCAACGAGAACGAGCTGCTGCGCGCCGCGGTCGAGCGGGGCATCGTGGAACGCTTCGGCGACCCGGTTCCGGTCGCGGTGCGGGAACGTCTCGAGTACGAGCTCGATGTCATCGTCCGGACGGGGTACTCGGGCTACTTCCTGATCGTCGCCGACTTCATCAACTGGGCCAAGGACCGGGGGATCCCGGTCGGGCCGGGGCGCGGATCGGCTTCGGGCTCCATCGTCGCCTTCAGCCTTCGCATCACGGACGTCGATCCTCTCCAGTTCGACCTGCTGTTCGAGCGCTTCCTGAACCCGGAACGCGTCTCGATGCCCGACATCGACGTGGACTTCTGCTACGAGCGTCGGGGCGAGGTCATCGAGTACGTGCGCGAGAAGTACGGCAAGGACTCGGTCGGCCAGATCATCACGTTCGGTACGATGAAGTCGCGGGCCGTGATCCGCGACGTCGGACGGGTGCTCGGCTTCGAGCCCGCCGAGACCGACCGCCTCGCCAAGCTCATTCCCAACGCGCCCAATAACTCGCTCACCGTCGCCGAGGCGGCGGTGAAGGTGCCCGAGCTCCACGCCCTGGCGGAGTCGGATCCGCGAGTGCAACAGCTGATCGAGTACGCAGAAGTGCTCGAAGGGCTCTCGCGCCACGCCAGCGTGCACGCCGCGGGCATCGTTATCGCGCCCGGCCCGCTCCACGAGTACGTGCCGGTCTGCACGCAGACTTCGCGCGGCGCCGGCGCCAATGGCGACGAATCGGTGATCGTCACGCAGTGGGACATGGTCGCGCTCGAGCAGGCCGGAATGCTCAAGATGGACTTCCTCGGCCTGAAGACACTGACCGTGATCGCGGACGCGGTCCGTTGGATCGTCCAGCGGAACGGGTCGTTCAAGAACCCTGAGACGGGGGCCGAGTTCAATACCATCGGCGACGTCCCGCTCGACGACCCCGCCGTCTACGAAATGCTGGCCCGGGGCGGCACCGCCGGCGTGTTCCAGTTCGAGTCGTCGCTGGCGACGGACAAGCTGCGCGCCATGCGTTGCGACCGGTTCGAGGACCTGATCGCGACCAACGCGCTCATCCGACCCGGCCCGCTCGACAGCGGCATGACGGACGTGTTCATCCGGCGCAAGCTCGGCCGCGAAGCGGTCCGCTATCCGCATCCCGCGCTGGCCGAAGTGCTCGCGCCGACCCACGGCGTAATCACCTACCAGGAGCAGGTGATGCGCGTCGCCCAGGTGCTGGGCGGTTTCAGCCTCGGCGAGGCCGATGTGCTGCGCAAGGCCGTGGGCAAGAAGGACGCGGACCTGATCCAGAAAGAGGTGGCGCACTTCACGGAACGAGCCGTGGCGCGAGGCGTGGACCCGAAGGTCGCGGCCGACATCGCCGATCAGCTGGTGACGTTCGGCCGCTACGGCTTCCCACGTGCCCACAGCGTCACCTACGCGCTGCTCAGCTACCAGACCGCCTGGTTGAAGCGACACTACCCCGCCGGCTTCATGGCGGCCCTGCTTTCATCGGTAGTGGACAAAACCGATGACGTCGTCCACTATATCTCCGAGTGCCGGGAGCTGGGGCGGACGGTTCCGGGCCACGCGAACGGCGTGCAGGTGCTTCCCCCCGACGTCAACGAGTCCGAGTTCAAGTTCACGCCGGTCTCCGAGGAGGAGATCCGGTTCGGCCTCGGCGCTCTTCGCGGATTGGGCGCGGCCGCCATCGGCTCGATCCTCCGGACGCGCTCGGAGGGCGGGCCGTTCCATTCGCTCTTCGACCTGGCCGAACGGGTCGACCTGCGCGTCGTCGGGAAGCGGTCGCTCGAAGCGCTGGTGCTTTCCGGCGCCTGCGACTCGCTCGGTGAGCGGCTGCCTTCCGGCACTGGCCACCGGGCGCAGATGCTGGCGGCCCTCGATGCGGTGGTCCGCGAGGCGCAGCTGCGACAGGAGGAGCGCGCGGCCGGTCAGGCTTCCCTCTTCGATTTCGGCGAGACGGGCGCGGCCGTCGAGCGGCCGGAGCCGCCCCTGCCGGACGTTCCGCAATGGAGCGAGTCGGAGCGGCTCACCCGCGAGAAGGAAGTGGTCGGGTTCTTCATCACGGGACACCCGCTGGCCCGGTTCCGCGACGAGCTGCGCGTGTTCGGCAATGTCGCGACGTCGAACCTGAAGCAGTTCCGCGACCAGAAGGTCGAGCTGCCCTGCGTCGTGACGGCGGTGAACCGGCAGATCTCGCGGCGCAACGGCGCCGAGTGGGCGCGGATCACGGTGGAGGACTTTTCGGGGACGGCGACCGTGCTGGCGTTCGGCGAGATCTGGGACGAGTACCACGACCTGCTCCTGCAGGACGCGCCGCTGCTGCTGCGGGGTACGGTTTCCGGTCGCGACCGCGACGAGGACGCGCCGCCGATCTTCCTCGACTCGGCCGTGCCGCTCGGCAGCCTGCGAACGGGCGGATCCCTGGCGCTGGAAGTCGAACTGCCGGCCGACGCGCAGGATCCGCAGCTGGAGCAGACGCTTTCGCTGCTGCGCGAGCACCCGGGTCCCGCGCCTGTCTACGTGCGCTGGCTTCCCGGCGACGTGGATGGGACCGGCAACGGCGGCGCGTCACGGCCCGCCCGGCTTCGCTCGCGCAGCCTGACCGTGGCGCCGAGCGACGCCTTGCTGGAAGAACTGCGGTCCGTGTTCGGCACGGACCGCGTCAGACTGGTGAGAACCTGAGGCGAACGCCTTGAGCGAGAATCGGCCGGACACCGACGCCGACACCGGCGATATCGAGCAGCAGATGGAGCGGCTCCAGACGCTCGCGCACCAGCGCGGGTTGGATGTCAGCACCGAGCTGCGCCTGCTCGAGGAGAAGCTGGCAGCCTTGCGCAAGGCTGCGCTTCGCCAGTACACGGCGGTGGACCGTGTCCAGCTGGCGCGCCAGCCGAAACGCCCGTACACCCTCGACTACATCGAGCGCACGTTCACCGACTTCATCGAGCTGCACGGCGACCGCTGCTACCGCGATGACGAGGCCATCGTCGGCGGCTGGGCCCGGATCGAAGGACGGACCATCATGCTCGTCGGCCACCAGAAAGGCCGCGACATGAAGCAGAACCTGCGCCGCAACTTCGGCATGCCGCACCCGGAAGGGTACCGCAAGGCACTCCGGCTGATGCAGCAGGCCGCGAAGTTCGGTCGACCCATAGTCACGCTCATCGACACGCCTGGCGCCTACCCGGGCATCGGTGCCGAGGAACGGGGCCAGGCCGAAGCGATCGCCCGCAACCTGCGGGAGATGGCGGCGCTCCGCGTGCCGGTCGTGGCGGTCGTCATCGGCGAGGGCGGCAGCGGTGGCGCGCTCGCGCTCGGCGTCGCCGACCGCGTGCTCATGTTCGAGAACGCGATCTACAGCGTCATCTCGCCTGAAGGGTGCGCCGCCATCCTGTGGAAGGCCTCGAGTGCCAAGGACAAGGCCGCGGAGGCGCTGCGGCTGACGGGCCCCGACCTCGCCCAGCTCGGCGTCATCGACGAGGTCCTGCCCGAGCCGCTGGGCGGAGCCCACGAGGACTGGGACTCGGTCGCGGCCGTGCTGCGCGAGGCGCTGGTGCGCCACCTCGCGGATCTCGTGGACCTGACCCCCGAAGAACTGAGAACGCGCCGGCTGATCAAGTTCCAGTCCATGGGACAATGGGTGGAAGCCGGCCGACCGGAGCCGGAACCGATATGAAAGCGTTGACGCGATTCCCCGCCTTTCGCCCGCTGGCCGGTACCCCATGAGCGCGATCGTCGAGGTCGCGTTCAAGGGGAACCGGCGCGGATACTACATGTCCGACGCTCGCGACGTGGACGTGAGCGACTACGTGATCGTGGAAGCGGACCGGGGCGAGGATCTCGGCCGGGTCACCGCCGCGGGCGCGATCGCCGAACGCAAGTGCGCCGGTTGTTCCACGGGTTGCGCCGCCCCCGCTCCCGAACGCCGGCTGGTCCGGCGCGCACAGCCGGAGGAGGTACAGCGGGCGGTCGGGTTGCGGATCGACGAGCCGCGCGTCCGGCGCATCGCACGGGAGAAGGTCCTGCAGCACGGCCTCAAGATGAAGGTCAGCGATGCGGAGTGGCAGCACGACCGCAACAAGCTGACGATCTATTTCACCGCCGAACGACGCGTGGATTTCCGCGAACTGGTGCGCGACCTCGCGCGTACCTTCCGCACGCGCATCGAACTGCGACAGATCGGTGTACGCGACGAAGCCGCGCTACTCGGCGGCGTCGGCCGTTGCGGCCGCGAGCTCTGCTGCTCGACCTGGCTGCGCGAACTGCGCCCCGTGTCACTGCAGCTCGCGAAGGATCAGCGCCTCTCGCTCAATCCGGCGCAGATTTCCGGTTGTTGCGGTCGCCTGATGTGCTGCCTGACGTACGAGCACGACGCCTACGTGCAGGCACGCAAGCGGTTCCCGCGCGAAGGCAAGTCGCTGCAGACGGCGGTGGGGCGCGAGAAGGTGGTGAGCATCGACATTCTGGCGTGAGCGCGTCATGCTCAAGGACGAGGAAGGCAATCGCCGCACCGTCTCGCTGGAGCAGATCAAGGACGAGGTCGCCCAGGCCGGTGCGGCCCGGCTCGCGCAGGACGGCAAGAGCCGGAAGGACGCGAACGACGACCGTGACCAGGGCCAGTACCCGTACCGGCCGCGGCGTGGCCGGTCGCGGCGCGGCCCGGGCGACTCCGGGCGAGGCGACGACGCATGAGCCCAACGCGTCCGTACTACATAACAACCGCCATCGACTACGCCAACGGCGCGCCCCACATGGGGCACGCGTTCGAGAAGATCGGCGCCGACGCGATGGCGCGCTACCACCGCCTGCGCGGCGATGACGTCCGCTTCCTCATGGGCATGGACGAGCACGGCCTCAAGGTGCTGCAGTCCGCCGACGCAGCCGGCATCACGCCCCAGCAGTGGGTGGACGGAATCGCCGCACAGTTCACCGCGATGTGGCAGCGACTGGCAATCAGCAACGATGACTTCATCCGCACGACCGAGCCGCGGCACGCGCGCGCCGCGGTCGAGTTGGTCCGTCGCATCGCGGCAGCCGGTGACTTCCGCCAGGGCCGCTACGAAGGCTGGTACTGCGTGGGCTGCGAGGCGTTCAAGCGTGAGGACGAGTTGGTCGCCGGTCCCGATGGCGTCCGGCGCTGTCCGGACCATCCCAACCGGGAGGTGGTCTGGACCGAGGAGGACAACTGGTTCTTCAAGCTGTCCGACTACCGCGAACGCCTGCTCCGCCACTACGACGAGCATCCGGGGTTCATTCAGCCTGACTCGCGCGCCAACGAGGTCCGCAACCTCGTCGAGGCCGGCCTCGAGGACGTGTCGGTGTCGCGCGCTGTGCCCTGGGGGATCCCCTGGCCGGACGACGGCAGCCAGACCATCTACGTCTGGTTCGAAGCACTCATGAACTACATCTCGGCGACAGGCTTCCCGGAGCCGGGCTTCGAGAGAACCTGGCCGGCCGCCTGTCACGTCGTCGGCAAGGACATCACGCGATTCCATTGCGTGATCTGGCCCGCGATGCTCATGAGCGCGGGCATCGCACTGCCGGAATCCGTCTGGGCACACGGTTTCTTCACCTATGCCGGCCGCAAGCTGTCGAAGTCGGAGGGCGTCCGCGTCGAACTGCCGGACGTTCTCGACCGCTTCGGCCCGGACGCGTTCCGCTACTACATCCTGCGCGAGGTCCCGTGGAACGGGGACGGCGAGTTCAGCTGGGATCGTTTCGAGTCCCGCTACAACGCCGACCTCGCCGACGACCTCGGCAACCTCGTGAACCGGGTCGTGTCGATGATCGGGAAGTACCGCGGCGGCTCGACACCGACCGGCGCCGCGACCTGGCTCGACGAGGAGTGCAGGTCGGCGCTCGCACGGTACCGCGTCGCCATGGATGCGAACCTGCTCCACCAGGGTGCGGCCGCCGCCATGGAGCTGGCGGACGCCGCCAACGGGTTCGTCGAAGCGCGCGCGCCCTGGGCGCAGGCGAAAGACCCCGCGCTCGCCGCCGACCTCGACGCGACGCTCGCTTCGCTCGCCCGCTGCCTGCTCTTCCTCGCCACGCTGCTGCAGCCGTTCATGCCGGGGAAGATGGCCGAACTCGCCCGCCGACTCGGGTTCGACGAGGTTCCGGACCTCACCGGCATTGAACGCGCCGATCCCGCCGGCCGGCCCGCGCTGCGCGGCACCGTCCTCTTCCCGAAAGAGGTTCCCGCACCGTCCTGAGCCTCGCCGGGACAGTCCCGGCCGGACGTCAACCGACGGTCCTCCGGGCTGTTCGGCCGCCCGTTTCGGCTTGACACTCGCGGGTACGCACGCGTAGACTGCCTCGTTTCACGGCGGACCAGAAAGCAAGCGTCGCGGCGGCTGTTCCCCGCACCGCCACGGACGGCCCGGCCGGTATCGGCCGCAGGCGTCCAGAGCGACGTTTGAACCTTTTTGAGGGACCATGGCCCGACGCGAATGGACGCTCTGGATCGCCAGCGCCGACCAGACGGACCTTCGTCAATTCCGTATGTCCAAGGACCTCGTGAGGCTCGCGATCGCGGCGGTGCTGCTTGGCGTGGGGTTCCTTGGGTCGGCCCTTACCCGTGTCTGGGGCGAGGCGGAATCCTCCCTCCGGCAGAGCCGGCTCGAGCAGGAGAATGGCCTGCTCAAAGGGGAGTTGAGTGACCTGACAGCGCGGATCGAGACGCTCGGTGGTTCGCTCGGCGAACTCGCGGAGCGCGATCAGACGTACCGCCTGCTCGCCGGCCTCGAGCCGACCGATCCGGCCATCCAGCGCGTGGGCGTCGGCGGGCCCGGGCTCGAGACAGCGGAAACGAATCCGCTGCACGCCGTCGATCGCGACGCGGCGCTCCGCGTGTACCGCGCGTCCAGCCGCCTCGACGAGCTGCTGCGCCGGACCCGGCTGCTCGCCTGGAGCTGGCGTGAGGCGACGGACTCGATGGAAAGCCGGATCGACGAGATGGAATCGACGCCCTCGATCCAGCCCACGGAGGGCACGATCGTGAGCTCGTTCATGGCCAGCCGCTGGCACCCGATCCTCGAACGCGCCCGGCCCCATCTCGGGCTGGACATCGTCGCTCCGACCGGAACGCCAGTGCACTCCGCCGCGAAGGGTCGTGTGGTCTACGCGGGGCGTCGTGGCGATTTCGGCAACATGGTCGAGATCGATCACGGGTACGGCCGCGTCACGCGCTACGCCCACATGTCCAGGACGCTGGTCCGGCTCGGCCAGACCGTGACCCGCGGGCAGGTGATCGGACAGGTCGGAATGACGGGACTCGCAGTCGGCCCGCACCTCCACTACGAAGTGCTGATCGATGGCAAGCCCGCCAATCCGCGCAGTTTCATCTTCAACAGCGAAGTGATCCGGGACTGACCCGGCCTCGCGCGCAACGAACACGACTTCGGGAGACAGATGATGACACGGATCCGGTCATGTGCCGCGCTGTTCGGAATCGTCGCCGCCGCCGCGTGCGGCGGCACGGGTGAAGTCGTGGTTCATGCGCAGCTGCAGAGGGAGGGCACTGCCGAGGTGACGCCGCTCGGGAAACTGGAGGTCCGCGCCCTTCCCTATGACCGCGACCTGGCGTTCGACTCGCTCAAGGCGGCCGCGCAGGCGGCGGGCAATCCGGAGCCGGCGATTCCGGACTCCGTCCAGCAGATGCAGACCGAGATTGCCGCTGCGCAGGAGGAGAACACGGCTGCGAACGCGCAGTGGGCCGCCGCGCGCGACAGCCTGCGGGCGATCAAGGACAAGATGGACAAGCTGAGCAAGGCGTCCGGGGAGTACCGCTTGCTCTACAACGACTTCAACGACCAGGACGCCATCGAGCAATCGACGAAGCGCCGCGCCGACTCCTCGTTCGCACGCTACGACGACCTTTCCAAGCGGTTCACCAAGCTTTCCGAAGAGCTCAAGATCGTTCGTGGCGACTGGGCGGATCAGGCGTACGCCACGATCGACTCCGTGCTTCAGCTGAAGGCCGATGCTTCGGGTCACGAGCCGGCCGCGGACACCACGGACGCCAACGGCGGCGCGGTGTTCGTACTGAAGACGGGAACGTGGTGGATCCAGGCGCGCTACGAGCTGCCCTTCGAGGAGCTGTACTGGAACGTTCCGGTCGAAGTCGCCAAGGGCGAAGTCAAGGAGCTGGTGCTGAATCGTGAGAACGCACAGAGGCGGCCGTTGTTCTAGGCAATGGAAAGCGAGCCGCGGATGACCGCGATTCGCGATCGTACGGACCAGGCGACGCTGACGCTGGACGTAGACGGCGACGGCGTCGCCTGGATCGTTTTCGACCGACCCGGCAGCAGGGTCAACCTGCTGACCCGCGACGTGATGGCCGATCTCGATGCGAGGCTCGAAGAGATCGAGGACGGTGTGCGTTCGGGCCGGATCCGGGCGCTCGTGATCCGGAGCGGCAAGGACGGCTCGTTCATCGCGGGCGCGGATGTCGGCGAGTTCGCCGGCATCGCGAGCGAGGAGGAAGGTTACCGGGCAGCGAGGGAGGGCCAGCGCATCTTCAAGCGCGTGGCGTCGCTTCCGGTTCACACGGTCGCCGCCGTGGACGGGTTGTGTCTCGGCGGCGGTACCGAGTTGATCCTGGCCTGCCGGGCCCGTATCGCGAGTGACCGGCCGGAGACGAAGATCGGGCTTCCGGAGATCCGCCTCGGCATCCTGCCGGGCTTCGGCGGCACGACGCGCCTGCCGCGGCTGATCGGCCTGACCGCCGCGCTTCCCATGATCCTGACCGGCTCGACGGCCCGCGCCTCGAAGGCGCGCCGGATCGGGCTGGTGGACGAGATCGTGCACCCCTCGATTCTGTACCGGCGCGCCGCCGCAATGGCGCTCGAGGCGAGACGGTCGGGCGGCGCGAAACGGACGCTGGTGGCGAAAGTGCTGGACGGGCCGGGCGCGGGCATCGCGCTCCGCCAGGCGCGTAAGCAGGTGATGCGTGAGACACGCGGCCACTACCCCGCCCCGCTCGCCGCGCTCGACGCGATCGCGCAGTCGCGCGGCCGACCGCTGGACCGGGCGCTCGACATCGAGGCGCACGCGCTGGGCCGGCTCATCGTGACGGACGTGTCACGCAACCTCGTCCGCGTCTTCAACCTGATGGAGGGCGCGAAGAAAGCGGGCCCGCGCGACGTCGAGCCCCGTGCCGTGCGGAAAGCCGCCGTGCTGGGCGCGGGCGTAATGGGCGGCGGTATTGCCCAGCTGCTGGCGCAGCGGGGCTGCCTCGTCCGGCTCAAGGACATCGATGCGGGCGCGATCGGACGCGGGCTGCAGCACGCGCGCCAGCTGTTCGACCGGTCCGTGAAGCGGAAGCGGATGCGGAAGCCGGACGCGGTCCGCGCGATGAACGCGATCTCGGGCACACTCGAGTACACCGGCTTCCGGGAAGTGGACATCACCATCGAGGCGGTCGTGGAGCGGCTCGATGTCAAGCGCGCGGTGCTGCGTGAGGTCGAAGCGCACATGGACCCCGACGCCGTGCTGGTCTCGAACACGTCATCGCTCTCCATCACCGCGATGCAGGAGGCGCTGGAGCGGCCCGCTGACTTCTGTGGCATGCACTTCTTCAATCCGGTCCACCGCATGCCGCTCATCGAGGTCGTGCGCGGACGCCACACCGGTGACCGCACGATCGCGTCCGTGGTCGCCCTGGCGCGCCGGCTCGACAAGACGCCGGTGATCGTGAACGATGGCCCCGGCTTCCTGGTGAACCGGATCCTCGCGCCCTATCTCAACGAGGCCGGCTGGCTGCTGGGCGAGGGCGGCGCGATCGACGCGATCGACCGCGTCCTGCTCGAGTTCGGCATGCCGATGGGTCCGTTCCGCCTGCTCGACGAGGTCGGCTTCGACGTAGCGCGCCACGCGGGCGCGACCATGCAGGAGGCGTTCGGCGAGCGCATGCGTTCGCCGCCCGCCCTCGACGCGCTGCCCGCCACCCAACTGCTCGGCCGCAAGGGCGGACTCGGCTTCTACCGCTACGAGAACGACCGTGATGCGGGCGTGAACGATGCCATCTACGCAAAGCTCGGCTCGAGCGTTCCGGCGGTGCGGAAGGCGCTCGATGCGGCGATGGTCCGGGACCGGTGCGTGCTCACCATGGTGAACGAGGCGGCGCGCCTGCTGGAGGATGGCATTGCGGCCAGCGCCGGCGACGTCGACCTGGCCATGATCACCGGTACCGGGTTCCCCCCGTTCCGGGGCGGCCTGCTGCGCTGGGCGGATTCGCTCGGCAGCGGCGTCGTGCTCGCCCGTCTCGAGCAGCTCGCGGTCGGGGCCGGCAGCCGCTTCGAACCCGCGCCGCTCATCCGCAGGCTCGCGGACGAGGCCCGTGGATTCTACGACTGACGACGTCCGCATCCACTACCGTCGTCCACCCGACCGCGAGGACATCTTCGTGCAGCGGCTCCTCGCCCGCGAGTCCGACTGCATCATCACCTTGATGGAGCACACGCCCATGGCGCGCGGAATGCACGTGGACGGCGCCATCGCACTCGAGGACGGGTCGCCCGTAATCTGGTTCACCTTCCCCGGCCGCTGGCACGACATCGGCCTGTTCCACACCGCCGCTGGCGCATTCACCGGCACCTATGCCAACATCCTCACTCCCGTCCGCTTCCTCGACGACCACGCCTGGCAGACGACCGACCTGTTCCTCGACATCTCGGATGAACCCCGCGGGACAGCCCACGCTCCTCGATGAGGACGAGTTCGAGCAGGCAGTCCGGGCGGACATCGTCGACGGTGTGACTGGGGCCAAGGCCCGGGCGGAGGCAGAGCGTATCCTGCGCTCGATCGACGAACGGGAATGGCCGCCCGAGCCGGTCGGGCGCTGGTCGCTCGAGCGCGCGCTGGCGGCGCTCGGCGCGGACGGGGCGGCACCTGGACCCTCTCGCCGGGGTACGTCGGAGCCGGCAGAACGGGCGTAGCCGGTCGGGCTGCGTCCTCGCAGGACACGGCGCGCCGTTCCGATGGAGGCTGCGGATGGAATCGAGCAGGGCCGGAGCATCGAGATTCGTTCGACGCGTGGGCGCCACGACGGTCCGGAGTCTCACCGTCGCGGCCGCGTTCCTGCCACTCACGGCCCCCGCGAAGGCGCAGCAGCCCGACCCGGCCACCCTCAACGAGCGCGCCTCGATCAGCCGCGCCAAGGGCAAGGACTCCGCCCCGCTGTTCGTCTACGAGTTCGCGGACTTCGAATGCCCGCACTGCGCACGCTTCGCGCTCGATGTCTTTCCGCGCATCGACAGCGCCTACGTGAAGACCGGCAAGGTGCACTGGGTCTTCGTCAATCTGCCGCTGCCCACGCATCGTAACGCCTGGCAGGCGCACGAAGCGGCGGAATGCAGCGGCGCGATCGCGGACAAGTTCTGGGCCATGCACGACCGGCTCTTCGCGACACAGGACGAGTGGGGCCCACTCGACGACCCCACACCGTTCCTCAAGAAGCTGGGCAAGGAAGCGGGCGTGCCGGCGGAACCGCTGGCCGCGTGCATGGCCGGGGATCGGGTCTCCCAGATCCTGCTCCAGGACGTCATCTTCGCGGCCTCCGCCCGCGTGAACGGGACGCCCGCCTTCATCGTCAACAACGAGCAGTCCGTGGTGGGGCTGAAGAGCTTCGAGGAGTGGCAGGAGCTGCTCGACAAGATGCTCAAGACGAAGATGGGCAAGGACGAAGGCTGAAACGACGCCGCTCCCCGCCGGCTCGCGGCGGGGAGCGGTGTTCTCCCTGTAGCCGCCCCTTCAGGCGCTCAGCGCGATTCCTCCAGCACGTGCGCGGCGACGAGCCGCCTGAAACTCACGAACAGCGTCGCCGCCAGCTCCTCGTCCTCGCGCAACGCATCGATCAGCCGCGGATGGCGGGCGAGCGTTTCCGCGGGAACCCCGATCACCAGGTCGTGGAACGCGCCACCTTCCGCGAACACGAGCTTGACCGTACGCAGTTCCGTTTCCGCCATGCCTTCACCTCGCCCGAAGCCGCCGGAGCTCCGGCAGCGAGAGCAGGAACAGCGCCGTAGCCACGACGGCCGAGCTGATGCACCACCGGCACCACGCGCCAATCACGAACTCCTCGATCATCGACAGGTAGATCGAGAAGAGGAACGCCAGCGTACTGCCTCCGGTGAGCACGACCGCGATGCCCCGATTCATGGCGCGGCCGGGCTGGATACCCCGGAGTGCCGTGACCAGGACCAGACCGTATCCGACGACCCCCCAGAGCGGCACCGGCACGCCGAGGAAGTCGGACCAACGCGATGCCTGCACCACCTCACAGTCGCCCGTACCGCAGACCAGCGTCCGGATGACCCCGAGCTTGTAGAGCAGCATGTAGGTCGAGATCAGAATCCCGGCCAGCGAGACGATGGCCATGCCCATGCGGTTCAACGGGGCCGGCGGCACGGTCTCGCTCTCGAGAACGGCTTCGTTCACGACCCGGCCCCGCCCAGCTCCCGCTCGATGATGTCGCGGATCTGTTCGTAGTTGAGTCCGGGCGGTATGGAGCGGCTGCCGATGAACACGGTTGGCGTCGAGTTGACGCCGAGTTGCTCGCCGAGGATGCGACTCGCCGTCACCGCATCCGCGTACTTGTCGCTGCGCAGGCAGCGGTCGAACTGGTTCGTGTCCAGTCCGATCAGCTTGGCGTAGTTCTCGAACAGCGACGTCGGCGTGTTGCGGGACAGCGCCCACTCGCCCTGGCGCGCGAAGAGCATGTTGTGGTAGTCCCAGAACTTGCCCTGCTCATCGGCGCAGCGCCCCGCGCGCGCGGCGACGAAACCCCACTTGTGGCCGGCGTTGCCGCCCAGCGGAAAGTCGTAGTAGACGTAGCGAACCTTGCCCGTCTGCACGTACTCGGCCTTGATCTGCGGCTCCAGATACTGCGCGAACGCCTGGCAGCCGGGACAGCTGAAGTCGCTGAAGACGAGGATCGGAACCTGAGCGCTGTCCGACCCGGCCTGCATCCCGTGCGCCTTCTGGAGCAGTGCCTGGGCGTCATCGATGCCGGTCAGGTCGATCGGCGCGACCGCCGGCGTCCCGCGTCCGCTGGCGGTCCACGCGATCCACGCGACACCGCAGATCGCGATCGCGCCCAGCACCCCGTAGAACATCTTGAGGTTCGACCCAACGGCGGGTTTCTTCCCTTTCGATTTTGCACTCAACGGAAACTCTCCTTGCTGTCGTTCCATCGGGGGCGCATGCCCGAAGCCGCTCGGGCCCGACATCGCCACCAAGGTAGTCGGCCCGTCACGGACGGGGAAGTTGCTCCCGGCCTTCAGATGTCGAGCAGTACGTCCAGAACCCCTTGTGTGTTCCCGAGATCCGTGACCGTGAAATGCGCCCCCGCGGCCCTCAGGCTGGCTTCATCGAAATACCCCGTCGCCACGCCGAAGGCGAACGCGTCGAGGGACGCGCCGCAGGTCATGTCCGCGGGCGTATCCCCGATGATCACGATTTCCCGCTGCCGGAACCGGACACCGGTGAGGGCGAAGGCGCGCTCGACGGCCACGGCCGGCAGGTCTTCGCGCCGCTCCCGGTCCGACCCGAATGCGCCGAACCGGAAGCTGCAGTCCAGAGCGGCGGACCGGAGTTTGAGCGCGGCGCCCTCCTCGATGTTGCCCGTGAGCAGACCGACCAGGAAGGTGTCCGAGCGCCGGACGAGCTCCCCGAGCAGGGGACGCACCCCCGGGAGCACCTCCGTCTGGTGGTCGGGCAGGCGCAGTTCTTCCCGCAGCTCGCGCAGGTAGCCGGCCCAGAGCCGGACGAGCCCCGCCTCGATGCGGTCCTCGTCGAATCCGGAGAGCCGGAGCAACTCGCGCGCGATCTGCGGATCCGTCTTCCCGCCGAACGAGTGCTTGGCGATGGGACCCGGCGTACCGTACACTTCCACCATGGCGCGCTCAAAGGCTCTCTTGGCGGCGCCCTTCGTCCACAACAACGTGCCGTCGATGTCGAACAGGATCAATCGCTTCAATTCAGACTACCCGCGTCGCTGATGGTTCGCCGTCTCGCCTTCGCGCTGCCCCTCGCGACCCTGGCCGCCGCGTGGTTCTACTGGCTGCTCCTGCCGTGGCCACTGCTGCTCCGCTGGATCGAGCCCGAGCGGACCTCGTTCATGCAGGGCCGCGTCGCCGAGGCGCGCCACGAGGGCGAGCCGCTCGAGCTGCGCCACACATGGGTTCCGCTCGACCGGATCTCGAAGCGCCTTCAGCGCGCCGTCGTCGTGGCGGAAGACCAGCGGTTCCGCGAGCACGACGGCATCGACTGGTTCGCGCTGCGCGAGGAATTCCACTATCGCGGGGATGACGACTTCTCCTGGTTCGATCCCGGTGACCTGCGCGCCCTGCGCGCCTCGCTGGCGTACTACTGGAAGAACCGGGACCGCATCAAGGGCCGCAGCACGATCACCCAGCAGCTGGCCAAGAATCTCTACTTCGGCAGCAACCGGTCCGTACTGCGCAAGGTCGAGGAGTACGTCGTCGCACGACGGCTCGAGTGGTTCCTCGGCAAGGACCGCATCCTCGAGCTCTACCTCAACGTCGCCGAACTCGGGCCCGGCGTGTTCGGCGCGGAAGCCGCATCGCAGTACTATTTCCGGCGCGACGCCGCCGACCTGACGACCGACCAGGCGGCCGCGCTGGCCGCGACCCTGCCCCAACCGCTCACATCCAATCCGAAGTACCGGCCAGGCCGCATGAACTGGAGGAAGGCGCTCATACTCCGGCGCATGGGCCGCTGAACGGGCAGTGGCCGCGATCACCCGGCCGCAGCCCGGACGGCGCCGAGGATCGCCGATTCCAGCGCGGCACACGCCGCCACTCCGTGACGCGCGACATCCGCGGGGGCCGTCGGCGCGGCCTCCGGCGCGGTGCTCAACGCGAACACGATGTCTCCGTCGAACGGCGTGAAGGCAGGTGTGATGCGGCGCGCGAGCGCCGCCGATGCCATGCGCGCCACGATGCCGAGCGCGGCGCGCGGTAGCGGCGCATCCGTGATAACCGCCGCAAGCGTGGTGTTCGTGGCGGGCGGCGGAGTGCCCGGCATGATGCCGCCGTCCGCAGAAACCGGGTCGAATCCCTCCTCCGCTCCGATCACGCGGCCCGACTCATCGATGACGTAGCCGAGCGGGTTGACGACGGCGACGGCGACGACGGCGTGCTCTCCAACGTTCGTGGCCGCGTACCCGAACCCGCCCGGCAACGCCGGGTCACGCCCGCGCAGCTTGCCGCTGGTGGCGCCGGTCCCCGCCCCGACCGCACCTTCCGCCGGCCGCTCCGTTCTCGCGGCATCGCAGGCCGCACGACCCATGGCGGCGTCCGGCCGGCGGTCCGCGCGACCGTTGCCGAGATCGAAGATCACCGCCGACGGTACGATGGGGACGCGCGCGACGCCGACGTCGAATCCGATGCCCCGTTCCTCGAGCCAGGCCACCACGCCGTCCGCTGCGGCGAGGCCGAACGCGGAACCTCCGGTCAGAAGCAACGCGTCGATCCGGGGAACCAGGTGCAGCGATGAGAGGACGTCCATCTCGCGCGAGCCGGTGGCGTGGCCGCAGATGTGGCCGGCCGCCCGGAACGGGCCCAGCAGAACCGTGCAACCCGTGCGCGCCTCGGAATCGGTTGCGTGGCCGATGCGGAGGCCGGAAAGCGCGATCACGACCCCTTCCCGTTTCGCACGTGCTCGTTGACCGCGCGCTGGAAAGCCGCGAAGAGGCGCCGGTCCGGATCCGTCTCGGGCGCCGTCGCCTCGCCCCGCTCCGGGTGCCACTGCACGCCGACGCCGAACGGGTAGTCGCGCAACTCGGCGGCCTCGACCACACCATCCTCCGACCGGCCTGTGACGCGCAGGCGCGCCGCAGGCTCGCGGACCGCCTGGTGGTGGAAGGAATTGATGTGGATCTCACGCGCGCCGACCGCCTCGAAGAGTATCGAGTCCGGTTCGATGTCGACGTCGTGCGAGCGTTCCTCCCAGCGGCCGAGCTGCTGGTGCCGGACCCGGTTCGGGACCTCGGTGTCGATGTCCTGCCAGAGCGTGCCGCCCAGGTGCACGTTGATGATCTGGAGCCCGCGGCAGATGCCGAGGATGGGGAACCCACGCTCGATCGCGAAGCCGAGTGCGGCGAACTCCAGCTCATCGCGCGACCGGAACACGCCGTCGAGCTCAGCGCGGGGCGTCTCGCCGTAACACGCAGGATCCACGTCGCCACCGCCCGTGAGGAGCAGGCCGTGGCAATGCTCGAGCAGGGAGAGAACGCTGTCGATCGCGTGGGCCGGCGCCAGCAGCACGGAGGCGAAGCCGAGCCGGTCGAGCACGCTGACGTAGGCGCCGTGCATGATGACCATCGGCTTGCCGTGCGGGCCGGCCCGGACGTTGAACGATGTGGTCACCGCCACCAGCGGTCTGCCGTTTCCCCTCATGACGTCGCGGCGGCCTGTGAGTCGAGCATGGCCAGAGCGCGGCGCGCATCGAGGTTGCCGCCCGAGAGCACGGCAGCCACGCGTCCGCTCCGGTGAATCCGGCCGGAGATCAACGCAGCCACCGTCGCCGCGCCCGAGAATTCGACGACGAGCTTGCTCTTCGCGAGCAACTGGTGGGTGGCGTCGCGGATGGCGTCGTCGCTGACCCGTACGATGTCATCGACGAAATGCTGCACGTGCTCGAGCGTGAGGTCGCCCGGGCGGACCGGCATGAGGCCATCCGCGATCGTGGGCCTGGGTTCGATCGTGATCGGGTAGCCCGCCTCTCGCGAGCGGTACATCGCATCCGCGTTCTCCGGTTCGACGCCGATCACGCGGCAACGGCCGCCCGCCTGCTTGACGAACGCGGCCACGCCCGCGATCAGGCCGCCACCGCCGATCGGCACGACCACCGTTTCCACGTCCGGCCAGTCCTCGAGGATCTCGAGACCCGTGGTTCCCTGCCCCGCGATGATGTCGGGATGGTCAAACGCGGGCACGATCGTCAGGCCGCGAGCCGCGGCTTCCGCTTCCGCCCGCCGTTGCCGTTCGATGGACGTGGTGCCCTCGAGAAGGATCTCGGCGCCCAGGTCGCGTGCACCCTCGACCTTCACGGCCGGCGCCGTTGTCGGCATCACGACAACGGCCCGGATACCGAAGAGGCGCGCGGCCAGCGCGACGCCCTGCGCGTGGTTGCCGGACGAGTAGGCGATCACGCCCTGTTCCCGTTCTTCCGGCTGCAGGCGCGCGATCATGGTGTACGCGCCCCGGATCTTGAACGCTCCCGCACGTTGCAGGTTCTCGCACTTGAGGCGGACCTCGCCTTCAACCCCCTCGGTCAGCCAGGGGGCCCAGAGCAGCGGCGTTCGGGCCGCGACGCCCCGCAGTCCGACGGCCGCGTGGCGGATGTTGCGCGGTTGTACGAGATCAGCCATCGGAATCCGCCTCGGTGACCATCTCGTCGGGCTCGGCCGGCTCGCTCGTGACAGCGCCGTCGAGCGGCCCATCGAGCTCCTCGTCGTCCGGTTCCGGCTCGACCACCGCAATGTCCATTACGACATCGCCGTCATCGAGCGCCACGACGCGGACGCCCTGCGTCGCACGCCCGATCACCCGGATCGCGTCGATGCCCTGCCGGTTCACCACTCCGTTCCGGGTGATGACCATCAGGTCCTCGCCCGGCTGGACCGTCTTGATCGCGACGACCCGGCCCGTCTGCTCGCCGAGCCGGAAGTTGATCACGCCCTGGCCACCACGCGTCTGCAAGCGGTAGTCGTCCACGTCGCTGCGCTTACCGCGGCCGTGCTCGGTGATCGCCAGCAGGGTCGCATCCTCACGCAGGGCTGGGCCCACCACGACCATGCCGATCATTTCGTCACCGGGACGGAGCCGGATGCCGCGGACCCCGGTGGTCGCCCGACCCATCTCGCGCACGTCCATCTCGGAGAAGCGGATCGCGAGACCGTTCCGCGTCGCCAGGATGACTTCGTCGCGACCGGACGTGAGTTGCACGTCGATCAGCTCATCGCCGTCCTCAATGTTGATGGCGTTCACACCGGTGACGCGCACGTTGCCATACGCGCTCAGGGCCGTCTTCTTTACCGTGCCCTTGCGGGTCGCGAACATCAGGTATCGGTCCGGATCGAATTCGCGGACCGGCACGATGGACGCGATGCGCGCGTGCGGCCCGAGCGCCAGCAGGTTCACGATCGGCTTGCCGCGCGCCTCGCGCGTGCCCGCTGGGATCTCGTGGACCTTCAGCCAGTGGCAATGTCCGCTCGCCGTGAACACCATGAGATAGTCGTGCGTCTGCGCCGTGTATACGTTCTCGACCCAGTCGTCTTCCTTGGGCCGCACGCCCTGCAGGCCGCGCCCGCCCCGCCGCTGGCTGCGGTACGTGCCGAGCGGCAGCCGCTTGACGTAGCCGTGGCGCGAGAGCGTGATGATCATCTCCTCGTCGGCGAGCAGATCCTCGAGCGAAAGGAAACCATCGGCCGTGAAGCCGGTGCGACGATCATCGCCCCACGTATCCGCGATCAACCGCAGCTCATCCTTGATGATGGTCATCCGCCGCTCGCGGCTGGCCAGGATGTCCTGCAGGTCCGTGATCTGGGCGCGTATGTCGGCCAGCTCCGCCTCGAGCTTCTCGATCTCGAGACCGGTGAGCCGGCCGAGCCGCAAGTCGAGAATCGCCTTCGCCTGGCGCTCACTCAGGCCGAACCGCTCCTGCAGACGCGCCGAGGCCGTCTCGGTATCGGGCGAGGCCTTGATCAGCTCCACCACCTCGTCGATGGCGTCGACCGCGATCTCCAGGCCCTCCAGGATGTGCTCGCGGTCCTGGGCCTGCTTCAGATCGTGCTCCGTGCGCCGCACCACCACCACGTGCCGGTGGTCGAGGAAATGCTGGATCACCTCGTGCAGGTTCATGATCCGGGGCACGCCGTCCACCAGCGCAAGCATGATCACGCCGAAGGTGGACTGCATCTGCGTATGCTTGTAGAGCTGGTTGAGCACGATCTGCGGCATGGAGTCGCGCTTCAGCTCGATCACCACCCGGATCCCATCGCGGTCGGACTCATCGCGCAGCGCGGCGATGTCCGTGATCCTGCGCTCGCGAACCAGGTCCGCGATCTGCTCGATCATGCGCGACTTGTTCACCATGAACGGGATCTCCGTCACGATGATGCGCGGTTTGCCGCCGTCCGGCTCCTCGATGTCCGCGCGGGCCCGCATCAGGACCCGGCCGCGGCCCGTCTCGTACGCCTCGACCACGCCCTCCGCGCCACAGATCAAACCGCCCGTCGGGAAGTCGGGACCCTTGATGAACTGCATCAGCTCGGGGATCGTGCAGTCCGGATGATCGACCTGGTGGATGCAGGCATCGACGACTTCGCGCAGGTTGTGTGGCGGGATGTTCGTCGCCATGCCGACCGCGATCCCGCTGCTCCCGTTGACCAGCAGGTTCGGGAACTTCGCCGGCAGCACCGTCGGTTCCTGGCGCTGGTCGTCGAAGTTCGGGATGAACGCGACCGTGTCCTTGTCGATGTCCGCCAGCAACTCGCCAGCCAGCCGCGTCAGCCGCGCTTCCGTGTACCGGTACGCCGCCGCGTTGTCGCCATCGATGGAGCCGAAGTTGCCCTGCCCGTCCACCAGCGGATAGCGCAGCGAGAACTCCTGCACCATGCGCACCATTGCGTCGTAGACCGCCGAGTCGCCGTGCGGGTGGTACTTGCCCAGCACGTCACCGACCACCGTCGCGCTCTTCTTGTACGGCCGGGTCGGGATCAGCCCGGCTTCCTGCATCGCGAACAGGATCCGCCGGTGCACCGGCTTCAGCCCGTCCCGCACGTCGGGCAGCGCCCGCTGCACGATTACGCTCATCGAGTAGTCGAGGAACGACTCCCGCATCTCATCCTCGATGAGGCGTCTCAGGACCCGCTCGGTGCCATTCGGGGGACTGCTCGACATGTCGCTGCCCGGTTGTCGGTTTCAAGGGCGATTTTCTGCGCGCGCACGGGTGCGCTGGCGTGCCCGCGCGAAGCAATGGAATCTAATGGGAAATCAGGTGTTTGGGCAGGGACGGTGGGGGACGGGATTCGGGGAAGGGATCGGGAGTCGGGGGCGGAGGCGGAGGTGTTTGCGGGTGCGGGAGCGGGTGCGGCGGGGGCGGGGGGTGCGGGAGCGGGTGCGGCGGGGGCAGCGGGGGGGGCGGGAGGGGACGCGGAGAGGGGCGGGCGGCGACCGCCGCCCGCCCCCGCGGGTCAGCGACCGGGAAGCCGGCGGTACTTGCGGAAGAGCTCGATCTGGCGCGAGTCCATCTCGATCTCGCGGCCGGCAATGAAGACGTGCTCCGCGTGGGACGACAACTCGAACGGATCGCCGGTCCACACCACGACGTCGGCATCCCGGCCGGTCTCGAGCGTGCCGTAGCGGTCGGCGACGCCCCAGATCGCGGCGGGCACGGAGGTGACGGCCCGCAGCGCGGCATCCCAGGGCATGCCGTAGGCGACCGCGTTCCCCGCGATCTGCATGAGGTTCCGGGCGTTGTGGGCGTCGAACGTCGCGAACGCCACGGTCACGCCGGCGGCGGCGAGGCGGGCGGCGTTCTCGAGCGTGATTCCCGGGTTCTCGAGCCCGGGAATGTTCTGCATGGGATTGATCACGACGGGGACGCCGGCCGCAGCGATGTCGGCGGCCACACGCCAGCCTTCGGTCGCGCCCATGAGGATGACCCGCAGGTCGAAGTCCCGGGCCAGGCGCAGCACGGCCAGGATGTCACTGGCGCGGTGCACGGTGACAGCGAGCGGCAGCTCGCCGCGGACAACGGGCCCGAGTGCTTCCAACTCGAGCCGTTCGAGCGAGTAGTCGAAGTCGCCATCCTGGTCGCCGGCAGTGCGAGCAGTGTCGTACCTGTGCGCGTCCTGGAGCGCCTCGCGGAGCCGCAGCACGGCGGCGGCGCGGGAGCCGCCGACGAGGGCCGCGCCACCTTGCCCGAGCAGCGCATACATGGCGGTCGGGTCGCGTCGGACCATCGTCTCGATGCGGTCGCCGCCGAGGTCGATGAGCGCGCCCCGCCCCGCGAAGAGCGCGGCGCCGTTCGCCGGTTGGACGACGACGCGGGTAATGCCTTCTACGCGCGTCACCGGGATGAGCGCGGACAGCGGATTGATGGCATCGCTGACGTCGATGGCGGCCGCGTTCCGGACTTCCGTCGAGGCGGCGTCGTTGCTGCCCTCGTCGGCGCCGATCTCGACGAGACCGAGCGTGGTCGAGCTGTCGAGCAGGCCGGGCGTCACGGTGCGGCCCGTGCCATCGATGATGCGCGCACCGGCCGGCGGCTGGACGTTGGCGCCTACCGCGGTGATGCGGCCATCCTGGAAGATGATGGTCCCCCGTTCGATCACCGGTCCCGCGACGGTGTGGATCCGGGCGTTCGTGATGGCGACGGTCTGCGCGCGCGCCGGCCGTGCGCCGGCAGACGCGATGACGAGCAGGATCGATGCGGTCCGGGTGAGCGTCAGGGCCGCCGCGCTGCGCTGCGCTTCGTGGTACCTCATCGCGACACCTCACGGATCATCTGGCCAACCGAGTAGTCCACGGTATTCCATGTGGACGGATCCGCGCGGTCGTAGAGCAGGGCTCCATCGAGGAAGACCTTCTCCGCCCTGCTGTAGACGCTGAACGGATCGCCACTCCAGATCACGACATCCGCGTTCTTGCCAGGCTCCAGCGAGCCGGTGACCGCATCAATGCCGAGCGCTTTCGCGGGGTTGATGGTGATCCAGCGGATCGCTTTCTCGTAGGTGACGTCGATCCCGCCCGCGAGGCCGGCCGCCATGGCCTTGGCCGCATCCTGGTTCAGCCGCTGTATGCCTTGCGGGTCATCGGAATGGACAATGGCGCACGCGCCTGCCTCATCCATCAGCGCGATGTTCTCCTTGATTCCGTCCCACGCTTCGAGTTTGAAGCCCCACCAGTCGGACCACATGCTACCGCAGATGCCCTCGCGCGCCAGCACGTCGCGGATCTTGTATGCCTCGACCGCGTGGTGGAAGCTCGCGATGCGGTAGCCGAATTCCTTCGCGATATCGATCATCACCGCCATTTCGTCGGCGCGGTAGCAGTGGTTGTGCACCAGGATCCGGCCGTCCAGGACCGCCGCCAGCGTCTCCAGCTGCAGGTCGCGGTCCGGCATGGTCGCCGGATCGCTGCCCGCCTCCCGCCAGCGTTGCCATTGCGCGCGGTACTTCGTCGCCCGGATCCACGCCGCCCGATACCCCGCGACGTTGCCCATGCCGGTCGAGGGCGCCCGGCCCATGCTCCCGTACACGCGCTCCGGATTCTCGCCGCACGCCATCTTGAGGCTGTGCGGCGCGCCGGGGAACTTCATGCCCTGGTAGGTGCGCGAGGGCACGTTCTTGAGCGTGACGCCGCGGCCACCGAAGAGATTGGCGGACCCGGGCAGGATCTGCATGGCCGTGACGCCGCCCGCTCGCGCGAGGTCGAACTGCGGATCGTGAGGCCAGACGGAGTGCTCCGCCCAGACCTGCGCCGTGTTGGGGTCCGTCATCTCGTTGCCATCCTGCTGCGACGCGAGACCGGGCGCCGGATAGACACCGAGGTGCGAGTGCGCGTCGATCAGGCCCGGCGTCACCCACTTCCCGCTCGCGTCGATCACGTCCGCGTCCGCAGGCACGGAAACGTCGGCGCCGACGGCCACGACCTTGCCCTCGCGCAGCAGCACCGACGCGTTCGCCATGCGCGGGCCCGCCGCCGTCAGCACGGTCGCGTTCCGGATCACCGTGGTCCGTGACGGCCGCGGACTGTAGGTCGACGCGAACGGGTCCGCCGCCGGCTCGACGGCCCGGGCCGCGCGCTCAACCGCGCTGGCCGGCGCCGGCGCCGCGGCCGACGTGGCCATCGTCGCGGCGCAGCCGGGCAGAAGCAGGAGGACCGCGACCGCGAGGCCGGGGCCGGTGGGCACGGATGCCACGAAACGGGCGTGGCTTCGCCGGGGTCTCATGGGTTGCTCCTGATTGACGTGGGAAGGGCCGCGGAATCTGCGGGTCGGGCTGCCGCGAGGCAAGCGCCGTCAGGCCACGGCGCAGCAGTCGAGCATGGCAATACGGCCCGCTTGCGTGAGCGCGGCGCGGATCTCCGCGCGGGCCGTCGCGGAACCGACCGCCGCGACGACGAACGCGTCCAGGTAGCTGGCGAGCCCGGCCGGCTCGACGACCGGAGCGTCGTACACCGTTTGTCCGATCTTGCGCGGATCGAGATCGATGAACGCGCGCACGACCTGGCCCTGCGCGGTGAGCTCGCGCGCGAACGCCTTGCCGACCGGACCCGCGCCCCACACGACCACGCCCGCGAACCGGGGCAGGAAGCCGCGCACGAGGTAGTGCACCTTGCACCGGCGGAAGGCGGCCGCCGAGTAGCGGACATCATTGCGCGAGAGACGGTGACCGCCTTCACGCCAGTCGAGCAGCGACTCGGGGACGTTGCCGATGCCCAGGCCGTGCAGCCAGAGCCGCAGGACGAGATCGTAGTCTTCCGGCCAACCACGATCATGGTAGCCGCCTGCGGCATGCAGCGCGGTGCTGCGGATCGCGAGCGTCGGGTGCGCGATCGGGCACTCGACGAAGAGATCGGCGACGAGATCCGCGGGCGCCGTCAGTCCGTTGATCCAGCGCTCGTAGCGCAGCGCACCGCCGCGCACCGATTCGCGGGGGAAATAGCGGACCCTCGTGCCGCAGGCGGCCAGCTCCGGCTTCGCGTCCAGCCAATCGACCTGGCGCCGCAAGCGGTCAGGGTGCGCGACGTCGTCAGCGTCCATCCGGGCGATGATCTCGCCCGTCGCATGCGCGAGCGCAGAGCCGAGGGCGGCTACCAGCCCGCGCGGCGGTGTGTGAAGCACCCGCACGCGATCGTCTCGTTCGCTCCAGGCATCGAGCAAGGCCCCCGTCGCATCGGTCGAACCATCATCGACCGCGATGATCTCGAAGTCGGAGAACGTCTGCGCCCTGAGCGATGCCGCGGCCTCCGCCAGGTGTGCCGCGGCATCACGGCACGGCAGCACGACGGAAACGCGCGGCAAGCGTCAGTCGCGTTTCGCCGTGAACGAGCCGGCGTCGTTCGTCGGCAGACCCGTGTCGAACTGCCAGTAGCCCGTGATGGTGCGACCCCGGAGCCGACCGTCGTGGTGCAGGTGGAAGGTCACGACCTGGTCGTCCATGTACAGGTCGCCGTCGAAATCGAAATCGATCCGGCCGTCCGACCCGAGGTGCGCCAGCGCCGGGCTGTCCGTCGTGATCTGGATGATCGGGTCGCCATTGTCGACGTAGGTCCACTCGATCGACACCTGCGCACTGCTGCCGCGCTGACGCGTGACCGTCACCGTGCCGAACACCGCATCGCCCGCGGCTTCATCGACCGTGCCCGCGTACGAGTAGAAGCCTTCGTAGTCGTGGGAGCCGATCCCGAAGATCCCGTCGTCTCCGCACGCGGACACCAACGGCATGAACACGATCGGCAGGATGCGAGACACACGCATGATACCCCCGGCACTTCTGGTCAACTTCGACGTTTCCGTTTCTACAGCGGCAACGGTGTGAAAGTTCGCGGATCCGACGCCCCGTTTGCCTGCCGTACGCCCTCAGGAACGTACGGGTTTTCGTCGACGGAAATGGATACCGGATCAGGATCCGGATTCGGCGGGCGGCGACGCGTCGCCGTTCGTGCTGTTCGTGCTGTTCGCGATGGCGAAGAGTTCCTGCAGGTAGCGGCCGGTGTAGCTGGCGGTGACCTTCGCGACCTCGCGCGGCGAGCCCATTGCGACGACGCGGCCGCCGCGGTCGCCCGCTTCGGGGCCGAGATCGATGAGCCAGTCCGCGGCGCGGATGAGATCGAGGTTGTGCTCGATGACGATGACGGAGTGGCCGGCATCGGTGAGGCGGCGCAGCACGGAGAGCAGCTTGCGGACCTCCGGGCCGGAGAGCCCCGTCGTCGGCTCATCCATGATGTAGAGCCGGTGTCCGTGCTTGCGCCCGGCGCCGATCAGTTCGCGCGCGATCTTGAGCCGCTGCGCCTCGCCGCCGGAGAGGGTGGGTGCGGGCTGGCCGAGCCGGAGATAGCCGAGCCCCACCTGCTGGAGCTGCCAGAGCATCTGGCCGAGTCGGTCCTCGCGGATGAAGAAGCGGATGGCCTCGTCGACGGTGAGGTCGAGCACTTCACGGATGTTCTTGCCCTTGAAGCGGACCTCGAGGGTCTCGGGTTTGTAGCGGCGGCCACCGCAGATCTCGCAGGGAACGAAGACGTCGGCGAGGAACACCATCTCGACGCGCACGAAGCCCTCGCCCAGGCAGTTCTCGCAGCGGCCTCCCTTGACGTTGAACGAGAAATGTCCCGGCTTGTAGCCGCGCTGGCGGGAGAGGGCTTGCGCCGCGAAGATCTCGCGGACGAGATCGAACGCCTTGATGTAAGTGATCGGATTGGAGCGGAAGCTCCGTCCAATGGGCGACTGGTCGACGAGCACGACGCCGTCGATGAGGGCGACACCCTCGATCCGCGCGTAGTCGCCGACGACCTCGCCGAGATGCCGTTTCGCCGAGGTCTCGCCCTCGGCGATCTCGCGCTCCAGCGCACGGAACAGCACGTCGTGCACGAGCGTGCTCTTTCCCGACCCACTGACGCCACTGACCACCGTGAGTTGGCCGAGCGGGATCTCGATGTCCACGCCTTCCAGGTTGTGCAGGCGCGCGCCGGTCAGGCGCAGGCGACGGTGCCCGGCCGCGGCGCGGCGCGGCTCCGCCGGCGGCTTCGCGTCTTCAGCCAGGAACCGGCCGGTCGCCGTGTCGGCGCGGAGCAGTCCGGCGACGGCGCCGGCGTAGACGACGTTCCCGCCCTTTTCGCCGCTGCCGGGTCCGAGTTCGATGACGTGGTCGGCGGCACGGATTGCGGCGGCGTCATGCTCGACGACGACGAGGCTGTTGCCGGCATCGCGGAGCTGGCGGAGCAGGTCGAGCAGCCGGTCGGTATCGCGGGGGTGGAGCCCGACGGTGGGCTCGTCGAGGACGTAGAGCGTATCGACGAGGCTCGCGCCGAGCGAGTTGGCCAGCCCGATCCGCTGCGCCTCGCCGCCGGAGAGTGTCCGGGTCTGGCGATCGAGCGTGAGGTACCCGAGGCCGACGTCGTCGAGGAAGCGGAGTCGCGAGCGGATCTCGCGCAGGATCGGTCCGGCGATGCCGGACTCCTGCGGCGTGAGCGCCGGCCGCGCCTTGTCGTGGTCCTGCTCGAGCGCATCGAACCATGGGCGAAGGTCGCGGATCGGCATCGCGCTCGCCCGGCCGATGTCGATGCCGCCGACGCGGACCAGGAGCGCCTCGGGGCGCAGGCGGGCGCCGCCGCACGCGACACAGCGCATGGGCTTCTGGTACTGGCGGAGGAAGACGCGGATGTACTGCTTGTAGCGCTTCTTCTCCCGCGAGCGGAGGAACGGAATCACGCCCTTGAACCCCTTCGTCCCGCGGATCACGGCACGCTGGAACGCCGCCGGCAGTTCCTCCCACGGCTCGTCGAGCGAGACGTCCCGGGCTCGGGCGAAGGTGCGCAACGCCGTGCGCTGCCGGGAATAGCGCGGCTTCTCCCACGGATCGACCGCGCCCTCGGCCAGCGATCGCGCCGGATTCGGCACGATCAGCGCGGGATCGTACTCGAGCGTGGCGCCGAACCCGGTGCAGACCGGACACGAGCCGTACGGGTTGTTGAAGGAGAACAGGCGCGGGTCGGGATCGAGGAACCGCACCTCGGGATGGTCGGGGCAGCTGAACCCTTCCGTGAAGCGGGTCTCGCGCCCCGTCTCCGCGTCCACCACGACCACCGACCCCTCACCCTCGGCCATGCAGGTGGCGACCGAATCGGCGACGCGATCCCGACCGGCACTGGCGACGACCAGCCGGTCGACCACGACCAGCAGCTCTTCCGCACCCGCCAGATCGCGGCCCGCACCCTCCGCCGTCTCGACACCCGCATCGTCCAGATCGAGCAACTCGCCCTCCACCCGCAACCGCACGAACCCGAGCGCGCGCAGATTCTCGACGATGCTCGCGTGCGCGATCCGGGCGCTCCGCGGCAGCGGAAACGTGACCAGGATCCGCTCACCCGGGCCGCCGGCGAGGATGGTGTCGGTGACGGACTGCACGGTGTCCGGCGTGACGTGCCTGCCGCACTCCGGGCAGTGGGTCCGGCCGGCCCGCGCCCAGAGCAGACGCAGGTAGTCCTGGACTTCGGTCGCCGTCCCGACGGTCGAGCGGCTGCTCCGGGTGGGGTTCTTCTGCTCGATCGCGACCGCCGGGCTGATGCCCTCGATCGCGTCGACCAGCGGCTTCTCCATCCTCTCGAGAAACTGCTTCGCGTACGTCGAGAGCGACTCGACGTAGCGGCGCTGGCCCTCGGCATACAGGGTGTCGAAGGCGAGCGACGATTTCCCCGACCCGCTCGGTCCCGTGACCACCACGAGGGCCCGGCGGGGCAGATCCAGATCGATCCCCTTCAGGTTGTTCTGACGGGCGTTCCGAACGACAATGCGGTCTTGCAAAACACTCCGGTTGCTGCGCCGGGTCGGACCGGGTCCTCGGCGTCACGGCCCGGCCGGAGCCCGCTCCCCACGGCGGACTCAGGCAACCCTTTCCTCGGTTCCACTGTCATAATCAGTGACTGGACACCGGGAACGCCAGTGGCGGGGACCTGAAACCCGGCAGACCGGTCCCGCGTAGGGTTGAGCACAGAGCGAACGATGGGCGGCAGGCGCCGCTCGAGTGTGGAGGCGGGACGATGACAGGCGCGAACGGAAGACTCGATCTGACCCTCGAAGTGATCAAGCTGTCCTCCGCGGCAGCCCTGATCCTGGCGGGCCTCGTTTCGATCATCGCCCGGACGGTCGGGTTCGTCGCCTGATCGCGAAGCACACCGTTCCCGCGCTGCGAGCAAGCGGCCGGCGTCGCCCCACCGACGCCGGCCGCTTCATTCCCCTCCCGCCCCCGCCGCTCCCGCAAGCGCCCCCGCAAACGCTCCCGCCTCCGCCCCCGCCTCCCGCGTCTACTCCACGAACTCCTCCAGCGCACTCACCAGTATCTCCAGCTCCCGCCGCGTGTTGAAGTAGTGCGGCGAGATGCGGACGGCCGTGACCGCCTGTTTCTCCTTCATGTCGATGACGGCCCATTCGCGGGCCGTCGCGCTGGTGTTGATCGCCTGCTCACGGAGGCGCTCGACGATGTCGCGGGCGGGGCAGTCGCGGAACTCGGCCGTGACGATCGCGCAAGGCGCGGCGCCGCGGTCGAGCACGCGCACGCCGTCGAACGCGGCGAGCCGGGTGCGGAGCCACGCGGCCAGCCCGGCGGCGTACGCGCCGGCGTTCTCGATCCCGATTTCGAGGGCGTAGCGGGCGGCCGCGCCCATGCCGAGGACGAGCGCATAAGCGAACTCCCAGTTCTCGAAGCGTCGCGCGTCGGCCACCATCCGGTACTCATCGTCGTCGAGCCAGGCGGCGCCGCGCATGTCGATGAAGAGGGGATGGCTGCCCTTTCCGAGCGCGTCATCGGACACGTAGAGGAAGCCGACGCCGCGCGGGCCGCGCAGGAACTTGCGGGCGGTGGCGGACAGGAAGTCGCAGTGCAGCCCCCCGACGTCGATCGGGATCTGGCCCACCGCCTGGCAGGCGTCGACGAGGTACGGGACGCCGGCTTCGGCACAGAGCGCGCCGATCGCGGCGGCCGGCTGGACCAGGCCGGAATTCGTCGGGATCCAGGTCAGAGCGACGAGGCGCGGCCGCTCCCGGTCGATGATCCGGCGGACGGAGTCCGGATCGACGCCGCCATCCGGCGCATCGTCGGCCCGCACGACGCGCACGCCGCGCCGGGCCGCGAGCGAGAGGTACATGAGCTGGTTCGAGATGTAGTCGTTGCGGGTCGTGAGGATGACGTCGCCCGTCTCGAAGTCGAACGCGGAAAGGGCGAGGGAGAAGGCGACGGTCGCGTTCTCGACGGCCGCGATGTTGCGCGAGTGGGCGCCCACCAGCGCCGCGACATCGTCGTAGACCTGCTCGATCGAGGCCGCCTCCGCGTCCGCCGCCTCGTACCCGCCCATCGCCGATTCCCGGTTCAGATGATCGACGACCGCCTCCACGACGGGGGCCGGCATGAGCGAAGCGCCCGCGTTGTTCAGGTGGATGCGCCCGGCCATCACGGCCGGCGTGTCCTTGCGGTATGGTGTGGGGTCGAACTCCATGCGTCCTCCCGGTCCCGGCTGGCGGGCCGCCCGGCGGGCCGCGATCTTGCCAGCCCTGACCGCAGCAAGATCGGGAATCGCATGGCTCACGAAAAGAGACGGGGCGCGCCGGGGTCGACATCGTTCGAGCCTGCCTGGTGGCTACCGGGCCCCCACGCGCAGACCATCGCCGGCCGCCTGCTCCGTCGCCCCACACCACCGCCGTTGCGCCGGGAACGGATCGATCTGCCGGACGGCGATTTCCTCGATCTCGACTTCACGGCCGGGGCCCGCCCCGGTACACCGGTCGTTCTCCTGCTGCACGGACTCGAGGGCTCCTCGCGCCGGGGCTACGCGCTCAATATCTACCGCGAACTGGAGACCCGTGGCATCGCTGCGGTCGGAATGAACTTCCGCGGCTGCAGTGGCGAGCCGAACCGGAGCGCGCGCTCGTACCACTCGGGCGAGACGGAAGATCTGCGCCACGTGCTCGTGCTGCTCGCCGAGCGGTTCCCGGGATCGCCCCTCGGCGGGATCGGCTTCTCGCTCGGCGGCAACGTGCTGCTCAAGTACCTGGGTGAGGAAGGCGACGCCGCCGCGGCACGCATCCGGTCCTGCGTCGCGGTCTCGGTGCCCTACGACCTCGGGGCGTGCGCGGATGCGCTGGAACGCACCCGCATGGGCCGTTTCTACACCCGCCGATTCCTCGTTACGCTCAGGGATAAGACGGTGGCGCGCCGCACCCTCATCGAAGGCCGTGTCGACCTGGCGCGCGCGCTCCGCTCGCGCACCTTCCGCGAGTTCGATGACGCCGTCACCGCGCCGCTCCACGGATTCGCCTCCGCCGAGGACTACTACACGCGCTGCTCGAGCGCCGGCTTCGTGGAGCGCGTGCGCGTGCCCACGCTGCTGGTCCAGGCGCAGGACGATCCGTTCCTGCCCGCCGGCGCCATCCCGAATGCCGCGATCGCCGCGAATCCCGCGCTCGACATGGTGTTCCCCACGAGGGGCGGGCACGTCGGTTTCATCGGGGGACCGCCCTGGGCACCGCGTTTCTGGCTCGAGCGGATGGCGGCATCGTGGTTCGCCGCGCAGTTCTCCGTCTGATGCGGCCCTGATGGTCGGACTGGAGGCAGACCTCGACCCCATCGATGGAGCCGCTCCTTCGTGCGCGGCGTTCCGGGCCGGTCAGGAACCCGGCACACCGACCTGGAGACTCCATTGGCTGGCGAGATCGCGCCGCTCGAACCACGAGAGCTCGAGTCCCTTCCGCGCCTGCACCACGGCCGGCATCAGGCGCGGGAACCGCTCGAGGCGAGTGAGCGCGCGGGCCCGGTCACGGGACGGCCAGAGCGCGCGCTCGACGGAATGGTCGATGTGGCCGTACCCGACCAGTACGACCATCGTGCTTCGGACTCCCAGTGGCAATCCCTCGTTCTCCGCCGCCGCCACGGTGTAGCGGAGCAGACCCGGAAACGCGCTCGTCCGGCGCGCGACGTCGAGCGTCGACTCCCAGCTCCGGGCGAGCTCGCCGAGCGAGTCCCGCACCGCCAGCGCAAGGGCCGCGCGGGCCGCATCACCCCGGCGCGCGTGCAGCACGCGCAGGTGATCGAGACCGCTGGTCATCAGGTCGAGGCCGACCGCGACGCCGTCCACGTTGATGCTGTTCCAGACGAGCTGGCGACCGGCGCTCACCACGGCACGCGCGTCACGCTCGGCGTTTGCCCAGTCGCGCCTCCGGATCCGGGCATGCGCCCGAGCCAGCAGCGCAAAGAGCGCGTGCACCGGCTCGCTGCTCAATGTCGGGCTGCCGAAATAGTCGAAGCCCGGGTCCGCGGCGCCCAGCCGGGCCGCGATTTCCAGTCGCGGCATCCTCGCCGCCTTCACCATGTCATCGATGCGAGGACAGCGCGTGGCCTCGGCCATCTCGTCGGGCCATTGCTCGAACAGCGTCTCCGTATACTCGTACAGGCGCGGCCTGTGCGGCACGCGGCATTCCGTGAGCGTGTCCGCGTCCGCCGGCCAGTACAGTTCGGCGGCGTCGCCGTTCCCGGCTTGCGGCAGCAGGAATGGATCCGCCATGGCGACGCGCTCGAATCGGTCCGTCATGTCCATCCACAGAGTGGCGGCGTCCTCGGCTTCCGCCTGGGCGTACGCCTCGCGGTCGGCCAGGATGCCGAACGCGATGAACGTGCCCGCCGCCCCCAGTCCGCAGACCAGGACCGTGAGAAGGATGAGCAGGAGAATCCGTTTGGGGGATGGCAGGCTCGAAGTCATGAGATCTCCTTCGGATTTTGGCGCATCCCTGCGCGGCATCGTCGCTTGCTGGAGGCTGCCGTACCCGGGGCCCGGCTCAAGTCCGGAATCCGGACACGAGTTCCTTCAATCGCTCGGCGGCATGGAGCAGCTCCACACTCGCTGCGCTCAGTTCCTGTGTCGCGGCCGACTGCTGCTCCGCCGCCGCGCTTACCTGCTGCGCGCTCGCCGCGTGCGACTCGGCCGTCGCGCCCACCGCGCGCACGTTCTCCTCGACCGAGGCCACGGCCTTCCGGTTCTCCTCCGCCGCGCCATCGACCGCGGTCGCGGCCGAACCCACGCTGCCCACGGCCGACAGGATGTCTTCGAATGCGTGCTCCGCCTCGCGTGACACACCCTCGACCCCGGCGACGTGCGAGACGCCGCGCGCCATCGTCGAGGCCGCGGCCTCGATGCGCGTACTGATGCGGGCGACCGCGTCCTCGATCTCGTCCGCCGCGCGCGCACTCCCGTCCGCGAGCTTGCGGACCTCATCGGCAACCACCGCGAAGCCTCGCCCGTGTTCGCCGGCCCGCGCGGCCTCGATCGCGGCGTTGAGCGCGAGCAGGTTGGTCTGGCGCGCAATGCCCTGGATCGTCTCGACGAACGCCGTGATCTGCGCCGATGCCTTCTGCAGCTCGCCGATTTCCTGTCCCGACGCCTGCACGATCTCCCGTACCTCGCGCAACAGCGAGATGGCCCGGCCGATGTCGGTGCGGCGTGTCGACGCGACCTCGCCGATCTGCGAGCTCAGGCTACGAACCTGCTGCGACGCCTCATCGATCTCGGCCGCGCGCTGGCGCATGCGGTTGAGCGCTTCATCCATACTGCGCAGGCTGAGCGCCTGCTCCTCCGCGCCGTTCGTGATGTCGATCATCGCCGTGGAGACCTCGCCGCTCGACGCCGCCACCTCCTCCGATACGCTGGAAAGATCGGACGCGGAGGCCGTAATCCGGTTCGCCGTCGAGATGGTCTCGCCCACGACGTTGCGGAACCGGTCCGCCATGCTCGTGAAGGCGCCAGCCAGCACGCGAAACTCGCTCGGCATGCGACCGTTCACCGACACGGTCAGGTCGCCCGCCCCGAACTGGTTGGCCGCACCGACCAGCCGGGTAAGTGGCCGCTCGATGGCGTGCAGGGTCTGGTAGGCGAAGAAGAACACGATCGCCGTCGTCACGCAGAGAACGATCAACAGCAGGTTCTGCCGGTCCGCCATCCTGGTGCGAAAGGCAATCGAGGCCTGCTCCGTCTTGCGTATCTCGGACGCCGACACGTATCGGATCGCGGCCCGCAGCTCCCGTACAGTCGGCTCCAGCGACGCCAGTTGCGACACGGGCGGCAGCGCGTCCGTCCCCCTTCCCTTCCGGAACGCGTCGGACAGGCCGTCGTGCAGCAGGCGGATGCGTCCCAGCTGGTCCATCACGGTCTCGCTCAGACCGGGCAGGTCGGCATATTGCAGGTTGAGCTCACGGGCCCGGGCGGCCAGACTGTCGTGCTCCGCGAGCGCGGACGCGCTGCCCGTAAGCAGGTAGCGCTGGCCCGCACCCAGTTGATCGACTACGGTCGCCTCGTAGGTCGATACCAGGTCGACGCGCCGTTGCGTCTCCTCGAACCGCTCGTTCACCTGATCGGTGAACTGCTGGAGCGACCACGTCGCGAGGATGAAGATCGCGAGCGTGCCCGCGAACCCGATCAGGGACGAGCCCAGCAGGCGCCCCTGTATCCGGTCGAAGTATCCATGCAATAGGTTCATATCACGTCCGTCGGCATCGATGCCGTTCCGTCCCCGCTTGCCATCACCCATCGGGGCGTCGAGATTTGCCCCAGTACCGCCCGTACCCGAACCCCGGCAGCAGCCATGGCGGACAGACCTCCGGTGCCGGCCCCGAATCTGGCCGAGAAGCGGGAACAGACGATTCAGGCCCTGATTCGAAGTTTCGCCGCGGACCAGCTCGCGGTTGAGGACTTCGAGGGCCGGCTCGACCGGGCCCACCGCGCCCGGGACGCCGCCGCGCTCGAATCGCTGACGGCGGATCTGACCGAACCGGCGGCACCGGCCACGGCTACCGCGCCGGTCGTGCACCGGCCGCCGCCACCGCCAGCCACGGTCCGGGAGCGGCAGGTCCTGGCCGCCGTACTGGGCGGAGTCGAACGGAAAGGGGCCTGGACGCCGGCCCGGCGGACCACCACCGTCGCGATCATGGGAGGCGTGCACCTCGATTTTCGGGAGGCGGCCCTGGGGCCGGGCGTCACGGAAATCGACATCTTCGCGATGATGGGCGGGACGGAGATCATTGTGCCGCCGGGGCTTACCATCGATTCCGACGGCGTCGCGATCCTCGGCGGCTGGGAGCATGGCCCGGGCCAGAGCCCCTCCGCGGACCCCGACGCGCCCGTCCTCCGCATCACCGGCCTCACGCTCCTGGGCGGCGTCGAGATCAAGGTCCGCGAGGTCGGCGAGTCGGCCCGCGACGCGCACCGCAGGCGCAAGGCGGAACGCCGCCTGCGACGGCACCGGCGCCGGATCGAGGACGGCAGCTGAGTTGGCGGAGCCCGCCGCGTTCCACGAGGAGGAAGCGCTCGGCAAGGCGTACGATGCCCGCCTCATGCGCCGGCTGTTGCGCTACCTCCGACCCTACCGCCCGCGAGTCGCGCTCGCCGTGTTCATGCTACTCACCGCGGCGGCCGTCGAGCTCGTCGGACCGTGGCTCACCAAGATCGCGCTCGACGACGCCATCCCCCGTGGCGACCGGCATCTGCTGCTCGTCCTGAGCGCCACCTACCTCGGCTCGCTGCTCGCCTCGTTCGTGCTGCAATACGGGCAGACGCTGATCACGACCTGGCTCGGTCAGAGCGTCATGGTCGATCTCCGCCGCGAGATCTTCGGCCGGCTCCAGGGGCTCGAGGTCGCGTTCTTCGATCGCAACCCCGTCGGCCGGCTCATGACGCGCGTGACCAGCGACGTCGAGGTGCTCAACGAGCTGTTCAGCTCCGGCGTCGTGACCGTATTCGGCGATGTCTTCACCCTGTTCCTGATCGTCGGCGCAATGCTCCTCATGGACTGGCGCCTCGCGCTCGTCGCGCTCGCGGTCATGCCCTTCGTCTTCCTCGTCGCCATGGTGTTCCGCGCCCGCATCCGGAACGCGTACCGCGACATCCGAGTCCGGCTCGCGCGCCTGAACGCATTCCTGCAGGAGCACATCTCCGGCGTGTCCGTGGTCCAGCTGTTCGGCCGCGAACGTGACGTTTCGGGACGGTTCCGCGACGCCGACGCGCACTACCTCGAGGCGCACCTCCGCTCGATCACCTACTACGCCCTGTTCTTCCCGCTGATCGAGTTGCTCACCGCCGTGTCGCTGGCCACCATCATCGCGTACGGCGGCGCCCGTTCGCTGGCCGGCGGCGTGACCGTCGGCGTCATCGCCGCGTTCCTCCAGTACGCGCGCCGCTTCTTCCGGCCCATCCAGGACCTGTCCGAGAAGTACAACATGCTGCAGGGCGCGATGGCCTCGTCCGAGCGCATCTTCCGCCTGCTCGATACGCCGGATGCGACGACGCCGGTTACCGCGACCCTGCCCGCGACAGCCCGCGGTCGGATCGAGTTCCGGGACGTGTGGTTCGCCTACCGCCGTCTGGAGGATGGCGAGTGGGACTGGGTGCTGAGGGGAGTGAGCTTCACGGCGGAGCCGGGTGCGCGCATCGCGATTGTCGGGCACACGGGCGCGGGCAAGACGAGCCTGGTCTCCCTGCTCATGCGCTTCTACGAGCCGCAGCGCGGCGAGATCCTGTTCGACGACGTGCCCATCGCCCGGCTCGACGTGCACGAGCTGCGACGCCATGTCGGGCTCGTGCTCCAGGACGTTTTCCTGTTCAGCCGCGACGTGCTCTACAACCTGCGCCTCGGCCGCGACGACATCGCCGAGGCGGACGTGCACGCGGCCGCGCAGCGGGTGGGCGCGGAACCGCTCATCCAGCGGCTGCCCGGGAAGTTCGCCCAGCCCCTCGGCGAGCGCGGCCTTTCGATTTCCGTCGGCGAACGCCAGCTGCTTTCCTTCGCGCGCGCCCTCGCTTTCGATCCGCTCGTGCTCGTACTCGACGAGGCGACGAGCTCGGTCGATTCCGCGCTGGAAGAACGCATCGGCGAGGCGATCGATACACTCATGGCCGGCCGCACCTCGCTCGTCATCGCCCACCGCCTTTCTACCATCCAGCACGCCGATCGCATCCTCGTGATGCACCACGGCGAGCTCCGCGAGGAAGGACGCCACGACGAGCTGCTCCGGCGTGGCGGCATCTACGCCCGTCTCTACGAGCTCCAGTTCGCCGATGCCGACGGCCCCGTGCGGGCGGCGTCGTGAGCTTCCGCCTCCTGCTCGTCCTCGCCCTTCTCGTGCTCGACGCCTGGGCGCTGGAGCGGCTCTGGCGCCCCGGGATGCCACGGCGCGGACGCCTGCGCTGGAGCGCCGCCATCATCGCCGTGCCCGTGCTCGGCGCGCTTCAAACCTGGAAGCACATGCGCCCCCTGCCCGCTCCCGCCCCCGCTCCCGCGCCTTCTACCCCGACCGACGCGGCCGACAACACCGGCATCGCCTGACCCGCCTCCCGCTCCCACCCCCGCAAACGCCTCCGCCTCCGCCCCGCAACCCGCTCCGTCTCAGTACAGCGGAAGCCCCGGATCGATCTCGTGCGCCCAGGCGATGATGCCGCCGCGCAGGTTCCAGACCCGTCCGAACCCGCTCGCGATCAGGAAGCGCGCGGCCAGGTCGCTGCGCGGGCCAGTGCGGCAGTAGACGACCGTGTCGATGGACGGATCGAGATCCTCGACCTGGTGCGGCAGCTCGCCGAGCGGGATGAGGACGGCACCCTGCTCTTCCAGGCTGGCGATCCGCCACTCGAATGCCTCGCGCACGTCGATCAACTGTATCGGCTCGCCCGTCTCCAGCCGCTGGCGTAGCTGACCGACCGTCATGATGGGTGCCTGGTCGGGGACGAACGGCTCTTCGCGCGGCGGCTCGACGCCGCAGAATGCATCGTAGTCGATCAGCTCGCGGATCGTCGGATTCTCGCCGCAGACGGGGCAATCCGGGTTGCGTCGCAGCTGCATCTCGCGCCAGCGGAAGGTGAGCGCGTCGAAGAGAGCGAGTCGGCCGATCAGGGGCGTGCCCTCGCCCAGCAGCAGCTTGATCGTCTCCAGCGCCTGTGCCGACCCGATGATGCCGGGAAGCACGCCCAGGACGCCGCCCTCCGCGCAGCTCGGCACGAGCCCGGGCGGGGGCGGCTCCCGGAACAGGCATCGGTAGCACGGCCCCTTCCGCGCGTCGAACACCGAGACCTGACCGTCGAAACGCAGGATGGAACCGTACACGTACGGCTTACCGAGCAGGACGCAGGCGTCGTTGGTCAGGTAACGCGTCGGGAAGTTGTCCGTCCCGTCCACGACCACGTCGTAGTCCGCCAGCACGTCGAGCGCGTTCGCCGAGGTGAGGCGCACGTGGTGCGTCAGCACTTCGATGTGCGGGTTGAGCGCGTGCAGATGCTCCGCCGCCGCCGCCGTCTTGGGCCGCCCGATATCGCGCGAGACGTACAGGACCTGGCGCTGCAGGTTGCTGGCGTCGACGTCATCGAAGTCGATCAAGCCGAGCGTGCCGACACCGGCCGCGGCGAGGTAGAGGCCGAGCGGCGAGCCGAGGCCGCCCGCACCGACGATCGCGACCCGGCCCCGTTTCAGACGCTCCTGCCCGGCGAGGCCGACCTGCGGCAGCGCGATGTGTCGGCTGTAGCGGATCAGCTCGTCGGCGCTGAACGCGGAACCGTCCTCGTGCGCCCCTCCCGCGATGCTCGGCACGATCATCAGCACGTCCCCCTGGTGGAGCGTCGTCGCCACGCCTTCGCCGAGGTCGCGCACGTCCGTTTCGTTGAGGTAGATGTTGACGTAGCCCCGCAGGTCGCTCCGCTCGTCGAACAGGTGCCGCCTCAGGCTCGGATGCGAACGCACCAGCGCATGCAGCGCCTCACCGACCGTGGCGGACTCCACACCGACCTCGTCCGCGCCATCCGTGAACTCGCGGAGCGGGCCCGGGACCTGGATGATCACTCTCACGTACTCGTCCCCGTTCGCATGGACACCTCGTCGAAAGCACGCCGGTCCTGCCTCAGCCGCCACGCCCGCGCTTCGGCGCCGGCGTGCCCTCGACCGACGATCAGGTACACGTACCCCGGCCACGCACCGGCCAGGTCGGCCGCGGACGGCGTCGCCGGTCCCATCGGATGCGAGTGGTAGAAACCCACGACGTGGAGGCCGGGATCCGCGGCGCCGCGATCGAGCGCCCTTACCCGCGCGGCCGGGATCGCGTACGACCGGCCGGGCCGCGCGGCCGCGTTCTCGACCGGCACCGCGCGTTCGACGCGGACGGGATCCAGCGTGCCCATCAGGGCGCCACACACCTCCACGTGACCGGCACCCAGGCACGCGTCGAGCACCGTCCTGAGCGCCGCGGGCGCGAACCCGATCTCGGGGTCGGCCTCCGACGTCGACACCAGCTCAGCGCGGGGCGGCCGCACCCGTCACTCCGTGCAACAGTTCAACGAGCAACGCAGCGTTGCGCTCCGCGCCGCCCCGCTCGGACGCCATCCACGCGCGCGCCGCGAGGCCCGCCGCTTCACCGTCCGCCAGCAGCGACCGGAATCGCGCCGTCATCGAGGCGATATCGGGTGCGACGAATCCGCCGCCGGCGCCGGCCAGCGCCTCCGCCTCACGTGCGCTTCCGAAGTTCGGGCCGTAGACGACGGGAACGCCGAGGGCGGCCGGCTCCAGGACCGAGTGCAGCCCGTTCTCCCCGAATCCGCCGCCGACCCACGCGACATCGGCGATCCGGTACAGGTCCGCGAGCACGCCCACACGGTCGATGACCACGACGTCGGCGGGCGGCGCGCCGGCCTCGACATCCGCGAGCCGGACGGCGCGCAGGCCGGCCGCGCCGAGCGCGTCATCGAGACGGCGCAGATGCGCGGGCGTCGGCTCGTGCGGCGCGAGGATCCAGCGGACCGGTCGCGGCGTGTCGTCCCGCAGCGCGCGCGCCGCTTCCATCAGCCGGTCCTCATCGACCGGCCACGTCGAACCCGCGACGATGACGGCAACCCCCGCCTCGGCCAAGCGACCGAGGATTGGCGGCGCCGTGCTCCGTTCGATGCGCAGCACCGCCTGGTCCACGCGGGCATCGCCCGTCACGCGGAGCCGGGCGGGCTGGACGCCGAGCCGGACCAGCCGCTCCGCATCCGCCCGGGATACGGCACCGACCGCGTCGAGCCGCGCGTACGCCGGCGCCAGGAACCGCCGCGCGAGTGGACGGAGCCGGCTCGATCCTTCCGCAAGCGGCGCGTTCACCAGCGCCGTCCGCGCACCACGGCGCTGCGCCTCCCGCTGCAGCACGGGCCAGACCTCGGTGCGGACGAACCCGATCACGTCCGGCGCGATCGCATCGAGCGCCGACCGCACGTCGCCCCGGACATCCCAGGGCAGGCACGCCGTGACATCCGCACCGACGCGTTCCGCCATCCGTTCGGCGGAGAGCGAGAACCATGTGAAGACGACCTGGGCGGCGGGCACCGCCTCGCGCAACCGCTCGATGATCGCCTGTGCCATCAGCGCTTCGCCCACCGACGGCGCGTGCAGCCAGAACAGGGCGCGACCCCGGTCGCGCGACGCGGCCGACCACTCGCGCAGCCGGGCCGGGGCGGAGCGCCGGACCTCGACGCCGCGTCGGACGCGACCGTCGAAGGGCGCGACCACGCGGGCCAGTCCGCGCGCGACGTGGACGGCGATCTCGTAGTACCCGTATGTGGACACGGGCCGATTCTACCCCGCGGACCCGCGAGAGGAACAGTACCTCCGGCGAAATGGCTTGTGTCCTGCCACCCGAACCGGCATCTTGGCGGCCGGATCCGCCGATCCGGCCGCCGTCCCCCTCCTCCTGGACACCGCGTGACGAAGCCCGATCGCGCCCGATCGAGCGTCCTGATCACCCGGCTCACCGGCTGGGCCGCGAGCCTGTTCCACGACGTCGACGTGCAGGGCGGCCCCATCCCCGATGGACCCGTCCTCGTCGTCGCCAACCACCCGAACAGCCTGCTCGATCCACTGCTCATCTTCCGCACCGCGGGCCGGCCTACGCGGCCGCTGGCCAAGGCGCCACTCTTCGAGCAGACGATCGTCGGCAGCGTGCTGCGCGCGCTCGGCGGGCTCCCGGTCTACCGGCGACAGGACGACCCCGGCCTGATGGACCGGAACGAGCGCACCTTCGCTGCGGCGATCGACGCGCTGCGCGCGGGATATGCCATCCAGATCTACCCGGAAGGGCAGAGCCATTCGTCGCCGGCGCTCATGCCGCTCCGCACCGGCGCCGCCCGCATCGCGTTCGGCGCCGAAGAGCGAAGCGGCTGGACGCTCGGGCTCCGCATCGTTCCGGTCGGCCTCACGTACCGGGGCAAGTCCGTGTTCCGCAGCGATGCCCTCGTGGTGATCGGCGACGCGTTCGACATCGGATCGCTGCGCCCCGCGTTCGAGGCCGATCCCGTCGAGGCCGTGCGCGCGCTGACCGCCACCATCGCCGGCCGGCTCGAACGAGTCACGCTCAACCTCGCCGGCGACGAGGACGAAGCGCTGATCGATACCGCCGAACGACTCTACGTGCGCGAGAAGGGCTGGCACCGCTGGCGCGAGCGCGACGGGCTCAGCGAGCGACTACCCCGCCTCCAGGCATTCGCCCGCGGCCTGGCGTGGCTCCGTGCCAACGACCCCGCGCGCCTGCTGCGCCTCCAGCGCGCGGTGCGCGGGTACCACCGCGGACTCGCGCTTTTCGGCGCCTCCGAAGCCGATGTGCCACCGGACTTCGGAACCGGCGCCGTCCTGCGGTACGCGCTCCGCGAGGGCCTCGCGCTGCTGCTGCTCGCGCTGCCCGCCGCCGCGGGCGCCCTGATCTGGGCTCCCGCCTACAACACGCCACGCCTCGCGATCCGGATCGTGAAGCCCGAGTTCGAGGCGATCGCGACCTACAAGCTCGCGACCGCATTCTTCGCGGTGCCCATCACCTGCATCATCCTCGGCAGCATCGCGGGGCTCGTGTTCGGTCCGCTGATCGGCATCGCCGCGGCGTTCCTCGCGCCGCTTCCCGGACTCGCCGCCATCCACATCTACGAACGTTGGCGGCGCGTGCGCGAGGATGTCCGTGTCTTCCTGCGCGCGCTCGGCTCGCGCCGCGGACCGAGCCGTCTCGCCGCGCAGCGCGCCGAACTCACGGCCGAGTTCGACGAGATCCTCGGGGCGATGGACTCCTGACGCGGGGATGGACGGCCGCGGGAAGCGCCCCCTATATTCGGCCGGTGCGATACATCGGCAACAAGACGAAGCTGCTCGATTTCATCGGGCGCACGCTCACTACGCGCGGGATCCGGGGTGGCACCGCCGTCGATCCGTTCTCGGGCACCGCGAGCGTGGCCCGCTACCTCAAGCGGCGCGGATTCCGGGTCGACGCATCGGATGTGATGGAGTACGCGCACGTGTTCGCACGGGCGTACGTTCAGGTGTCCGAGACGCCTCGCTTTCCGCGGCTTAGCGCTGAGCTCGGCCTGCGCTCCGATTCGTTGCGCACCGTCGTCACCCTGCTGAACCGCCTGCCACCCGCGCCCGGCTTCATCCACGAGCACTACACGCCCGGCGGCGCCGAGGGTGGGCGCCACGGCAGGATGTACTTCACGGAAGCGAACGGCGCCCGCATCGATGCCATCCGCGCGGCCCTGCACGACTGGCGGCGGACCGGTCTCATCGGCGAGGACGGCTTCCACGTCCTGCTGGCCGCGCTGCTGGAAGCGGCGGACCGCGTCGCCAATACCACGGGCGTGTACGCGGCTTTCGTCAAATCGTGGCAGTCGAACGCCGTCCGCGACCTCGAGCTGCGCGTGACTCCGGTCCAGCGCGGCAACGGCTGCCGCGCGCTGCGCGCCGACGCGCTCGCCGCCGTGCGCGAACACGACGAGTTCGACCTTCTCTACCTCGATCCGCCCTACAACTCGCGCCAGTACCCGGGCTACTACCACGTGCCCGAAGTGATCGCGCTGGGCTGGTTCGACGACGCACCGGAGACGCGCGGCAAGACCGGACTCATCGACGACCGGACGAAGCGGAGCGACTGGAGCCGCCGGGGCCGCTGCGAGGCGGCCTTCGAGGAGCTCGTCGGGACCGGCCGCTGGAAGCGGCTCGTCATGAGCTACAACGCCGAAGGGATCATCCCGGAAGCGACCATTGAGAGAGTGCTGCGAGAGCAGGGCCGGCGCGGGACCTACCACCGGCACCGGCACACGTACCGCCGGTACCGGTCGGACGCGGACAGCGAGATCCGCCGGTACCGCGGCGATTCCGTCGAGGAGTACCTCTACTGCGTGGACCGTTGAGCGCGCTTCAACCCTTCAGCGCACCGGCGGCCAGCAGCAGCCAGCCCATCATGAAGCACAGCCCGCCCACCGGCGTCACGGCGCCGAACCAGCGCGGCGCACCGAGGGCGAGCCCGTAGAGACTGCCACAGAAGATCACGACGCCCGCGGCGAAGAGTCGGCCCGACCAGAGCGCCGGTCCCGCCGCCAACCGGTCGAACGCCAGCCCCACGACCAGCAGGGCGAGCGCATGGTACATCTGGTAGCGCGCCGCCGTCTCGAACGTGGCCAGCCGTTCCGGCGGGATCCGCGCCTGGAGGATGTGCGCCCCGAACGCCCCGAACGCCACCGCCAGCAGCGCCAGCACCGCCCCGAGCCCGAAAAACGCCTTGTTCATACCCGCTCCCGCAAACGCTCCCGCCGCTCCCGCTCCCGCCGCTCCCGCTCCCGCTCCCGCAAACGCCCCCCGCCTCCGCTCCCGCATCCCGCTCCGTGGAGACAAGAGGCGCAAGGTAGTCGGGGCCCGGGACACGTTGCAACCGCCGTGGGTCTTCAGCGCAGCGGGTCCGAAGACTATCCTTTCCTCATGATGCGACGAAGCCGGATGCCGCTCCTCGCACTCGTCCTCGGTTTCGCCGCGGCCGGCTCCGGCTGCTCGCCCGGCTACGTCGTCCGCGCCGGCATCGCCGAGAGCCGCATCCTCTCCCGCCGCCGACCGATCGTCGACGTCACGCGCGACTCCGCGACGCCGGCGGCGACCCGGCGCAAGCTGCGCCTCGTGACCGCGGCCCGCGACTTCGCCGAGCACGGGCTCGATCTCGATGCGGGCGACAGCTATACCACCTACGCGCCGGTCGACAGCGACACCCTGTTGCTCGTTGTTTCCGGCGCCTACCGCGACCGCTTCGTACCGTACACCTGGTGGTTTCCCATCGTCGGCCGCGTCCCCTACAAGGGCTTCTTCGACTTCGCCGCCGCGCACCGCGAGGCGGCCGCCCTCGAACGCCAGGGATTCGACGCCTACGTGCGCCCGACCGCCGCCTTCAGCACCCTCGGCTGGTTCAACGACCCGGTCCTCAGCACCGTGCTCCGCTACGGCGATGTCGGTCTCGTCTCCACCGTCATCCACGAGATCCTGCACAACACGTTGTTCATCCCGAGCCAGGTCGCCTTCAACGAGAGCCTGGCCAGCTTCGTCGGCGACCGCGGCGCCATCGACTTCTTCTGCAGCCGCGATGGCGACGATGCCGACACCTGCCGCGAGGCCCGCGCCGAATGGGCCGACAACCTCGTGTTCGGCGACTTCCTGTCCCGCCTCATCGACGATCTGGAAACGCTGTACAGCCGCGAAGACCTCACCTCCGCCGAGAAGATCGCGCGCCGCGAGAACGTCTTCGATCAGGCTCGCACCCGGTTCCGGTCCGGTGTCCTGCCGCGCCTGCGCACGCGCAACTTCCGCGGCTTCGCCGATCGCCCCCTCAACAACGCGACGCTCATCGGAATACGGCTCTACTACCGGGGACTCGACCGCTTCGAAGCCGCGTTCCATGCCTGCCGGGATGACCTCGTCGCGACTATCCGCGGCATTGCGGCGGTCACGTCCGGACGGTCGGGTGATGCGTTTGCGGCCCTTGAGGAACTGATTGCGGGAAGCGGGAGCGGAGGCGGAAGCGTTTGCGGGAACGGGTGAGGGAGCGGCGGGAGCGGGAACGACGGGGAGCGGATCCCGCCCCCACCGCACCTGCGCCCACCCCCTCAAACGCCTCCGCCTCCGCCTCCGCCTCCCGCATCCGTTCCACCCGGTCTGGATCTCTTCACCCACCTTCGGCATATTTCATGATTCTGTCGTCTGCAACACAGTCGAGACCATGAGCCCGGAAACCAGGGACAGCTACCGGCCGATCGAGATCGAGGAGAAGTGGCAGCGCATCTGGGAGGAGCGCGGCACCAACCTCCGGTCCGATGAATCGCTGCGCAGCGCGGAACGGCCGTTCTTCAATCTCATGATGTTCCCCTACCCGTCGGCGGAAGGCCTGCACGTCGGCAACATGTACGCGTTCACTGGCGCCGACATCTACGGCCGCTGGCGACGCCTGCAGGGGGACGACGTCTTCGAGCCGATCGGCTTCGACGCGTTCGGCATCCACAGCGAGAATTTCGCGCTCAAGATCGGGACGCACCCGATGGAGCTGATTCCGAAGAACGTCGCCAACTTCACGCGGCAGCTGCGGCGCATCGGCGCCATGTACGACTGGAACCACACGGTTGATACCACGGACCCGTCGTACTACCGCTGGACGCAGTGGCTCTTCCTCCAGCTGTTCAGACAGGGGCTGGCCGAGAAACGCGAGGCGCCCGTCAACTGGTGCCCGTCGTGCCACACGGTGCTCGCCAACGAGCAGGTGATCGCCGGCGCGTGCGAGCGGTGCGGCACGGCGGTCGAACAGCGCCGTCTCTCGCAATGGTTCTTCCGCATCACGAACTACGCCGAGCGGCTGCTCGCCAACCTGTCGTGGATCGATTGGTCGGAAAGCACGCTCAAGGCGCAGGACAACTGGATCGGCCGGAGCGATGGCGCCGAGATCCACTTTCCCATCGCCCGCGCGAAAGCGGCGCCCGACCGCCACGAGGCGAGCGAGGTGCAGCCCGACCGGAACCGGATCACCGTCTTCACGACGCGGCCCGACACGCTGTTCGGTGCCACCTTCATGGTGCTCGCGCCCGAGCACCCGCTCGTGGACCGGATCACGACCGAGGACCGGCGCGCGGAGGTCGAGGCCTACCGCGCCGCGGCCGCGGCCAAGGACCTCGTCGCACGGAAGATCGTGGAGAAGCAGAAGACCGGCGTCTTTACCGGCGGCCACTGCGTGAATCCGGTCACCGGCGAGGACATCCCGATCTGGGTCGCCGACTACGTGCTCATGGAGTACGGAACGGGCGCCATCATGGCCGTGCCCGGTCACGACGAGCGCGATTTCGAGTTCGCCACGCAGTTCGGTCTGCCCATCATCCGTGTCGTGGCGGAGCGGCCCGAGGATGCGGTCGTACCGCTCGCCGAAGCGTACGTCGGACCCGGCGCCCTCGTGAACTCCGGATCGTTCGACGGTTTGCCTGCCGACAATGGCGCGCGCGCCATCACGGCCTGGCTCGAGGAGCGCTCGCTCGGCGAGGCGAAGGTCAACTACCGGCTCCACGACTGGTGCATCTCGCGCCAGCGCTATTGGGGTCCGCCCATCCCGATCATCTACTGCGACGAGTGCGGCACCGTGCCCGTCCCGGAGGAGGACCTGCCTGTCCTCCTCCCCCACATCGACAACTACAAGCCGGACGAGAGCGGCGTGAGCCCGCTCGCCCGCGTCGAGGACTGGTACCGGGTGCCCTGCCCCGCCTGCGGCGGCCAGGCGCGACGCGAGACCGACGTCAGCGACACGTTCCTCGACAGCTCCTGGTACTTCCTCCGCTACCCGTCCGCCAACCGCGCCGACAGCGCCTTCGATCCGGAGCTCACGCGGAAATGGCTGCCCGTGGACATGTACATCGGCGGCGAGGAGCACGCCGTGCTGCACCTGCTCTACAGCCGCTTCGTCACCATGGCGCTGCACGACGCCGGTCTGCTCGACTTCGAGGAGCCCTACCACCGCTTCCGCAAACACGGGCTCCTCATCAAGGAAGGCTCGAAGATGTCGAAGAGCCGCGGCAACGTCGTCATCCCCGACCAATACATCGAGGAGTGGGGCGCGGACACCTTCCGCACCTACCTCATGTTCCTGGGACCGTACCAGGAAGGCGGCGACTTCCGCGACTCCGGTCTCCAGGGCCCCTTCGGGTTCCTCAGCCGACTCTGGGACACCATCGTCCCCGTCGATGAACTCGGCGGCGATGCGCCTGCCGGCTCGGTCGAGCAGAAGCTGCACGCCACCATCCGCAAGGTGACCGAGGACATCGCCCTGCTCCGCTACAACACCGCGATCGCCGCGATGATGGAGTACCTCAACGCCGTCCGTGAAGGCGGACGGCAGGCGAATCGCGCCGAGGTCGAACCGCTCGTTCCTCTCGTCGCGCCGTTCGCGCCCCACGTCGCCGAAGAGCTCTGGCAGCGCCTCGGCCACCCGCGCCTGCTCTTCGACGGCGGCGCCTGGCCCGCTTTCGACGCGGACAAGGCCACCGCCGATACCGTCGAGTTCATCATCCAGATCAACGGCCGCCTCCGCGCCCGCGTCCCCCTGCCCCGCGGCGCGACGCAGGAAGACGTCCGCGCCGCCGCCCTCGCGGATGCCAACGTCGCACGGCTCCTCGAAGGCTCCACGGTCCGCAAGACCATCTTCGTTCCGGACCGCCTCATCAACCTCGTTTCGGGCTGATTTCAGCCGTTGACACCCCCCCGGGGCCTACTTAGTTTACAGGTCTCGACGCGGGGTGGAGCAGTCTGGTAGCTCGCCGGGCTCATAACCCGGAGGTCGCGGGTTCAAATCCCGCCCCCGCCATGGGCCGCCGCGGCGACCAACGCTGTCAGAAACGAGAGTCGGAATGGCCAGCACCTTCGGTCAGCGAGTGCAGTCCCGGGCCGGCGTCGCGCGCGTTGGCCGGGACGTGGACTCTTGGCCGGGGCGCCAGAAAGCGGGCTGAGACCGTCGAGCCGCATGCCCGTCCGTCTCTCGGCCCGCGCCGCTTGTAGCCGCGCGGGTTTTTGTTGGAAGGGATTCGGAGGGGCGGGAGCGGAGGCGGAGGCGTTTGCGGGGCCGGGAGCGGGGGCGGCTGACTTGGTGGATGACGGCCAGGTAGCTCAGTTGGTAGAGCACATGACTGAAAATCATGGTGTCGGCAGTTCAATTCTGCCCCTGGCCACTGAACGTTGGAAGGAGGGCCGGCCCGGAACGGCCGGTGAGGCCGTGTCGGGACCGGACTCGCGGGACGGACGTCCGTAGCTCAATTGGTAGAGCACCGGTCTCCAAAACCGGCGGTTGGAGGTTCGAGTCCTCCCGGACGTGTCGATAATACGGGTGCGTGAATCCGGCCGCGGCGCCGGACGGCAAGGTCGAGGAGGACCTGCCCCCATCGTCTAGTGGCCTAGGACATCTGGTTCTCAGCCAGAAAACCGGGGTTCGATTCCCCGTGGGGGTATGGATGTGGAGCCGGTTGGCCGGCAACGGCGCAACCGGGTAGGGCTCGCGTAGCTCAGCCGGCAGAGCACTTCCTTGGTAAGGAAGAGGCCACGGGTTCGAGTCCCGTCGCGAGCTCCTGGCGCAGCCTAGGGGTTGATTGAAAGAGGCCGTTACCGGGACGGTGCGAGCCATGGCACTGCCACCGGAGCGGTGGCGAACGACGAATGGGCCCCCATCGTCTAACGGTCAGGACGCCACTCTTTCAAGGTGGAGACCGGGGTTCGATTCCCCGTGGGGGCGTTACACCTGGCAGTCGAAGTCGTGTTTTTTCGCGGGCGTAGCTCAGTTGGTAGAGCGTCTGCTTGCCATGCAGAAGGTCGCCGGTTCGAGTCCGGTCGCCCGCTCTGGTCCCGACGCCGGGACTGGTGCGATGTCGCGAAGAATGGGGCTGTAGCTCAGCTGGTTAGAGTGCCGGTCTGTCACACCGGAGGTCGCGGGTTCAAATCCCGTCAGCCCCGCTGAGCGTACTGGCTGGTTGACAACACGGGTGATTCGGGTGGAGCGGTGAAAGCCGTTCCGGTGTCGTGGGGCTGTAGCTCAGTTGGGAGAGCGCCTGAATGGCATTCAGGAGGTCAGGGGTTCGACTCCCCTCAGCTCCACTGTTCGGCTCGGATGGCGGAATTGGCAGACGCGCAGGATTCAGGATCCTGTGGGGGTAACCTCGTGAGGGTTCGAGTCCCTCTCCGAGCATGTGACTCGCCGGTCTGGACGGTCCGTACCCGGTAGGGTGGGACGGAACGGGATTCCGGCGGTGGACCGGCCGTTCGCGCGGCCGGTCCGGATTTTCCCGGCCCACGTGCTGGAATAGGCAGACAGGCTGGTTTGAGGGACCAGTGCCGGAAACGGCGTGGAGGTTCGAGTCCTCTCGTGGGCATACACGCGAAGGCGCCCGTAGCTCAACTGGACAGAGCGTTGGACTACGGATCCAAAGGTTGGGGGTTCGACTCCCTCCGGGCGCGTCAGGTGGGGTACCGAAGCGGCCAAACGGAGCAGACTGTAAATCTGCCGGCGCAACGCCTACGAAGGTTCGAATCCTTCCCCCACCATCCGGCGTTCACGGGCCGCGGGCCGCCGGATCGATGTCGGCGATGCCGCATTCACGAATGGGAACGCAGCAGGGCCGGGCGCGTAGCTCAGTCTGGTTAGAGCGCTACGTTGACATCGTAGAGGTCAGAGGTTCGAGTCCTCTCGCGCCCATGCCGTGCACGGGGCTGTAGCTCAGTTGGGAGAGCGCCTGGATCGCACCCAGGAGGCCAGGGGTTCGAGTCCCCTCAGCTCCATTCGCCGGCCGCCACCGTAGCTCAGGGGTAGAGCACTCGATTCGTAATCGAGCGGTCGTCGGTTCAAATCCGACCGGTGGCTCTGCGGTCACCTCCATGACTTCGCTCCAGGTGGTCAGGATCGGTTCGATCACGAAAACGGTTGGTGATCAAGGATCTCTCACTGTGCGGGAGTAGCTCAGTTGGCAGAGCATCAGCTTCCCAAGCTGAGGGTCGCGGGTTCGAGCCCCGTCTCCCGCTTCGACCCGGCCGGCTTCCCGGGATTCACTGCCCCTTGGTGTAATTGGCAACACGCCTGACTCTGGATCAGGAGAGTCCTGGTTCGAACCCAGGAGGGGCAATCGCGGCCCGATGGCCGCATGGCGAATTGGAGGGGTAGCCAAGTGGTTACGGCAACGGTTTGCTAAACCGTCGGGCCCGAAAGGCTCGCGTGGGTTCGAATCCCACCCTCTCCGCTGCGGCGAGCCCGAGGCACGCCGACCCATGAGACATGGACGGGTGTCCGAGAGGCTTAAGGAGCACGATTGGAAATCGTGTGGGGTGAAAGCCCTCGTGGGTTCGAATCCCACCCCGTCCGCTGGCCGTCGTCGTGAGCGGCCGGGACCCGTCGTCACCCGCGACGGTACACTTCATCCACGACGGCCGTACACATCGGGGAGTAGCTCAGCCCGGTAGAGCACTGCGTTCGGGACGCAGGGGTCGCTGGTTCAAATCCAGTCTCCCCGACTGGAACATGGAGGCAGGTCGCGGTGTCCGGCTTCGCCGCACATCGCCCGCGGCGAACCCGCTCGGTTCGCCCAACCCCGGGAGGCGTAGTCCTAACTGGTAAGGCACCGCACTCGAAATGCGGCGGGCGCAAGCCCATGGGGGTTCGAATCCCTCCGCCTCCGTTCGCGGAAACACCACGAGCCGGCACCCACGATCCCGGATCACCCATCCACCCCGGACTACCCGCCCACCCCGAAACACCCGTCCAGCCGAAACACCCATCCAGCCTGAACACTCAGACGCCTCGAGCGCCCCTCCGGCCACCTCCCGGGCTTTCGTCCGTCCGGCGTCCGGAATCCGCCGTCCAGTCTCCCCCGCCCAGCGCCCGCCCTGCCCGCCCCACTCGACCGCGCCCTGGCTTCGCCAATTCTTCTCGATTCGATAAATATTCGCCGGGGCTTGCCCGACGCGAGTCCGGGAAGTTCCCATTGAACGCGAGGGTGGCAGGGGCGAATGTGTGGCGGATTGCCCCAGTCGCTCACACGGAACGAACGGACTGATGATGCCGGAGAAACGGGAAGGACGCCGTATCGGTACGGTCTTGTGGGTTGCGGCCGTTGTTCTGATGCTGGTGTCGGCGGCCTACCAGCGGCGGACGGGACCGACGTACCCCGTGCGGGGTGAGGTTGCTACGACCTCGGGGAGCTGGCGGTACCGTCTGCCCCGGAGCCAGGAAACGACGGCACCCGCGCGGGTCGCGCTTCCGCGTCCGGACCCGGAGGCGACGGGATCGGTGTGGTACCGTCGGTACCCGACGTCGGAACCGTTCACGACGGAGGCGTTGCGGGTCGAAATGGGCGAGGACGGTCCGGAGCTGGTGGGACGCCTGCCGGTTCAGCCGGCGGCGGGCAAGCTGGAATACTTCGTGGAGCTCCGGACGGGCGCGGATTCCGTTCGCATCCCGGCGGCGGGCGCGGAAGAGGCGACGATCGTCCTCCGCTACAAGGACCCGGTTCCACTGGCGGTCCTGATCTCGCACATCGTGGTGATGTTCTTCACGGTGCTGATCGGAATGCGGGCGGGGCTCGGCGCCCTGTTCTCGCCGGGCGGCATCCGGCGGCTGTCGTGGCTGACACTCGGAGGGATGACAGTCGGCGGGCTGGTGCTCGGTCCGATCGTGCAGAAGCACGCATTCGGCGCGTACTGGACGGGCTTTCCGTGGGGATACGATCTGACGGACAACAAGCTGCTGATCATGTGGCTGGTGTGGGTCGGGGCCGTGATCATTCTCGGTTCGAAATCGAAGGATGTGGCGAGGTCGGGCCGGATCGCGGTCGTCGCCGCCGCGATCGTGATGACGGTCGTGTACGTGATTCCGCACAGCCTGCGTGGCAGCCAGCTGGACTACGGAGCGGTGGACTCCGGAGTGCCAGCGTCGAAGGCGGTCGAGACCGGCCGGCATTGAAGGGTCCGCGCCGTCCCCCGAGGACGGTTGGAATGCCGGCCCTGCGCCGGGTCAGAATCCGATGACGAGCGCGACGGTGAAGACGCTATCGAACTTGTCGAGCGGGGTAAGCACCTTCGTGCCGCTGGGCACGTCGACGCCGGTGAGCGGGACTTTCACGAGCGCCGGCACGTTATCGATGATCATCTGGAACGCGGTCTTCAGGGCGAGGTTGCTGTTGATCGAGACGCGGAGCGCGTTGGTGAAGTCGGCGCGCAGATCGTTCGTCTCCTGCAGGTTCTCATCCACGATCAGGTTGGTCGAATACGTCGCGCTCTCCGTGAGTTCCTTCACGCCTTCGACGGAGACGCGGAGTCCACCGAACGAGTTCTTCTTGCCGGGGTCTTCGACGACGTCGCGCTGGATCGTGTAGGTGATGCCGTAGTCGGTTTTGAAGCGCGCGCCTTCGCGGTCTACCCAGGCGTTGCCCGCACCCGTCACGAATACGTAGCGGCCCCGGATCCCGGCGAAGGTGTTCCGGTTCCAGCCGGCGCTGACGAACAGGAAGGCCTTCGAGAACATGGTCCGGTCGTAGCGGCCGCGGGCCGAGTAGTTCTCGGCGGTCACCGCACTGACGTTGGTCTCGGTGATGGCGAAATCCGTCTCGGTTCCGACAGCAGTCCGGATGCGCTTGTTCGATTCCGTCCGGATCCCGGCTGCCTCGAGCTTGAAGGTGGCGGAAGGCCAGACCTTGCGCAGCTCGTACTTGAGGCCGAACGTGCTGGCCGGAGAGTTCCCCGCAGTCCATATCGCGGTCAGCTCCGCCGTATTGAAGAGGCCGGTGGGGGGGGTGCCCTGCGCGTGCACGGCTCGCGGTACGGCGGCGGCCAACAGGACGGCGAGCGCCAGCCGCGAGCCCTTCGAGTACTTCAAATGCCTGCTCCGGTGTTGAGGTCCGTGATTTCGTCGGACAAAGTCACACGCGGAACCCCTGGCATCAAGGGCTGCCGGCGAGCGGGCGTGCCGGAGCGTACGCGCGGCCACCCACCACGACCACTGGCGCCCGACTTGTGCCCCGAGTACTCTGCCGGTATTCACCTGCCCGTGCGCCAAGGGACAACTCATCAGGAGCGTGGACGATGCTGAAGGAGTTCAGGGAATTCGCCATCAAGGGCAACATGCTGGACATGGCCGTCGGCATCATCATCGGCGCCGCCTTCGGCACGATCGTGACGTCACTGGTCAACGACGTCATCATGCCACCCATCGGACTCGCGCTCGGCGGCGTGGACTTCGCCGACAAGTTCATCCTGCTCAAGGCCGGTGATCCGATGGCGCCCTACACCACCCTCGCGGCGGCCAAGGAAGCCGGCGCCGTAACGCTCAACTGGGGCGTCTTCCTCAACGCGATCATCTCCTTCCTGATCGTCGCGTTCTCCGTGTTCCTGATCGTGCGGAGCTTCAACCGCGCCCGGGCGGCGATGGAGAGGGAGAAGGAGGCCGCACCGCCGCCGCCGCCCGCGCCTTCGGCGGAGGAGAAGCTGCTGGGAGAGATCCGGGACCTGCTGAAAGCGCGCGCCTGACCCGCTCGACGAGGCCTGCCCGGAGGCGGCGGGGCACGTGGCCCCGCCGCCTCCCGCTCTTTCGGCTAGAATCCGAGCCCGATGGCCACCGCGTCGCGGTCGCCGAGAGTGGCGCCGAAGCGGACCAGAAACGAGCGGCTGACTCGCAGGTCGAGGCCGAGGTCAACGGCGAAGTCGAGGCGCACGTCGTCGTTCGACCAGCGGTGGCGACCGCAGTCGATGCAGGCGTCGAGCACGACTCGCGGCGTGAGGTACGGCACGAACCCGACGCCTTCGTTCTCGAACGAGTGTCCGAGGCTCAGCCCCAGCGGGATGCTGATGAGCGCGCCGTCCACAATGCCAATCCCCGCGCCGAACACCCAGTCGATGTCGAGCGGAAACTCCTCCGTCGAGCGCGTGAGGTTCCCGACCATGTCCATCCCGCCGTACACGCCCAGGTTGTTGGCGGGGCCATCGGCGATCCCGACGCGCAGACCCAGCGACCGTGTCGGCGACCGCCAGGTCCCCAGCACGCCCAGGTCGCCGCCCGCCACATCGACGAGATAGAGGCCGAGCCCGTCGGGCGGGTTCGGCGGAAGCAGCAACGGCGAATCCCACGCGATCTGTCCCGCCGCGCCCGCAGGCACGAGCAGCCAGAGCGCAACCCACATCCACTTCCTCATGACGCCTCCGTTCCTTCGTTCTGGCCGAACATCTCCGCGACTGTCCTTTCGCGGAAATCGAAGATCGACTCCAACTGGCGGCGCACGAGCAACAAATGGGCCAGCCGGCCAATGGGGCCGAACGGCAGCGCGTATGCCACGCGGTCCACGAGTTCCGTTCCTCCCCGTACGGAACGGAACTCGTGCAGGTGTCGCCAGGAACGGTACGGCCCGCGGACCTGCTCGTCCACGAACGCGCGAGGAGGCTCCCATTCGGATATCAGCGAAGTCCAGCGCTGCGGGAAACCGAGCGGGCGGACGGAGTAGTGGATGCGGAGTCCGGCGGCCATCGGAGGCCCCCCCGCGTCGCCGGGCGACGAAGCTCCCTGCGCCGGCTCGAACCCCAGGATGCGGAAGCCGAGCCAACCCGGCGTGATCCGCGTCAGGTTACGCGGGTCGGCGTAGAACTCGAACGTCGCCTCGAGCGGCGTCGGCACCCATTGGCGCCGTTCGAGAACGTGGCCCGCGCTCAGAGCACGGCCTCCGCTTCGATCTCCACGAGCATCGCCGGATCCACGAGGCCGGTCACGATCAGCGTCGTCGCCGGCCGGATCTCCGCGAATACCTCGCCGTGCGCCCGCCCGACCGCCTCCCAGAGGTTGGCGCGCGACACGTACATCCGCGTCCGCACCACGTGCTCCGGACCCGCGCCCAGCTCCGCCAGCGCACCCGTGATGATCTCCAGGCACCGCTTCGCCTGCAGGTACGCGTCACCCGGATGCGCGATGCTGCCATCCTCGGCGACCGGCGCAGTGCCCGACACCCAGATCCGCTTCCCCGCCCGCACCGCCCTGGAATACCCGACCGTGGCCGCCCACGGCGCCGTCGTCGACACCCGCTTCCGCTTCTTCATCACCGGCTCCTTTCGTGGCACCGAACTCCGTTCATTGCGACGCCGGCGGCAGCACGGCCACCGCCCGCAGCGGACCACCCGATCCGCCCGCGATCTTCATGGGTAGCGCGAACAGCCACGCGCCCCGCGGCGGCAACTGGTCCAGGTTCGTCAGGTTCTCGAAGCCCGGGATGTTCTCCGCGTACGCGATCTGGTGGACGATGAAGTCCGTGCTCGGACCGTAGTCCACCGATGCGACGTCCGCACCCAGCGCCCCGATCTCCCGCTCGCTCACCAGCAACCGCACCGCTTCCTCGCCGAAGCTCGGGAAGTGCAGATTCGTCACGTCGCCCGGCGTGTCAGAACCCAGGTACGACAGCCGGTCCGGCCAGCGCTTGCTCCAGTCCGTCCGCAGCAGCACGATCGTGCCCGGCTCGATCCGGCCGTGCTCCGCCTCGAACGCCAGCACGTCCTCCGCCGTCAGCCGGTAATCCCGATCCGCCGCCGCCTTCGCGCTCACGTCGATCACCACCGCCGGTCCGATAAGATGATCGAGCCCGACCGCATCCACCGCGTCCCGACCCTCCGCGAAATGGAGCGGCGCGTCCAGGTGCGTCCCGCCATGCTCCGGCGCCGAGAACGCGAACGAGCTGTAGAACCAGCCACCGGGAGTCTTCCCGTACGACAGCGTGTCCAGCTCGAACGACTTCGGCGAATTCGGCCAGTACACCGTGTTCGCATCGAACGCGTGCGTCAGGTCCACGAATCGCGCATGCGCCAGGTCCAGTCCCGCCGACGGAGGCGCCGGCGCCGCACAGGCCGTCAGAACAGCCACCACGGCCGCGGCCGGGAGTCCGGCCGATCTCGTCAAGAATGGCACGCTCACCTCCGGGTGAGGGGGCTCGGCGGTTCGCTCCGCCGGCAGCCGCATGCAGCACGGCTCCGTGAACAAGTCCGTTAGACTCCGTGACGCTTCCGTGGCCGTCAAGCCGCGGCGGGCGAATCGTTACGGTCATGCCTCCGTCCCTGAGCATCCCTTGACCCGTCTCACTCCCCGAATTTATCTTAGTACTGAATAAATGACGAGACTCCGGTCTGGGGGACGCCGGTGTGGAGCCGGGCGGGAGCCGAGGCGTCACACGGCGGAAAGGCGAGAGCCCATGACGGAAAAGGCGGAAGCACCAGCGGTGGAACGGACGGCTGCGCTGGAGCTCTGGGTCGTGCTCTCGCGGTCGGCGGCCGCGGTGGCGCGCCACGCGGAAGCGGACATCGCGCGACAGGGCCTGACGCCGGGCGAGTTCTCGGTTCTGGAGGTTCTGTACCACAAGGGGCCGCTGCTGCTCGGCGAAGTCCAGCGGAAGGTGCTGGTTTCGAGTGGAGGGGTGACGTACCTGGTGGACCGGCTCGAGGCGCAGGGCCTGGTGGAGCGTCGGGCCTGCCCGGGCGATCGGCGGGCGCGGTACGCGGCGTTGACGGCGGCGGGCGAAGCGCGGATCGCAGCGCTGTTCCCGGGGCACGCGTTGGCGATCGAGGCGGCAGTTTCGGGTTTGACGCCGGCGGAGCAGCGGACGGCGACCCGTCTGTTGCGGAAGCTCGGGCTGCGAGCGGCGGAATCGCAGGCCAACGGGTGAAGGAGGCGAATCTGATTGAGCTGTCGAAAGGGATTGCCCGGATCAGCGTCTGCGCAGGAACAGCCTGACGCCGGCCGCGACGATGGCGATCCCGGCGATGACCGGCGCCATGATGGGTGCAGCGTCGGCGCCATCCAGGCTCCGCACTGCCACGATGATGCCCATCACGAGGACGCCGGCCAGCGCAGCCGCGACGAGCGCACGGGACCGGATGCGCTCCCTGTCCGGGCGGTCGGCCCCCGCTGCGCGCAGGGCGTCGCGGACATCCTGGTCGGAGAGGTCCGGATAGTAGCCGCGGTAGTCCTTGATGAGCGCGCCGATCTTGTTCGCGAGTTCGCTGGCCTGCGGCGAGACGGGCTTCGGCGGTGTCGGTGGGACCCAGGGAACGTACGCCAAGCGGACCTCCGGCTCGGGAGCAATGCGTTCGAATCCCGTCCTGTCGAAGGTGACGTCGTGACGCGCTCGCCGCAACGCATACCGGCCCCGGGCGGCGGGCCCCCGGGGCACCCCCACCCAACTGTCAGGGAGTTCCCTACAACGGCGGGACTCCCTGCCGCCTCCAATACTCCGTTGTGCGCATGACGAGACGCAACGGAGATCAGCTATGCCGATTCGACGCGGCTCGCTCTCGCGCGGCCGGAGATTGCTGCCGGTCGTCGCAGCGAGCATTCTGTTTTTCTGTTCGATCGACCACGCCGCCGCCTATTCGATCGAGATGGTCGTGCGCCAGGTCGGCGACGAGATCCGCGTGGAGAGCGTGGACCCGATTTTCCGCATGAAGACGTACTTCGAGGACGCCGACAAGATGTCGTTCGCGAAGAACATGGGCATGCCCGGCTCGATCAGGGACGAGATGCGGAAGAAGGTGGAAGCGTCGCTCGGGCTGGAGGCGTCATGATCGACTACCGCGCGAAATGGGAGGGCGCCCTTCCCTTCCCGGACTGGCTCGCCGGGGTGCAGAAGAATGCCGAGCTCTGGCGCGACATTGCGGCCCGCGCCCGGGTCGCGGACGACATCGTAGACGACGTTTCCGGGATTCACGGTCACTGGCGTCTGCTGGTTCTCGCCGCGGACTGGTGTGGCGACGCGGTGAACACCGTTCCGTACGTCGCGAAGCTGGCCGCGCTCAGTCCGAACCTCGAGATGCGCGCGGTCGACCGCGCTTCGCATCCCGACCTCATGGCGGAGCACCGCACGCCGCGGCCCGCGCTCGGCGGCGAGCCCGCCGGCTACTCCGACTCGATCCCCGTCGTGATGGTGCTCGACGAGGACTTCGAGGAGCGAGGCTGGTGGGCGCCGCGGCCGGCGGAGTTGCAGGAGTGGTTCTGGACCGAGGGGCAGACTTTCGCCTCGAAGGAAGAGCGGTACCGCGTGATCCGGACGTGGTACGCGCGGGATCACGGCGTGTCGACGCTCGCGGAGATCAGCCGCCTGATCGAGTCGGCGGCGGCCGCGACGGCGCGGAGGGGCTGACAGGCGCACCGACGGCGGCGTGCGGCGTCGACCCGGGCGCCGGAGCATGCCCGGAGACGGAGCCGTGGACGGCGTCGAAGGACGCATCCACACGAACGCCCTCGACAAGCACGTTGCGGTCACCCTTCCGCTCGAGCGCCCAGCCGGTCCCCTCGAGCTGGCCGCGGAGATGATCGTCGTCGCCGCGCTCCAGGCGCAACGTGCCCTCGTCGAGCACGAGCAGCCGGTCGAGACTCTGTTGCGTCGCGACGAGGTATACGCCTGCAGCGCGTGGCCCGTCGGTCGGCCGGCCGAGTGAGGCCGGCGGCACAACGGCCCATGCGCCGCTCCCGTCGATGCCATCGGGCAGCAGCAGGCTGGTGCAATCGAGAACAGTTCCGATCGTGCCCATGGCGAGGCTGATGCCATCACCACCGTCCGCATCCTCGCGCCACGCGGCTTTGCCCAATGTCTCCCGCGCTCCGGGACCCAATGTCTCGAGCCGGTACGAGCCACCGGCGCCGGGAAGCAGATCGGCGCACGGCTGCACGAACAGGAACGCGGACTGGAGTACGAGGTAGCGAGAGGCCGAAAGCCGGGGCCAGTCCGTCCACGGACCCGGCGCCGGCGCCGCTGCCGCCTCGATGTCCTCGATCCAGACCGCCCGCTCGTACTCCGTTCCGCCGAGCACCTGGTCGTCCGCCGGCTCGACCCGGTCGTGCACTTCGGCGCGCAGCAGCAGTCCGAATTTTCTCAGCTCGCCGGAGAAACGCTCGAGAGCGGCGGCCGCGATGTCGGGGTGGGTGAACGCGAGCGGTGCGGCTTCCGGCAGACCGACGCCCGTTCCCGCCCAGGGAAGCCAGGAGAACGGCAGATCCGCGGCGGTCCAGAAGTCGACCGACCCGGATTCGTGGACCGGAGTGGTCGCGCCGTCGTCGCTCCGGTATTTCCACCAGAGGTCCGCCCGCAGTACGCGGTGCGCCGATTCGCGGCCCGCGATCGTCATCGGGCGATCGCCACGTTCGAGAGCGAACCGGACCGAGTCCAGAGGCGCGTACCCGCCGTACGGCGTCTCGACCTGCACGCCCGGGGTGACGTCCACAGCCGCGGAAAAGGGGGCGTGCAGAATGCCTATCTTCGAATCCGGCTCGTACACGTAGCCGCCGACCGCGGGGCCGGCCACGAAGATCAGCCTGCCGGCCTCGCCCTCGCCGGGCGTCCGCGTTTCGGCCAGCCCCGGTCCCTGCCGCACGATCATCGTCACGGTGTCGCCGCCCGACAGCACGTGGAGCTGGTAGGAAATAGCCTCCTGGGCGGACGCGTTCGCAGGACCGGCGAGCGCCAGCGTGAGGGTCGCCGCAATTGTGAGGGGTCCGCTGGTCCCCGGCGGGACTGTTCGTGGTCGTGAAGACGACATCCGTGATGCTCCGGGTCGACTTGGGCGTGTGGGGATCCGGACCGGAAAACGGAATCCTGTCCGCGAGTCCGCCAACAGCCGCCTGCGGCCTGGACCGATGAGTCCGCATGCCCGCGCGGACCTGGAGGCCCGAACGCATCATCTCGCTTTGGTCCTGCGACGCACCGCAGTCCAAGGTTGGACCCGGGCCACGGTCGAGGTTATCTTCCTCGCCTGACGGGACGTAGCGCAGCCCGGTAGCGCACCTGAATGGGGTTCAGGGGGTCGCGGGTTCAAATCCCGCCGTCCCGATTCTGTAGCCACTGAAAGGACAGGTATTTACGGCCGGCCGGCTCCACAACTCGGACGGCCGAAGACATTAGGGGAGTCACCTGGGGGGCACGGCGCAAGCGGTCGCGACAGGGGACTGATCCATGTCGAAATGTACGCAGTTCGGCTGGGCGTGCCTATTCCTCTCGGCCGCCGTGTCTGTCGCGGGGTGCGGCTCCGACTGCGACCCGCAAGGCTACAAGCGCGCATCGAGCAACATCTGGCCGGGCGTCAAAATCTACTTCGACAATCCCCCGCCAACGCTGATCGGAACGGTGGAGAACACGGATAGCCACCACGTCTTCGATGACGGCCGTCCAACCGGCAGAGCGATCCTCATACGGACACCGAGTGGCGACCTGTCGTGGCGAGACCGGAATCAAATGCTACTTGGCCCGCTCGGCGCCAACTTCGTCGTGCGATGTGACGATCCGGCACTCCGGTAAGCCGGGCCGTCGTTTCCAAAGGAACCCCGAATGCCAGCTTTTCTAACCCTGGCCGAGCTTCGGGCAATGCCCGACGATGAGTTGGTCCGCCGCTATGACAGTATGCCGGGCCGAAGCGCTTTCGGAACCAACTTCTACCTTGCCGAGATTCGCAGCCGGGAGATGGCACGCGAGACGGCCGCGATGCTCGGGCTCAGCCGGTCAACGGAGCGGCACACGACGACGATGTTGCGCCTCACATGGTGGATTGCGGGCCTCACCGCCGTCGTCACGCTCGCCACAATCGTCAACGTCGTCATCGCGGCCTGATCCGAAACCATGAGCCCGCATCCCCTGAGCAATTACCGTCCCGGGGCAACGGTGGATTTTTCACCCGGCGCAATAGCCAAGAACACCGAACTCGCGGCACTCGCCATGCAGATCGTCGGGGAGTGGTCTTTTGTGGATTTCAAACTGGTGGAGATAGCCACTGGATTGATGGGTTCGGATTTTGCAATAACAGCCGTGATGCTCACCGCATTGCGCAGTTCGGATGCCGTGCGCGCAGTCGTAAGTTCCGGTGTGGCATATTCAACAACTGATGACGACCTAGACTTGTTTCAACGAGCGATGAAGGCGATCGGCAAAGTCCGAGAGTGCCGCAACCGGTATGCGCATGGCGTATGGGGCTATTCTCCTGATTGTCCGGACGCGCTGTTGCTTGTTGATTGGCGTGATCTCGCGAGGCACCACGGGGAGACGGAGGAAGCACGACGTAAGTTCGTCCGTTGGATGAGTAGCGCCGTAGGTGGCGCATACGGTGATGATACATACGGCGGAGGCACATATGGGGGGGGTGGTGGCCGTAGCGGACCGCCGCCAGCAAAGCCAGCCGAAATCGATCACTCCCGCATCTCCGTTTACCGTCGTCCCGACATGGAATCTGACCTCGAGCGCGTGCGTCATGCGGTCAAGATCATGGACCGTCTGAGCCACGCCTTCGCGCGTGTTTCCGGATCTGGTCTATCACGCAGGTGGCTGCGAACCGAGCTACCCAACCTGGGATCGGCTGGATCGCCGTCTCCATGACGCGCACTTCCTCCTCAATCGCCTTTCTAAGTACTGACTCGCGAACACAGATGAGGTCGTCCATCCCCGACACCCGACTTTCGTTGGCGACCGTGGTGGTGTCCACCATTCACCGCCTCCAGTCCGTGAGCATCACCCATGCCTTTGAGTCGGGGCCGGGCGGGTCCGACGTCGAACGCGTGCAGCGCCAGGAATTGATGCCGACGATGATGACGGCGCCGGGCTCGAAGCGGGCGATCCGGGTGCGCGGATGCGGTGCCTGAGCCGGATCCCGCTTCGCGACGTTGGTCGTCGTCTCGGTCATTTCCGTTTTCCGTTTCATACTTGAGCAGCACCGGCCTTGCATGGATCGGCGAGCCGGCGGGGCCGCCCCTCGGGCCGGCGGGTCCAGCTTGTCGCGCTCGCGGCGGGGAGGCCGAGTGCAGAGCCCGGTTCCCAAGGGCCGCGGAAAGCGCGCCGGCTGCGCACGACCCGATTCAAAGCGTGCGGGCACCCGGACGCGGCGTGATCTTGCGACCCGGCCGCGGCCTCGGTGGCATGACGTTCCGCGCGCCTTCCTTGCTCGACGCGGGCTCGCGATCGAGCAGCGGCCGACCACGACTCCGTCGCTTGGGCATGCGGAGCTGTACCGCGCCGTCGTCGCGTCGCTCGAACATCGGAGGCGCCGTCGATGTCAGACCGTCGCGGCGAGGTGCGGGCGGCAGCATGCGCGGAGGCGGCGGCGGGATGTTCAACGGGCGAGACCCGGCGGGAAGCCCCACACGCTGCCCCGCGGCCGAGCGCCCTTCGGCAAACGCGATGATCGTCGCCTCGGTATTCGCCGGAACAGACACGAGACTGAGTTCGACCCATTTCCACTTCTTGAACCACTGCCCGCCGCCCGCAAGCTGAACCGTGTGCTTCGGATCGGGCAGGAACCCGATCGACAACGCGACAAGCTTTTTCCGCACGGCCGCCCATGCCTCGTCCAGCCGATCCTTGAGCATCCCCGGCTCATCGACTCGCTCGACCCGCGCCCGAACCGTGATCCCTGCGGGCGACTTCGTCGCCTCGAACACGCGGCCGACCGCAGCCTCGTCCGCCTTGTGTTGCCAGAGCAACGGGAGCGGCAGCTTGAACTCGGCTCCCATCGGCTCGATGACATCGTCCAACGAGTCGGGCGATGGCGTCATGCGACGCCCTCGAACACGCGGCCGCCGTCGGGCGCCATCGTCGCCTTTGTGATTGTGAGCCGCACGGTTCTAATCGCGGGCTCTACGGTTGTCGTGCGCATTTCTCGGTTCCTCGTTTTCAAAGGGTCCTCGTTCGTCATAGGTGGGCCGCCACCTTCAGCGCCACGATGCCCGCGATGTATGCGGCGAACGCGCGACCCGAGCGGCTCCGTCTCCTGCTCGAACGGTGCGCGATGCTGACGCCCGGCCATGATGCCCACCTCGACACGGCCTCGTTGACCAGTTCGCTGAGCCGCGAAACGTCGGCCTCGGTGGGGACCGGGACGGCGGGCGCGGCCGTCCGGTGGACAAAGTGCAACGCGCCCGCCGACGCGAGGCCGCCAAGGTGAAGTTTCATGCGTCAGTCTCCTGAGTAGTTGAGGTAACGGGGATCAGAGAACAACGAGCGCGGGTCGCCCTTGAACATTTCGCGCAGCTCGGCGTCCGTCAGCGGCTCAATCCGGCCGTCCGCGTATTCGTGGTAGTAGCCCACGACGCCGGTGTCCGCGTCCTTCGCCGCAAACACTTTCGGCCACGTGTTTTCGATCTTGCGCCAGCGCTCCCGGATGCGCCGTTGCGTCGCCGCGTCGAGCGCGTCATACACGCCCCGGATGCGCCGCTCCCGGCTCGACAGGCCCCGCGGAATGTCTTCACGCCAGCACGCGGCCAGGCGATACAGGTGGCGGGAGCCGATGCAGTACGGCGAGCCGTCGAGCCCGTCGAGAATCGTCCCGGTGTCCGGGTCCATGTGCGTGTCCATACGAATCCGAGCCTTGCCCATCTCTCAGCGCCTCCGGTTCGGGGTTTCTGGCAATTCAAGGCCCAACGCCCGGAACGCCTGGCGCGCTTCGTCAGTGCGCCGATGGCGATGCGAGCGGCCGGTTGTTGGCGGGGCATCCCCTTATCGCTCACGACCGTCAACGAGTCCGCCGCCGCCAGCTCGGCCCGCGCGCGCTGCGCCAAGTCCCACGCTTCGAGTCCGCCGCGAAGCGTCAGGAGCGCGGTCGGGTCCAAATCCCAGGCGCCCAGCACCTCGCGCCATACCGCACGGCTCGCGCGGCTCAAGTGGGCCGGGGCCGGCGGTAGCTTCCGGGCAGGTCGGCCCCGGGTCGGCAGGGGGACAACATCGGGTCGCGCCATGGTCAGGCCCCCTCGCGGAAATAGGGAAACAGGTCGCACGCACAAAAATCCGGGGGCTTGGCAGGTCGCGCGGGTGCCTCCCCAATGTTCGGAACGCCCCCCCGGTGTCTCATCCGCGATACCTCGAGCAGATAGCGCACCGCATCGGCGAACGAGCAGCCGCGCGCCTCGCGAACGAGCGCGATACAGTCCCACGAGCGCCCGCACGGCGAGCAGAACGCGCGGCCCTTATCGTCGCGCAGGTCGAGCGATGGCCGGGCGGTCATCATGGAAGGGGCACCGTGCGCGCTTCCCGCTGGCGTCCAGCTCAAGGCCGAGCATACGGGCGACGGCAGTAACCGGCACCGCGCGCGCCGCGGTCCAGGTCGAGCGGTGCGACTTGGCGCTTCCGGGCCGGGCGACGGCGGGCGGGATGGTCGGCCGCGATTCCGGTGCATGTCGGGCACGAGCAGCCGGGCACGGGCGCGCCGGGCTCGAGCGGGCGCCCGGTCCATGCGATCGTCGCCACTTCGAGCGAAGCGTGAGGCGACAGCCGGCGGCCGGGCCGGGTTCGCTCGGTCGCATCTCCGCGACCGCAACATCGCCGGCCGCGCGGAAGCCCACCGCGCGCGAACGTCGGCATCGTTGTCGCGCATCGCGGCCTTGATGGCGCGCTCGGCGCGATGCTGGTCGTGACGCGACAGCGACGAGCAATGCATCGACATCCTGCCAGCGTCGAGCCGGCGGGTCGGCTGTCCATTGTCCCGCGCGCGCGCGCCACCACTCGGGCGCCCTCATCGGACCATCTCCGGGCGACGGACTTCGGCGGGCCGGCCGCGCCGGCTCCACTCGCGCCGAGCGTTGCGCCACGCAATCCACGCCGCTGCTATTCGCGGCGTATGGCGTCTGGCAAAGCGGGTGCATCGGGCCGAGCGCCACGCGGTCACAACGTCGAGCAACGCATCCATCGCCGGCATTGTCATCGCGCGCGCGGGTGCCCAAGCGGCCACTTCGGGCGGAATGCTGCGCGCCAGCCTGCCCAGCAACGCGCGCAACTCCGCGTCCCGGTCGGCCGGGACGCAGCGTGTCCCGGCGCCGGGACCGGACCGCGTGCACGGCGCACACGAGCCCGCCCGGTTCAGCAGGCAGCGGGCACCGTTGGCCGTGTTCGAGCCGAAGACAACGCGCGGCGCTCATGTCCGCGCCTCAATGCGTTTCGCGATGCACGTGGCGCAGCGCGCACCGTCGCGTAGCACCGGCCCGCCACAGTCCCGACATCGCGCCGGACGGGGGTATCCGTATATCCCCCACCGTACCCCCGCCGTTTGGGGCGAACGGCCGAACGGTGTACGGTAACTCGTTGTCGTCGCTTGACTTCAACCGTTCGGTTGAACCGTTCGGCTCCGTCGGACCGTTCGACGAACGGTCGGACGGAGGCGAACGGTCGGGGCGAACGGTTTAACTTCCGTAACTGCAATAGCTTCCGCCGGAGCGTTCGGGTGTTCGGGCAATTCTGGGGGGGTACAGTGGAACACATCGGCCGGGTCGGGCAGGACGGGACGGGACGGCGGGAGCGGGTCGCCGATGCGTAGCCGTGCGGGGCGGCCGTCGTGCGTCTCGTCGTTGAGCAAGTAGCCGGCGTCGAGCGCGCGCCGCACGCGGGCGGATACCGTAGACTTCGCCAGCCCAAGCCGGGCGGCCAGACGCGATTGCGAGACGGTCTTTTCCGGGCCGTTCGCGAACAGGTCGGCCACCGCTTCAACGGTTTCCCTGCACGGCGGGAGATGCGCCCGCATCAAGCGTAATCGCCAGAACGGACGCAAGCAGGCGGTAAGCGGCGGCATAGTCGGCCCGGGCGGCCAGGATCGAGCCATCGGCCGCGCGCTCGCGGGTGCGTTGATGCAGGAACGCGTGCGCCCGGACGACGCCAAGGATTTGCGTCACGTCCCGGCGCATCCGCGTGTCCGCAGTCCGGCAGATGCGCGACAAGCGTTTCCGCGTAGGGCACGAGCACGCGCCGCTCGCCAGCCGCGTGCAGCCAGCGGGCCGGCCGCGTGCCAGGGCTCAAGGTCGGGCGCCGGAGGCGTGCCCCCCGCAGCCGCGCGGGCCACCGTGTCCAGCACGGCACGCGTTTGGGCCGGCGTGTCGTCGATAGCAGATTTGCAGGAGCCGGGTCGAAACCTCGGGGTCGAGCGTCCGGGTTGTGGTGGTAATCAGGCCCGTAGGGCCAGGTTTCTCAATCCGGCGTGCCACCATCTCCCCATCGACTTTTTCGACCGTGTCATAGGTGACGCCGCGCGCGCCCCACGCCAGCTCCCGGATGATCGTCGCCCCGATACCGTCGCGGTGCAGTCCGGCCGCTTCCGCCACCACCAAATACCGATGCCGCAAGTCCGCATCCGTGTAGATCAGCGCGCGCTCGCTCGACGCCGTCATCTCGTGCACGGCCTCGGGCGGGTGATAGGAACAGGCAGTTTCTACGGTGTGCGACTTGCCGGCGGCGCTCGGCCCGGTGATGGCGGTATTGATGGGCCGCTCGGTCGAGCGGGAGCAGACGGCGAGATAGACGCGTCTCGACGGCGGCCGTGTCACCCGCGTAGCCATGCGCCCGGACTTCCGCCCGCAGCAGCGCGAGCACATCCGGTGCGTCGAGAATCGGCCCGCCCGGCCTCGAGGGCCGCATCCACATCGACGGGCGGCGCGGGTTCCGGCGCCCGCTTCGGCGGTGCGCCGTCCAACGCACGATCACCGCGGCCGCGCGCCAGCCATGGCGCTTGAGCAGCGGCACCAGCGCGGCCCGCGCCGTTTCCAGCCGCACCGCGTCCGCGCCCTTCAGCGAGCCCGCGAGCGAGCGCACGGCAGACTTCCACCGCATCGGGCGCCGGGTCGTCGCCCGAGATTCAGCAGGCCGGCAGCGGCCAGCAGGTCGGCGACGCTAGCGGACGGTGCGTCAGCTCATGCGGCGCGGTCGCCATCGTCGGACGTGGAGCGGCGCCGCGGCTGCGAGTCAAGCCACGCGTCCAGCTCATCGACGGGATAGACGACCTTGGCGCCGAGCTTCACGAACGGCGGGCCGTCACCCGAAAGTCTTTTCTTGGCGAGTGTGCTCGGGGAGAGGGTAGTCCGCTCGGCTGCGCCGGCCGTATCGGTATAGCGTCCACTCATGAAAGCGCCCCCTGCAATTCGTGTCGTATGCATTCCCTTCGCATGACACGCTACACGGGGCGCTTTGTGCATAGGCGGGCTACGCACGACTTTCTTTCGCGGGGGGCGGCTTGTGCCCCCCCTAGCGACCTACCATCGCACCGATATTGCCCGGCGGTGAACCGTCGATCTGTGGCACGGTCGGGTCAAGCGCGAGGCGACGCGACGGCAAACGTCGTTGTATTGCAGGCCAGGGTATTTCTCATGCATCGCAAGGACGGCGGTAATCGTCTCAGCGATGGCCGCTTCGTGCGATGGCCCGGTGTCTGGCCGGCCGCGCCCCCCGGCCTTGCCGCCACGCCGTGCGGCTTCGACGGTCTTTCGGCCGCGTTCGGCGTGCGGTTCCAACTCACTTATCACGAGCTGGTCGTAGTACTCGCGGCGATGCTCGCGGCCAAGGCCGTGCAGAAGCCCCACGAATAGGGCTTGTCGTACTGCCGTCCAAACGTCGCCGCCTTCAGCCGCTTCATACAGCCATCCAACGTGATTGACCTGATCGGCGGCGAGGGATTCGACCCACGCGTGCCCGGGTGCATGGCGACGCATGCTCTCCGTGCGCGCGTCTCGCTCCCATTCCGCGAGAATGCCTTGCGCGTGTTCCCGATTCGATTCGGTTTCCCGTTCCGGTGTCCGATGCTCGTCACACCAGTAGAACGGCCCATCGACCGCGCGCGGGCACCCGTCCCATTCGCAGACTCTCATCGCTCCACCTCCCCATTGCCGTTTGCGCCCCACGTCTGTATCGCCTCTCCGGCCGCGTCCGCTACGGCGCGCACCGGGTCGGCCAGCAGATGCGCGTATTTCGCCGTCGTCGCCGCGTCCTTGTGGCCGAGCAACTTCCCAATCATGAGCAGCGAGCCGCCGGCCGACGCGATGACGGATCGCGAACGAGTGCCGCAAATCGTGCAAGCGCACATCCTCGAGACCGGCCGCGTACCGCACGGCCATCCACACGCGGTTTATCTCCCGCAGATGCGTCCCGGCCTTCCGGCCCGGGAACACGTAAGGGTTCCCGTCCAGCCGCGGCAGACCGGCCAGCAGCGCGAGCGCCGGGGCGCCAAGCGGACGGGCGGACCGGCCCGTTTTCGTGTCAGGCAGGAGCGCCACGCCCCGTTCAACGTCAATCTCCGACCACTTCACGCGAAGTGCTTCACTTTCGCGCCAGCCGGACAGCGCGAGAAACCGAATCGCCGCAATGGCCCACGGGTTCGCACGCTTCGGCTTGCTGGCGGACTTCGGGATGTGCTTCCGGGTGCGCGCGGTCGCGCCGTGCCGCCGCTTCTGTGGCGCCGCCGGGACGCCTTCCCGTTCCGCCTTGTCGAGCGCGGCCAGCAAGCTGGGAAAACTCGGCCGGGGTAAGGAACCGCTCGCGCGATTGCTCGCGGTACGGCTCGACTTCATGCGCCGGGTTGGAGTGCCGGGGCCGTAGCTTCGACTTCTCGCAGTAGGTGAGAAACGAGCCGCACACGGCGAGCGCGCGGTTTGCCTTGACGGGGGTGGCGCGGTGCCGGCGGTGCATCGCGCGTACTTGGTCCACGGAAACGTCGCACACGCGAGCGCGCCCGATGGCCGGCTTGATGCACCGTCCGCCAGAGCCATGCGTAGCTTTCGACGGTACGCGGCTTCCGGTGCGCCTTCAGGTCCTCGAGCCATTCGGCGCCAACGTCCGCGACGGACCGCGCGCGCTTCTCCGCGTCGCGCGCTTCGGCGGGGTCCTCGCCGCGGGAGACGGCCGCAAGAATTTGATTGGCTTCGTTCCGCGCCTGGTCCACCGTCACGGGGCCGAACGTGCCGAGCGTCATCCGGCGCTTGGGCGCGCCGCGTCCCTTCCCTGCCCGGTACATCACGGCGAAGGTTTTCTCGCCGGTCGGCGCGATGCGAACGCTGAAGCCCTTCAGCTCGGTATCGCGCACCTCGCGCCGTTCGCCGTTCGCCTTCAGCGCGGTCACGCTTCGCTTGGTCAGTTTCATGGCCATCTTGCGGCCCCCCTGTCCGATTCAGGGTGTTTTGCACGCCCCGCTTTCGGCGGTGCCACCCGGCTTTCCGAATGCAAACAGACTGCCGGTGCCACCCCACCGGGAACGGGCATTCAAAGGTACTTCGGGCCGGGGCATGCATCCGGCCGGTGGTGCCACCCGGGTGGCACCCGGAAGGAATCTAGGGGAAACGGCAGGAAAGGCAAGGAACGTAACTCGTTGGAAAATCACACTTCAGGAACGGGCAGGAAACGGGTTGTTACGGAATGGGGTTCAGGGGGTCGCGGGTTCAAATCCCGCCGTCCCGATCGCATCGACATCATGCAGACAGCCGGATACGGCCGACGAACCCGAGTGTTCGTCGGCCGTTCCTGTCACGGTCCGCCATCGATCCGGGGCACGCCGTCGGGGACGATCGGCGGCAGGCCCCGTCGAAAACAACGCGGCCGCTACCACCACGGACAACGGCTTCGGGAACCGACACGGCCTGGCGGCTGCTCAGCCTTCCGGCACCCGCTCCTTGCCGAGGTTGATCAGCACCACCGCGGCCACGATCAGCGTCCCGCCCGTGAACGTCCCGAGCGTGAGCGCCTGGCCGAGCACGAGCGCCGCCAGGATGGCAGTGAAGAACGGCTCGACCGTGGAGATGATGGCCGTGCGCACGGGGCCCAGAACGGCCAGGCCGCGCAGGAATAGCACGAAGGCCGCCACGGTCGAGAAGAGCGCGAGGGCGACGACCGCGCTCCAGCCCGCGGCCGACGCCGGCAGGCTGAACGTGTCCGTGCCCAGGGCGGCGCCGAGGTACAACGCGCCTGCGCCGATGGTGATCCACGTGGAGGCTACAGTTGAGGCGACGCCCGCCTGCAGCCGGCCGACGAGCGGTATGTACACGGCGTACACGAGCGCGGCCGCCAGCGAAAGCGCGATGCCCGTGACACTGAGCCGGCCCGAGAAGGGCGAGCCGATCATGACCGTCAGTCCCACGAGGGCGAGAAAGAGGGCGGCGAGGCGGACACGCGTGAGGCGTTCGGCCCCGGTCGCGGCCTCCAGGAGTGTCACCCAGACGGGGTACGTGTAGAAGAGGAACGAGACCGTCGCCGCAGGCAGGTACTGGAGCGCCGAGAGCCCCAGCCATGTGAGCAGCGCCTGTCCCGCCCCACCGGCCCCGGCCAGGGCGATCGTGCGACGTCCGGAGAGCCGAAGCGCGCGGGCACCGCCGGCAATGGGGATCAGCACCACCGTCGCCAGGGCGTACCGGATCGACAGGACGCTCTGCAGCGACAAGCCGTCCCGCATCGCGACCAGCGTGAGCACGGAGATCGCGCCGAAGCCGAGAGCACTCGTAACGACGAGCCCGCTCGCCTGCAGCGTCCGTTTCGCGTTCGTTGCGGGGATCGCGTCCAGGGGAACTCTCCGGTCGGTCGAAGGTGCGTCGTGCCGGGCGGACGCGAATATGGAGCCGGCCCCCCCGGCACGCCAGAAAGGCCTGCCTGCCTGAACGAAAGACGGCACGGCGAGTCGACCGACCCGCCGTGCCGCACCGCATTCTTTCAAGGCCTCTGATCCGGCGCTAGCCCTTCGTCGAGAACGTGATCGCCAGCGACACCCAGACCTTCACCTTCTTGTCGTAGTTCATCGCCGGTGTGAACCGCATCATCGGCGCGATCTTCAGCGCCGCCTCGTCCATGGCCTTGTACCCGCTGCTCTCCTTCAGGTCCGTATTCAGCACCCTGCCCTCTTCGTCAATGAAGAACCAGACGAGGACGCTGCCTCCAATGCCGGCATCCTTCAGCAGGGACGGATAGTTCCGCTCCAGCGCCGCCTGGATCTCGGGCACGTTCACCAGCCGCGGAACTACCGTCATGGGCGTGAATACCGGCGCCCTCCCGATGTCCTCCTCCATCTGTCCCCGGCCCGACGTCGGCGGCGGCGGCAGGTCGTTCACCGGGTGGCTCTCGAACGTGGTGGAGGGAATCGTGATCTCGTCGCTGATGTCCGCGCTCCCGATCACCGGCGTCGCCGGACGGCTGATCGCCGCCGGCGGCGGCGGGATGTCTACCTCCGGTGGCAGATCCACCGTCTGCAGCTCGTCCGCCGAGAACGAGACGTCGGCCGACGTCATCTGCGGGAAGTACGCGAACAGCAGGAACATCGCCACCGCCGCCAGCGTCAGCGACGCTCCGAATGCATCCGTGTACTTCTGCTTGAACCGGTCGTTCGCGCTCATGACAGGACCTCCTGCGTGATGGTCCGGGGACAACTAGTGTCGTAGTTGAAACTATCGCTATAGTAGGTGGCACCCGCGACCCCGTCAAGGTTCCACGGGACTGGCGCCCGGACGCGGAGCGGGCCACGATGCGGCCTGCGACCCGGAACCGGCGGCGACGGAGGGACCGTCGATTTCCGGCATCCCGACCGACCGGGACAGTGATCGGCACGGTCGCCCCGGCGCACCAGGAGTCGAGAGCCATGCGACACGCCCTTATCCCTTCCGTCCTGTCGATTCTCGTGCTCGCCGCCGTTCCGGGCCGGGCCGCGGGGCAGCGGGAGCGCTACTCGATGGACCCGGGCTGGCGGTTCACGACGGGCGACCCGGCGGGCGCGGAGGCTCCGGGATTCGACGATGGCGGGTGGCGGCTGCTGGACCTGCCGCACGACTGGAGCATCGAGGGAACGCCGGATGAGCAGGCGCCGGGCGGCGGCCGGATCGGCTATTTCCCGACGGGCACGGGCTGGTACCGGAAGAACTTCCTGCTGCCGGAGACCGCGCGGGGCCGGCGGGCCTGGTTGGAGTTCGACGGCGTGTACATGAACAGCGACGTGTGGGTCAACGGACGGCATGTCGGGCGGCGGCCGTACGGCTATATCGGCTTCGCGTACGACATCACGCCGTACCTGGTGGCGGGCCGGAACGTCATCGCGGTGCGCGTGGACAACTCGGCGCAGCCGAACTCGCGGTGGTACACGGGGAGCGGGATCTACCGGCACGTGTGGCTCACGCTGGTCGATGCGCTGCACGTAGCGCATTGGGGCACGTACGTGACGACGCCGGCGGCGGACACGGCGTCGGCCACGATCGAGGCGCGGACGCGGATCGAGAACGAGGGCGCGGCGCGACGCGGCGCGACGCTGCGGACTCGCGTGCTGGACGGGGCCGGCCGCGAGGTGGCGGCGGCCGACACAGCGATCGTGGTTCCGGCCGGTGCATCGCTCGAGGTGACGCAGCGGATCGTCGTGTCGTCGCCAGGCCTCTGGTCGGTCGAGACGCCGTCGCTGTACACGCTGCGGTCGGAAGTGCTGGACGGAGACCGGCTGGTGGACGATCCGGCAACGACGTTCGGGATCCGGCGAATCGCGTACGACGCAGATCGTGGCTTCCTGCTGAACGGCGTGCCCGTAAAGATGCGCGGCGTGAACCTGCACCACGACGGCGGCGCGGTCGGCGCGGCGGTCCCCGAGCGGGTCTGGGAGCGGCGGCTCGAGGTGCTGAAGTCGATGGGCGTGAACGCGATCCGCACGTCGCACAATCCGCCCGCACCCGAGTTCCTCGACCTTGCCGACCGGATGGGCCTTCTCGTGATGGCGGAAGCATTCGACGAGTGGACGATCGGCAAGGTGCCCGAAGGCTATCACCTCTTCTTCGACGAGTGGTCGGAACGTGACCTGACGGATTTCATCGTCCGGGACCGGAACCACCCGTCGATCGTGCTCTGGAGCCTCGGCAACGAGATCGGCGAGCAGACGACGGCGGATGGCGACCGCGTGCTGCGCCGCCTGATCGACATCGCACGCCGCGCGGACACGACCCGGCCGCTCACGACGGGCAACGACCAGATCTACGCCGACCCGGTGCCCGCACGGCCCGCCTTCCTGAACGCGCTCGACATCGTAGGCTACAACTACGTGGACCGCTGGCACGAGCGGCGTGAGCTGTACGCCGAGCAGGACCGGCACGACCACCCGGAGTGGAAGATGATCGGGACCGAGAGCGTCGCCGCGCGGTCGGCCTTCGGCGGTATGCTCTCGCTCGGCGACGACCCCGACGTCGTGCGGCCGAACTACACGGCGGGGACGATCCGCGCCGAAGCGCTCTGGAAGTGGGTCGCCATGCACGACTGGTTCGCCGGCGACTTCATGTGGACGGGCATCGACTACCTCGGCGAGACCCGCTGGCCCGGCAAGGGAGCCGGCGCCGGACCAATCGACATCACCGGCTTCCCGAAGGACGTCTACTACCTCTACCAGAGTCTCTGGACGACCGAGCCCGTCCTCCACCTGATGCCCCACTGGAACTGGCCGGGCCGCGAAGGCCAGATCATCCCGGTCATCGCGTTCACCAACTGCGAGCGCGTCGAACTGTTCCTCAACGGCCGTTCCCTCGGCGAGAAGCGACTCGAGTTCCCGATGCAGGGCACTTCCGGCGGGTGGAACACCTACGAGCGGCCTCCCGTGAATCCGACGACCACCGACCTCCACCTCACCTGGGACGTGGCGTACGAGCCGGGCGTGCTCCGCGCCGCCGGCACGCGGCACGACGGCGTCGCCTGCGAGACCGAAGTGCGGACCGCGGGCGAGCCGGCCGCCGTTCGCCTGCGCGTGGACCGCGACACCATCACGAACGCCCCCGGTGACGTCGCGCACGTCACGTTCGAGATCGTGGACGCCGACGGCGCCGTCGTTCCGACCGACCACACCGACGTCCGCTTCACCGTCGCCGGCGGAGAGATCATCGCGCTCGACAACGGCGATTTGCGCGACCACACGCCATACCGGACGGACCGCAAACAGGCCTTCAACGGGAGGGGATTGGCCATCATCCGCGCGAGGGCGCCCGGGGTGATCCGGGTGACCGGTGCGGGGGATGGACTGCGGGGAGGGATGGTGGAGATCGTCGTCCGTGGTGGACCGGGCGTTCCGGTGATTCGCGGGAGATGAATGGCGGGGCGTGGCATGGAGGCGCCCCGGTGGGAGGCGTAACGTCCGGGGACAGGGCTGCGTTCTGAAGGGGGATATGGGGATCGGAGGGATAACGGAAGAAGTGATCGGGTGTGTGATTCGGGTGCACTCGGTGCTGGGACCGGGATTCGTGGAGAGGATCTACAAACGGGCGCTGCAAATCGAGCTTCAAAAGCGGGGGCTGCGCACCGAGGTCGAGAAGGAGATGGTGGTTCGCTACGACGGACAGGTTGTCGGGCGGCACAGGATCGACTTGCTGGTGGAAGGTGAACTGATCATCGAGCTGAAGACCGTCGAGGCGCTCAGCCGCGCTCACTACGCCCAGGTGCGCTCGTACCTGAAAGCCGCGCGTCTGAACGTCGCCCTTCTCGTCAACTTCGCGACCCCGACCGCCGACTTCCGCCGGATCGAATCCCCAGCGATTCCCGCGGCCAACTCCCACCGCCCCCCCGCCGTCCTCCGTTGAATCCAATTCCGTATCCCCAAAATCCCCCTGATCCCCTGATCCCCCTTGATGAACGCCGCCCCCACCGCGAACCCCGAACCGAAGTACGGACCCTAACCACCCCACATCGAGCCCATGGCCTGTTCCCCCGATCCCCCGTACATTTGCTGACCAGTCACCCATCCGTTACCGGAGCGCGACGATGAGCCAAGCCCCGTCGAGATCCCAGCGATCCGGGGCTCCTGTTTCCGTGCTCGCAGTCGCGCTGCTGCTCGCGTGCGGACCGGCCGGGCAGACGTCGTCGCGCATCGCCCTCGACTTCGATGCGGGCTGGCGGTTCCACCTCGGCGACGAACCTTCCGCGAGCGACGTCGCCTACGACGATTCCGGCTGGCGCTCGCTCGATCTCCCGCACGACTGGAGCATCGAGGGCCCGTTCGCCGAGGAAAATCCGGCGGGTGCCGGGGGCGGCGCACTACCGGGCGGCATCGGCTGGTACCGGAAGACGTTCGAGGTACAGTCGTCGGTGCGAGGTCGTCTCGTGTTCGTCGAGTTCGATGGCGTGTACCGGAACGGCGAAGTCTGGATCAACGACGAGTACCTGGGGAAGCGACCGTACGGGTACAGTTCGTTCGCGTACGAACTGACGCCGTACCTGAGGTTCGGCGGCGCCGACAACGTGATCGCGGTGCGGGTGGACAACTCCGAGCAGCCGAACTCGCGGTGGTACTCGGGCTCTGGGATCTACCGGCACGTGCGGCTGGTCGAGACGGACTCGGTCCGGATTGCGCACTGGGGCACGTACATCACGACGCCGGAAGTGACGGCGGCCGGTGCCCGCGTGCGCATCCGCACGACCCTCCGCAATGCGAGCGGGCGCACGCGTCCGATCACCCTGCGGACGGTGCTGTACGACGCGGACGGTACCGAGGTCGCGGCGGCCTCGTCGAACGGCGAGCTGCCAGCGGACTCGGCGTCCGAGATCGCGCAGGAGCTGAGCGTCGCGACGCCGATGCTCTGGTCGCCCGACACGCCGTATCTGTACCGGGCGGAGTTCCGTGTGGAGTGCGACGGGCGGTTGTGCGATGATGACGCGGCTGACGTCGGCCTTCGCAGTTTCTCGTTCGAGCCGGACCGGGGCTTCATCCTGAATGGTGCGCGCGTCGAGATCCGGGGCGTGAACCTGCACCACGATCTCGGCGCGCTGGGAGCGGCGCTGAACGAGCGTGCGCTCGAGCGTCAGCTCGAGATCATGAAGGCGATGGGCGCGAACGCGATCCGCACCTCGCACAACCCGCCGGCTCCGGAGTTGCTCGACCTGACCGACCGCATGGGCTTCATCGTGCTGGACGAAGCCTTCGACGGCTGGCGCATGGCCAAGACACGGTTCGACTACCACCTCGACTGGGACGAGTGGCACGCGCGCGACATCGCCGACATGGTCCGTCGCGATCGCAACCACCCGAGCATCTTCATCTGGAGCATCGGCAACGAGGTGCGCGAGCAGGGCGACTCCTCGGGCATCACCATCGCGCGCGAACTGGCAGCCATCGTGCGCGGCCTGGATCCGACTCGGCCCGTCGCCGCCGGCCTCGATCAGCTCGGCAACTGGAACGACGTCATCCGCTCCGGCGCACTCGATATCATCGGCTACAACTACCGCAGTCACCTGTGGGCCGCCTTCCCCGACAGCTTCCCGGGAAGGGTGTTCGTCGCGACCGAAGCGGCTTCGGCCCTCAACACCCGCGGCTACTACGAGCAGCCGTCCGACAGCATCGCGCGCTACGGCATGGGCTGGGTGCCCGGTCCCGACCCCAACCCCGACTACCGGCTCTCCGCCTACGACAACCGCGCCGCCGCCTGGGGTGAGACCCACGAGGAGGCGCTTCGCGCCATACGTGCCGGCGATTACCTCTCCGGCATGTTCGTCTGGACCGGCTTCGACTACCTCGGCGAGCCGACGCCCTACGGCTGGCCCGCGCGCAGCTCCTACTTCGGCATCGTTGACCTCGCCGGCCTGCCCAAGGACGCCTACTGGCTGTACCAGAGCCAGTGGACGGACGAGCCCGTCCTCCACGTCTTTCCCCATTGGAACTGGGCGCCCGGTGACACCATCGATGTCTGGGCGTACACGAACGCCGACGCGGTCGAGCTCTTCCTGAACGGAGTTTCTCTCGGCGTGAGAGACAACAGCGACGACGTGTTCCACCTGATGTGGCGCGTGCCGTTCGAGTCCGGAGTCCTGCGCGCGGTCGGCAGGAAGGACGGTCGGGAGATGGCGGTGGACGAGGTGCGGACGTCCGGTCCGGCGGCGCGTGTCGAGCTGGTCGCGGACCGGATGGCGATCGTTGCCGACGGGCGGGACCTCGCGTTCGTGACGGTGAGGATCGTCGACGCGAACGGGGTTCTCGTACCGGAATCGGACAACGAGGTGCGGTTCCGCCTGGAAGGCGATGCCGGGATCGCGGGCGTGGACAACGGCGACCCGATCAGCCACGCGCCGTTCCAGGCGGACCATGTTCAAGCGTTCTACGGGCAGGCGCTGGTCATCGTCCGGGCGAAGGCGCGGCCGGGCACCCTGACGTTGAACGCGACGGCGGACGGCCTGGAAAGCGCTTCGATGCGGATCGAGATGGAGGCGAGTGGCGTCACGCGTCCGCGCCGGCAATGAGCGGCGACGTGAAGGCAATTCGCGACCGGGCCCGATCGGACAGGTCGGAGCGGGAACGGGAGGCCGGACGCAGGGCTCAAAAGGACATTGTGCGCGACGGCTAGGACCGCTGTTGACAGCGCGGAAGCCGTGCAGTAACAAGGAAGCACCCGGGTCCCATAGCAGCGGGAGAGCATGTCCGAGGAAACCCGGTCACACCGTCGACCGTGCGGTCTTTGCACGGGACACCCGGCTCCCCGCCGGGCGCCGCGTCACCAGTCTGATCGGCAGGGCACCCTCGAGCTCTCGGCCCGGGACCGTGATGCACGATCACGTTCGATCTCCCCGCTCCGGACCTCGTCGTCCGGAGCGTTTTTCGCACTCACAGCCTGAGAAGAAGTCCATGAGAAGAGAACGGTTCATCATTGGTGCGCTCCTGGCGGTGCTGTGGTCGGCGCCGCTCGCGGCGCAGGGGACCGGCGGCACGGTTCGGGGGCGCGTGACCGACGCTGCCTCGCAGCAGCCGCTCGTCGGGGTCATGGTCACCATCGGGAGCCAGGGCACGCTGACGGGGACGGATGGCCGGTACTCCCTCACGGGGATTCCGGCCGGATCCCAGACCCTGAAGGTGACGACGCTCGGGTACGCCGAGACGTCGCGGCCGATCACGGTCACCACCGGCCAGGTGCTGAACGTGGACGTCGAGCTCACCGTGCAGGCGATCAGCCTCGCCACACTGGTCGTGACCGGGTACGGCACGCAGAAGGCGGGCAACATCACCGGTGCCGTGAAGCAACTCACGACGGCGGACTTCAACCAGGGCCGGATCGTCAGCCCTGAACAGCTCATCCAGAGCAAGGTCCCGGGCGTCCAGATCGTCGACAACAACGAACCGGGCGGTGGGATCTCGATCCGGATCCGCGGCGCGACGTCGATCAACGCGAGCAGCGACCCGCTGTACGTCATCGACGGCGTGCCGATCGGGTCGGGCGCCGGCGGCGGCCTCTCGGCGGGCCGCAACCCGCTCAACTTCCTGAATCCCGAGGACATCGAGAGCGTCACGGTGCTACGCGATGCCTCGGCGGCCGCGATCTACGGGGCCAACGCCGCGAACGGCGTGGTGCTGATCCAGACGAAGTCGGGGCGGCAGGGCCGGCCGGAGATCGAGTACACGGGCAGCATGTCGGGTTCGTTCATCACGAAGACGCCGGATATGCTGAACGCATCCCAGTTCCGGACCGCGGTGCAGCAGTACGCGCCGCAGAACGCCGGCCAGCTGGCCAACTCGAACACGAACTGGTTCAATCTGGTGGACCGCACGGCGTACGGGCAGGAGCACAATGTCGCGCTGTCCGGCTCCGGCGAGAGCATGAACTACCGCCTGTCCGTCGGCTATCTCAACCAGGACGGCGTGATCGACGGGACCACGACGGAGCGCCTCGGGTTGGGGCTCAACTACAACCAGCGCCTCTTCGACGACTACCTGGCGATCAAGACGAGCCTCAAGGGCTCCCGCACGGATGACAAGTTCACGCCGGGCGGCGTGCTCTCCAACGCGGCGCAGATGGGGCCGACACAGCCCGTCATGGACGCGAATTCCACGACCGGCTACTACGACTGGCCCGGCAACCTGCTCCAGTCGGCGGACAACCCGGTCGCGATCCTGAACCTGGCCACCGACCAGGGCACGACCTATCGCAGCCTCGGCAACGTCCAGGCAGAGTACCACTTCCCGTTCTTCGACGCGCTCAAGGCTCACGTGAATTTGAGCTACGACGTGACCAAGGCGGAGCGCGAGACCTTCACGCCGAGCACGCTGCACGGCCAGTTGAAGGCGGGCACGGGCGGCACGCTGTACCGCCGGAACCCGTCGGTGACGAACACGCTGCTCGAGGCGTACCTGAACTACGCGGCGCCGATCGGATCCCTGCCCGGGAACGTGGACGTCACGGGCGGCTACTCCTACGGGCAGTCGCATGGCGAGTATCCCTGGTTCCAGGCCACGGGCCTCAGCACCAACCTTCTGGGCGACAACGGCATTCCGGGAACGCAGGTGGTGCAGAACAACCTGGACATTCAGGACAGCCGGCTGATCTCGTTCTTCGGGCGCCTCAACTACAACTACGAGGACAAGTACCTGGCCGGTGTGAGCGTCCGTCGCGACGGCTCCTCCCGGTTCGGTCCGACCGACGCCTGGGGTATCTTCCCCTCGGCCTCGCTGGCGTGGCGCATCTCGCAGGAGCCGTTCATGCAGCGCTTCCACTCGCTTTCGGACCTCAAGCTGCGCGGCGCGTGGGGCAAGACCGGCAACCAGGCGTTCGCCAACTACCAGCAGTACACGACGTACCTGGTCGGTGACGCGCAGACGCAAGCGCAATTCGGCGACCAGTACGTGACCACGATCCGCCCGGGCGCGGCCGATCCCAACATCAAGTGGGAGGAGACCCGCTCCTGGAACCTCGGCCTGGACTACGGCTTCAGCAACCAGCGCTTCACGGGCGCCGTCGACTGGTACGTCAAGGACACCAAGGACCTCATCTTCACGGTGCCGGTAGCGGCGGGAACGAACCTGTCGAACTACCTGACGACGAACATCGGCAGCATGAAGAACCACGGCATCGAGTTCAGCCTGAGCGCCCTGATCCTCCAGGGCGAGGCGGATGGAGTACGCTGGACGGCCGACTTCAACGCGGCGCACAACACGAACGAGCTGGTGAAGATCAACCCGTTCGCGGGCGCGGCCGAGCAGATCCAGACGGGTCTCGTGTCGGGCGGCGTCGGCACCTACATCCAGGTGCTCCAGCGCGGCGTGCCGATCAACTCCTTCTTCGTGTACAAGCAGAAGTACGAGAACGGCAAGCCGGTCGAGGGCAGCTACGAAGACCTGAACGGGGACGGGAGCATCACCAACGATGACCGGCGACCCTTCCACGATCCCTCGCCGACCTGGATTCTGAGCCATTCCTCGCTCATCAACTGGAAGAAGTTCGACGTGGCCTTCACGCTGCGGGCCTACCTCGGCAACTACGTCTACAACAACGTGGCGTCGAACCTGGGCACGTACGCGGAGGTCGGCCGCGGATCCCCGTACAACCTGCACGCCTCGGTCCTGGAGACCGGATTCCTGCAGCCGCAGTACCTGTCGGACTATTACGTGGAGGATGCCTCCTTCCTGCGCATGGACAACGCCACCCTGGGCTACAGCTTCGAGTACCGGGGCCAGCCGATGCGGGTGTTCGGTGCGGTACAGAGCGCCTTCACGCTGACCGGCTACAGCGGTGTCGATCCGACGGCGGGCCTGAACGGCCTGGACAACAATATCTATCCCCGCTCGCGCACTTTCACGGCCGGCCTGAATGTCCGGTTCTAGCGCGTGGCCAAGGAATCCGAGCTTACGAGAAGGGACGGAGACATGAACCGCAGAAAGAGCAACACGGTGCTCGCCGTCGCCGCAGGCCTGCTTTTCCTTGCCGCGGGCGCCTGCACGGACACGACGGTGGAGCCGAAGAGCACGATCACGGACGCGAACGTCTTCAACGACGTGAGCTCCTACAAGGCCTTCATCGCGAAGGTGTACTCGGGACTGGCGACCAGCGGGCAGCAGGGCGCAGCCGGCCAGCCCGACATCCAGGGCATTGACGAGGGGTTCTCGCAGTACCTGCGGCTCCTCTGGGAGACCGAAGAGCTGCCCTCCGACGAAGCGGTGATCGGCTGGGGCGACATCGGGCTGCCGGAGATGAACACGCAGCTCTGGTCGGCGTCCAGCAGTATGGTCGTGGCGATGTACTACCGGGTGTTCTTCCAGGTGGGCATGGCCAACGAGTTCCTGCGCCAGACGACCGATGACAAGCTGTCAGCGCGCGGCGTGAGCAGTGCCCTGAAGACGCAGATCCAGCAGTACCGCGCAGAGGCGCGCTTCCTTCGTGCCCTTAGCTACTGGCACGGCATCGACCTGTTCGGCAACATCCCGCTCGTGACGGAAACGGACGAGCTGGGCTCGACGCCGCCGCAGCAGAGCACGCGAGCGGAGATCTTCAACTACATCGTCCAGGAGCTCAACGAAATCAAGGGCGAGCTGCCGGCGGCCAGCCCGAGCACCTACGGCCGGGCGAATCCGGTCGCCGCGGACATGCTGCTGGCGAAGCTATACCTGAACGCCGAGGTCTACACGGGCAGCGCCCGTTGGGCCGACGCGCTGGCGACCACACAGGCCGTGATCAGCTCCGGATTCAGCCTGGACCCGAACTACCGGCGCATGTTCATGGCCGACAACAACACGTCGCCGGAGATCATCTTCGCCGTGCCGCAGGACGGGCTGAAGACGCAGACGTGGGGCGGCATGACGTTCCTGGTGCACGCCGAGGTCGGCGGCAGCATGGACGTCAACAACTACGGCATCGACGGCGGCTGGTGGGGCATCCGGCTCAAGCCGCAGGCGTACAACTTCTTCAGCGCCGGCGACAAGCGGGCCGCCTACTTCTACACGGACGGCCAGACGGTCGACATTCCCAACATCAGCGACTGGGCCGGCGGCATCGCGGCGCCCAAGTTCAGCAACAAGACGTCGACCGGCGGGATCGGCTCGCACAAGACGTTCGTGGACACGGACTTCCCGATCTTCCGTCTTGGCGACGCCTACCTGATGTACGCCGAGGCCGTGCTGCGCGGCGGCGGCGGGACGCGGGCGCAGGCGCTGTCCTACGTGAATGCGCTCCGGGAGCGCGCCTTCGGCGACACGAGCCACGACATCACGGACGCCCAGCTCACGCTCGACTTCATCCTGGCCGAGCGCGGGCGCGAGCTGCTGTGGGAGGGCCATCGCCGGATGGACCTGGTACGTTTCGGCATGTTCACGGGTGGAGACTACCTGTGGGCCTGGAAGGGAGGCGTGCAGGCCGGCAAGGCCACGGAGTCGTTCCGCGACCTGTATCCACTCCCGGCGAACGAGCTGGTCGCCAACCCGAACCTGACGCAGAACCCGGGATACTGACGGGAGATCGGGTGATTCCCTCTTCTCATGCGCCTGGACTTTGCGGGCGCATGAGAAGGGGGATCCGGGGATGGGGGAGATGCTGGTGATGGGAACGGCGGGGACTGCCGTGCGGTCGTGGTGGTCCAGGTTTGGACCGCGTGGTTTTCGTTGTTTGTTCTTTTCATATTTTCTTTTCCCTTTCTCCCTGATCCCCACCATCCCCATGATCCCCCTTCCCTGACGATGGCATTGCCAACGCCCCGACCCATCCGCCGAACAGGCTGGACAGCGCAGTTCCTGTCGTTGTCCCTCGCAATGGCGCTCGCCGCCTGCTCCGACACGGCCGGCATCCCCCCGGTCAACGGCCCGCCGCCGGGCCGTCCCTCGCTCTCCCAGACCTACCGGCCGAGCGGCCATGCGGCGGCGGGCGACGTGTTCGTCCATCTCTTCGAGTGGCGCTGGCCGGACATCGCGGCGGAGTGCGAGAACGTGCTCGGCCCGGCGGGCTGGACGGCGGTCCAGGTCTCGCCGCCGCAGGAGCACAGCCTGGAGCCGCCGAACTACCCCTGGAGCGAGCGTTACCAGCCGGTCAGCTACAGCATCGAGCGGAGCCGTTCGGGAACGGGCGCCGAGTTCGTGGACATGGTGGACCGCTGCCGGGCGGCGGGCGTCGGCATCATCGTCGATGCCGTGATCAACCACATGACCAACTACCCGAGCCCGGGTGTCGGCAGCAACGGTACGGCCTACTCGAAGTACGAGTACCCGGGCCTCTGGTCTCCATTCTGATTTCCACCCGTCGTGCGTCATGAACGACTACTCGAACGCGGCCAACGTGCAGGATTGCGAGCTGCTCTCGCTGCCGGATCTGAACACGGGGCTCGAATCCGTCCGTCAGAAGCTCGCCGACTACATGGTCATGCTCGCGCGGTTGGGCGTCGCGGGATTCCGCATCGACGCGGCGAAACATATCCAGCAGGTCGAACTGGACGACATCATCGATCTCGTCGACCAGACCCTGGCCGCTGAAGCCCGGCCGCTGCCGTACGTCTTCCTCGAGATCAGCGCGGGCTCTGGCGAGGCGCTGTCGCCGCGCGATTTCTTCGGCGTCGGCTACGGCTCGGGCGGTGCGGCCGACATCACGGAGTTCACGTTCACCGGGGTCGGCAACAAGTTCCGGGGCGTGAACGGCGAGCACATCTCGCAGCTCGATCCCGGGGGGCCGGCCGGGAGCCGGTTCTCGGAGGTGGCGTGGGGGCTGATGCCGTCGGACAAGGCGGTGGTATTCCTGCAGAACCACGACACGCAGCACGACTGCGGCATTGGCTACCGCGATGGCAACGTCTTCCGCCTGGCCAATGTGTGGATGCTCGCGCAGCCGTATGGCTACCCGTCGGTGCTGTCGGGCTACGCGTTCAGCTGCCCGACGGGCAACGCGACGGGCCCTCCCTCCAATGCGGGCGGGAACACGCGTGCCGTGACCTGCGCCGGGAGCTTCGAGACGGCATCGATCGGCGAGTGGGTCTGCGAGCATCGCGACCCGATGATCGCCGCCATGGTCCGCTTCCGGCGCGTCGTCGCCGGCACGGCGATCGTGGACTGGTGGGACGATGGAGGCAACGCGATCGCGTTCTCGCGCGGCGATCGCGGCTTCGTCGCGATCAACCTGGAGGACTCGACCGTCACGTTCGACGTGCACACCGGGATGCCGTCGGCTACCTACTGCGATGTGCTCTACGGTGGCGGCCAGGGCGGGACGTGCGCGGGACGGAGCGTGGTGATCGAGAGCGACGGCCGGGTGCGGTTCTCGCTGGAAGCGCGGACGGCGCTCGCCCTCCACGTCGCGAGCTGATTCGGCTTGTGGAACCGGCCGTGCCGAGTACAATTCAGGCCTGTGTCCGGCAGAACCGCGGCGGTCCCGGCGGGCGTACGCCCGCGTCCGGGTCGCTTCCCCGAACGGCGCATTGACGCACCGCCCGACGCCCATGAACGAATTGGAAGCTCTCGAGGCGCTCGCCAGGGCGCTGGGGGTCCACACCCGCTATACGGACGGGCTGGGCAGGCCGGTGGTGGTCCGCCCGGATACGCTCGTCCGGGTGTGCGCCGCGCTCGGCGCGCCCATGGCGCACGTCCGCGATGCCGGTGAGGCCCTGAGCGCCGTGCACGCCGCCGCGACTCCCGGAATCGTGCCGCCCGTTCTCGTTGCCTGGGACGGCGCGTTGCCCCCGGTCGCGGTGCCTGATGACGTCCCCGTCCACGCGGAGATGATCCTCGAGGATGGCGACGTCGCTCCGCTCGAGCGACGCGGCGCCGAGCTTCGATCGGCCCGGCCGCTTCCGTTCGGTTACCACCGCCTCTCGGTCGAAGCCGCGGGCCGCTCCGGCACGTGCACGGTCATCGCCGCACCGGAGCAGGCGTGGCGCAGGCCCGGCTCGCACCGCAGCTGGGGCGTGGGCTCGCAACTCGCGGCGCTCCGCTCCGCCCGGAGCCGCGCACTCGGCGATCTCCGCGACGTCGAATCGGTATGCCGCTGGGTCGGCTCGAACGGCGGCGACCTCGTCATGGTGCTGCCGCTCCTGCCGACCTACAACAACCAGCCCCCGGAACCGAGCCCGTACTCGCCCGCGAGCCGCCTGTTCTGGTCCGAGCTGTTTCTCGACCTGGAGGCGGCGCACCGGCCGGTGGGCCTCGTGCACACGCTCGACGTGATGCGCGCGAACGCCGAGGTTCGCGCTGCGCTCGCAAAACTGCCGGCTCCCGCACCGGATCTGCTCGACGACGAGCTCGTCCGCTACGCGCGATTCCGCGGCGCCCAGATCCGGCTCGGACGGAACTGGCGGGACTGGCCGGCGGCGGCACGGGACGGCCGGCTGGAGCCCGCACAGGTGGATCCGGACGAGGAGCGGTTCCACCTCGTGGCGCAGACGCTGGCGCGCCGGCAGCTGGCGGAACTGCGGCAACGGCTCGACCACGAAGGTGTCCGGCTGGGGATGGATCTGGCGGTCGGTGTGCATCCGGACGGCTACGATCCCTGGTCGAGGCAGTCGTTGTTCGCGGAACGGATGTCGGTCGGCGCGCCGCCCGACATGGGCTTCCCAAGCGGTCAGGACTGGGGGTTCCCGCCGGTGCTGCCGGCGGCGTCGCGTCGTGAGGGGCACCGGTATCTGGCGGCGTCGATCGCGCACCAGGCGGCGCTGTCGGGCGTGTTGCGGGTGGACCACGTGATGGCGTGGACGCGGTTGTACTGGATCCCGCACGGGCTCCGGATGAGCGAGGGCACGTACGTCTCGTACCCGGCGGATGAGCTGTTCGCGATCCTGACGCTGGAATCGCAGCGTTCGCGTTGCGAGATCGTGGGTGAGAACCTGGGGACGGTGCCGCCCGAGATCGGCGAGGCGCTACCGCGCCACCGGATCCGCGGAATGTACCTGGCGCAGTTTCAGGCGGAGCTGGATCCGGGCGTAGCCGCACCCACGGCGGCGGACATGGCGCTGGTGAACACGCACGACACGCCCACGTTCGCGGGCTGGCTGTCGGGCGTGGACATCGACGAGCGGATCCGGTGCGGCCTCCTGACGGAGCACGAGGTCCCGCGCGTCCGCGAGATGCGGTCGATCGCGGTCGGTCGGCTGGCCCGGCGGCTGAACCGGAACGTGGACGAACCGCGGCCGTTCCTGGCGGAAGTCCTGCAGTGGCTGGGCCGCTCGGATAGCCCTCTGGTCGTTCCCTGGATTGAGGATCTCTGGCTCGAGACCGAGGGCGTGAACCTGCCGGCGACGCTGTCGTCGGAACGGCCCAACTGGCAGCGGCCGATGCGGAAGCTGCTCGACGATGTGTTCACGGATCCGGGCGTGGGCGAGCTGGTCGGTCTCCTGCACCGGGCTCGCAACGAAGGAGAAGCACAGTCCCCCCTCCAGCAAAGCACAGGCTGACATGGAATCGCGCGCCGCGACCGCTCCACCCGGCCTCCGGCCGAAGCCGCGTCTCTCGTTCCCGGAAGTCTGGAACATGAGCTTCGGCTTCCTCGGCATCCAGTTCGGGTTCGCGCTGCAGAACGCGAACGTGAGCCGGATCTTCGAGACGCTGGGCGCAAAGGTCGAGAACATTCCGATCCTCTGGATCGCGGCGCCCGTGACCGGGCTCCTCGTGCAGCCGATCGTGGGCTACTTCAGCGACCGGACGTGGAACCGGCTCGGCCGGCGCCGGCCGTATTTTCTGGGCGGTGCGATCCTCGCGTCGCTGGCGCTGGTCCTGATGCCGAACTCGCCGACGCTCTGGGTCGCGGCCGGCATGCTCTGGATCATGGACGCGTCGATCAACATCTCGATGGAACCGTTCCGCGCGTTCGTCGGGGACAACCTGCCGTCGGCGCAGCGGACGACGGGCTTCGCGATGCAGAGCTTCTTCATCGGCACGGGCGCGGTGGTGGCGTCCATGCTGCCATGGTTCCTGACCAGGGCGCTCGGGGTCAGCAACCAGGCGCCGGAAGGGACGATCCCGGATTCGGTGCGCCTCTCCTTCTATCTCGGCGCCGCGGTGTTCTTCCTCGCGGTGCTCTGGACGGTGCTGCGCTCGAAGGAGTACTCGCCGGAGGAGATGGCGTCGTTCGAGGAGAACCAGGAGCGGGAGGGCATGGTGCCGGAGCGGCGTACGGCCGAGGAGTACGCGCTCAACGGCGGCCGCCAGTTCCGCGTGGGCGCAATCCTCGTCCTGATCGGCGCCCTGCTGAGCTGGTGGCTGGCCCACGAGGAGGCCTACCAGGTGCTGGTCCTCTCCGTCGGCACGTCGGTGGTCGGGCTGCTGTTGATCGCGAGCGGTTTCCTGCAGCGTTTCGGCCACTACGACAACGGCTTCGTGACCATCCTGAACGACTTCCAGGACATGCCGCACACGATGAAGCAGTTGGCCTGGGTACAGTTCTTCTCGTGGTTCGCGCTCTTCGCCATGTGGATCTACACGACGGCGGCCGTGACCAGCCACATCTACGGCACGACCGACGCGACGTCGGCGCTCTTCAACGAGGGCGCGAACTGGGTGGGCGTCGCCTTCGCGGCCTACAACGGCGTGGCGGCGCTGGTCGCGTTCGCGATCCCGGTGCTGGCGAAGAAGACGAACCGGAAGCTCGCGCACGCGATCTGTCTCGTCGCGGGCGCGCTCGGGCTGCTCTCCATCTTCGTGTTGACGGACCCGCGCATGCTGCTCGGCTCGATGGTCGGCGTCGGCATCGCGTGGGCCAGCATCCTGTCCATGCCGTACGCGATCCTGACGGGCTCGCTACCGCCGTCGAAGATGGGCTACTACATGGGCGTGTTCAATTTCTTCATCGTGATCCCGCAGATCGTCGCGGCGGCCGTGCTCGGCCTGATCGTCGGACGGTTCTTCGGCGGTGAGGCCATCTATGCCCTGCTCATCGGCGGCGTCTCGCTGGTCGTCGCCGCGGCGCTCACACTGCGCGTCGAGGACCCGGACGACGTCGCCGCCTCGGTCCCGATCTGATCGATCACCAGCCGGGGCGGTGCGGATCCTCCGCCCGGCCCGACGAGAGGCTGCACTCACAGCGGATGGACGGTCGGACGATGATGAACCGGACCCGAGCCGCGGCCCTTCCCTGCCTCGGCCTGCTTCTCCTTTCGGCGTGCCGCGGCGCCCCGGCACCGGAAGCGGGCGCCGCCCCGGCCACGGGCGCGCCGGCCGCCGAAGCCGAGGCGTCCTCCGTCTTCTGGAACGACGCCACCGTCTACTTCCTGCTCACCGACCGTTTCTTCAACGGCGACACCACGAACGACCACGCGCTCGGCCGCGCGCACGACGGCGCCGTGCTGCGCAGCTTCGAGGGCGGCGACCTCGCCGGCGTCCGGCAGAAGCTCGAGGAGGGCTACTTCGACGCGCTCGGCGTCGATGCCATATGGCTGACGCCGTTCGTCGAGCAGATCCACGGCAGCGTCGACGAAGGGACCGGGAAGACCTATGCCTTCCACGGCTACTGGACGCGGGACTGGACGGCGGTGGATCCGGCGCTGGGCACGATGGACGACCTGCGTGCCCTGGTCGAGGCGGCGCACAGGCGCGGCATCCGCGTGCTCATGGACGCCGTCATTAACCACCCCGGTCCGGTGACGCCGCTGGATCCCGCGTGGCCCGACGACTGGGTGCGGAACCAGCCGCAGTGCACGTTCCGGGACTACGCCGGCACCGTGGACTGCAAGCTGGTCCCGACGCTTCCGGACATCCGCACGGACAGTGACGAACCGGTGGACCTCCCGCCGGCCCTCGTCGAGAAGTGGCGTCAGGAAGGCCGGCTCGAGCAGGAGCAGGCGGAGCTCGACACCTATTTCGCGCGGACCGCTTACCCGCGGGCGCCGCGCTACTACATCATCAAGTGGCTGACCGACTGGGTCCGCGAGCTCGGGTTCGACGGCTACCGCGTGGATACGGCCAAGCACTTCGAGGAAGCGGTCAGCGCGGAGCTGAAGCACGAGGCCGAGCTGGCCTTCACGGACTGGAAGCGATCGCATCCGGCCGAGGTGATCGACAGCCTTCCCTTCTTCATGCTGGGCGAGGTCTACAACTACGACATCGCATCCGGGCAGGACTTCGACTTCGGCGACCGGACGGTCGACTTCTTCCGGTTCGGCTACGACGCGCTCATCAACTTCGGCTTCAAGCGTGACGCCGCCGGTCCGTTGAACGCGCTCTTCGCAAGGTACGCGGCGACGCTCCGTGACGGGCCGCTCCGGGGGTACTCGATCCTGAACTACATAAGCTCGCACGACGACGGCGCGCCCCTGGACCTCGACCGGAACGACCCGCTCGGCGACGGGACGAAGCTGCTGCTCGCGCCGGGCGGCGCGCAGATCTACTACGGCGACGAAACGGCCCGTCCGCTCCACGTCGAGGGGGCGCAGGGCGACGCGAACCTCCGCTCCTTCATGAACTGGGCGGACATCGCTCACGGCGGTGTGACCGTGGCCATTCTCGAGCACTGGCGGAAGCTGGGCCGGTTCCGGCACGACCATCCCGCGATTGGCGCGGGTGCACACCGCGAATTGCAGGCCGACCCGTACATCTTCAGCCGCACTCTCGAGACGGGTGCGGGCGCGGACCGTGTGATCGTGGCGATGGGCCAGGGGAGCGGAGCGCGCACGATCCCCGTATTCGACGTGTTCCCGGACGGCACTGCACTGGTGGACGCCTACTCAGGCGCGACCGGCACTGTGACCGGCGGCGCCGTCTCGCTTCCGGGCGGGGCGGATCTCGTGCTGCTGAGCGAGCGACGGTAGCCGGGCCGGACCGGGTACCGGACCGTGCTACAGGCATTGGAGGATCGATGAACGTGCAGGTTCCCTTCCCTCGCGCACCACGGCGCACCGCGTCGCTGCTCGCGACGGCACTGGCCATGCTCGCAGCGACGGCGACCGGCTGCGAGGCGCAACGGCCGCTCACCGTCGCATCGCCCGACGGCCGCACGGTCGTCAACGTCCGCTTGCAGGAGGACGGCCTGTTCTACGGCCTGGAACGCGATGGCGACACCATCCTTCTCCCGTCCCGGCTCGGGTTCGAGTTCCGCGAGGCGCCACCGCTGCGGACCGGGCTCCGGCTGACCGGCACGGCCCGCGACTCGCTCGACGAGACGTGGACGCAGCCGTGGGGCGAGGTGGCCCGGGTCCGCAACCACTACAACGAGCTGCGCATCTCGGTCGCCGAGAGGGCGGCGCCGGCACGGCGCTTCGACGTCGTGTTCCGCGTATTCGACGACGGCGTCGGATTCCGCTACGAGTTCCCCGAGCAGCCGGGGCTGCAGTCGTTCGTGATCACGGACGAGCTCACCGAGTTCAACATGGCCGACAACGCGCGCGCATGGTGGATCCCGGCCAACGACTCGATCCACCGCTACGAGCTGCTGTACCGCAGCTCGCCGGTGAGCACGCTGCCGGAGGTCCACACGCCGCTCACGTTGGAGACGAACGAGGGCGTGTACGTCGTGATCCACGAGGCGAACCTGGTCGACTATGCCGGCATGAACCTCATGCCGTCGCCCGACCGCACGCTGCAGGTCGTGCTGGCCCCCTGGGCGGACGGCGCGAAGGTGTACGGCACGACGCCGTTCGTGACGCCGTGGCGGACCGTCCAGCTCGCGGACCGCGCCGAAGATCTCGCGCCCTCCGTGTTGGGCCTCAATCTCAACCCACCGGACACGCTCGGCGACGTGAGCTGGGTCCACCCGATGAAGTACGTCGGCATCTGGTGGGGGATGCACATCAACGTGAATACGTGGAGCTCGGGCCCGCAGCACGGCGCGACGACGGCGAACACGCGGCGCACCATCGATTTCGCGGCGGACAACGGGTTCGGCGGCGTGCTCGTCGAGGGTTGGAACGTCGGCTGGGACGGCGACTGGATCGCGAACGCCGACAGCTTCTCCTTCACGCGGCCCTACCCCGACTACGACCTCGAGGGCCTGGCCGCCTACGCCCGCGAACGGGGCGTCACGCTGATCGCGCACAACGAGACCTCGATGGGCGTGGAGAACTACGACCGGCAGATGGAGGCCGCGTTCGACCTGTACCAGCGGCTCGGCATCCGGGCGATCAAGACGGGCTACGTCGGCGACAAGACGGCCGCAGGCGACGCGCACCACGGCCAGTACATGGTGCGGCACTGGCGGAAGGTGATCGAGGAAGCGGCGAAGCGGCACATCATGGTGGACGTGCACGAGCCGATTCATGACACGGGAGAGCGGCGCACGTACCCCAACATGATGACCCGGGAGGGCGCGCGCGGGCAGGAGTACAACGCATGGTCCGGCGACGGCGGCAATCCGCCGGAGCACGAGACGATCCTCTTCTTCACCCGGATGCTGGCCGGCCCGATGGACTTCACGCCCGGCATCTTCGACATCCTGATCGCGTCCGCCGACGGCAAGCCCCGCACGCCCGACCAGCCTCGCGTCCGTACTACGCTGGCGAAGCAGCTCGCATTGTACGTGGTGCTGTACTCGCCGATGCAGATGGCGGCGGACCTGCTGAAGAACTACGAGGGCCAGCCCGCGTTCCGCTTCATCCGCGAAGTCCCGGTGGACTGGGAGCAGACGCGCGTGCTGCAGGGCAGCATCGGGGACTACGTCGTGGTCGCCCGCCAGGAGCGGGGTGGTTCCGACTGGTACATCGGTGCGATCACGGACGAGGAGGCGCGCAGCTTCGACGTCCCGCTCTCCTTCCTGCCGGAAGGCGAACGATTCGTTGCCGAGATCTACGCGGATGGGCCGTACGCCAACTGGCTGAGCAATCCGCTGCCCATCACCATCTCGGAACAGCCGGTCGATCGCGGCACGACGCTCACGCTGAAGCTCGCGCCGGGCGGCGGTCAGGCGATCCGGATCCGGCCGGCCGGCTGACGCTCAGCGGATCCACACCATCGCGGATCGGGGCGGCAGGACGGCCTCGAGCTTCCCGCCGGAGACCTCGACCCTGTCGGCGGCCGGCCAAGCGAGGCGCCAGGCACCGTTCTCCGCGTCGAGCGAGACCGACGCGGAGTCGTCGGCGACGTTGAACGCGATCACGGCCCGCCGGTCGCCGAGCACGCGGTCATAGGCGAGCAGCCCGTGCGCATCGTCGGCGAGAAGCCAGTCGAGCGAGCCGTCCACGAACAGCCGGATGTGCTGCTTCCGCAGCGTGATCAGGTCCTGGTACACGCGCAGCAGCGCGGTGTCGGGCCTGACGGGATCGGGGCGTCGCGGCCGGCCCAGCGGGTCGGCGACCTCGTCCTCGTACGCGAGGTCGGCCCAGACCATCGGCTTCCGCGGGTCGGGATCGTCCGCACCCCACATCCCCACCTCGTCGCCGTACCAGATGTGGGGCGCCCCCATGTACGTGAACTGCTGCACGAGGATCAGCCGTTGTACCTCACGTGTGTGGGCATCCGGGCGTTCGGTCCGGTAGTCGGGATTCTCGCGCGGCGTGACCCGGTACTTGTAGCGACCGGGGTTGAAGATCGACGTGGCGAAGCGGGGCGCGTCATGGCTCGCCGTCAGATTCATCATCGCGGCGAGCGGGTCCGATTCGATACCGGCCGCAACCGAGTCGAGCGCCGCAATGTACTGCGATGCGGTCAGGCCCGGCGGCGCGCCGTCGAAGAAGCTCCGCGTCGACATGTACCAGCGATAGTTCATCACGGCATCGAAGACGTCGCCCCGCAGCCACGGCGCCGGGTCATACATCGTGTCGGGCCACCGTTCCCACCAGACCTCGCCGACGAGGTAGGCCTCCGGATTGATGCCGCGCACGAAGCGGCGGTACTCGCGCCAGAATCCGAGCGGCACCTGCTCCGCGACGTCGAGCCGGAATCCATCGACGCCGTCGGAGACGTCACCGTCGCCATCGGGATCGAGCCAGCGGCGGGTCACGGCGAAGAGGTGGTCGCGTACGGCCGGCACAAGCGATCCCTCGATGGCGCCCTGCGTGAGACCGGCGGGCCGGCCGATCTTCTTCCATTCCGGCAGCTCCGGCACGCCCGCCCAGCCGCGGTACGAGAACTCGCTGGTGTCGGCCGTCGTCGGGTCGTCGAAGCGCTCGATCTCGTACCAGTCGGCGAAGGGTGACCCCGCCTGCTTCTCGAGGACGTCGCGCCAGGCCCAGAACGTCACGCCCGTGTGGTTCCAGGAGTAGTCGATGATGATCCGCATCCCGCGCCGGTGCACCTCGCGGATGAGCGCCAGGAACAGGCTGTCGGCGGCGGTCCATCCCCACGTCGCGGGCGTCACGGGGTCCTCGGCAGCGATGCGAGCCTCGTCGCCGCGCGGGTCCGGACCGAAGTTGCGGTCGATGTGCCGGTAGGTGCGCGCGTCGTATTTGTGCAGAGAGGGCGCGTCGTTGAGCGGGTTCAGGTAGAGCGCCGTGACGCCCAGGTCCTGGAGGTAGTCGAGCTCGTCGATCACCCCCTGCAGGTCGCCGCCGTAGCGTCGCAGCTGGACCGTGAACCAGAAGTCCTCACCCGTGGCTTCGGCCCACGGCTCCTGCCGGTACCAGTCGTGTGTCCAGGCCGTCGGCCGCCAGCCGGCGGGCTCGGCGTGCGGCCACGAACCGGCCATGTCGTACAGCGTCGGGTCGTTCGCGGGGTCGCCGTTCCGGAATCGCTCGACGAAGATCTGGTACCAGACGGCGTCCTTCGCCCAGGCCGGCACCGCGAGCTCGGGCGCCGCGGCCATCGAGCGCGCATCGGCGCTCGGGCCACAGCCGGCAAGCGGGATCACCAACGCGACGAGCGGGAGCGCCCTCAGCGCCGACTTCCACCCCTTCCCGGAAGATCGTCGAGCGTGGGTCACCGGCCGGAGACTCCGAAAACGTACACCGCCAGGGGATCGAGCGAACGGAGCGGCGCGTAGCCGCGAAGGCGGCCGTCTGCTCCGATCCGGAGCTGCGCGGCCGGACCAGCGCCGAAGAGCGTGGTCGGCGCGTACCGGCCCGCCGGCAGGACACCCGCGCTGGAGGAGAGCCGCACGTTCGTGAGCGCGGTGTCCCCGAGGTTCGCGACGACCAGCGCGACATCATCGCCGCGCCGCCGGAGGTAGGCGGCGACGCTCGCGGTGCCGGCATCGAGTGCCACGAGCTCGCCCGCGCCCAGCGCCGGGTGCGCCGCGCGCAGATGAATCAACTCGCGGTACAGGTTCAGCAGCGAACCGGGATCACGCTGCATCACCCGGACGTTGGCGGTCATCGAGTCGGGCCTGAGCGGCTCCCAGGGCACGCCCGTCGTGAACCCCGCCGCCGGGCCGGGGCTCCACTGCATGGGCGTGCGCAGCCGAGGGTCCGGCTTGTCGCCGGTCATCCCGATCTCCTCGCCGTAGTACACGAAGGGCAGGCCCGGCAGAGTGAGGAGCAGTCCCGCCGCGAGCTTCGCCCGCGCGACGTCGCCATCGAGCCACGTCAGCGTCCGCGTCTGGTCGTGATTACGGAGGAACGGCGCCCAACGGTCAGCGGGGACCGCGTCCTGCAGCGTCCGCACGGCAGCGAGCAGCCGGGTGGCGTTGCCGCTCCGCACGGCATCGAGGATCGCGGTGGACACTTCGAACGCGAAGTAGGCGTCCAGCTGGTCCGGGTAGTACGGGAGCAGCGCATCGGTGCTGTCGTTGACCTCGCCGATGGTGAACGCGTCCGGGTCCGCCGCGCGGACGCGGGCGGCGTACTCGCGGAGCATGTCGTGTGTCCGGGGCACGTTCGTCGTCCGGCCGCCGTCTTCCATCAGGTGGCGGACCGCGTCCAGGCGAAGCCCGTCCACGCCCATGTCGCGGAGCCAGAACGTGGCCACGCGCACCATCTCCTCGCGGACGGCCGGGGTGTCCCAGTTCAGGTCGGGCATCGCGCCCGAGAAAAAGCCGTAGTAGTACTCGTCGCGGAACGGCGAGCGGTGCCAGTTATTGCCGCCCCACTCGTTGGGCGGCCCGGGCGAGTCGGCCCAGCGGTACCAGTCGCGGTAGTACGAGCCGGGATAGATCAGAGCGTCGCGGAAGTAGGGATGCTCGCTCGAGGTGTGGTTGATCACCATGTCGACGAGCACCCGGATACCGCGCCGGTGCGCCTGCTCGACCAGCCGCCGGAAGTCGGCGTTCGTCCCGTACACCGGGTTCACCCGGTAGTAGTCGGTGACGTCGTAGCCGTGATAGCTCGGGGAGGCCGCGATCGGCATGAGCCAGATGCAACCGGCGCCGAGATCCTCGCCCCCGGTCGGGTCGCCATCGTTTATGTAGTCCAGCTTCCGGATCAGACCCTCGAGATCGCCCACGCCATCTCCGTCACTGTCGAAGAAGGAGCGGACGAAGACCTCGTAGCAGACGGCGCCCTGCCGCCACGCGGCATGGTCGGGTTCCGCAACCTGCGCGGAACCCGGTGCCGGCAGGACGAAAGCCAGAACGAAGAAGAGGGCGGTGCCGATGCGTTTCATGAGTGGACCCTGCGAGTTCAACCCGTGCCCGCAGGAGACTACCAGCCGCCAGCATGCACCTGCAAGGACCGGGGCACCGCGGCTTCGCGTCGATCCCCGCACAGGCCCGCCGGGCGAACACAGGAACGACCCGTCACGCCCCGCCGATGCGACGAGGGGGCGGGGACGGGGCTCGCCTCCCATTCGCAGACACTACTTCGTTCTGAACGTGATCGGCAGTGCCACCCAGACCTTGACCTTCTTGTCGCGGTTCATCGCCGGCGTGAACCGCATGATGGGCGCGATCTTGAGGGCCGCTTCATCCATCGCCGGGTAGCCGCTGCTCTCCTTGAGCTCCGTGTTCACCACCACGCCATCCTCATCGATGAAGAACCAGACGAGTACGTCGCCACCGATTCCGGCCTCTCGCAGCATCGGCGGATAGCCTCGCTCCAGCGCATCCCGGATCACCATCGTGTTCGTCAACCGCGGTGGCACCGTGAACGGGGTGAAGACAGGCGCTTTCGCAATATCCGCCTTCATCTCGACGCCACCCGTCTCCGTCGTCGGAGGCGGAGGCAGGCTCGAGACCGGGTTCCTCTCGAACGTGGTCTCGGCAATGGTGATGGCCTCGTCGATATTGGCGCTGCCGACGACCGGCGTGGCCGGCCGCGCGATCGCCTGCGGCGCGGGAGGAATGTCCACCTCCGGCGGCAGCTCGACCGCCCGCAACTCCTCCACCGAGAAGGAGACATCGCCTGACGTCATCTGCGGGAAGTAGACGAACACCAGCAGAGTCGCAACGGATGCCAGGGCCAGGGATATCCCGTAAGCCCCCGTGTACATCCGTTTGAATTTCTCATTCGCTGTCATGGCGAACCTCCTTGTGGGAGGGTGGGTGGAGCTGGCGGCTCGCACGACATGAACGCACCGATGCCGGCACGCTCGCAGGGGTCCGGACGTCATGTCCGGATGGCGGCGGACCGCCAGGAGAATCTCCAGGGGAGGATCGCGGGAGTGGCCGGCCGCGAGGGTCCGGATGCGGGCTCGGTCCTGCTCGGCGAGGGGCGGGAGACGGGTCCGGTCTGGCTTCGACTTCGAGCCGCGCGACCATGGTAGCCTCCGCTTCCAACTACCTGAACAGTTGCCCGGGGCCAGCGGCGAGTCAAGAGTCGAAACCCGACAATGTGGCGCCGTATTGCGACTTGCGCTCCGCATCGGCGCGGCGGGTCCGGACACGGTGCGCGCCGGGCTTGCACGGCTCCCGCGCATCCTGTCATTTGGGGAGTCCACGCAAGGGGAGTGTGCATGACCGACACGGGAACCAAGGTACGGGCGGTGTTGCTGTCGGGGCTCGCCGCGTTCGGCGCGGTGGCCTGCGAAACGAAGGCGAACACGCCATCGTCGCTCGTCCACGTCGAGCTCGCGTATCGCGCGCCGGCGGAAGGACAGCCGCGGCCGAACTTCAGTCCGAAGGGAACGCAGGTAGCGCTCTCGGATGTCGCGGCGGATGCGGCGTTGCCGGTGGGCGCGGTGCGTCCGGCGAAGACGGGCACGCTCGAGGTCGGTCCGGAAGAGACGTCGTGGCTCCCGGTGCTGGCGACGGCGAGCGCTGCCTACCCGGACGATCTGGTACAGCTCTTCCTGGACCGGAACCGCGACGGCGATTTCGGCAATGACGGCGACGCGCTCCAGGCGACGCCCTCGCAGAACGCGAAGACGCAGGCGTGGTGGAGTTCGGTGAACGGCGTCGAGCTCTCCGTTCCGTACCCGGAAACGGGCGGGACGGAACCGTACCTCGTCAACTTCTGGATGGTTCGTGAGGATGGTGCGGCGGCGCCGGACGTGCTTCGCTACTCGCGCGGGTCGTGGCGCTACGGGACGGTGACGGTGGACGGCATCCCGGCGGTGGTCGCGGCGATGGATGCGAACAATGACGCGGTGTTCGGCGAGGGCGACGAGTGGAGCGTGCTCGGAGCCGGCGAGCCGGATGCCGCGAAGGCGGTGCTCACGATCGGCGAAGCGCGGCCGACCGACCGGTTCATGTTCCTTCCGACGGGAGAGAAGGAACTCGTCCTGGAGTTCCGACGCTTCAGCCCGGACGGCCGCTCGCTCGACTTCGAGGTGGTGGACCGGCCCATGACGAAGGTGGAGGACCGGGCGCCGGATGATCTGGTGCGGGACGAGCGCGCCCGGCCGCGTACGACCGAGCCGTTCACCTGGGGCCACGGCGGCGATGCGTATGCAGCGGCGCTGCGCACGGCCGCGCGGTCCGGCCAGCGCATCCTCGTGGACTTCGAGGCCACGTGGTGCGGGCCCTGCCACACGATGGATGAATGGGTCTGGACCGATGCCGACGTCGCCGCGCGCCTGAACGCCGGGTTCCTGGGCGTCAAGCTCGATGCCGACATCGAGAAGGAGCTCGTGCAGAAATTCGCCGTGACAGGTTACCCGACAATGGTGATCCTCGACGCCGCGGGTTCCGAACTGACGCGCGTGGTGGGCTACCAGGGGTCGAAGGACATGCTCGCACTGTTCGACACCACGGACTGACGCTCAGCCCGGCGCGGCGCGCTCGTACGCGAGCGACGCACCGGGCGCGGACGCGCACACACGAAGCGACCCGGAGCCTCGGTTCCGGGTCGTTTTCCTGTCCGGGGCCCCCGCCCTTGTAATCCACCTGAAAGGTATCGCGGTCCATCGTCAATCGATCGAAGGCAACCTCACCCGGCCTTTCCGCGCCGTGCGAACTGCCTCATGGGGCGGCCGGAGGCCGGGAGTCGTGAACCGCAGGAGGCATGATGAGACAAGCGCTGGCAAGGACGCTCCTGATCGGCGGACTGCTGCTGTTGCCGCAGGCGCTGGCAGGTCAGCAGCCGACCCGGGTGACCGGGAAGGTCACGGATCCATCCGGCAAGCCGCTCGTCGCGGCGGGCATCAACGTCAAGGGCACGAACCTCACGACAATCACCAATGACAATGGCAACTACGAGCTGACGGTACCGGCGTCCCGATCGAACGGGCCGTTGACAATCGTCGCGAGCGAGATCGGATACGCGACGCTCGAGTTCCAGTTCACGCCGATGGGCACGCCGATCACGCACGATTTCTCGCTGACCATCGAACCGCTGCGCCTGAGCGAGATCGTGGCGACCGGCCAGGGCACGCAGACGACGCGGGCAAAGCTCGCCTCGGCGGTGAGCACCGTGCAGAGCGCGGACATCCAGCGCAGCCAGGAGCAGAACGTCGTCACCGCGCTGGCGGGTAAGGCACCGGGCGTCGAAGTGACGAGCTCGAGCGGGGATCCCGGCGCCGGAGCGTACATCCGGATCCGGGGCGCGGCGTCGATCACGGGCGGCACTCAGCCGCTCTTCGTGGTGGACGGGACGCCGATCAGCAACGAGAGCTACAACACGGACATTCAGAATCCGCCAAGCTCGATCGGCATTGGCGGCGGGACGGCCGGAACGGCGGTGCAGAACCGGGCCGGGGACATCAATCCGAACGACATCCAGAGCGTCCAGATCCTGAAGGGTGCCGCGGCCACCGCGATCTACGGCTCGCGCGCCGCCAATGGCGTGGTGCTGATCACGACAAAGTCGGGTCGGGCGGGCAACACGAGAGCCACGCTGAGCACGACGTACAGTGTGGACGACGTCACGCACACGGTGCCGCTTCAGACCGCCTTCGGCCAGGGCTCGGGCGGCGAGTTCTCGTCGGGAAGCGCGTTCACGTGGGGACCGAAGCTCTCGTCATCGATACCCGTCTTCAACCATGCGGACGAGATCTACCAGAAAGGCAGCCACTGGGAGTCGAATCTCAGCCTGAGCGGCGGCAACGAGCGGACCACGTACTACCTGTCTGCCGGCCGGCTCAATCAGCAGGGTGTGATCAGGGGTCCCCAGGGCTACGACCGGACCACGGTCCGGCTCAAGGGTTCGCACTTCCTGCTGGACGACCTGCAGGTCACGGGCAATTTCGCCTACACGGGAAGCGGCGGCACCTTCATCCAGCAGGGCTCCAACATCAGCGGCATCCAGCTGGGCGCGCTGCGCACGCCGCCGGACTTCAACAACCTGCCGTACCTGTCGCCGGGTACCGACATCCAGCGCACCTACCGGGATCCGAACCCGCTGTCGCTGACCGAGGGACACGGGTACGACAACCCGTTCTGGGTCGCGTACAAGGAACCGGCGACGACCAAGGTCGGACGCACGTTCGGCAACATCTCGCTGCAGTACACGCCCTTCTCCTGGGTCAAGCTCAACTACGTGGTCGGCAACGACTACTCGAGCGATGACCGGGTCGAGCTGTTCCCCAAGGGCTCGGACGCGTACCTGGCCGGCGCCATCGCCCGCAACACGATCATCCAGAACGTGTTCGACAGCGACCTGTCGGCTACGGCCACCGGCACCGTGACAAACAGCGTGGTTGGCAGCATCACGGTCGGCCAGAACCTGAACGAGACACGGCTGCGTAGGAACGGGGTGAACGGCACGACCGTGCTGAACGGGACCGACGAAACCAACTTCGCGGTCACCAACACCGGCAACGAGTTCCGTTCCACCGTTCGCACGGACGGCTATTTCGGGACCGGCGAGCTGACCTTCGCCGACCAGCTCACGCTGGATGGGACGGCGCGCTGGGATGGTTCGTCAGTGTTCGGCAAGAACGCCAAGCACCACTTCTTCTACCCGGGCGTGGGCGTGGCCTGGACGTTCAGCCACTTGCCGATCTTCGCCGACATGCCCGCATTCAGCTTCGGCAAGATCCGCGGCTCGTGGGGCATCAGCGGACGGCAACCGCCCGTCTTCTCGAACGTGACCGGCTTCAATACCGGCAGCTTCATCGACGGCTGGATCACCAACGGCCTCTACAGCCTGTACAGCGGGCACGAGGGCGTGTTCGCTTCGACCATCCTCGGAAACAATGCGATCAAGCCGGAGCGCAAGCGAGAATGGGAGATTGGTGGCGACCTCGCCTTCTTCGACCAGCGGCTCGGCGTGTCCGTCACGTATTACAACCGCAACACCACGGACGCGATCCTGCAGGTCCCGGTGCCGTCCAGCACCGGCTATCTGGCGCAGTACCAGAACGCGGCGTCGTGGAAGAACCACGGCGTCGAAGCCGAGCTCGACTTGCAACCGGTCCGCCTGCAGGACGTGACCTGGAACGTCTCGGCGCAGTACACGGCCCAGCGCAGCTGCGTGAACGACATCGCGGGGGCCGAGACGCTGTTCCTCAACGGGTTCACCGACCCGGCAGCCGAACTGGTAGCCCCCGATCCGGTTACCGGCTGCCACCCCTTCGGCGTGCTGTTCGGCTCCGACTTCATCCGCTACGGCCGGGGCAGCAACGACCAGCTGACCGACCAGCCCATCGACGGGACGGCCAACGTGCCGGCCGGCACCATCTACGTGGGCGCCGACGGCTATCCGCAGCTCGACCCGCAGTCCCGCGTGATCGGCGACCCGAATCCCCACTGGACCGCCAGCCTGCGCAACACGGTCACGCTGTTTGGCAACCTCACGCTGTCCGGACTGCTCGACGTGGTGCACGGCAACAAGATGTGGAACGGCACACTGGGCGCCCTTTCCTACTTCGGGACACCGGCCTTCACCGCCCCGTACCACGGTACGGGCGTGACGGAGACGTATGCCCGGTACTCCGGCGGCAACGTGGCCGGCCCCGGCGCGGACAAGCAGGTCGTATTCAACGAGGACTGGTTCAACAGCAACATCGGCAGCGGCTTCACGGGTCCGGCCTCGCAGTTCGTCGAGAACGCGAGCTACGTCAAGCTGCGTGATATTTCCCTGTCGTACAACTTCGACCTGCCCGTCGTGCACCGGCTCGGCTTCAACTCCATCGACCTCACGGTGGCCGGGCGGAACCTGCACACGTGGACGAACTACACGGGCATCGATCCCGAGTCCAACCTGACGGGCCAGAGCATCGGCCGGGGCCTCGACTACTTCAACAATCCGCAGACCCGTTCGTTCGTCCTCACGCTGAACCTGAACCGCTGACCGGGAGACGCAGAGATGATCATGCGCGAATTGACTCGCCCCGGCCTCGCGGCCCTCGCGCTCGCGACGGCGCTGGGCGGTTGCAACTACATCAGTCCGACGGACGCGAACCCGAACGAGGTCGCATCCGCCAGCCTCGACCAGCTCTTCACCTCGATCCAGCTGAACGCGTTCTTCAGCGGCGAGGACGACATCAACCGGATCGCCTCGATCTGGCTGCAGCAGATGGCGGGCACGGACCGCCAGTTCTCCTCCTTCGACACCTACGTGATCAAGGAGGCCGACATCAGTCCGGAGTTCAGTGACCGCTACACGGGCGGCGGGCTCATCGACCTCAAGGACGCGGAATCCCAGGCCGCGGCCGCCAACCGGCCCGCCTACGAAGGCATCCTCGAGGTCATCGAGGCTTACCAGATGGGGATGCTGGCGAGCATCTGGGGCGACGTCCCGTACTCGGAGGCGGCCAACCCGGACATCAATACGCCCGCCCTGGACAAACAGGAGGATGTCTACGCCAAGGTGCAGACGCTGCTCGATGATGCCATCGGCAAGATGGCGACCGGCTCGGGCGGGCCCGGCCAGGCGGACTACGTCTTCGGCGGGGACACGGGCGCGTGGACGGCCGTGGCGCACACCCTGAAGGCGCGCTTCTACATGCACTGGGTCGAGGCGCAGGATGCCGGCATGGCGGCGGCTACCACCGCGTGCGGCGGCAACTGCCTGCAGAATGCCCTGGCCGAGACGGCAATGGGGATCCACGACCCGGCCGACAACTTCCACTCGGTCCACACGTCGGCCCAGACCGAAACGAACCTCTGGTACCAGTTCATGAACGACCGCTCGGGCTACATCCGGGCCGGCGCCCACCTGGTGGACCTGCTCAAGACGCGTAACGACCCGCGCCTTCCGCTGTACTATGCCACGAACGACGCGGGCGAGTACGTGGGATCGGCGCCCGGCGAGAACCTCGGTGACGCTTCCGTCCTGAGTACTCAGCTCACCGGTTCGCCGACCTGGTCCACGCCTATCGTGACCTGCTCGGAGAACGCGTTCATCGCGGCCGAGGCTTCATACGACATGGGCGACGAGGCGGGTGCTCAGCAGGGACTCGCCGACGGCATTGCCTGCCAGCAGTCGCTGCTGGGGGTGACGCTTCCGGTTCCGACCGGCCTCAGCGGCTCCGCGTTGCTCGGCGAGATCATGACGCAGAAGTACATCGCCGGGTTCCTCAACGAGGAGAGCTGGAATGACTACAAGCGCACCTGCCTGCCCGTTCTGCAGACGTTCCAGGGCAAGGCCATCCCCGGCCGCATGATCTACGGAGAGGAGGAACGGCAGACGAACCCGAACGTGCCACCGCCCAGCGCGCAGCCGCTGCGCAACACCAACGACCCGCAGCCGTGCACGAGCGGCTGAACGGTCATGATCCGCGTTCGCCGGGCACTGGCGGTACTGCCCATCGCACTCGCTTTCGCCTGTGCGACGGGGCACCGCCGTGCCCGCGGCGCGGACTGGATCACCGTCCAGGTGCGGAACGACCTGATTCCGGCGTCGCCCGTCGTCATCCACATGGTCGGCGATGGGCGGCACGTCCTGCTGGGCGACGTGCCACCGGCCGCGGAACGTACGCTCGTGTTTCATGAAACTACGTTCCGCGGCATGTACTCGCTGGAAGCGGCCGCGCGGGAGTCCACCGTCAAGTCGCAGACGATTTCACTGCGACCCGGCGACACCATCGTCTGGCAATTGAGAAGCAATCTCGTGCAGATCCGCACACGCGATGCTTCGACGCCGGCCGGCGGGCATTCCTCCGGGCAACCCGTGAAGAGCCATGGCACGATACCCTAGACCCCTTGCGTTACTCGGCGCGGCCGCAATCCTGGTCTCGGTGGGCGGCTGCTACAAGTACGTACCGCTCGGCGCCGGCGCGCCGGAGCCCGCACGGGCGAGCGACGTCCGCGTCTTCCTCGCTGCGCCGCTCGCGGTCCCGCTCGATGGCATCACCATCAACAGCGCGCGGCGCGTGGACGGCGAGTTCATCGCCATGACCCGCGATTCCATCTTCGTGTCCGCGTTCAACGTCGTGGACGTCGGTGGCATCCAACACGCCGCTGATGCCGAGACGGTGAAGATCGGGCGGGATCACGTCGATCACCTCGAGTTGCGACGGCCCGCCCTTGCCCGCACGCTGCTCGCCGCCGGTAGCGTCATCGCATTCGGTACGATGACGTCCGTCGCCATTGCCGATGGCGGCGGCGGCGGCCGATCCGGCGGCAGCGGCGGCCACGCGAAGTAACGACCATTCGGGAAACCGCGGCGTCCTCCCCTCCCGCGATCGCGCCCACTGAGGCGCGTGTGCCCTCGTGCCGAATACCGATCGCGGCCATATTGTTGGTCCTTGACCGGCGGTCGCACGCACGAGCGCACCGCAACGCGGACTGCAGCAGAGGGGGGATCCATGCAGAACCTGGACGTCGGGGCCCTGTTCACCGAGATGGGCGGCGTTCTGACCACGTACGGCCTGAGAGTCGCAGGCGCGGTTCTCGTCCTGCTCGTCGGCCGCGCCCTCTCGCGGTGGGCGCGCCGTTCGACGGCCGCCGGCCTGAAGCGCGCCCAGGTCGATGCGACGCTGATCCCGTTCATCAGCGGCATGGTGTTCACGCTGGCGATGGTGTTCGTGGTGGTCGCGGTCCTCGGCCTGTTCGGGATCCCGACCGCCTCGTTCATCGCGGTGCTGGGCGCGGCCGGCCTCGCCGTCGGCCTCGCCATGCAGGGGACGTTGTCAAACTTCGCGGCGGGCGTGATGCTCCTGATCTTCCGGCCCTTCAAGGTGGGCGACTTCGTCGAGGTCGGAGGCACGGTCGGCACCGTCAGGGAAATCGGGATTTTCGCCACGCAGCTGAACACGCCCGACAACGTCCGGGTCGTCATCTCGAACTCGTCCGTCCATGGAAACAAGATCTCCAACTACACGGCGAACGAGACACGGCGGGTGGACCTGACCATCGGCGTCGGTTACGACGACGACCTGGAAGCGGCGCGGCGCGCGATCCAGGACGTCGTCGCCAGCCATCCGCTGGTGCTGGAGGTTCCCGCGCCGCAGGTCGAGGTCGCCGAGCTCGGCGATTCCTCCGTCAACTTCGTGGTCCGGCCCTGGGCCGCGACCGCCGACTACTGGCGCGTGCACTTCGACGTCACGCAGCGTTGCAAGGAGAAGCTGGAAGCTGCCGGCTGCAGCATCCCGTTCCCGCAGCGCGACGTGCACCTGTTCCGCGAGGACGTACCGGCCGCCTGATCGGCGCCGACCGGAGCGGCTCGTACCTCAGGCGGCCCGGCCGCGGCGGGACTCGCAACGCGCACATTCACGCGAATCGTCGACGGCCCGCATGGGCGTCACTCATGCCCATGAATCACGATGCTTCCGCCGTTGATCGCCGTTGCCGCGTCACCGGCAGGATCGGCGCCCGGCTCGCTGTCGTAGACGACATCTCCGGACCGTTGATTCCAGATCCGGATGCGGAAGCGGTCGGGCTCTCGGGCGGCGTGACCGTCCACGGCCGTGACGGCGAAGTCGAAGCCGTCAATGCCGTTCAAAGTGCCGCTGCCGGCGAAGCGGGCCACCGGTCCGCTTGCCACCAGCCAGAGCTGCGGCCCGGACTTGAAGGTCAGCGACGCCGACTTGAACTGGAACACCGTGTTTCCCGCCGGGACAGGACCCTTGCCGTACTTCGAAACGAAGCCGAAACTCGCGCGGCCTTTCGCCGCGGCGCATTGGGGATCGATCTGGCAGGCGCCCGGCGGTGAGTCGATCCAGCCACCACCGGTTACGCTCCGGCCGCTGATCGACTGGTAGACGATCAGCGGTTCGCTGATCCGGCTGGCCGACCCGCCATCGTCATCGCGAATCGTGACGAGCACCTGGTAGATGCCGGCGCTTTCCCACGTGCAGGAACCCGAGTAATCCGGCATCACGGCCATGGTGTTCGTGCCCTCGACCGGCGGTCCGCCGTAGTCACAGTCGAGCGTCATCACGTGGGTATCGAACTGGCCCGGATCCGAGAACGCTCCCGCGAACTCCATCGACGCGCCGACCGGCAGGGCAACGGACGCACGGGTCGTCGCGGCCTTCGCGGTAACCGGATCGAGAAGCACGGGAGGCGCGTTGGCGATGGTGATCGTCTGAGCACTCGACGAGCTGCCGCCACGGCCGTCGCTCACGGTAAGGGCGACCTCGTGGCTGCCATCATCGGCGAACACCTGGCCGAACGACGATGCCGACGACACGGCCTCGTCATCGATGCTCCACACGAACGTGAGGGTGTCACCGTCAGGGTCGGACGCGATGCCGTTAAACGTCACGACGTCGCCTTCGAACGGGGACACGGGCGTCCAGCTGAATCCTGACTCCGGCGGGGAGTTCGACGAGCCGATGCTGAACTGCGCGCTAACGAACGCCTGGAAGACCGGCGGACTGAACATACCGTTGGACTTCACGCGGGCGCAGTACGAACCCGTCGCCAGCGGACCGACGTCCCTGTACAGGTGGTAGGCCTCGGTCCAGGCGGTGCCCGCCACACTCGACGCCCCGGGCACCAGGTTCGTCCCCGTACACGTCGCGCCCGCATACACCTCGACGGCATAACCGGTGCCCAGGTTGAACGGGTCCTCGTGCCAGATGACCGTCGCCGTGCTGCCGTTCACGTGCACCCCCACGGACGGCAGGTTGAGCGGCTCACCCGGCACGTGATTGAATGATGGATCCGTGGCTGGAGCGCTGATCCGGTCCGCATCGGTACAACCGGAGAGCACGAGCATGCAGAGAGCGATCGCTCCGAAGAGCCGCACCATGGCAGTCCTCCTTCGAACATGAAAGAGTCGCCGCTCGCGGTGCAGGCTCCGCGTCGGGACAGGTGATGGCGGGAGTCGCATACCGCGTGCCGCCACGCCCATCACTCGCAAGTCGTTGCCGGACAAGGTTCGACGCCGGGCACGGGCGCGGCCGGGCCGAACATGTTTTCCCGGTGTGGCAATCCGGTCGCGCCCCTCCGGTCGCCCGCGGGGCTCCGGTAGCCGAACGGAAAAGCGGCTGCCCGGGCGGTGACGCGGGCGGCTACTCGCCGACCAGCGCGCGCACGGGATCGACGCGGGCCGCATGGAACGCGGGTACCGCGCACGCGACGATCGCGACGACGCCGAGCACGAGCGCCACCGATCCCATCACCAGCGGATCGAGCGGTTGGACCTCGAAGAGCTGGGAGCGGATCAGTCCGCCCATGAGCGCCGCGGCGACGGCGCCCACGCCGAGACCGATGCCGGTCACGGCCGCGCCGTGGCGCAGCACCAGCCCGAAGATCTGCCGGGTCGTGCTGCCGAGGGCCATCCGCACGCCCATCTCCCGGGTCCGCTGGGCCACCGCGTAGGCGAGCACACCGTAGATGCCGATGACGGCGAGGAACAACGCGACACCGGAAAAGACGATGAGCAGGAACATGGTCGACCGCCGATTCGTGAGCGAGTCGTCGATGCGACTGCGCATCGCCATGACGTCGAAGAGCGGCAACTCCGCGTCGCGCGCGGTGAGTCGGTCCCGGATCGGGCCGGTGAGGGCGAGCGGGTCGCCCGCGGCTTCCGCGACGATGGACACGAAACCGCTCGGGTTCTGCCGGTAGGGGAAGTAGTAGGCGCCGACGTAGTCATCCTGTGATGCGGTGAGGTCGGCGTGTTTGATGGTGCCGACGACGCCGACGATCGTGTAGTAGTTCCCTTCCTCTTCCATGCCGGGCACCGATCCCCACAACATGCGCTTGCCGAGCGGGCTCGAGTCGCCGAAGTAGCGCTTCGCGAGCCATTCGTCGAGGATGATCACGTGGCGGTCTTCGCTTCCGTCCTCCGGCTCGAAGCGGCGTCCTTCGAGCAGCGGGATGCCCATGGCCTCGAAGTAGTCGCCCGCCACCCACGTCTGGCGCGGCGAGAGCAGCGATTCGCCGGGTGGCGGCGAGTAGCCCTCGGGGAAAATCACGCTGCTCGAGTTGTTGCCGCCGAACGGCAGCTGCGAGGTGAAGCCGACGTGGCGCACGCCGGGCAGGTCGCGCAGGTCCACGTCCAGCGCATCGACGAACTGGAGTCGTCCTGCCGCGTCGGGGTAGCGGACCGGCGGAAGCGAAATCCGCGCGGACAGCACGTCGTCCGGGTCGAACCCCGGATCCACGGACATGGCGCTCCGGAAGCTCGTCAGCATGAGCCCGGCACCGATGAGCAGGATGAAGGCCAGAGCGATCTGGGCGGTGACGAGCGAGGTCCGTATCCAGAGCGTCCGGCGGTCGGCCGTCGTACCCCGGCTCTCGGTGTGGAGCACGGCGCGCAGGTCGGCGCCGATCAGGCGCATCGCCGGAATCGCGCCGAAGATCAGGCCGGCCACGAGGGCAATCGCCAGCGTGAACAGCAGGACCGTGGAATCCATGCCGATCTCGGCGCCGCGCGGCAACCGTGTCGCGCCGAAGAACGCGAGCAAGCGGATGAACGCGAACGCGACACCGATGCCCAGCACGCCGCCCGCCACGGCCAGCGTCAACGCGTGGGTCAGCACCTCGGTGGCGAGCCGCCGGCGCGGCGCACCGAGCGCGAGCCGCGTGGCCGTCTCCCGGACCCGGACCTGGCTCCGGGCCAGGATCAGGTTGGCGATGTTCACACACCCGATGAGGAGTACGAAGGCGACGCCGCCCCAGAGGAGGTACAGGGTGGACCGCACATCACGCACCATGTCCTCGCGCGCGGGCACGACCTTCATGGAGTAGCCCACGTCCTTCAGCAGTTGCGGGCCATTGGGGATCGGCCAATCGGCGAGGAACGATGCGTTGAGAGCGTCGTTCTCCGCCCGGGCACGCTCTACCGAAACGCCCGGCGCGAGCTTCGCCATCATCTCGTAGTTGTTGCTGTGCCAGCTCTGGATGCCGCGGTTGTCCATGGCGTACGGGATGGGCACGTAGAAGCGAGGCTGCTCGCTCTGCGGCAGGCGGAACCCGCGCGGGAGCACACCGACCACACGGTAGGGCCGGCCGTCGATGCGGAGGTCCTTCTGCAGGACGTCCGCGGCGCCGCCGAAGTAGTCCTTCCAGAACTCCCAGGAGAGGACGGTCACGAACTCGTTGCCCGGGTCCATCTCCTCCTCGCGGAAGCCTCGGCCCATAAGCGGCTGCACGCCGAGCAGCGGGAAGAAGGACGGCGTTACCCGCATGCTCCGCATCCGTTGCGTCTGGCCCGCCTCCCCGACGGTGTGGCCCCAGCCCTGGTATTGTGCCATCTGCTCGAACGCCTTGACCTTGTCGCGACGGCCGAAGTAGTCGAAGGACCCGGTGCTCCCGCGCAAGGCGCCCGCGCCCGGATAGCTGTTGTAGACGACCACCAGCCGGTCCGCGTCCGGATAGGGCAGCGGCGAGAGCAGGACCGTGTCGACGACGGAGAAGATGGCCGCGTTCGCGCCGACGCACACGGCGAGAGTCACGAGCACGGTGAAGGTGAACGCCTTCTCCTTGCGGAACTGGCGGAAGGCGAGACGCAGGCTCTGCAGCATCGAATGCATCGCGGCACCACGGGTTCGAGAACGTGTCGTCGAAGACCCTACGGATCGCGAGCGGAAGCGGTTTCCACGCCCGCGACACCTTGCCGGCCGCGGTTACTGCCGCCCATCTTCGGCCCGGCTGCAACCCGCTGCAAACCCGGGCCGGGCGGTGCCCTTCCCGACGGGACGTTCGCGATCAGCAGGAGGTTCCTTGTCCCACCAGAAGACGGTGCTGCGCAACGCTGCCCGTTGCCGCGGTCGCGGTCTCCGCCGACCGGTTTCCTGATGGCGGTGCGGGAGCAGTCGGACCAGACGACCTTCGCCCGGGATCTCGGGCTGTTCGACGCCATCATGATCGGGGTCGGCGCCATGATCGGCGCCGGGATATTCGTTCTCACGGGCATTGCCGCCGGCGAAGCGGGACCGGCCTCGATTCTCGCCTTCGCCCTCAATGGCGGCGTGACGCTGCTCACCGCGTTCGCGTACGCCGAGCTGGCCTCCGCCATCCCGCGAGCGGGCGGCGGCTACTCGTTCGTGCGCCAGGCGTTCCCGGGGGCAGTCGGGTTCACGGCCGGCTGGATGCTCTGGTTCGCGTACACGGTCGCGTGCAGCCTCTACGCGCTCGGGTTCGCGGGCTACTTCTGGGAGTTCTTCCTGAAGTACGCGCCCTCGGTCGGCAATCACGTTTTCGGACTGGTCGGGGAGCACGGGGCCGGACTGATCGTCACCCTCCTCGTCGGCACGCTCTTCATCCGGCTGAACGTACGCGGGGCAGCCGTCACGGGCCGGGCCGAAAACGTGCTCACGATGTCGAAGCTCATCGTGCTGGGCGTGTTCATCGTCTACGGACTCCGGCGTGTCATGGAAGTGCCGGGCCAGGCCGCGGCGAGCTTCACGCCATTCCTGCCGAAGGGTTCGGGAGGCGTGCTCGTGGCGATGGGGCTCACGTTCATCGCGTTCGAGGGATACGACCTGATCGCCACGGTCGCCGAGGAGATCAAGGAGCCGGAGAAGAACATCCCGCGGGCCACGTTCATCGCGCTGGCTATCACCGTCACGATGTACCTGCTGATCCTTTTCGTCTCGCTGGCCGCGGTGAAACCCGCGGACGGTCCTTCGTGGCAGTTCCTGGGCGCGTACAAGGAAACGGCGATCGTGCGGGCGGCGGAGGACTTCATGCCGGCGTTCGGGGTGGCCGTGATCGTGTTCGGCGGCCTGCTGTCCACGATGTCGGCACTGAACGCCACGGTGATGGCGTCATCGAGGGTCGCGTTCTCGATGGGCCGCGACCGGTGGCTGCCGGAGGCGCTGGCCCGGATCCACCCGCGTCGGCGCACCCCGCACGTCGCGATCGTGACGACCGGCGTGATCCTTCTGACGATCGCGGTTCTGCTCCCCATCGAGGCGGTCGGCTCCGCGGCCAGCCTGATCTTCCTGCTGACGTTCGCGCTGGTCAACCTGTCCGTGATCGTGCTCCGCAGGAAGGCGCCCGAGATCCCGCGCAAGTACAGAGTCCCGTTCTACCCGGTCACGCCCATCCTGGGGATCGGACTCAACGTCTTCCTCGCCATCTACCAGTTCAAATTCCAGCCCATCGCCTGGTTCCTGACACTGGGCTGGATCGTCGCCGGACTGTTCATCTACTTCCTGTTCTTCGAGAAACGGACCGCCGAGGAGCGACCCCAGGTGCTGGTGCCCGGGCGGAGCGACGCCGCACGCCCCGCCGGCTACACCGTCCTCGTGCCCCTCCACAACCCGGAGAACGTCGACACCCTGTTCGACTTCGCGAGCCCGATCGCGAAAGCGAGGAACGGACGCATCGTCGCCGTGACGGTGGTGCAGGTGGCGAGACAGCTCCCCATCCACGAAGGGCTGCGCTTCGCCCACCACCGGGAGGGGCTGCTCCGTCAGGCTCGCGCCTGTGCGGCGGAACGGGGTGTCACGCTCGAAACCGACCTGGTCGTCGCGCACAAGGTCGATGACGGAATCCTGGCGGCGGCCGCCCAGTACCGGGCCGACCTGGTCCTGATGGGTTGGAAGGGCTTCACCAACACGCGCGAGCGGCTGTTCGGCGAGGTCACGGACCGCGTCATCCGGCACGCGACCAGCGACCTGATGGTGCTCAAGATCGCATCCACCCGCCCGATCAAGCGCTGCTTCTTCCCCACGGCCGGCGGGCCGAACGCTCGACTGGCAACGGAGTTCCTTTCGATCCTCGCCGACGCCTTCGACATGACGGTCACGGCGGGGTACGTCGTGCCGCCTGACGCGTCCGACGAACAGAAGCTCGAAGGTGAGCGCTGGATGGAGAAGACGCTGATCCACGTGGGCGACACGGCCTGGCTCGACAGGAAGCTGATCCCCGCCAAGTCGGTGGCGGGCGGCCTGGCGTTCGCCAGCCGCGAGTTCGACCTGGTCGTGGTGGGCGCGGCGAAGGAGCCGTTCTTCCGCAGGATCCTGCTGGGCGAGATCCCGGAGAAAGTCGCCCGCTATTCCCCCGCTTCCGTGCTCATCGTCAAGGGATACGAAGGGCCGGTGAAGTCGTTCCTGAAGCGCGTGCTGGGCTGAACGCCGGGAGTATCACCGCGACGGAATCGACCGATCAATGCCCGTGCGGGCGCAGGAATGGGTTCGGCCTCCGCTCGTCGATGCGGGCGAAGCCGAGGCTCCGCGCGGTGTGGAGCGCCTCGGCGAATTCACTGCGGTCGAGTGGCCGATCGATCGGGGACATCCGGCCCGGCACCCTGCCGGATGGATGGTACTGGTCCATCAGGCTGAGATAGGTGTCGGCTCCCAGCACCGCGGCGATCCACTCGAGGATCGCGGAGGTTTCCTCGAGCAGCCCGGGCATCACGAGGTGGCGGACCAACAGGCCACGCAGCGCGAGCCCTTCGTCGTCGAACCGGAGCGATCCGACCTGCCGGTGCATCTCGCGGATCGCCGCGCGCGCGGCTTCCGGGTAGTTCTGCGCCCGGAGGTAGAACCTGCTGGCGTCGTGGCTCCAGAGCTTGAAGTCCGGCATGTAGACGTCCACGACGCCATCCAGCCAGGCCAGGCTCTCCAGCGAATCATACGCGCTGGTGTTGTAGACGATCGGGATGCCGAGCCCCTCGTCAATGGCGATGGCGAGGGCCTCGAGCACCTGCGCCGCGACGTGCTCCGGCGTGACGAGGTTGATGTTGTGACAGCCTTGCGCCTGGAGGTCGAGCATGATCGCGGCCAGCGTGGCGGGCCGCGCCGCGGCTTCCGGCTCGCCGGGCCGGACACCCTGCGAGATGGCGAAGTTCTGGCAGAAGACGCAGCGCAGGTTGCAGTGGGTGAAGAAGATGGTGCCGGACCCGTTCCAGCCGCGCAGGCAATCCTCTTCACCCATGTGCGGGAACGCGCTGCTCACTCGCGCGTATCGGCCCGTCTTGCAGGCGGACCACTTCCCGCTCAGGCGATCGACGCCGCAACGCCTCGGGCAGAGCCGGCAATCCGCCAGGGCGGCGACGGCTTCGCGGGCGCGACGCCGCAGTTCCGCGCTTCCCAGTGCGGCGGCGGCCGGTGAGGAGGGCGTCGTCGTCCCGGAATCGTCGCTCGGCGTCCCGCCATTCGGCGCCTCCCGGACGGAGGCGCCCGCCGGATGGCGACGGCGCAGTGGCAGGAGGTTCATGTCGGCCTCCGGGCCTGGACGGCGTCGCGGCCGCCGTGCGTCAGGGGTCCACGCTCTGGAGGACCAGCACAACGGCAATCAGATACGCGACCCCGACCATGCCGAGCAGTATGATTTCCGGCTTCGATACGGGCTGCTTTCCCTTCTTGCCGTGTACGAGGGGATGACCAGCAGCGCACGCTCGCTGTCCTCGACGGGACCGTCGCCCCCGACCGTGAACTCACTGATGGAGGTGGCGCCGTCGCCCTCCCGGCGAGAATAGAGCACGAAGAACCGGCCGTTCTCGTGGTACTGGGGATGGAACGCAAGGCCGAGCAGCCCGCGCTCGTGGTGGTGCAAGACCCGGTCGCGGATGTCGAGGAAAGGCGCGGGCTCGATGCTCCCGTCGGGGGCCAGCTTCCGGATCAGGCCCCGCTGCTCGACGATGTAGCGGTCGCCGGAACCATCCCCGGCACCGCTGAGGAACACCGGCGACTCCAGTCCCGAGGCCACCGTCGAGAGCTCCACCTTGAGCTCGAGCGGACGCTTCGTCCCAGCCTCGCCTCCGAGGCCTTGCGTCAGCAGGAGGATGGCGATGCCCGCCAGCCCGAGGACGATGATGGCGACGTTGATGACGACCCCAGAGCCGATGTACCGCCGCCGGTCCGCGGTCACTCCCCTGCCTCGGCCTCCCCGGCCTCGGCCACGACCGACGGCTCGACAGCCCGGACCAGTTCCACGAGGGGCGCGTCGAAGCCATCGTTGAGCGAGAGCGTGTCTCCGCTTTGCTGCCAGTAGACGACCTCGCCGAAGGCGCGCAACAGCTGTCGCTCGGCCCGGCGCTCGGCGCCCTCACATGGCCGGCCCTGGGGCTCGAGCGGGCCGATGACGATGCCGCCGCCCTCCGAGCTGTAGGCGCCCAGAAGCAGCCGGCAGCCGGTGCTGCCCTCGACGCCGCCGTCGGTGCGGAGCGTCAGGGACATCGGGCTGCCCGGAAGTGGCTCGACGAGCTGGCCGTTGGGGCGGCGATAGCGCTGCACGGTCCAGGCGCCGGTGGGCTCGAAGGCGGCGAGGCTTTCGAGCACCACACGCGTGGCTCCTGCCGCGTCGAACAGCTCGATGCCACCACCCTCGGCGGGACCCCAGCCTGCGACCGCGTCGAAAGCCGTGGACAGGCCGATGGCCTCCTCCACTCGCGGCGCCGCACAGCCAAGGTTGCCCGAGGGTGCGACCCCCAGGAACAGCTCGTCACCGTCGTATGACCAGCCGCCGCTGAAGCGGCCACAACCGGTCTCGCCCGCCAGCTCTCCGTCGTCGAGCAGTGAGACTCGCAGCTCGTTGTCGGCCCCGGGCTCGACGAGACCCTGGCCCCAGGGGTCATAGGCTGTGACCTGCCAAACGCCTTCGGGGCTGGTGACAGGCGGCGCGAACGTGACATCCACGCCCGGGGACGGCACAGCGGTCGGTGCCGGAGTCGGCTCCTGCGCGAATGCAGCGGCCGGCGGGAGCGCGAGCGCCCAGACCAGGGCGGCGGCGGTGCAGCGGCGCGAAATCGCGGTGAGGGTCACGCCCGACAGCCTACCGCCGATGTCGCGAAGCCGGTGTGGGGCTACCGTACGGCGATGCCCGACGTCTTCGACCTCGCACCGAAGGTGGAGCTACACCTGCACCTCGAAGGTGCCATCCCGCCCGCTGCCCTGTGGGCGTTGGTGCAGGCCTACGGCGAACCCGACACGCCCACGCTCGAGGCCATGACCGCCCGCTTCGTGTACCGCGACTTCGCCCACTTCATCGAGACCTGGCAGTGGATGCTGCCCTTCATCCGCACGACCGATGACTGGACCGCCGTGGCCACGGCCGTGGCGACCTCGCTCGCGGAGCAGCACATCGTCTACGCCGAGGCCTCGATCTCGCCGACCGACTTCCGGCAGCACGAGCTGCCCTGGCCGAGATCGCCACGGCCGTGCGCCGCGGGCTCGACCGGGTGGCAGGCACCCGCGTGAACCTGCTGGTCGACCTCGTGCGCGATACCGGCCCCGAGTGGTGTGGGCGCACGCTCGAGGAGGTCATCGAGGTCGCCGATGCGGCCGGCATCGTGGGCATCACCATCGGCGGTTCGGAGCCGGCCCACCCGCCAGCCGGCTACGCCGCGGTCTACCGCCGCGCGGCCGAGGCGGGACTGGGTCGCTCGGCGCACGCGGGCGAAGCTGCCGGACCCGAGTACGTGTGGTCGGCGCTGCGAGACCTGGGCGTGGACCGTGTGGGACACGGGATCCGCTCGGTGGAGGACCCGGTGCTCGTCGAGCACCTCGTGGCCGAGGCGATCCCGCTGGAGGTCTGCCCGACGTCGAACATCCGGACCGGCGTGGCCACGTCGTGGCAGGAGCATCCGGTCATCGAGCTCGTCGAGCGGGGCGCCCGTGTGACCATCAACAGCGACGACCCGACGTACTTCGCGTGCTCGCTCGCGGGCGACCTGCGCCGGGTGTCCGAGCTGACCGATCTGGACGTGGAACGCCATACCCGCTACGCCATCGAGGCTGCCTTCACCGACACGGACACGAAGCATCGCCTGGCCGCCGAGGTCAGCGCCTGGTGGGCAGGACGCTAGATCGATCGGCCACGGCTCCCTCGGATGCATAGGTGCTAGTCTCCGTCGGTGGTAGACAGACCCGACACCCGTGGATGAGCAGCGCGCCAAGCGCGCGACGTTGGTGCTGGCTGACATCTCCGGGTACACCGGGTTCCTCGCGGCGGTGGGCATCGCCCATGGGGCGCAGCTCGACTTCGGCGAGACACCCCCTGCCTATCCACTGATGACGAAGTTGCTCGACTCCATCGTGGGTAGCCTCACGCCACCTTTCGTGCTCGCCAAGCTGGAGGGCGACGCCGTCTTCGCCTTCGCGGACGACCAGGCGCTGCAAATTCGCGGCCCCGCCGTGACGGCCTGCCTGCGGGACTGCTACGCCACCTTCCGCGAGCACGTGCGCGAGACCGAGGCGGGGATGACCTGCACCTGCGCCGCGTGCAGTACCGGTGCACGCCTGGACCTGAAGTTCGTCATCCACCATGGCAGCTACGTGGAACAGACGATCGCCGGCCGTACCGAGCTACTCGGTCCCGACGTGACCATCGCGCACAGGATGCTCAAGAACGACGTCGTGGCCACCACCGGCTGGGAAGCCTACGCGCTCCTGTCTTCCGCGGCCGTGGAGCACCTCGAGGTGCCGACCGAGGATGGCGTGACCCTTGAGCTGGAATACGAGCACGTGGGCCGCCTGGGTGCGCTAGCCCTGCGGCTGGGGCAAGACGACCCGCCCATGAGGGAACCCTAGGGCTGGGTGCCGATCGCTTTTTGGCTCAGCCCGGTTCGTGCCAGTGCGAGATGCGCGGGTCCAGGATCGCGTAGGCGATATCGGCCACCAGGTTGGCCAGCACGATGAGGAAGGTCCCGAAGAGGAGCGTGCCCATGAGCACGGGCAAGTCTTCGGAGGTGATCGACTTCGCCGCCAGCTGCCCGATGCCCGGCCAGCTGAAGACCGTCTCGATGACGACGATCCCGCCGAGCACGAAGCCGAGGTCCATGGCCACCTGCGTCACGATCGGCAGCAGGGCGTTGCGGAAGGCGTGCCGCCACACGACCGTGCGCTCGGGGACGCCCTTGGCGCGGGCGGTGCGGACGTAGTGGCTGTGCAGCTCCTCGATCATCACCGTGCGGCTGACTCGGATGTAGAAGGGCGCCAGGGCAAAGGCCAGCGTGATGGTGGGTAGTGCCAGGGCGGACAGGTCGAGCGGGTCGTAGTGCATGCCCGCGATGGGGAAGACGCGATGCCGAAGTCCTGGCGCAAGCGATAGGCGAAGAGATAGATGAGCACAAGCCCCACCAGGAACGACGGGAACGAGACCATGAATGAACTGGTGACCGCGCCGATGCGGTCGAGCCGGCTGCCGGGGCGACGGGCCGAGGCGACCCCCACGGGCAAGCCGATGGCCAAGCCCAGCAAGGTGCCAGCGATGGCCAGCTCGAAGGTCGCTGGCAGCTTGCCCACGATGAGGTCGGCCACGGGCAGGCCGCCCGACTGGTACGAGGTCCCGAAGTCGAGCTGGGCCACGCCCGCGAGGTAGTCGCCGAGCTGCTCGAGCGGTGCGCGGTCGAGCCCGAGCGACTCGCGGATGCGTTCCACTGCCGCTGACGAGGCCTTCGGTCCCGCGATCGACTTGGCCGGGTCCGCCGGCGCTACGAACGTCAGCAGGAACGCCAGCACCGAGACCGACAGGAGCACGAACACCGACCACACCACGCGCCGGAGCAGGAACGTCAACATCAGGATCGCTGGGTGTGGGGGTCGACCGCGTCGCGCAACGCATCGCCCAGCAGATTGAAGGCCAGCACCGTGACGAAGATGGCCAGAGCCGGCAGCAGCGCGAGGCGCGGGTCCGTCGCGAGCGAGCCGGTCTGACGCTCGAGCATGCCACCCCAGGTGGGGGTGTCCTGTGGGACCCCGGCACCGAGGAACGACAGACCGGCCTCGAAGATGATCGTCGTGCGATGCCCAGCGAGCCGTAGACGAGGGCCAGGGGCAGGACCTGAGGCAGCAGGTGTCGGCGCAGGATGCCCACCGTGCCCGTGCCCAGTGCCCGTGCCGCGGTCACGTACTCCTGCCCGCGGAGCATCAGCACCCGGGCGTAGACCAGCCGAGCCATGGTCGTCCACAACACCGCGGCGATGACGATGGTCACCAGCGCGAGGCTGCGGCCGAAGGCGGCGGTCATCGCCATCGCCAGCAGCAGCGCCGGGAACGCCAGGCCGACGTCCGTGACGCGCATCAAGCCAGCCTCGACAGGGATGACCAAGCCGAAACCGCCAGGCAGCCGCAGCCGTGGCGAACGCACGAAGCCGGCCACGAGGCCGACGAGGAGGCCGAGCAGGATAGCGATGGTGTTGGCGACGAGCCCGACGAAGAGCGTCGCGCGCCCGGCGTACAGCAGCCGGCTCAGGTAGTCGCGCCCGAGC
>CAWAYJ010000014.1:0-261857 GCA_963786235.1 uncultured Gemmatimonadales bacterium
CGCTCGGGGGTGACCTACGGGATGCGGGACGCCCATCCGGCCATCGTGCCGCGGGACCTGTGGAAGCGGGCACAGACCCGGATTGCCGAAAATCGTAAGAAGGGCGCCGCAATCGTTTCGGATTACCTGCTTTCGGGTCTGCTCAAGTGCAGTCACTGCGGTCACCATTACGTTGGGGGTGGCGGAGGGAAGAGTCGTGATGCCGTGCCGGTCCGTGAGTTCCGGCGGTTCTACAAAGACACGGGAGGCGTTTCGGGGGTGTGTCCGGGTCGGATCGGCACCGTCATGCGTCATATCGTGGAAGATGCGGTCATCGACACGCTCGCTACCACCATTGGCTCTTCCGAGGTCCAAGAGAGAATCTCGCAGGAAATCGACCGTGTCTTGTCCCAAGCCCCGAAATCTGTTGAAGATGCGCTTCGCGCAGCTGAGGCGAAGCGGGAGAAAACGATCAAACGCAGGGATCGGTTGGTGACGAGCATCGCGGACGGCTTGCTGGACCGTCTCGAGGCGATGTCCCAGATCGAGGCAATCCGGTCAGACTTGGATGCAGTCGAGCAGGACATTCGAGCGACTACAATTCCAGTTGCAGGGCAACCTTGGGAACCGGGCTGACAGAGATCGCCTCCTCAAAATCGCCGCCAACTTCCCGGATCTTGCGGCCAAGCTCAGGGATGAGGGCCGTGGCCGGGAGCTTCGGGACCTTATCGAGCCGTGGCTGCATCGGGCCACCTTCGATAAGGGCACCCGGCTGCTGACCCTCGAGATTAGCCCTCTGGCTTCCTTTCCGCCGGAAACCCCGCCGGGGCGAGGTTGATCGTGATCCGTTTCGGCGGCACGGCGAAGCCCGCGTTGGCGAGCGCCGCCATCACCCGGTCCTTCCCTTCCCGGACCGCGCTCTCGGCGAGGCCGACTACCGTGATGGAGGGCAGGCCGGCTGCGAGATCGACTTCGACCCGCACCGCGATGGCATCGACACCCAGAACGGACCAGCTCAGAACCTGTGCAAGCATGACGGGGACGGTACCGGAGTCGGCGGGGCGCCGGAATGGCGCGCGGGGCCGCGATACGGACACCTCGACCACGAAGGCGGCGCGCGGCTGCGGAATTCGCAGGAATCCGGGACGGCCGTGGCTGCGTAGGGAAAGCAGGCCCTTTCGCCGCCGGTACGGTCCGTCGATCTTCCGGAACGCCGGCGGTCGATTCACGGGCCGGCACCGAACCCGAAACGACGCCGATGAAGACGAAGCTACGCCTGCTCGCAGGCATGATGATCCTCGCCGCATGCACCGCACCCGCCTCCGACACTCGGAGCCCGGGGTCGGCCCCGGCGATTCCAATGCCTTCGGAGGTGCCGGTCCCGCCGATCGACACGATCACGGCGACGGGGCTGTCGGAAGCGTTCCGAGCCGCGGCCGAACACTCGCTGCCCTTCGTGGTCCGCATCCACGTGGTGACCAGAGTGAACCGTGATGAGCTGCCACCGAACCACCCGGAGACGAACGACACGCTGTCGAGCGCCACCGGATCCGGCTTCATCATGGACACGGACGGTCACATCATCACGAACAACCACGTGGTGATGAACGCCGAGCGCGTGATCGTGACGCTGTCGGATGGGCGCGACTGGGAGGCGGAGGTCATTGGCGCGGACCCGAACACGGACGTCGCGGTGGTGCGCGTCGATCCCTCGCACACGGGTCCGCTCCAGGCCGCGCAGTTCGGCGACTCGCATGCGCTGCAGGTGGGGGACTGGGTCCTCGCGCTCGGCAATCCGCTCAACCTCGCGTTCACTGTGACGGCCGGCATCGTCAGCGCGAAGGGGCGGAACCTCAACATCCTCTTCAACCGGGCGGGTTCGCAGCTGGAGGCGTTCATCCAGACGGACGCGGCCATCAATCCCGGCAATTCGGGCGGACCGCTGGTGGACCTGTTCGGGCGTGTCGTCGGCATGAACACGGCGATCCAGTCACCGACCGGCAGTTTCTCCGGCGCCAGCTTCGCGATTCCGATCAACCTGGTCCGCAAGGTCGCGGATGACCTGATCAAGTACGGGGTGGTGCACCGGCCACGGCTGGGCGTTTCGATCCAGGACGTCAACTCGGCGGATGCCGAGGTCTACAAGCTGCCGACGCTGGCCGGCGTCGAGATCTCGTCGGTCACGCCCGGGCTGCCGGCGGAGAAGGCGGGCATCCGGATGGGCGACGTGGTGATGGCGATCGACGGGGTCCCGGTCGAGTCGGTGACGGACCTGCAGGTACGGATCGCCGGCCTGCAGCCGGGCGGGAAGGTGACGGTGGGCCTGATCCGCTCGGGCGCACCGATGGAGGTCACCGTGACGCTCGCGGAATTCGCGCCGGCGAAGCCGATGGCCCGTCCCATCGCACGGGATGCGGACCGGCCCCGGCTGGGGTTCAGCGCACGCATGATCTCGGCGATGGAAGCCCGCAGTTGGGGGCTGCCGGCGGAGGCGACGGTCGCGATCGACCGGATCGACCGATTCGGTCCCGCCTACGAGGCCAACATGGCCGGAAACGTCAAGCTGCTCGAGATCAACGGTCATGCGATCGAGTCGCTCGCCGACATCGAGCGCGTCGCGAAGGATCTCGAGCCGGGCGATGTCGTAAGCGTGGTGATCCTCGGCCGGTCCACGGTCGACACGCCGGCATCGCCCACCGTCTACAACTACCGGATCTGGTAGGCGCGAGTCAGCCGGCCGCTTCGGTGCCGTCGCCCCCGGAATCCGCGCCGGGGGCTTCGTCATCCGGGGCCTGCGGCGCAGGCGACGACGCCTCCGCACCCTCGTCGCCCTCGTCTTCCACGACCGGGATCCGGAAGCGCAGCGTCGTTCCGCCTTCCACGTCGCTGCTCGCGTCGACGTTGCCGCCCCAGCCTTCGACCAGGCGCCGCACGATCGCGAGGCCGAGCCCGGTCCCGCTCGAGCGCGTCGAGAAGTGCGGCTCGAAGATGCGCGGGATCAGGTCCTCGTCGATGCCGGGCCCGCTGTCGCTCACCTCGATCTCGACCATACCATCGGCCGCGCGGCCGGCGACGACCACCTCGCCCTCGCCGTCCACCGCATCGCGCGCGTTCTCCAGCAGGTTCAGCAGGACTTCACGCATCTCGTCCACCCGCGCCCGCACCGCCGGCAGCGACGGGTCCAAGCGGTCGATGTAGCGGATGCCGGTCTCGCCGGCCCGGTACAGCGTGAGCGCCTCGCGCACGACGCCGGCGACATCGACGGTGCGCAAGGGACCCGCCTCGTCGCGTGGCGCACCGTAGCGGGAAAAGGCGCGCGCGATCTCGTTCAGGCGGTCGATCTCGACGAGGACCTGGTCGACGTTCTCGTCGAGCAGCTCGCCGAAATCGCCGCGCCGGTCGCGCCACGCACGACGCAGGTGCTGCACCGCGAGCCGGATCGGGGTGAGCGGATTCTTGATCTCGTGCGCGACCTGACGCGCCATCTCGCCCCACGCCAGCACGCGCGCGGTGCGGACTTCGCGGGCGCGCGCCCTGCGCAGTTGTCGCACCATGCGATTGAACGAGGAGAACAGCTGGCCGAACTCGTCGCTCTTCGGCTCCGGCAGCCGGACGCTCAGGCGGCCGCTGCCCACGGCGGCCGCCGCGCGCCGCAGCAGACCGATCGGCCCGGCAAGCGCGCGGCCGACGACGATCGAGAGCAGGATGGAGAGCGTGGCGCCGATCACGGCCGCCAGCAGCACGAGATGAGCGACGTCTCGTTGCCGCTGTGCCGTCTCGCCCGCCGCGATGCCCATGGGCACGGCCAGCGTGCCCGCCGGTTGCAGCGCGTGGTACGCCGTCACGTACTGCTGGTCGCCGATCCGGCCGTACTCGGTGGCCGCCGACTCTTCCCCGCTCTCGAACACACGGAACGTGTGCGGTTCCATCCACGCGTTGTAGATGCCCAGCGCGAGCGCTTCCGGACCGGAGACGGAGGCGAGCTCGCCTTTCAGGTAGTAGAGCACGTCGGCGCCGGCATGCTGCGCCAGTTCCGTCAGGTCGCCGCTCACCTGCGGCCACTCGACCGACGCCTGCAGCGCCGCATTCGATGCCGCCGCCGTAGCTGCCTGTGTCACGACGGCCGAGAGACCGCGATACGCAAGCCAGCCGAACACGAACGTCGGCACGATGAAGAAGCCGAAGAGGGCGGCGGTGATGCGGGCGCGCAGCGTGTGCACCCAGGGCACTCCCTCACGGTGCACGATGCGGAGGCCTTGCGCGAGATGCCCGACGAGCCACAGCACGGCCAGGAGTGCGAGGTCGAACGCCATGAGCAAGGCGGCGCGAGCCAGGCGCATCGAGAGCGAAGTCTCACGCAACGTCAGGTGCGCGTTGAACATGCCGTCGGGGTAACGAATCAACGCTTCGCCCCGCCAGCCCTCGGGGATGCGGGACCACTGCGTTTCCTTGGGCTCCGCGTCCGTCGCGCGGGCGCGGCTCAGGTTGAGCGAGATGTCCGGATCCGTGGCGCCACCGAGGAACGGAGCGAGGATGCCGACGCGTCGCAGTGAGACGCGCGGCTCGACGGTCGCGGAAAGGACGTGCTGGCTGTCAAGCACGACGGTCATGAGCCGACTGGCATCGGGAACGCCGGTCAGCGGTCCCGTGCGTGGCACCGTGTCGCGACCCGAGACCTGGAGGATCGTGAGGATGTGCCTCCGCAACGCTTCCCGGGAGGCGTCGGACCCGTGGGCCCCGCCCAGGCTCAACTGGCTCATCACGACGCCGGACCACGTCCACAGGATGACGTGGATCGGGTACGGCTCACGCGCGAGTCCACTCCCGACCCAGGAGCGGTAGACGAGCTGGGCACCGGTCTCGCCCTCCGAATGGTGCAACGCTGCCGCAGCTCCGAAACGCTGAAGCAGGAAATCAACGATGGCCGGCGTCTCCGCGCCGAGCGACGAAACGTCGTCGCTGGCCGCCTTGAGCCGCGCGCCAACGTGGCCGCCCCAGAGCTGCGGCAGGACCGCGCTGGTGGCGACGAACCCCGCCGCCAGCCATCGCGGCAGACCGGATCGGCCGAAGCGTGGGTCGCGGAACGCGATGCCGAGCAACGCATAGGGCACGGCCCAGAGCGCGGCGGCGGCCGGCGCGAGGCCACGCGCGACGTCGAGCCGGGTGTGTACGCCGACGCCAAGGATGGCGGCGCTCACGAGCGCCACGGCGAGCGTGATCCAGGCGCGGCGGATCGCCGGCTGGCGCGGGCGGATCACGGGCCCGGGCAGCAGAAGCGCGGCGGCGGACGTTAGCAGGAGCACGGCGGTCGCCTGGAGGCCGAACCAGAGCGTGTTGCCGCCGCGTAGCAGCGAGGGCGTGGTGCTGTACTCGATGACACGGATCGAGATCACGAGTATCGCGGCGATCGTGGCAACGCCGAAGGCGAGGCTGAGTCCCGCATCGCTGGCGCGCTCGCGGCGCGGCGGGCGGATGGCCGTCGCGGCGAGCGCCGCGAGCGGCAGGCCGACGGCGAAAAGGACACCGAGCGTCACGGGACGCGGACCGGGCACGAGGAATTCGAGGGCCGAGAAGGCGGGCGACGAGCCGAAGATTCGCCCGAGCGGCGCGACCAGGAATGCGGCGGCGGCAACCAGCAGGGGAGCCGGCCGGAGCAGTGGGCGGCGGGAAAGGCCGGGATCGCGCAACCACCCGATGAGGAACAGGACCCCTGCCAACGCAGCGATAACGAAGATGAGGCGCGCCGCGCCCGTCCCCGTCGCCTGAATCGTCTCGCTCTGCGACGGGACATCGACCCTGGCGTTCACCACCGTGTCGCCCCGTACGACGAGGCTCCACGCGACGTCATCACCAATGGCGCCGCCGGACCGGAACAGGGCCGGCACGTCCGTGTGCGCGGCAAAGGAAATGGCCTGGGTGCCTTCCTGCGGCGCCGCGGTCTCGAGCAGCACAGCGGCGACCGCGTGCATCCGGCTGTCCTTGACGGCCGCCGTCCGGTAGAGGTAGCTGTACAGCGGCCGTTCCTCGAAGTACGCTTCCGGACCGGCTGACCGGATCGTGTCCGGGATCTGGCCACGGTGCTCACCGGCCCACGAGACGAGCTCACCGCTGTCGGTGAAGACCATAACGCCGTCCACGCCGGTCCGACCGAGGACGCCGGCCAGCAGGACGTCGAGCGAGCTGTCGGACCGGGCGGTGGCGGCGGCGGTGGCGGCGGCGGCGGCGGCGACCCGGGCCTGCTCGGCCCGGCCGCCGATCTCCTGACCGAGCCGATCCGCCAGGCGGCGTGTCCGGTGGGCCCGCTCCGCCGGCCAGTCGGTTTCGATCCGGAACAGCTGACGCTGCGCGACGACGCCGGCGGCCAGACCGAAGCCGATGACGGCGAGCCCGGCGAGCAGCAGGCGGCGGGGGATTCGCTCCGTCCGCCGCCAGCCGAAAACGGCGGACAGCGCCGCGGCCGCGCCGGCGCCGAACAGCCAGACCGGATCCGGGCCGCGGGCCCACATCAGGAGGACGAGCAACGTCGCGGCCGCGGCTACCCACGCGACCAGCCCGCGGCGGTCTTCGGCCAGGCTCATCGCAGGTGCCTCGCGGCCCGCCGCGACCGACCCGGGAGGATGAGGTATGGGTTCAAGGGACAACGGCTCGCTTTCACTTCACGACCTCTGCTGGGTGGACGTCGCGGCCCACCTCGCGCGCGACTCGCGCCTCATCGTCCCCGTCGGCTCGCTCGAACAGCACGGCCCCCACCTCCCGCTCGGGACGAACACGCTGATCGCGACACGGATCGCAGGCGACCTCTCGTCCAGGCTCGGCGTCCTGCGCGCACCCGCCGTCGGCTACGGCGTCAACTACTACGGCGCGCCTGCAACCGCCGGGAAAGGCTATGCCGGAACCACCTCGTTGCGCCAGAAGACGCTGCACCGCACGCTCAACGAGATGCTCTCCGCGTGGGAGCGGGGCGGCTTCACCGAGTTCGTCCTCGTCACCGCGCACCGGCACGAGCCTCACCTCGACGCGCTCGCCACGCTCGTCACGCGCACGGCACGCGTCCGCGTCGTCTCCATCTGGGATGTGGACGTGTCCGACCTGCTCGACGTGCAACCCGGACCGCTCCACGGCGGCGAGGCGGAAACGTCGCTCATGCTCTTTCTCTACCCGGAGCTGGTGCGGATGGATCGCGCCCGCGACGTCCCGCCGGACGCGGGCGACCGGCGCACCTTTCAGCGCGGACGCCTGCCCGGGTTGCGGCCGGGCGGAGCCGGGATCATCGGATCGCCCACCGCGGCGACGGCCGAGAAGGGGCGCCGGATCCACGATCGCGTGCTCGAGACCATCCGCCGCGCCGTGTTCCGGCCCGCCGAAGAGGAGGAATCGGATACCCTGTGAGGGCGAACCCCCGTCCGCGTCGCGGGTAGACAAGGGCGCACGGGAAACGGAGAGTCCGGGGGGTGGAATGCGTGCGCGAATCATGATGATCGTCCCGCTGCTGCTTTCGAGCGCCGCCGCCGTGGCGGCGCAGACGGTCACGCTCGACGAGGGTACGTTCCGCGTCCGCGTCGCGGGTCGCGACATCGGCACCGAGACATTCATGATCCGGCAGAGCGGGGCCGGCGAGAATGCGCGGATCCTGGCCAGCGGCAAGACGGTTCTCGATGGCGAAACCGGCTCGCGCCAGCTCGAGGCCAATCTCGAGATCGCGGGGAACACGCTGCGGCCCGCCGCCTACGACCTGACCGTCGAAGGCGGCGACAAGTTCAGTGGCCGCCTCGTCGGCCGCCGCGTGACCGCGCGCATCGTGTCGCCCGCCGCGGAGAATGTCCGCGAATACCTCGTAAGCGAGGGCGCGACCATCATCGATGAGACGGTCGCACACCAGTACTACTTCCTCGCCCGGCGCGTGCCCGAAGGCGGCAATCGCGTCCCCATCGTCGAGCCCCGGGAGAACCGGCAGACCTGGGCACAGGTGACGGTCGATCCGGCCGCACCCATCACGGTCGCGGGCGAATCCGTGAACGCGAAGCGGTTCCGCGTCACGCCCGCCGGCGGTGACGAACGGACCTTCTGGACCGATGGCCAGGGCCGCGTCCTGCGGCTCGAGATTCCGGCCCGACAACTCGTCGTGGAACGGACCGCGGTGCCCCAGTAGCGTGGGCACCCGCGAGTCGTCAAGCGCGCGCACCGGCCGCGACCGGCATCGTCAGCGATTGTCGTTGGGTCGTGAAGCCGGAGCCCACCGCGTTCGTACCCATTGCGGATGCGCCTGGAAACGCACCTCCGTCATGAAACCGTGTCGTTCGGCCTGTCGTACGGAAAGCGGCAGTTCGCACCCTCGACTGTTCAAGGAGAAACCGGTGTACGCCACGATTCGCACCGTCGCGGCGGCATTCTCGATACTCTGGGCCTGTGCCGCGGTCGCTCCGGATGCCGCGATCGCGCAGGACGTGTCGACGACGCTGACTCTGGATGAGGCCATCGGTCTCGCCCGCCGCAACAACCCCGACTTCCTCATCGCCGAACACGCTACCACGGTCGCGGACTGGAACGTCCGCGAGGCGTACGGCGCCCTGCTCCCCGGCGCTTCCGTGAGCGGCTCCATGAGCTGGCAGGACGCGGGCGCCACGAGCTTCGGCATCTTCAACTCGAGCGACTTCGGCCTGGCCGGAAGCACGTCCTACTACTACTCCAGCTACAACATCGGCCTGAGCTACCGGCTGGCCGGCTCGACCCTGTTCGGGCCGAGGCTGGCGAAGGCGACGCGGCGTTCGTCGGAGTCGCAGGTGGAGACGGCGCGGGCCAACGTCGATTTCACCGTCGCGCAGCGCTACCTGGCCGTTCTGGGCGCGCAGGATGGCGTCACTCTCGCACGCGAGGAACTGGCCCGGGCAGAGGACAACGTTCGGCTCGCGGAAGGCCGCGTCGCGGTCGGAGCGGGAATCCCGCTGGAACAGCGACAGGCGGAAGTCGAGCGCGGACGCGCCCAGGTAGCCCTGCTGCAGGCGGAGAACGCGGTCCAGACGTCGCGGCTCAACCTCTGGGAGACGATCGGCGTGCGCGTGGACGGAGCCCAGCTCACCACGCGCTTCGAGGTCGCCGACGTCAACTGGAAGCTGGAGGACCTGCTCGCGGCCGCGCTGCAGTCGAATCCCGAGCTGCTTGCGGGACGTGCCGACGTGTCCGCGTCCAGCGTTTCGGTGAAGTCCGCCCGCACGTCGTACCTCCCCTCGCTGACGCTGTCCGCGGGGTGGTCCGGCTTCGCCCGCGAGGCCGGCAACGAGAACTACCTGATCCAGCAGGCGCGCAACTCGCTGGTCGGCCAACAGTCGAGCTGCCAGCTGTACAACCAGATCTCGGCCGGGCTGACGCAGCCGCTTCCCGGCCGGCCGGACGACTGCTCGCAATACGCGCTCACGCCGGCGCTGGAAGACCAGATCCGGGCCTCGAACAAGGTGTTCCCGTTCGATTTCACGAAGAACCCGATGAGCGTGTCGCTGAACATTCTCGCTGCCCGTGTTCCAGGGGTTCTCCCGGCAGCGTCAGATCGAACAGGCGAAGGTCAGCCAGGCCGACGCCGAACAGCGGCTGCGCAAGTCGGAATTGCGGATCCGGGCCGCGGTCGAAGGCGGGTACCTGAACGTCGTCACCAACCGCCAGGCCGTGGATCTGGAGAGCCGGAACCTGGAGCTGGCGAACGACCAGTTGCGCCAGGCCCGTGAACGGTACCGGGTCGGAGCGTCTTCGTATCTCGAGCTGCGGGAGGCGGAAGCCGTGAAAGCGCGCGCGGACCGGGCGTACCTGTCCGCGGTGTACGCGTTCCACGAGAGTCTGAGCGCGCTCGAGCTCGCCGTCGGCCGCCCGCTTCGTCAAACTTCGGAGGCACGCTGATGCGGACCCGCACGAAAGTCGGTCTGGGGATCGGCGCGGTGATCGTCATAGCCATAACGATGTCGGCCATTCGGGCCGGCAGGGACAAGGGCGTCGAGGTCAACGTCGAGCCGGTCACATCCCGCGACCTGGTCGCGGCCGTGAACGCGAGCGGCTGGATCCGGCCGAACCGGCGGGTTGACGTCCAGTCGGACGTGATGGGCCGCATCATCAAGCTGAACGTCGTGGAAGGCCAGGCGGTGCGGAAGGACGAAGTCCTGCTCCGCATCGACCCGACCAACTGGCAGGCGGCGCTGGCCCAGCGGCAGGCCTCGCTCAACCAGGCGCAGGCGCAGGCCGCCCAGGCGAACGCCAACTACATTCAGGCCCAACGGAATGCGGATCGTACGCGTCAACTTGCGGCCGTGGATACGACCCTGGTCAGCCAGCAGCAGCTGGAAGATGCGGAGACGCAGTTGGCGGTCCAGCGCGAGCTGATGGAAGCCGCGCGGCACGGCATTGAACTGGCGCGGGCCGGCGTCAACGAAGCGCAGAACGCGCTTGACAAGACGGTGATTCGTGCCCCGATGGACGGCACCATCACCCGGCTCGAAGTCGAGGAGGGTGAGACCGCGATCGTGGGCACGATGAACAACTCGGGCAGCCTCCTGCTCACGGTGGCCGACCTCTCCACCATGGAGGCCGTGGTCCGGGTCGACGAGACGGATGTGCCCGCGATCCAGGTCGGGGACAGCGCCGAGATCACGATCGACGCGTTCCCCAAGCAGAAGTTCCTCGGCCAGGTCACCGAGATCGCACACAGCTCGGTGCGCTCGCCGGAACAGATGACGGGTACCACGGGCGCGGGCGGTGGCCAGGCGATCGACTTCGAGGTCGTGATCCGGCTGGCCGATCCACCGCCGGGATTGCGGCCCGATCTGTCGGCCACCGCCGACATCGTGACGGACCGCCGTTTTGGTGTGCTGTCCATCCCGATCATCGCGCTGACGGTCCGCGAGAAGGGCGATGTCGAGGCACTGCCCCAGGAGGACGCGGCCGCACGCGCCGCGGCCGTAGCCGCCGCGGGCCCCGAGAACGACATCGAAGGCGTGTTCGTCATCCGCGAAGGCAAGGCGATGTTCGTGCCGGTCCAGGTCGGGATCGCCGGACGCGAACATTTCGAAGTGCTCAGTGGCGTGAACACCGGCGATTCCATCATCGCCGGTCCGTACGAAGCGATCCGGTCGCTCAAGCAGGGCGACCCGGTCCGGATACTGAACCCGAACGTAGCGACGAGCCGCGGCCCTGGCCGCGAAACGGGGAGTGATTGATGAAAAACGGAACCGCCGTCATCCGCACGGAACAGCTCTCGAAGACCTATCAGCTGGGCAGTGAGACGGTGCGCGCCCTGCGCGGTGTGGATCTCGTCATCGAGCGAAACGAGTACATCGCGATCATGGGGCCGTCGGGCTCCGGCAAGTCGACGCTGATGAACCTGATCGGCTGCCTCGATACGCCGAGCGGCGGCGAGTACTGGCTGGACGGCACCGCGGTCTCGAAGCTGACCGACAACGAGCTGGCGGCGATCCGCAACAAGCAGATCGGGTTCGTCTTCCAGACCTTCAACCTGCTGCCCCGGGCGACCGCGCTGCACAACGTGGAGCTGCCGCTGATCTACGGCGGAGTGAGCTCGAAGGATCGGCACAGGCGGGCCGCGGAGATGCTGACGCGGGTGGGGCTCGGCAACCGGATGGATCACCGTCCCTCGGAGCTCTCGGGCGGACAGCGGCAGCGGGTCGCCATCGCGCGCGCGCTCGTCAACGAGCCGTCGCTGTTGTTGGCCGACGAGCCGACGGGTAATCTCGACAGCGAGACCAGCTCGGAGATCATGATCCTGTTCGACCAGCTGCACACGGAAGGCCAGACCATCATGCTGGTCACCCACGAACACGACATCGCGGCGCACGCGCTCCGCTCGGTGACGCTGCACGACGGCCTCATCGGCAGCGATGTCCGCCGTGACCAGGCGACCGCGCTCGTCTGAGCATGAAGGCCCGTGAGGGAATCGGCCTCGCACTGCTGCAGATCCGGACGCAGAAGCTCAAGAGCTTTTTCTCCGTCGTCGGCGTAATCATCGGCGTCATGTTCCTCATCACGGTGGTGAGCATCGTGGAAGGCATGAACCGGTACATCGAGGACGACTTCGCCACCGCCATCTTCGGCATCAACACCATCACCGTGAGCCGGACGCCGGAGGTCCAGGTCAACACGGATGCGGAAACGCAGCGCGCCTACTGGCGCCGCCCGCGGCTTCGCTTCGCGGACGCCGACGCCATTGAGGCCGATCTCTCGGTACCGGGCATCGTGTCCGTGGTGAGCACGGGTGGCGGCAGCCTGTCCGCCGAGGACGGAACCCAGATCGACAACGTGACGTTCGTCGCCGCCGGCGCCGGCATCTTCCGCATCCGTGACTATCGTGTGGAACAGGGTCGGGCCTTTACGGCGCCGGAGGATCGGGCCGGCCTGCCCGTGGTGGTGCTGGGGTGGGAAGCGGCGGACAAGCTGTTCGGCATACTCGACCCGATCGGCAGGACGGTCAAGGCCAATGGCCTTCCCTTCCGCGTGATTGGCGTGATGGAGAAGCGTGGCAGCCTGTTCGGCATGTCGATGGACAACTACGCGATGGCGCCGGCCCATTCCGCGATGAGCCGGATGGTGGCACCGCACGGCGTGGTCGACCAGGTCCTGGTCCGCACGACGGACGCGCAGGACCTCGACCGCGCCATGTACGACATCGAAGCGACGCTCCGCGTCCGGCACCGGCTCCGGCCGGCCGAGGTCAACGACTTCGCGGTCGAGACCGCGGAGGGCTCGCTCGAGTTCTGGAACAAGATCAGCCGGATCCTGCTGGTCGCGTTCCCCGGTCTGGTCGCGATCGCACTGGTGGTCGGCGGCATCGTGATCATGAACATCATGCTCGTGTCGGTGGCCGAGCGGACGCGCGAGATCGGCGTGCGCATGGCCGTCGGCGCTCGCCGCAGCGACATCCAGTTCCAGGTGCTGATCGAGTCCGCCATGCTCTCCGGGGCCGGCGCCGCCATCGGCATCGGGATCGGCATCGGACTGGCGTACATCGTCCGCGCCGTGTCCCCGCTGCCCGCCGCGATCGCGCCCTTCTGGATGGCGATGTCGGTCACCATGGGCCTCGGCGTCGGCGTGCTCGCCGGTCTCTATCCGGCCTCGCGAGCGGCTAGTCTCGACCCGGTCGTCGCGCTGCGGGCGGAGTAGCCGATCATGCGCATCGAGAGTCTGTTCGAAGGATCCCGCCTGGCGCTCGACCAGATCCGGGCCAACAAGTTCCGCTCCGTCCTGACCATCCTCGGCATCGTGGTGGGCGTCGCGACCGTCATGACGATGAGCGCGATGATCACCGGTATCCGGACCACGCTGCTCGACGAGTTCGACGCGGCCGGGCCCAAGAACTTCTTCGTGGCCCGCTTCGACTTCTCCGGGGTCCGCATCTCCGACGGCAACGAGGGACCGCCGTGGGGCGACAACCCGCCCGTGACCGTGGCGGAGGCGCGTGCCATTGGCAGGCTGCCGACCGTCCGCCGCACCGTGATCGGCGTGGACCTGAACGGTGACTTCAACGTGGGCAACCAGCGACTCACGAGCGTGTCGATCGCCGCGCGCGAGGACGGCTGGACCGAGTTCACGCACGGCGGCATCGTCGAAGGCCGCGACATGCTCGAGCACGATGTGCGCGCGGCAAACCGGGTGGTCCTGCTCACCGTGGACCTGGCCCAGGCGCTGTTCGGCCCACTCGACCCGCTCGGCCGGGCCGTGCGCATCAACGGAATCCCGTTCGAGGTCATCGGCGTGTTCAAACTGGCCGACAACATCTTCGCCAACCTGCAGAAGAACCTGGCGATCATGCCCTACACCTCGGCCATCAAGCATCTCAACGCGTGGGACGAGATGCTGGGCGTTTTCGTGGTGACGGCGAGCGACGCGACGCAACAGGCGGCCATGAACCAGGTCATCACGCTGCTGCGCGCCAGCCGCGGGCTCGGCCCGGCGAAGGAAAACGACTTCGCCGTGATCCGGCAGGAACAGATGATCGAGACGTTCAACAAGTTCACGGGCGCGTTCTTCGTGATCATGATCGCGCTCTCGTCGGTCGCGCTCATGGTGGGCGGGGTGGGCGTGATCGCGATCATGATGATCGCCGTGACCGAGCGGACGCGCGAGATCGGCATCCGGAAGGCGATTGGCGCGACGCGGCGCGAGATTCTCTGGCAGTTCCTGTTCGAGGCCGTCACCCTGACGGTCATCGGCTGCGGTGTGGGCATGATGATCGGTGGCGGTGCTGCCGCGGCCATCAATGCACTAACGCCGGTCCCGGCGGCGGTCCCGCTGGGGGCCATCATCGCCGCACTGAGCATGGCGACGGTGGCGGGCATCGCGTTCGGCATGTGGCCGGCGCTCAAGGCGTCGCGACTCGACCCGGTCGACGCATTGCGTTACGAGTAATGGCCGACCTCGTCGCCATCATGGCACACCCCGACGATGCGGAGTTGCTCTGCGGCGGCGCGTTGCTCCGCGCGGCGGACGATGGATACTCCACCGCAGTCATCGATCTCACGGGAGGCGAGCGCGGCAGCGCTGGCAGCGCGGAACAGCGCCAGGTGGAGGCGGCCGAGGCGGCACGGATCCTCGGCCTCTCCGAGCGAATCAACGCGGGCCTGCCCGACGGAGCTCTCGAGAATACGCCCGAGAGTCGCGCGGCCGTGGCCCGGCTGCTCCGCGAGCTGCGTCCGAGGACCGTGATCCTGCATTGGTCGGATGGCCGCCATCCCGATCATCGCGTGGCCAGCCAGCTTGGCTACGATGCCTGCTTCGTCGCCGGACTCAGGCGGGCGGCGATCGCGGGCGAACCGCACCGGCCGTCGAAGATCGTGTACTCGCTGTCCTACCGCGAGGAAGCGATCCGGCCGACGTTCGTGGTCGACATCTCCGACCAGATCGAGCGCAAGCTGGACGCGATCTTCGCGTTCGGCTCACAGTTCGAGGGACGTACCGCGCTCGGCGACGTCTTCGGCGGCGGCGAACGACCCATTCGCGAGCAGATCCGCGTCCACGCGGCCCATTACGGTTCGCTCATCCGCCGGCCTTACGGCGAACCGTACTGGACGCGTGAGACCGTGCGCGTCGATGACCTCGTCACGATCCCGGTGAACAGCATTTGAACGGATGCGGGATGCGGGGGCGGAGGCGGGAGCGTTTGCGGGAGAGGGAGCGGAGGCGGCGGGGGCGGGGACGTTTGCGGGAGGGAGCGGGGGCGGCATTATTCGCAGTGCACCTCAATGAGCAGGCGTCGCCAGCTGGGGACATCGGCACCGGACACGCGAATGGCGCGAGCGGCGGCGCGGCCTCCACGCAGCATCCACGGCGAGAGCCAGGCTTCGATCTCCGGGGGCAGGTGGCCGATGATCTCGCCGCCGGGCAGATGAACCCAGACGCCCGGCTCCTCCTCGATGGGTGGCCCGGGCAGGAGGAGCAGGTCGTCACCCGCGGACACCTGCTGGAGGTGCCCGGCGCGCTCGCCGAACACGGTGCCGTGCACGGTCGTGCGGAACCACTCGGGCGGGTGCGGGGGTTGTGACGGTGATGCCGGGACAGACATGAACCGGATAATACGCTGACACCCCGCCGCGCGGCAAAGCACGGAGGCCAGTCTTGAAGCCGATCTACCTCGACCACGCCGCTACAACGCCGCTCCGTCCGGAAGTCCGGGACGCGATGCTTCCCTTCCTCGCCGGCTGGTTCGGCAACCCATCGAGCGCGCACGGGTTCGGCCGGGAGGCGCGGGCAGCGCTCGAGGAAGCGCGGGAGCGGACGGCCGCGGCGCTGGGCGCGCGGCCGTCCGAGATCGTGTTCACGGCGGCAGGCACGGAGGCCGACAACCTCGCGGTGCTCGGCCGCTGGCGGCTCGGCCGGTCCGGTGCGGTCATCTGCTCCGCGGTGGAGCACAAGGCCGTGCTGAAAGCGGCGGCGCGGGCACACGAGGAAGGGGCCGAGCTCATCGTTCTCGGTGTCGATGCGGAAGGACGTGTCGATCCCGCCGTGCTCGATGACGTGCTGCCCGCGACCCCCTGTGTCGTCAGTGTGCTGTGGGGCAACAACGAAGTCGGCACGCTGCAGCCGGTGCGCGAGTTGGCGGAACGCTGCGCGGAGGCGGGGGTCATCTTCCACACCGATGCCGTGCAGGCATTCGGGAAGGTCCGGGTCCGCGTGGACGAAACGCCGTGCGCGCTGCTCGCGTTGAGCTCGCACAAGTTCGGCGGGCCGAAGGGGGCCGGGCTGCTGTTCGTGCGGGACGGCGTCGAGCTGGAGCCGCTCAGCCACGGCGGCGGCCAGGAGCACGGGCTCCGTCCGGGCACGGAGAACGTGGCGATGGCGGTCGCGACCGCGACCGCGGTCGAGCTCGCGGCGGCCGAACAGGCGGACGAGGCCGTGCGCCTCGCCGCGCTCCGCGACCGACTCGAGCGCGCGCTGCTCGACGGGATTCCGGGCGCGGCCGTGAACGCCGCGGGCGCGGAGCGCCTGCCGCATGTGCTGAACCTCACGGTGCCCGGGCTCGACCAGGAGGCGCTGTTGGTGGCGCTCGACCTGCAGGGGATCGCCGTGTCGGTCGCGTCGGCGTGCCAGAGTGGGGCCGCGGAACCCAGCCACGTGCTGAGCGCCATGGGCCGCGTCGTCGCGGACGCGGCCTCGATCCGGCTCTCGGTAGGCCGGACCAGCACGGAATCGGAGATCGCGGACGCCGCGGCCCGTGTCCCGGCCATCGTCGGCCGGGTCCGCGCGAGCACCGGAAGGAGATCGTGAAGAAGGAAACGGTTCTCGTCGCCATGTCGGGCGGCGTCGATTCGTCGGTCGCCGCCGCACTTCTCGTGGAGCAGGGCCACGCGGTGATCGGCGTGACCATGAAGACGTTCTGCTACACGGGCACGCAGGGTGCATCGCGCACGTGCTGCGGGCTCGATGGCATCGCGGACGCGCGCCGCGTCGCGAATGCGCTCGGCATCCCGCACTACGTGTTCGACATGGAGGAAGCATTCACTCGCGCCGTCATCGACGACTTCGTCGAGGAGTACGCGGCGGGACGGACGCCGAACCCGTGCGTGCGCTGTAACTCGAACACCAAGATCCCGGACCTGCTGCGGCGGGGCCGCGCGTTCGGCGCCGACGCGATCGCGACCGGCCACTACGCGCGCGTGCGGTCGGGGGATCAGGGCGTCCGCCTGCTGCGAGGCGCAGATCCCGCGAAGGACCAGAGCTACTTCCTGTGGGGAGTGCCCGCGGACGTGGTCCCGAGCCTGCGGTTTCCCGTCGGCGAAAAGACCAAGCCGGAAGTTCGTGACGTGGCGCGCCGGCTCGACCTCGCAACGGCGGAGAAGCCGGAATCGCAGGAAATCTGCTTCGTTCCCGACGACGACTACGCCGGCTTTCTCGCCGGCCGGCTTGGGGAACGCCACTCCGCGTTGCAGCCAGGCAGCATCGTGCGGAGGGACGGCACGGAGGTCGGCCGCCACGCCGGGTTCGCTCGCTACACGGTCGGCCAACGGCGCGGCCTGGGCGGCGGCCACGCGGAGCCACTGTACGTGATCGAGTTGCGTCCGGAGCGTCGCGAAGTGGTGGTCGGAACGGAGTCGGAGCTGGGCGCGGAACGGGTCGAGATCGGCGAGGTGAACTGGCTCGCCCCGCCACCGGCGGAAGGGGAGACGGTCGCCGTGCAGTACCGCTACCGGACTCGCGCGGCGGAGGCCCGTGTCGAAGAACGGACGGCGGCAACGATCCGGCTCCGGTTCGCCGAGCCGCAGCGCGCGGTGACACCGGGCCAGTCCGGCGTGATCTACCGGTCGGACGAGGTGGTCGGCGGTGGCCGCATCCGCAGATGCGCGCCCGTCGCAGACGAGTTCAGTACCGCAGCTCCGCTGACTGGGCGAACTTCCGGATGAGTTCCTCCTGCTCGGTGTTCAGCGCGTCGGGCACGTCGATCTTGACCTGAACGTATTGGTCGCCGCGGCGGCCGCCCTTCTCGATCCCCTGCCCCGCAATGCGGAACCGTGTCCCCGACTGCGTACCGGCCGGGATCCGCAGCGCGACCTTCTTACCGTCCACCGTCTTGACGCGGATCTTCGAACCGAGCAGCGCCTGCGCCACGTTGATCGGCACCGTGCAGTATACGTCCAGTCCGTCGCGCCGGAAGAACGAATGCGGCCGTACCTTGAACGTCACGATCAGGTCGCCGGCCGGCTTGCCGGGCCCGCCCTTCTCACCTTGTCCGGAGAGTCTCAGCTTGGAGCCGGTATCGACGCCGGTCGGCACGGACAGGATGATCTGTCTCTCCTCGGTGACCTGGCCGGCGCCGCCGCACTTCGGGCAGGGGCTGGTGGGTACCTGCCCGCGTCCCATGCAGGCGGGGCACGGCCGGCTCACGGCGAAGCCGCCCTGGCCAAACGAGATCGTCCCCTTGCCACCACATTCGGGACACATCTTCGGCCGGCTGCCCGGGGCGTTGCCCGATCCGTCGCACACGGAGCAGTCGTCCGTGATCGGCACGGTGACGGTCACCTTGCCGCCACGCGCGGCCGTCGTGAAGGCGATCTCGACGACGAACTCGACGTCCTGTCCGCGTTCGGCCGTGGCCCCCTTCTTCCCGCGCCGGCGGCCGCGGTCGAAGAACGAGCCGAACAGGTCGCCGAGACCGCCGAGATCGCCGAGATCGTCGAAGGTGAAGCGTGGGTCGCCGCCCGGGCCCGGGCTCGCGCCGTGACCGGGCGAGCCGGGCCTCGGGCCGAACCCGCCGAGGCCCGCGAACGGTCCGAGCTTGCGAACCTGGTCGTACTGCTTCCGCTTCTCCTCGTCGGAGAGCACGGAATACGCCTCGCCGATCTCCTTGAAGCGATCGGCGGCGTGCGGGTCGCTGGGATTGGCATCCGGATGGTACTTCTTGGCGAGCCGGCGGTACGACTTCTTGATCTCATCCGCCGAGGCCTTCTCGGCAACGCCGAGAATCTGGTAATAGTCCTTGGTCGCGGCCGCCGTCATCTCAGCCCTCGTACTGCTTCACACGAACGCGAGCCGGACGCAGCAGCTGACCGCGGAACCGGTACCCTTTCTGGAAGACGTCGCTCACCACGTCATCCTCCTCCGGACTCTTCGTCGCGACCGTGGCGAGGCCTTCCATCGAGTTCGGATCGAACAGCGCGCCTTTCGCGTTGACCGGTTCGAGGCCCGCGGCCTCCAGCACCTGCCGGAGCTTCTTGTCGACCAGCTTCACGCCCTCGAAGAGCGACGCGGCGGACGCACTCTCGTCGTAATGCGAGACACGCTCGAGGTCGTCGAGCACATCGAGCAGTTGACCCACCAGCTCGCCCTGCGCCCTGCCCCACGACTCCGCCCGCTCCCGTTCCGTCCGTTTCCGGTAGTTGTCGTACTCCGCCGCCATGCGCAGGTGACGATCCACCGTCCGCGCCAGCTCCGCCTCCACCTCTTCGAGCGCGGCCGCGACCGTGGCCAACTGATCGGCGGACAGCCGTCCGTCCATTTCCGGCTCGACGGCCTCCCGCTCCGTCTCACCGGCGTCCGTTCCGTCCGCGTCCGGCGCGCCGGTCGGATCCATCGTGATCTCATCTCGTGATTCCAATTGTGTCCCCCTCTTTGCGCCCGCACCAACAGGTACGGGCAAGAATCACCGCGAGTTGCGGTTCTGGCAAGCGGCGGGCCAGCCGGTCCTGCCATTCCGGCCCGATCTCTCGTCTCAGCCGACCCCGCGGTCGCGCTCGACGTCGTGCCGGATCCAGGCGGCGATCGCGGCCAGCGAATCCGCCGCGTCGGTCTCGTTCAGGATCTCGTGGAAGCGACCATCCAGAACACGTACGTCCGCCCGGTCGCCGGGAATCGAAGCTCCGAACTCCCGGCTGCGCGCCGTGTCGACGATCCGGTCATTGCCCGCGAGCAGGAACAGGACCGGGACCCGGATCCGGTCGGCCCGCGCGAACGCGAGGTCGATCGCTCGGGTCACCTCCGTCCAGAGCCGGGGCGTGATGATGTCGTGGGCGAGCGGATCGGCGTCGAAGCGCCGCCCGATCGCCGGGTCGTGACTCAGGAATCCGGACGGGATCCTTGCTCGGAACGGCACGCCCGGAGCGACGCGGCTCAGGATGCCTGCGAGCCCGACCTTCCACGCCGGCGGCTGCACGACCGTCCCGAGCCAGGGCGAGACGATGACGCCCCCCCGGAAGGCGTCCGGATGTTCCTCCAGATACCGGATCGCGATGAGCCCACCCAGCGAGTGGCCGAGCAGAAACAGCGGCGCACCCGGGGTCAACTCGTCCGCTACGACCCTGCGGACACGATCGAGGTCCTGGAGCAGGACGTCAAAATGACGGGCGTGGCCGCGCGCTCCGCCCGACCGGCCATGGCCGCGCAGATCCCAGGTCTGCAGCCCGATCCCGGCGGAGGCAAGCATGCGTGCGGCGGACGCGTAGCGCGCACCGTGGTCCGAGAGGCCGTGCACGAGCAGCAGCGTCGCGAGCGGGACGCCCGGCGGGGTCCAGCTCATGCGGTGCAGGCGGATCCCGTCCGCTTCCAGCGAGCACTCGGCGAAGCCGATCCCGGAACCGTTCACGGTGCCGTCCGGAGCAGTTCGAGCAGAAGCGCGAGAACGGCCTGCGCCGAGCGCGCCCGGATCTCCACGCGCGAACCCGCCAGCCGGAGGAGCCGGGTCTCGGTCCGGCCGGGAACGGACGCGGCGATCCAGACGGTGCCGACCGGCTTTCCGGGCGTGCCGCCACCCGGGCCGGCGATGCCCGTGACGGCCAGCCCGCAATCGACGCCGAGCCGCGCGGTCACGCCCTCGACCATCGCGCACACGACCGGCTCGCTGACCGCTCCGTGCGTGGCGATCAGCGCATCCGGCACGCCGAGCGCATCGCGCTTCGCCGCGTTCGAGTACGCCACCATGCCCCCCTGGACCCACGCGGACGCGCCCGCCTCGTCGGTCAGCCGTTTCGCGACGAGTCCGCCCGTGCAACTCTCGGCGGTCGCGACCGTGAGGCCGCGCTCGGCGAGCGCCCGGCCCACGACCGCGGCGAGGTCCGCATCGCCCTCGCCATAGACCGCTGCGCCCAACCGTTCGGCCAGCGCCGCCTGCGCGGTGTCGAGCGCGCGGCCGGCAAGGTCGGCGGACAGTTCGCCCCAGCTCGTCAACCGCAGATCGATCCCGATGCCGACCGGAAGAAACGCGAGGGTGAGCGGGGCCAGCCCGGCGGCGAGATCGGCGACCCGCTCGGCTACCTGCGACTCCGCGAGTCCCGTCGTGCGCAGGAAACGTCGCAGCACCGGCCCGCGCTCCGGGTCCGTTCGCGCCGCAAGCAATGGCGCGACCTCGGCGTCGAACAACGCCTGCAGCTCGCGCGGCGGCCCGGGAAGCAGAACGGTCAGGCCGAGTCGCGCGTCGTCGATCGCGAGGCCGGGCGCCGTCCCGTTGGGGTTCGGCAGGAGCACCGCGCCGCGGGGAACTTCCGCCTGCCGGCGATTCACCTCCGGCATGGCGAGGCCGCGGGCGAGAAAGCGCTGCCGTATCGCCTCGAGCCAGGTCTCGTCGAGCTCGAAGTCGCGTTCGTAGAGGCGCGCCACCGCAGCGCGGGTGCGATCGTCGGGCGTGGGGCCGAGCCCGCCGGAACAGATCACGGTACCGGCCCGTTCGAGCGCCGCGGCGACCGCGTCGTGGATCGCGGACTCCTCGTCACCGACCACCGTCCGGCGCGGCACGGTGATGCCCATGCCGGAAAGGCGGCGGCCCAGCCAGGGCCCGTTCGTGTCGATCGAATCGCCCAGCAGCAGCTCGTCCCCGATCGCGACGATCTCGACCCGGGTAGGGCGCGTCATGCCACGGCCCGCAGTCCCTTGCGCCAGCCCCAGAGGTACACGAGCAGCGACCACACCGTGAGCACGACGGCGATGGCGAGCGTGAGCAACAGCACGGTCGCGTGCAGCGCCTGCCATCCGCTCCAGAACGCGCCGTTCCAGCCGCGTTCCGCACCCGCGGTCCGGAGTGCGTACCAGAAGATGGTCGTGCCGATGAAGATGTTCTGGAAGACCGCCTTGAGCTTGCCGGCCTTGCCGGCCGGGATGACCTGGCCGCGCCGCGCCGCGATCGAACGCAGAAGCGTGACCAGCGCCTCCCGGGCCAGCACGACGAGCAGCACCCAGAGCGGCAGCACCTCGATCACGGGCAGCTTCGTGGGAAGCCCCGGCCGGTGCGAGAGGATATAGAAGGGCAGGAAGGTCGCGACCAGTAGCAGCTTGTCGGCGACGGGGTCGATCAGCTTTCCGAAATTGGAGATCCAGCCGTATTTGCGGGCGAGGTGCCCGTCGAACAGGTCCGAGAAGGCCGCCACGAGGAACAGGATGAACGCGAGAAGACGCGCGCTGAACGTCGGCATGAAGAGGAGCACGAAGACTACGGGCGTCAACGCGATCCGCGTTACCGTGATGACGTTCGGCAGGGTGCTCTGGCGCAGCACCGCGGGCCTCTCAGTTGAGGGACTTGAGGACCAGCTTGCTGACCGCCTTGAGCGTATCGAACACGCCCTTGCCCATTATCGCGACCGCCGGAAATTCCGGAAGTCCCGTGGGGTTGAGGTGCGCCCGCAGCTCTTCGACCGGTACGGCGTTGGGCAGATCCCGCTTGTTCCATTGCAGAACGACGGGAACCTGCTGCGGATCGTAGCCATAGTCGGTGAGATTGTCATACAGGTTCTCGAGTGCCGCAATGTTCGCATCCATCCGTTCCGCCTGCGAGTCGGCCACAAATACCAGCCCGTCTACGCCCTTCAGGATCAGCCGCCGGCTTGCGTTGTAGTACACCTGACCCGGCACCGTGTACAGATGGAAGCGCGTCTTGAAGCCACGGATCGAGCCGAGGTCAACGGGCAGGAAGTCGAAGAACAGCGTTCGCTCCTGCTCCGTCGCGAGCGAGATCAGCTTGCCCCGCGTTTCCGGGTTGATCTTGCCGTAGATGTACTCGAGGTTCGTGGTCTTGCCACCCAGACCGGGCCCGTAGTACACCAGCTTGCAGTTGATCTCGCGACTCGCGTAGTTGATCATCGACATCGGCCACCTCCTAGTCCGTGAAAAGGCGGTCGATTTCGTTCTCGGCGTCCTGGGTCCAGCCGACTTCCATCTGGGCCACGGAACCCGAGGGGCCACGCTCTGCCATGTCGTCGAACAGCCGCACCAGTCGGGCGATCGTTCCGCGCGTCTTGATTCGCACCATACCCAGGGTCGTCCGGTGATCGAACAGGCTGGCGAGGATGGCGTAGCCGGCGACGTCGGCCAGGTACATGGACTGGCGGTCACCGTGATGGTAGAGCGACGAGAACTCGTCTTCGCCCAGCAGGACCGCGAGCTGGTCGCTGGCCGCGAAGTCGGCGGCGGTCAGCGAGGCGAACGCGATCTGGTCGAAGCCGCCGGCGTCCCCGGACGTGCTGATGAGACGGCCCGTCCGATCGACGAGCAGCACGCTGCGGGCGCGGACATCACGCAGGAACGCCCCGAGCAGGCTCTCAATGTGATCGAGGTCGTTCGAGCCGATCGACTCGATCGCGGCCGTTCGTTTCATCCGGCGATCTCGGCGGTCGCCGGTGCGCCGCGCTCGAGTTGAGCCTCCATCCGCTCGACGATCTGCTCGGCCCGCCGGCGCAGCAGCGCGTGCGGTTCGGATGCGACGAAATCGCGCAGCAGCCGGACCAGGTCGACCGAGGCCTTCGCACCGGAGATGAAGCCGAGCGCGGCAAGCCGCTGGCGGGCGCTGGGACTGAACAGGTCGCGACGATGCCGCGTGATCTGGTCGCGCACGACCAGCGTACTGACACCGAGCACGGCCAGGATCGTGACCACGATCAGGCCGATCGTCCGGAATATGCGCCCCCGCCCCATGACTCTCATCCGATTTCTCGCCGACCCGCCAACGCCTCCGCGATGGTTACGCCATCCGTGTATTCGAGATCGCCCCCGACGGGCATGCCGCGGGCGAGCCGCGTCACCCGCCGGCCCAGCGGCCGGATCAGCTTCTGAAGGTACAGTGCCGTCGCTTCCCCTTCAACGCTCGGGTTGGTCGCGACGATGACTTCGCCGATTTCCGGTCCGGTCTCGAGCCGGGCGAGCAGCGGCCCGATCCGCAGCTCGTCGGGCCCGACGCCGTCGAGCGGCGAAAGTCGGCCGCCCAGCACGTGGTAGAGCCCGGCGAATGTGCCGGTCCGCTCGATCGCACCGATGTCCGACGCTTCCTCGACGACGCACACGACGCTGCGGTCTCGGCGCGGACTCATGCAGATCGCGCAGGGATCGGCCTCGGTCAGGTTACCGCACGTCGAGCAGGCCCGGACCCGGTCGGCCACGGCCGAGAGCGCACGCGACAACCGACGTGCATCTTCGGCCGGTCGTTTCAGAAGGTAATAGGTCAGACGGAGCGCCGTTTTCCGGCCGATGCCCGGCAGACGCGCGAACTCGGCTGCCAGCTCATCGATCACACTCACGGCAAGCCGGGCAGGGTGAACGGGAGGGGGAAGCCGCCGGCCAGTTTCTTCAACTCCTCCTCGTAAAGCTGCTGCGCGCGCTGCTGTGCCTCGGACACCGCCGCTTGCACGAGATCCTCGAGCATTTCGACGTCCTCAGGATCGACTACGGCGGGATCGATCTTGACGGATCGGATCTGCCCGCGGCCGTCGGCCGTGACGCTCACCATCCCGCCGCCGGCGGTACACGTGACGGTCCGGTTGCCGAGTTCGGTCTGCAGTTGGGTCAGCCGCGCCTGGACCTGCTGCCCCATCTGGAAGAGCTGTTGGTAGTTCGTCATTCTTCGACGGTCCGCAAGCGTATTGGAAAACATAACTTACACTGTCCGGCGAAACCGTCGCAAGCGGCGTTCGCCCGTCTTTGTACCCCCGTCGGGCAACGGGTTCCGGCCCGCCTCGCCGGTCACGGACCTAGACGCCAGGCGTCGGGGACGTGGTCGACGAGCGGGGCGCCACCGGCAGCGAGCCGGACGGCGATCGCGTCGAAGCGGTAGACGTCGCCGGGCCGCCCGAAGCGGGCGACCCACTGGCGGGCAACGCGCTCGATCTCCCGCCGTTTCCGCGCCGTGACAGCGTCGAGCGGGTGACCGAACTGTGGGCCGGACCGTCCCTTCACCTCGACGAATGCGACCACCGCATCGCGGCGGGCAATGAGATCGATCTCGCGGTGGCCGAAGCGGTAGTTGCGATGGAGGATCTGCCAGCCATCCGCGAGGAGGTAGCGGGCCGCGAGCTGCTCGCAGCGGATGCCGAATCGGTGGGACCGTGCCATACCGGAAGGAAGCGGGTCGGCCAGGGCAAGGCCATGTCGGGACCCGCCGGTACGGGCCGACTCAGCCCTGGTCGAGCAGCTCGAGGTCGAGCATCTCCACGGCCCGGCCGAGGGCGGGCGCAGCGCGGCTCAGCCGGGCCAGCTGTTCGCTGCGGACCCGTTCGGGTGTGAGCCGACCGGCGGCGGCCGGGCCGGTCCCTTCCCCATCACCGAGCCCCTTGAGCTCGAGCTCGACAGGTCGGCCGAGCTCCTGGCCGAGGGCCGACCGCAGCGCATCGTGGGCGGTCCTGTCGGTGGACAGCCGCTCGAGGCCGGGCCCGCGAGGGAGCTCGAGAAGCAGGCGACCCGGCTCCGGCTCGCGGATCGATGCGGCGGAAAGCAGGATGCCGAGGCCGTGGGGCAGCCCGCGCCGGTGCTGGACGAGCGCGCGGAGCGCGGAGTCGGCATCGGTCGAGGTGCTCCGTTTCCGTGTGGCGGACGCCGGTGTCTCGCGGACCCGGTCGGTGCGGGGCGGCGGTCCGGATTCCCGCGTTGGTCCAGGCGCCGGGCGTGCGGGCGGCTGGCCGGCGCGGGGCGGCGCTGATGGTGCGGGGGGTGCGGGGGGTGCGGTCGCGGGATCCGTGTCGGATCCACCGAGGCCGGAAAGCAGTTCCTCGATGCGTACGGTCCGGTCGAGATAGGCGAAGCGGAGCAGCAGCGTCTCGAGCATGGTCCTCGGGTTCGCGCTCTTGCGGAAGCGACCCTCGGTGTCGAGCTCGGCGACCATCGCGAGCATGCGCATGAGATCGCCGGGGCCGAACCGGTCGGCGACGGCGACGAAGGCGGTGCGCAGATCCTCGCGCGTGTCGGTGGCGGCATCGGCGCCGTCGAAGCGGATCACGAGCAGCGTGCGCAGCGCATCGGCGAGGCCGCGGTAGAACTCGGTGAGGTCGTAGCCGTCATCGAGGAGCCGCTGCACGAAGCGGAACACGTCGCCGTAGCGGCGGTCCGCGAGGATGTCAAACAGGTCGAGGTAGAACTCGTCGCCGACGAGGCCGAGCACGCGCCGGACATCCTCGGCGTTGATGGCGCGGCCGGAGAAGGAGAGGATCTGGTCCACGAGCGAGAGTGCATCGCGGAGCCCGCCATCGGCGCGGCGCGCAATGGGTACGAGCGCGTCGTCGCCGGCTTCCACGCCCTCGGCGGCCAGCACTTCGCGGAGCCGCTCGACGATGCCCGGCACGGGGATGCGGCGGAAGTCGAATCGCTGGCAGCGCGAGAGGATCGGCGCCGCCGTCTGCTGGATCTTCTGCGGCTCGGTCGTCGCGAACACGAAGATGACGCGAGGCGGCGGCTCCTCGAGGATCTTGAGCAGCGCGTTCCACGCCTCGCGGGTGAGCATGTGCGCCTCGTCGATGATGTACACCTTGTAGCGGTGCTCATCGGTGGGCGCGTACATGGCGCGCTCGCGCAGGTCGCGTGCATCGTCGACGCCGCGATTCGATGCGGCATCGATCTCGACGACGTCGAGCGAGGTGCGACCCGCCCAGATCCGCTCGCACGAATCGCACACGCCGCACGGCTCGCCGTCCTCGCCCCGGTTCGGGCAGTTGAGCGCCATCGCGAGCACGCGCGCCGCTGTCGTCTTGCCGACGCCGCGCGGACCGCAGAACAGGTAGGCATGGGCGACGCGGCCGTTCGCGACGGCCGACTTCAACGTCTCGGAGACGTGCGCCTGCGTAGCCACCTCGCCGAAGCGGCGGGGACGGTAGGTGCGGGCCAGTGCGGTGCGGCTGTCGGCCATACTCGGCAGGTTTCGCTCGGATCGCGGTGGGCGGCGCGGTTGCCCGGCCGGGGATCCGCGGAGGTTACGGCGGCGGCGGCGTCCGGGCAAGCGCCGCGGCGGAAAGTAAATGCCCCAGGAGTGCCGCAGCGACGCTCGCACCACTTACCGCTGCTACCTGCGGGGTCCTGACGGGGTTCGCGAGCTTGCGCCCTACGGTTCCTGGGGCAACACTGAAAACGTAGTCCCGACCCGGGAACGGGTCAAGCACGATGAACGCCGATACCGAGGGATGATACCCGTGACCGATTGGACGGACCTGCTGCTCGAGGACGACGCTTCGATCCGCGCGCTGCTCGCGGACTCGCACCGCGTCGCGGTCCTCGGAATCCGTTCCGAGAACGTGGCGGAACGGCCCGCGCACTACGTCGCGAAGAGCCTGGCGGATGCCGGCTACGACGTGGTCCCCGTCCCGGTGTACGAACCGGACGTCACCACGATCCTGGGCCGCCCGGTGTATCGCCGGCTGGTGGATGTGCCGCCGCCGATCGACCTGGTCGTGGTGTTCCGCCGGTCGGAGGACATCCCGCCGCACCTCGACGACCTGCTGGCGGCGCATCCGGCCGGCGTGTGGTTTCAATCGGGCATCCGCAACAATGCGGTCGCGCGGCGGCTGGCGGAGGCGGGAATCGCGGTGGTTCAGGACCGGTGCGCGAAGGTCGAGCTCCACTTCATCGGCCGCTGACCGGGGAACTCCCGGGAAACGCTGATGTGGCTCGATCTTCGTCCGGCGGACGGGCCGTTTCTTTCCCGGCGGATCAGCCCGCGCCGGCGTGCGTGGGAAGCGGCGGCGCCAGTTTCCGCTGGATGGCCTCGGCGATGAGCCCGACCTGGTTGACCAGCTCGGTGAACTGCTCGGGCCAGAGCGACTGCACGCCGTCGGACAGCGCACGGTCCGGGTGGGGGTGCACCTCGACGAGGAGGCCGTCGGCGCCGGCCGCGACGGCGGCACGCGCCATGGGTGTCACTTTCGCGCGAACGCCGGTGCCGTGGCTCGGGTCGGCAATGATCGGCAGATGCGAGAGCGAGTGGACGACCGGAATCGCCGTCAGGTCGAGCAGGTTCCGCGTGTGCTCGTCGAACCCGCGAATGCCGCGTTCGCAGAGGATCACCTGCTCGTTCCCCTCGGCGAGGATGTACTCCGCGCTGAGCAGAAGCTCGTTGATGGTCGCCGCGAGGCCGCGCTTCAGGAGGATCGGCTTGCCGGTCTTGCCGGCGCGCCGCAGCAGCGGGTAGTTCTGCATGTTGCGGGCGCCGATCTGGATGATGTCCGTGAACTCCGCGACGACTTCGAGGGTGTCCGTCTCGAGCGCCTCGGTCACGATGGCGAGGCCGGTCTCGGCCCGCGCGAGGGCAAGAAGCTCGAGACCCTTCCGGCCCAGCCCCTGGAACGCGTACGGCGACGTGCGCGGCTTGAACGCGCCGCCCCGGAGCACGGTGGCGCCCGCCGCGCGCAGGAAATGGGCGGTCTCGAGGATCTGTTCCTCGGACTCGACCGAGCAGGGGCCCGCCATGAGGACGACGTCGGTGCCGCCGATGCGGGTGCCGTTCTCGAGCGTGACGATGGTCGGTTCGTTCCGCCACTCGCGCGAGACCTGCTTGTAGGGCTGAGTGACGTGGATGATCTGGAGGACGTCGGGCAGGGCTTCGAGGCGGTTGCTGTCGACCTTGCCATCGTTGCCGATGAGGCCGATCGCGGTCCGCTGCTTCCCGGGCATCGGGCGGGCCTGATACCCCATTTCACCGATCGTCTCGACGACCCGCCGGACACTGGCCTCCGGCGCGCCGTGGCGCATTACGACTAGCATCGATTCAGTTCTTCAGAAGGACCGCCCGCCCCGTCCGGCGCGGGCACACGAATGTAGAGGCGGCCGGGTCCACGTGCAAAGGCCGGCCCGGCCGCCGCGGGCTCATCGCTGGTAGAAGCCGGCGATCGTACGGACCACGTATTCGAGCTGCTCCGCGGTCAACTCCGGGAAGATCGGCAGCGCCAGCACCTCCCGGGCCGCGGCCTCGGCGTGCGGAAATGCCCCGGCGCCATAGCCGAGGCCCGCGAAACAGGCCTGCATGTGGAGCGGAATTGGATAGTACACCTCCGTTCCGACGCCGTTCTCGCCGAGCCACTGGCGAAGCGCGTCACGGTCGGGCGCCCGGATCACGAACTGGTTGTAGATGTGGCCGGGCTCGTCGTCGGGCAGCACGATCCGGTCGCCAAGACCGGCGGCGGCGAACAGCTCGCGATAGCGATCGGCGTTGCGGCGGCGGGCTGCTGTCCACTCCGGCAGACGACGCAGCTTGATGCGGAGCACGGCCGCCTGCAGCGCGTCGATCCGGAAGTTGCCGCCCACGACATGGTGGTGGTACTTCGGCTCGCCGCCGTGGACGCGGAGGATCTCGACCCGGTGCGCGAGGGCGTCATCCTGCACGGTGACGAGGCCGGCGTCGCCGAAGGCGCCGAGGTTCTTGCTCGGGAAGAAGGAGAAGCAGCCGAAGGTGCCGAGCGCGCCTGCCTGGTTGCCGTCCCGGTCGAACGCGCCGATCGCCTGGGCCGCATCTTCGACCACCGCGATTCCCTTGCCGGCCGCGGCCTCCACCATCCTCGCCGTGTCGGCACAGCGGCCGAACAGGTGGACCGGGATGATGGCGCGGGTCCGGTCGGTAATCGCCGCAGCCGCGGCGGCCGGGTCGATGTTGAAGGTGGCGGGGTCGATATCGACGAACACGGGACGCGCCTGGAGCCGGGCCACGACGCCGGCCGTGGCGAAGAACGAGAACGGCGTGGTCACGACCTCGTCGCCCGGCTCGACGCCCGCCGCCATGAGCGCGACGAGCAACGCGTCGGTCCCCGACGAGACGCCGAGCGCGTGGCGCGTCGTGCAGAAGCGGGCGATCTCCTCCTCGAAGGCCTTCACCTCCGGGCCGAGGATGAACATCTGCGATTCGACGACGCGGTGGATCGCCGCTTCGGTTTCCGTCCGGATCGTCGCGTACTGACCCTTGAGATCGAGCAACGGGACTTTCATGTCTTCAGGAACCTCCCCACCCCTCAGCGCGGGTCACGCGACCAGCGGAGCTCGCCGGCCGGGTCCGCGACCCGCATGTGGAATCCCCAGCCGCCATCGAGGTCGGCCACGAGAAGAAGAACCCGGTTCCAGCCGGCGTGGAGCCGGACCCGGACCCGGAGATCGTCGGCCGCGGAGACGTTGCGGCCCTGGCGCCGCGACACCTCCTCGCCGTTGACCCAGAGAACGTGCGCGTCGTCGGCGCCGAACAACAGCGTGGCGTCGCGGTCCGACGGGGCGCGGAGCCAGGCGCCCGCGTACGCCGCGACCCAGTCGTTGGGCTGGAAGAGCGCGTTCAGGCGGACCTGGCCGTCCGGTCCGGCGGCCGCCGGCTGCCAGCGGAGGCGCCGGCCGTCCCCCGTCACGACCGTGGCGTCCGCGGTGTCGATCAACGTCGCATCCGCCGAATCGAGCGCCGCGCTGTGCTCGCTCCCCAGCCGCTGCGGGTTCGGGAACGGGCCGAGCACCGACCATTCGCGGGCGAACCGGCGGACCGGCCGGAGCTGGACGGCGGCGATCGCCGTCGGCGCGGACGTACCGGTCACCTCGATCGCCACCGAGTCGCCTCCGGCGCCGAGCGTGTCGATCGTGACGGGCGCCAGCGCCCGCGGTGCGGGCGCGGCCCGTGCGACGCGTCGCGTCTTCCGGCTCGCGAGCACGCGGACGGACACCGGCAACGCGCCGGGCGCGCCGCGCGGCCATACCCGGACCTCGTAGCGGTCGGGCATGGGAACCGGGACGCGGAGGACCGCCGTGTCGCCGGCGGCCAGTACGATGAGCGAGTCGCCGGTCACGACGCCCGCGGGCATCTTCGCGAGGGTCACGAGCCGGTCCTCGGGCGGCGGTAGCGCCGGCATGGGCGCGTGGGGCTCGGTCTGGTACCAGTAGGCGACGGTCGCGTAGTCGGCGACCTCGGTGTTGGCGTGACCGTGCTCGATCTCGATGCGGACGGAATCGCGGAACGGGACCGGATCCGGCACGTGCCAGCGGTAGGCGGCGATCCGGCCGAGCGTGTCGTCCTTCAGGATCAGCCCGTGGAAGGGCGCGGCGAAGGGGCCCTGGTCGAAGTACCACCCGGAATTGAAGTAGTCCTCCGTGCCCGTACCCTGCCCGCGGAACTCGCCGTCGACGTGGAAGATCTCGTCGCCCTCGAGGAAGCCGAGGTCGCCCGCGTGGCTCTCGGCGTTGAACACCATGCCGACGAACCGGCCGCTGCCCACGGCCCGGAGCACCCGGTGCGGCGCCGCCGAGGTGGTCCGCGGGTCGCGGGTCCAGGCGGCGTGGAAGGTGGCGACGTCGCGGGGTAGCGCGACCCCGACCTCGACATCGGCGTTGAAGTAGAAGGCGTCCACGGGCAGGTCGGAGCCGTTGTCCACGACGATGCGCGCGTGGCCGCGGAACGGCATGGGCAGGTACAGGAAGTACCCGCCGCTCGAGGCGCCCATGACCTCGGACGCCCAGTGGCGGCGGTCCCACGCGTTGCCGAAGAAGTCGCCGAGCGGCACGGCCACGGACGGGTCGGTCTCGTCGTCCCAGTACATGCGGAGCGCGAGGCGGCGGAAGTAGTCGGGGTCGCGGCTGGCGACCGTGATCCAGACGCGGCGGATCACGCCGGGACCATCGAGATCGAGCAGCACGGCGCTGTCCCGGGGCGCGATCTCGAACCGGTCCTGGTTGCCGCCCGTCGTGTCGGTGCTGGAGACGTGCAGGAAGCCGGACCGGACGGGGCCGTAGAGCGAGTCGAACGGTCCGGCGGCCGGCGGCTCCGCGCGGCAGGCCGCGAGTGCGAGCAGTGCCGGCAGGACGGCGAGCGCCGGCCGGATCCGACTCATACGTCCGTGATGATCGTGCGCGTCCACTCGCGGTTGGCGTTGTACCATTCGACGAGCCGGCGGACACCCTCGCGGAAATTGACGGTCGGCTCCCAGCCGAGCCGCGCCTTCGCTTTTTCGATGTTCGCCCAAGTGGCCAGGACGTCGGCCGGATGGCGGGGCCGGTTCTCGATCCGGGCCTGTTTGCCGCTGAATTCCTCGACCAGGCGGACGGCCTCCATGAGCTCCACCGGCTGGTCGGAGCCCAGATTGATGATCTCGTACCCCATTGGCGCGAGCGCCGCGATCGTGCCGCGAGCGACATCATCGACGTACGTGAAATCCCGCTCCTGCCGACCATCGCCGAAGACGATGACGGGCCGGCCCTCGCTGATCCACTGTACGAAGCGGAACAGGCTCATGTCCGGCCGGCCGCCCGGCCCGTACACGGTGAAGTAGCGGAGCACGGTGACGTCGAGGCCGTGCAGGTAGTGAAACGTGTGGCACATCGCCTCGGCCGCCTTCTTCGAGGCGGCGTACGGCGAGAGCGGCCGGTCGGTGTTCGCGTCTTCCGCGTACGGTCGCGGATTGTCCGCGCCGTAGAGGCTCGAGGTGCTCGCCAGCACGAACTTCGGGACGCCCGTCCGGACGCACGCACCAAGCAGGTTGAGCGAGCCCGTCGCGTTCGTCTCGAGGTAGACCCACGGGTTCTCGACCGACTGCCGGACACCCGCGCGGGCGGCGAGGTTGATGACGCCGTCGTAGCCTTCCGCGCCGAACAGGGCATCGACGGCGGGCCGGTCGGCGATGTCCATCTTCCGGAACGTGAATCCGTCGCGCGGCTCGAGCCTCGCGAGCCTCCACTGCTTCAGGCGGACGTCGTAGGCATCGTTCAGATTGTCCACGCCGACGACCGTATCACCTCGGTCGAGCAGCTGTTCGGCGACGCGCGCACCGATGAATCCTGCGGCGCCGGTGACCAGGTATCGTGCCATGGATTTCCCATCTTCAAAGTTCAATGAAACAGGGCGCCGCTTCTCACCGGTCAGGCAGGAAGACCATGCGCCGGAACTCCTCCTTGCCACCCGCACGGAAACGGAGCAGATAGACGCCGCGGGCAACGGTCCGGCCCTCGTCGTCACGCCCGTCCCAGGAGGTCAGCACGCAGGGGTCGGTTTCCGCACCGACGAGACCGCGCCCGTAAATGCCGGGATCGAGGGTCACCGCGTCGCAGCCGGGCGCCGGGATGAGCCGGCGCACGCGGCGACCCCGAAGGTCGAGCACGGTCAACTCGACGCTCGCCGAGTCCGCGAGGTCGAACCAGATCTGGGTCGCGGCGGCCCCGAGGTCGACCCGCGGGAACGGGTTCGGAAAATTCTGATAGAGCAGCGTCGCAGGCGGCTTCGTCTCGCTGGTCACGACGAAGGGCGCCCGGCTCTCGATCGTGTCGGCGATTCCCGTCCGCGTCTTCGCGATCACGCGCCACCGGTACGCGATGTTCGGGACCAGCGGCTGCGGCACCCGGACCGTTGCGGTGGTCAGGCCGCGAAGGGTCGGCTGCACGAGCTGACCCGTCTCGTTGGAGAGGATCTCGACGTCGTACACGAACGGACCGATCGGCGGCGGCGCGGCCAGCGGGACCCACGAAAGGTCCGGTCGCGGCGAATCGACGAACGTGACCTGGCTCTCGTCGGGCGAGATCAAGCGGACCCAGTTCGGCATGCTGATCGGTCCGGCCGCAGCGCTGGTCCGCATGACGCCAAGCGCCGCGGTCGCCCTCACGCGCCACCAGAGCGCCGGCGCCGGTCGTAGCGCGTCGCGCACCGTGACCGAGGACGATTCCGTGATGGTGTCCGTCCGGATCAAATTCTGGAACAACGAGTCCCTTGCGAGCTCGACGCGGTACATCACCGGGCGCATGACCTGGCTCACGAGCGAAGCCCGCCAGCTGGCCGTAGGAACCACCGTGGTGAGCGCGCCGGAAAGATCGATGGGGCCGATCGAGCCGGGGGAAAGCCCGTCCGGGAACAGGATCGCCGACGCGATGTCCGGAATGCCGGTTCCCGTCGCGTTGTCGGGCGATCCGCTCCTGCGGCCGGCCAGCCTGAGGGCCCGCCGCGCCGCGTCCGCGCTCAGGTCCGGCCAGGCCTCCAGGAACGTCGCGGCCGCACCAGCAACGAGAGCGGTGGGGTAGCTCGACCCCTCGAGCGAGATGTCGTACCCGCCGAGAGCGATCGAACTGGCGGCGAGGATGCCGACGCCGCGGGCTGCGACGTCCGGCTTGATCCGGCCGTCCGCGGTCGGCCCGCGTGCACTGGCGCCACCGACCGTGAACGTGGCGGCGGCACCCGACGCGTCCGTCGCGCCGACGGCCAGCACGCTATCGCCGTCGGCCGGCAATGACAGGGTCCCGGCCGCCGGCCCGCCGTTCCCCATCGAGCTGACCACCAGGATCCCGCGCCGTGCGGCCTCGTCCGCGATCCGCGTCGTGACCGTGCTGTCACCGTTCATGGCGGCGAACGGCGTGGGCAGGCGGTCCGTGAAGTCGTAGCGGAAAACGACGGGTGACACGATCACGCGGGCGCCCAGCGAGTCGGCCCACTCGACCGCTGCGACCCAGCGGTCCTCGTCCGCCTGGTTGTCGCCCGGTTCCGCATCCACCTTCGCGAGCAGGAACTGGGCATCGTACGCGGGCGCCACGAGAGTACCGGGCGCGTAGGCGCCGATCAGCGACCAGACATGCGTACCGTGCCGGGCCTGGTCGGCCGGATCGCCCGGCTGGTTGTACACGATCGTGTCACCGTTGATGAAGTCACGGGCCCGGTAGACCTGGCGGCCGCTCAGGCTCGCGTGACGGGGCTCGAATCCGCCATCGAGGATCGCGATCCGGACACCCTTCCCCGTGAACCCGAATGCATGGGCCGTGGGTACGCCGAGCTCCTTCAGCGCCGGCCAGTCCGGACCGTAGAAGGCACTGTCGAGCGACTGGAAGGACGCTGCGGCCGGAGCCGGAACGGGCGGCAATTCCCGGCGCCGGGGCCTGGCCCCCGCGGCGTCCAGCGTCGCCACCGGCACGACCCGTTCGACGAAGGGCAGCGCCCGGATCCGGTCGAGCGTCGCCCGATCCGCATCCACGCTCACGGCCCGCAGCCACCGGCTGGCATAGCGCGTCCGGGCGCCCGTCCGCTCGAGCGCGGCGATCAGCGTCCATGGCACCGGTCGGTCGTCCGGAAGGTCCGGCAGACCCAAGCGCGCGCGCGTTGCGGCGGTCTGGTCCGAAATCGCGACCGGCAGCGCAGAGTGCGCGGTTTCCGGATCGAGGAACACCCACCACGCGGAGCGCGACGTCCGCGACGACCCGGCCGCGAGTGTCGCGATCGCGCCGACCGCAAGCAGCGCGGCCATCGCGAGCCAGCCGCGCACGCTATTCAGCGCCCGCCGCCGCACTCGCGAGCACTTCCTCGAGGTGCACCCCGACGATCGAGCTCACCCCCGCCTCCTCCATGGTCACGCCGTACAGCCAGTCGGCCGATTCCATGGTGCGCGGATTGTGCGTGATCACGATGAACTGCGTCCCTGCCTTGAACTCCGTCAGCATCGCGATGAACCGGCCGATGTTCGCCTCGTCGAGCGGCGCGTCCACCTCGTCCAGCACGCAGAACGGGCTCGGCTTGACCAGGTAGATCGCGAAAAGCAACGCCAGCGCCGTCAACGCCCGCTCCCCGCCGGAGAGCAGGTGGATCCGCTGCGTCCGCTTCCCGCGCGGCGACGCCGTAATGTCGATCACCGTCTCCAGCGGATCGTCCGGATCCTCCAGCCGGATGTCGCACTCCCCACCCTCGAACAGCGTCTGGAACGTCAGCTGGAACTTGCCCCGGATCTGCTCGAAGACGTCCGTGAACAGGTCCCGCGCCGTCCGGTTGATCTGCCGGATCGCGCTCTGCAGGTCGTCGCGCGCCTTCACCAGATCGTCCCGTTGCGACGTCAGGAACTCCAGCCGCTGGCTTTCCTCCTCGTACTCCTCCATCGCCAGCATGTTGATCGGACCCAGTCGCTCCATGTCCGCCGCCAGCGACAGCAGCTCCGCCCGCAACGTCTCCGGATCGCCCTCCACCTCCTGCGCCTCCTCGAGCAACTGCTCGAACGGCCGCGCCCACTCCGCCTCCAAACGGTCCCGGATCCGCCGCGCCGCCGCCGTCGACTCCGCCCGTTGCAGCTCCAGCCGATGCCGCTGCTCGCTCGTCTCCTCCGCCGTCCTGCGGAGACCCCGAACCCGCGCCTCCAGGCCGATCGCCGCTTGCGCCGCCTCGGCCAGGCGATCCTCCGAGCCCCGCACGGCCACCGTCACAGCGTCCCGCTCTCCGAACAACGCCCCCAGATCCGAACCGCCCGTGGACCGGATCCGTTCGGTCTCCTCCAGCGACCCCTTCTGCTCCGCCTCCTCACCGTCCAGCGCCGTCAGCCGCGCACCCAACCGCTCCAACTCCTCTCGCGTACCGCCGATCCGGCGCTCCACCGCGCCCAGCGCGCCTTCCGCCCGCGCGTGCGAAACCCGCAGCTCCGCTTCCTCGTCCCGGACCTGCTCCCATGCCGTCTCCCGCTCCGCCAGCGACAACGCCGCTTCCTGCCATTCCGACCGGTGCGCTACGATCTGCGACTCCATTTCCGCATGCTCCCCGCGCGCCCGCTCGCCCGCCAAACGTGCCTCCGTGCGGCTCGTCTCCAGCTCTCCCCGGCGGCGCTCGAGCTCGGCCAGCGCCCGCTCCGCGCGACCCTTCTGGCCCGCTCGCGTATCCTCGTCGGCAGCCGTCCTCCGGAGTTCGAGATTGACCTCATGTGCCGTCGAGATAAGCTCCTTCAAGTTGTTTTCAATAGAAGATATATGAAGTCCCACATCATTTCGTTTCGATGCCAGTTCCGCGACGGTGGCACGGGCAACGTCGGCGGCCTCGCGCTGCGCTTTCAGGCGCTCCTTGCGCCCGACGAGAACAGGCTCCGCGGGCGCCTTGCCGGCGAATTCGACCTCGGCGAGGAGGGCCTCGAGGCGGACGAGCGCGCTCCGCGGAAGCAGGGCGATGGCGCCCCGATCGGGGTGGTGCTCAGCGATCCACGAGCGGAGTGCGCGCACGGCATCGGCGTCCTCGACAACGACGGCCTGGAGCAGGGAGCCGATGGCGGCCTCGGCGGCGGCGGCGCGCTCGGGCTCGAGGTGGACGAGGTCGGCGACGGGCCCGACGAGCCCACCGATCTCGCGGCGCGCCGCGAGGACGGCCGCGACGGCGGGAGCGAAGCCCTGGAAATCGCGCTGGAGTCGTTCGAGGGCGTCGGCCTTGCCGGACTGGAGGCTGGCATTCTCCTCGGCGGCGGCGAGCTCGGCACGGATCGCCTTGTCGGCGTCGAGGATTCCGCGGAGCTCGGCCTCGAGGGCCTTGCGCCGTGAGGCGAGGTCCACCTGGCGGGCGGCGAGCTGTCGCGCCTGCTCGGCGAAGAGGTCGCCCTGCTCATCGAGGCGGTGGGTCTCGGCGAGGAGTTCCGACTGCTCGCGGTCGAGCTGGTCGAGGCGTTCGGCGGCCTCGCGCTCGTACCCCACGGCGCGGGCGTTGTCGGCCTCCAGGGCGGAGAGGCGTCGTGCCATCTCCGACTCCCGGCCGCGTCGTTCCTCGTCGATCCTGCGCAGCCGGGTCACCGCCTGGCGGATGTCGGCGTGCCGCTGCTGGACCTCGGCGACGCGTACGGCGAGGCTCTCGACGACGCCCTGTTGGCCCGTCCGCTCGACGTCGAGGCCCGCGAGATCCCGCTCGGCCTGTTCGCGGCGGGCCCGGATGTCTTCGCGTTCGAGCGTGATCTGGCGGAGGCGCCGTTGGGCGTGGTCGTGCCGCTCGCCGGCGACGGCGACGGCGCGTTCGACGTCGGCAATGCGACGGTTGACGGCCTCGAGGCTGGTGGCGGCCTCGCCGCGCTGGCGGCTGAGTTCGGTCGACTCGAGGCGGCACCGTTCGAGCTCGGCCTCGGCGGTGCTCAGCTCGGCACGGGCGGCGGGATCGCCGCTGGCGAGGGACTCGAGGCGGGCCTCGGCCTCGGCGAGGACCCGCTGGATCTCGTCGAGTTCGAGGGCGGCGACGGCGATCTCGAGGCCGAGCCGGCGAGCGCGCATGTCGGTGTAGCGCTCGGCGCGGCGGCGCTGGCGGGCGAGGCTGCGGACCTTGGTCTCCACCTCACCAACGACGTCCTGGAGTCGGGCGAGGTCCTGCTCGGCGGCCTCGAGGCGTCGGAGCGCGGACTTTCGCCGGTCCTTGTATCGGCCGATCCCGGCGGCCTCCTCGAAGAGGTGGCGGCGCTCCTCGGCGCGATCGGAGAGGATGGCGTCGACCATCCCCTGCTCGATGACGGTATAGGCGTTGGCCCCGAGTCCGGTGTCGCGGCAGAGGTCGAGGATGTCGCGGAGCCGGGTGGCCTGGCGGTTCATCTCGTAGTCGCTGCCGCCCTCGCGGAAGACGGTCCGCCGGATCTCGACTTCCTTGTGGGGCACGGGAAGCCGGCCCTCCTCGTTGCTGAAGGTGAGGGCGACCTCGGCCCGGTTCAACGCGCGCCGCTGCACGGTCCCCTGGAAGATTGCCTCCTCCATGCGGGAGCCGCGAATCGCGGATGGCTTCTGCTCGCCGAGTACCCAGCGGATGGCGTCGCTGATGTTCGACTTGCCGCACCCGTTGGGGCCGACGATGGCCGTGATCCCTTCGTGGAAGTGGAGCTCGGTCTTGTCAGCGAACGACTTGAACCCCTGCAGGGTCAGGCTGCGAAGCCTCATGAAGCAGCCCGTCCCGTCCGGACGACGAGCGAGTCCGGCAGGCCGGCATCGCGCAGGATCTGCCGCATCCGGGCGGCTTCGGGGGCATCGGCGTACGCGCCGCTGTAGAGGTGGAACCAGGGCTCGCCCCGGCTGTAGGGCACCTCGACGATGTAGGTGGGAACACCGTCGCTCGTCAGTTCATGCATCCGATCGACCGCATCCGTTCTCCGGCGGAACCGCCCGAGCAGGAAAGTGAGGGGAGTGTTCCGGACGTCCCATACCCCGAACGCCTTCTTGAGCCCCCGGACCACGAGGCTGTCCATGGCCGCCACCGCACCGAGGCTGTCGGCGAGCGGTCCGGCGAGAACACGGTACCAGAGGTCGCCGCTCACGACGGCGGGCGAAACGTAGAACCCGATGGTCGAGTCGCGGGTCGCCAGCGAGTCGACGCTACGGAGCGCCAACGAGAGGCTGGCCTGGGCTTCGACCGCGACCGACCAGCCGAGCGGCTCGCCGGCCGGATCCGGCGGGACCGGCGGCTCGGCCACGGTGGGCGCCAGCGTCGGCGCGTTCCGTGCCCCGCCGCGGCCGCGGAACCCGAAGTACCAGATCGCCGCCGCGGCGATGAAGACGAGCAGCGCAATGGCGGCGTAGCGACCGCGCCGAGTCGGGGGTACCGGCCGTTGCCGGGACCCGGCCTCTCGCCGCAGCTCGGCGATCGGCTCCTTCGGGTCCGGTTCGGCCGGTTCTCCTTCCAGGCCGCCGGAATCGGCCTCCGCCGGTTCCGGCGTGGCGACGGCCGCTCGCGCCATGGCGGACCTCTGCCGGGCCCGAAGATCCGCGATCAGCGCCTCCCTCGCCTCATCCTTCGGCAACCGGATCCGCTCGAATTCCGCTTCCGGCAGCCGTGGCGCCACCGGCGGCACGGCCTCGGTGGTCCGGCCCGACGCGCCCGCGCCTGCCGCGCCCACGGGTTCGGTGCCCGTCGCGGCGCCGGCCTCGGCCGGAGGCTCGGCGGGCGCCACCTCGACGGAGGGGTCGGCGACCGCCGTCGGGCCGGCATCACCCGGCGACATGGTTCGCGGCGCCGCCTCGGCTTCGACCGCGTCGGCCCCCTCAACGTCGGGGACGGGTGTGGCCGCGGTCTCCTCGTCGGCGCCCAGCGGTTCCGCCCGGGCTGGCCGGATCGTGGCCGCGATGCGGGTCGCCTCGGGCAGGAAGGCGGCGGTCCGACTCATCTCGTCGGGCGCCGCGAGGAGGATCACGTCCGGCACCCGCTCGGTAAAGGAATCGAGGCCCCGTGCGTCGTAGTTCGCGAAACCGAGGAATACCGTGTTGCGGGCCGCGAGCTCGGAAAGGATCCGTGACCAGCCGGGATCCTGCAGCAGCGCGACGGGATCGGGGGCGTAGCCACCGGTCGAAACGAACTCGAAGAGCTGACCGGCTGGCAGCACCGTGACGCGCTCGAGAGAGGAACCGAAGAGCAGGACGTCGGCGAGCCCCTCGGTCGCCGATTCCGAAAGCACATTGTGGAGCGACGGGTGCTCGAACTCGAGGTCCGCGAGCAGGACTTCCTTGCCCGCGGCGACGAGGGCGCGGGCCAGGCCGATCGCAGCGCGCGGCGCCCATTCCGACGCACGCATCCCCCGGCCCGCCACGATGAGCGCGGCGGGCGGGATATCCGCCCTGGCAAGGTACGCATCCAGTTCCTGTGAGCCGGCGCCGTCATCCGGATCGAAGGGCACCGCCTCCGGCCACAAACCGAGGTTCATTCCATCACGGTGAGATCAGCACGTCGAACGGCCGCAGAACGGGACAATGTAAAGAACGTGTGGCCGGGAAAAAAGGGAGCGCCGGACGGCCACGGGGACGTCCGGCGCTCCGCGTCGAGGGCGCGATCAGAAGGACGGCCCGAAGGAGACCGAGAACACGCCGCTGCGATCCGGACGATTGAGCGGAAACGCGTAGTCGAACCGCAGGACCGTGTAGAAGATGTTGAGGCGCAGGCCGAGTCCCCAGGAGAAGAGCGGCTCGCGCCAGAGATACGGGTCCTGTCCCGGCTTCCGGTCCCAGACCACGTGGACGTTCCGGGTGTTCGCGCACTGATCGGGCCGGGTAACGCTCGCCGCGGTACAGACCTCGTTGTCCCAGGCAAGGCCACCATCGAAGAAGGCGACCGCGTCCACGGGCGGGAAGCTGCCGAGGAACCCGATCTGCAACTCGGTGATGACCGGCACTCGCAGTTCCAGGTTCATGAGTGCCGCGCTCGAGCCGATCAGCTGGTCGCGCACCGGACAGCGGGAGAGCGACACCTCCCCCCCGTACGTCCGGCTGTCGAGACACTCGCCGCTGTCGAGATTGAACGAGCCGCCCTTGTAGCCGCGCAGGTAGTACGGCCCTCCCCAGAAGACCGCGAACCGGTTCGCGTCGCGGCCGAAGCGACTGAGCCCGACGAAACGGGATGCGATGACGGCCTTCTGCTTGATGTTCCAGTAGTTGCGGAAGTCGAGCAGCGCCTCCGAGAACACCAGGTTGCCGGCCGTCCGGGACAACTGCATGCGATAGCGGCGGCCAAACACGGGGCCGGTCCAGCCGAACAGCGCGTTGTCGAAGACGAGCGCGATCTGCGGCTGGACGTAGTTCAGGCTGCCGATCCGCTCGTCGACGCGGATGCCCTCACCCGTGTACACGTCGTAGCCGCGGTGCAGGATATCACTCTTGTAGTAGACGGCACTGAGCCCGGCCTCGATTCGGCGGAACGGACTGAACGGGTAGCTGATGATGCCCTGCGCACCGCGGATCACGTCGCGCACGAACACGTCGGCAATGGCGTCACGGCTCTCGCCATTGACGTCGAGCACTTCGCGGGTGGCGCCGTAGTAGCGGTAGAATGGCGTCTGCGAGAGCGCGAAGCCGAGGTTCGCCCGGGTCTTCAGGTAGCTGTAGCCCGCGAAGATGCTGGCGTCCGAGAAGGACCCGTTGACGTTCGCCGAGGCGACCAGGTTGTGGTTGCCGAGCATGTCGGAGAGCGCGATGAAGCTGCCGCCGTACAGGCCGTTGCCGTAGTAGCCGCCGACGTTCGCCCCGATCGTGGGCCGGCCGATCATGTCGGGCGTGAACCTCACGGAATAGCCGTTGAATTCGAAGCCGGTCGTGTCCGGCAGGGCGAGGGCCGTGCTGTCGAGCAGCGCCGATACGGAGATGGGCGCCGAGACATGGGCCGTGACGGCGGGTTCCTTCGAGCTCGCACGGAACGCGCCCGACGCCTTGTAGAACGAGGCGTCGAAGGCGCTGGCCCGGGCCGGGATCGGCGTCCCGGTGACGCGCGCGGCGCTGGCCGGGGCCGTCGCGGCCGCGACGATGGGCGCCGTGACGGCGGGCACCGGCAGGCGGGGCAGCGCAAGCGGGTCGGCGACGGTGTATATGTTGTAGCCGGCCTGTTCGAAGTACACGAAGGCGAGCTGCCCGCCCTTCGACCAGGACAGGACGGGGCTCAGCGGCCCGATCCCGATGACGCCGGAAAGCACGTCGGTGATGCGGGACAACTCGCCGCTGTCCAGTTGGTAGAGGTAGAGGTCGTTGGTTCCGGTCCGGTCGTTCACCCAGATCAGGTCGCGGCCGTCCGGTGACCAGACCGGGTTCACGTTCTTGCCCTGGTCCTGGTGCGGCAGGATCTCGACGGCGCCGTCGGCGAAGTGATAAAGAGCGACGCGGTAGTTGCCGTAGCGGAGCATCGCGAGGTCGGTCTCCGGACCGCGATCCGTGGTGAACGCGATCGCGCTGCCATCGGGCGACCACGACGGCAGCAGGTCGGCAAACGCGTCGTGCGTCAACCGCTCGACGTGGCCGTCGAGGTCGGTCACGAACAGGTCGCTCAACCCGCCGTCGAGGCCCGTGAAGACGAGTCGTTTCCCGTCCGGCCCCCACGTCGGGTTCGCGATCCCGTTCACATCGAACTTCAGCTTCCGCGTCACGCGGTTGCGCCAGGTGTCATAGATGTAGAGCGCGTCGCGACCGCCGGTCTGCGCCGCGAACGCCACGTAGCGGCCGTCCGGCGAGAAGGCCGCGCTCGAGTTCATGAAGCGCAAGGACTCGAAGTCCGCGGTCGTCGCCGACGTGACCAGCTTGCGAACGATCTTCCCGTCCGCCGCGTTCGCCAGGAAGAGGTCGAACGAGAAGCCGTCCTTCTGCGAGAGCATGACCAGCTGTCGGCCGTCCGGCGACAGTGCCGGCGCCAGGTACCACGGGTCTTCCAGCTCGATGTGCGAGGTCAGGCGCGTCGCGAACGCCTCCGGCCGCTGGTACTCGGCCGCCTGCGGCAGGTACTGCTGCCGCACGGCCCCGCTCCACTCGACGCTCAGTTCGGCCAGCGTGATGCCGAGCGTGCTGGCGAACGCGCGCTCGATCCCGACGCGGGGTGCCTTCTGCAGCAGGACGCCGATCACCTCGTCGCCCCATTTCGACCCGATGTACGCCCAGAGCGATTGCCCGAACCGGTACGACAGGTAGTCATCCCGGTAGTTCATCTGGTCGATCGTGCGCAGGTATCCGGTCAGCGTGGCATCGCGGAGCCAGCTCTGCGTGTGCGGGTCGATCACGCCGATCGACAGGTACTCCGCCATCCCCTCCATGAACCAGAGCGGCAACCGGACCGCGAAGGGCGAGGCGTCGCTCAGCACGCCTCGCCGGAACATGACGTCATACTGGAAGGCGTGCACGAGCTCGTGCGTCATGACGTGGTCGAAGTCCGCGTACGACCCGGTGAACGGGATGATCATGCGGCTCTTCAACGCTTCGGTCACGCCGCCCGTACTCTCGTCGAGCACGCCGGCCAGGGCGTTGGTCTGCTGGAAATCGCTGTGCGAGGCGTAGACGATCAGCGGCTTGCGCTCGCGGAACTCGTGCGAGAGCACACGTGACAGGCGGCCGTATGACCGCTCCGCCATGCGCGCCGCGTCCACGGCTGCTTCCCGCTCGCGCGGGTAGTAGTAGACGTCGAAGTGCTCGGTCTTGATGACCTGGAAATCGAACGACTTGTACTGGACCTTGTTCCGGCCGAAGTACTGGCCGGCCAGCGGGCCAGGCAGCAGCGTCAGGGCCACGAGGCCCAGGCCGATCCGGATGCCGCGCACCATCATGCCTCCTGCGCTTCCAACTCGGTCGCCGGCGCGTCACCCCACAACCGGTCGAGCCGATAGAACTCCCTCGCTGCCGGATGAAAGACATGCACCACGAAGTCGATGCAGTCGATCAGCACCCAGCGTCCGCCGCGCAGTCCTTCCACGTGGCTCGGCCGGAGGCCGTGCTCCCGGAGCGCGTCCAGCACGTGCTCCGCGATCGAGCGCACGTGCGTGTCCGATGTGCCGCTCGCCAGCAGGAAGAAATCCGTCGCATCGGAAATGCCCCGCAGATCGAGCAGAAGAAGATCGACCGCCTTGCGGTCCCGGACCGCTTCCACGGCCAGCGTCAGGTCGGCCGGCACGGCATCGCCACGCGCCCGCGTTCGCGTCACTTTCGGCACGTGCCCTTCACCCCCAGGCTGATCTCTCGACTAGTACGGCGACCCGCAGATTGTTCCCCGGTGCCGGACGGGCGCGACGCGGCGACGACGCTTCCCAGTAGATGAACGAACGGCGGCCGCCCAGCTGGGACAGCCGCCGTCGCACAACGTCGTGTCCCGCTCAATCGGACTTGATGACCCAGACCTTGATTTCCGGCCGGACCTCCGCATGGAGCCGGAGCTCAACCGTATACACCCCGAGCGCCTTGATCGGGTCCGGCAGATCCACCGAGCGGCGATCCACCTCGAAGTCCAGGCCCTGCTCGTTCAGCCGGTCCGCAATGTCCGCCGACCCGATCGAGCCGAACAGCTTCGACTCCTCGCCCGCCCGGGCGTGGAACGTCAGCGAGATCCCCTCCAGCTGCGACGCCCGGCGGCGAGCCTCGAGGTAATCACGCTTCGCCCGCGCCTCCGCCAGCTTCTTCTCGTCCTCGAGCTGGCGCAGGTTCGCGGCCGTCGCCTCGTACGCGAAGCCGCGTGGCAACAGGTAGTTCCGTGCGTACCCGGGCCGCACCGTCACGACCGCGCCGGCCTCGCCCAGGCTCGGCATCGACTCCCGAAGTATCACCTTTACGTTCTTCATCGCTCCCCGATCCCGTCAGGCGTCAGGCTTCGATCGCGCCCGCCGCGTCCTCAGATCCAGCCACGTATCGCTCAAGCCGACCACGAACATCGCCACCATCACGATCGGATACAGCAGCAACCCCACCAGCGCCACCAGGATCCAGCCCAGCGGGCCCGGCGCGCCGCCCAGCACGAGCAGCACGGCCGCCCCTCGCAACGCGTAGAGCAACGCGACGAACGCCAGCACGTTGCTCCCGGCCCGATCCGCGATCCCATCCACCGGCAACAGCAGAAGCAGGATCCCGAGGATCAGGGCCCAGACCAACTCGTCCGAGAACCGGAACTCCCGGAGCGGGCGCAACGCCTCGGCGTCCCGCGTCGTGAGCCGCCGGAACAGCCACCAGGCCGCCGCCAGCGCCGCCAGCGAGGACAGCGCGAGCATCGCCGGGTACAGCATCTCCTGCACTTCCGCACCGCGCTCCAGTGCATCCGACAGGCCGGGCCGCGCCGCCAGCGCGGGTATCTGCTGCACCGTGCCGAGCCCCGTCAGGATCCGCGTGCGGACCGCCCGATCCAGGCCCGCCAGTGTGCTGGGTTGCAGTAGCGCGAACCCCGCCACGGTGGCGAATGCGCCCGTCAGCGCGACGAGCCCACGCCCCAGAAAGCCCGGCCGCTCGAGCACGACCGCGGCGAGCACGAACCAGGCGCCGGCGATCAGCGCCCAGCCGCGTCCGAAATCGAGCAGCAGCCCCTCACCCGATCCGCTCAGGAGGAGCACCAGCCCCGCCACGCCCACCGCCATCCACCCCGGCCGCCGCGGCGGCAGGGCCACCAGCATCAGCGCGAGCGGCACGAAGATCAACAGCACGGACGGCACCACCGAGAACGCGGCTGCCACGAGGACGAGGCCCAGAACACGACCCCAACCCCGGCCCGCGCCCATCATCGCTTCACTCGGGCATCCGCCCCGTGTACGGGACCAGCGCCAGGTAGCGCGCCCGCTTGATGGCGCGCGCGACCTGCCGCTGGTGACGCGCGCACGTGCCCGTCATCCGACGCGGAAGGATCTTGCCCTGTTCCGTCATCAGACGCCCGAGCGTCTTGTCATCCTTGTAATTGACCTGCCGGACCCCTGCTTCGCAGAGCGGACAGGACTTGGCTGGACGCCGCATCGTCAGCTCCTTTCCTCGTCGTCTCCGTCGCCGTCGTCGTCGTCGCCATCCTCCGAACGCTTCGGCTGGCGAGTCGCGATCGACATGGGAGCCGTGGGTTCGCCCTCGTGCAACACGATCAGGTGCCGCAGCAGTTCCTCGTCCAGCTTCAGCAACCGCTCGAATTCGGGCAACGCCTCCGCCTCCGCATTGAACTGCGCCACCACGTAGTGGCCGGCCGTCCGCTTGCGAATGGGGAACGCGAGCTGGCGGCGACCCCACTGGTCCAGGGCCGTGATCTCGCCACCGAGCTGCGTGTGATAGCGGTCCAGCTTCTCCTGGATCCGCTCTTCCGGTACTTGGGAATCGAAGATGTAGACGATCTCGTACGCCTTCACGCCAGGCCTCCTCCGGTCTTGAACGGCCCGACCCCAGGCGGATCGGGCAGGAGCAAAGACGAGTAATTTACGGGATCGGACCTTGAACCGGAAGAGGACGACCTCGCCTTCCTCCATTTCGCGGTCCCGGCGGGGCCACCGGTCGCGGTCAGGCAGCGGCCGCGCGCACGGCCGCGATCAGGTCCGGATAGGCGGCGAAGGCCTGGCGCGCCTCGGCCAGGTCGAGTCGCTCGCGGTTGGTATGGGCGAACCGCTCCTCGCCCGGCGCGAAGCCGAACGTCGGGATGCCGTGAACGCCGCAGGTGTGGCCGCCATCGGTGGCGAAGGTCCAGGGCCGCACGCGCGGGCGCTGCCCGTGTGCCACGAGCGCGGCGGTCGCGGCGCTCACGACGGGATGGTCGGGCGCGAGCACGAAGCCGGGCGTGAACATGTCGCGGACGCGGTCGAGCCCGGTCCACGTGTGCTGGTGTTCGGTGGCATAGCGCACACGGAGACCGAGCGGGGCGGGCACGTCGATGGCGTCGCGCAGGAACGCCTCGAGTCCGGCCGCGGCGGTATCGGCGGTGGTGTCGGGGTGCACGCGCCAGTCGACGACAATGCGGACGAGGTCGGGGATCACGTTGCGGCTCGCGGGCAGCGTCTCGACGGCGGTCGGCGCGAGGCTGGGCTTTCCGAGCAGCGGGTGCGCCTCGAGTCCGGCGGCAAACCGGTCGATGGCCGGCAGCAACGCGGGCATGAGCGCGAGCGGGTTGGCCGCGCGGTCGGGCGCGCTGGCGTGCCCGGCGACGCCGGTCAGCTCGATGAGGATCTCGGCGCGGCCGCGGTGACCGATGCAGACGTCGCCGTGCGTCGACTCGCCGATGATGACGACGCCGGGCCGGAAGTCCGCGGTCTCGAGGAGATGCTGCATGCCCCACCCGCCGCGTTCTTCCTGCACGGTGTGGGCGACGTAGACGTCGCCCGGCAACCGTCTCCCGAGAAACTGCGCCGCGGCGTACGTCTGCAGCGCGAGCGGTCCCTTGATGTCCATGGCGCCACGCCCGTGGAGGAACCCGTCCGCGACGATGCCGGCGAAGGGCGGATGCTCCCAGGTCGCGGTGTCGCCGACATCGACGTGATCGAGATGGCAGCTGAGCATGACGGAGGCGCCGTCGCCGGTCCCGCGCACGCGGCCGATGACGTTGCCGACGGCATCGCTCCAGACGTCGTCGAAGCCGAGGTCATCGAGCTCCCGCAGGAGCCGGCGGGCGACGTCGCCCTCGGCGCCGGGCAGGCCGGGGATGCGGATCAGGTCGCGGGCGAATTCGATGGCGCGGTCGAAGGTCGGGTCTCGTTTCATGGGGTCCGTAACGGCACGAGGCCCGGCGGGACGCCGGACCTCGTGCCGGAAGCAGGTCAACGAATACCGGTCATCCGAGCCATGCGGTCAGCACGTGGCGGAGTCCGGCGAAGAGGGTGTGCAGCGTGTCGGCTGCGGCGGACGTGTCCAGGTGGTGCACCTTGACGAACCAGGGTGCGAGCACAAGCGAGACCACGCTCATGAGCTTGATCAGGATGTTCATGGACGGGCCCGACGTGTCCTTGAACGGGTCGCCCACCGTGTCGCCGACGACGGCCGCCTTGTGCGGGTCGGAGCCCTTGCCGCCGAGCGCGCCCTTCTCGATGTACTTCTTCGCATTGTCCCACGCCCCACCGGCATTGGCCATGAACAGCGCCATCAGCACGCCGGAGAGGGTGGCGCCCGCGAGCATGCCGCCCAGAGCTTCCACGCTGATGTAGCCCATGACCACCGGCGCGGTCACCGCCACCAGACCGGGCAGGATCATTTCGCGCAGCGCGGCGCGCGTGGAGATGTCGACGCAGCGCGCGCTGTCCGGGCGGGCGGTGCCTTCCATGAGGCCCGGGATTTCGCGGAACTGCCGGCGCACCTCGTCCACCATGCCGCCGGCGGCGCGGCCGACCGCGGTCATGGTGAGAGCGGCGATGAGCATGGGAATGGAGCCGCCGACGAGCAGGCCCATCACGACCGCGGGGTTAATGATGTTGAGGCCCGTGTCGCGCAGCCCGACGGCCGAGGCGTAGGCGCTGAAAAGCGCCAGCGCGGTGAGCGCCGCCGACCCGATCGCGAAGCCCTTGCCGATCGCGGCCGTGGTGTTGCCGAGCGAGTCGAGCTCATCGGTGATCTTGCGGACCTCGGGACCGAGGCCGGCCATCTCCGCGATGCCGCCCGCGTTGTCGGCGATGGGGCCGTATGCGTCCACCGACATGGTGACGCCGACGGTGGCCAGCATGCCGACCGCCGCGATGCCGATGCCGTAGAGCGATGCCGCCCAGTAGGAGACGCCGATGCCCAGCGCGATCAGCAGGACCGGCGCCACGACCGACTCCATCCCGACCGCGAGGCCGTGGATGATGTTCGTGGCCGCACCCGTCTGGCTCGCCTCGGCGATCCGGCGGATCGGTTTGCCGCCCGTGTAGTACTCGGTGATGAGCCCGATCGCGATGCCGATCAGCGAGCCCGCGACGATGGCGATCCAGGGGCCGACGGCCGAGTAGGACGCGCCGGTACCCGGATCGAAAACCTGGAAGCCCATGCCATCCACCACGAAGTACATGGCGGCGAGGAACAGGCCGGCGGCGATGAACGTCACGTTGCGCAGTGCCGAGGCGGCGCCGAAATGCTCCAGCGTCTTCATCAGGCCGATGCCGATGAGCGAGGTGACGAGCCCGACCATGACGGTGATCAGGGGCAGGGCCACGGCTTCGGCGCGGCTCGCCGCGAACAGCGGGCTCGACGCCGCGATCGCGATCGTGGCGATCACGGACCCGACGTAACTCTCGAAGATGTCGGCGCCCATGCCCGCCACGTCGCCCACGTTGTCACCCACGTTGTCCGCGATGGTCGCCGGATTGCGCGGGTCGTCCTCCGGTATGCCGGCCTCGACCTTTCCCACCAGGTCGGCACCCACGTCGGCGGCCTTCGTGTAGATGCCGCCACCGACACGGGCGAACAGCGCGATGCTGCTCGCGCCCATCGCGTAGCCGCTGATGATCTCCGCGAAATTGGTGAATTCGGGGGTGCTGATCGCCGACGCACCGAGGAAGAAGTACCACACCCCGATGCCGAGCAGGCCGATCGAGGCAACCGAAAGTCCCATCACCGCGCCGCCGAAGAACGAGATCCGCAGCGCCTTGCCCGAGCCGAAGTCCTTCGCGGCGGCGGTCGTCCGTACGTTCGCCTTCGTCGCGGCCGACATGCCGAAGAATCCGGCCAGGATCGAACTCACCGCGCCCGTCACGTAGGCGTACGACACGCGGCTGTCGATCGCGAGCCCGAGCAGGACGGCGACCACCACGACGAAGACCGCGAGCACAGTATACTCACGCCGCAGGAACGCCATCGCGCCCTCGTGGATCCGGGCCGCGAGTTCGACCATCAGATCGGTCCCGGCATTCTGCCTGGAGACATAGAGATACAGCGTCAGCGCCCCGAGAAGCCCCAACACCCCGAGTACAGGCGCCCATTGCGCCAGCCAAGTCAGTTCCGTCACTTTCCCTCCCTACCTGAGGCGCACCCAGGCGCCTGTTGTCCCCGACCCTATCCGTGGCGGCCAGCGTTCAGCGGTTGCAGCGATTGGCCGCCGCTTCCACGCCTTCTTCGATCCAGACTCGCAACCCCTCCATCGCATCGGGCAGGAGCGCGCGAACGCGTTCCTCGTCATCCCCGGCGAAGGGCTCGAGGACCCAGTCCGCGAGGTCCTCGTCCTCCGGCGGCGGGCCCACGCCCAGGCGCATGCGCGCCCAGTCCTGCGTGCCCAGCGCCGCTTCGACCGATTTCAGCCCGTTGTGCCCGCCACTGCTGCCGCGGGCGCGGATCCGGATACGGCCCACGTCGAGCGCGGCATCATCGACGACGACCATCAAGTCACGGGCCGGATCGAAATCGGCCGTCCCACTCAGCCCCAACAGGGCCGAGCCACTCCGGTTCATGAACGTGATGGGCCGAACCAGCAGCACCGTATCCGTTCCGACCCTGCCCTCGGTCACTCGCGCCCGGCCCAACCGGCGGAACGCCGGCAGGGACCATGCGCGCCGGGCTTCGTCCAGAACCCACCAACCCACATTGTGACGCGTCGCCGCGTATTCCTTCCCGGGATTGCCGAGGCCGCAGATCACCTTCATGCGGCGCCCGGGTTCATGCCTCCCCGGCATCCTCCTCCGTCCGGCCGCGTCCGATCACCTCGGGCTCGGCCGACGCTGCATCCTCTTCCTCGACGGCGAGAGCTGCTGCGGCCTCCTCCTCGGCCGTGCCGACGATCGGCGGCATCACGCTGCACACCGTGCGATCGCCGTCGACGTGCAGTTCGACGTTCTCGGGCGGCGTGATGTCGCGCACGTGCAGCGACTCGCCGATGCCGAGGGCGGAGACGTCGACGACGATCGAATCGGGGATCGCGTCGACGAGACAGCGGATTTCGATCTCGTCCAGGGCGTGCTGCATGAGCCCGCCCGCCTTGACGCCTGCCGCCGCGCCCGTCAGGCGGAGCGGCACGCTGACCGTGATGCGCTCGCCGGCGTGGATCTGGTAGAAGTCGACGTGCAGCAGCTGACGCTTGTGCGCGTGCTTCTGGACCTCGCGGACCAACACGCGCAGCGGGTTCTTCTCGCCCTCGATCGCGACGTCGATCACCGTGCTCTCGACGTGGACTCGCGAGAACAGCAGATCCAACTCGTGCGCGTCGACGGTGAGCAGGCGCGTCTCTTCACCGTGGCCGTACATCACAGCCGGAATCCGGCCTTCCGCGCGCGCCTTCCGCGCCGCGCCCTTCCCCGTTCCAGCGCGCAGCTGCGCGTTCAGGCTCGCAATGGCTGACATGTTCTCACTCCCTCAGTCAAAGAGCTGTGCTACCGACTCGTTCGAATGCGTGTACACGATCGCCCGCGCCAGCAGCTCCGCAACCGATACCACGATCAGCTTCGGGAAGCGTTTCGATTGCGGCACGTGCAACGTGTTCGAGACGACCACGGCCTCGAGCGGTGCGTTCTGCAACCGCTCTGCTGCCGGACCCGACAACAACGCGTGGGTCGCGGTCGCGAAGATGCGACGGGCGCCCCGTTCCTTCAATGCCTGGACTACGCTCGCCAGCGTGCCCGCCGTGTCGATCATGTCATCGACGACAATGCAGGTGCGGCCCTCGACCTCGCCCACCACGTGCACCACCTCGGCCACGTTGTGGGCGGGACGCCGCTTGTCGATGATCGCGAAGCTCGCATCCATCCGCCGCGCGAAACCACGCGCCATCTTCGCCGCCCCGACGTCGGGCGCGACGACCACCGCGTCGGTAATGCCGAGCGTCCGAAAATAGCGGGTCAGCACCGGCGCCGCGTACAGGTGGTCGACGGGCATGTCGAAGAAGCCCTGGATCTGGTGCGTGTGGAAATCGATGCCCAGGAACCGGTCCGCGCCCGCCGTCTCGATGACGTTGGCCACCAGCTTCGCGCCGATCGCGACGCGCGGCTGGTCCTTCCGGTCCTGCCGCGCGTATCCGTAGTAGGGCACGATCGCCGTGACTCGCGCCGCCGATGCCCGCTTGGCCGCGTCGATCAGGAGCAGCAACTCGAGGATCGTGTCGGCCGGCGGCGGCGTCGGCTGGATGATGAAGACATCACGGCCGCGGGCGTTCTGGTTGAGGCGAACGAAGATCTCGCCGTCCGCGAACCGGCGGACGGTCAGGTCGGCCAGCGGCTGGCCGAGTTGGTCGGCGACCTCCTGGGCGAGCGGCTGGTTGGCCGTGCCGGCCAGCAGGAGCAGCGGTGCCGACGTCGGGTTTTCCGCCATGCGCGCACATTCCGTAGTGGGCCTGAACCTCCAAAACCCGGCATTTTATTGAGTCGGAAGAGGTTGTGTCAACGGGGAAATGGCCATGATCCGGCTCGGCCGGGTCGATTTCAGGGTCGCCGGCCGCGCGGCGCCGGGAGGTGGACGTCGGCAAGGCGGGACATGGTACGCTGATGCACGGCCTGGGCCCTGCTCCCGATGAGGCCGACCGCTTCGAGGTACTCGGCAATGGCGCGGTCGAAGGGCAGGCAACCCTCGAGGAGTGCGGCGAAGGTGATGGCGTTGTCGACGTGGGTCGCGATGGCGGTCTCCTCGGCGCGGGCGAGGGCGAGCTTGATGCGCATCTCGGTCTCGTCGTCGCGGCGCTGTCGGGCCCGGAACTCGCGCATGACGACGGCCGGGCGGAACCGTGCCCAGCCGGTCTCCTCGTCAGCGTCGTCGCCGGGGATCCGTGGGACACCGACCTCCTCACCCGGGCCTTCGATGGCGACGAGGGCGCGGTTGCGGACGGCGTTGGCCATGGCGTCCCCGAGGTCGACCTCGAGAAGGAAACGGGGCAGCGCTTCCTCGAGCGGCATGCGGTCCTCGAGCAGGCGGACGAAGGACTGGGCCTGCTGGGCGTGTGTGTCGACGAGGGCCTCCCAGGCCAGGGCGGAAGCAACTTCGAGACGGCTGCGCAGAGACTCGGGCAGCCGGCGTCCGGACATGCGTGGCGGTCTGGCCATGTTTCCTGCTCGAAGAGGGGGACTCCCGGGGGCGGATTCGAACCGCCATTGGAGGATCCAAAGTCCTCAGTCCTGCCCTTGAACGACCCGGGACCGGCCGAAACCTAATCGTGGGACCGGGGCGGATCAACGCCGGGAACGGGTTCCTGGAACGTCGAGGTGATGAGCGTAACCGAATCGGGGAAAAGCGCTTGCAGTTCCTCTCCGGGAACCGGGTCAAGGTCGAAGACGCCGAAGACGGCGGACCCGCTGCCGGTGAGCCGCGCGAACCTGGCACCGGCATCGAGGAGCGCACCGCGGATGGCGGCGAGGTCGGGGATCCACCGGGTCGCCACGGCCTCGAAGTCGTTGTGCGCCCGGCCGGCAATTGTCTCCCACGAGAGCAGGTCCGCGGGTTCGAGCGGCGGGACCGGAACGCAATCGGCGGCCTCGTCCCACGCGCGGTAGGCATCCGCCGTCGGGATCGGCGTCGCCGGACAGATCAGGCATACACTCGCAGCCGGTGGCGCGGGCAACGAGAGCAAACGGTCGCCCCGCCCCCACGCGAGTGCGAGCGCGGCGCCGCCCAGGAAGAAAGGCACGTCAGCACCGAGAAGGCACGCGAGCCGGTGGAGCGCCGCTCCATCGAGGGGCCAGCCGTGGATCCGGTTGAGCGCAAGCAGGGTGGTGGCGGCATCGCTCGAGCCACCGCCAAGGCCGGCCCCGGCCGGGATCCGCTTGTGCAACCGGACCTGGACGGCCGGGTCGATTCCGGTTGCGTCGCGGAACGCGGCTGCCGCCCGAGTGACGAGGTTGCTGTCGGGCGGGCCCAGATCGGTGCCTTCGACGGTCAACTCGAAGCCCTCGGGCACGGATTCGAGGCACAGCTCGTCGGCGAGCCGAAGCCGGCAGAACGCGGTCTCGATCTGGTGGTATCCGGTGCCGTGCTCGCGGGCGAGGATGCGGAGCCAGAGGTTGATCTTGGCGTGCGCGTGGAGGACGATCATCGGGGCGAGATCCCGGGAACCGAGGGGCGCTCAGGCGCCGGACGCCCCGGCCTCCACGGCCTGCTCCACGGCTTCCTCGGTCCTCGCCATTCCACGGAGAGAGAGGCCGAGCGACCACGCGTACCAGAGTCCCATCAGCGTGACCGGAATGAAACCGGCCAAGTGGAATCCGAGGGCGAAGCCGAGCGCCTTGTTCGCGTTCATGCCCCAGAGATCGACGAGCACGACCTTGGCGGCGAACTCGTAGGTGCCGAAGAAGCCGGGCGCGGCGGGGATGGCGACGCCGATGGCGATGCAGGACTGGAAGAACAGCGCGGCCGTGAAGGAGAGGTCGAGGCCGAAGGCGTGGAACGCGAACCAGAAGCCGAAGCAGTTGAAGACCCAGAGCACGACGGAAAACCAGGCCGTTTCGAGCAGCAGGCGACCATTGCGGAGGACGGCGGCGCCGGCGAGGAACGCCTCGAGCGCATCGACGACGGGCCTGCGGACGGAGCGAGGCAGAACTTTCCTGGCCACCCCCTCGAGGCCACGTACGGCGGCCTGCGGTCGAAGCACGAGGAAGAAAAGGAACACCATGATCGCGACGACGACCATGCCGACGCCGCGAGCGATGGCGGGGAAATCGGTAGCCGCGGCTCCGGGCCAGGCGGGAAGGCCGGGGAGCGCCATCGCGACGAAGAGGAAGATGACGAGCGTGATCGCGTCGAAGAGGCGCTCGATGAGGAGCGAGGATAGCGAGGCGACGATCGGCAACGGCTCCATGCGGGAGAAGGCGTAGGCCCTGGCGAACTCGCCGATCCGCGCGGGGAGCAGATTGTTGCCCATGAACCCGATGCAGACGGCGGCGAACCGGGAGCGGAAACGCGTGCCCCGGTGGACCGGGTCGACGATGGCGCGCCAGCGCCATGCGCGGACCCAGAAGACGGACGTGGCGAAGAAGGTCGCGACGAGCAACAGCCACGGATTCGACCGCCGGATCTCGCGTACGACCTCACGGAAGTCCACACCGCGGAACGCGAAATAGAGCAACGCCGCGCTGATGAAGATGCCGACCAGGGTCTTCCAGTTGAAGATGGCGCCGGCGGTGCCGCCGTTCCCGCGGTCGTTACCCGCCTTCACCGGCCGAGGCGCTTCTGCGGTACTCACGCGTCGGGCGGTTCGAGTCGGGAGAGCAGTCGGGCGAGCGCCTCATCGGCGTCGAGATCCTCCTGCGGCGGCGTGGCGCCGGACGCCGGCGGCGGGGCCGCGGCGTCCGAGCCGCCCTCGAGGATAACCGCGTCGTCCGGGTTCTCAGCAAACGAAGCCTCGGAGTCGCGGTTCGCATAACGGGAAAGCAGCTCTTCGCGCAGCGTGCGCAGGCGGCTCAAGGCCGGCACTGGTGTCGGTGTTTCGCCACGCTCGAGCGCGCCGTGCGCGGCCCGCAGCACATCGCGCGCGGAACGGAAGATGTCGAGCCATTCCGCTTTCACCGGCACGTTCAGGTGCACGACCAACTCGGTCAGGTCTTCCACTGCACGGAGCGACTCGCCGACCACCGGCATCGACTCGAGCTGCACGGAACCGAGCAGCGCCCGCTGGTACTTGAGCACTGTTCCAAGCCAGGCACGGTCGAGCGGATCCACCTGAAACGCGGCGACCGCGTTCTCCATCACGCCGGCCAGGGAGGCCGCCTCCCGCGCGGCGAAGTCGTGGAGGTCGTCGGCATCCGCGGCCGCGCCCCGCGTCGGCCCGCTTCGGGGACCGCCCCAGCGTTTGGCTGCGTCGCGGGCCCGCGAGTCGAGGTGTCCTGCTTCCTCCGATGCCGCAATGAGCAGTTCGAGATCGTCGATCGTCGCGGTGAGGCGGGACAGGAAATCGTCGCGGGCGAGCGCGGACCCGTCACGGAGCGATTCGGTCAGGGCCGCGGCGACGTCGTGCACGCGATCGTCACCCGCGAGCAGTGCGGCGCCGCGCAACGCGCGCGCCGGGGCCACGAGCGCTGCGGCGCCCGCCCGGTCCGTGGCGGCGTCGCGCAACGCCCGCAGGCTCTCGCCCGCCTCGCTCTCGAAGTACTCGCGCAACGTGCTCACACCTCACCCAACCGGCGGCGCGCGCGCCGGACGACGCGCCACATGTCGGTCACGGCGCGATCGAGTCCGACGAACAGGGCACGGGCGATGATCGAGTGTCCGATGTTGAGTTCCTCGACTTCGGGGATGACGGCGACGGCGCTCACGTTCTCGTAGGTCAGGCCGTGCCCCGCGTGGACATCGAGGCCGAGGCTGTGCGCCTGCGCCGCCGCGCGCCGGAGCCGCGCCAGCTCGTCCTTCAGGCACTGCGCATCGCGGACGTGGGCGCCTTTCCAGCATTCCGCGAACGCGCCGGTGTGAAGCTCGATCGCATCCGTGCCGAGCTCACGCGCCGCCTGGACAGTCGCGGCATCCGGCCCGATGAACAGGCTGGTCCGGATCCCGGCCGCGCCGAGCGCGGTGACGGCCGCGCCGATCCGCTCGCGGGAAGCGGGCGCACCCAGGTCGAGGCCGCCCTCGGTCGTGATCTCCTCGCGCCGTTCCGGCACCAGCGTGGCGGCCATCGGGTGGAAGCCGATAGCGAGATCGACCATCTCCGGCGCCGCCGCGAGCTCGAGGTTCACCCCCGTCCGCACCGTGTCCATGAGCAGCCGGACATCGCGGTCCTGGATGTGGCGGCGATCCTCGCGCAGGTGCACGGTGATGCCATCCGCACCGCCGAGCTCGGCGAGTACGGCGGCCCGCACGGGGTCCGGCTCGTCCGTTCGTCGCGCCTGGCGCACGGTCGCGACGTGATCGATGTTGATATAGAGACGCATCAGCCGACGTACAGCAGGGATTCGATTTCTGCGGCCCGGTCCTCATCCAGCCCGGCCGCGCGAGCCAGGCGAACCGTCTCCTGTCCGAGCGCGCAATATAGCGCACGCCCTTCTCCGGACAACCGAGCCAGGTGCAACCGTACAGTATCGGCATCTCCGCGCGAGATCGGGCCTGTCAGCGCGGCCGCGATGCCGAGATGTTGCAGGTTGTCCACCGTGCCCTGCACCAGCGGCAGCAGCGCGGGAAGCCGGTCTTCCTCCGCGACGCCCGCCTCGCCCAACACCCGGCTCGCGGCCGCCAACAGTGTGACGATGTAGTTCGAGGCCATGACGGCGGCCGCATGGTAGAGTGGCCGCAGCGCGGTGGGAATCAGGATCGATTTCCCGCCGACGCCGTCGACCAGGCGGCGTGCGGTGCGCACCGCGGCGGGCTCACCGGCCACCGCGAAGGTAACGCCCTCGAGTCGGTTTTCGGCGTGCCACGGATCGGCCACTGTCTGGAGCGGGTGCATCGAGCCGACGGCGTACCCCGCGCCATGCAGCGGCGTGAGCGGATCGACCGAGATCGCGCCGGAGAGGTGGAGTGCGGCGCAGCCGGGCGGCGCCGGTCCGGCGCCCGCGAGGCTCCATGCCACTTCGGCCAGGGCCTTGTCGGGCACGGCCAGGATCACGGCCGTCGTTCCGGGCAGCAGCGGCAGGAGCCCCATCCGGTACTCGACGATTGCATCCTCGCCGGAGCGATCGAACAACGGATGGGGTGGCGGCTCGTAGGACCGGCCGTAGTACGTGATGCGGTCGGCAGTGCCGGTTTCGAACAGGGCCATGCCCAGCGCGATGCCCATGCGGCCCGGGCCGACGATGGTGACGAGCTCGCTCACGGTCCGTCGGCCAGCCGGACGCCGCGCTTGCGGAGCCGTCCGAGCGTCGCGTCCGGGAGCCGGGCCAGGACCCGGACCGAGGCGCCGTTCTCCTCGCGGTCCAGGACCTCGCCCTCGCGGTAGAGGGTGGCCAGGCTCTGGCCGTCGCCCGCGTCGATGTCGAGGCGCACCGCGGGACGGCGGGCGCGGAGCTGCTCGAGCAGTTCCTCGCGGAGCGTGGCGAGGCCGTCCGTCTCGATCGCGGACACGAACACGGAGGGTCCCGGATACAGCACGGCGACGCGCTGACGGAACGACTCCTCCTCGGCGTGCGTGAGCCGGTCCACCTTGTTGTAGACCATGAGCACGGGCTGGCGCGCGAGGTCGAGGTCGGTGAGCACGCCCTGCACCACCAGCATCTGTTCCTCCCAGCCGGGGTGCGACGCGTCCACGATGTGCAGCAGGACATCGGCTTCGCGAGCCTCCTCGAGCGTGGCGCGGAACGATGCCACGAGATGATGGGGCAAGCGGCGGATGAAGCCGACGGTGTCGGTGACGAGCGCGTGCGTGCCGGGCACGAGTTCGACAGTGCGCGTGGCGGGATCCAGCGTCGCGAAGAGGCGGTCCTCGACGAACAGGTCGGAGCCGGAGAGCGCACGCAGGATCGAGGATTTGCCGGCGTTGGTGTAGCCGACCAGCGCGGCGCGGAACTCACCCGTCCGCCCTTTGCGCTGCGTGGCCCGTTGCCGGGCGACGATCTCGAGCTTGCGGCGCAGGTCGCGGATGCGGCGGCCGATCAGGCGACGGTCCGTCTCCAGCTGCGTCTCGCCGGGTCCGCGGAAGCCGATGCCGCCGCGGATGCGCGAGAGGTGCGTCCACATCCGCTTGAGGCGCGGCAGCATGTACTCGAGTTGCGCCAGCTCGACCTGCATCTGCGACTCCGAGCTGCGCGCCCTCGTCGCGAAGATGTCGAGGATCAGCTCGGTGCGGTCCATGATGCGGATGCCGAGCCGGTCCTCCAGGTTCTTGCCCTGCGACGGCGCCAGGTCCTCGTCGAAGATGACCAGCGTGGCGCCCGCCTGCTGCGCCTGCACCTTCAGCTCGTCGACCTTGCCTTCGCCCAGGTAGTACTTCGGGTGCGGCGCTTCCACCCGCTGTACCAGCGTGCCCGCCACGCGGGCGCCCGCCGTATCCGTGAGGCTGGCCAGCTCGGCGAGATGTTCGTCCGCCTCGCGGGGCGAGGTGCCGCGCGTCGGCACGGCCGCGAGGATCGCGACTTCCTCGGCCGCCTCCGTCGAGATCATGCGCTCGCCCGGCGCCGCATCGCGGGCGGCCACCGCGTCTCGCGCGGGCGTGGGGCGCCACGCCGTCATGGGGAGCCCATCCTCAACGACCCACCGAGAGCGTACCGGTCCGGCGATACGGCACGTCGCGCCGGATCGGTGAGTTGAGTTGCAACGCGCCGCTCACGCGGTAGTCGAAGGTGCCGCGCTCGAGGAGCGAGCGAATCGCGCCGCCCACTCCGGCCCACGTGAACTCGATCGGGACGGCCACGACCACGCTGTCGCTCGCCGGGATCTCGACTACGCGCTCGAGCTGCCCGTTGGCCAGCGGGCTCCAGTTGTCTCCCGATTGCCCGGCGTCCGCAAGCTCCAGGTCGTAGCTGAGCTGCGCCGTGCGCAGCGCGTACCGGTTCGGATTGGACACGAGCACGCCCGCCTCGAGCGTGCCGCCGGTCAGACCCAGCCCCACGACGCGCATGCTCTGCAGGCGCACCTCGGGCACCTGGAACAGCGATGCGCAACCGGCCGGCACCGTGGCGAGCGCCAGCCATGCGGCCAGCGCGAATCCGCGGCCCGCGCGGCTTTCGATTCTTCCCATTCTCCTCCAGCCGATTCCATGAGCGGAGCGCATCTAGCTGCTTCGCTCCGACCGCCCTCGTTCCTTGCCTGTACCCCGCTGCGCATCCGATGGCCGCGACCCGCCCTCCTTCAGCTCACGCCACCACGCCAGCCGCTCCGCGATCCGCGGCTCGAAACCGAACCCGCCCGGCTCGTAGAACGTGCGGCCGCGCAGCGCATCCGGCAGGTACTCCTGCGGCACGTACGCCTCCGGCGCGTCGTGTGCGTACCGGTAGCCCTCACCATAGCCGAGCTCCTTCATCAGCGCAGTCGGCGCGTTGCGGATGTGGAGCGGCACGGGCGCGGACGGCGTTTCCCGCGCCGCCTCCAGCGCGGCCTGCAGCGCACGGTACCCCGAGTTGGACTTGGGCGCAGTGGCCAGGTAGATCGTGGCCTCGGCGAGCGGCAGGTAGCCTTCCGGCGGGCCGAGCACTTCGAAGGCCTGCCGCGCGGCCACCACCACCTGAAGCGCGTTCGGATCGGCGAGGCCGATGTCCTCGGCGGCCATGGCGATGGCGCGGCGCAGCAGGACGCGTCCGTCGCCGCCGCCCTCGATCCAGCGCGCCGCCCAGTAGAGGGCGGCGTCCGGGTCGCTCCCGCGAAGCGATTTGTGGTAGGCGGACAGCAGGTTGAAGTGCGATTCGCCGCCCTTGTCGTGGTGCGCGAAGCGGAGTTGCACGGCCTCGCGGATGATGTGTTCATCAATGGTGCCGCCCGTGCCGGCGAGTGTCGCGGCGGCCTCGAGCGCGTTCAGCGCGCGCCGCGCGTCGCCGTCGGCGTATTCGGCGAGCAGCGCAATCGCGGCGGGCTCCGCGCTGACGTCCCGCGCGCCGAGTCCGCGCTCCGCATCGTGCAGGGCACGCGTCACGATCGTCTCGATGTGGGTCGGCGAGAGCGGCGCCAGCACGAAGACGCGTGCACGGCTGAGCAGCGCGCCGATCACCTCGAACGACGGATTCTCGGTCGTGGCCCCGATCAGGATCACGGTACCCGCCTCGACGTGCGGCAGGAAGGCGTCCTGCTGCGCCTTGTTGAAGCGGTGGATCTCGTCGCAGAAGAGGATGGTGCGCCGCCCCGTGGCCCGCAGTCGCGTCGCTGCTTGCGCGATGATCTCTCGCACTCGCGCCACACCTTCGGTCACGGCGCTGAACGGCACGAACGTGGACGACGTACGCTCCGCGATGATCCGCGCCAGCGTCGTCTTTCCGGTCCCAGGCGGGCCCCAGAGGATGAGGCTCGAGAGCTGGTCGCCCTCGATCATCTCGCGCAACGCGCGCCCCGGCCCGAGCACCGACTCCTGCCCCACGAACTCCTCGACCGTGCGCGGCCGCATCCGCGCCGCCAACGGCTCCGCCCCCGTCCCGCCGTCGTTTCCGTTGTCCCCGCTCCCGCCCCCGGTCCCGCCAACGCCTTCCCCTCCGCTCCCGAACAACTCCATTTCCTTCATCACGCGCCTCGCAGCACGAGCTTGATGAGCGCGAACGTGATCACACCGGCGAACACGCCGCCCTGCACGGGCCAGCTCCGTCCCCGCTGTGTCTCCGGAATCAGGTTGGACGCGGCGACGTAGATGGTGACGCCTGCGGCGAGGGAGAGGCCGTGGCGGGCGAGCACGGAGATGGCGGGCGTGGCCGCGGCGCCGACGACGGTGGCGAGGAGCAGCGCGACGAGCGCCCAGAAGGTGCGCCGTGAAGTATTGCCGCTCACGATCATGACGCTGGCGAGCGAGACGCCGGTCGGGATCTTGTGCAGCACGATGGCGACGAAGATCAGCATTCCCAGCTCGGTCGATTGCAGGAAGCCACTGCCGATCGCGACGCCGTCGAAGAAGGAATGCGGGATGAGACCGCCCATGGCCCAGACGCCGATGTTCGGCGATGCCATCGCGGACTCGTGCGTCTCTTCGCCGAAATGGAAGTGAGGCGTGAGCGCGTGCTGCGTCAGGTGCACGACGAGATAACCGATCAGCACGCCCGCGAATCCGCCTTCGACCTCGAGCGCGCCCGGCAGCATCTCCAGCAGCGCCACGGACAGCATGAAGCCGGCGCCGAAGCCGACGAGCACGGCGAGCAGGCGGTGGCGGTGGCGGGCGCCGCCCAGGACGAGCGTGCCGCCAAGCACGTCACCGAGTCCGGAGAGCAGGGCGAACACGACACCGGTCATGGCGGCGGGATCTCCGAACGCGCGAGCCGGAGGAGGGCGTCACGCTCGTTGAGAGCGGGCTCCTCGATGACGCGCGCGAGCAGCGCGTGCAGGATCTCGCGGAAGCGCGGACCAGGCTCCAGGCCGAGGGCCAGGAGCTCCGCCCCGCCAATCGCCAGACCGGACAGCGCGAGCACGGGCCGGGCGGCGAGAACGCGGCGGGCGTGGCGGATGCGATCGCGGATGTCACGATCGCCGCCCGGCACCGGCGCGGCGCGCCAGAGCGCGGTGCGCATGCGGAACAGGTCGTTCACGAACGCGGGCCGGACGCGCGCCAGCCAGCGGCGAACACCGGCGTCCGGCGCATCGGGTGGGAACCACTCGTCCTGAAGCGCGACCAGCGTGGCGACCCGGTCGGTGTCCGCGTTCGACGCGCGGAGCCGCCGCATCACCTCCCGCGCCTTCCGCCCACCCGCCACCGCGTGTCCGGTGTAGCGCCAGCCGCCCCGCAAGTCGCGGCTGCGCGCCGAGGGCATGCCGAGCGCGTGGAAGAGGAGCGCGAAGCGGAGCAGGGTTCGCCCGGGCGGCGTGCCGTCGACGGCCGCGAGAGTCCGCGCCCAGGCCCCCCCCTCCTCGCCCTCCACCGGCAGTTCCGCCACCGCCGCCAGCTCGGGAAGCAGCACGGCGAGCGCGCCGCTCGTCCGGTACAGCTCGAGAGCGCGCGATGCGGGACGCGTCCGGGCGAGGACTTTGGCCAGCTCCTCCCGCACGCGTTCCGCGGAGAGCGACGGCAGGTTCGGCGTCGCCGTGCACAACGCGTCCCAGGTCGTCGTGTCGATGCGCATCCCGAAATGCCCGGCGAAGCGGAGCGCGCGCAGCACGCGCAGCCAGTCCTCGGCGAAGCGGTCGGCGGGCTCGCCCACCGTACGCAGGCGGCCCGCTTCGAGGTCGGCGAGCCCGCCATACGGATCGTGCAGCACGTCCGTGAGCGGGTTCCACGCGATGGCGTTGAACGTGAAGTCGCGCCGGGACAGGTCGGTGTCGATGTCGTCCGCGAATTCGACGACGGCGTGGCGGCCGAAGGTCTCGACGTCGCGGCGGAACGTCGTCACCTCGTAGAGAATACCGTCGTCCGCCAGCACGCCGACGGTGCCGTGTTCAATGCCGACCGGCACGGTGCGACGGAAGATGCGGCGGACGTCGGGCGGTCGCGCGTTCGTCGCGAGATCCCAGTCAGCGCCGCGGATTCCGGCGAGTGCGTCCCGCACCACGCCGCCCACGGCCCAGGCCTCGAATCCGCGCTCCGCGAGACGGCGGGCGATGACGAGAACCGCGGACGGGGGCGCGAACCGCTGGGCGGGCCGGGCGTCCGGTTTCACCCGCAGAGGACGGATCCGCCGTTGACGTTGAGGATCTCGCCGGTGATGTGACGGGCGAGTTCGCTGCAGAGGAAGACGATCGGTCCCGCGACGTCGGCGGCGCTCGCGACGCGGCCGAGCGGGATGCCCGCCTCGATCCGGTCTCTGCCCTCCCCCGAATACGGCAGCTCGCACATCTCGGTGTCGATCCAGCCGGGCGCCACGCAGTTGACCGTGACATGGCGCGGCGCCAGCTCGATGGCGACGCCCTTCACCAGCGCGATCATCGCACCCTTGGTCGCCGCGTAGTCGGCGTGGAACGCCTCGCCGCGCTGACCCGCCGTGGAGCCGACCAGCACGATGCGGCCGTTGTCCGCGACGACGCGCGCCGCCGCCCGCGTCGTGTAGAAGATCGCGTCGAGGTTCACGGCCATCGTCCGGCGCCACTGCTCATCGCCCATATCGGCGATCGCGGTGTCGGCCGGCGGCCAGATTCCGGCGTTGCCGACGAACAGATCGAGTCCGCCGAAATCGCGCACCGCGCGGCCGATCAGGCGATTGGCCGCGGCGGGATCCGCGAGGTCGCCGCTCTCCGCCCACGCGTCGGCGCCGAGCGCTTTCAGCTCCCCGACTGCCGCATCCGCCTCGTCCTTCCGGCTGTGATACCCGATCCCGACCCGGGCGCCGGCGCGGGCGAGCGCCAGCGCGGTCGCGCGGCCCACACCGCGCGAGCCACCCGTCACCAACGCGCGCTTGTCCTTCAGGTCGATCGTCAGCATCCGTCCCCCTGTGCCGCCACCCACTTGCCACCGAGCTGGTGTTCGTGATGCCGTTCCACTTCCAGGAAACCCTCGATCATCGACCGCGTCTTCGCGTCCAGGTCGAGGGCAAGCAATGCATCGTAGCGCTCGATCTCTGCCCGTTCCCGCTCCCGCGCTTCGCTTTCCCAGGCGCCGGGATCCACCGCCACGGGTTCCGGCACGGCGACCGCCGTGCGCACGCCCAGCTCGAGCAGCCGCGCGACCAGTCGGGACAGGTGGTGCTGCTCGTCCGCCACCAGGTCGTTGAACCGCTCCGCCAGTTCCGACTCGTCCGGCTCGGCCAGCGCCGCCAGCGCGCGGTAGTACGCCGCCTGCGCGCGCTCCGCGCCGGCCGCCGCGCGCAAGGCATCGAGGACCGCAGGCGAGGCTTCGTTCATACGGACGTCACGGTGTGGAACTCGCGAGCCACGCCTCGACCCGGCCACAGATCGCGTGGCCGATGGCCAGGTGCAGCTCCTGCGCGTGCGCGCCGTCTTCCGTGGGGACCAAGATCGCGAGGTCGACGAGCGCACGCAGCGGGCCACCGTCCCGGGCGAGCAGGGCGATCGTCTGCACGCCCCGGGCACGCGCCGTGCGCGCCGCTTCCAGCAGGTTGGGCGAGCGGCCGGACGTACTGTGCAGGAACAGCAGGTCACCGTCCCGGCCGAGCGCCTCGAGCTGGCGCGCGAACACGCGCTCGAAGCCGAAGTCGTTCGAGGCGGCCGTCAGCAGCGAGGTGTCGGTCGTGAGCGCGACGGCCGGCAACGCGCGCCGGTCGGTGGCGAAGCGCACCACGTACTCGGTCGCCAGGTGCTGCGCGTCCGCCGCCGATCCGCCGTTGCCGCAGAAGAACAGCGTACCGCCGCCGTCGAGCGTCCGGATCGTGCGCTCGGCCGCAGCCGCGATGTCGCTCGCGAGGCCGCCGGCCGCTTTCCGCGCCACCGCGGCAAGCCCCTCGAGATGATCGACGATCGAGTTGGCGTCGCTCAACGATCCGCCTCCGGCTCGACGAGTGCGGCAAGCCGTTCCGTCGTTTCGACCGCGAGCGGGCCGACGCCGCCCGCGCTGGCCGCGGCAGCGCACGCATCCGTGAGGAGCGCGTCGGCGGCGAGGAGGTCGATGGCAGCCGCACGGTCATCGATGTGCTCGAGCGCGCGGCGGAGGCCGGCGTCGGCGGCCGCCAGCAGCGCGCGCGCGTCTGCGGCATCGCCGTCGGCTTCGACCCGCGCATCGCGCATCGCGCGGGCGAGGTCGGGCGGCACGGAATCGGACGAGGTCGCGGTCATGGCTCAGCCGCCATCCACCATGCCGCGCAGGATGTCGGGCGCCTGCGCGAGCGCCGCGTCCACCTTCGCGGGATCGCCGGCTCCGCCTTGAGCCATGTGCGCGCGGCCACCGCCGGACCCACCGGTCAGCGCCGCGATCTCGCGGATCAGCCGATCCGCCCGGATCCCGCGACCCGGCAGGTCATCGGTCACCACCGCGAGCAGCGATACACGGTCGCCGGACCGGCCGGCCAGGATGGCGGCGCCGCTGCCCAGCCGCTCGCGCAGCCCATCGCCGAGGGCGCGGAGCTCGTCGGCGCCTTCCGCCTCGACCTCGGCCGCGACCAGGCGGAGGCCGTTCACCGACACGGCACTGTCCAGCAGCTCCGTGACGCGGTCACCACCGCCGCCACGGCGCGCCCGGTCCAGCTGCCGGCGCAGCTCGCGGTTCTCCTCCTGCACCTGCTCGATCTTCCGGAGCAGTGTGTCGGGCGTGCCCTTGAGCGCGACGGCCGCCGCATCGACCAGCGCCTCCCGCTCTGTCGCGCGTTGCCACGCTTCCGTTCCCGTCAGCGCCTCGATCCGGCGCACACCCGCCGCGACGCCGGTCTCACTCACGATGCGGAACAGCCCGATGTCGCCCGTGTGGCGAACGTGCGTACCGCCGCACAGCTCACGGCTCACGCCCGGCACCGTCACGACCCGGACCACGTCGCCGTACTTCTCGCCGAACAGCGCCATCGCGCCGAGCCCGACCGCGTCGTCGTACGCCATCTGATCCGTCCGCACCTCGTGATCATCCAGCACCGCCTCGTTGACCAGCCGCTCGACATCGCGGATCTCGTCCGGCGTCATCGGCCGTGAGTGCACGAAGTCGAAACGCAGCCGGTCCGGCGCCACCAGCGAGCCTTTCTGCTGCACGTGCGTCCCGAGAACCTCGCGCAGCGCCGCATGCAGCAGGTGCGTCGCCGTGTGGTTCCGCTGCGTGTCACGGCGGATCCTGCGAGTGACCTGCGCGTGCGCGGGAAACGGCACCGACGCCGGCAGCTCGCCAGTCAACGGACCGAGTACCGCGACGCCGTGCGGCGTACGCATGATCTGCTCGACCTCGATCCGCCAGCCCTCTCCTTCAACGACGCCGCTGTCATCGATCTGCCCGCCCGCCTCCCGGTAGAACGGGTTGCGCCGCAGCACCACGCCGGCCATGCCGTTGCGCACGGCACACGCGAGCGCTTCCGTCCGCGCGTCAAGCACGTCGTAGCCCACAAACTCCTGCGGCTCCGCCGAGGCCGCCGCACGCCACTCGAGTCCCGCGTACTCGCCACCGATCACGCCTCCCTCGCGCGCCGACCGCGACCGCTCCCGTTGCACCTCCAGCGATTCCTCGAACCCCTCGACATCCGTCCGATAACCACGCTCTCGCGCGATCAGCTCCGTCAGGTCGAGCGGGAAGCCGAACGTGTCGTGCAGCCGGAACGCGTCTTCGCCCGCGATCACCGGCGCCTCGCGCTCGCCCGCTCGCACAGCCTCGCGCACCGCGCCCGGCAGCACCGGCGCCAGCTCGTCGATGCGGTCCATGCCGGCGTCGATCGTCGCGAGGAAGCGCTCCTCCTCTTCCGTCGTCGCCTGCAGGATCGACGCGCGCTGACCGGGCAGCTCCGGATAGGCGTCGCCCATGAGGTCGATCACGCGGTCCACCACCCGCACCAGCGTCGGCTCGCGCCGGCCGAGCAGCCACGCGTGGCGCACCGCGCGACGCAGGATCCGGCGCAGCACGTAGCCCTGCCCATCGTTCGTCGGCACCACGCCGTCGGCCAGCAGGAACGCGACCGCCCGCGCGTGGTCCGCGAGCACGCGATGCGACACCGAACGCGGCGCGTCGGCCTCGTACGGCACGCCGACCGCATCGGCCGCAGTCTCGAGCAACGGCACGAAAAGGTCCGTCTTGTAATTCGAGTCGACCCCCTGCAACACCGATGCGAGCCGCTCGAGGCCCGCGCCCGTGTCGATCGACGGCGCCGGCAGCGGCGTCATCGTGCCGTCCGCCGATCGGTCGAACTGCATGAAGACGAGGTTCCACAGCTCGAGGAACAACCCCTGGTCACCCGCCGCGACAAAGGTCTCGACCGGGATGTCCGTCCCCAGGTCCGGCGCAGGACGCAGGTCGTAGTGGATCTCCGAGCACGGGCCGCAAGGCCCCGTCTCGCCCATCTGCCAGAAGTTGTCCTTGTCGCCCAGCCGGAACACCCGCTCCGGCGGGAGACCCGCGATCTCCTGCCACAACGACGCGGCCTCGTCATCGCTGTAGTGCACCGTCGCCCACAGCCGCTCCGCAGGAAGGCCGTACTCCTCCGTCATCAGCTCCCACGCGAACCGGATCGCGTCCCGCTTGAAGTAGTCGCCGAACGAGAAGTTGCCCAGCATCTCGAAAAACGTGTGATGACGCCTCGTCACTCCCACTTCCTCGAGATCGTTGTGCTTCCCGCTCACGCGCAGGCACTTCTGCGAGGTCACGGCGCGCCGGAACGGCAGCGAATCCTCTCCGAGGAACACGCGCTTGAACTGCACCATTCCCGCGTTCGTGAACAGCAGGGTGGGGTCGTTGCGCGGCACCAGGCCCGAGCTCGATACCGGCTCGTGCCCCTGCCGGGCGAAGTAGTCGAGAAATCGTCGACGAATGTCCGCAGCAGTCATGAATCTCACACGTTCGGGTCAAGCCAATAAATATATGCGCCACAATGGGCTGGCGCGACGACCAATGCAGAACGCGGCCGGCCCCCCGAGGAGGCCGGCCGCGCACCGGGCGTCGGCGCGCCCTTCCTCAGTCGAGACCGCCGTCTTCGGAGCCGGACCCGGGGACGCCGCGGGTGCCGAGCGCCTCGCGGACCCGCGCTTCCACTTCCGTGGCGACCTCGGGGTTGTCCTTGAAGAACACCTTGGCGTTCTCCCGGCCCTGGCCGATGCGCTGGTCGCCGAACGAGTACCATGCGCCGGACTTCTGGACGATGTCGTTCTCGACGCCCAGGTCCACGAGCAATCCGACGTGGCTGATCCCCTCGTTGTACATCACGTCGAACTCGGCCTGCTTGAACGGCGGGGCTACCTTGTTCTTGACCACTTTTACCCGCGTCCGGTTCCCGACCAGCTCCTGGCCGTCCTTGATCGCGCCGATCCGGCGGATGTCGAGACGGAGGCTCGCGTAGAATTTCAGTGCCCGCCCACCCGAGGTGGTCTCGGGGTTCCCGAACATCACGCCGATCTTCTCGCGGATCTGATTCGTGAAGATCACCGACGTCCGCGAACGGCTCACCGCCCCCGTCAGCTTGCGCAGCGCCTGGCTCATCAGCCGCGCCTGCAACCCGACGTGCGAATCACCCATCTCGCCCTCGATCTCCGCCCGCGGAACCAGCGCCGCCACCGAGTCGATCACCACCACGTCCACCGCGTTGCTCCGGATCAGCAGCTCCGCGATCTCCAGCGCCTGCTCCCCGGTGTCCGGCTGGCTGACCAGCAGGTTCTCGACATCGACGCCCAGCTTCCGCGCGTACTCGATGTCCAGCGCGTGCTCCGCGTCGATGAACGCCGCCACACCGCCCGCTCGCTGCGCGTTCGCGATCACGTGAAGGCACAGCGTCGTCTTGCCGCTCGACTCCGGACCGAAGATCTCCGTCATCCGGCCGCGCGGGATCCCGCCGATCCCGATCGCCGCATCCAGGTTCAGCGCGCCCGTCGGGATGCAGTCGATCACCACCCGCGGGGCGCCCGCTCCCATCCGCATGATCGAGCCCTTCCCGAACGACCGTTCGATCTGCGCGATCGCCATGTTCAGCGCCTTGCCCTTGTCGTCCTTCACGTCCGCAGCCATGGGGTTCTCCGGGGATTCAGTGTGTCGGCCGAGCGCCGATCGAGGTCAAGATAACTTTCGGTTCTTCTTCGGGCAACACCGGCCGGCCGGTGGCCGGGCACGAGTGAAGCTGGGGTGCCGGGCGGGGCACGGCCATGGTGGTCCGGGCCGGTCTGGGGCCGCCGGTCCGACTCAGGCGGTCGGGCTGCCGAGCACGGCGGCGAAGGCGTCGGCGGCGCGGCCGATGTCGTCGTCACCAATGTCGAGGTGCGTGACGGCGCGGACGCGGGTCCGGGTGAACGGCGAGAGCATCACGCCATGGCCTGCGAGCCTTTCGAGGAACGAGGCCGCGTCGAGGTCGGGCCGCCGGATGTCGACCATGACCATGTTGGTCTCGGGCGGGACGACGTCGATGCCGGGCAGATCCGCGATGGCGCGTCCGAGCTGGGCGGCGCGGCGGTGGTCGTCGGCGAGTCGGTCGCGGTTGTGGTCGAGGGCGAAGAGCCCGGCGGCGGCAAGGATGCCGGCCTGGCGCATGGCGCCGCCGAAGCGGCGGCGGACGGCGCGGGCCTTCGTCATGGCGGTGGCGGTTCCGGCGAGCATGGAGCCGACGGGGCAGCCGAGCCCCTTGGAGAGGGCGACCATGACGGTGTCGGCGCAGTCGGCGAACTCCGCTTCGCTCGTGCCGCTCGCGACGGCGGCGTTCCAGAGGCGGGCCCCGTCGAGGTGGAGCGCGATGCCGTGCCGGTCGGCGACGTCGCGGATGGCGCGGAGCGACTCGAGCGGCATGACACGGCCGCCGGAGGCGTTGTGCGTGTTCTCGACGCAGACGAGGGCGGTCCCGATCTGGAGCAGGGCACCGGGCCGGATGGCGTCCTCGACGAGCGCGGGCGTGAGCAGGCCACCGGGAGCGGGCACGGGCCGGAGCTGGACGCCGCAGAGAACGGCGGGTGCGCCCATTTCCCAGTCGAAGAAGTGGGCGGTGGCCTCGACGATGGCCTCGGTCCCGTGAGGGGCGAGGACGGCGAGCGCGGTCTCGTTGGCCATCGTGCCGGACGGGAAGAGGACAGCGGCTTCCTTGCCCAGGATCGTGGCGATCCGGTCCTCGAGGGCGCGTACCGTGGGATCGTCGCCGAGCGCGTCGTCCCCGACCACCGCGTCGGCGATGGCCCGCCGCATGGCGGAGGTCGGCCGGGTGACGGTGTCGCTTCGGAGATCGACGGGAGCGGATCCGCTCATGCCGGCTGGCGGGTTCCGGCCAGGGGTCGGCCGCACTCGGCGCAGAAGCGGCTGCCGGACGCGTTGGCGTGGCCGCAGCGGTCGCAGAGCGTGCCGGCCCGGAGCGCCTCGCGGTACCGGTCGACTTCGGCGCGGAGGCCGGGATCGCCGTCGGCGGCGGACCCGGCGGCCGCGGCTCCGTCGGGCGGGGCGGAGCGCTTGCCGTCCCAGTCGTACCCGTTCCATGCGGAGCGCACGAGCGGGCGCAGTACGATGACGGCCGTGCCTACGCTGAGCAGGCCGAGAATGATCGGTTCCATAGGGGCGGAATCTAGGGGTGCGTGGACCTCCCGCCAACCGGCACGATGCCACGGGCCGGGTCGGGAAACACCGGACATCAGCCGGCGCTCCTCAGCGCCAGGAGGGCGGCGGCCACGCCGGCGGCGTCCCAGACGAGGTCTCGCAGGCTGAAGCCCCAGCCTCGCGAGTGGTCGGACAGCTCCTTGCCGATCCCGGCAAGTCCGGCGACCGCCGGCGCGATCCAGCGGGCGGCGTCGCCCGCACCCATGGTCTCGGCTCCCGCCCGCGCAAACCCGGTAGTGCCGAACGAGAGGAAGAAGTGCTTCAGCTTGTCGGATCCGAACCAGCGGTCGGGAAGCTCGGGAGTGGTATTCTGCGACGCCGCGCGTCCGGGAGCCGGTCGGAACCCGACGGGTGCGGGCCGGGCACACGCCGTTCGCGCCACGGACTCCGTGCAGCTCGGCATACGGACCACCGCCTGCCGCGCCGCGACGGGGGACGCGGCCGCGAGCAGCACGGCGAGGGAAACGGTCGGGAGCCGGATCATGGGCGACGCGTCCGCCGCGACTCCGTCGCGTAACCGAGGGCCGTCGCCACCGCCGCGTCCGGGCCGGCCGCGGTCTCGAGGCCTAGGCCGGCGGCGAGCCTGGGCGCGAGCAGCACCACGGGCACGCCGGTCCGCATGGCGAGCGCGATCTCCGACAGCGTGCCCCATTCGCCGCCCACGGCGATCACGGCGTCGGCGAAGCGGACCACCAGCGCGTTCCGCGCCTCGCCCAGCCCGGTCGGGAGCGGAAGCGCAATCCACGGATTCGCGGCGGCGGAGTCCGTGCCCGGCAGCACACCGACCGTCAGGCCGTCCGCACCGGCCGCGCCACGCGCCGCCGCTTCCATGACGCCGCCGAGCCCACCCGTCACGAGGACGGCGCCGGCGCGGGCGATGCGTTCGCCGACCTGCTCGGCCAGGCGTTCGATCTCGCCGTCGGCATGGGCGGCGCCGCACACGGCGATGCGGAGGGGACGGACCGGTTCAGCGGGCATTCGCCGCCCACGCCAGGGTCGCGTTCACGGCGGCGTGCCAGCCATCGAGCAGCCGGGATCGCGTGGCAGCCGCCATGTCCGGCTCGAAGGTGTCGGCGGGATCGCGCGCGGCGAGGAAGTCGTCGACATCGGTCCAGACGCCGGCGGCCAGGCCGGCGAGGCCGGCGGCGCCGAGGGCCGTGGTCTCCACCATCTGCGGGCGGCGCACGGGCAGAGCCGTGATGTCCGCCTGGAACTGCATGAGCCAGTCGTTGCGCGAGGCGCCGCCATCGACGGCGAGCCCGCGTGCGGTCACGCCCGAGTCGACGGTCATCGCGTCGAGCACTTCGGCGGTCGAGTACGCCATCGCTTCGAGAGCGGCGCGCACCAGATGCTCGCGTCCCGTACCGCGCGTCAGGCCGACAATGGTGCCGCGCGCATCCGGGTTCCAGTGCGGCGCGCCGAGCCCGACGAACGCGGGCACGAAGTAGACACCGTCGTTGCCGTCGAGGCCGCGCGCCGCGGCCTCGCTTTCCTCGGCGGTCGCGATGATGCCGAGGCCATCGCGCAACCACTGCACCGCCGCGCCCGCGATGAAGATCGAGCCTTCGAGCGCATACGCCGGCTCGCCGCGCGGGCCGCACGCCACCGTGGTGAGCAGGCCGCGCTCGGAAGCGACGGGGTCGCCTCCGGTGTTCATGAGCAGGAACGCGCCGGTACCGTACGTGTTCTTGGCCTGGCCGGGAGCGACGGCGCCCTGTCCGAACAGCGCGGCCTGCTGGTCCCCCGCAATGCCCAGGATCGGGACCGGCTCGCCAAACAGGTCGGGCGCCGTCTCGCCGAAGCTGCCGCTGGAGGGACGCACCTCCGGCAGCATCGACGTGGGCACGGAGAACAACGAGGCGAGGTCGTCGCTCCACGCCAGTCGGTGCACATCGTAGAGCAGCGTGCGCGATGCGTTGGTCGGATCCGTCGCGTGCACGCCGCCGGCCGTCAGGTTCCAGACGAGCCAGGCGTCGATCGTGCCCGCCGCGAGCTCGCCCGCCTCGGCGCGGGCGCGGAGTCCCGGCACGTTGGTGAGCAGCCATTCAAGCTTCGTCGCCGAGAAGTAGGGGTCGAGCACGAGGCCCGTGAGCTCGCGGACGTGCGCCTCCCTGCCCTGCTCCCGCAACTCGCGGCACCGGCCCGTCGTGCGGCGGTCCTGCCAGACGATGGCGTTGTGCACGGGCCGGCCGGTCTCGCGGTCCCACACGACGACGGTCTCGCGCTGGTTCGTTACGCCGATCGCGGCCAGCTCCAGCTTCGCGTGGCGGCCGCGCGCGGCCGCCACGCTCTCCCGCGCGACACGCAGAGTGACGTCCATGATCTCCACCGCGTCGTGCTCGACCTGGCCGGGATGCGGGAAGATCTGCGTGAACTCCGAGTACGCACGGCCCAGCACGTGGCAGTGACGGTCGAGCACGAGACAGGTCGTGCCGGTGGTGCCCTGGTCGATCGCCAGCACGGCCTTCATGCGGATTCTCCTTTCACGATGGACGCGATGCCCGGCGCGAACGGCGGACGCAGCACGCCGCGGTCGGTCACGATCGCCCCGATCAGCGAGTGCGGTGTGACGTCGAAGGCGGGCGCGAACACCGGTACGCGCGCGGGCGCCGTGAGACGGCCGAAGCCGTTCCGGATCTCGTCGGGGTCGCGCTGCTCGATCGGGATCTCCGCTCCCGTCGGCGAACCGGCATCGAGCGTGCTGGCGGGCGCCGCCACGTAGAACGGCACCCCATGGTGCGCGGCGAGCACGGCGAGCGCATAGGTGCCGACCTTGTTCGCCACATCGCCGTTCGCCGCGATCCGGTCGGCGCCCACCATCACCAGGTCCACGCGTCCATCGCGCATCAGCAACGCGGCCGCGGAATCCGGCAGCACGGTCACGTCGATGCCGGCGCGCGCCAGCTCCCATGCCGTGATCCGGCTGCCCTGCAGCAACGGCCTCGTCTCCGGCGCGAACACCGCCACGTGACGCCCGGCCGCGTGCGCCGTGTAAACGGGCGCGAGCGCGGTTCCGATTCCCGCCGTCGCGAGCGCGCCCGCGTTGCAGATCGTCAGCATGGAGACGTCACCGGACGGGAACAGCGAGACGCCGTGCTCGCCGATGCGCCGGCACATCTCCCGGTCCTCGGCCAGGACCGCGTCCGCTTCGACCTGCAGACGCAACGCGATGTCCGCCGGGTCGGTCCGGGTCGCGGCGGCGTCGAGCATGCGGTCCACCGCCCACGCGAGGTTGACGGCGGTCGGACGCGCGGAACGGAGTTCGTCCGCGGCATCGTCGAGCTCGGCCCGGAATGCGTCCAGCGGTGCGCGGGCGTGGCGGGCCATCACGACGGCAAGGCCGAGCGCGGCCGTGACCCCAATGGCGGGCGCGCCCCGGACGCGCAGCGCGGCGATCGCCTCCACCAGCTCGGGAATCGTCCGCAGCCGGATCCGGACCTCGGCTTCCGGCAGGCGCGTCTGGTCGAGGATCTCGACCGCGTCGCCATCGCTCGACCAGTCGACGGCGATCGGCGGCGCCGTGCGGGCGGACCGCGTCATCGCGGGACCAGCCCGCGGAAGTCGTAGCGCAGGCCCAGCTCCGAGAGCAGGCCGATCAGGCGGCAGACGGGGAGCCCCATCACGGCGAAGAAGTCACCGTCTATCCTTTCGACGAGGGCGCCGCCGAATCCCTGGATGCCGTAGGCCCCGGCCTTGTCGGCAGGCTCGCCTGTCGCCACGTAGGCAGCTGCCGTCTCCCGGTCGAACGGCCGGAACCGGACGCGGACCCGCTCGACCGCGCTCAGGAGCGCGCCATTCTGCGCGACCGCTACCCCCGTCGCCACGGTGTGCTCGCGGCCCTGCAGGCGGAGCAGCATATCGACCGCTTCGTCAGCATCGCGCGGCTTGCCGAGCACATCGTCTTCCACCACGACGACGGTGTCGCTCCCCACCACGACGGCGGTGGGCCGGCCCGCGGCGATCGCGGCCGCTTTCTCGCGGGCGAGCCGCTCGGCGTGCGCGCCCGGCTCCTCGCCCGCGCGGAACGTTTCGTCAATGTCGGCGGGAACGGCCTCGAAACGGAGGCCCAGCATGTTGAGCAACTGCGCCCGGCGCGGCGAGCGGGACGCGAGGACCAGAGGCGGCCCGGGAACGCCACCGGTGCGGGCCGACGACGTCATCTCGAAGGGGACGCCTGCAGCTTCGCGGCCAGCCAATCCGCGATCGTCCCGAGCACATCCGCGCCTACCAGGTTGGTGTGCAGCTGGTCGTAGTTCCTGAAGTCGCCGTCCGGATCCTCAATGAACAGGTGGTTTCGATTCGGGAAAATCTTCACGGTGACATCCGTGTTGCCGCCGGCCCGGATGAGCGCCGCCAGCTTCTCGGCCTCAGCCACGGGAACCTGCCGATCGGTCGCGCCCTGCACGATCAGCGTGGCGGCCTTCACCTTCCGTGCGACGGGAGCGGGATCGTACGTCATCCAGAAGCGGATCCACGGCACGGCCTGGTTCGGATTCTCCAGCGATGCGCGGGCACTGCGCAGCACGGAATCGCGCTGTGCGGGCGTGAGCGAGCTGTCGCGGTCCACAATGAAGCGGTTCTGCGCCATGCTGATCTCGATCCCCGGCTCGCCGGGTCCGGCCATGATGACCATGGCCTTCAACTGCGAGTCGGTGGCCGCGACCATGGGTGCGATAGCGCCACCCTCGCTGTGACCGATCAGCGCGAGGCGCGTGCCGTCGATGTCGGGGCGGCCTCGCAGCCAGGCGAGCGCGGACCGGACGTCGTCGGCGAAATCGGCGCTCGTCGCCTCGCGTGGATCGCCGCTGGAGGCGCCGACGCCGCGATCATCGAGCCGGAGCACGGCAATGCCGCGCCGGCTAAGCGTGTCCGCGATCTGGCGGAACAGGCGGATACCGCCCGCGAACGGGATGTACTCGTCGCGATCCTGCTGGCCGGAACCCGTTATGGTGACGACCGCAGGCACCTTGCCCCGGGCCGTCTTCGGCAGGGTCAGCGTGCCGCCCAGGCGGATGCCGCCGGGACCGGTGACCGTGACCTCTTCCGCGGTGTAGGGCGCGCCCGCCGGCGCGGAGTAGTCGGGCGGCGGTGCGATGGTCGCGGTGTCGGTGAGCGTGACATCGAGCCCGGCGGCCGCTTCCGGGCCGGCTCGCAGGAGCTCGAGCGGCGTCCCCTCGATCACGCCACCCACGATCCGGCCCCGCCCATCGACGCGCAGCCGCTCCACCTGCCGATCAACGGCGAATGTCACCGAATCGGCACCGACGGGACGTACCCGGACGTCCAGGGTGGCGCCGCCGTTGATCGCGAAGTACGGAATGTCCGCCACACCGCCGGTGACGCTGGCGCGGCGGGTGAACAGTTCGCTCATCGCGAGCGCGTTGTTGAACATGGGAATGGCGCCGGCCCTGGTCCCCAGCCGTTGAAAGCCCGCGGGCGTCTGGGCGAACACGCTGTCACCGCGGATCTCGATGCGGACCCGCTGCAGCGGCGCCGCGTCGCGCCCCGCTCCCTGGGGATACACCGCGATGACGAGCGAGCGAACCGCGTCTCCGGCACCGAGGGTGGCCAGATAGTCGATTCGTGGCTGTCCCCGCACCTGCACACTCCCGCGCAGCGTCTCGCCATCGCGATCGAAGCGGTCCACCACCACGGTGTCCGCGCCCTGGCGAATGAGCAGCGCGCCCCGATCGGCCAGCTGCTGGGCCATCAGGGACGTGCCCGTTGTCGCCAGCAGCAGCGCGCCCGGTCCCAGGCGGAGCACGGCTCGGCCGAACGGCCCATGCAGACGCCACCGGCGAGCGCGCGCTGGAGTCCCGATCCGTGGCAGAACCATGACTGCGCCTCGTTCGTCACGTGTCCGGCGGGCGGCTGCAATGCGACGTTGCGCGCCGGTCCACCCACGAGGCGAAGGTACCGGAGGCCGGTCCCGCCCGCCACCCGCGGCGGCGTCAGAATGGCGACGCGATGAAGCGACCCGGGCGCGGCGCATCCGGCGGAGGCGAGGCTCGCGTCCGGGGGGGATCCCGATCAGCGTTCCAGCAACAGCGTGACCGGTCCGTCGTTGATGAGCTCGATCTCCATCAACGCGCCGAACTCACCGCTTTCCACGGGACCCGCGGCGCGGGCACGGAGGAGTTCCAGGAACCGCTCGTATCGCGGGACTGCGACGGCGGGTTCGGCGGCGTCGGTGAAGCCCGGGCGCCGGCCCTTGCGGGCGTCGGCGTAGAGCGTGAACTGGGATACGACCAGCAACGCGCCGCCGACCGCCGCGAGATCCCGGTTCATCTTCCCCGCATCGTCCGGGAACAGCCGCAGCGAGAGGATCTTGTCGGCCATCCACTCCAGCGCGCCGGGCTCTTCTTCGCGCCCGAAGCCCACGAGCAGCAGGTAGCCGCGGCCGATCCGTCCCACCACCCGCCCCCCGATCCGGACTTCGGCGCGAGAGACCCGCTGCAGGACGACGCGCACGGCGCGCTACTCGACGGTGACCGACTTGGCCAGGTTGCGGGGCATGTCCACGTTGCAGCCGCGGAGCACGGCGACGTGGTAGGCCAGTAGCTGCAACGGAATCGTGGTCAGGATCGGAGTCAGCATGTCGATGGTCCGCGGTACGGCGATCTTGTGATCGACCAGGCCGCCGAGATCACCGTTACCTTCCGTCACGACCGCGATGATCTGGCCGGCACGCGCCTTCACCTCCTGCACGTTCGACACGATCTTGCTGTACACGGCGTCGTTCGGCGCCACGATCACCACCGGCATGTTCTCGTCGATGAGCGCGATCGGACCGTGCTTCATCTCGGCCGCCGGCAGGCCCTCCGCGTGGATGTAGCTGATCTCCTTCAGCTTCAGCGCTCCCTCCAATGCGGTCGGGAAATTGTAGCCTCGGCCGAGGTAGAGGAAGTTCGAGGCGTGCTGGTAGCGTGCCGCCAGCTCGCGGATCGTATCGTTCTGCTCGAGCACGCGCTGGACCTGATCCGGCAGCGCGCGCAGCGCCGCCACGATTTCGCGGCCCCGCTCTTCCGAGATGGTGCCGCGCACCCGGCCGAGCAGCAGCGTGAAGAGCGCGAGCGCAATGACCTGGCTCGTGAATGCCTTGGTCGAGGCGACGCCGATCTCCGGACCGGCGTGCAGGTAGATGCCGAAGTCCGTTTCGCGCGCAATGGTCGAGCCGACCACGTTCACGATGCCCATCGCGCGGGCACCCAGCGACTTCGCCTCGCGCAGGGCCGCCAGCGTGTCCGCCGTCTCGCCCGACTGGCTGACCGCGATCATCAGGCTCTTCTCGTCGATCACCGGCGAGCGGTAGCGGAACTCCGACGCGTACTCCACTTCGACCGGGATCCGCACCAGCTCCTCGAGCATGTACTCGCCAATCAGGCTGGAATGCCACGATGTGCCGCACGCGCTGATCGTGATGTTCTCGATCGCCAGCAGATCTTCGTTCGACAGCGTCACGCCGCCCAGCTTGGCTGTGGCCTGACCGTCCAGCAACCGGCCGCGCACCGTGTTGCGCAGTGTCTCCGGCTGCTCGAAGATCTCTTTCAGCATGAAGTGCGGGTACCCGCCCTTCTCCGCCGCCTCGAGGTCCCAGGAGATCTCCTCGATCTCCTTCGAGATCTCGCCACCGCGGATCTTCATCGTGCGATACCCGTCCCGCGCGAGCACCGCCATCTCGCCATCGTCGAGGTACACGACCTGGCGAGTGTGCGTGAGCAGAGCCGCCGCGTCGCTGGCGACGTAGAGCTCCCCGTTCTCGCCGATTCCGAGCAGCAGTGGGCTGCCGTGGCGGGCCACCACGATCTTGTCGGGGTCGCGGCTGCTCATGATTGCCAGGCCGTAGGCACCCTCAACCTGCCACAGCGCGTGCCTGACCGCGTCCTCCAGCGTATCGCGGAAGCTCGCTTCGATCAGGTGGGCAAGGACCTCCGTGTCCGTCTCGCTGCGGAACACGTGGCCACGCTGCTCCAGGTGCTGCCGGAGCAGACCCGCGTTCTCGATGATGCCGTTGTGCACTACGGCGAAGTCGCCGTGGCAGTCCATATGCGGATGCGCGTTCTCCGAGGTCGGTGAGCCGTGCGTCGCCCAACGGGTGTGACCGATCCCGACCGTGCCCTCCGGCTGCCCACCATTGCACAGCAGCTTCTCCAGCTCGACGATCTTCCCCGCCTTCTTGCGCGTCGTCAGCCCGTCGGCCGTCATCACCGTGACGCCCGCCGAGTCGTACCCCCTGTACTCCAACCTTCGCAGGCCGTCGATCAACAGCGGCACGGCCGTCCGGTTCCCCACGTATCCCACAATCCCGCACATAGTCTCCGCTCAATCCTCTGGATACCTGACTGGTTCTTGCAACATCCCGGCCGCCCGCTCAGTCCGGCGGGAGCCCGCCCAGCGCGGCGCGCGCCCGCGCGACGAGGCCCTCGGCCTCGACGGCATCGGGAGCTTCCGCGATGATCCTGAACAGAGGTTCGGTACCTGAGGCTCTAAGGTGAAGCCATTTCTTCTCTTCGGGCCAATCCAGCCGGAGTCCGTCCCGTCGGTCCGCAACGGGCGCCCCCAGCTCGGTCTCGAGCGAGCCGAGTGCCTCGTCAATCGATGCCGACGAGCGGGGCAGCGTGGCCTTGACGATGGTGTACGGTCCGTATGACGCAACGATTCGATGCAGTGGCTCGCGCCTCTCCAGGAGGAACTGGAGCACGAGGGCAACGGCCACGGCGGAGTCCCGCGTATGGTGGATCGCCGGCAGGATGACACCGCCGTTGCCTTCGCCCCCTATCACGGCGCCAGCGGCCTGCATCGCGCGGGCCACGTTGATCTCACCCACGGGCGCCCGGCCGAGGGTGACCCCGGCCTGGTCGGCGACGTCGTCGAGCAGCCGGCTGGTGGAGAGGTTGGTGACGACGGGTCCGGGCTGGTGCCGGAGCACGAGTGCGGCGGCGAGGGCGAGGGTGAAGTCCTCGCCGATGGCGGTGCCACGGTCGTCGACGAGGGAAACCCGGTCGGCGTCGGGGTCGGTGGCGAAGCCGACGTCGGCGCCGGCGCTTCGGACCAGGGCCTCGAGCTCGCCGAGGTTGGCGGCGACGGGCTCGGGCTTGCGTGGGAAGCGGCCGTCGGGCTCCGTGTGGATGGCCGCGACGTCGCAACCGAGCGCGTCGAGGAGCGGAGGCAGGAGCACGGCGCCGGCGCCCCGGATGCAGTCGAGTGCGACGCGGAAGCGGCGTCGGCGAAGCGCCTCGACGTCGAGAAAGGGGATGGCGAGGACGCGCTCGATGTGGCGAGCCGCCGCGTCCTCATCCGCGCGGACCTCGCCCAGCTTGTTCCATGCCGCCCGTGGGACCGGGCGGTCGGCAAGGAACTCGAGCATGGCGCGGGACTGGTCGCCGTCGAGGAACATGCCTTCGGCGGAGGCGAACTTGAGGGCGTTCCACTCGACCGGGTTGTGGCTGGCGGTCACGACGATCCCGCCGGCCGCGCCGTGGTGGCGGATGGCAAGGAGCGTGGTCGGCGTGGGCGCCAGTCCGAGCTCGATGACCTCGTGCCCGACCGACTGGAGCGACGCCGTGACGGCGCGCTGGAACATCGGACCGGAAGTCCTGGAATCGCGCGCGACGACGACCCGGGCGGGACCCGCGTTCTCGTGGATCCACGCGCCGAATGCGGCGGCGAAGCGCGTGATGATCTCGGGGGTGAGCACCTCGCCGACGCGTCCGCGAACGCCGGACACGCTCACCATCAGGTCTTTCGGAATCTCGAACTTCATCGACCGCGAAGCCTCCATGCACGAACGCGACCAGCACGGAAGTCCGCACCCGGCCGCGACGCGCTTGCGCCCAAGGAAGGTAGTGCCGCCGGCAGACGGGTCAAGCGCCGGGCAATCCGGAACGGAACAGGTCGATGAGACCGTCCGGATTGTCGGCGTTCAGCCAATGTCCGCCCTCGAGTGAACCGACGTGCACCCTGCCGCCGGAACCGGCCCGGCGAATCCGCCGCACCACGTCGTCGCTCATGACGCTGGACTCCGATGCGCGTACGAATCGGATCCCGGGAGCGGGCGCCGCACTCTCGACGATGGCCCACTCGTCGCACCGGAAGAAGTCGCGCATCAGCGCCTCGACGGCGTCGAGGTCGAACCGCCAGCGGTAGCCGCCGTCGATCGGCTCGAGGTTCGTCGCCATCCACTGCGCGACCGGTTGCGCGAAGCCCTCGGCCATGAGTGCGTCGATCAGTTCCGACCGGCTCGCGAAACGCGGCGCCATCCGGCGGACCAGGCCGAGCATCCGCCAGGCGCTTCCCGCCGGCTCTCCGGCCGCCGGCGTCGAGTCGATCACCCAGACCTGGTCCAGGCCCGGCGGGTGCATGGACGCGTACTCCAGCGCGACCTTCCCGCCGAACGAGTGACCGAGCACCGCGCGCGCGGGACGGCCCGTTTGCTCCGTGAGCGGCGTAAGGTCCCGGGCAGCCGCGGCCACCGTGTGCGGCGGCGGGAATCCCCGCGATGCGCCGTGTTCGCGCAGGTCGACCAGCACGACGCCCCAGTCCGGGCGCTCGCGCACGAGCCGGCGGGCCACCGTCCCCCAGTTCCGGCCCGCACCGAAGATACCGTGCAGCATGTACAGCCAGCTCGTCGCGCCGTCCGATCCGACCACTTCATGGTTCAGGATCCGCATCCCCGCATCCACTGGCCCGCCGTCATGGCAGGAGCCGGCACCCTTCTACCCGGCCCGTGCCCTCCGGGCTCCCGGCTCGCCCGCCGCACTCCGTTCCACGCGCGGACACTTGGCCCGGACTGCGACCGGTCCTAATGTTCGGCGTTCGCTTCGCTCCCCTTGAGACACGGAGTCCCATGACCGGCGAGACCGGATTCGGCACCAACGCCGTCCACGCGGGACAGCGGCCCGACCCCCTCACGGGCGCGATCATGCCGCCGATCTACCAGACGTCTACGTACGTGCAGCCGCGCATCGGCGAGCCGCTCCACGGCTACGAGTACGCCCGTGTCCAGAACCCGACGCGCGAGGCGATGCAGGCCAACATCGCGGCGCTCGAGAACGGCAACCACGGCATCGCGTTCGCCAGCGGTCTGGCCGCCATCGAAGCCGTCGTGAAGCGCCTCGACGCGGGCGACCACGTGGTCTACGAGGAGAACGTGTACGGCGGCACGCACCGGATGTTCGCGCAGGTCTTCAGCCGGCTCGGCCTCGTGTTCACGCCCGTCGATTCGCGCGACCTCGACGCGGTGAGCGCGGCGTTCCGTCCCGCAACCCGCCTGCTGCTCGTGGAGACGCCGACCAACCCGATGATGCGCGTCAGCGACATCGCGGCGCTCGCGCGGTTGGCCGGTGCGGCCGGCGCCTGGCTGGTCGTTGATAACACCTTCGCCTCGCCCTTCAACCAGCGACCGCTCGAGCTCGGCGCCGACATGGTCGTCCACTCGAGCACCAAGTACCTGAACGGGCATTCGGACGTCATCGGCGGCATCGTCGTGACGCGGGATGACACCATCGCCGAGGAACTCCGGTTCATGCAGAAGGCGACGGGCGGCGTGCCGGGGCCGTGGGACAGCTGGCTGGTGCTGCGGGGTACCAAGACGTTGCATTTGCGGATGGAGGCGCACAACCGGAACGGTCAGCGCGTGGCGGAGTTCCTGGATGCGCACCCGCGGGTCGAGCGCGTGTACTACCCGGGGCTGCCATCGCATCCGCAACACGAGTTGGCGAAGCGGCAGATGCGCGGCTTCACGGGGATGGTCAGCTTCGAGGTGAACACGCTGGAACGGGCTCGGCTGGTAGCGGAGAACACGCGTATCTTCGCGCTGGCCGAGAGTCTCGGCGGCGTGGAGAGTCTGGTCGTGCACCCGGCGCTCATGACGCACGCGTCGGTGCCGCGCGAGATGCGCGAGCGGATGGGCGTGAGCGATGGGCTGCTCCGGCTCTCCGTCGGCATCGAGGACGCCGACGATCTTCTCGCCGACCTCGATCAGGCGCTGGCCCGGCTCTGATCAACGCCCGCCGGTCGCGGAAACTCCGCACCGGCACGGATCGTAGGGTCGCACACGCCGGCACGCCGCACGCGGTGGGCCGAACCCATGCACGGAGAACCGAAACATGGCGGACACCAACGTACCGCGGACCCGTCGCATCCTGCGCGACATCGACTCCAGCGCGTGGGAGCATCCCGCCGACCGGGCGGCGCTCGCCGCCCTGCGCCGAATCCCCGGATTCGACGAGGTGCTGCGCAAGCTGTTCGGCCTGTTCGGCGAGAAGCCGATCCGGCTCGCCTTCCAGGCCAACGCCGTGCGCGTCGGGGAACGGCAGTTCCCGAAGCTGCACGCGCAGTACATGGACGTGCTGGAGACCCTCGACGCGCCCGGGCAGTACGGCCTCTTCGTCTCGCAGACGCCGCTCGTCAACGCCGGCGCCTACGGCATGGACAAGCCGTTCATCGTCCTCAACTCGGGCGCACTCGCGCTCCTCGACCAGGACGAGCTCACGTACCTGATCGGGCATGAGGTCGGCCACGTCATGTCCGGACACGTGCTCTACCGCACGATGACCGTACTGCTGCTCCAGCTCGCCACGCTCGGGTTCCCCATCGTCGGCCTCGCCGCACGCGCCATCCTGGTCGCGCTGCTCGAGTGGAATCGCAAGGCCGAGCTCTCCTCCGACCGCGCCGGCCTGCTCGCCGTGCAGCACCCGGAAGCCTCGCTTCGCGCCTTCATGAAGCTGGCCGGCGGCGGCTCGCCCGAGGAGACGGACCTCAACGAGTTCCTGATCCAGGCGGACCAGTACCGGGAGACGGGCGACGTCGCCGACGTCGTGTTCAAGGTGCTCAACCTGCTCGGCACCACGCACCCGTTCCACGTGCTGCGCGCCGCCGAGCTGAGGGATTGGATCGAGGGTGGTCACTACGACCGGGTCCTGCGCGGCGAATACAAGCACCGGACGGACGAGCGGACGCCATATACGGATGACCTGGCCGCGGCGATGAATTCGTATAAGGACGACGCGCAGACGATCCTGCGCCAGTTCGGCGATGCGCTCAAGGACGCGCGCGACCGGTTTGCCGATACCATGCGCCGCTCCTAGCTTGACAACCGCCGGTCACCGGGTGCCCGGTGCCGGCGCGGCCGGGCACCCGGTCCGATCCCACAGCGCCGGTGAAGCCGGACCATGAAAATCCTGATGGTGGGCCATGGCGGCCGCGAACACGCACTCCTCCACAAGCTCCATCAGGACCGGCCCGACGCGGACCTGTACGTGACCGTCGGCAACGGCGGGACCGCCGCCCTCGCCACCCACCTCCCGATCCGGCCATCCGACATCGACGGCCTCGCCGCATGGGCGGAGGGCAACCGGCCCGACCTCACGGTGATCGGGCCCGAGGCCCCGCTCGCCGCCGGCATGGCGGACGTCTTCGAAGCTCGTGGCCTCCCCGTGTTCGGCCCCACTCGCGCCGCCGCAGAGATCGAGTCGTCCAAGGCTTACGCCAAGACACTCATGGCGCGCGCCCACGTCCCGACCGCCCGCTTCGAAACGTTTCGCGAGATCGACGCCGCGGAGGGCCACATCCGCGAGCGCGGCGGACCCATCGTGGTGAAGGCCTCGGGCCTCGCCGCCGGCAAGGGCGCCGTGGTCTGCGACGACACGGATCAAGCGCTCGAGGCCGCGCGCGCAATGCTCGACGGCCACGCGTTCGGCCACGCCGGCAGCGAGATCGTCATCGAGGAGCGACTCGTCGGCGAGGAGATCTCCGTCTTCGTCCTCACCGACGGCAGCGATGCCATCGCCATGCTGCCCGCGCAGGATCACAAGCGCATTGGCGAAGGTGACGTCGGCCCCAACACGGGCGGCATGGGCGCCTACGCGCCCGTTTCCGTCGCGAGCGACGAACTGCTCGATCGCATCCGGTGGACGATCATCGAGCCGACCCTTACCGCGCTGCGCAGCGATGCGCGTCCCTTCCGCGGACTGCTCTACGCCGGCCTGATCCTCACGGCCGACGGGCCGCACGTGATCGAGTTCAACGCGCGGTTCGGCGATCCCGAAACGCAGGCCCTGCTTCCCCTGCTCTCTTCCTCGCTGCTCGAGCCCATGCTCACCATCGCGCGGGGCGGCTCGCTTGGAGGCGCCACCCTCGAATGGAAGCACGCCGCCGCGCTCACCACCGTCCTCGCTTCCGCTGGCTACCCGGAATCCTCGACGAAGGGCGTCCCCATCACCGTGCCACCCGGCCTCGAGGATGCAGGCGACGTCTTCGTCTTCCACGCCGGGACCCGCGTCGAGGATGGACGGCTACTGACCGATGGCGGCCGCGTCCTGGCCGTGACCGCACTCGCGCCGACCCTGGCCGGGGCCGCCGCGCGCAGCCGTGAGGCCGCCGCCACGATTCTCTTCGACGGACGGCAGTTCCGTCGCGACATCGGCTGGCGCGAGCTCGCGAGACGGAATGCCTGAACTGCCCGAGGCCGAGACCATTGTCCGCGACCTGCGCCGGCGCATCGTCGGCGCGACGATCACCGGCGCCTCCCTTCCCAGACCCGACATCCTGATCCCGCCCCTGACCCCGCGCCGCACCGCTGCCCGCGTCCGCGGCCATCGCATCGCCGCCACGGCCCGCCGCGCCAAGAAGGTCATCCTCGAGCTCGACGACGGCAGCCGCGTCGTCATCCACCTCGGCATGACCGGCCGCGTCATGACCGCCGACGCGCCCGGCGCCGACGCGCTCCGCCACATCGTCGCCCGCTTCCGGCTCGGCGACGGCCACGACATCCTGTTCGACGATGCCCGCCGCTTCGGCCGCCTCGAGATCGTCGAGCCGCCCGCGTGGCCCGCCTGGTCCGCCGCGCTCGGCCCCGAACCGCTCTCCGGCGACTTCACCGCCGAGTCCCTGTTCCGAGGGCTCCGCGCCTCCTCGACTCCCGTCCGCAACTGGCTACTCGACCAGAAACGCATCGCCGGCATCGGCAACATCTACGCCTGCGAGGCCCTGTTCCGCGCCGGCGTCCGGCCCACCCGCCGCGCCCGTACCCTCACCCGACGCCAGGCCGCCGCGCTCCACACCGCGCTCCGCGATGTGCTCCGCGAGGCCATTCGTGCCCGCGGCACCACCTTTCGCGATTACCGCGACGCCCGCGGTGGACGCGGTGCCTTCCAGGCCCGCCTCCACGTCTACGACCGCGCTGCCGAACCCTGCCCCGTCTGCACCACCCCGGTCCGCCGCGTCGTCCTCTCCAACCGCAGCGCCTTCTTCTGCCCCACCTGCCAACACTGACCTCCCACCCGCCGCCGCCCATCCCGCCCCACGTCGCCCGCGCCACGTCGCCCGCCGTCCGTCGCCCGCCGTTCGTCGCCCGCCGTTCGTCACCCACCTCTCCCCCACCCGATCTTGACAACCCCACCCCCCACGATCTACGGTAAATCTTCGGTCACCCTCACAACCCATGGACACCACAGCGATCCCATTCACCCAGCCGACTCCCGCCGCCGAGCTGCGCGAAGCGGTGCGGGCGAGCGCCGAGAACCGACCGGGCGTCTACCGCATGGTGGGCCCGTCGGACCGTGTGCTGTACGTGGGCAAGTCGGTCCGCGTTCGGCAGCGGCTGCTGTCCTATTTCCGGGCCGGCCGTGGCGAGAAGGGGGAGGAGATCCTGCGCCACACGCACCGGATCGAGTGGGATTACGTCCCGAGCGAGTTCGGAGCGCTCATCCGGGAAATGAAGGCGATCAAGCGCTCGCGCCCGCCGTACAACGTGGTGCACAAGCGGGACCGTTCGTGGGCGTTCATCCGGCTGACGCGCGAGGCGGCGCCACGCCTGCAGGCCGTGCGGGAAGTGGCACCGGACGGTGCGTTGTACCACGGTCCCTTCTTCGGTCCGGACCGGGTGCGGACGGTGGTGCGGGAGGTGTCGGACCTGCTGCAGCTGCGGGACTGTGCGAAGGACATGCCACTCCGGTACGCGGACCAGATGGATCTGTTCGGTATGCGCGACGACGAGCCGCTGTGCATGCGGGGCTCGGTGGGACGCTGCCTGTCGCCGTGCGCGGGCCGGTGCACGCGCGCCGAGTACATCGATCGCGCGGAGCTGGCGTTGCGGTTCCTGCGGGGCGAAGCGGACACGCCGCTGGGGATCCTGCAGTCGCGGATGGAAGCGGCCGCGGCGCGGCTGCAGTTCGAGTACGCCGCATCGCTACGCGACCGGATGCAGCGGCTCGAGGAGATGCGCCAGGAACTGGCGGCGCTGCGCAGCACGATCGAATCGCTGTCCTTCGTCTACACCGTGCCGGGCTGGTCGGGCGAGGACCGGTCGTACGTGATCCGGCGCGGCCTCGTCCTGGCGGAGTCGCCCGCGCCGGCGACGGGCCCGGAGCGGGAAGCGCTCGCGGCGCGTGCGCGACGCCTGCTCCGTTCCGGCTCCGCGAGCGGCGGCATCGGTGCGGCGCAGGCGACGGAGATCCTGCTGGTGGCGCGCTGGTTCCGGACGCGGCCGGCCGAATGGGACCGGGCATGGCGGCCGGACGAAGACGTCTGGGAACCGGCGATGGCGCTGTAGCGGGAAGCTCGGCGGGCCCGCGCTCACAGCGCGCGGCTGCGTCAGTCGATCTCGACGAAGCGGACGTCGGGCGGGCCGCCGCCGAGCGAGAGGATCGCCACGCTGGGCCGCAGGTCGAAGCGGGCGGGACCGGCGGCACCCGGGTTCACGAAGAGCGTGTTCCCGAGCGTTTCGAGGGTCGGGCGGTGCGTGTGGCCGAACACGACGACAGCAGCGTCGGGCCAGGCGGCGTGGAGCCGGGCGGGCGTGGGCGCGCCGTACTGGTCGCCGTGCACGACCACGATGGTCCGGTCCTCGACCTGACGCACGACTTGCGCGGAAAGTCTGCTGCGCATGACGAACCCGTCCGTGTTGCCGAACACGGCATCGACGGGCGCGATGGCTTCCAGTGCGGCCAGGATATCGAGGTCGCCGACGTCGCCCGCGTGCAGGATGCGGTCCACACCGTCGAACGCGTCGAGGACCGCGTTGCGGAGCTGGCCGTGCGTGTCGCTGATCAGTCCGATACGCACGGGGACCTCAGTCCGGCTCGCCGCTTTGCCAGCGCGGCCCGATGGCGTGGTCCAGGCCGAGCTGCGAGAGGATGCGGCCGACGACGAAATCGATGAGCTGCTCGATGCGGTCCGGCCGGTGGTAGAAGCCGGGCGATGCGGGGAGCACGACGGCGCCGGCGCGCGTGAGCCGGAGCATGTTCTCGAGGTGGATGGCCGAGTACGGCGTCTCGCGCGGCACGAGCACCAGCCGGCGCCGCTCCTTGAGGGTCACGTCGGCGGCCCGCTCTATGAGCGAGCGCGTGGTGCCCTGGGCGATGCTGGCGAGCGTGCCCATCGAGCACGGGCAGATGACCATGCCGGCGGACGGCGCGGAGCCGGATGCGGGTGTGGCGCCGCGGTCGGTGTCGGCGTAGAGCGTGACCTTCGACCAGTCGCCGCTGGCTGCGCGCAGCGCTTCCTCGCCCCGCACCGCAAGCTCCTCTTCCAGCAGCCGCCAGCCGGTGGCCGAGACCACGAGGTGGACCGGCGCCCGCATCGCGTTGAGCGCGCCTAGCAGGCGGACGCCGTAGGCGGCGCCGGATGCGCCGGTCAGGGCGAGCGTGACGGGCAGTTGCGGACGCACCGGACCTTCGCTCATGAGGCCATGAAGTAGTCGAGCAGCGTGAACAGGAACAGGCAGACCGAGACCGCGATGTTGCTGCGGAAGAAGGCGCGGTCGATCGTCGGCAGGTCGGGCGTCTCCGCGGCGCCGCCCGCCACCACGTTCTCGTACACGAGCAACCCGGCCATTACGGCGACGCCGGCCATGTACACGTTGCCGACCGGGAAGAGGTCGAAGACCCGGATCGTGGCGAAGAGCAGGACGGAGATGGCGTGGAAGAGCCGGGCGATCGCGATGGCGCGGCGCGGCCCCTGGCGCGCCGCGATCGAGTGCAGGCCGCGCTTGCGGTCGTACTCGACGTCCTGCAGCGAGTAGATGACATCGAAGCCGGCCACCCAGAAGGTGACGGCCGCGGCCAGCACGATGAGCGCGTACCAGGGCGTACTCCAGTCGCCCGCGATGGCGAGGTAGCCGCCCACGGGGGCGATCCCGAGCGCCAGTCCGAGGACGGGGTGCGCCCATTGCGTGAAGCGCTTCGTGTAGGAGTAGAAGAGCACCCAGACCAGGGCAAGTGGCGCCAGGAAGCCGCAGAGTCGGTTGAGCTGAAACGCGGCGAACACGAAGAGCAGGGCCGCGACCGCCACGGCCGATCCCGCCTGCACGACGGAGAGCCGGCCCGAGGGGATCTCCCGCATCCGCGTCCGCGGGTTCTCCGCATCGAAACGGCGGTCCACGATCCGGTTGAAGCCCATGGCGGAGAAGCGCGCGGCCGTGAAGGCGAGAATGATCCAGAGCAGGGCGGCGGGCGTCACGGCGCGGGGGTGCTCACGCGCCGCGAGCACGGCGCCGACGCCGGCGAAGGGCAGCGCGAACAGCGTGTGCGGCAGCTTGACGAAGCTGGCGTAGCGCGTGAGCAGCGACTCGCCGCTGAACGTCTGGCCTTCCCGCAGCGCCGCCATCGCGCCGCCGTCCAGGCGTCCGCTCACAGGCCGAGCCCCGGCCAGAGCCGGTCGATCTTCTCGCGGACAGCGTCATCCATGCGGATCACTTCGGGCCAGTCGCGGTCGAAGCCTTCCTCGCGCAGCTTGCGCGTGCCGTCGATCCCCATCTTCGAGCCGAAGGCGGGACCGCGCGCCGAGTGGTCGAGGTCGTCGGCCGGGCCGCGCGTGAACTGGATGTCGCGCTCGGGGTCGATGTTGTTGAGCGCATACCACCAGACGTCGGCCGTGTTCTTCACGTCGATCTCGTGGTCCACGACCACGATGACCTTGGCCAGGCTCATCAGGCCCTGCCCCCAGAGACCGTTCATCACCTTGAACGCGTGCCCGGGATACTCCTTCCGGATGCTGACGAATACGAGGTTGTGGAAGATGCCCTCGGCCGGCATGTGGTAGTCCACGATTTCCGGCATCGTCATGCGCAGCAGCGGCAGGAAGATCCGCTCCGTCGCGCCGCCCATGTAGAAGTCCTCCATCGGCGGACGGCCTACGATCGTCGCCGGGTAGACGGCCTCCCTGCGGCGCGTGACCCGCTCGATGTGGAAGACCGGGAACCAGTCGGCCGGCGTGTAGAAGCCGGTGTGGTCACCGAAGGGGCCTTCCAGGCCGAGCGGCTCGGTAGTGTCGACGTACCCCTCGAGCACGATCTCGGCCTCGGCCGGAATGCGCAGGTCCGAGTCGGCCGTCGTCGCGACCTGCAGGGGCGCGCGTCGCAGGAAGCCGCTGAACAGGTACTCGTCGATGCCGGGCGGCAGGGGCGCGGTCGGCGTGTACATGGTGGCCGGGTCGGCGCCGAGCGCGACGGCGACGGGCATGCGGGTTTCGCCCCGCTCCTTCCAGCGGCGGAAGTGCGCGGCGCCACCCTTGTGCCGCTGCCAGTGCATGAATGCGGTGCGGGGGCCGGTGACCTGGATGCGGTACATGCCGACGTTCTGCACGCCGGTGTCCGGATCGCGGGTCAGCACCATCGGCATCGTGATGAAAGGGCCGGCGTCCTTCGGCCATGACGTGAGGACGGGCAGGCGCGCGAGGTCCACGTCGTCGCCTTCGAGAACCACCTGCTGGCAGGGCGGCGTACCGCGGTACGGGCGGGGCGGCACCTTCGCCAGCTCGGCGAACTTCGGGAGCATCTGGACCTTGGCCCAGAATCCTGTCGGCACATCCGGCTGCATCAGCTCCGCGATGCGATCGGCATGCTCGGTCAGTTCGTCGACGCCGAGCGCGAGCGCCATGCGCCGCCACGAGCCGAACAGGTTGATCGCGACCGGGAACTCGCTCGGCGAGCCATCGTCCAGCAGCGGCCTTTCGAAGAGCAGCGCCTTGCCGCCGCCCGGCTGCTTCATGACCCGGTCGCTGACTTCCGCGATCTCGAGCTTCGCGCGGAGCGGCTCGCGGATGCGAACCAACTCGCCTTCGTCGTCGAGCCGTTCCAGGAACGAGCCCAGGTTGTCAATGGCCATGGCGCGCCAATGTACGGGGGCTGTGGATCGCCAACAACGCCGCGCTCCGGGTCACGCGCGGTCGGGGCTGACGCCCCGGCGGGTGGCACGCGCGTCGGCCAGGATCCGCACGGCCCGCCGCGTCGCGCCGTCGAGCGGCGACTCGGTCCGTTTCTCCGCTTCCGTGAAGATTTCGTCGAGCGTGTCGCAGATCCCTTCGATCCGCTCCCGTACCCGGCGCTCGGTCCAGCCGAGCACTTCGAGCGCACCGTGGGCGATCGCACCACCCGCGTTGATCACGAAGTCGGGCGCGTAGAGGATGCCGCGCTCGTGAAGCAGCGCTGCGTTGGCATCGCGTTCGAGCTGGTTGTTCGCGGAACCGGCGACAATGCGGCAGCGGAAGTGGCCGATGCTGCGTTCGTTCAGGATCGCGCCGATGGCGCAGGGGGCGAAGACGTCGCACTCCGTGGTGTACGCCTGTTCGGGCGCCACGACCTCGGCGCCGAGCTCGCGCCCGAGCGCCTCGGCCCGCGTCGGGATCGCGTCCACCAGCAGCAACCGGGCGCCCTCCGCGGAGAGCCTGCGCGCGAGCGGAGCGCCCACAGCACCCACGCCCTGCACCAGGATTGAGCGGTCCCGCACGGACGGCGAGCCGAACACGTGGCGGCAGGCGGCGCGGATGCCGGCGTACACGCCGAGCGCGGTCCACGGGCCCGGGTTGCCCGAGCCGCCCTGCGCCGCTGGCTGGCCGAAGACCCACCGGGTCCGCCGCCCGATGACGGCCATGTCCTCCGGCCCTGTGCCGAGATCGACGCCGACGCCATACCCACCGGCCAGCGTCTGGATCAACTCGCCGAGCCGGAGCAGCAGCTGCTCGCGTTCGGCGCCCTCGAGCATCCGCGGTACGGCCAGCACGGTCTTGCCGCCGCCAAAGGGGAAGTCGATCGCCGCCCACTTGAAGGTCATCCCGTGGGCGAGGCGCATGGCATCGCGCAGGCCGTCGGCCGGCGTGCCGTACACGCTCATGCGACAGCCACCGGCCGCCATGCCGAGCGTACGGTCGTGAATCGCGATGAAGATCCATGCAGCGGTCGCCGCGTCGTAGCGGGTCACGACGAACTCGCCGTCCCACTCGCGGAGGCGATCTTCCATGCCCTGCATACAGCACTCGTTTCTGAGGTGAACGCCGAAGATGCCGGAAGCCGGGGGCACCGCGCAACGCGCGACCTCGATTGCCCCGGGCCCGCCGCCTCCGTATCCTCACCGCCCCGCACCCGCGACGGGCGGCGGCGAGAACTCCTACCCCGCGAATCGATCGATGGCTGGAAGCAGACAGGACGGCGGCTCTTCCGCGGCCGCGACCGGCTCGGCCGTGCTGGCCGGCTTCCTCTTCGCGCTTGCGGCCGGCGCTCTCTGGGGAACCACGGGCCCGCTCAGCACCGCGCTCTACGCGGAGGGCACCCGTCTCACCGACGTCGGCTTCTGGCGCGTGCTGGTCGCCGTCCTCGGATTCCTTGTCTACGGCATGGCGCGCCCTTCCCTGTTCCGGGTCGACCGGCGCGGCCTGCTTCTCGTGCTCGGGCTCGGCGGCCTGCTCGTCGCGATCTTCGAAGTCGCGTTCCAGTACGCGCTCGCCGGCGTCGGTGTCGCGTCCGCGGTCGCGCTCCTCTACACCGCGCCCGTGATCGTCGCCGTGCTCGCCCGCTTCCTGCTCCGCGAGGCGCTCACCCCCGCCCGCCTCGCCATGGCCATCATCGTGATGGTCGGCGTCGGGCTCACGGTCCACGGCGCGATCGTGGACGACACGGTCCAGGTCGCGGCCGGCGGGCGCGGCCAGCTCGTCGGCATCATCGGCGGGCTCCTCGCCGCGCTCAGCTACGCCGGCACCACGATCCTCGCCCGCTCCGCCGTGCCCCGCTACGGCGCGGTCCGGTTCCTGTTCCTCGAGCTGGTCGGCGGCACCCTCATCCTCGCACTGTTCCTGCCTGCCACCGGCCACGTGCCGCAGCCGCCGCCATCCGTCGCCGGCTGGGTCTACATCATGGCCCTCGGCGCCGGTGCGGTCCTGGCCGCCAACTTCTGTTTCTTCGCCGCGGTACGCCGGATCGACGCGGCGCCGACCGCGGTGGCCGCCAGCATCGAGCCGGTCGTGGGCACGCTGCTGGCCCTGGCCCTGTTCGACCAGCGGCTCACGGGGACCGGCTGGCTCGGTCTCGTGATGGTGGTAGCTGGCGTGGGCGGAGGGTACCTGATCGAGTCGGTGGCGCAGCGGCTGCCCGGAAGGGCGGGGTCCCGCAGGGCGACGACGCCCTGACGCGGCCCGCGTCACGCCGGCGTCCATCGGCGGATTCCGACGCCCCGTACCCCGACTCGCGCGGCGGCCGCGCCCCGCACAGGGCCCGAACCGCCACGGTCACCCGTCGCCCAGGGCGCGCAGTCGCGCCTTCACCGCCTCCGTGTCCGGCACCGTCCGGTCCGACCGCGCGATCCAGCCCGCGCCCTCGAGCCACGCCATGACCTGGTCCGCGCACTCTTCGGCAGAATCCGTGGCGGAGCGGCACACCACCTCGGCCGCGAGCGGCGCCTCGTAGGCCTCCGTCACGCCCGTGAAGTCGCTGATCTCCCCGGCCCGCGCCCGCGCCCACAACCCCTTCGTGTCGCGCTGCTCGCAGACCTCCGGCGGACAGTCCACGTAGACCTCTACGAAACGCCCGATCATGTGCCGGCATTCATCGCGGGCCGCGCGATACGGCGAGATCGACGTGGTCACCACCGCGACGCCGTTCCGGGTGAGCAGCCTGGCGACGTACCCGATGCGGCGGACGTTCGTGACCCGGTCCTCGTGGGAAAAGCCGAGCCCGTGCGAGATGTTGCGGCGGAACTCTGCCCCGCTCAACAGCTCGACGTGCGTGCGCCGACGGCGCAGCCGCTCGGCCAGGCTGCGCGCGATCGTGCTCTTGCCCGACCCCGACAGGCCCGTGAACCAGACGGTGAACCCCAGTTCGTCCATGGCGATCGATCCGTTCAGGTCCCCGCGGATGGCGCTGCGCAGGCCGCCATCAGCACGTCGGCCACTTCCGGCCGCGTGAACTCGGCCGGCGGCCGTTCACCGCGCGCGAGCAGTTCTCTCACCTTCGTGCCGGAAAGGAAGATGTGGGACGCGTGGTCGTGCGGACACGTCTTCCTCGACACCATTTGCCCGCAGACCGTGCAGAAGAAGGCATGCTCGAACATCAGCGGCTCGATGCCGAGCGCCGCGCGGTCCACCTCGTCGAAGATCTCCTGCGCCTCGTACGTGCCGTAGTAGTCGGCCACGCCCGCATGGTCGCGGCCGACGATGAAGTGTGTGCAGCCGTAGTTGCGTCGCATGATCGAGTGGAAGATCGCTTCGCGCGGACCGGCGTACCGCATCGCCGCGGGCAGCACCGAGAGCTGCACGCGCTCGGCCGGGTAATAGCGCTCGAGGATGGCATCGTAGCATCGCATGCGGACATCCGCCGGAATGTCGTCCGACTTGGTGTCGCCCACGAGCGGGTGGAGCAGCAGGCCGTCCACCATCTCGAGGGCGCATTTCTGCAGGTACTCGTGCGCCCTGTGCACCGGATTCCGCGTCTGGAACGCGACCACCGTCTTCCAGCCGCGCCGCGCGAACTCCGCCCGCGTCTCCGCCGGCGTGAGGTTGCGCTCCGGGAATCCGCTGATGTCATCCGGGTAGATCCACGTGATGGGGCCGCCGAGCAGGCGGTCGCCCATCGTGTCCAGCCTGGCGACGCCCGGGTGGGCCCGGTCTGTCGTGCGATAGACCGCGGCGGCCTCGCGTTCCCGGTCCCACTCGAACGTCTCGTCCACCCGCATCACGGCCGCGGTCCGGCCGTCCGGCGCTTCCAGCGCGATCTCCGCGCCGGCCTCCAGCGCATCCGCCCACGCGCCATCGGCCGGTAGCGTGATGGGCACGCTCCACGGCAGCCCGTTCCCGAGTGTCATGGACTCGAGCACGCGCTGGTAGTCGGCACGGCCCATGAACCCGGTCAGCGGGCTGTACCCACCGACGGCGATCAGCCAGAGGTCCGACAGCGTGTGGCTTGTGACCGGGAGCCGGGGCAGGCTCTCGGCGCGCGCCGAGAGAACCGCGGCCGCGGCCGGATCGGCGCGGCGATCGACGAGGGTCCCGCCGTACGGGGCAATCGACATTCGGTGCGTTCCTTCCCTGCAGAGTCGCGTCAATCGAGCAGACCACGGACGAGTGGCCAGTAGAACCGGGCGCTCAGCAGCAGCAGGCCGAGCTGCGTCACGGTCATGATGCTGCCGAGCAGCAACATGTCGCGCGTGCGGATGTAGCCGCTGGCATAGGCGATGGTGTTGGGCGCGGAGCTGATCGGCAGCGTGAACGCGAGACCGGCGCCGAAGCAGGTGACGAGCACGATCATCGTCGGGTCGAGCCCGCCCGGCGCCGCCAGCGCGAACCCGAGCGGCAGCAGCACGGCGACCGCCGCCACGTTGCTCATCACCTCGGAGAGCAGCACCGCCACCAGCGCCAGCAAGGCGAGCGTCGCGAACGGCGCCAGCCGAGTGGCGCCGAACACGCCGTCCATCAGCCACGCGGCCCCACCGCTCCGGTCGATGGCGACGCCCACCGCCACCGCCCCACCGTACATGAGCACGATGCCCCACTGCACGAAGCCCTCGAGATCCGCCCATTGCAGCACGCCGGACGCGAACATCGCGGCGGCGCCCAGCACCGCGACCGTGGCGCGGTCCACGTGGCCGTTCAGCAGGATCCACGCGGCAATGGTCACGAGCATGACCAGCGCGACCCGGATCTCGCGCGACCCCATCGGGCCCAGTTGCGCCACACCATCCTCGATCGCGCGCCGGGCGCCCTCGAGGTTCACCTCATCGCCGCCGTGCGCGAGCCGGAGCACGAGCACCCCGATCGCCAGGCCGATCAGCACCACGGGCAGCGAGGCGAGCAGCCAGCCGGCGAACGTGATGTTCGTGCCGTACCGCTGCCCGAGCAGCTCGAGCGCGAGCGGAACGCGCGCGCTGCCCAGCACGGACGCGTTCGCCCCCACCATCACGCCCCACGAGAGCGAGAGGAAGAGCCGCTGCCCCCACGCGCTCCGACCCGGCCGGAGCCCGGCCGCGCGCGCGATCTCGAGCGTGATCGGGAACAGCATCGCGGCCGTCGCCTGGTTCGGCATCCACACCGTCATCGCCGCGCCCGCCAGCATGATCCCGACCGTCAGCGAGAAGCCGCTCCCCTCGAACCGGCGCAGCATCACCAGCGCCAGCCGCTTGCTCAGCCCCGACTGGATCACGGCCGCCGCCATGATGAACACGCTGAGGATGAAGAAGACCGCCGGATTACCGAACGCCGCGTACGCTTCGGCGGGCGCGAGTCCCCCTGAGAGGCCGAGCAGCGCGACCGCCAACAGCCCCGTCACGCCGATCGGCAGCGCCCCCGTTACCCACAGCGAGATCGCGATCAGCAATACCGCGAACGAGGCCTTGCCCGCGGGCGGAAGAGAGGCCGGGCCCGGAACCAGCAGTACGGCCACTCCGACCAGGCAGCCGGCCAGCGCCATGTACCGGCGCGGCCGCGAGAGGCGTGGTCCCGCCGGTCGCGGCGACGGCGGCGCGCGCAGGTCTTCCGCACGGTCGGCGGGCCACTCGAACGTGTCACCCGCCGGCTCTGGCACGGCGCCCGGGACCCGCGCCGGGTCTCCCTCCGACCCGATCACGCCGTCCGGAGTCCCCGGATCAATCGGCGCTCCTCGCCCCCACGTCCGCGGTCGCGCCGAGGTAGCCGCCCACTTCCAGGTGCGCGAGCATCTGGCCCACACACTCGGCCGGCGTGTGCCGGTCCGTCCGCACGACCAGCTCGGGCGTGTGCGGCGTCTCGTACGGCGCCGAGATCCCCGTGAAATCCTTCAACTCGCCGCGACGCGCCTTCTTGTAGAGGCCTTTCGGATCGCGCTCCTCGCACACCTCGAGCGTGCAATCGATGTACGCCTCGATGAAGTCGCCAGCCGGCATCAGGCCGCGCGTCATGTCGCGGTCCGCGCGGTACGGCGAGATGAACGCCGTGATCACGATCGCACCGAAATTCGTCAGCAGGCGCGCCACTTCGCCGACCCGCCGGATGTTCTCCGCGCGGTCCTCCGGGCTGAACCCGAGGTCGCGGTTCAGGCCGTAGCGCATGTTGTCGCCATCCAGCACGTACACCTCGCAACCGCGCTCGAACAACGCCGCCTCCAGCCGCCGCGCCAGCGTGCTCTTGCCCGATCCCGAGAGCCCCGTGAGCCACACCGTGACGCCGCGATGCCCGTTGCGACGCTCGCGGTCCACCCGCTCGACGTCGCTCTCCTGCCACTGGATGTTCTGACTCTTCGGTTTCATCGATCGCTCTCGCCTGGTTCCGTCGCGGTCGCCGCGGCCGCGTACAGGGGTCCGATCGTCGCCAGCACCGGCTCGTGCAACGACTCGACGCACGCCAGGATCCCGTCCGGCTGCGACGGCCTCGCCTTGTTGTAGACGAGGCGACCGCCACGACAGTCCGTCACCCGGCCACCCGCTTCACGCAGCAACACCTCCGGAGCACACGTGTCCCACTCCTTCAGATACGGAACCGGATGGATGTACAGGTCCCGCGCGCCTTCCGCGATCCGCGCGCATTTCACGCCGACCGAGCCCGACGGCCGCACATCCGTGACGCCCAGCGCCGCTGCCATCCGCTCCAGCAGCGGGTCACCGTGCGAGCGCGAACCCACCATCCGGATCGATGAGGGATCCGCCTCGCCGCAGCGTAGCTGCCGGCGTACGCCCTCCTCCACCTCGACCCACGCGCCCCGCCCGCGCTCCGCCCCGTACAGCGCGCCCGTCGCCGGCATGTACACCACGCCCAGGATCGGCTCGTCCGCCTCCAGCAGCCCGATCATCACCGAGAACTCGCCGTTCCCCGCCAGAAACTCGCGCGTCCCGTCCAGTGGATCCACCACCCAGACGCGCCGCGCGCCCAGCCGCGAACCGTCGTCCGCCGATTCCTCCGACAGGATCGCGTCCGACCCGAACGCGCCGCGGATCGAGTCCACGATGTACGCGTTCGACGCCAGGTCCGCCGCCGTCACCGGCGAGCCGCCCGCCTTCGTTTCGTGCTCCGTCTGCCCGTAGTGCGCCAGCACCCGGGCCCCCGCCTCGCGGGCGACCCGTACCGCGAATTCGAGTCGTCCGGAGGCATCAGTTGTTGCGTCGTTCAAACGGTCCGGTTTCCGTGGGGTGATCTTCGTTGGATCCGCCGCCGGAAGTCTCGGCGGTCCCGACGCGTGACTGAACAGGGCGCAGGATCCGGGCCGGACGTCCGGATCCCGTGCCCGGGCTCAGCGAACGACGAGCACGGCCCGCATGCCGCGCGCTACGTACGTCGAGTCGGTGCTGATGACGTCGTAGTTGGCCGGCGGCATGGGCTGGGTCATGGTCACGGTGGCGCCGGGCGGAATGGTGGCGGAGATCCAGTGGCCGGCACGGGCGTTCCGGATCTCGATCGTGTGGGGCCGGTTGCCATCATTGCGAAGCGCGACGGTGACCTCGCCGGATGGCACGGACGCGGGCGTCAGCTCGATGCTCCATTCCTTGAGGGCGGCGACGACCTGGAAGGCCTTGTCCTTGTCGCCGATCGTGCCGACAGGTCCGGCGGAATCGCCGGGCGGCGGCATCCAGCCGAACGGCGTCCCCGGCTCGGGCGGCACGGACGCGGAATCGGCATCGGTCGTGGCGCGGCCTCCGGCGTCGCCGCAGGCGGTGGCCAGAACGGCCAGAAGCACGAGACTGACGGCAGCACGCATTCCGGGACCTCTCACAGACAGTCGTTCGATGTGGGCGGAGCGCCCCGGTAGGGCGCGGTTCGCGCCGTGATACCCCGATCGAGTCGAAAGGCGCCCCGTCTTGGCGGCACCTCGGGGACGTGTCACTTTGTGCGTGTCGGCAAGGAACCCGGGTGGTCGTGACGTGAGAGAAGTGGACGGAACGAAAGGGATCGACCCGTCGCTCGCGGCGCTTGCCGCCGAGTGCGGCGTGGTCACGCGATACGCGGACATTCGCGGCGTCGTGCGGACGCCGCCGACCGAGGCCGTGCTCGCCGTGTTGAACGCGCTCGGTGTGCCGGTCGAGCGGGTCGTTGATTGCGACGACGCGCTGCGGCTCCGTCGATCCGCGCATTCGTGCCTCGAGCCGGTCCTCGTCGCGTGGAACGGCGAGCTTCCCGTATTGAGAGCGACGCCGCCGCCTGCGACCGCCGCAGCCCGGATCCGGATCCGGCTCGAGGATGGGTCGGAGCGCACGACCGTCGCGGCGCCGGCGGCGTGGCGGAACGGCTACCCGCTACCGGGCACGCTTCCGCTCGGGATCCACGAGCTGGAGTTCGAGCGGGGCGACGAGATGCGGGTGAGCCGCATCGTGTCGGCGCCGCGCATCGCGTGGCGACCGCCCCGGCCGCGGACCTGGGGCGCGTTCCTGCCACTGCACGGGGTCGGGCCCGCGGCAACGTCGCTGCCGGGAAGCTACGAGGACTTGCGCACGCTGCTCGGCTGGATCGGCCGGGCGGGCGGCGCGTGGGTGGCGACGCTGCCCGTGTTGCCGACGTTTCTCGACGAGCCCTTCGAGCCGAGCCCCTACGCACCCATCAGCCGCATGTTCCTGAGCGAGCTGTACGTCGACGCGCCCGCCGCGCTCGCGGCCATCGGCGACCACGACCACGTCCCCGACCCCGCGCCGGCCGCCGATCCGCGGACCGTCGACTACCGGGCCGCGTGGAGCCGGCTGAGGAATTCGCTCCTGCCGGCCGCCCAGCGGTTCTTCGAGCGGGGCGGCGCCCGCGCCCCCCGGTTCCAGCGTTTTCTGCTCGAGCGACCGGCCGTGCAGGACTACGCGCGGTTCCGGGCGGCCACGACTCTGCAGGGCACGCCCTGGCGCGATTGGCCGGAACGCATCCGCAACGGCCGGCTTCGCCGAGGCGACTTCGACCCGGCCGAGTACCGGTTCCACCTGTTCGCGGCATGGTGTGCACACGAGCAGATGTCGGCGGCCGCGGAGGAGGTCGGGGCGGCCCGCCCCTTCCTCGACCTGCCGCTGGGCGTCCACCCCGACGGCTACGACACCTGGCGCCTGCCGCACCTGTTCGCGCATGGTGTCGCCGCCGGCGCCCCACCCGACCCGTTCTTCGAGCGCGGCCAGAGTTGGGGATTCCCACCCCTCATCCCGGAGGTGGAGCGCGCCGACGGGTACGGGTATTTCCTCGAATGCCTGCGCCTGCAGCTCCGCTTCGCGGGCGCGCTCCGGCTCGACCACGTGATGTCGCTCGAACGCCTGTTCTGGGTGCCGGACGGATACGAGCCGACGGAGGGTGTGTACGTCCGCTATCCGCGCGAGGAGCTGATCGCGTTGCTGGCGCTCGAGTCGCACCGCCACGAGTGCATGATCGTCGGCGAGGACCTCGGCACCGTGACGCCCTCGATCCGGGCCGCCATGGACGCCCACGCGCTCCAGCGCCTGTTCGTCGTCCAGTTCGAGGCCGGGCGCGCCGGACCCGAACCGCTCGCGGAGCCCGACGTGGACTCCGTCGCCAGCATCGGCACGCACGACCTGCCGACGTTCGCCGCGTGGCTGCTCGGCCTCGACATCGAGCAGGACGCTGCGCTCGGCCGTGTCGAGCCCGACGAGGCGGACGGGATCCGCGCCGGCCGTGAGCGCACGATCCGCTCGCTCTGTCGTTCGCTGGGGCTGGCCGACGATCCACCCGACCCCGCCCGCCTGCTGCCGGCCATCCTCGCCCGCATCGCCGCGAGCCCCGCCCGCGTCGTGATGGTGAACCTCGAGGACGCGTGGCTCGAGACCCGCCGCATGAACGTGCCCGGCACCACGTCCGAGCACCCGAACTGGTGCCATCGTACGCCGTTCGACGCCCAATCGCTCGGCCACGACCCGCGCGTGGAAGGACTGCTCGCACTCATCGACCGCGAGCGCCGCGATCCGGCGCCCGCCAGAGAGAGACCATGACACCATCACTGCTCAGCGATCAGGACGTCTACCTCTTCAACCAGGGGACCCACCACCGGCTGCACGAGAAGCTGGGCGCGCATCCAGGCACGCTCGAGGGCAGGACCGGCACGCACTTCGGCGTGTGGGCGCCGAACGCGCGTCGCGTCTCGGTCATCGGTGAATTCAACGACTGGGACCCCGGGGCGCACCCCATGGAGCCGCGCGGCGAGTCGGGCGTGTGGGAGCGCTTCGTTCCCGGCGCCCTGCCCGGCACGCTCTACAAGTTCCACATCGTGTCGAGCCAGGGGCACTACGCCATCGACAAGGCCGACCCGTTCGGGTTCTTCCACCAGGTGCCGCCGCTCACCGCGTCCGTGGTCTGGGACCTCGACTACCGCTGGCAGGACGAGGACTGGATGGCTGGACGCACCCGGAAGAACGCGGGCGACGCGCCCATCTCCATCTACGAAATGCATCTCGGTTCGTGGCGACGCGTGCGGGAGGAAGGGTTCCGCTCGCTCGGCTACCGCGAGCTGGCCGACCGCCTTGCCGACCACGTTGACGCCATGGGCTTCACGCACGTCGAGTTCATGCCCGTCATGGAACACCCGTTCTTCGGGTCCTGGGGCTACCAGGTGACCGGCTACTTCGCGCCCAGCAGCCGCTTCGGCACGCCCCAGGACCTGATGGCGCTCATCGACGCGCTGCACCAACGCGACATCGGCGTCATCCTCGACTGGGTGCCGTCCCACTTCCCCGACGACGGACACGGCCTCGCCTTCTTCGACGGGACCCACCTCTTCGAGCACGCCGACCCGCGCCTCGGAATCCACCCCGACTGGAACAGCTGCATCTTCAACTACGGCCGCAACGAAGTGCGCAGCTTCCTGCTGAGCAACGCGCTGTTCTGGCTGGACGTGTACCACGCCGACGCGCTCCGCGTCGATGCCGTCGCGTCGATGCTCTACCGCGACTACTCGCGCAAGGACGGCGACTGGATCCCCAACGAGTTCGGCGGACGCGAAAACCTCGAGGCCATCGACTTCCTGCGTCGGCTCAATACCGACGTCTACGGCCGGATCGAGGGCGTGCAGACGATCGCGGAGGAATCCACGGCATGGCCGCTGGTTTCGCGACCCGTCTACATTGGTGGGCTCGGCTTCGGCATGAAGTGGGACATGGGCTGGATGCACGACTCGCTCAAGTACTTCGCGAAGGACCCGGTGCACCGACCCTTCCACCACCAGCAGCTCACCTTCCGCGGGCTCTACGCGTTCACCGAGAACTTCGTGCTCCCGCTCTCGCACGACGAGGTCGTGCACGGCAAGGGATCGTTGCTCGGCAGGATGCCCGGCGACGAGTGGCAGCGCTTCGCCAACCTGCGCGCGCTGCTCGGCTACATGTACACCCAGCCGGGAAAGAAGCTGCTGTTCATGGGCGGCGAGTTCGGACAGCAGCGCGAGTGGGACCACGACGGTGAGCTCGACTGGGACCTGCTCGACCGCCCGCTCAATGCGGGCGTCGCGCGCTGGCTCACCGATCTCAACCGGCTCTACCGTGACAATCCGGCCGCGCACGAGCTCGACTTCGACTCGCGCGGCTTCGAGTGGGTCGATGCCGATGACAGCCCGGGCTGCGTGCTGACCTGGCTGCGCCGGTCGCGCGGCGACGACTGGCTGCTCGTCATTCTCAACCTCACGCCTCTCGTGCGCTACGCCTACCGCATCGGCGTACCCTGCGGCGGACGCTGGACCGAGCGACTGAACAGCGATGCCGCGACCTACGGTGGCAGCGGCGTCGGCAACTGGGGTGGCGCCGACGCCGTGCCCGAAGCCGCGCACGGCCGGCCCTGGTCTGTCGCCCTCACCCTGCCGCCGCTCGGCGTGCTCGTGTTCGAGGCGGCGGCCGTCGCGGAGCGGCCCGCGCTCCCGGATCCCGAGACGGCGCCCTGACCATGACCACTTCCACCCGACCCGGACCGCGTTGCATCTGCGTGCACGGCCATTTCTACCAGCCGCCGCGCGAGACGCCGTGGCTCGAGGCGCTGGAGCTCCAGCCCTCGGCGTATCCGTACCACGACTGGAACGAGCGCGTCAACGTGGAGTGCTACGCGCCCAACGCGGCCTCCCGCATCCTCGATGAGCAGGGCCGCATCGAACGCATCGTCAACAACTACTCGCGCATCAGTTTCGATGTCGGTCCCACGTTGCTCTCCTGGCTCGAGTCCCACGCACCGCTCACGTACGACGCCGTCCTGCGCGCCGACCGTGAGAGCATCGAGCGCTACGGCCACGGCTCGGCCATGGCCGCCGGCTACAGCCACCTGATCATGCCGCTGGCCAACGCGCGCGACCGCGAGACCCAGATCGTCTGGGGCCTGCGCGAGTTCGAGCGCCGCTTCGGCCGGCATTCCGAAGGATTCTGGCTGCCGGAGACCGCTGTCGACCTCGACGTGCTCGAACGCCTCGCCGCCCACGGCGTCCGCTTCACCGTGCTCGCGCCCCAGCAAGCCGGCTCCGTGCGCAACGGCGATGGCGGATGGCAGGACGTCACCGGCGAGCGCATCGACCCGCGCTGGCCCTACCGCCAGACGCTTCCGTCCGGCCGCGACATCGCCATCTTCTTCTACGATGGCCCCGTCTCGCGCGGCGTCGCGTTCGAGGGATACCTCCGCGACGGCGCGCGCTTCGCCGAGCGGCTGACCGGCCTGCTGGGCGAGGGCGACGGCCCCCGGCTCGCCAACATCGCGACCAATGGCGAGACGTTCGGCCACCACCAGCACTACGGCGAGATGGCGCTGTCTTTCGCGCTCGACGCGATCGACCGCGCGGGCAAGGCCGAGGTCACCAACTACGCGTCCTTCCTCGCCGCGTACCCGCCGACCGCCGAAGTGCGCATCCTCGAGAACACCTCGTGGAGCTGCGTCCACGGCATCGAACGGTGGCGCAGTGACTGCGGCTGCCACACGGGCGGCCGGAGCGAGTGGAACCAGGCCTGGCGCAAGCCGCTGCGCGACGCCCTCGACGGGCTCCGCGACGAGCTGGTGCTGCGCTACGAGAGTGCGGCGGACGCCTTCCGCGATGACCCGTGGGTCGTGCGCGACGCGTACATCGACGTGGTCCTCGACCGCTCCCCCGCCAACGTCGCCGCCTTTCTCGAGCGGCACCTCCCGGCGGACGCCCCGGCGGAGGCCGGCGTGCGCGCGCTGCGGCTGCTCGAGATGCAACGCCACGCCATGCTCATGTACACCAGCTGCGGCTGGTTCTTCAACGACCTGTCCGGCATCGAGACCGTGCAGATCCTGCGCTACGCCGGCCGCGCCATCCAGCTCGCCCGGCAGGTTTCGGGCGATGACCTCGAAGCACCCTTCCTCGAGCGGCTCGCGGCGGCGCGAAGCAACAATCCCGAGGCCGGGGACGGCCGGCGCATCTACGAGCGCGAGGTCCGGCCCGCGACGCTCGATCTCGTCGCGGTGGGCGCGCACTACGCGCTCAGCTCCTTCTTCGATGGCAACGGATCCGCCGACTCGATCTTCTGCTACGGCGTCCGCGCGCTCGGCCGGTGGGACTCGGAGTCGGAGAACGCGCACCTCGGTGTGGGCCGCGCCATCATCGATTCCCGCATCACCACCGAGAGCGACGACCTGACCTGGGCGATCCTCCACTATGGCAACCTCAACGTCACCGGCGGCGTCCGCAGGACCGGCAGCGACGAGGACTACGAGACGCTGCGCCACGCGCTGCGCGACGCGTTCGAGGAACCCGACCTGCCCACGCTCGCCGCCTTGCTCGCCGAATTCCCGGACCGGCCGGTCTCAATGCGTTCCCTCTTCCCCGCACGCCGCCGCGAGGTCCTCGAACGACTCATGGCCACCGACCTGCGCGATGCGGAAGGCGCCTACCGCCGGCTCTACGAGACCAACGTCGGCCTCATGCACCACCTCGCCGAGGTCCGCCTCGACCTGCCCCGCGCCTTCGCCATCGCCGCCGAGTACACCCTGAGCCTCGATCTCATCCGGACGCTCCGCGCCGACCCCGTCGACCTGCGCTTCATCCGGTCTCTGCTCCAACAGGCGGAATCGGCCGGAACCGGTCTCGACCAGGAAGGCGTCGCGTTCGCGCTGCGGGGCGCCCTCGAGCGGCTGCTCCACCGAGCGAGCGACGCCGCGCCCGATCCCGCCCCGCTTCTCGTCGCGACCAGCCTGCTCCGGCTCGCCCGCGAGTTCGCGATTCCCGTTGATCCGTGGGGGGCGCAGAACGCGTGCTACGCGCTCCGCGAGGAGGTGTTGCCGGAGTTCGCCGGCCGCGTCGCCGCCGGAGATGCGGCCGCCGCGGATTGGGTGGACGCGTTCCGCGCCGCCGCCGAAGAGCTGTCCGTCGCGCTGCCCCGAGCGGCGCGCAGACCGACGTGAATCGCCGCGATGCCACCGCTCAGCCTCGTCCATTCGACAGCGCCGAAACCGGCGTCCCGCATCATGCCGGCAAGGGCAGGCGGAGACGGGAACGCGAGCACGGTGGCGGGCAGGTAGTCGTACGCCGAGCGATGCCGTGAGACGAGCCGGCCGATGAGCGGCAGGACGTGCCGGAAGTAGAACAGGTAGAGCCCGCGGAACGGCTGCCACGACGGCGTCGTGAACTCGAGGATCACGAGCGGCGCGCCGGGCCGGAGCACACGCGCGAACTCGGCCACGCCGCTGCCGAGGTCGGCGAGGTTGCGCACGCCGAACCCGACGATCGCGCCATCGAGCGTCGCGTCGCCCGCGGGCAACCGCAACGTGTCGGCGCACACGACGGACACGGGCAGCCGCTCGACCTTGGCGACGCCGCGCTCGAGCATGGGCACGGCAAAGTCGGATGCGAGGACGCGGCCGCGGAACGTGTCCCGACCCGCGATCTCGCGGGCGAGGTCCAGCGTGCCGGCGCAGGCATCGAGCAACACGCCATCCGGCCGGGCGTCACGCAACAGCCGGTCGACCGCGCTCCGGCGCCACCGGCGGTCGGTGTTCAGGCTGAGCAGGTGATTGAGGAAGTCGTAGCGCGGAGCGATCGCTCCGAACATGTTGCGGACGGCTGCGGCCTTCTCCCCGGGCGGCGGCACCGGCGGAACCGCACCTCCGCCTGCGTTCCGCACCATCGGCCCGCCTCATGGGTAGCAGAAGGATCGCGTCCTGTCGAATCGAGCAAGCTAGCCTCGGCGACGCGGCCCATCAAGGCGGGATGAAACCGGGACGTCGACCCGGACGTACGGGACATGCGCAACGCCCCACCGGGGGCCGTTCGCCTGAACCGCGGTGCAGTGGACTACGAGAAGCTGAGCGATCAGGAAGTCGTCGAACGCGCCCGCCGAGGTCGGGAGGCCGCGTTCCGTGAGCTCATCCGGCGCTACGAGCGTCCGGTGTTCTCGCTCATTTATCGTCTGGTCCGCAACCGGGAGCGGGCGGAGGACCTCTCGCAGGACACGTTCATCAAAGTGCTGAACGCCATCGACCGTTACGATCCCGCCTACAAGTTCAGCAGCTGGATCTTCAAGATCGCGCACAACACGGCGCTCGACGAGCTGCGGCGGAAGCAGCCGGACACGCTCTCGATCCACGGCTCCCCGCACGCATCGACGGCCGACGAGCTCGAGGCCACGATCCTCACGCCGGTCTCGACCGCGGAGACGCCGGAGGATTTCACGTCGTCGAAGGAAATCGGGAGCCACATCGAGCAGGCCATCGCCTCGCTCCGGGCCGAGTACCGGACCGCGATCCTGCTCTGCCACGTGGAGGGCCGACCCTATGAAGAGGTGGCCCAGATCATGGACGTTCCGCTCGGCACCGTGAAGACCTATATCCACCGTGCCCGGAACGAGCTGCGGAAACAGCTGGCGCACCTCCGGATCTGAAACCGGGACAGGCGCCCGCGCGTAAGGGGAACCAGACGTCGGAGGCCACGTTCTGGATGACGTACGAGGCCACGTTTCGAGGGGTGACATGACGCACCTGACCGGGGACCGCCTGGAAGCCTACTGCGACGGCTCGCTCGCCAAGCACGAGCGGGTTGCCGCGGACTCCCATGTGGCCGACTGCTCACAGTGCCGGGCGGAGGTCGAGGACTGGCGTGCGGTCTATGCCGCGCTCGCGACGCTGCCCCGGTTCGGGCCCCGGCCCGGATTCGCCGACCGGGTCATGGCCCGCGTCCGGATCTGCCAGGCCTGGCACACCCGGGTCGGCACCGTCCTGGCCCGGGCCCTGCCCCGGACCACCCCCGGCTGGGCCTTCGCCGCGGCGATCCTGTCGGTTCCGGTGCTCTTCGTCGGCGGGTTCGCCGCCTGGCTGCTCTCCAAGTCGTACGTCACGGCCCAGGGCCTCTGGATCTACGCGACCGACCGCTTCGCCGAAGGCGCCAACCAGATGGCCTCGGGCGCGATGACCCACGCCATGAACTCCGATATCGCCGCCTGGCTCGTGACCTCGCTGACCCGGCTCTTCGATTCCGCGGGCGCCCGCGGCGTCGGCGCCATTGCCGCCGCTTCCGCCATGGTCGTCGCGCTCTCGGTCTGGATTCTCTATCGCTACCTGTTCCGCTCACCCGTGCGGAGTACGACTCATGCCACCAGTCACTGACCGATTCCCGAAGGCTCGCCGCATGGCCGCACTCCGGGCCACCTTCGCCGTCCTGCTGACGGCGGCGCTGTGGCCCGCGGCCCTGTCCGCGCAGTCGCTGCGCAAGATCGTCTCGAACCAGATCGAGATGTCGCGGACCGCCGCCTCGCTCGAACTCGAGTTCGGCGACGGCTCCACGACGACCTTCGCGATCCACGATGGCCGCATGTGGATCGACGGCAAGGGCCTCGGCGCGGCAGCGCGAGGCGGCGCCCTCGACGTCTCGTTCCGCGAATTGCTCTCGAACGCGATGGAGGCGCCCTCCGGCGACCTCGGCCGCATGCTCGCGGACTGGGATGCCCCGGACGCCGACTTCGGGACACGGCTCAGCCAGGCACTGACTCGATCCGGAGATGCGGCCGCCCCGCCCGCCCCGGCGCTGGCGCCTGCCGCGCCGCAGGACGCGCAGTTGTCGGACAGCGTGGACCGGCTCGTCGGCCGGATCTCGGAGCTGCAGGAGCGGGTGAGCGAGCTCCAGACCAACGCGATCGACATCCCGGACATCCGGGCCAACACGCGCAGGAACCCGTTCCGCCACGTGATCCGCGGCTTCGAGGGCCTGTTCTCGCTATCCGTGCTCTACGCGGTGCTGTTCGGGATCGCGTTCGCGACCATCTTCTTTGGCGGCCGCCGTTTCATCGAAGGCGTGGCGGACACGGCGCGCACCGCGACGACCCGCTCGCTTCTGGTCGGGCTCGCCGCGACGTTCCTCGTGATTCCCGCGTACATCCTCGGCATGATCGCGCTGGCGATCTCGATCGTCGGGATTCTCGCCCTGCCCGTCTGGCTGCTGCTCTTCCCGGTCGCCGCCGCGCTGGCCGTGCTGCTCGGCTACATCTCGGTCGCCCACGCGGCCGGTGAAGCACTCTCCGAGCGGCGCTTCTACGCGACCGACTGGTTCCGCCGCGGCAATTCGTACTACTTCCTGCTGACCGGGCTCGGCCTGCTGCTCGTGCTCTTCGCCGCCGGCAACATCGTCGGCATGGCCGGGCCATGGCTCGGCTTCCTGCGCGGGCTCCTGATCGCCGTCGCCAGCGTCATCACCTGGGCGGCGCTCAGCATCGGGCTCGGCGCGGTCCTGCTCTCCCGGGCGGGCACCCGGCCCATGCGCCGGAGGGGTGACGCCGAGGCGGAGCCGGACATCTATGCCGAGGCGACGAATGTCTAGACGTTCCCTCGCTCTCCTCGCCGCGGTCGCCCTCGCCATTCCCGGCGTCGCGTCCGCGCAGGACTGGCGCACCATCACTTCGATGCGCCAGGTCGGCCGGGAGGATCAGCTGACCGTCAATCTCCAGTACGGCGCCGGACAGCTCGATCTCGTGCCCGGGCGGAAGGGCGTGCTCTACCGCTCGACGCTCCGCTATGACGCGGACGTGATCCAGCCCCATTTCTCGTACCGCGACGAAACGCTGAAGCTCAGCCTCGAGGACGTCCGCGTCCGCGGCCACAACATGAAGTCCGGCCAGCTCCGCCTCGAGCTCGGTCCCGACGTCCCCCTCGACCTCGACCTGCAGTTCGGCGCCGCGCGCGCCAACCTCGACCTGACCGGCCTGCCCGTGCGCAAGCTCAAGGTGGCGACCGGCGCGAGCGAGACCGATATGCGCATCGAACGGTCGAACCCGGAGACCTGCCAGGAGCTCGACCTCGACGTCGGCGCGGCCTCGTTCCGCGCCTACGGCATCGGCAACCTGAACCCGAAGCGCGTCGATTTCTCCGGCGGGGTCGGCGAGGTTACGCTCGACTTCACCGGGGCGGCCAGTGCCGACATGGATGTCAACATCGAGATGGGATTCGGCTCGCTCACGCTCCGCGTCCCGCGCGGGACCGGCATCCGTGTCCGCAAGTCGGGCCTGCTCGTCGGCTTCGACAGCCAGGAACTCGTCAAGCGCGGGGACATGTTCTTCTCCCAGGACTGGGAGTCGGCACGTCGGCGAATTACATTCGAGGTTCAGGCCGCGCTCGGGTCCATCCGCGTGGTCTGGGTCGACCCTGACAATCTCGAGTTCCGGTAATCGGAGCGCCGGAAGACGGAGGACACGATGATCTCGTCACTGCTGAGACTGCTGATCCTCGGACTGGTCGGACTGGTCGTCCTCGGCATCGGCATGACAGTGCTCGGGATCGCGGTCGGAATCGCCGCGTTGCTCCTCAAGCTCGCCATCCCGGTCGCGATCGGGTACGTCGTCATCAAGATGCTCGCGCCCAAGCGCAAGCAGATCTCCGAGGAAGACCGGAAGTGGCTGGAGGGCGGCTGACGCGCGGACCGCGAGCCCGCTGAACGTTTCCGACCGAGGCCGGCGCCCGTACGGCGCCGGCCTCAGTCGTTCCCCGTCAGACGAACACTCACCGCGGCGCCCGGGCCGAACCCGGGAATCGCCGCCGCGCTCCCATCCCGGACCGCGATCTCCAGGAACCCATCCGAACCGACCAGCGCCAGCGGCGTGCCGGCCGCAACGTCCGCGTACGTCGCCTGCAGCGGACCGAGCGATCGCCCCGCCACCGCGACATCGACCGCGCCCGCCACGAGGCCGGCCGGCAGGTTCGTCGCCAGGTTGCCGAACCGGTCGGCCCTCTCGATTACGCCCTGGACGCCCGACGCGGTACGTTCTGGCCGGACCCGCGCCAGCCGGACCGGCGAGGCGGCCTCCGGACCAACGCGCTCGAGGAGGCCGCCCTGCACGAGGTAGGCGGCTACGGGCGCGAAGATGTCGCGGCCGTGGAACGTGGCGGAAACAGGATGGCGGAACAGGTCGGCGTTCCGTGCCTCGCGCACGGACTCGAACCCGGGCGAGTCGAGCATCGGCGTGAGCACACCATTGTCCGGCCCCACGCCGATTCTCCCCGCGGACGCGACCACGAGCGCCGCCCGCGCACTGCCCACGCCGGGATCCACGACCACGACGTGGACCGTGCCTTCCGGGTACTCCCGCCAGTACCGTCCGAGCGCCGCCGCACCCGCCGCCGTGTCACCGCGCGGCACGTCGTGTCCGGCGTCGTCGACGCGGACGGCGGGCGCCCGGCTTGCGATCACGCCGTGAAGCGCGGCGACGTAGCCGTCCGCGGTGCCGAAATCCGTCAGCAGCGTGATGTGCGCCAGAGCCTTCACGGGGACCGACCCGCCGGCTAGTTGGCGGCTGCGTCCGGCACGGCCACGGCCGCCAGGATCACGTCCACGATCTCCACGAACGCCCGGCCCGCCGGCGAGTCCGGCGCGGACACGACGGTCGGGCGGCCTTCGTCGCCCGAGACCGAGACCGCCGGATCCAGCGGGACACCGCCCAGGAACGGCGTGGCGACGGATTCCGCGAGCCGCCGACCACCGCCCTCGCCGAACACCTCGACATGGCCGCCGCAATGCGGACAGGTCATGCCACTCATGTTCTCGACCACGCCGAGCACGGGCGTCCGGACCTTCTCGAACATGCGGACGGCGCGCCGCACGTCACCCGTCGATACGTCCTGCGGCGTGGTGACGAGTACCGCGCCGTCCACGTTCACGAGCTGCGCGAGCGAGAGCTGTGCGTCACCCGTGCCGGGCGGCATGTCCACGATCAGATAGTCCAGCGCGCCCCACTCCACCTGCTCCAGGAACTGACGCAGGATTCCCGACACCAGCGGCCCACGCATGATCGCCGGCTGCTCCTCATCCAGCAGAAAGCCCAGGCTCATGAGTCGCACCCCGTGCGACTCGAGCGGCACGATCCGCTCCTGGCCGCGGTCGCCCGTGACCTCCGGACGCCGCTTCTCCCCGAACATCAGGGGGATGTTCGGGCCGTACACGTCGGCGTCGAGCAGGCCCACGCGATGACCGAGCTGCGCGATGCGCGCCGCCAGGTTCGCCGCCACCGTGCTCTTCCCCACGCCGCCTTTCCCCGAGCTCACGGCGATGATGCGGCCGATCTCCGAGGTCAGCTCCGTCGACGGCGTCGGCGCCGGCACCGAGCCCGGCTTCAGCGTGCGACCCTTCCCGTGACCATGGCCCTGGCCCTGCGTCGGCGCCGTGGGCAGCCGCACGTCGATCTTCACCCGCGTCACGCCTTCCACCGCCTCGACCGCCGCTCGCGCCTGCCGCACCAGCGTGCCCGGGTCCTCCGGGCCCAGCTGGAACTGGAACGTGACACGCCCCTCCGGCGAAATCTCCATGCCCTGCGCCTGGCCCGAACTCAACACGTCCCGGCCCGTCCGCTCGTTCACCACGCCTTCCAGCGCCCGTCGGACCCTGTCTTCCAGTTGTTCCGCCATCATCCCCCGCTTTTCACGAAAACGGCCGGCGCCCCACCGGGCACCGGCCGCATGCATACCCCGCACCCCGTCATTACAACGCCTGGATCTCGCGAACCTCCGGCACCGCGGCCGTCAGCCGCTGCTCGATCCCGCGCTTCAGCGTCATCATCGACACCGGGCACGAACCGCAGGCGCCCATCAACCGGAGCTGCACGACACCGTCCTCGACGTCGAAATCGATCAACTCCACGTCGCCGCCATCCGAACGGAGGGCCGGACGGATCGTCTCCAGCACTTCCTCGATCTTGTCCCGCACGTTCATGACCTCGCGCCCCGCGATTGACGGACCCGAACAAAAAGCTACCCGTACTTCTTACACCCCGTCAACCGCCAGGATTCCATCCGGACGGCGCCCGCTACAACCGCCGCGCCACCGACTTCGCCTGCGTGAACAGCAACAGGTAGTCCGGCCCGCCCGCCTTCGAATCGGTCCCCGACATGTTGAAGCCGCCGAACGGCTGCACCCCGACCAGGGCGCCCGTGCACTTCCGGTTGAAGTACAGATTGCCCACGTGGAACTCGTCCGCCGCCCGTTCAATCCGGGCGTCGTCCTTCGAGTACAGCGCGCCCGTCAATCCGTACTCCGTGTTGTTCGCGATCGCCATCGCGTCGTCGAAGTCCTTCGCCCGGATGAACGCCAGCACCGGGCCAAACACTTCTTCCTGCGCCAGCCGCGCGTCCGGCGCGATGTCCGCGATGATCGTCGGCGGGACGAAGTACCCGTCGCTCTCCGACTTCGCACCGCCCAGTACCAGGCGGCCTTCCTTCTTCCCGATCTCGATGTACTCGTGGATCTTCGCGTACGCGTTCGTGTCGATCACCGCGCCCATGTACGTCCCGTGCGCCGTCGGATCGCCCACGGTCAGCTTTTTCGACCGCTCCAGCACCTTTTCCAGGACCGCGTCGTACACCGCGTCCACCACGATCGCGCGCGAACACGCCGAGCACTTCTGCCCCTGGAACCCGAACGCCGCCGCCGTGATCCCGTCCGCCGCCGCGTCCAGGTCCGCCGTCTCGTCCACCACGATCGCGTCCTTGCCGCCCATCTCCAGCACCGTCCGCTTCAGCCACTTCTGGCCCGCGTGCACCTTCGCCGCACGCTCGAAGATCCGCAGCCCCACTTCCTTCGAGCCCGTGAACGCGATGAACCGCGTCAACGGATGATCCACCAGCACGTCCCCTACCTTGCTGCCCGGACCCGGCAGGAAGTTCACCACACCCGCCGGCAGCCCGCTCTCCGTCAGCGCGCCCACGAACCACGCCGCGATCGTCGGCGACGTCGATGCCGGCTTCAGCACCACCGTGTTCCCCGACACCACCGCCGCCGCCGTCATCCCACCCATGATCGCCGACGGGAAGTTCCACGGCGGTATCACGATTCCCACGCCCAGCGGGATGTAGCGCAACTCGTTCTTCTCGCCCGGATACGGCACCACCGGCTGCGGGCCCGCCAGGCGCAACGCCTCCCGCGCGTAGTACTCCAGGAAGTCGATCAGCTCCGCGATGTCACCATCCGCCTCCGCCCACGACTTGCTTACCTCGTATACCATCAGCGCCGAGAACTCGAACTTCTTCTCCCGAAGCAGCGCCGCCGTCTTCAGAATCACTTCCGCACGCTCGCGCGCCGGCACGTTCTTCCAGGACTCGTACGCCTTCGCCGCCGTCTCCACCGCCTCGTTCGCCAGCTCCGGCGTCGCCTGCACGAACCGGCCCACCACTTGCTTCGGATCCGCCGGGTTCACCGAGTCCAGGACCTTCCCTTCGTGAATCTCCCGACCGCCGATGATCACCGGATACGTCTTGCCCAGCGCACCCCGAACCTTCGCCAGCGCCGCTTCCATCCGCTGCACGTTCGCCGGATCCGTGAAATCCACCAGCGCCGTATTCCTGAATTCGCCGATCTCCATCGTCCCTCCGTCCGGCCCGCCCACCCGATCGCACAGGGCGATCCCGAGCCGGTATTTGTCGTTCGTTTCGCCCCCACCCGCTCCGCGGCCTCGCATGGCCGCGCCCGGCACGGGGACGCGGATCCAGAAACCGTCCGATGTTAGACGCGCGGCCTCACGGTGTCAACGTGTATCCGTTTTTGTGTACAATACGCACGGACAAGGACAGGGACAGGTGCGGCGGGCCAGGAATGCTCGGCGCCGGGGGCCGAAGGCCGGGGTCGCGTCAGCGGGTGGTGAGGTGTGCGACGATGTGCGGTCCGTGGTCGCGGCCGTTCTCGATGAAGACCTTGTTGGCGTCGTTGCCGGCGGTGATGACGCCGGCGATGAAGACGCCGGGCACGTTGGTCTGGAGGGTTGCGGGGTCGTGGGTCGGGATACCGGAAGCGGGGTTGATGGCGACGCCGAGCTGTCGGAGGAGCGCGGGATCGGGGGTGTAGCCGGTCATGGCGAGCACCCAGTCGTTGGGGATCTCGTCGGTCGTGCCGGACTTCTGGTCGCGGATCCTGACGGAAGCGGGGAGGATCTCGGTGACGCGGGCGTTGAAGCGGGCTGCGATGTCGCCGGCCTTCACGCGATTGGAGATGTCGGGCAGGACCCAGGGTTTGACGCCGGAGTCGAAGCCAGCGGCGAAGTGCACGATGGTAACGCGGGCGTTCCAGCGGTAGAGCTCGAGGGCGGCATCAACGGCAGAGTTGCCGCCGCCGATGACGACGACGTTCTGCAGGAAGTAGGGCCAGGCCTCGTGGTAGCCGTGGGAGACCTTGGGCAGGTCCTGGCCGGGCACGTCGATCCGGTTGGGGTGATCGAAGTAGCCACTCGCGATGACGATGTTGCGGGCGGGGAACACGAAGCCGGCTCCGGCCCTGGAGCGGACGAGCAGCTCGAAACCGTCCCTCGCCGGCTCGGCGCCGAGCACGTCGTGGTACTGTCGGACATCGAGGTCGAAGTGTGTGGCGAGGCGCTGGTAGTAGCGGAGCGCCTCGCGGCGGGTGGGCTTGTCGCCGGTAACGGTGAAGGGCACGCCGCCGATCTCGATGCGTTCGGCGGTGGAGAAGAAGGTCATGTCGGTCGGGTAGTTTCCGATCGACGATGCGACGACGCCCTTGTCGAAGAGTGTGCAGCGGAGGCCGGCGCGTTGCGCGGCGATGCCGACGGCGAGGCCGCAGGGTCCGGCGCCGATCACGGCGATGTCCGCGGGCGCGTTCCGTTCGGTGTGTTCCGTCTTGTTGCTCAATGGACTTCGGGTTCGAGTTCGAGTCGGTGTACGGCGTGTGCCCTGGTGCTGTCGGGATTCACTGGAATGAGCCAGAGTCCGCCATCGAGCCAGCGTTCGAACTGGTCACGATAGTGGCGGTCGAACGGGATGCCGGACTCGCCGGTCGGCAGGATGAAGCCGCCGCCGCCGTCGATGTCCGCCAGGTCGACGACGTGGCGCTGGCTCGGCCCGTAGTCGGCGTCCGCCGGGAACCGGCCGCCGTACTGCGACACGTTGACGGTGGTACCGGAGCCGTCGGCGGGAACGTGTCCGACGTCGAGGCGAAGCAACCGGCGGAGCAGGGGCGAAGCAGAGAGCGCGTGCACGGACGCGACGCCGTGCAGCTCGCCCCACGTGTGTCCTCGCGCCACCACCATGGCATCGGCCATCGCGCTCTGCGCGAGCGAGTCGAGGGCAGCGGCGCCTCCCGCTTCGAGCCAGGGCAGGCGCGCGCTGTCGAGCACGGCGTAGAACGCGGCGCGCGGCAGCCACCCGTTCCTCCCATCCCAGAGGGCACGGCGCACGCCGTTGCGCAGCGAGAGCATCCAGACGTAGAACACTGCGGCGCCCCGGGACGTGCGATCGGCGCGCCGGTCCCACCCGGAAAGGATGCGTTCGGCCTCGCCGTCCCCGGCGCGTATCGCCGTGCTGAGGGCCGCGTCGATGTAGCGCTCGGCGAGCGCGTCGTGGGTGTCCATCTGCATGGCGTGCACGGCGTCGGCATCGAGCGGCGCGTCCGCGTCCACGATCATCTGCGTGATGCGCGCGGCCCGGAACGGCGGCTCCCAGTCCTGGCCGATCAGGTCGCCAACGGCGCCCGCGACCTGGCGGTTGTTCGCGGTAACGACGTAGCCGCGCTCCGGGTCGGCGACCGCCGGGTGCCGGTCCGCGGGCAGGTACCCGTGCCAGTCCCATTCGCCAGTCCAGCCGGGCACCGGCGCAAGAGGCGGCGGCAGCGTGTCGCCGCGGATCGGGACGCGGCCGGCCATGCGGTAGCCGAAATGGCCCGCCGTGTCGGCGTAGACGACGTTCTGGTGCGGATCGTCGAAGAGGACGCTTGCGGCGACGACGTCGGCCGCGCTCGCCGCTCGGTTGAAGTCGCGCAGCGCGGTGAACGTGTGCGACGGATCCGCCGCCGCCCACGCCATCGAGAAGACGGTCGTCGAATCGCCGGTCGGTTCCGCTTCGAGCACGGGGCCGTGGCGGGTGAGGCGGACGTCGAAGTCCACGGTGTCCGCGCCGCGCACCGCGATGCGCTCGTGGATCACGCGGAACGGCTCGCTGCCATCGGGAACGAGGTAGCGGCCGGGATCGGCGGGATCGATGCGCTCGCTGAAGAAGTCGACGTCGTCGACCATCGCGTTCGTGTACCCCCAGGCGACGGCGCGGTTGTGGCCGGCGACGACGAAGGGCGCGCCCGGCAGCGTCATGCCCGCGACATCGACACCGCCACCATGCAGGGCCATGAGCTGCCAGATGGCCGGCGCCCGGAGCGCGAGGTGCATGTCGTTGGCCAGGATGGGCCGACCGGACCGCGTGCGCGAGCCGCCGATGACCCAGGCGTTGGAGGCGTGGCTGATGCTGAACGTCTCGATCAGGCGTGCGGCGATCTCCGGAACCTGCGGCGGTACGGCGCCGCCCAGGATGGTCGGCGCCCACGCCGGGTACGCCGGATTCAGGAATTTCAACCGGTCCGGCGCCAGCGTGCCCGCCGCCTGTGCGGCCTCTCTCGCGCTGCCGTACTCCGACAGGTCCCACGCCATGGTCTTCTCGAGCGCGAGCGTGTGACGCGGCGTCCAGGGCTCGGGCTCGATACGCAGCACGACGAACTCGGGCGGGAGCGCGCCGCGGTGCGTCTCGATCCACGCGTTCACGCCCGCCGCGTAGGCCTCGAGCAGCCGCATCAGCTCGGGTGGAGTCGTCTCTTCCTGCAGTGCCGCCGCACGCCACACGCCGGCCGTACGCAGGAACCGGTCGGCCTCGACTAGGCCGGGACCGAGGATCTCCGCGAGACGGCCTTCGGCGACGCGCCGGAAGAGCTCCATCTGCCAGAGCCGGTCCTGCGCGTGGACATAGCCCTGCGCGAACATCAGGCTGGCCTCGTCCGGCGCTTCAATGGTGGGGACGCCGAGCGAGTCGCGAAGCACGGTCACCGGAGCCGGCAGGCCGGGCAGCGCGATACGCCCGTCCACCTGCGGCGCGGCCGACCGAAGCCAGAGCGTGAGCGCAACGGCGGCGCCCGCCACGATCAGCACAGCGAGCAGCAGGACGCGCTTCAGGACCTTCACGGCGCGCCGGCTCCCCTCGGCCCCGCTTCCCCGTCGCCAACCTCCAGTGCCAGCGCGCGCTCGAAGTCCGCGATCAGGTCGCGGACGTCCTCGATGCCGACCGACACGCGGATGAACCCGTCGCCCACGCCGAGCGCGTGCCGCTCCTCGCGGGAGAGCGAGACATGCGAGGTGTAGCGCGGCATCGACACGAGCGTCTCCACGCTGCCCAGGCTGGGGGCGACGCAGGCCAGCTCGAGCCGCGAGAGCACGGCGAGCGCCGCCTCGTCGCCGCCTCGCACCTCGAAGGAGAGCATGCCGCCCGTCCCGTCGAACAGCTCGCGGACCAGCGCACGGTCGGGATGCGTGTCGAGGCCGGGATGGTTGACGCGAGCCACCGCCGGGTGCGCCTCCAGCCACTGCGCGAGCGCGAGTGCATTCGCGTTCTGCCGGCCGACGCGCACGTCGAGCGTCTTGATGCCGCGTTCCAGCAGCCAGACGGCGTGCGGATCGAGCACGGGCCCGAAGCTGATCAGCTTCTCCCGCACTTCGGCGACCAGGTCGCGCGCGCCGGCGACCACGCCGGCCGTCACGTCCGAGTGGCCGCCCAGGTACTTCGTGGCGCTGTGCATGACCAGGTCGGCGCCGTGCTCGAGCGGCCGGAAGTTGATGGGCGTGGCGAACGTGGCATCGACGATGAGGCGGGCGCCGCGTTCGTGGCAGAGCCGCGCGAGCGGGCGCACGTCGACCACGCGCAACGTGGGATTGACCGGGACCTCGACGAAGAGCACGCGCGTGTTCGGCCGGAACGCGGCCGCCCAACCGCTGTCGAGATCGACGAACGTGGTCTCGATGCCGAGACGGGGCAGCTCGCGCGTCAGGATGCGGAGCGTGCCGCCGTAGAGCGAGCGCGCCGCCACCACGTGGTCGCCGACGCCGACGCAGGCGAGCAGCGAGAGCATGCAGGCCGCGTTGCCGCTGGCCAGTGCGATCGCGGCCTCGGCGTTCTCCAGCGCGGCCAGCCGCTCGCCCAGCGCCTCGTGGGCGGGATTGGTGCCGTAGCGCGTGTACTTCACCTCGCCCACCGGCACCGCGTCCGTGTAGAACGTGGCCGAGGGCACGACCGGGTTCACGACGGGCGCGTTCGGCTCGCGCGAGCCGGAGCCCGCGTGCACCGCGCACGTCGAGCGGCCGTGTGCGGCGCCGTCTGCATCACGCTTCATCGCGCCACCTCTCGACGAGCTTGCTGTGCCGGTCGAGCTGTGCTTCCGTGGCCTCGGGATCGGGGCCTTCGACCGTGACCACGAAGTACGACCGGTGCGAGTGCGGGATAATGAGGGCCCACTCGTTCTCCTCGGTCCAGATCTTCACGCCATCGACCAGGTCGCGCTCGGCCGTTTCCGTCGCCTCCAACAGCCGGCGCATCACGGCGCCGCGTTTGCCCCACGGACACGCGATCCGGTTCTGCGCCACGTGAATCGGCGGTACCGCATCGGCGAGATCCCGCAGCGAGAGTTCCGACCGGGCCAGCGCTTCCAGCAGCTTCACGACCGAGAACATCGCGTCGTACGCGGGCATGAAACTCGAGAAGATGAACTCACCGCGCGTGCCCGCCACCATGTCGGCCGATGCGGCCGAGCCCATCATCGCGTGGTGCTCCGTCTTCGTCCACACCAGCTCCGCGCCCGCCGCGCCGATGCAGCGCGTGACCGCGCTCGAGCTGGTGACGGGGATCGCGACCGTGCGCACGCCCAGGTGGTCGAGCGCGAGCTGCACGAAGACCGCCTGCGCCAGCTCGGGCGAGAGCACCTTCCCCGCGTCATCCACGAGGTGCAGCACCTCGCCACCCGGGTCGATCCAGATGCCGAGATCCGAGCCGACCGACCGGACGATGCCGCTCAGCCGCCGCTTGGCCATCCGGAAGTCCTCGTCCGTGCGCGACTGCCGGCCCGGCACGGGGAACGCGTCCAGGCTCACCGTGCCCACGTCCAGCGCGCCCAGCAGCCGCGGGAAGACCTGCGCGGTCGAACCGAACGCGAAGTCGACCACGATGCTGAAATGGCGGGACGCGATCAGATCGCGCGCGACTTCCGCGAGGAAGTGCTCGTAGTACCCCTCCACGATGCGGATCGGGAAGTTCAAGTCGCCCGTGCCCTCCGGGCCCGCGCGCGAGAAGTCCTCGCGAGCGAACAGCCGCTCGATCGACTGCGTCTTGTCCGGCGGCAGGTCACGGCCGTCCGGTCCGAAGAACAGGATGTCCACGACTTTGCTGTCGAAGGGCGAGCGGCGCACGTGGAAACCGCCCGCCTCGCTGCCGTGATGCACGGTGTGGCGCACAACCGGGATCGGCATCTCGCGCAGGTCCTCGACGTTCACGCCCGTGGACATGAAGCCGGTCATGAGCGCGCGGTTGAGCATGCGCGAGGCGCGGTCCGCGTCGCGCGAAGCGACGACGTTCGCGCCGGGTCCGAGCACAGCGCCGTACGCGCCGCCCAGACGCGCGGCCATCTCGGGCGTCAGCTCGTAATTCGGGATGCCGCTGACGCGCGCGTTGTTGAAGAGGCTCCGCTCCCACGCCTCGCCCCAGATCAGCGAATGCGTGAGGACCGCGCGCTCCTCCACCACTTTGCCCGGCCAGACCTTGACGTTCGGTCCGACCACGGCGAAGTCGCCGACTTCCGCGCCGTCGGAGAGGATCGACTTCTCGCGCACCATCGCGCCCCGTCCGACCTGGACGTCGGCGGCGCACACGCTCTCGCTCATCCGCGCCCGCGGCCCGATCCGACAGCCTTCCCAGAGCACCACGTCGCGCAGATCTGCGCCGTCCCCGACCTCCGAGCCGGGGCCGACGATCACGTTCTCGAGCGAGACGTTCGACCCGACCGAGGACGAACGGCCCAGCAGGACCGTGCCCGCGATCTTCAGGTCGAGGCCGGCGGCCGCGCCGCGCTCGCCGAGTAGCCGCCCCTTCCCTTCCTCCCGGCTCTCCCCGGGCAGCGCCAGCTCGACCCGGCCGGTCAGCGCGTCGTGGTTCGCACGCCGGTACTCCTCGATGTTGCCCACGTCACGCCAGTACCCGTGCGCCACGTGGCCGTACAGCGCCGCGCCATCCGCCAGCATCGCCGGGAACAGGTCCTTCGAAAAGTCGACGTTGGTCTTCGGCGCCACCCGCATGAGCGCCGACGCCTCCAGGATGTAGATCCCGGTGTTGATCGTGTCGCTGAAGACCTGGCCCCACGTCGGCTTCTCGAGGAACCGCTCGATGCGGCCCGTCGCCGCGTCCGTGATCACGATCCCGAACGCGAGCGGATTCTCGACCACGGTCAGCGCGATCGTCGCTTCCGCACCGCGTTCATCGTGTGTGCGCACCGCCTCGGAAAGGTCGAAGTCGGTCAGCACGTCACCGCTGATCACGAGCACGCGCTCGTCACCGATCAGGTCGGCCGCGTTCCGGACCGCGCCCGCGGTACCGTAGTCCGCGTCCGCCGTCACGTACCGCATCCGCACACCGAACTCCGAGCCATCCCCGAAGTGGCTCGTAATATGCTCCGGCTGGAAATAGAGGATCGAGATCAGGTCGGTGATGCCGTGCCGCTTCAACAGCTCGACGATGTGTTCCATCATCGGTCGGTTCGCGACCGGGACCATCGGCTTGGGACGGTTGATCGTCAGCGGCTTCAGCCGGGTGCCGAATCCGCCGGCCATGATGATGCCTTTCATGTGCCTTCCGCCGCTCGATTCGCCTCCCGTTGCCCGCTCTGTGCGCGGGAGCACGCACACGCGTGGGAGGATGGGCCAAAGCTAGGATGCGGCGCGCGGGTCAGGCAAATCCGGCGGTGGCGCTGTTGCGCGTCTGTTGCGGAATCGTCCCGGAAGCGGCACGGAACTTGACCTCGGCCGGGGCATGCCGGCATTCTGACCGGCCGCATCCATGCACGCGAACGGACACCCGACGCCGGGTTTGAATGGACAGCAACGGACTCAAGACGGCCGCAGAAACGGCCCTCCGCGAGATGCCCCACGTGGTGGGCGCGTTCGTGCAACCGGACGCGTTCGGCCACCCGCGCGAGATCCACCTGCTCATCCGACCGGGACCCAAACCGCGCGCGTTCGCCCAGGAAATCAAGACGCTGCTCGAGACGCGACTCCGCATCCCCATCGACCAGCGCATCATCAGCATCGCCCAACTCGCCGACGAAGGTGCGCCCGAACCGGTACCGGATCCGGCGAACGAACCGGCGCTCGGACCGGCGCCCGGACCGGCGGACCGTCGCACCGCGGGACCCGGATCCGTGCCCGCTCCGCCGCGCGTTCGCCTCGAGAACGTGGAGACGCGCGTCCACGGCGGCCGCGTCACCGTCGGCATCGCGCTCCGGTTCGACGACACGACGCTCCGGGGTGAGGCAACGGAATTCGAGGCGGAGGAAGGTCGGGCCCGGGCGGGCGCCCGCGCCACGCTCGATGCGCTGAACACCCGCATCGAAGGCAGGGGCCGCTTCGGTCTCGAGTTCGCCGCGACGGTCGATGCCCTCGACCAGCGCTACGTCCTCGTGTCGGCCGTGGCATCGGGGACCGCGCTCGGCCGCCGTCCCGTCGCCCTGGCCGGCGCGCACCCCGTCGACGAGCCCGAGGAGACCGCCGCCGTACTCGCCGCCCTCAAGGCGACCAACCGTGCGCTCGAGGCACTGCTCGCGGGAGACACCCCGCCACCAAGGCGGCGGCGGCCTGTGCGGGAACCGGAGGCGGAGGCGTAGGACGGGACGAAGAGTGGCGGGCGACGAACGTCGCCCGCCGTCCCGCCTTTCAGGGCCCCCCCAGCAGCGCGCTCAACGCGTTGTACCGCTGGCCGTGCCGCAACACCACCCGCCGTCCCGCCAGCGCATCCAGCGCCGCCAGCGCATCGGCGGTCCCGAGGCCGCTCTCCTCCGCGACTCGGGCCGCGTCCCCGGTGCGCACCCGTTCGAGCGCGTTCCACGCGATGCGTTCGGCGTGCGTCGTCGTACCGAGCAGCACGAACCCGGGTCCCTCGATCTCGGCGGCGAGCGCGAGGTCGTGGCGGGCGAGCACGGCCTCGATCGGCTCGCGGTGCTGCTCGCCGAGACCGCGCGCGACGAAGAAGACTTCCGCCGGCCGGTCCGCGCCGATGTAGCGCTGGATCAGCTTCGCCACCGCTTCGTCGGCACAGCTGTAGTCGAGCACGACGACCTGCGTGAAATCGAGCACGGAGAGACAGATCGCACCGAGCTCGCCGATCTGGCTCTCGATGCCGAGCCGCAGCGCGCGACCGGTGGGACGGGTGACGAGATGAGAGAAGAGGCTGGCGACGGAGCGCGGCGCGAGCGTCGACAGGTCGAAGGAGAAGGGTACGACGGCTCCTGGACTGTAGCTCACGCCCTTCCTCCCGTCCTGGGTGGTGCGCCAACCTCTCCCTGTGGCACTCGCGCAGGAAGGATGATACCGATCTGGGAGCCCGGAAGGAAAGGCAGGCCTTCTTCCAGGGGCTCGCCATCGTCCCAGTCCGGCACATCCGCGATCCGGGCCGTGCCGCTCCGGATCGAGACCCGGCCATTCCACCGGCCCACCTGCTTCCGGATCTGTTGCAGCCCCTGGCCCCGTCCCGGGTCCGGGAACCGCGTCTGCCCGTGCAGGAACGCCGCTTCGAGCGCGGTCGAGTCGTCCCAGCGTCCCGGGTGGCGCGCCGCGTGCGACGCCGCGAGCGACGACCGGAACCCTACGCCCAGGTCCATGACCGCGATCGCGACGACGCGGCGGCCGAGCCGGCGGGTCCACGTGTACGTCTGAGTCGCGACCCAGCCGCCCGCTTCCGCGTGTTCGATCACGTTCTGGCAGACCTCGGACAGCACGACGCTGAACTGGAACGCTTCCTTCAACGGATACTGCAACTGTCGGGTCAACAATGCGAGTCCCTGCTCGTTCACGCGGTCCACGACGTCGTGGACATCGGCGTGCGAATTGATGGCCGTGATCTCGAGCAGCACCTCCGACGGGCCGTCGATGCGAGGCCGCTTCCATGCGCCGTGGATCTCGAACACCGACGCGGCGTGCTCGAAGAAGCCCATGCGTGCCATGTAGCCGACGACGTCTCCGGACTCGGGCAGCCGCAGCACTGGCCGCTCCGCCTCGCGGCCGGCGAACGCGCCGGCGCAGAGCAGCCCGAGCATGCCGTACGGGTCGGCCCAGCGCAGGTGGCTGGCGTCGAACAGGCGCCGCTCCGCGGGATCGCCGTCGAGGCCCCGGACGAAGGCGTCGAACGTCTTCTCCTCGAGCGAAGCGGGCAACGAGACGAGCTTCACGATGCGATCCGTCCGCTCAGGTGGTGGTGGAGCCCGGTCGCGCCACGGTGCCGGACGTTCCGGGCCGCCGCGTCGAGCGCGCCGTTCATGGCATCCTGCAGGGACCGGCCGGCCAGCAGGTGGCACCAGCAGGTCGCGCCGAACACGTCACCGCACCCCGTCGGGTCGCCGTCCTCCGGCCCGGCGGCGGCCGAAAGCCGCTGGCTCAGCGCGGGTCCCGGCTTCGCCAAGGTCGGCGGATGGGCGACCGAATCGATGCAGCCCGCACCGGTGTCGAGATCGGGCGGCGCGACGTACGCGGCGCCACGCGAGCCGAGCGTGACCAGCAGCAGCCGGACCGGCGCGCCCACGACGTCGGCGGCAAAGCGCCAGGGGTCGCCCCAGGCGTGCGCGAGCCAGGTCAGCTCCTCCTCGTTCACCTGTACGACGTCGAAGCAGCGGATCCACTCGCGCCAGGCGTCGAGCGGCTGCGGCGTCCGCAGCCCGCCCGGCTCGATGCCGAGCAGCAGGGAGTGCAGGTCCCCGTAGATCGGTCCGGCGAACGACTGCCGGATCCGGGTCGCGGTCTCGCGGCTCATCTCGAAGCCGGAGATGAAGTTGACGTAGAGAGCGTCGAGCGTGCCGAGGATGGCCTCCAGCTCCGGGTACGGCCAGGGCGACACGCCACCGGTCATCCGCTCGAAACGCCGCTCCCGTTCGTGGTAGCGGAGCTCGACGCGGTTGTTGGGCTCGGGCACGAGCCGGAGCCCGGTCTCGAGGTCGAGCCCGGGCAGCGTCTTCAGGAACTCGAGAGCGGGGCCACGCAGGTCGCGCCCAATCCGGGTGAGCGGGACGATCGTCCAGCCCTCGGGCCGGGCGGCCGCGGCGCCCGCCAGCGCGTACGCGATCCCGCCCCACTCCTCGATCGGGACCGACCTCCCGTCACGGGCGTGGATGCGGTCCCAGACCAGCGAGCCCAGAACCCCGAGGCGCGGCACTGCTCAGACCGTGCCGTACGTTTCCTTCTTGAACACGGCGGCCGCCCCGATCACGCCCGCCGTGCCGGGCAGCCGCGCCGAAACGATCTGGCACGCTTCCTGGGAACTGCGGAACGCGCGCCGCCGGACCTCCGCCCGCAACGGCACGAACAGGTGGTCGCCCGCCTTCGTCACGCCACCCGAGATCACGATCATCTCGGGGTTCAGCAGGTTGATCATGTTGGCGATGCCGGTGCCCAGGAACTTGGCCGTCTCCTTCATCACCTCGTTGGCGTACGGATCGCCGAGCACAACCGCCTCGTAGACCGTCGCCGCCGTGATCTCCTCGAGGCGCCCCTCGACCAGCCCCGGCAACAGCGATTCCGCTCCCGCCGTGATCCCCTCGACCGCGCGCGCCGCGATGGCCGGGCCCGACGCGTACGCCTCCAGGCAGCCGTAGTTGCCGCACATGCAGCGGCGCCCCGTCGAGTCGATCGTCATGTGCCCGATTTCGCCCGCGGAATCGGTCGCACCGTGGAAGATCTCGCCGTCGAGCACGATGCCACCGCCGATGCCCGTCCCCAGCGTGAGCCCGACCAGCGTGTCCACGTTCTTCCCGGCGCCCAGCCACCACTCGCCGTAGGTCGCGCAGTTGGCGTCGTTATCGAGCGAGGCGGGCAGTCCGACCGCGTTCGCGATCAGGTCCCGCAGAGGGAAGTTGCGCCAGCCCAGGTTGGGCGTGTTGATAACCGTGCCCGTCTTCCGGTTGAGCGGGCCGGGCGAGCCGATGCCGACGCCGGCGAAGTCATCGTTGGTGCCGCCGTGGCTCGCCCGCACCTCCTCTCGTGCGTCCGCGATCAGCCCGATGATCCGGTCCACGACGTACTTCGCGCCGCGCTGCGCTTCGGTCGGCACGGTCCGCAGACCGAGGACCTCGCCATCGCCCCCATCCATCGGCAGCACACCCACCACGATGTTGGTGCCGCCCAGATCGACTCCGACGATCCACTTCTTGTCGCCGGGATGTGCCCGGCCTGCGTCGGTCATGTTCGCGTGCTTTCCGTGCTGTGGGTCTCGCGTCCTGCGGTCCAGGCGGGACGGCACCCGTGCCGCCCGCGCATGGATGCCCCGCAATGTGGCACCGGGGAAGAAGCCACGCCAGCGGATTCCCCGCAGGCGGGCGCCGCGCCGCCTGCGGCAGGGCCCGTCATGCCGTCCGCCCCTTCCGGCGGCACGACGCGCCGCCGGCCGGTGGACTCAGCCGCTGCCCACCTGCAGGACGGCCAGGAACGCCTCCTGCGGGATCTCGACCGTGCCCACCTGCTTCATCCGGCGCTTCCCTTCCTTCTGCTTCTCGAGCAGCTTGCGCTTGCGCGTGATGTCACCGCCATAACACTTCGCGGTCACGTTCTTGCGCAGGGCCCGGATGCTCTCCCGCGCGATGATGCGCCCGCCGATCGAGGCCTGGATGGCGACCTCGAACATCTGCCGCGGAATCAGCTCGCGCAGCTTGTCCGCCATCGCCCGGCCGTAGTCGTACGCCTTGTCCGTGTGGATGATGACGCTGAACGCATCCACGGGATCGCCGTTCACCATCATGTCGAGCCGGACCAGGTCGTTCGCCCGGTAATCGACGAATTCCCAGTCCAGCGACGCGTAGCCACGCGTCGAGCCCTTCAGCCGGTCGTAGAAGTCGAGCACGATCTCCGCCAGCGGCAGCTCGTACATGAACTCGACCCGCGTCGGATCGAGGTAGTGCATCTCGCGGAACTCGCCCCGCCGCTCGTGGCAGAGCCGCTGCACGTTGCCGATGTACTCCGCGGGACACACGATCCGGGCGCGCACGTACGGCTCGCGGATCTCGTCGATCCTCGCCCGGTCCGGCATCGCGTTCGGGTTCTCGACCGCCAGCGTCGTGCCGTCCGTCAGCAGCACGTGGTACTCGACGTTGGGGACCGTGGTCACCAGGTTGATGTCGAACTCGCGCTCGAGCCGCTCCTGGATGATCTCCATGTGCAGCAGGCCGAGAAAGCCGCAGCGGAAGCCGAAGCCGAGCGCCGTCGAGGTCTCCGGCTCGTAGAACAGGCTGCCGTCGTTCAGCTTCAGCTTCTCCAGCGCGTCGCGCAGCTGCTCGTAGGCGTCCGAATCCGACGGGTACATGCCGCTGAACACCATCGGCTTGACCTCGCGGTAGCCCGGCAGCAGCTCAAGCGCGCGGGCATCCGCATCGAGGACCGTGTCACCGACCTTCGTGTCGCCCACCCGCTTGATCCCCGCCAGCAGGTACCCGACTTCCCCCGGCCGGAGCTCCGGTTGCTTGAACCGGCCCAGCCGCATGTAGCCCACCTCATCCACCGGATAGATCGCATCGGTCGCGCCGAACGTGATGCGGAGGCCCGGTCGGAGCACGCCGTCCACCACCCGCACCATCGGGACCGCGCCCTGGTAGCGGTCGTAGTACGAGTCGAAGATCAGCGCGCGGAGCGGCGCGTCCGGATCGCCCTCCGGCGCCGGCACTCGCTGCACGATCGCCTCGAGCAGCTCCGCGACACCCGTGCCCTCCTTCGCCGAGACCTCCAGGATCTCCGACGGCAGCACGCCGATCAGGTCCACCAGCTCCTGCTTCCGCCGCTCCGGCTCCGCGCCCGGCAGATCGATCTTGTTCAGCACCGGCACGATCTCGAGCCCCGCGTCCAGCGCCAGGAACAGGTTCGACAGCGTCTGCGCCTGCACGCCCTGGCTCGCGTCCACCACCAGGATCGCGCCCTCGCAGGCCTCCAGCGAACGCGAAACCTCGTACGTGAAATCCACGTGTCCCGGCGTATCGATCAGGTTCAGCTGGTACGTCTCGCCGTCCTTCGCCCGGTACTGCATCCGGACCGCGTGCAGCTTGATCGTGATCCCGCGCTCCCGCTCGAGGTCCAGGCTGTCCAGCACCTGCGATTCCATTTCGCGATGGCTGAGCGTGCCCGTGGACTCCAGCAGCCGGTCGGCCAGCGTGGACTTCCCGTGGTCGATGTGCGCGACGATGCAGAAGTTGCGTATCTTCGAGAGGCGCAATGCCAGACCCCAAGTTCTTCGATTTCAACTACTTGACAACCATGAAACATAACCGCACTGCCCACCCCCGATCAATCGCCCGGGAGCGTCCGCTTCCGAACGCTCCCGCCGTACCCGACGCCGAACCCGCTCCCTCTCCCGCAAACGCGTCCGCCTCCGCTCCCGCCGCCCGCGCAGCCCCGCTGTAAACGGCGATCCCGTCCCATGCATCCCATGCCTCGAACGAACGCGGCCCCGGAGGGCACCATCGAGGACACCGCACCGGGCGGGTACCGGGAGTCGCTTCTCGATCGGGCGAAGACGTCCGATCCGGGCGCGATCGACGAGCTGCTGGCCGAGCTCCGGCCCCTGATCTACCGGTGGGCCTGGGTTCGGAGCGGCGATGCCGACGACGCGGAAGACGTGACGCAGTGCGTGCTGCTTCGGGTCCACGACCGGCTCGCCACGTTCGAGGGCCGCTCGAGCCTGACGACCTGGCTCTACCGCGTCACCGCGAATGCCGCCGGCGAGCTGCACCGGAAGCGTGGCGCGATCCGCCGCCTGAAGGACCGCTGGCGCGGCCTGCGGACTACGACGACGGCACCGGACCCGATCGATGCACTCGAAGGGCAACGAACGAAGGAGTGGATCCGGACGATGATGCGGGACCTGTCGCCGATGCAGCGCGTGACGCTCGATCTGGTGGATCTGCAGGGCTACGACCCCATCGAGGCCGCGCGCATGCTGGAGAAGAACCCGTCGACCGTCCGCGTCCACCTGCTCCGTGCGCGACGGACCCTGCGGAAACGCTTGCTCGAGGCGGGCGGGGCCGTGCCCGGAGGCGACGCGTGATCTCGGACCGCGTGCTGCGTCAACTGCTGGAAGCCGAGCCCGCGGAGCTCCGGGGCGAAGGCGAGACCGACATCGCGCGCATCGTGCGCCGGGATCCGGACGTACGGGCCCATGCGACGCAGATTCTCGAGGCATTGCGCGCCGTCGGTGCCGGCCTCGCGACTGCGTCACGGGAACGCGCGGCGCGCATTCCGTTGCGGGGCGACGCGGCACCGGAACGATCCGTCGCGCGACCGACCCTTCCGGGTAGCGCCTTCGCCTGGCGGTTCGCGTTCGGACTCGGGAGTTGTGCCGCCGCCGTGATCATGGCGCTGGTGCTCTGGCAGCAACGCAGCGCGCCCGCCCAGCCGGACGGCGCCGGATCCCGATCCATCACCGCGACGCTCGACGCCTCCGCGTCGCGCCCGTTCGCCGTATTCGCGACCGACAACCCCGACATCGCCATAGTCTGGCTCTTCGACCGGGAGGAACGATGAAATCGACGTTCGCGGCCCTGTTCCTGCTCCTGTTCGCCAGTCCCGCGCTCGCGCAGCGGGGGATGCAGGCGCCAACGCCAACCAACGTCCGCCTGACGTTCCATCTGATCGAAGCGGACGGCTTCGTGGCCGATGAAGCGGAGATCCGTTCCATCGTCACCGAACTGCGCAAGCTGTTCCGCTTCCAGGGATACCGGCTGGCCTCGAAGTCCGTGCTGAACGCGACGGCGTGGCCGTCCTCGGAGGTGAGCCAACAGATCACCGACCCGGATGGCGGCATCTACACCGTGAAGGCGGAAGTCTCCGCCATCGACAGCGGGACGGTTCGCCTCGCGGTCGTTCTTTGGGGAGGGGGAGGCGGGGAATTGATCCGCGCTTCCGTCAACCTCGCCGATGGCAAGACTGTCGTGCTGGGGTCCGCCAAGCCCAGCCAGAATGCGCGCGCTCTCATTCTGGCGGTAACGCCAACGATCAACCCGTAGAGCCCATGAAATGCGAAGCGGGCCGCGCTCGATCGCGTGGCCCGCTTCGCATTTCATGCCCGGGGAGAGACTCGAACTCTCAAGGGATCGCTCCCAACGGATTTTGAGTCCGCCGCGTTTGCCATTTCGCCACCCGGGCGAGGTGGACAAGATAACCTGGGCGGGTGGCGGGCTCCAGCCCGGATCACGCCGCGGCCGGGCACGCTCTTCGCGGCGTCGCTTTCCTACTCCTCCATCCCCTTCGGCGTGCCCAGGATCTCGCGCAGCAGCACGGCGCGCTGCAACTCCGAGTTGTCGAGCTGATCCATGCGGAGCCGCGGTCCCGCCGGCTTGTCCACAATCGCGACATCGGTACCACGCTTCGCATCGAGCTTCTTGTGGAAGGCGTCGTGGCGCGCACGTTGCGACGGGACCGGCGTTTCGAGGGAGACGATCTCGGGCGGCCCGCGGTGCAGCGCGCGGCGCTCCGTCTCCACCTGGCTACGCCGGAGGATCAGCGCGTCGGCCTCCGCGCGGTCATCGCGGAGCGTCTCCGGCGGGGGTGTGGCCGACCCGGCTTTCGACCGTTCCCAGTCCGTTGTCTGCGTCAGGCGCCCCACCCGCTCCGGAGCCGCACGCGCCGGAGCCGGGCGCTGCGGAGCCGGCGCCGGACCGGTGCGCGTGGGACCGGGACTCGACGGCCGCTGGCCGGTCAGAACCGCCCACAGGTCGGCGGGCAGGATATCGGCGGCGTTCTCACCCGCCTGCTCGCCCTCGTCCCTCGGTTCCGGCACCGGGATCTGCGGGAAGCGCTGCGGCAGGCGACTCTGCGGCAGACGCTGCCCGGGCAGCGGCGGCCGTTGCCCGGGCCGTTGCCCGGGCCGCTGCCCCGCCTGGCCCTTCATCGCTTTCTCGAGGATGGGCCCGATCACGAAGATGAAGATGATCAGCAGGAAGAAGAAATTCACTATCCCTCCCGCGCGTCCTTGCTGCTGTCGTCGCCGCCTGAGATGGCGCGCCGCATCTGGGTGTCGGCCGTGATGTTCCGGTAGCGTGCGTAGTCCATCACGCCGAGGTTGCCCTCGCGGAACGCTTCGGCCATGGCGAGCGGGACCTGCGCTTCCGCTTCCACCACGCGGGCTCGCATCTCCTGCACCCGTGCGCGCATTTCCTGCTCGACCGCGATCGCCATGGCGCGCCGTTCCTCGGCTTTGGCCTGCGCGATCCGCTTGTCGGCTTCGGCCTGGTCGGTCTGCAGCTCGGCACCGATGTTCTTGCCGACATCGACGTCCGCGATGTCAATCGACAGGATCTCGAACGCGGTGCCGGCATCGAGGCCCTTGGCGAGCACGGTCTTCGAGATCGAGTCCGGGTTCTCCAGCACCGCCTTGTGACCGGCGGCCGAGCCGATGGTCGAGACGATGCCCTCGCCGACCCGCGCCAGAATCGTGTCCTCGCCGGCGCCGCCGACCAGGCGGTTGATGTTGGCGCGGACCGTGACGCGCGCCGTCGCGATCAACTGGATGCCGTCCTTGGCCATGGCCGCGACGCGCGGCGTGTCGATGACCTTCGGGTTGACGGAGACCTTCACGGCCTCGAGCACGTCACGGCCGGCGAGGTCGATGGCCGCCGCCTGCTGGAAAGGCAGGCCGAGGTTGGCCTTGTCGGCGCTGATCAGCGCCTTGACGACACGGTCCACGTGACCGCCGGACAGGTAGTGCGCCTCGAGATCGCGCGTGGTGAGAATGAGGCCGGCCTTGGTCGCGGCGATCAACGGCCGCACGACGGCGGCAGGGTTGACCTTGCGCAGGCGCATGCCGACCAGGTCGCCGATGCTGACCCGCACGCCGGCGAAGATGGCTTCGATCCAGAGCCGGACCGGGACCGCCCAGTTCAGGATCATGAGCGCGAAAATGACCGCCACCATTATGATGATGGGGAGAATGGTCGTCAGTCCGTCCATCGGGACGCTCTCGGTTCAGGGGATCGGAAAAGAAACGGCAACATTCAGACCGGCCGCACGACGTGCCGGTATCCTTCTTCGGTGATGATGCGGACCGGCGTGCCGGCGGCAATGAACTCGGATTCCGCGACGACGTCGAGCTTCTCCTCGCCGAACCGCGCGACGCCGGCGGGTCGCAGGTCGCTCACCGCTACGCCCGTCGCACCCAGCAGCTCGGGGCGGGCGGCAGCGGACAGGTAGCCGGTCTCGCGGCTGGCCGACTGATCGAGCATGAGCCCGGACCGGCCGAAGCGGCCGCTCCGGGGCAGCGTTCGGATGAGCGCCCAGCCGGCGACGACGATCACGATGCCGGTCAGCGAGACGATGCCCGCCGCGGTTCCCAGGTCAGCCGCAGTGGCCATGTTCGATACCAGGCTGAGGTAGACGCTCGTCGCGAGCGCGGCGACGCCGAGGATACCGGCGATCCCGAAGCCGGGGATCACGAACGCCTCGAGCGCGAGGAGCACGAGGCCGGCGCCGAGGAACAGGAACTCCTCGAGGCCGGCGAGACCGACGAGGTAGTGCGCGCCGAAGAACAGCCCGAGCGAGGTCACGCCCACGAGGCCGGCGAGCCCGAACGCGGCCGTCTTGATCTCGATGATGATCGACAGGACGCCGATCGAGAGCAGGATCGGGGCAACCGCGGGATTGCTGAGGAAGCGGACCACGTTCTCGGCCCAGTTCGCGCGGGCCTCGATCACGGGCCGGTCCGCAAGACCGAGCTCCGAGACGAGCGCGTTCCAGTCCTCGACCTGATGCGCGTAGCCGAGGCGCACGGCCTCGTCCGTCGTGAGAGTGAGCAGCTTGCCGGCCGCGACCACGCCGTCGATCGCGATATCCTCGTCCACCATCGCCTCGGCGACCTGCGGATCGAGGTCCCGCGCCTCCGCCAGCGCGCGCATTTCGCTCCGCATCGCGCTCACGATCTTCTCCGGCGCCTTTTTCCCTTCCCCTGTCACCGGCGTGGCCGCTCCGATGACGGCGCCCGGGCGCATCTCGATCCCGCGTGCGGCCAGCGAGATCAACGCGCCGGCCGAGAAGGCGCGGCGGTTGACGAACGCGTAGACCGGTACGGACGAGTCCTCGATCGCGTCCACGATCTGCTGGGCGGCGTCGATCCGGCCACCCGGCGTGTCGATGTCGAGGATCACGGCCGACGCGCCGGCCTCCTTCGCGTCCCGCAGGCTGCGCTCGATGAAGGGGGCGAGGCCCAGCTCGATCACACCATGGACCGGAACGCGGAAGATGGCGCCCGGCGCGGCGGCGTCCTGGCCGGGGTCGGCGTAGCGGAACGCGACAACGGAGAGCGCGATGGCGAGAGCGCCTACGCCGAGGGGTACCGCGGCGAGCAAAGCGAGGAACAACGGTCGTTTCGTCATTCCTGATCCTACCGGTGAAGGGGGCGCGGGTTCCTGGCCGGTGTCCCGCACGGGTCAACCGTGACATGACCCTCATACCCCGGATACGGCCGCACGCACAAACACCTTCAGGACAGGACCCAATATGGGGCCCGGCGGCCGCTTGCGCGACTTGACCCGTCCTCGCGGCCCGGTCTAGCTTCCGTGCGGCGCGAGCCGGCCGGGAGCCGGGCGCTGTTCTCCCGGACCGCTCCTTCGACACGCAACGAACTGTATCAGGAGGCACCCGATGGCCAATGTCCTCGAAGCGGACGCGCAGACCGAGACCCGCACCCTGGTCGAGTACGAGGTCCGCGACAAGGTCGCGATCCTCACGCTCACGGATCCGCCCGCCAACACGTACACCTACGAGATGTTCCTGCAGATCGACGCCGCCCTCCTCAAGGCGCGGATGGATGACGACGTCTGGGTGATCGTGCTCACCGGCGCGGGCGAGAAGTTCTTCTGCGCGGGCGCCAGCATCCCGATGCTGAACACGGTCACGCCCACCTTCAAGTACTACTTCTGCCTGCACGCCAACGAGACGCTGAACCGGTTCGAGCAGACACCCAAGCTGGTGATCGCCGCGCTCAACGGGCACACGGTGGGCGGCGGCCTCGAGATCGCCATGGCCGCCGACATGCGCATCGCCCGCCAGGGTGGCGGCAAGATCGGCCTGCCCGAGGTCAACCTGGGCGTGCTGCCGGGCACCGGCGGGACGCAGCGCCTGAATCGCATGGTGGGCAAGGCCGCCGCCATCGAGCTGATGGTGACCGGCCGGACGTTCGGCTTCGACGAGGCGAAGACGATGGGCATCGTCAACGACGTCTGGGAAGCCGCCAGCCGCGACGAGTTCCTCGACAAGGTCCTCGAGTACGCGCGCCGCTTCACACCGCCCAACATGGCGTCCAAGGCGATCGGCAACATCAAGCGCGCCGTTCAGACGGGCGCCGAGCTCCCCATCCAGGACGCGCTCGCCGTCGAGCGCGAGCTGCAGCAGCTGCTCTTCCAGAGTGGCGACGCCAAGGAAGGGCTGGCCGCCTACATCGAGAAGCGGAGCCCGTCGTTCAAGGGCCGCTGAGGTTGCCGTGAGCGCCCCGTCAGACCTGCCCCGGCTCGCGCCCGATCGACTGTTCATCGGCGGCGAGTGGGTCGACGCCGCGGGCAGGGCGCGTTTTGCGACGCTGAACCCCGCGACCGGCGCGACGCTGGCCGAGGTCGCGGAAGCGCGGGCCGCGGACGTCGGTGCCGCGGTCCTGGCCGCACGTGCCGCGCTACGCGGGCCGTGGCGGACGATGGCGCCGGCGGACCGCGCCGCCATGCTCTGGAAGATCTCATCGGCGATCGAGGCGCGCGCGGAGGAACTCACGCGCCTCGAGTGCCTGGACAACGGCAAGCCGATCCGGGAAGCGCGCATCGACATCCGCGAGGCGATCGACGCGTTCCGCTACTATGCCGGCTGGACCACCAAGATCGAGGGCGAGACCATCCCCGTCCGCGGCAATGTGCTGAATTACACGGTGCGCGAGCCGGTCGGCGTGGTGGGCGCGATCATCCCGTGGAACTTCCCGCTGCTGATGGCCGCATGGAAGGTGGCGCCCGCGCTGGCCTGCGGAAACGCGGTGGTGCTGAAGCCGGCGGAGCAGACGCCGCTCACGGCACTCGAGCTGGCGGCGATCGCGCACGAGGCCGGTCTCCCGCCGGGCGTGCTCAACGTCTTGCCCGGGTTCGGTGAAACGGCGGGCGCGGCTCTGGTCGCGCATCCGGACGTGGACAAGATCGCGTTCACGGGGTCCACGGCGGTCGGCAAGATCATCATGCGCTCGGCCGCGGACACGCTGAAGAAGGTCTCGCTCGAGCTGGGCGGCAAGTCGCCCAACATCGTGTTCGCGGATGCCGACCTCGATGCCGCCGCGCGCGGCGCGTTCGCCGGCATCTTCTACAACAACGGGCAATGCTGCACGGCCGGCTCCCGGCTGCTGGTCGAGACGTCCGTCAAGGACGAGCTGCTCGGCCGGATCGTCGAGCGCGCGGCGAAAATGCGGCCGGGCGATCCGCTCGACCCGAAGACGCGCATGAGCCCGGTCATCAGCGAGGAGCAGCTCGAGCGTGTGCTCGGCTACATCGAGCAGGGCCGCGCCGACGGTGCCACCGTGCTCACGGGCGGGACGCGCGCCGAGTGGGAGGGTGGCCCCGGCTACTGGCTGGCGCCGACCATCTTCGACGACGTCGAGCCCGGCCACGTGATCGCCCGCGAGGAGATCTTCGGCCCCGTCCTCGCCACGCTCACGTTCGAGGACGAGGCGCAGGCTATCGAGATCGCGAACGCCACGGTGTACGGCCTCGCCGCCGGCATCTGGACCCGCGACATCAAGCGTGCTCACCGGATGGCGGCCGCGCTCGAGGCCGGCACGGTCTGGATCAACACGTACCACCCGACCGACGCGGCTTCGCCGTTCGGCGGATACAAGCAGTCGGGGTTCGGCCGCGAGCTCGGCCGGTACGCACTCGATCTCTATACGCAGGTCAAGAGCGTCTGGGTCGACCTCAACTGAGAGGCACCGTATGACGCGTGAAGCCTGGATCATCGACGCGATCCGCACGCCGATCGGCCGGTACGGCGGCGCGCTCGCCAGCGTGCGGCCCGACGACCTCGGCGCCCTGCCCCTTCGCCTCCTCGCCGAGCGGAACCACCTCGATGCCGCGACCATCGACGACGTGCTCCTGGGCTGCGCCAACGGCGCCGGTGAGGACAACCGCAACGTCGCGCGCATGGCGGGACTGCTCGCCGGATTCCCCGCCAGCGTGCCCGGCCAGACCATCAACCGGCTCTGCGGCTCCGGGCTGCAGGCCGTGAACTCGGCGGCGCACGCGATCATCGCGGATGAAGGCGACGTCTTCACCGCGGGCGGCGTCGAGTCGATGAGCCGCGCGCCGTGGGTGGTCATGAAACCGGAAAGCGGCTACCCGCGGGGCGCACCGCCCATGGCCGACACGGTGCTCGGCTGGCGCTTCGTGAACCGGCTCTTCCCCGAACGCTACACGGTGTCCCTCGGAGAGACCGCCGAACGGGTCGCCGACAAGTACGGCATCTCGCGCGAAGACCAGGACGCGTTCGCGTACGAGAGCCAGCGCCGCTGTGCCGACGCGCAGGCGGCCGGCCGCTTCGACGCGGAGCTGATCCCGGTCGTCGCGCCGGGGCCCAAGCGCACGACCGTCACGGTCGAGCGGGACGAGCACCCGCGTCCCGACACGACGCCCGAGAAGCTGGCGAAGCTCAGGCCAGCGTTCCGGGCGGAGGGCACGGTGACCGCAGGCAACGCATCGGGCCTGAACGACGGTGCCGGCGCCTTGCTCGTCGTGTCGTCGGAGCGGGCGCGCGCCGAAGGGTGGACGCCGATCGCACGCATCGTCGCCACCGCGGTGGCTGGCGTGGAGCCGGACCTCATGGGCATGGGTCCGGTCCCGGCGACCCGGAAGGTGCTCGAGCGCGCGGGCATGGCCACCTCCGACCTCGACCTCGTCGAGCTGAACGAGGCGTTCGCGGCGCAGTCGGTGGCCTGCGTGCGCGAAATCGGCTTCGACCCGGAACGCGTGAACGTGAACGGCGGCGCCATCGCGCTCGGGCACCCGCTCGGCTGTTCCGGCGCCCGCATCCTGATCACGCTGATCCACGAACTGAAACGCCGGGGCGGCGGAACCGGGCTCGCCACGATGTGCATTGGCGTGGGCCAGGGCATTGCCACGGTGGTGGAGGTGTACCCATGAGTTCGTCCGCCCCCATTGTCGTCGAGACAGACGGTGCGCTCGGCTGGATCCGGATCAACCGACCGGAGCGCCTGAACGCGTTCGCCGACGACATGCGCGGCAAGATCCTCGTCGGCCTCGAGCGGCTGGAGGCGGACCCGGCGATCCGCTGCGTCATCATCACGGGCAGCGGCCGCGCGTTCTCGACCGGCGGCGACATCTCGGTGATGGCCAGCCTCGTCGAGAGCAACGACATCGAGACGTTCGAGTCACTGGTGCGGGCCGGTGGCCGCGTCGTACTCAAGATCGCGACCATGGCCCAGCCAGTGATCGCCGCCGTGAACGGACCCGCCGCCGGCGCCGGCGCCTGCCTCGCCCTCGCCTGCGACATGCGCCTCGCGTCCGAGACCGCCTCGCTCGGATTCACCTTCCTTCGTGTCGGGCTGCATCCCGACTGGGGCGGGAGCTGGTTCCTGCCCCGGCTCATCGGCTTGCCCCTCGCCGCGGAAGCCGTATTCACCGGCGGCATGATGAACGCCGAGCGCTGCGAGCGGCTCGGCCTGTTCAACCGCGTGGTGCCAGCCAAGGACCTCGAGACCGCGGCGCGCAGCCTGGCCGGCCAGATCATCGCGATGCCGGCGGAGGCCGTCGCCGACGCGAAGCGCAACCTGCGGGCCGGTTTGCAGGCGCCGCTGCCCGAATTGCTGGACGCGGAGGTCGAGGCCCAGCTGCGCGCGTTCCGCTCGGACGATTTCCGCGAGGGGCTGCACGCGTTCCTCGAGAAGCGCACGCCGCGCTTCAACCGCAAGGACCACGGAGCGGTGCGATGACGGGCGAGTCGCTGCACATCGGCGTGATCGGCGCGGGCACGATGGGCCACGGCATCGCGCAGGTCGCGGCGCTCGCGGGCCACACCGTCGTGCTGGCCGACGCGAGCCTGGAGCTGGCGCTGCAAGGTATTGAGCACGTGCGCGAAAACCTCGATGGCGGCGTCGCCCGGGGTAAGGTGACACGAGAGGCGCGCGACGGTGTGCTCGACCGCATCCGCGCCGGCGACGGCCTGGCGGACGCGGCACGGGATTCCTCCATCGTCATCGAAGCGGTGCCCGAGCGCATGACGCTCAAGCGCGACGTGTTCACGGCGCTCGACGCGGTCGCACCGGCGGACGCGCTGCTGGCGACGAACACGTCGAGCCTCAGCATCACGGACATCCAGGCGGAGACCGCGCACCCGGAGCGCGTCATCGGGCTGCACTTCTTCAATCCCGTGCACATCAATGCGCTGGTCGAAGTCGTGCGCGGCCGGCACACGAGCGACGCGACGGTGAGCACCGCGCTCGAGTTCGTGCGCGGCATCAGCAAGGAGTCCGTGCTGGTGAACGACTCACCCGGGTTCGCGACATCGCGGCTGGGCGTTCTGCTCGGTCTCGAGGCGATGCGCATGGTCGAGGAGGGCGTCGCGTCGGCCGAGGACATCGACCGCGCCATGGTGCTCGGCTACCGCCACCCGATGGGCCCACTTCGCCTCACCGACCTGGTCGGCCTCGACATCCGCCTCGCCATCGCCGAGTACCTGTTCGGCAAGCTCGGCGCCGAACATTTCCGCCCGCCGCAGATCCTTCGCGACATGGTCGCCCAGGGCCGCCTCGGCCGGAAGAGCGGCCACGGCTTCTACGACTGGTCGGAAGGCAAGTGATGGCGTTCGAAACGCTGCTGCTCACGGTCCGCGACCGTATCGGCCTGCTCACGATCAACCGGCCGGACAAGCGGAACGCGCTCAACGCGACGGTGCGGCGCGAGCTGGTCGAAGCGCTCGACGGGTTGCGCCACGACGACGCCGTGCGCGTCGTCGTGATCACGGGCGCGGGCGAGAAGGCATTCATCGCGGGTGCCGACATCGCCGAGTTCGCCGAGCGGACGCCCGTCGAGCAGCGTGCCGCATTGGTCGGCCGGCGCGTGTACGACGAGGTCGCCGCGTTCCCCAAGCCGACCATCGCGATGATCAACGGCTACGCGCTGGGCGGCGGCTGCGAGCTCGCCCTCGCCTGCGACCTGCGCATCGCCGCCCGCTCCGCCCGGCTCGGCCAGCCCGAGATCAAGCTCGGCCTCATTCCCGGCGGCGGCGGCACCCAGCGGCTGCCCCGCCTCGTCGGGTTCGGCCGCGCCATGCGCATGGTCCTGACGGGCGAGCTGGTCGATGGGACGGAGGCCGAACGGATCGGCCTCGTGGACGCCGTGTTCGACGACGCCGAATTGGAGTCGGGCACGCTCGCCATGGCGGCCACCATCGCCGCCAACTCGCCCGTCGCGCTCGAGCTGGCCAAGACGGCGATCCGCGCCTCGCTCGAGACGCCGCTTTCCGCCGGACTCAGCCACGAGCGCGACCTGTTCGTCGCCGCGTTCGCCAGCGAGGACCACGTCGAGGGCGTGCGCGCGTTCCTCGAGAAACGACAGCCGGAGTTCCGCGGCCGCTGACCACCCGACAGACCGAACGGAGACGCCATGCCGGAAAACCCCTTCGGCGACGACTTCCAGCGTCGCAAGGTCAACCCGTTCGGCGGCGACCCCGACTCCGGGGACATCTCCGTCGCCATCGCGCGCGTCGAGCAGGCCGCGGTCAAGATCCGCGGGCTCCGCTCGCAGCTCGGGGCGGAGGGCCTCACGCTGCCCGCCACCCGCCTCTTCATCGACGAGGTGACATCGGCGCTGGACGCCGTGGCACGCGCGCTTCGCGCCGGGGCCGATCGATGACGCCGCGCCGCGCGCGCCGCCTGCTCCTGCTCTTCGTCCTGCTGTTCGCCGCCGCCGTGACCTGGCCGGGGATCGTCCCCGCCAACCGGTTCCGGCCCACGGTGTCCGGCCTGCCATTCACGCTCGTCTGGGTCGCGCTCTGGATCGTGATCGGCTTCGTCGTGCTGCTCCATGTGGACCGGAAGCTGCACGATGACGAGACCAATCCCGACGATGCGGAGAGGCGGTGATGGAGAGCTGGGTCGTCATCACCGGGATCGTCCTCGCCTACCTCGCCATCACGCTCGTGCTCGGACTCGTTGCCGGCCGCCGCGCTACCCATGGCGTCACCGGCTACGTCGCGGCCGACCGTCAATTCGGACTGCTGCCCATGTACTTCATCGTGGGCGGCACCGTGTTCAGCGCGTTCGCCTTCCTGGGCGGACCGGGCTGGGCCTACTCCCGCGGCGTCGCCGTGCTCTACATCCTGAGCTACGGCGTGCTCGGCATCATCCCCTGGTACTTCACGGGACCGCGCGCGGCGCGGCTCGGCCGCGAGCGCGGCTACGTCACGCAGGCGCAGATGGTGACCGGCCGCTTCCCGAACCGCGCGCTCTCCGCGCTCATGGCCGCCGTCGGCCTGCTCGGCTTCGTCCCCTACATCATGCTGCAGATGAGCGGTGCCGGCATCGTCTTCAGCGCCGTCACCGCCGGCCACATCCCGTTCTGGCTGGGCGCCGCGCTCGCGTATGGCGTGGTCGTGATCTACGTGCTCTTCGGCGGCGTCAGCGCCGTCGGCTGGACCAACGTGTTCGAGGGCGCGCTCATGATGATCGTCGCCTGGGCGCTCGGCCTCTACCTGCCGCACGTGCTGTACGGCGGCGTCGGCCCCATGTTCGAGCGCATCGCCCAGGCCCGCCCCGATCTGCTCACGCTGCCCGGCCTCGACGCCGCCGGCAACCGCTGGACCTGGGGCGCCTACTCCACGGCCATCCTCTCGTCCGCGATCGGCTTCCTGATGTGGCCGCACCTCTTCATGAAGGCGTTCGCCGCGAAGGACGATCGCACGCTCCGTCGCACCGTCGTCCTCTTCCCCACGTTCCAGATCTTCCTCATCCCCCTGTTGCTCGTCGGCTTCGCCGGCGTGCTCTTCACCACCAGCCCCGCTACGCCCGACGACATCCTGCCCCATGTCCTGCTCAACTCGGGCATGCCGACCGTCGTCATCGGCCTCTTCTGCGCCGGCGCGCTCGCCGCCTCCATGTCCACCGGCGACGCCCTGCTCCACGCGGCCGCATCCGTCACCATCGAGGACGGCATTGCACCGTTCGCACGCATCAGCGACCGGCACCGCCGGCGGCTCATGCAACTGCTCGTCGTCATCGTCGGACTCGTCAGCTACTACCTCGCGGTCGTGCTCCGGAAGAACCTCGTCGTCCTGCTGCTCACCGCGTACGGATTCATCGACCAGCTCGCGCCGCCCGTCTACGCCACGCTCTTCTGGAAGCGTGCGACGACGCGCGGCGTGCTCGCCGGGCTCCTCGGCGGCATGGCGGTGGCACTGTTCTTCGTCCTGAGGCCGGAGCTGAAGCCGTTCGGGATCCATGAGGGCATCCTCGGGCTCGTTGTGAACGTAGGCCTGCTGGGGGTGGTGAGCCTGCTCGGGGCGCCGCAGGAAGCGGGGGTAGTAGAGGACTTTACACGGGAGGAAACGGTCTGAGACGGGCGGCGGGAGCGGAGGCGGAGGCGTTGGCGGGGGCGTTCGCGGGAGCGGCGGGAGCGGGGAAAGAGAAGAGCCCGGGTCCTCAGGGGGACCGGGGCTCTTCAGCATCGTTTGCGGAGCGCGGCGGGTCAGTCCACGGGGTGGACGGAGACCTGCTTCTTGTCGCGGCCGCGGGTCTCGAACGCCACGACGCCGTCGATGAGCGCGAATAGCGTGTCATCGCGGCCGCGGCCGACGTTCTTGCCGGGGTGGAACTTGGTGCCGCGCTGCCGAACCAGGATGTTGCCGGCCTCGACGGCCTGGCCGCCGAACCGCTTCACACCCAGGTACTGCGCGTTCGAATCCCGGCCGTTCCGGCTCGAGCCTACGCCTTTCTTGTGTGCCATGCCGCTACCCTCAGCCTGCGCGGATCTCGGAGATCCGGACCTCGGTGAATCCCTGACGGTGACCCTTCTTCCGGCGGTAGTTCTTGCGCCGCTTCCACTTGAAGATGATCACCTTCTTGTCGCGCCCGTGGCCGATCACCTCGCCCAGCACCTGGGCGCCTTCCAGGGTCGGCGTGCCCACGGCAACGCCCGAATCCGACGAGGCCACGAGGACCTCGTCGAACGTCACCGCGTCACCGACCTCGGCGTCCAGCGAGGGGATGCGCAGCGTCATCCCGGGCTCCGCCCGGAACTGCTTGTCCCCCGTTCGAATGATCGCGTACATAGTGCCCGTTTTCCACAGGTTGACAGACCAAGAAAAATGGGCCGTCCCGCCCCCGAAGTCAAGCACCCGCACCCCCCTACCCCGACCCCCACTTCCCCAACCGTCCCGCTCCCACCGCCCCCGCTCCCGGTCCCACAAACGCTTCCGCCTCCGCTCCCTCCTCCCGAATCCGTCACCCGAGCGCGTACTTCCCGGTCACGTCCGATTCTGCAGGCCCAGCGAGGAGGCGAAACTCATCCTGCCGCATGAGCGGATCATCCCGGACGTCCACGTCGAGCCGGAGCGACTTCTCCATGCGTCGTATGAAATCCGGTTCCCGTTCGAGGATGTAGAGCGCGACCTCGGGGTGAACGCGGACCGTGATCTCGTGCTCGGCCTGCTGGACGCTGATCCGGCGGGCGGCGCGCTCCACGCGACGCAGGACGGCGTCAGGCCGGAACACGCGGCCGGTCCCGCCGCAGTGCTCGCAGGCCTCGGTGAGTGAGTGGAAGAGCGAAGGCCGGACCCGCTGCCGGGTCATCTCGACGAGGCCGAGCTCGGAGACCTGGAAGGCCCGGGTCCGGGCGCGGTCGCGGTTCAGGTGGGTGCGAAGCTCCTGGAGCACCCGTTCCTGGTTGCCCTTCGACTCCATGTCGATGAAGTCGCAGACGATGATGCCGCCTACGTCGCGGAGCCGGAGCTGGCGGGCGACTTCCTTGGCCGCGTCGACATTGGTCTTGAGGATCGTCTTCTCGGGATCCTTCTTGCCGGTGTAGCGGCCGGTGTTGACGTCGATGGAGACGAGCGCTTCCGTCGGCTCGATGATGATGTAGCCGCCGGAAGGCAGGTCGACGCGGCGCTGGAACGCCTCGCGGATCGCGTCCTCGATGCCGTACTTGTCGAAGAGCGGGACGGGGTCGGTGTAGAGGTGGACGCGGTCGAGCAGCTCGGGATCGACGCCGCCGAGGTACGTCCTGACCTCGCTGTCCACTTCCTTGCTGTCGATGATCAGCGCGTCGACCTTCTCGGTGAAGACGTCGCGGATGATGCCGCCGGTGAGCTCCGCCTCGCGGTGGATCAGGGCGGGCGGCTTCACGCTCTTCGAGCGCCGCTGCACCTTCTCCCAGGTCTCGTTGAGCGTGTTGTACTCACGCTCGAAGACCTCGCGCGTCAGTTCCTCGCCCGCCGTCCGGATGATGACGCCGACGCCGTCCTTCGGGATCACCTCGCGGGCGATCGCGCGGAGCCGGGACCGCTCCTCGCGGGTCTCGATCTTCCGGCTGACGCCGACGTGGGTCGAGCCCGGCATGAACACGAGGAACCGGCCGGGCAGTGAAATGTGGGTGGTGACGCGCGGCCCCTTGGTGCCGATCGGCTCCTTGGTGGCCTGGACCATGACGCGCTCGCCCTTCTGGATCAGGTCCTGGATGGGCGGGTAGCGCCGGTTGCGCTTGTCGGTTTCCGGTCCGTCGTCGTCCTCGTCCTCATCGTCGCGAGCAACATCGGAGACGTGCAGGAAGGCCGCCTTTTCGGTGCCGATATCGACGAAGGCGGCCTGGATTCCCGGCAGAACGGCCTGGACCTGACCGAGGTAAATGTCGCCGACCAGGCGTTCGGTCTCGGCCTGGTCGACCATCAGTTCCACGAGGATGCTGTCCTCGAGGATGGCCACCCGCGTTTCCTGCGGAGTGGCCGAAATCAGAATTTCCCTCTTCATGTTCTCTATTCGTGGGGCTCCGCCCCGGCAGGATCACTCACCGCCGGCGGAACCCAGGAAGCTACGGGCGATGACCAGGCGTTGGACCTCACTGGTCCCCTCGCCGATCTCGCAGACTTTTGCGTCGCGCATCATCCGCTCGACCGGATGATCCGACGACAGGCCGTCAGGGCCGAGCAATTGCACGGCACGCGTGGTCGCTCGCATCGCCAGCTCACTCGCGTAGAGCTTGGCCATCGCGGCGGCGCGTGAGAAGGGGCGCTTTCGCTCCTTCAACCAGGCGGCGTGATAGACCATGTGCCGGGCCGCTTCGAGTTCGGTCGCCATGTCGGCGAGCGCGAACTGCGCGGCCTGGTGCTCGCTCGCGCGACGGCCGACGCCGAGGCCGCGCAGGTGGGCGAGCGCGTGATCGAAGGCGCCCTGGGCGATCCCCAGGGCGAGGGCGCCGACGCCGATGCGGCCGGCATCGAGCGTCTTCATGAAATTGATGAAGCCCTCACCCTCCTGGCCGAGCCGGTTCTCCTCCGGCACCCAGGCGTCTTCGAGGAAGAGCTCGCGCGTGTCCGAGGCGCGCCAGCCCATCTTGTCTTCCTTGCGGCCGGACCGGATCCCGGCCGTGTACGGCTCCAACTCCGCGGCGTGCCCGACGCCGACCCGCTCCGCCTCTTCAGGATCGACCGTCGGCTTCGTGACAATGAAGCTGCTGATCCCTTTCGGCCCCTTCGAGCGATCCGTCACCGCCGTTACGACGAAGATCTCGCCCACGCCGGCGTGCGTGATGAAGATCTTGCTGCCGTTCAGCCGGTACCCGCCATTCTCGCGAACCGCAACCGTGCGCGTCGCGCCGGCGTCCGAGCCGGCGCCCGGCTCCGTCAGGCCGAATCCGCCGAGCACTCGGCCGCTCGCCAGCAGCGGCAGGTACCGCCGCTTCTGCGCCTCGGTGCCGAACGCTTCGATCGGCGAGAGCCCGAGCGTAGAGTGCGCGCTCACCGTGATCGAGTGGCTCGCATCCACCCGGGCCAACTCCTCGACCACGATCGTGTAGCTCGTGTAATCGAGGTCCATGCCTCCGTATTCCCGGGGCACGTTGACGCCCAGCAGGCCCATGTCCGCCATGCGCCGGACGTTATCCCATGGGAACCGGCTCTCTTCATCCAGCCGGCGCGCGACCGGCGCGATCTCGCCCTCGGCGAACTCGCGCACCCGGTTTCGGAGCTTCACATGCTCTTCGCTGAATACCACCCGCGGCCCCCCTCACGAACCTATGAACCCGAGTGGAAGCTAGGCGCAGGACCGTCCAGTGGGAAGGGGCCGCAGGCGACGGAGGCACTGGCGGATACGCCGCGCGAGCGTTCCGCCGTTGCCGGGCGGCGACCGGGCGCCGGGGTCCCGCACCGGGCGCAGACAGCGGTCGCAATTGCCGCAATGCGGCCCATCGGGGGCCTCGCCGAAGTACCGGAGCAGGAACGCGCGCCGACAGCCGCGGTGGCCCGCGTACCGCTCCATCCAGAGCAGACGGTCCAGCTCGCGCTGGCGGTCGGCCCGCAGGATCGCCCACGCCGGGGCGGAGGGTGGCTCACTCTCCGGAAACTGGATCATCGCGGTCCCGGAGCCGCGCGATCCGTCCTCGGTCAGGCGGACGACGCTGATCCGACCCGCGTGGTCGAGGGCATGGAGCGCCGCTACTGCCTGTCGGCCGCCACCACCGAGGCCGGCCTGCCGCGCGAGCTGCTGCAACGAGATCGACCTCGTCCTGCCGGGTCGGACACCCGGCTCGAGGCAGCTCCAGACCGAGCGCACGACCTCCACGTCCGGGTGCGACTGGTCGATCAGGAACTCGTGCGTGGTCCGGTCGCCGGGCGCGTACAGCAGCACGCAGGTCGCCGGCTCGCCGTCCCGACCGGCGCGGCCGGCCTCCTGGTAGTACGCCTCGACGTTGCCGGGCATCGCGTGGTGAACGACGAGCCGGACGTTGGCCTTGTCGATGCCCATGCCGAACGCGTTCGTCGCCGTGAGCACGGGAGAGCGCTCGTTCATGAACCGGTCCTGCAGTCGCTGCCGCTCGGATGCGGTGGCGCCGGCATGGTAACCGGCCGCGGCGACGCCGGACCGGTTGAGCAGGTCCGCGAGCGCATCGACACGACGTCGCGTCGGTGCGTACACAATGGCGGCACCCTCGCGCCGGTCTCGCAGGAGGTGGAGCAGTTGCCGGTCGCGCGCGGACTCATCGTGGAACGGCTCGACGCGCCACGCGAGGTTGGGTCGGTCGAAGCCACCGGCCAGGACGACGGGCCGGCGCATGCCGAGGTGGAAGACGATGTCGGCGCGTGCTTCCGGCGTGGCCGTCGCGGTCAGCGCAACCAGCGGGCAGCCGAGCCTGCGGCGCACCCTGCCGATGCGCAGGTACGCGGGGCGGAAGTCCCTGCCCCACTCGCTCACGCAGTGCGCCTCATCCACGGCGAGCCGGGACACGTTCAGTCGCGGAAATCGCTCGCGGAAGTCGGCGCTGTCGAAGCGTTCGGGCGCGATGTAGAGCAGCCGGAGCTCGCCGCGCGTCGCGCGCTCCAGGCGCTTCTGCATCTCGCCCGCGGCCAGGCTCGAGTTGACGAACGTCGCCGGCACGCCGCGGCGCTCGAGCGCGTCGACCTGGTCCTTCATGAGCGAGATGAGTGGGCTCACGACGAGTGTCAGGCCGGGCAGGACCAGCGCCGGCACCTGGTAGCACAGGCTCTTGCCGCCGCCGGTCGGCATCAGGATCAGGACGTCGCGACCCTCGAGCACGGCGCGCACGGCAGGCTCCTGGACGCCGCGGAAGCCCGAGTACCCGAACGTCCGCTCGAGCGCGGAGAGGGCGTCCTGGAAGCATGGCGTGCCGGGGACGGTGGAGGCGTGCATGCCGCACGATGCGGCCCCCGGCGGGGCACGGGAATGGCGAGAGAGGTCGCGAACGTCAGGTGGAGCCACGGCTCGCCGGAACGCGAATCTTCCGGATCGACTGGCGCGGCTACCCGAACCATCCGAACGCGTCGACCGGCCGCCGTGTCATCCGCCCGCGGACTCGTTGTCGGCGGAATCCGTGGCGGCGGATTCGTGGTCGTCGGCAGGACGACCCCGCGCGATGCGAGCGCCGACCAGGGCCACGGCGAGCAGCACGATCGCGACGGTTATGAGCCAGCCCACCTCGAAGACCATGCCGCCCAGCGCGAGCGCCGCGCCGACGACGAACACGATCGACTTGATGCCGAGGTGCGGATCGGGGCCGCCACGGTAGTTGCGGGCGAAGAACACGTCAGCGTCGGCGTCGCTCGAGGAAGCGGCGCACTCCCTCGCTGAAATCGGGGGTGGCGCGGGCCTGAACATTGACATCGGCGCCGCGTTCGACGCCCTCGCGGAAGCTCATGCCGTCGGTTTCGTAAAGCAGCTTCTTGCACAGCTCGAGGGCGGAGCCCGAGCGACCGGCCACACCGCGGGCGAAGTCGAGGCTCGCGTCGGCGAACCCAGCGCTCGGGAACGTCCGCGCCACGAGGCCGATGCGCAGCGCTTCAGCGGCCGTGAACCGCTCGCCCAGCGTGATCAGCTCGAACGCCTTCTTCTCGCCCACCGCGCGGCGCAGCAGCGCGAGCACCATGGCCGGAACGAAACCGATGTGGACCTCGGGGTACCCGAAGTTGGCGTCCTCTGCGGCCACCACCATGTCGGCCGCCGTGGCCAGCCCGGCGCCGCCCGCGAGCGCGTTGCCGTGCACGGCGGCGATGATCGGCACGCGGGAACCGCGCATCTCGATGAGCAGCTCGCCGAGCTGCATGGCATCGGCGCGGTTGGCGGTGTCATCGTTCTGCGCGACCTTCGCGCTCAGCTCCTCGAGGTCCGCGCCCGCGCAGAAGTCGGGGCCCGCGCCTCGCAGCAGGATGACGGAGACGCCGGTGTCGGCAGCGCAGAGCGCGATGGCCGTGCGCAACTCGGCGACGGTCACGGAGTCGAGCGCGTTCCGGCGCCCGGGCCGGTTCAGCGTGACGATCGCGAGGCGTCCGTCCCTCTCGAACCGGATCCGTTGGAACGCGGGATCAGGCATGGCCGTCCTCCGGGATGAGAGACGCGATCTCGGCGGGGACGTCGAGGCGCATGCGCAGCATCGCGGTCGAGAACGTCTTGCCCTGCGCATCGGTCATGAGCGAGACCGTGCCGCCGCCGTCGAGCGCCTCGTGCAGCAGGAAGTTGAGCGCGAGGAGGTTGGGCAGCTCAAACCGCTCGACAGCGCCGATGGCGTCGCCGAAATGCGCCTTCACGCGCTCGACGGTCAGCGTGTCTACGAGGAACGGATACAATTCGGGCCGGCGCGCGATGACGCCGACATTGACGGTGTCGCCCTTGTCGCCGGAGCGGGCGTGAGCGAGGGCATAGAGGAACACCGTCCTCATGCGGTGGTCACCTCGACGTTCAGATACGGCTCGATCTGGTCCCGGTCGATGAGCGCGGGCCAGTACGCGATGATCTCCTGCAGGCGAGGCCGGCCGCCGGCGTACCCGGTCACGGTGGGCGGGCCCGTGAGCACCAGGGGCGCGACCTCACGCGTGAACTTCTCGACCGACGCGCGGTCGTGGCTGGCCACCGCGATGCGCAGCTGCACCTCGGGCTGGTCCGCGGGCGGCGGGCCCGCGAGCGCGCCGTGCGTCGCGTTCCAACCCACGAACTCGGTGCGGATCCGCTCGAAGCGGAGCCCGAGCCGGTCGAAGCGGGCGCGCAGGATGCGGTCGGCTTCCTGCGCCTTCCGCACGGCGTCCGGCCAGCCGTACACCAGCGTGCCGACCGCCTTGTAGCCGTCGCTGTAGGAGATCGACAGCTTGATCTTCTCGGGCGGCGGGCTGCCACGCACGCCGGACACGCGGACGCGATCCGGGCCATCGTCGTCCAACTGGATGGTGCGAAAGTCGGCGATCACGTCGGGCGTAATGTAGCGGGCGGGGTCGCCCAGCTCGTACACCAACTGCTCGGTCACGCCGGCGCGGGACACACGTCCGCCGCTCGAGGCGTGGCGCGTGATGACGAACGTGCCGTCGGCGTCCGCCTCGATGATGGGGAAGCCGACGATCTCGAGGTCGTCGATGTCCTCCCAGTCCACGAGCGAGTTGCCGCCGGACGCCTGCGCACCGCACTCGTTGAGATGGCCCGCGACGGCGCCCGCCGCGAGCAGGTCGAGCTGGTCGAAGCGCCAGCCGAATTCGTGGATCATGGGCGCGTAGGTGAGCGCGGGATCCGTGCAGCGGCCGGTGATCACGACGCGTGCGCCGCGATCGAGCGCCTCGACCACGGGACGGGCGCCGAAGTAGGCGTTGGCGCTCTGCACGCGACCCAGCACGTCCTCGAGCGGACGGCCAGTGTCCATGTTCCGCATTTCATGGCCGGCCGCAATCAACGCGGGCAATCGCGCCAGCACGTCGTCGCCGGTCACGACGCCGACATTCACGCGGCCCGCGAGCCCCGCCCTCCGCGCCTCGCCCAGCACCTGGTCGCGGCAGCCCTCGATGTTGACGCCGCCCGCGTTGGCCACGACGCGGACGTCGCGCTCGACGCAGTCGGGCAGGATCTCCCCCATGAGCGGCACGAAGTCGCGCGCGAAGCCCTGCGCCGGATCACGGGCGCGCTGCTTCTGCATGATCGACATCGTGACTTCGGCGAGGTAGTCGAGGACGAGGTAGTCGATGGGGCCGCGCCGCACCTGGTCCACCGGAGCGCTGAGCTGGTCGCCCCAGAAGCCCTGGCCGGCGCCGATGCGGATCCGCCTGCGATGACTCATCCCTGCGATCCGCCTTCAGCCATCGAGCGCCTGCAGCGCTCCGAACGGTCCCATGTGCGGGCCCGGGTTGAAGAGCGAGGCGCGCAACGCGAAGGCGAGCACGTCGCGCGTGTCCTCGGGCGCGAGCACGGCGTCGACGAAGCCGCGCGCCGCGGCGAAGCGGGCATCGAGCTGATGCTCGTAGTCGGCGCGCACGGCGTCGATGCGCGCCTGCAGTTCGGCATCGGGCTTCACGCCCGCGGCCTTCAGCTCGTCGAGCTGCGGGCCGAAGAGCGCCATGACCGCACTGTCGCCCTCCATTACGCCCATGCGGCCGGTCGGCCAGGTGAAGATGAAGTCGGGGTCGAAGCCCTGGCCGGCCATCGCGTAGTAGCCGGCGCCGGACGCGTGGTTCAGCGTGAGCACGATCTTGGGCACGGTCGCCGTGGCCATCGATTCCACGAAGCGGGCGCCGGCTCGGATGATGCCCTCGTGCTCGGCTTCCTTGCCCACCATGAAGCCGCTCACGTCCTGGACGAAGAGCAACGGCGTCCGATGGCGATCCATGGTGTCGATGAAGTAGGCCGCCTTCTCGGCGCTGTCGGCGTAGATGATGCCGCCGAAGCGAGGTGGGCCACCCTGCGGGTCCTTGACCATGCCGCGCAGGTTGGCGAGCACGCCGACCGCGATGCCATCGAGGCGGCCGGTCCCGCAGATCAGCTCGGGCGCGTGGTCCGCCTGGAACTCGTCGAGATGGCCGCCATCGAGCATCGTGCCGAGCACCGCGCGGATGTCGTACGGCTGGCGGTGGTCGGCGGGCAGCAGTTTGTAGAGCTCGGTCGGTGCACGTGCCGGCGGGACCGGCGCGGCCGGCACCTGTGCGGGTGGCCGGCGCGGCAGCTCGCTGACCAACTCGCGAATGCGTGCGACGCAGCTCTCGTCATCGGGCAGCCGGTAATGGGCGACGCCGCTGATCGCGGTATGCGTCCGCGCGCCGCCCAGCTCCTCGGCGCCGACCGTCTGTCCGGTCGCGCCCTTCACCAGGTTCGGCCCGCCCAGCCCCATGAACGACGTGCCCTCGACCATCAGCATCACGTCGGAGAGCGCGGGCAGGTACGCGCCGCCCGCGATGCACGGCCCCATGACCGCGGCGATCTGCGGGACGCGCAGGAAATGCCGCATCACCGAGTTGTAGTAGAAGATCCGGCTGGCGCCGTACTGGCCGGGGAACACGCCGCCCTGGTAAGGCAGGTTCACGCCGGACGAATCGACGAGGTACACGATCGGGATGCGGCAGCGCATCGCGATCTCCTGCGCCCGCAGCATCTTCGTGATCGTCTCGGGCCACCAGGAGCCCGCCTTCACCGTGGCATCGTTGGCGACGATGACGGCCGGCTGATCGTCGATGCTGCCGAGGCCGGTCACGACACCGGCGCCGGGCGCCTGCCCGCTGTAACGGTCGTACGCGACCAGCAGGCCGATCTCGACGAAGAGGGAGTTGGGGTCGAGCAGCAGGCGGATCCGTTCGCGTGCCGTCAGCTTTCCCTGCCTGTGCTGCCGCTCGACCTTTTCCGGGCCACCGCCCGCGCGGAGCCGATCCTCCAGCTCGCGCAACTCGGCGGTCAGCGTGGCGAGTCGCATGGGGTCGACGCTCCGATCCGTCTTCAGCCGCCGGCCGCGACGGGATCGGAGGGCAGACCGAAATGCTCGCGCACGAACGCGACCGGCGCGTGCGTCGGCGTGCCGGGTCCGAACAGCTTCGCCACGCCCAGGCCTTCGAGGGTGACGATGTCGCCTTCGGGGATGATCCCGCCGCCGATCACGAGCACGTCGTCCTTGCCTTCCTCGCGGAGCAGCTCGAGCACACGCGGGAACAGCGTCATGTGCGCGCCCGACAGGATCGAGAGGGCCACGACGTCCACGTCCTCCTGCACGGCCGCCGCGACGATCATCTCCGGCGTCTGGTGCAGGCCCGTGTAGATCACCTCGAATCCGGCGTCGCGGAACGAGCTCGCGATCACCTTCGCACCCCGGTCGTGGCCATCCAGACCGGGTTTCGCGACCAGCACGCGGATCTTCTTTTCAGTCATTTCGTCCAACCGGGTTTCGCCCCGAGAAGACGGCCATTCCGACCGTCGCGCTTGAGGTTAACGGCGGCGCGGGGGGCGGGGCAAGCAACGTCGGACGCCCTCGTCGCATACGCCATCAGCCTCTCTTCCCCGCCTCCGCCCTCGCGACCGCGATCAGGCGCGGCGACTGGAGGCCGAGCGGCGAGCCGTCCCATTCCCCGTAGTAGCGCACATCCCGGAAGCCGGCCCGTCGCAGGAGACCGGCGACTTCCGTGGCGCTGCGGAGCCGGAGCACGTGCTCCCGTTCGCCGCGCTCGGCACCGCGCCGCCAGACCCAGCGCTCATGGCTCAGGCCGGTGAGGGGATCGAACGTCCGCTCCGCCCTGATGCGCGTCCCATCGGGCAGCGACCAGCGATCCGTCGCCGCGTAGTTCCGGACGACGTCGTCGCGGTGCATCGTCTCGAGCAGGAAGCGCCCGCCCGGCGCCAGCACCCGCTTCGCCTCGCGCAGCATGCGAACGTCGTCCCGGTCCGCATGGAAGATACCCAGGCTCGTGAACACGTTCAGCACGGCATCGAACACACCCGACGGGAACGGCAGCGACCGCAGGTCGGCCGCCGCATACGCGGGTCGCCGCTTCCGCCGGCTACGCGCGCGCCGGAGCAGCGCGGGTGAGAGGTCGATGCCGAAAGCGCGGAACCCGGCCTCGGTCAGGAGCCCGGTGTGGCGGCCCCAGCCACAGGGCGCATCGAGGACGCGGGCGCCGTCCGGAAGCCCGAGCAGCTCCAGCATGAACGCGACCTCGCTCCGGCTCTCTTCCTCGGAAAACAGCGGCGCGTGCAGGCGATAGTACTCGTCATCGAAGCTGTGCCGCCACCAGGCGGTCCGGCCCGCGCGGCCGGCCATCAGTCCTCGACGTCGGCGGCGGATTTCGGTTCGCGCTCGAGCGTGATGCAGAGCCGGTCCACGCGCCGGCCCTTCATGCTCAGCACGCAGAGCACACCGTCCGGGATGGTGACCTCGTCGCCCGGGCGCGCGACGCGGCCGAGCCGACCGAGCACGAAGCCACCGATGGTCGTGTAGTCCTCGTCCGGCAGGTCGAGGCCGTAGCGGTCGTTCAGCTCGGTGATCGAGGTGCGCCCGGGGAAGTCGATGAAGCCACCCTCCCGCTCCACGAACTCGGGCGCGGCTTCGTCCAGCTCATCCTCGATCTCGCCGACGATCTCCTCGACCAGGTCCTCGATCGTCACGATCCCGGCCGTGCCGCCGTATTCGTCGACCACCACGGCGATGTGCGTCTGCTCCGCCTGCATGTCGCGCAGCAGCTGCTCGACCGACTTGGTGTCCGGCACGAAGGGCACGTCGCGCACGATCGACTTGAGCCCCTCCAGCCCCTGCCGCTGCGACCGCCACACGTCGCGCGCCAGCACTACGCCCACGATGTGGTCGAGCGTTTCCTCGAACACGGGGTAACGCGAGTGGCCCTCCTCGAGGATGAAATCCGACGCCTGCTCGAGCGGCGTCCCGATCTCGATCCCCATGATCTCCGTGCGCGGCGTCATCACCTCCGCCGCCATGGTCTCCGAGAGATGGAACACGCCCCGGATCATCTCGACCGGCTCCTCGCCCAGCAGCCCGTGCTCGAAGCTCTGCGTGAGCAGCATCTCGATCTCTTCCGGCCGGTGCACGCGCTCGCGCTCCGTCGGCGCCGACAGGCCGACCATCCGGAGCAGCTGGTTGGCCGTGCCGTTGAGCAGCACGATGAACGGCGTGAACACCTTGGAGAAGACGACGAGCGGGCCGGCCGTCCACAGGCTGGTCGCCTCGGGGAACAGCAGCGCGAGCGACTTGGGCGCGAGCTCGCCGAGCACGATGTGCATGAAGGTGATGAGCGCGAATGCGATCGTGGCGGCGATGGTGTGGAGCACGACCGGATCGAGCGACAGGTGCGCGGCGCCGAGCGCGGCGATCATGATGTCGGCGATGGTCGATTCGCCGACCCAGCCGAGACCGAGCGAGGCGAGCGTGATGCCCAGCTGCGTGCTCGAGATGTAGTGGTCGAGCCGCTTGAGCACCCCCTTCGCAATGCGGGCGCGGCGGTTACCGGCGTGGGCGAGCGCCTCGATGCGTGTGCGGCGCGCGCCGACCAGGGCGAACTCGGCCGCGACGAAGAAGGCGTTGGCCGAGACCAGCAGCAGGGCGAGGCCCAGCCGCCAGAAGATCTCGACCATGCCGAGCCCGGGCCCGAGCACCGCCCCGGCTTCCTGTGGCGTCATGACGATCCCGGTCAGAAGAAGACGGGCTCGCGGTAGGCTCCGAACACCGTTTCCATGGCGTGCCGGATCTCGTAGAGCGTGCAGTAGGCACGCACGCACTCCAGCATCGGCTCGACGACGTTCTCGTCACGGAGCGCGGCACCGTGCAGCGCCGCCAGCGCCGACTCGACACGGACCGGATCGCGGCGCGCACGCAGCGCGGCGAGCCGCTCCCGTTGCCGCTTCTCCGGCTCGTCGCCGATGCGCAGGATCTCGATCGAGTCCTCGCCGTTGCCTTCCGTGAACGCGTTGATGCCGACCACCAGCTGATCCCCGGTCTCGATCGCGCGCTGCTGCCGATCCGCGCTGCGCGCGATCTTCTGCTGGAAGTAGCCCTCGTCGATGCCGAGCACCACACCACCCAGCGCCTCGATCTCGGCGAAGATCGCCTCCGCCTCGGCTTCCAGCCGGTCGGTCAGCGTCTCCACATAGTAGGAGCCGGCCAGCGGGTCGATCGTGTTGGCCACGCCCGACTCGTACGCCAGGACCTGCTGGGTGCGCAGCGCGATCCGGACCGCCTTCTCCGTGGGCAGCGCCAGCGTCTCGTCCATCGAGTTGGTGTGCAGCGACTGCGTTCCGCCCAGCGCGGCCGCCAGCGCCTGGTAGGCGACCCGCACGATGTTGATCTCCGGCTGCTGCGCGACGAGGCTCACGCCGGCCGTCTGCGCGTGGGTACGGAGCCGGCACGAGGCCTCGGTCTTCGCGCCGTAGACATCGCGCATGCGGCGGGCCCAGATGCGGCGCGCGGCGCGGAACTTGGCGACCTCCTCGAACAGGTCGTTGTGCACGTCGAAGAAGAAGGAGAGCCGGGGCGCGAACTCGTCCACGTCCATGCCCCGCGCCAGCCCGCGCTCGACGTACTCGAAGCCGTTCCGCAACGTGAACGCCAGCTCCTGCACGGCGGTGGAGCCCGCCTCCCGGATATGGTAGCCGCTGATCGAGATGGGATTGTACCTGGGCGCGTTGCGCGCCGCCCACTCGAACATGTCCACGATCAGCTTGAGCGCAGGCTCGACCGGATAGATCCAGGCGTGCTGCGCCATGTACTCCTTCAGGATGTCATTCTGCACGGTGCCGCTCAGATGGTCCGGCGTGATGCCCTGCTTCTCGGCCGCCACGATGTAGAAGCAGAACAGCATGATGGCGGGGCCGTTGATGGTCATGGACACGGAGACCTTGTCGAGCGGGATCCCCGCGAACAGGTCCTCCATGTCGGCCAGGCTCGAAATGGCGACGCCGCACTTGCCGACCTCGCCCAGCGAGCGTGGGTGGTCCGAGTCGTAGCCCATCAGCGTGGGAAAGTCGAACGCGACGCTGAGCCCCGTCTGCCCTTGCTCGAGCAGGTACTTGTAGCGCCGGTTCGTCTCCTCCGCCGTGCCGAAGCCCGCGAACTGCCGCATCGTCCAGAGACGCGTCCGGTACATCGACGTGTAGGGACCGCGCGTGAATGGGTACTCGCCCGGGAACCCGACCCGCTCCAGGTACGTCCAGCCGGACTCCAGGTCCAGTGGTGTGTACAGCGCATCGACAGGCGCGCCCGACACCGAGCTGAAGTCAGCGAGGCGTTTCGGCAGGCGGCCGAAGGCCGTCTCCCATTCCGCGAGCCGCGCCCGCAGCTCCCGGAGTTCCTGCTCCTGGCGGGCGATCGTTTCGGTCATTCGGGCTTCATTCACGTTCCGACTCCAACGTCCCGGTTGAGGGGCGTCACCGGCTGGCGCCCCTGCGAACAGTGTCGGCCGGCCCGGCGCTCCGGTCCGGCCCTCCTTCCGTACCCCCGGCCACCTTCCGCGATTCGGCCACGGCAGCGGCTCCGCCGTCGAGCGCCCGCTCGACGATACGCTCCGCCACCTCGTAGGGCGAGGCCGCGCCGCGGGTCAGGTCGTCCATCGAGGCATCCAGCAAAGCGCGCGCGCCCCGCTCCTCCCAGACCCGTCGCTTCACCGCGTAGTCGACTTCCAGCCGCACGCGCTCAAGCAATCGCTCCCGGCGGCGGCGGACCCGTTCCCCGCTCCGCTCGAGCCAGTCCGCGTGGTCCGCCATGGCCGCGACGAGCTCCGGGACTCGCTTGCCGGTCTCGGCGATCGTCTGAACGACCGGGGGGGACCAGGGGTCGCGGGTGGCGGGAGAGGAGGCGGAGGCGTTTGCGGGCGCGGGGGCGGGGGCGGCAGGTGCGGGGTTGACGCGGGAGAGGTCGATGCCGTGGTGGGCGGGGATGTTGCGCATCAGTTGGCCGGCGCGCAGGTGGACGGCGAGGGCGAGCTCGCGCTGGAGGCGGTCAGCGCCGGGGCGGTCGGCCTTGTTGACGACGAAGAGGTCGGCGACCTCCATGAGGCCGGCCTTCATGGCCTGGATCCCGTCGCCGGACTCGGGCACGAGCACGACGAGCGTGGTGTCGGCGGTCGAGGCGACGTCGAGCTCGGTCTGGCCGACGCCGACGGTCTCGATGAAGATGCGGTCGTAGCCGAAGGCGTCGACGACGTCACAGACCTCTTCGGTAGTGACGGCGAGTCCGCCGAGCGAGCCGCGCGTGGCCATGGATCGGATGAACACGTCGGGATCGAGGGCGAGCTCGCCCATGCGGATGCGGTCGCCGAGCAGCGCGCCGCCCGTGTAGGGCGAGGTGGGATCGACGGCAATGATGGCGACCCGTTCGCCCCGGTCCCGGTAGTGACGGGTGAGCGCGGCCACGAGCGTGGATTTGCCGGCGCCGGGCGGGCCCGTGACGCCGATCCGGCGGGCCCGGCCGACGTCGCCGTGCAGGGCGTGGAGCAGGGCGCGGTAGCCGTCGCGGCGGTTCTCGACGAGGGAGATGGCCCGGGCGAGCGCGACCTTGCGCCCGGTCCGCGACTGACGGACCAGGTCGGCGACGAGGTCGCTGCCCGATTGCGGGGCCGGTTCGTTCATCGCGTTGAAGATGGCCGGCGTGTTTCGACGGTGTCAACGCGAGGCGCGGCACACCCGCTCGGGTCGGGACGGGACGGTCGGGGCATGTGTCAGTCCGGGGCGCGAAGGCCGCGCGCGTGGCGCAGTGGGTTCTCGAGCAGGTGCGTCGGCAGGAACAGCACGACGACGAAGAGCACGAAGGAAAGCGCGAGGCCGGCGCCGAGCAGCCAGAGGTTCCGGACCGCGCTGAAGGTGATCGCGGTGATGAGCGCGATGGTGACGGCGAAGATGCTGAGCAGGATGCGTCGCACCTGGAGCAGCAGGAAGCGCTCGCCGTGGGTGACATCGCGCGGGTGGATGCGGACGCGGAACTCCTCGCGCTCGGCCCGGGCCAGGACGTCGCGGATCGCGGTGAAGCCGGAGCGGACCTCGTCCATCACCCCGAGCGCGATCTCGCGGGGCTGCCGCGCGGTGACCAGCAGCAGCTCGTTGCGCATGCGCCGGATCACGGGCCGCACGGCCTCGAGGCCGTTGAAGGCGGGGTCGTAGCGGAAGCCGATGCCCTCGATCAGCGCGGCCGCGCGGAAGAAGTAGACCAGTTCGCGCGGCAGGATGAGCGGCCACGTGTAGAAGGTGTCCATGATCTCGCGGACCATCTCCTGGGCCCGCCGGATGCCCAGCTCCTTCACGCGCTCGGTGATGGCGAGGATCTCGGCGGCCGCGTCCCTGATCTCCGACCGCGAGATGTCCGGATCGATCATGCCGAGCGCGTACATGCCGTTGATCATGCCGTCGAGGTCGTTGCGCCCGGCGGCGAGCGCGAGGCGGAGTATGGCGTCGCGGCTGGAGCGGTCGAGTTGGACGACCATGCCCCAGTCGATGAACACGACCATCCCGTCCGCCTCGACCAGGATGTTGCCGGGATGCGGGTCGGCGTGCAGGAAGCCCTCGACCAGCATCATCCGGAGGTAGGTCTCGGAGAGCGTCTCCATGAGACGGCGGAAGTCGAGGTTGCCGTTCGCGAAGCGGTCTGCGAGCCGGTCCACCTTGTCGCCGTCCACCCACTCCATGACCAGCACACGGCGGCGCGTGAGCGAGTCGATGACGTGCGGCGCGCGGACGCGGCGGTCGTGCTCGAAGTGCTTGTGGAAGCGGGCAATGTGGGCGGCTTCCTCGCGGAAGTCCATCTCCTCGCGGACTTTCACGCTGAACTCGCGCACCACGGCGGTGAGCGCGCGGACGTGGTGGTTGCGGAACACCACGTTGAGCAGGTACAGCAGCCGGAACGAGATGTCGAGGTCGATCGCGACCAGATCCTCGACCTCGGGACGCAGCACCTTGACGGCGACGTCCTCGCCCTTGAACCGGGCGCGGTGCACCTGGCCGAGGCTGGCGGCGGCGACCGGCTCCGTGTCGAACGCCTCGAAGACGTCGCTCGGCGCAACGCCAAGCTCCGCGACGAGCACCTTCTCGATCGCGGCAAAGGGATCGGGCGGAACGTGGTCGTGCAGCCGGCTGACGGTCGAGAGGTACGGCTCCGGCAGGATATCGGCGCGCGCACTGAAGACCTGGGCGAGCTTGATGAAGGTGGGGCCGAGCCCGGCAATCGTGGCGGTCAGCCGCTCGGCCCGCCGCTGGTGCACGGCCACGGTGCGGCGCGCGGGCCGGCCGAACAGGACGAAGCGGCGGCGGTCGCGGAGGAACGCGACCAGGAACGGCGTCAGTCGTGCGACGATGGCGAACGCGCGGCGCCAGCGTCTCATGGGGTCGAGGGCGAGAGCGGCTGGACGGTATCACCCGGCCGTTCCCGCGGCATCGCTCCGCTCGCCCCCTCCGACACCGCGCCGCCCGATAGGATCACAGTGAACGCCTCGTCCACGGACATGGAGAGCACGCGCACGGTCGAACGCGGCACGATTATCAGCCAGCCGGTCGTCGGATTCGGCGTCGAGGGAATGAAGATGGAGACGGAGTCGGGCACGTGCTCCCGGACCGCGGCCGGGGCCGCGGCCGCGAGGAAGCCGAGCGACCAGCGTCCGGGCGACGGGTACTCCACGAGCACGACTTCCTTGAAGGGCCGGCTCTCGCGCCCGAGCATCGTACGCACGATGCGGTTGGTCGCCGAGTAGATGCGGCGCGTGACCGGGATCCGCTCGAGCAGCGTCTGCCACCACCCCAGCATGCGCGAGCCGATCGCGCGCTCCGCCAGCCAGCCGACCACGACCAGGATCAGCACCAGCGCGATCAGGCCGAGCCCGGGCAGCAGGTTGATCCAGGGGACGACCCGGCTGAGCGCCGGGTAGAGGAACCGCCCGAGCACCCCGTCGAGCGCTTTGAAGATCCAGAACAGGACGTAACCGGTGGCCGTCACCGGCGCGATCACGACCAGGCCGGCGATGAGCCGGCGCCGGATCACGCGACGATCGAACAGCGACTTCACGCTTCTGCCTTCCACCGCTCCACGATGTGTTCCTGCAGCCGCCACATCGCGCTGGCGTGACGGCGTCCGCCAGCCGGGTGGTCCATTCCGAGCACGTGCAGCGTGCCGTGCACGGCCAGACGGACGACTTCCTCGCGGAGGGGAACGCCCAGCGCGGCCGCCTGCCGCGCCGCCTGCTCCAGCCCGATGTAGATGTCGCCCAACACCGGCTCGCCCGGCTCGAACAAGGGGAAGGAGAGCACGTCCGTCGGTCCCTCATGGCCCAGGTATCGCCGGTTGAGCGCGCTCACCGGCGCATCGGCGAGCAGCGTGACCGACACCTGGCCGCCCGTTTCCAGCCGTGCCTCGAACGTGGCGCGAACCGCAGTCCGGATCTCGCCCGCCAGCGACCGGCGGCCACCCGGCACGCGGATCCTGCCGGTACCCTCGCCGAACTGCACGCCGATCCGGACCGGCATCAGTCGCGCCCTCGGTGGCCGTGGTGGACAGGCGCGGTGACGGCGGGCGGATAGTCGAGCCGGTGGTGGTAGAGGCCGCCCAGCACGGCGACGAACTGCTCCTTGATGCGGGTCAGATCGCGCAGCGTGACCGGTGCCTCATCGAGCTCGCCCCGGTCCAGCTTCGCCTGGACGATGCGATCGACGAGGTCGCGGATGGCCTCGGGCGTCGGCTCCTCGAGCACCTTGGCGGCCGATTCGACGGAATCGGCCAGCATCAGGATCGCGGTCTCGGGCGAGGTCGGGCGCGGGCCCGGGTAGCGGAACTCCCCCGCGTCCGGCTCGATGCCGGTCTCCTCACGCGCCTTCTCGTAGAAGAACCCGATCAGCTGCGTGCCGTGGTGCTCGGCGATGAACGCCTTGAGGCGAGCCGGGAGGTTCGCGTCCTCGGCGAGACGCATGCCCTCCGTAACGTGACGTCGCACGATGGCGGCCGACTCGTGCGGCGGCATGAAGTCGTGCGGGTTCCGGTTGCGTGGCTGGTTCTCCACGAAATACTCGGGCTCCGCGATCTTGCCGATGTCGTGGTAGTACGAGCCGACGCGTGCGAGCAGCGGGTTGGCGCCGATGGCCCGGGCCGCGGCCTCCGCCAGGTTCGCGACGTTGATCGAATGGGCGTACGTCCCGTTGGCCTCGAGGGAGAGCCGCTTGAGCAGCGGCCGGTTGAGGTCACCGAGCTCGAGCAGCGTCTGGTCCGTCGTGATCCCGGTCCAGGCCTCGAACACCGGCATCAGGCCAACCGCGATGAGCGCGGACGCCAGTCCGTTCGCCGTCCCCAGGAGCGTGGGTTCCATGATCTTCGACCAGTCCCACGTGAGCAGTGCACCCGCGCCCACCGCGCCGAGCAGATACGCCAACGCCACGATGCCGCCGAGTATCAGCCCATGCGCACGCCGGTGGACGGCCCGCACGCTGAGCGCCGCGGCGGCGCCCGCCACAACGAGGAACACCCGGGAGGACAGCTCGCCCAACGGCGCCTGGATGCCGAGCAGGATCGCGATCACGAGCGCGAGCGTGAGCGCCATCCGCCCGTCCCACAGCATGGCGGCGACCAGCGCAGGGAACGCGATGGGGATGAGCGCGGATGGGAGGCCTGCGGCAGTGAGGAAGGAAGCGGCCGCCGTCACGGTGACGAGCAGGAACGCGAGCAGCAGCAGCGCGCGCGGACTCCGGTAGATCCCCGGGCGGTAGAGGCGCAGCAGCAGACCGAAGATGGCGAGCGCGAGCGTGTTGATGAGGATCGCGCCCGCGATGCGCAGCCAGAGGCCGGCGCCGGCGCTGAGCCGGCCAAGGTCGGACAGCTTGTCCTTGTAGGCGTTCTGCCGATCGAGCTCGTCCTGCCCGACACGCTCGTGCGCGGTCACCACGCGCTCGCCCTTCATCACGTCGGCCTTCAGCGGCGAGACAGCGCTACGCATGGCCATCCGTTCCCGTTCCGTGGTGGCCCGGTCGTAGGAGATGGTCGCCTTGAAGTTGTTGCTGATCAGGCGCCGCAACATCTCGTTCATGCCGGCCGGTGCCCGGGCCGGCAGGTGCCGGTTCGCGTTCTCCCAGAGTTGCGTCTCGGTCAGGATCGAATCGCGGCGCAGGAACCGCTCGGTTCCGTCCCTGAGCAGGACCCGTTCGTTCTGAACAGCATTCACCTCGGAGGTCCGCGCGACGCCGGGTACCACGTCCTCCCGGATCGTCTCGTCGGCAGCCCGGCGCAGGATGGCGCGGTTCGCGGGCGAGCGCAGCATCGTCTCCGTGGCGGCGCGGTCGGAAAGCTCGAACGGGACGAGCGCCGCGTCGATCCGCGCCTTCGACTCCACTTCGGTGAGGCCGGGCTCGAACAATGCGTCGAACTGGTCGAGCCGTGCCTCGATTCCCATGCGCATCGAGTCGGCCGCCAGCGAGTCGTAGCGGAAGACGGGTGTGACAGTGCCCGCGGCCGCATCCTGTTCCCTGCGCAGGTCCGACTCCGACTTGAGAACCTGGAAGCCGACCTCGGCGATCAGGTCCTGCGGCGGGACGGAGCCGAGCTCGTAGCCCGACATGCCGGGCGCGTCGCCCGCGGGAAACAGCAGGTAGGTGGTGACCGCGAGGATCAGCAGCAGCAGGATCCGGGGCCCGTGGAAGCGGAATCCCTCGGCGTGCTCCGCCTCCACCTCGGCGAGCGCCGGCAGACGACGCGAGGGAGGGCGCGCCGGCCTCTTCCCTTCACTCCTGTCTTCCGACATCCTCGTACGCCTTGATAATGTCCTTGACCAGCCGGTGCCGCACGACGTCACGCTCGTCCAGGTAGACGAACTCGATACCCTCGATGCCCTGGAGGATGCGCTCGATCTGCAGCAGGCCGGAGTCGTCGTGCCGGGGCAGGTCGATCTGCGTCTTGTCGCCCGTGACCACGACGCGGGAGCTCAGGCCGAGCCGGGTGAGGAACATCTTCATCTGCGCGTTGGTCGCGTTCTGCGCTTCGTCCAGGATCACGAACGCATCGGACAGCGTGCGCCCGCGCATGTAGGCGAGCGGCGCGATCTCGATGGTCCGGGACTCGATCGCGCGCCGGATCCAGTCGGTCGGCATCACGTCGTCCAGCGCATCGTAGAGCGGGCGCAGATACGGGTCCACTTTCTCCTCGAGCGGCCCCGGCAGGAAACCGAGACTCTCACCCGCCTCCACGGCGGGCCTCGCCAGGATGATACGCCGCACGCGGTTCTTGCGCAGCGCATCCACCGCCGCCGCCACCGCCAGGTACGTCTTGCCCGTGCCCGCCGGTCCGATCGCCACCACCACGTCGCTCCGCATGATGGCGTCGAGATAGGCGCCCTGCCCCTCCGACTTCGCGGCGATCAGCTTGCGTAGCCCGGCGAGGGTCACGCCGCCCTCCGGCACCGCCGGCATCCCGGGCTCGTCGCGCGCGGGGCCGCCGGGCCGGTCGAACGCCCGGCGGATGTCCTCCGGGCTCGAGGCCCGGGCCATGCGCGCGTTCCGGATCATGCGCTCCGCGACGCGGACGGTGCGCTCCACGTCGTTGACCTGGCCCGACAGAATCAGGTGGTCGCCGCGCAGCACGACCCGGCAGCCGGAGAGCCGCGCCAGCTCCTGCAGGTTCGCGTCGTTGACTCCCGCGAGCAGCAGGTAGTCGGCGCCTTCGATGGCGATGCGGTGTTCGACGATCGTGCTATCCAACGGGGTCTGTCCTCGGGCCCGGAGGCGCCGTTCTGATGTGCAACTCGCGCAGGTCGGCTTCATCGACCGGTGCGGGCGCGCCCTCGAACAGGGCGCGCGCGGCGGTCGTCTTCGGATACGCGATGACATCGCGCAGGCTCGTCGCACCGACCAGGAACATCACGAGCCGGTCGAACCCGAACGCAAAGCCGCCGTGCGGCGGCACGCCGTAGCGGAACGCCTCCAGCAGGAACCCGAACTTGGCCTGCACCTCCGCCTCGCTGATTCCCAGTGCACGGAAAACCGCGCGCTGCAGCGCGGGATCGTGGATCCGGATCGAGCCGCTCGCCATCTCGCTACCATTGTACACCGCATCGTAGGCACGGGAGCGGAGGGCCCGTTTCTGGAGGGCGCGGGCCGCGTCCGCATCGAGCGGCGCCGCAGCCGCATCGAGCAGGGCCGGAACGTCGTCGGCGTGGGGCATGGTGAACGGGTGATGCATGGCGATGAGGCGGCCCGTCTCCTCGTCGAAGTCGAACATCGGGAACTCGGTGACCCAGAGCCATTCGTGGCGGCCGGTGCCGGCGAGCCCGAGCCGCGCTCCGAGGTGGCGCCGGAGCGCGTCGAGCGCGACGTCGCACACCGTCGGAGCGCTACCCGTATCCGCGCCGCTACGACCCATCACCACGACCAGCAGGTCGCCCGGCTCGAGTCCGGTCCGCGCGCACAGGGCGGCTCCCGCCGCCTCGTCCAACGCCTTGGCGAAGGAACCGGCAAGGCCGTCGGCGGAACGGCGCAGCCAGAGCGCGCCGGGCGCGCCGGCGTTCCGCGCGATGCCGGCGAGCTCGTCGAGCTCGCGCCGCGAGAGCGAGGCGCCGCCTGGAGCGCGGAACACCCGAATCCGGTCCCCTGCGGCGACGGCGTCGCCGAAGAGGCGGAACTCGACGGCACCGAGCACAGCGGTCGCGTCCATGACTTCCATCCCGAGACGGAGGTCCGGCTTGTCCGTACCATACCGATCGAGCGCCTGCGCGAACGTGAGACGCGGGAAGGGGACGGCGATCTCGACGCCGAGGATCTCCTGCCAGAGCGCGGCGAGCATCGTCTCGGCGGCCCGGAACACGTCCTCCTCGGTGACGAACGACATCTCGGCGTCGATCTGCGTGAACTCGGGCTGGCGGTCCGCGCGCAGATCCTCGTCGCGCAGACAGCGCGCAATCTGGAAATAGCGGTCGTAGCCGGACACCATCAGCAACTGCTTGTAGAGCTGTGGCGACTGCGGCAGGGCGTAGAACTCGCCCGGGTGAACGCGACTGGGGACGAGATAGTCGCGCGCGCCTTCCGGCGTGCGCCGCGTCAGCATGGGCGTCTCGATCTCGAGGAATCCCTGCGCGGAAAGGTGGGATCGCACCTGCTGCAGCACACGGTGCCGTGTAATGAGCGCGCGCTGCAGCTCCTCGCGGCGCAGATCGAGGTAGCGATACCGGAGGCGCAGTTCCTCGGCAGGCAGTTCGTCCGTCGCCGAAGGCGCGACCTGGATCGGTGGGGTCTCGGATTCCGAGAGGATATCGAGTTCGGCGACGTGCAGCTCGACCTCGCCCGTCGCCATGTCCGGGTTCACGGCCTCGGCCGGACGGCGCTCGAGCGTGCCGCGCGCGGCGATCACGAATTCCGAGCCGATCCGGCGCGCCCGCTCGAGCAGCGGCGCCGGCGTCCAGCCCGGACCGAGCGATAGCTGGAGCCGACCGGTCCGGTCGCGCAACTCGAGGAATACGAGTCCGCCCAGGTCGCGACGGCGGTGGACCCAGCCGACGACGCGCACCTGCGACCCCGCATCCGCATCCGCGGCGCGGAATTCCCCGACCATCCGGTCCCGGTACGACGTATCCGAACGCACGCTGCTCACCCCTCGTTCCCTTCCGTCGATCGCCGCCGGCCCCGGACCACGACCAGGAAGGCCAGGCAGACCGCAAACACGTCGACGGCGTAGTCACGCCAATCCGCGGACCGCGTGGCGATGCCGCGTTGCTGAAGTTCGTCGATTGCGCCCACGAGTAGCGCGGCGACCAGGGGGACGGCCAGCGCCGGGCGCCGTCCCGCGATACGCCACCCGGTCGCGGCCAGGAGCCCGAGGACCCCATAGAGCACGAAGTGGATGCCCTTGTCGACGGGCAAGTCGAAGCTCGGCGCGTCCGCGAACGGCCGGCTCCCGATGAAGAGGACGACGGCCACCCAGGCGAGGGCCGGCAGATACCCGACGAATGTCAAGAGCCCGTATTCCTTTCCGGCGTTCCGGTCGGCGCCGCGTATCCCGGCTGGCAGCCCAAGATGGAAACCCGGGGAGGCGGCCACAAGCGTGGGCTTCCCGCGAAGCCCACCGAACGGGTACCTTTCAGTATGTCAACATTGACGCCGAGAGATCGCGAGCGGATATCCTCGCTCGATTCGTTCCAGAACCGGATCCACCACGTGCGCGGAGTCATCGAACGATTCGCCACGCAGCCGCGGGACCATGAGTCGCTCTCCATCAACGTCCGCCGCACGATCACGCAGCTGAAGCTCCAGTTCACCGCGGCCGGCTTCGACAACCTTGCCCAGATCTGCGTCAACCTGGAATCCGCCGCCCGCACCGGGTCCAACCACGGCGCCAAGTCGTCAAAGCTCCGCGAAGGGATCGGCACGCTGTCCCGGCTGATCGACCAGGAGCGTAGATCGATCGCCACGGCCGCGCGGTCCGACGCGGGCGTCCGACACTGACGCCACCGTCCGGATGACGGAGGTCAGGCTTCGGCGTCGCGCAGGGCGTCGAGGAACTCGCGCGCGGAACCGGCGCGGACGAGGCGCTCGCGGAGATCCTCCCGCCGCACGAGCCGGGAAATGCGGCTGAGCGCCTTGATGTGGGGACCGGCTGCGGATTCCGGACCGATCAGGAGGAAGAGCAGCTGGACCGGCTGGCCGTCGAGCGCGTCGAAATCCACCGGCGTTGCGGTCCGTCCCGCCGCCATTCGCAGCTCGGGCACGACCGGCGATTTCCCGTGCGGTATCGCGACGCCGTGGCCGATCCCCGTCGACAGGATCGCTTCACGGTCGCGCACCGCCTGCAGCACGACATCGCGATCGCCGATGCCGTCGTCCTCGGCGAGCACGGACACGAGCTCACGAAGCAGCTCGTCCTTGGTGCCGCCTTCCAGCGGAATCCGGATTCGTTCGATCGATAGCAGGTCGGCGAGTTGCAAGGCGCGTGTCCGTCCGTTGCCAGGGGTTTTCGGGTGCCTCTCAGACCGGTAAAGTTAAGAATGGCTTCGAGTCGCATCAACTGGCATGCTGCCGTTCCCTTCTTTCTGGCCTTCGGCGCGATCGGGCCGACCCCCGGGCGACTCGTCGCCCAGAGGGTCCTCGACCTGCCCGTTCGCGGGAGCGGCGGCCCGGACGTCCTGGCCCGGGGCCCGATTTCCGTCTTCTGGAATCCGGGCGGTGGGCGGATCCCGGCGCAGCGTGGCGAGGCGCTGATCGTGGATGTCCAGGGTCCGAATTCGACGAGCCTTGACGGGGTCGCCCTCGCCTCCGTTTTCCGGCTCGACCCGAGTACGGCGATCGGTGTCGGCTTCCGCAACGTCGGCCTGGACCAGATCCCCCTGACGTCGACGTCGCCGTTGCCCGACGACGTCGAGGGCACGCTGGACATCAGCGAGACCACGCTGAGCGTCGCCGCCACGCGCATCGTCGGGCATTCACTCACGTTCGGCGCCGGCGCCCATTTCACTCGCGCCGCGCGGGCTCTCGATGCCCGCGACGAGGTGGAGGTGGGTGCCGGGCTCCGTACGGCGGCGCGGAACTGGATGCCCGGTTTCGGCGCCTCGCTCGGGTTCGGCGAACAGGGAACGGACTGGGCCGTGGGCGCGGAGCTCGCGCCTGCCGCGGCCGTCGTGTCGGGAGGCAACCTGAGCGTGAGCTACGGAGTCGCCGGATCGCCATGGTACCACGGTCTCACGCACCGGATCGCGCTGGGGGCGGAGTGGGCCTCGCGGGTGCGACTGTCGGCCGGCATCGCGGGCGAGCCGGACGTGGGCGGCCGGTCGTGGGACCCGGTGCTCGGCGCGGCGGTCGAAATCCAGAGGTACTCGGTCGGGGTCCTGCGCGAGGAGCTGGGGAACGGGATCGGTGCGGTCCACACCTTCCGGCTCGGCGTCACGTTCTGATGAATCCGCCCGGCGCCGCCGCCCCCGACCTGGTCGACCTGCCGCGGAACGAGGTCGAAGCGCTGCTGCGCGACCATTTCGCCGCCCGCTCCCAGCCGGCCTACCGCGTTCGTCAGGCGCTGGCCTGGATCTACGAGCGCGATGCCCTGTCCTTCGACGAGATGAGCGATCTGCCGGCCGCGGAACGGGACGCCCTGTCGGCCTCGTTCCGCCTGTGCGCGCCGGAGCTGGCCGTCGCGACCCGCTCCGAGGACGGCACGGCGAAGCAGCTCTGGAAGCTCGAGGACGGCGAGCTGATCGAGTCCGTCCTGATCCCGGCCGGCGACCGCGTCACGCTCTGCATCTCCTCCCAGGCCGGCTGCGCCATGGCCTGCGTCTTCTGCGCGACCGGCTGGTCCGGATACCGGCGTCAGCTCACCACGGGCGAGATCGTCGCCCAGTTCCGCGGCGCCCGCCGCTGGCTGGTTGAGAACGGGACCGGCACGATCCGGAACGTCGTGTTCATGGGGATGGGCGAACCGCTCGCGAACGGACCCGCGGTGTTCCCGGCGCTCACGCTCCTCAACCACGCCTACCGGTTCGGCGCCCGACGCATCACGGTCTCGACGGTCGGCATCGTGCCCGGCATCCTCGAGCTCGCGGCGCGGCCGGAGCAGTTCCGGCTCGCGGTCTCACTGCACGCGCCGGAGCCCGTGCTGCGCGCCCGCCTCGTCCCGATCGAAAGGAAGTACCCGCTCCCGGAGCTGCTCGAAGCGCTGCGCGCGTTCGACGCCGCGGGCGGCCGGCGTATCACGTTCGAATACGTGATGATCGACGGGGTGAACGACGACGCGGAGCAGGCCCGCCAGCTCGCCGCCCTGGTTCGCGAGTTCGGCGCGCACGTGAACCTGATCCCCTACAACCCCATCCCCGGCCCCGGCTGGCGCGCTTCCCCACCCGACCGGCTGCGTGATTTCGCCGCGATCCTCGACGCGAGCGGCGTTGCCGCCACGATCCGCGGGCCGCGCGGCCGCGACATCGCGGCGGCCTGCGGCCAGCTGCGCGCGGAGCACGCGACACACGCGCCGCGTCCCTACCTCAAGCTGATGGAGTCGGCGGGCACGACGTTCCCCGGTAGCTGAGCGGTGGGACCGCGCCGGCGTGTGTCGGCGCGGGGAGCAGGATCAGTCGCGACGCCAGTCGGCGCCGAGCACGATGGTCGCGTCGACGTAGAGCGTGCTGTCCGGTTCGCTCCGCACCACCCGGATCCCCAGACGGTCGGCGACCGCGCGGGCGACCGCAGGGTCACCGGTACGATCGATGACGAAGGAGCTGTCGGGCAGCGGGCCCTCCCGGTAGTTGCCGATGGCGACGACGTCGAAGCCGTCGACGCGCAGCTGCTCGATGACGCTCCGGGCCAGGCCGGCCCGGGTCGTGCCGTTCAGGACCTCGACCGACCCGCCGTCTTCGCTCGCCGGATCGATCGCGACGCGGTGCGGCAACGCCGGGGCGGGGTCGGCCGTGCCGCGGAATGGCCAGCGTACGCCGCGCGCGAACGACACGATGAACGCGCCGGCGATGATCCATGCGGCGACGATGCCGAGCCGCTCCAGGTTCGCTGCGCTACGTTCCTTCATTTCGCGCCAGGATGTTCCAGAGTTCGACCAACTCCGGTCCCAGCGGAAGCCCCGCCTCGAGACCGTGTTCCAGCTTGGCCCGCACGACCGCACGTACCACGCCATCGAGATCCGCGCCGGCCCGCGAACGCAGGTCCGCCCGCCATCCCGCCCGGCTCCTGCGGCCGGGCTCGAGGTAGTCGGCCGCGATGAGCGCCCGGCCCAGCCGTCCGAGCGAGCGGTGCCCGAGCGTGTGGAAGCGTATCGCGTCGAGCAGCTCCGCATCGACGCAACCCTCTTCCTCGAGCCGGGCCGCCGTCACCGGTCCGTGCAGCACCTTGTACGGCAGGTCCCGGAAGCGGGCGCCTGCCCGGGGCCTGAGCCGCTCGGCGGGCGCGTCGCGGAGCGCATCGTGAAGCCAGCCGGCCGCGCGCCAGCGCTCCACGTCCGCGTCCGGCAGGCCGAGCGCCCGGGCCCACTCCTCCATCAGGTCCGCAACCCGTTCCATGTGCGCGCGGCGGGCGGGCGAGGCTTCGGCCCAGTCCGGCAGCCGACCCCGGGCGGCATCCCGGATCCACGCCGGCAGATCGCCGCTCACGCCAGCCGGTCCGGCACCGGGCCACCCAGAGCGCGGTTGTCGATGAGCCGCGTCGAACCGAGATGCACGGCAAGGGCCAGCACGTGGCCGGGCACCACCCGGTCCACTCCGGCCAAGGTCTCGGGATCCACGAGTTCGACGTACTGCGGCCGTATCCGCGACGACGTGGCCAGCCGGGCCCGCGCCACGTCCACGATCGCCGCGGCGTCCGTAACGCCGGCGGTGAGGGCCGCGTCGGCGTCCTCGAGAGCGCGATTGAGGAGCGGCGCATCCTTCCGCTCGGCCGGGCTGAGGTACACGTTGCGCGAGCTCAGCGCGAGCCCGTCCGGCTCGCGCACGATCGGCCCGCCCAGCACTTCGATGCCCATGTCCAGGTCGCGCACCATGCGGCGCACCAGCGCGAGCTGCTGGTAGTCCTTCCGGCCGAACACCGCGACGTCCGGCCGCACCTGGTTAAACAGCTTCGTGACCACCACCAACACACCCTGGAAGTGGCCCGGCCGGAACGCGCCGCACAAGCGCGCGGCCAGGTCCGGTACATCGATGATGAGCGCGGGCACCCCGTGCGGATACATCTGCGCGTCGCCGGGCGCGTAGAGCACGTCCACGCCGCGCTCGGCGGAGAGCGTGGCGTCGCGCTCGAGGTCGCGCGGATAGCGGTCGAGGTCCTCGCCCGGCCCGAACTGGAGCGGGTTGACGTAGAGGGACAGCACGACGAAGTCGGCGTGCGCGCGCGCCAGGTCGACGAGCGAGAGGTGCCCCTCGTGCAGGAAGCCCATGGTCGGAACCAGCGCGACGCGTCGTCCCGACCTGCGTGCGGCCGAGATGGCGAGGCGCAGCCCGGTCAGCGAATCGGTGCGGATCACTCGAAGGAATGCTCGGGTCCGGGGTACGTTCCCTTGCGCACCGCGTCGACGTAGTCCTGGATTCCGCGTCGGGACACGTCGGCGAGATCGGCAAAGCGCTTGAGGAACCGCGGATGGAAATGGTCGTTGAGACCGAGCGCGTCGTAGAGCACGAGGACCTGTCCATCCGTGCCAGGCCCGGCGCCGATGCCGATGGTCGGGATGCGAAGCGAGCGCGAGATCGTCTCCGCGACAACGGCCGGTATCAACTCGAGCACGATGGCGAACACGCCCGCGTCCTCGAGGCGGAGCGCGTCCTGCGCCAGTCGCTTCGCCGTGTCCTCGTCACGGCCCTGGACCCGGTACCCGCCCAGCGCGTGCACCGACTGCGGCGTCAGGCCGATGTGGCCCATCACCGGGATCCCGCTACGGACCAGGGCACGGACGTGACGCGCGGCCTCTTCGTCGCCACCCTCCATTTTAACGGCCTCGACGCCCGTCTCCTTCATCACGCGCCCGGCGTTGCGCAGCGTGAACTCGGGCGTGATCTGGAAGGAGAGGAACGGCATGTCCACGACGGTGAGCGCGCGGCGTACGGCGCGGCGCACGGCCCGCGCGTGGTAGATCATGTCGTCGAGCGTGACCGGCAGCGTGGTCTCGTGGCCGGCCACGACCTGGCCGACGGAGTCGCCCACGAGCACGATGTCGATGCCGCACTCGTCGAGCAGACGGGCGAAGAGGAAGTCGTACGCCGTGAGCGCGGCAATGCGCTCGCCTCGCTGTTTCATTTCGAGGAGGTCGCGTACGGTGACGCGGCGCTCGGCCCGATCGCTCATCTCGCCCGTCCCCGTGTGCGAACTGTCGCAAACTTGGCGTACATCGCAAGCTAGGCCCATCATTCAGGCGTGTCAAAAACGCTTCGTTTCGATGCGCTGCTCGTGCGCGCGCTCGCCATCGAACTCGGTCAGCGACTGGACGGAGCCCGCGTCCACACGGGCCGCTTCGACGCCGCGCGCCGGACGATCCGTCTCGCGACCGGACGCGGGACGCTGGTCTGGGACCTGCGGCCCACCGGCCGCGGGCCGCGCCTCCTGCCGGCCGCCCGCGAAGAAGGCAACCTGCCCATCCCGGCGGGCAGCCACATACGGGATTTCCGCGCCCTGCCCGACGAACGGATCCTCGAGATTTCGATCGGTCCCGAGCCGCCGGACGAACCGACCGGCGTCGCCCTCGTTGTGCTCGAGCTGTTCGGGCCGCACTCGAACGCGTTCGCGCTCGACCGCGACGGCGTCATCCTCGCCCTGCTTCGCGAAGGCGGCGCGAGCCGGCCTGCCACGCGCGGCGCGACCCGGGTTCCGCCGGCGCCGAGCGGACGGGCGGGTATCGACGCGCCGCCCGGCCTCCAGGTGTTCCGCGAAGTTCTGCGGGCCGCGGACGGCGAGGCGCGACGGCGCGCGTTGATCGAGCGCGTCGCATGGACGAGCCCGTTGAATGCCGGCGCGATCCTCGGCCCCGAGGACGCGACGCCCGACCCGGAGACGTCGTACCGGACGTACCTCGAGGTCCGGAGCGCCGCGATCATGCCGCTCGTGCTCGATCCCGGGGGTGCGGCGCAGCCCTACCCTCGACCGCTGCCGGGCATGGCGGCCCGCCCCACCGACGACCTGCTCGCCGCCTTCACGGCGGCGGACGACGGTGACGACCAAAGCAGCGATGCGGCCGCCGTTCTGGGGGCGATCGCATCCCGGCGCGACGCCGTACTGCGCCGGCTCGACCGGCTGCGCGCGCAGCTCGAAGGGGCGACGGTGGAAGCGGAACGTTCACGGCAGGCCGCCGCTCTGCTGCTCAGCCAGCCACACGCGGTGCGGAAGGGAATGACCGCAGCGGAGCTCGACGACTTCGTCGGCGGCCGCGTCCGGGTCGAGCTCGAGCCGGCGCTCGATGCGGCCGCCAACGCGGAACGGCTCTACGACCTGGCCCGACGCCGGGAGCGGGCGGCGCGGCGGATTCCGCCCATGCTCCAGGCCGGCGAACGCGAGGCGGAGCGCCTCGCCTCGCTCGAGACCGCGATCGGCCGCGGCGACGTGCCGGTCAGCTCCGTGCCGCCGGTTCTGAAACGGACGGACGGGGCCGGGGCCGGAAAGGAGCGGGTGTTGCCCTATCGCCGCTACCGCAGCCGGAACGGCCTCGAGATTCGTGTGGGCCGGAACGCGCGGGCCAATGACGAACTGACCTTCCGCCATTCGCGGCCGGACGACATCTCGGTTGCACGCCAGGGACGTCGCCGGCGCCCACGTCGTCCTCAGCTGGGGCCGGCGCGACCAGAACCCGCCGGAGCAGGACGTGCGCGACGCCGCGGTGCTCGCCGCGCTGCACAGCCGGGGCCGAACCTCGGGCACGGTTCCGGTCGATTGGACACGGAGGAAGTACGTGCGGAAGCCGCGCAAGACGGCACCCGGGGTGGTTGTGCTCGAGCGCGGAAAGACGCTGTTCGTGGAGCCGGACGCGGCGCTCGAGAGGCGGCTGAGGGATCCGGCCGTTCAGCCCTGAGGCGCGCTCGCCGCAGCACGGTCGAGGCCCGCGCGCAACTCGCCGAGGAGCGCACCCGCCGCAGTCACGCCGCCCCGGTCGATCGCGTCGATGAGCGCGCTGCCGATGACGACGCCATCGGCCACCCGCCCGATCGCCGCCGCTTGCTCGCCACTCGAGATGCCGAACCCGACCGCGACCGGCACACGCGAGACCGCGCGCAGGGCCTCGATCTCCGCGGGCAGCTCGTCACGGAGTTGCTGCGTCGCTCCCGTCACGCCCAGGCGAGAGATGTAGTAGAGAAACCCCTGCGCGGCCGCGGCGATCTCCCGGGCACGCGCCGCTGGCGTCGTCGGCGCCACGAGGCGGACGTGCGCGAGCGCGGAATCGTCGAGCATCCGCTCGAGCGCGGGGTCCGAGCCGACCGGCAGGTCGGTCATCAGGACGCCGTCCGCTCCGGCGAGCAGCGCGTCGCTCACGAATCGGTCGGGGCCGTACCGTAATACGGGGTTCAGATAGGTGAACAGCACAACCGGCGTGTCGGCGCCGTCGGCACGGAAGCGGGCGAGCGTCTCCAGCACGCTGGCCAGGGTTACGCCTCGTTCGAGCGCCCGTTGCGACGAACGCTGGATGGTGGGACCGTCCGCCACGGGATCGCTGAAGGGCACGCCCAGCTCGATCACGTCCGCGCCCGCCGCGACCAGCGCACCCATCAGCTCGAGCGTCAGACCGGGCTCCGGGTAACCGGCGGTGATGTAGGGGATGAGGAGCCGGCGGCCATCGCCGCGCAGTTGCTGGAGCCGCGGCGCGAGGCGGTCGCGCCCTTCAGAGGATGTAGTCTGCGACACGAATCCCGAAGCGATCCGGATCAACGGTCTTCACGATCGTCCGTCGTGGCTTGCCGGTAGCCGGGTCGATCTCCGACAGGTCCACGGTCGGCGGGTCCGCGATCATGATCCCCATGCCGTCCGAAACGATCCGGACGACCGGCTGGTGGACCCGGCTCGAATCCGGGTTGCGGGCCGTGACCACAGCCATCTCGTAGGTGTCGAGGATCGCGAGCGTTCCGACCGGGAATACCCCGGTCGCGCTGATCAGAGCCTTCACCAGCAGGGGATCGAACCCGCGCTTCGGATTGTCCGTCATCTCGCGCAGCACCTCGTCCGGCGGGTAGGGCTCGCTCTGGTAGCTGCGCTTCGAGGTCGCCGCGTCGAAACCGTCCGCAGTCGCCACGATCCGGCTGAACAGCGTCGGCGCGCGCTCCCGCTTGTTCTTCGGGTAGCCCGACAGGTCCATCCTCATGTGGTGCTCGTACGCCATCAGCATGGCGCGGTACGGGACATCGCTCAGCCCGCGCATCCAGAAGAGGCTCAGCATGCCCTCCGTCGGATGCCGCTTGATCGCGGCCCACTCCTCTGGCGTCAGCCCGCTCGTCTTCGTGACGATGGCCGGATCGATGCGCTGCTTCCCGATGTCGTGGAACAACGCGCCCAGCCCCAATTCGTACAGCTGCAGCTTGCTCAGGCCCAGCCGCTGCCCGATCACCACGCTGAAGATGCACACGTTCACCGAGTGCGTGAACGTGTACTCGTCGAAGTCACGCAGCGTCGTCATCCCCAGGATCGATGTCTCGTTGTTCAGCACCTGGTCCACGATCGCCTGCACCGCCCGCTTCACCCGCCGCAGGTTCACCGCCCGTCCCAGCCGCGTGTCCGTCAGCACCTCGCGCGCCACGTGCACCGACTGGAAGTACGTGACCTTCGCCGCCTCCTTCGCACGGTCGTCCGCTTTCAGGTCGAGATCCGCCGAGATCTCGCGCGCAGGGCCCACGTCCAGGCACCGCGCCGGACTCGCTTCCAGCCGGCCCAGAAAGTTCTCGAACGCCGCGTCCCCACCGGACGCCTCCTCGACCAGCAGCGAGAGCAGCGGCACGAGGTGCGACCGCTCCACGCCGCGCTCGACCACGATCTCGCCCACGCCGTGGCGGCGGAACAGTCCGGCCACGTACGAGAACGATACGTAGTCGGACAGGTCGAGGCGGAGCCGCGCGTCGTTGAGGAACATGAAGTCGCCGATCAAGCGGAGCTGGATACCCTCCTCGCGGTCGAGCACGCGGCCAACGATGCGGTGCAGTTGGTCGAGCGCGTTCTGCGTGGTCGTGTTCTCCAGCGGGTAGAACTTGATGGCCTTGGCCGCGGCGTAGAGCGCCGTGACCAGGGACCGCCCCAGCGGCTGGAGTACGTTCTCGCTCTGCAGCAGCTTCGCGGGCGCGTTCATTTCGGCCTCGCCAGCCGCGCCAGCGACTTGGACACCGCGTTGCGCACGATCGGGTGCTGATCCGACACCGCCTTGAGCAGTGACTGACGCGCCTCCGGTGTACCCACGGCGCCGAGCGCCATGGCCACGCAAGCCCGCGTCTCGGGACTCTCCTTGCCGAGCAGCCGCCGTCCGTTCAGAAGCCGGTCGAGCAGCGCGACGTCGTCCTCGAGCGCGACGGTGCCGAACGCCTCGAAGACGGCGATCTGTTCCGTCAGGTCGGCATCGCGGAGCGCCCTGCTCTTCACCGCGGAACGAAGCGAGGCGAGCGAGGCCGGGTTCCGCATGGCGCCGAGGCCGCGGGCCGCCGCGACTCGCACCTCGCGGTCGTCATCGCGGAGTGCGTCCTGTACCGTTTCGAGCGATGTGGCGTCGGAGATCGACGCGAGGCTCTCGATCGCGCGGCGACGGCCGGCCACCTCCGCCTTCCGGTACATCGAGACGAGCGCTGGCACCGCCGATTTCAGTTGGAGCCGCCCGGACTGCAGCGCCGCGCCCAGCGCGACGCGGTCGTCGGATGCGGCGATCAGTTCGACGAGCGCCTTCGCCTGCTTGCCGGCCAACTTGCCGAGCGCGCCCGTCAACTTCTCCCGCAGGCGCGCCGATTCGGAGCGTTCGGTGGCGCGGAGCAGAAGCGGCAGCGCCTCGGCTCCGAGGTATCCGAGGAACCGCTCGAGGTCAGGGATCGACGGGTCGATGGTGCCGTCCTCGAGCGAGCCAAGGAACTGGTTCAGCACCTGCGGATCGTTCAGGTCGAGCAGCAGGCGCTCCGCTTCCTCGCGCTCCTCGCCGCTCAGCCCGGAGCCCGCGAGCAGGCCACCCACCTCGACCACGATCTTGGTCGCGTTGCGCAGGTCGCCCCGGCCAAGGAAGGCCGGCAACAACTGGCCGAGCATGCGCAGGATCTCGGCGTGGCGATCCTCCACCTCGGCATCTTCGACGCGGTCGAACAGCGCATCGAGCACGGCGCTGCGCACGTCACGACGCCATTCCGCTTCCGCCTCGTGGAAAAGGTGCTCGGCTTCGTCGGGATCCAGGAAGTAGGTCGTCTCGACGAAGTTCTCCATGGATACGGCCTGTGAGACGGGCGGCGCGCCGTCCTCCACCGCCGGCGGTACCGCCTCCCCGGCGTCGCCGACGACCGCCTGCTCCAGGCGCTGCCGCTCGATCTGCCCGTGCGGCGTCTCCGCATTGGCGGGCGCCACCATGGATTCCGAGAGCAGATCCACGTAGCTGTACTGGAACGAGGAGAACTCCTCCTCCCACAGCAGCGTCACGATGTCGTCGGTCGCCCGCGGCCCCATCTGGCGAGCCCGGTCGATCACGGCGATGAACAGGTCGATTTCGTCTTCGAAGCCGGGAAGGAAGGTCAGGACGCGGACCCCGTCGCGGTAGAACATGAAGGGCAGTCCCTCGCGCCCTTCCTTCGACGGATAGTCCTTGCCGAAGCAGCGGAACGCGCCTTCATCCACCGAGACCGTGAGCGAAGGCATCCGCTCCCACAGCTTCGCGAACGACTTGCGCGAGTTCGCCACGAAGCCCTGGAAGACCGGGTTGTTCTCCTGGTACAGCCGGCGGGCGCGGATCGCCTTGTCGAGCGACAGGAAGAGGTCGGCGAACTCCGCGTCCGGAAGCGGCGCCTCGTCCCAGTCCTCGAACGCGACCGCAGGTCCCGCTGACGCCGCACGGCCCGACCCCGGCGGGCCGTGCGCGACTTCAGCCTCTGGCTGACGCGACGAGTCAGCGGACCGCGGCGTTTCCACCGTCCGCCTCCCGCGCTGGCTCAGCCGTGCGCGAAATCCCGCCCCGTGAGGGCGGCGACATGCGTGACATCCTTGTCGCCGCGTCCGCTGAGGCACACCACGACGGGGCCTTGCCCCGCCCAGCGGCTTCCGTGTTCCAACACATACGCAATAGCGTGCGCGCTCTCCAGCGCAGGGATGATCCCTTCCAGCCTCGCCAGACGCTCGAACGCCTCCAGCGCGGCGCCATCCGTTACACTCACGTACTCTGCGCGACCCGTGTCCTTCAGGTACGCGTGTTCCGGGCCCACGCCCGGATAGTCCAGACCCGCGGAGACCGAGTGCGCCGGCGCGACCTGGCCCGCCGCGTCCTGAAGCAGGTAGGTCAGCGAGCCGTGAAGAACACCCGGCTCCCCGGCACCGAGCGACGCCGAATGACGGCCGCTCTCCAGCCCCTCGCCCGCCGCTTCCACGCCCACCAGCGCCACCGCGCGCTGCGGCACGAACTCGTGGAAGATCCCCATCGCGTTCGAGCCGCCCCCGACGCACGCCACGACCGCGGCCGGCAATCGGCCCGCGACCCGCTCCATCTGCTCCCGCGTCTCACGGCCGATCACCGACTGGAGATCGCGCACCAGCCGGGGGTACGGATCCGGTCCCACGACCGAACCAATGACATAGTGAGTATCGGCAACATGGGCGACCCAGTCGCGCATCGCCTCGTTGGTCGCGTCCTTCAATGTGCGCGTCCCCGCCTCGACGGGCCGGACTTCCGCGCCCAGAAGGTGCATCCGGTAGACGTTGAGCGACTGCCGGTGCATGTCCTCCGCCCCCATGTAGACCACGCAATCGAGCCCGAACAGGGCCGCGACCGTGGCGGTCGCGACACCGTGCTGGCCAGCCCCGGTCTCCGCAATGATGCGGCCTTTCCCCATGCGCCGGGCCAGCAGGACCTGGCCCAGCGTGTTGTTGATCTTGTGCGCCCCCGTGTGGCTCAGGTCCTCGCGCTTCAGCCAGACCTCCGCGCCCGACGCCTCGCTCAGCCGTCGCGCCGGATAGAGCGGGGTCGGCCGGCCCACGTAGTCGCGAAGCAGGGCCTCGAACTCCGTCCAGAACGCCACGTCCCCGGTGGCCACTGCCCAGGCGTCCGCCAGCTCGTCCAGCGCCGCCATCAGCGTCTCCGGCACGTACCGCCCGCCGAACGCGCCGAAACGCCCGCTCCCCGTGTCCGACCCATCTCTCGCGACCGCCATGTCACCCTCGATCCTCCCGCTCACCGATCTCCCAACCCGCGAACCGCGCCCACGAACCGGCGCATGAGCAACTCCGACTTCTCGCATCGCGCCTTCTCCACTCCGGAGCTGACGTCCACCACGTCCGGACGCAGGCGACGAACCGCGTCCGCCACGTTCTCCGGGACCAGACCGCCGGCCACGACCAACTCCATCCCCGCCGGGACCCGACCCCGGTGGCGCTCCACCGCCGCCCACGGGAACAGCGTTCCGGTGCCGCCGGCGCCCGAGGCTGTCCAACCATCCACCACGACGCCGTCCAGCCGGCCCTTCCACGCCATCAGGCCGGCCAGGAACTCGCCGCTCTCGCGCGGCCGGATCGCCTTCCAGACTCGCCACGCACCCGTGCGGAGCCCCGCCACCGAGTCCGGCGTCTCCGAGCCGTGCAGCTGCAGAACGTCCAGCCGGAGCGCCGCCGCCACGTCCCGGATCCGGGATGCCGGCTCGTCCACGAACACGCCCACCCGGATCGTGCCCACCGCCGCCTCGTAGATCGCCGCCGCCGACTCCAGCGTCTGCGCCCGCGGCCCCACCTTCGACAGGATTACCCCGATGTACTTCGCGCCCGCTGCCGCTCCCGCCTCCGCATCCCGCGGCCGGCACATCCCGCAGAACTTCACCGCCGTCAACACGCCGATGCCCTCCAGTGACCCGCGTCCCGGTCCCGGTCTCGCTTCGCGACCCCCGCAAGCGTCGACACCGCGACCGCTCCCCCACCCGCACGCATCAGCGTTTCCCCCACGAGAATCGCGTCCACGCCGGCAGCACCCAGCCGCTCCACCTCCGCCCGCGTCCGGATCCCGCTCTCCGCAACCACCACCCGGTCCGCCGGCACCGTCCCCACCAACCCGAGCGACACCTCGATATCCGTCCGGAACGTCGCCAGATCGCGGTTGTTGATCCCGACAATCGGCGCCCCCGCCACCAGCGCCCGCTCCACCTCCGCCGCGTCGTGCGCCTCGACCAGGCTCGAGAATCCGAGCTCCCGGCACAAGTCCAGTAGACCGGCCAGCCGCGCACCCTCGAGGATCCGGACGATCAGCAACACCGCATCCGCACCCGCCGCCCGCGCCTCCCAGACCTGCACTTCGTCCACCACGAAGTCCTTCCGCAGCACCGGGATCTCCACCGCCGACCGCGCCGACCGAAGATCCTCAAGGCTCCCCCCGAAGTACTCCGCATCCGTCAGCACGCTCACCGCCGCCGCGCCTCCCTCCGCATACGCACCCGCCACCGTCCCCGCGTCCGCTCCCCTGCCGTCCATCAGACCCGCCGACGGCGACCGCCTCTTGTACTCCGCGATCACCGACACCTCGCCCCGCCGCGACAACGCCGCACCCAGCGGCCGCGCCGGACCCGCCCGCTCCGCCAGATGGCGAAGCTCCGCACGCCTTCCCGCCAGCCGTTCGACTTCCGCACGCTTCGTCGCTACGATCCTGTTCAGGATCCCGGAATCGACCCTTGCGCTTCGGTTCACTTTCGGGTATACTGCCTTTCGGTTCCTTTTCGGGACAATCGCTTCACCGGCGCCGCCGGGAAGACCGCCGAGGCCACGATGCCGCTGACCAAGAAGCAGAAGGAAATCCTCGATTTCCTCGAGGGCTTTCTCGAAGAGAACGGGTACCCGCCGAGCTTCGAAGAGATCGCCGACCACTTCGGCTATCACTCGCTCGCGACCGTGCACGAGCACCTCGAGAATCTGCGCGCCAAGGGATACATCCGGAAGAGCTACAACGCGAGCCGTTCGATCGAGCTCGTCTCGGCGGGCGGCGAGGCGGGGGCCCTCGAGTTGCCGCTGATGGGCAGCGTCGCGGCGGGCGTCCCGATCGAGGCGATTCCGGATCCCGAGACGATCGCGGTGCCGGAGACCCTGTTGCGTCGTGGCGGCCAGCATTACGTGCTGCGGGTGAAGGGCGACTCGATGATCGAGGAGCAGATCCGCGACGGTGACTACGTGATCGTGAACGCGAGGCCTACGGCGCAGAACGGTGACATGGTGGTCGCGCTCGTTCACGGCGATTCGGCGACCGTGAAGAAGTTCTATCGTGAGAAGGACGGCAGGGTGCGGCTCCAGCCCGCGAATGCGGCGATGCCGCCCATGCATTTCCGGCCCGACGACGTCATGATCCAGGGCATCGTCGTGGGCGTGATCCGGAGGTACTGATGCGGAGAGTGGCATTCGTGGTGGGGCGGAGCGACCGCCGGAGCACGACCGTTCTGGTCCTCCGGGTTCAGGGCGGACCGATCCTCGGGCCGTGGACGTTGCGAGCCCTCGTCTCGGCGAACTGACCGATCAGCCGCGGGCTGCGCGTGTCGCCGCGCGCAGCCTCTCGAGGGCCGCGAGCCCGGCGCCGGCGTCGAGCGCTTCCCGCGCGAGCCGTACCCCCGCCTTCAACGATTCCGCGCCATCCCCAACATGAATCGCAGCACCCGCGTTGAGCAGCACGGCGGCGCGGGCAGCGCCGGCGACCTCGCCGCGAAGAACGCCGAGGACGATCCGCGCGTTGTCCTCGGGTGACCCGCCGGCCAGGTTCGCGGCATCGCCGACGGGCTCCTCGAGCATCTCTTCGGGATCGACGGAATAGCGTTCGATCCTGTCGCCGGCCAACTCGATGACCTCGGAGGGTCCGATGGGGCTGATCTCGTCGAGGCCGGGTTCACCGTGAACGACGAGGGAGTGATCGTGGCGCAGCTCATGGAGCGCGCCGGCGATGAGCTCGAGGAGCCCGGGGTCGGCGACGCCGACGACCTGTCTGCGCGCGCCGGCCGGATTGGTGAGCGGGCCGAGCAGATTCATGATCGTGCCGACGCCGAGCTCGCGACGGACGGGGCCGACGTGGCGCATGGCGGGGTGAAGCAGCGGCGCGAACATGAAGACGATGCCGGCGTCGGCGAGGACGGCGGCCATCGCCTCGGGCGAGAGATCAAGACGCACGCCGAGCTGCTCGAGGACGTCGGCGCTTCCGCAGCGCGAGGTGAAGGAACGGTTGCCGTGCTTGGCGATGCGTATGCCGGCGCCAGCGGCGACGAGCGCCGCGGCGGTCGAGATGTTGAAGGTGGTGAGTGCGCCGCCGCCGGTCCCGCAGGTGTCGACCAGGGCGGCCGGCCGGTCGGCGGGCACGGGCACCATGGCAGCGCGAAGGGCGCGGACGCCGCCCGCGACCTCGGCGGGCGATTCGTGGCGGGTTCGCAGCGCGACGAGCAGTGCGGTGGTCTGAACGGGCGTGGCCCGTCCCTCCATGACGGCGCGGAAGGCGATCTCGGCCTCTTCGGCGTCGAGCGGAACGCCGCTCATGGCCCGGGCGATCAACGGCCCGAGGTCGGGCGCATCCGTTTGGGTATCCGACATGGCTCGCGAGTCCGGGGATCGTTCCGGCGCGCTCGCGGCGGCGGGCGCGCGCCGCATGATAACGTCCTGACCGCGAGGTGGGCAGGGTCCTACTTGCATCGAGGGGGCCCACCCTTATCGTACCGAAGCCCAATCGTACCGAAGCCCATGGCGTCGCGGTGTCGGGACGCCCGAAGGGGAACTCGAGGGAGATGTCATGAAACGGATCCTGGTGACGGGGGCGGCGGGCCAGGTCGGCGCCGAGCTGGTGCCGGCCCTGCGTGCGGCATACGGAGCGGAGGCGGTGCTGGGCTCGGACCTGCGGGAGCCGTCGCCGGAGCTGGCCGGAGCGGGTCCCTGGACCCGGCTGGACTGCACGGACGCGGCGGCAGTCGCGGAGGCGGTCCGGAAGCACCGGGCCGACGGCATCTACCATCTCGCGGCGATTCTATCGGCCACGGCGGAGACCGACCCGCCCAAGGCGTACCGCGTGAACATGGGAGGGCTGTTCAACGTGCTGGAAGTGGCGCGGGAGGCGCACTGCACGGTGTTCACGCCGAGCTCGATCGCGGCGTTCGGCAAGGGGACGCCCGCGGACCCCGCGCCCCAGGACACGCTGCAACGGCCGAGCACGATGTACGGCGTGACCAAGGTCGCGGGCGAGATCCTCTGCGACTACTACCACACGCGCTACGGCGTGGATGCGCGCGGCCTCCGGTATCCCGGCCTCATCTCGTACGTCGCGCCGCCGGGCGGAGGGACGACGGACTACGCGGTGCAGATCTTCTACGACGCGCTCGCGCACAACCATTACACGTGCTTTCTCTCGGCGGACACGCAACTCGACATGATGTACATGCCGGATGCGATCCGCGCCTCGATGGAGTTGATGGAGGCCGACGCCTCGCGGCTCGAGCATCGGAACGCGTTCAACGTGACGGCGTTGCAGCTCACGCCGACCCGCCTCGCGGAGGCGTTGCGGGCGGAGCTCCCGGGATTCGAGATCGACTACGACGTGGACCCGGTCCGCCAGCGCATCGCCGACTCGTGGCCGCACCGGCTGGACGATCATGCGGCGCGTGAAGAGTGGGGCTGGCGTCCCGAGTACGACCTGGATTCGATGACGACGGACATGCTGAAACACTTGCGGGTCAAGCTGGGGCTTCCGGCGGAAGCAGGCATCGGCCGCTGAGGACCCGGTCCCCGCGCTGGAGGAACGGAAATGCCACTCGATCGCATCACGGCCAGGCTGGGCAAACACGTCGCGGACCTCGAGTCGAAGGGTACGGCCAAGGGCGCGGAGTCCGTGGTCACGGCGGTGCTGCCGCCGGCGGGCGAGCGCGGTCCGCGGTTCCGGCTCGCGGGCGAGGGCGAGCGCGAGTTCATCCGCATGAACTCGAACTCGTACCTCGGGATGGGCCTGCGCCCGGAGATCATCGCGGCGGAAGAAGCGGCCGCGCACCGGTACGGCGCCGGCCCCGGCGCGGTCCGCTTCATCAGCGGGACGTACGATCCGCACGTCGAGCTTGAGCGCCGGCTGGCCGCGTTCCACGGGCGTGAGGCGGCGATGATCTTCAGCTCGGCGTACGCGACGTTCCTGAGCGTGATCAACCCGCTGGTGACGGATACGACCGTGCTGGTCAGCGACGCGCTCAACCACAACTGCATCATCAACGCGATGCGGCTCGCGCGTCCGCTCGACAAGCGCATCTACCCGCACCTCGACATGGCGGCGTACGAGGCCGCCCTCGCCGACGTCCCCGACAACGCGACCCGCGCCGTCGTCGTCACGGACGGCATCTTCAGCATGCGCGGCGATCACGCGCCGGTCGACCGGATCGTGGAGATCGCGCGCAAGCACGACGCGAAGTGGGCGGAGAACATCGTCGTCATCGTCGACGACTCGCACGGCGTCGGCGCGTTCGGCCGGACCGGCCGCGGCACGGAGGAGTACACGAAGTCGCCGCCCGCGGACATCCTGGTCGCGACGCTGGGCAAGGCGCTGGGCGTGAACGGCGGCTACGTGACGTCATCGGAGACGGTGATCCGGTTCTTCCGCGAGACGTCGCCCATGTACATCTACTCGAACCCGATCACGCCGGGCGAGGCGGCGGCCGCGCTGACCGCGCTGGACCTGCTCGACAGCGGGGCGGGCCAGCTCATGCTCGACCGGCTCCGGGCCCTGACCCGGCGCTTCGAGGAGGGCCTCGTCGGACTCGGCTTCGAGGTGATCCCCGGCGAGCACCCCGTGGTCCCCCTGATGGTCCGGGACACGGCGCGGACCCGCGCCCTCGTCGCCCACCTCCGCGCCAACGGCGTGCTGGCCACCGGACTCGCCTTCCCCGTCGTCCCGCGCGGCGATGAGGAGATCCGCTTCCAGATCAACGCGGACCACACCGAGGACGACGTGGACGCGGTGCTGGGGATTCTGGCCCGGTTCGAGACGGTGTGAATCCTGCCCGCGGAGCCGACCCGACCGGCTCGCCGTCGGGATGATCGGGACCGCTGGGACCAGGGACGGGCGGCCGTTGACACGGCGTCGCCCGTCCCTAGCTTTCGGCCCGTGACCGAGGCCAGGAACGCCCCCGAGAAGAGATTCAGGCTCACGCTTCATTACGATGGGGGGCAGTTCTTCGGCTGGCAGGTCCAGCCGGACGTCCGCACCGTTCAGGGCGAGATGGAGGCGGCTCTCCAGCGACTGACGCAGCGGACGACCGACGTGATCGCGGCCGGTCGGACGGACACCGGCGTGCACGCGATGGGCCAGGTCGCCAGCGCCCTGCTTCCGGGGCGGTGGACGGCCGACGCACTCGAACGCGCGCTCAACGCCGTGTTGCCGGACGACGTCTGGGTGGCAGCGGTCGAGGAAACGACCCCCGATTTCCACGCGCGGTACGATGCGCGGGCCCGCGGGTATCAGTACCGCGTCGGAACGCAAACGGCCGCGCGCTCGCCTTTCGTGCGTCGCTGGTGCTGGCCGCTGCGCCGGCCCCTGGCTCTGCCGCTGCTGCACGACGCCGCCCGGCTCTTTCTCGGGACTCATTCGTTTCGCGGCTTCGCCCGGGCGGGGCAGCCGGAACGTGGTGAGAGTTGCACGGTACTGCGTTCCGAATGGTCCGAGTGGCCCGGTTTCGGCTTCGAGTACCGGGTGATCGCGAACCGGTTCCTGCATCACATGGTTCGCTACATGGTGGGAACGATGGCCGACGTCGCGCAGGAAAGGCGTCCCTTGGCCGAGATCAGTGCGTTGCTCGATGGCGACACGGAACTCGAAACGTCGCCGCCCGCCCCCTCGTCGGGGCTGTGCCTCGCACGGGTATACTACGATGCCGAAACAGCCGATTCCGACGCACCGGCGTGGACGACCGCTCCCGCGGGTGGGTGGGTCCGATCCGGCGGAGTGTAGCGTGCGCCGCGGTTTCCTCGACGCCCGTCTCGCCGTCACGCTCGCCGGAGTCGCGGTCCTCGCCGCGGTCCTGATTCCCTTCGCCGTCCGCAGGTCCGGATCCTCCTCGCCCACCGCCGATTCCGCCGCGCTCTTCGCCCAGACCGTCGACCGCACGCCGCTCCAGGACACGCTCCAGGCATCGCGCCGGACCGCAATCGTACGCGCGGCCGAACAGGTGGCGCCGGCGACGGTCAGCGTGAACGTCGTAAAGCGGGAGGCGGTCCGGCCACGCACCTGGTTCGAGCAGTTCATGATCCCGCCGGGCATGTCGCAGGAAGTGCAGGGCCTCGGCTCGGGCTTCGTCATCGATCCGGCCGGCCTCGTGCTGACGAACGACCACGTGGTGGACGGCGCGACGCAGATCGTGGTCACGCTATCCGACGGCCGGGACATACCGGCCGAGCTGGTCGGCACCGATGATGTGACCGACCTCGCGCTGCTGCGGCTGAAGGACAAGCCGTCCGGCCTGAAGGTGGCCAGGCTGGGCACGTCGTCCGACCTCATGACCGGCGAGTGGGTCGTCGCGATCGGCAATCCGTTCGGCTTCCTGCTCTCGAACCCGGAGCCGACCGTGACGGTCGGCGTGGTCAGCGGCATCGGCCGCAACATCATTCCGACCGACGATGACGGGCAGAGCGGTTACTACCTGGACATGATCCAGACGGATGCGGCGATCAACCCCGGCAATTCGGGCGGACCGCTCGTGAACCTGCTCGGCCAGGTGATCGGCGTGAACTCGTCGATCATCTCGGAGAGCGGCGCCAGCGTCGGCCTCGGGTTCGCGATCCCGATCGACCGCGCCAAGCGCATCGCGGATGCCCTGCTCAAGGACGGCCAGGTCCACCGCGCATGGACCGGCGTCGAAGTGCGGCAGGACAGCGCGGCGCCCGGCCAGCCACGGCGCGTGCGCGTGGCGAGCGTGGTAGGCGGGTCGCCGGCCGCCCGCGCCGGGCTCCGCGCCGGCATGGTCATCCAGTCGGCGAACGGCAAACCGGTCCGTTCGACGCTCGACTGGGAGGCGCGCCTGCTCGACACGCGCGTCGGCGAATCGCTCGACGTGGGTGTCGTGCAGGGCGGCACGACGCGCACCATCCGCGTGCCCACGCAGGACGTGCCCTCGCTCACGGCCGAACGCGTCTCCGCGATCTCGGGCTTCGAGTTCGTCACCCTCACCCCGGCCATCCAGGCGGAGCGCGGGCTCGTGAACACCGAGGGCGCACTGATCGTCTCGCTCTCCGACGCGGCGAAGGGAATCGGACTCCGCGAGGGCGACCTCGTCCTCGAGATCAACCGGCAACGCGTCCGGACCGCGCAGGAGGCCGCGAGCCTGCTCCGGCGACTGAGCGGTGGCGGCGTCCGCATGACGGTCGAGCGACGCGGCCAGCTCCGGTCCGTGGCCTTCTCCATCGGCGGCCAGTGACGATGATCGACTCCGCGAATCCGCCCGACGCCGGGCACGCCATCCCCGCTCCCGTGATTCCGCCGGGCGCGGGCTACCGCAATCCGCTGGTCGAACGATACGCCTCCGCCGAGATGAGCGGCATCTTCTCGGAGCCGTGGAAGTTCGGCATGTGGCGCCGCCTCTGGCTCGCGCTCGCCGAATCCCAGATGGAGCTGGGCCTCGAGATCAGGCCGGACGCGATCGCCGCCATGCGCGCGCACCTCGACGACATCGATCTCGCCCGCGCGGCCGAGCTGGAGCGACGATTCCGTCACGACGTGATGGCGCACGTCCACCTGTTCGGCGAAGTCGCGCCCGCGGCCCGCCCCGTCATCCACCTCGGCGCGACCAGCGCCTACGTCACCGACAACACCGAGCTGCTGCAGCAGCGCGAAGCGCTTCACCTCGTGCGACGCCGTCTGGTCGCGTGTGTCGCTGCGCTCGCGGACTTCGCACGCGAGTACCGCGCCCTGCCGACGCTCGGCTTCACCCACTTCCAGACGGCGCAGCCCACGACGGTCGGCAAGCGCGCCACGCTCTGGATCCAGGACCTGCTGCTCGACATCGAGGAGATCGACCACCGGCTCGCGACCATCCGGTTCCGCGGCGTGCGCGGCACCACGGGCACGGAAGCGTCGTTCCTCGAGCTGTTCGACGGGGACGGCGCGAAGGTGGACGCGCTGAATGCGCGCATCGCGGCGAAGATGGGGTTGGGCCGGCTCTACGGAGTGACCGGGCAGACGTACACGCGGAAGAGCGACTACGCGTTCCTCGCCGCGCTCGCCGGCATCGCGGCATCCGCGTCCAAGTTCGCCAACGACCTCCGCCTGCTGCAGCACCTGCGCGAAGTCGAGGAGCCGTTCGAGAAGGAACAGATCGGCTCGTCGGCCATGGCCTACAAGCGCAACCCGATGCGCTCGGAGCGGATCAACGCGCTGGCCCGGCACGTGATCGTGCTCTCGCTCGATCCGGCGCTGACCGCGGCGGCACAGTGGCTCGAGCGCACGCTCGACGACTCCGCGAACCGGCGCATCGCGATCCCCGAAGCCTGTCTCGCGACCGACGCCGTGCTCATCCTGCTGCAGAACATCGCCTCCGGCCTCGTCGTCCGACCGGCCGTGATCCGGCGCCGGCTCGAAGAGGAGCTGCCCTTCCTCGCCACCGAGGCGATCCTCATGCGCGCGGTCCGTCGCGGCGGCGACCGGCAGGCGCTGCACGAGCGCATCCGCACCCACGCCGTCGCGGCCGCCAACCTCATGAAGGATGGTGGCGCGGCCAACGACCTGATCGACAGGATCGCCGGCGACGCCTCGTTCGGACTCGATCGCGCCGATATCACCGGTGCGCTCGACCCCGTGCGCCACATTGGTCGCGCGCCCGAACAGGTGGACGCCTTCCTCAGTGAACACGTGCAACCCATCCTCGACGCGGCGGATGAGACTGCCCCCACGACGGAGTTGCGTGCATGACCCTGACCGGCATGGTTCGGACGGACCTCCCCTTCCCGCTCGTCGGGCGCGGAAAGGTCCGCGACATCTACGACGTCGGCGACGACCGCCTGCTGATCGCGGCTAGCGACCGCATCAGCGCATTCGACGTCGTGCTGCCCCAGCCGATCCCCTTCAAGGGCGCCGTCCTGACGCAGATCACCGCGTGGTGGCTTTCCCGCATGAAGGACCTCACGCCGAACCACCTGATCACGGCCGACCCGGATGCGATCGCCCGCGCCGTCCCCGACCTCGAGGCGACACGCGAACAGTGGGCATGGCGCGCGATGCTCGTCCGCCGCGCGAAGGTCGTGCCCATCGAATGCGTCGTCCGCGGCTACATCACCGGCTCCGCATGGAAGGAGTACCGGCGCGCGGGCACCCTGGCGGGCGAGCCTCTGCCGGATGGCCTGCGGGAGAGCCAGCGGCTCGAGCCTTCCATCTTCTCGCCCGCCACCAAGGCCGACACGGGGCACGACGAGAACATCACGTTCGCCCGCATGGGCCAGGAGGTCGGCCTTTCCCTGTCCGAGGAGCTGAAGCGACGCAGCCTCGCGATCTACGACCGGGGCGTCGAGATCGCGAAGCAGGCCGGCATCATCATCGCCGACACCAAGTTCGAGTTCGGCCACCTGCCGGACGGGACGCTGGTCCTGATCGACGAGGTGCTGACGCCCGATTCGTCGCGCTTCTGGCCGGCCGAAAGCTACGCCATCGGCCGGGGCCAGCCCTCGCTCGACAAGCAGCCCGTGCGTGACTACCTCGAGACGCTGGTGAGCGCCGGGACCTGGAACAAGGAGCCGCCGCCGCCAGACCTGCCCGAGGAGGTGGTGGCAACGACATCGTCGCGGTACCGCGACGTGTTCCGGCGCCTTACCGGAGAATCGCTGCCCGGAGGCGACGAGGCGTGATGAACGGCCGACTGCAGCGCGGCGTCATCATCGTACCGGGCGCGCTCACGCTCGGGAACCTGTTCTTCGGGGTGTGGGCGATCGTCTCGGCCGCGCGCGGCGACTTCAACACGGCGGCGTGGCTGATCGTGGCGGCGGGAATCGCCGACATGCTGGACGGCCGGGTGGCGCGGGTGACGCGGACGGGCAGCCGGTTCGGCGAGGAGCTGGACTCGCTGGTGGATGTGATCAGCTTCGGGCTCGCGCCCGCGCTCATCATGTACTACCTGTTCCTCGCGGACGGGGAGTGGAGTTGGATCGCGTCGTTCTTCTACGTGAGCTCGGCGACGATCCGGCTGGCCCGCTTCAACGTGGAGCAGGCGGGCCATGCGAAGGTCGCGTTCCACGGCCTGCCCTCGCCCACGGCGGGCATGACGCTCGCGACGTTTCACCCATTCAGCCAGACGGCCTTCTTCCAGACGTACCTGTCGGCGTGGGCATGGCCGGAGATCATGACGGCGCTGATGGTGACGTTGGGCCTGCTCATGATGAGCCACGTTCTGTACCCGGTCATCCCGAAGTTCGGCATCCGCACGACCAAGGGGAGACTGACCGGAATCTGGCTGCTGGTGCTGATCGCGCTCGCCATCACGGTGCCGCGGCTCTACTTCTTCACAGCACTCAACTGCTACATCGTGTACGGCGTCGTGAAGGCGCTGGTACTCGGGTTCTTCGAGCGGTTGCCGGAGCGGGACCCGATGCTCGACATGGAACTGGGGGACGAAGCAGGCGCGGAACTGCGGGAGATCGACTACGGCGAGCTGACTCCCGGCCATCCGTTCCGGCTGCGCCGCAAGCGGCGCCCGCGGCGGACCGGCCGGCCGGGTCGTATGCTGAAGCGGCGGCGGACGGGGACGGACGCCGGCAAAGCGAGCGGGGAGGACCGGCCCCCGGCGACGGACGGACGAACGTGACCATGGACACGGCCCGCGGCTGACGGGCGGAGATCGAAACGAGCATGTGCGGAATCGTCGGAGTACAGGGGATCGACAAGGCGGCGGAGATCGCCTACCTCGGGCTCTACGCGTTGCAGCATCGCGGGCAGGAGGCGGCAGGGATCTGCGCGATCGCCGATGGCCGGGCCCACCTTTTCAAGGGGAACGGTCTCGTCGTCGAGGCCTTCGACGACGTGCGGCTGCGTTCGCTGCCGGGCCGTTCCGCGCTTGGCCACGTGCGCTACTCGACAGCGGGCGGGGCCGGCCTGGTCAACGCCCAGCCCATCGTGGTCCGTTATCGCAAGGGCGACATCGGGCTCGTCCACAACGGCAACCTGACGAACGCCCGGACGTTGCGAACGGAGCTGGAGGCGGAAGGTGCGCTGTTTCAGACGACCATCGACACAGAGGTCATCGTCCACCTGATCGCGCGCTCTCGCGAAACGACGATCGACGCGCAACTGAAAGATGCGCTGTCCCGGCTGGTCGGCGCCTTCTCCGTGATCTTGACCGTGGGTGACACATTGTACGCGGCCCGTGATCCGTGGGGATTCCGGCCGCTCGTGCTCGGCCGGGCTCGCGGCGGCTGGATCGTCGCCAGCGAGACGTGTGCGCTCGACCTGGTCGGCGCGCAGATCACGTGCGAGCTCTCGCCCGGCGAAGTGATCCGTATCGACAACGGCGAGGTCACCGACCTCGGCTTCCTCGAACCCGTGTCGGCACCGGCCCCGTGCATCTTCGAGCTGGTCTACTTCGCGCGCCCGGACTCGAGGATGTGGGGCGTGAGCGTGGACCGGGCGCGCCGCGCGTTCGGCCGACAGCTCGCCCGCGAGCATGCGGTCGACGCCGATTGCGTGTTCAGCGTCCCGGACTCGTCGAACTCGGCGGCACTCGGGTACAGCGAGGAGAGCGGCATCCCGTACGAGCTGGGCCTGATCCGCAACCACTACGTCGGCCGCACGTTCATCCACCCGACGCAGCGTGCGCGTGACTTCGGCGTGCGCATCAAGTACAACGCCGTGCGCGAAGTGATCGGCGGCAAGCGCGTCATCGTGGTGGACGACTCACTGGTGCGAGGTACCACCAGCCGCGGCCTGATCGCGATGATCCGGGAGGCCGGCGCCCGCGAGATCCATTTCCGCGTGGCCAGCCCGCCGGTCATCTCTCCCTGTTTCTACGGCATCGACATGCCGACCAAGGAAGAGCTCATCGGCGCACAGCATTCCGTGGAGGAGATCCGCCGGCACATCGCGGTCGACTCCCTCGGCTACCTGTCCCTGGACGGGATGCGCGAGGCCGTGCAGGAGCACGGACCGTTCTGCGACGCCTGCTTCTCCGGTCACTACGCGGCCCCCCTCATCGATATCGAGGAAGGCTTGCCGGCGTCGTCACGCTGCTGAACTATTCCGGACGAGCGGCGAGCGGAACGATTCCGCGTCGGCGCGAAGTGATGAACCAGGAACCATCTCGCTGAGGCGACACCTATATGCCGACCAAGCTGGTGTACTCGTTCGGCGGTGGATCGGCCGACGGCAGTCGGGCCGACAAGCCCCTGCTCGGCGGCAAGGGCGCCGGCCTTCACGAAATGACACGCATCGGGATCCCGGTGCCACCGGGCTTTACGATCACGACCGAGGCCTGTCGCCATTTCCTGCGCGAGCGGGTGCTGGAGTCCGGCCTCGAAGAGCAGGTCGCCGAAGCGCTCTACCAACTCGAGGACGAGATGGGCAAGCGCTTCGGCTCGGAGAAGGACCCGCTGCTGCTCTCCGTACGGAGCGGCGCGGCGATCTCCATGCCGGGCATGATGGAGACCATCCTCAACCTCGGTCTGAACGACGAGACGGTCGAGGCCCTGGCCGGCGCCTCCGGCAACCGTCGCTTCGCCTTCGACTCGTACCGGCGGTTCGTGCAGATGTACGGCGAGGTGGTGCTCGGCTTGCCGAGTGCGGGGTTCGAGGAACTGCTCGACGACGCGAAGCGGAAAGCCGGCGCCGCGGTCGATTCCGACCTCGATGCTGCCGCGCTTGCGGCCCTCGTCAAGGCCTTCAAGGTGCTCGTCCTCGAGAAGACGGGTGAACCGTTCCCGCACGATCCGCACATCCAGCTCTGGGGCGCGATCGAAGCCGTGTTCCGGTCGTGGAACGTCGAGCGCGCCGTCGCCTACCGCCGGGTGCACGGCATCCCGCACTATCTCGGGACGGCGGTGAACGTCCAGGCCATGGTGTACGGCAACCTCGGCAACGATTCGGGCACCGGCGTCGCCTTCACGCGCAATCCGTCCACGGGCGAGCGCGTCTTCTTCGGCGAGTTCCTGCTCAACGCGCAGGGCGAGGACGTCGTCGCCGGCACCCGGACACCGGTCTCCGTCTCCGAGATGGAGACGCTCCTGCCCGAGGCCTACCAGCAGCTGCTCGGCCTGCAGGACCTGCTCGAACGCCACTTCCGCGACATGCAGGACCTCGAGTTCACGGTCGAGCGGAACCGGCTCTTCCTGCTGCAGACGCGGACGGGCAAGCGGACGGCGGGCGCCGCCATCCGCATCGCGGTCGAGATGGTCGATGAGGAGCTGATCGACGAGGCCGAGGCCGTGCTCCGCGTCGACCCCCGCCAACTCGACCAGCTGCTGCACCCGCGCATCGATCCCGATGCGCCAACCACCCTGCTGGCGCACGGACTGCCCGCCTCGCCCGGTGCCGCCGCCGGCCATGTCGTGTTCACGCCCGAGGAGGCCGTCGACCTCGCCCAGCACGGCCAGCCTGTGATCCTCGTGCGCAAGGAGACTTCGCCGGACGACTTCGCCGGCCTGGTCGCGGCCCAGGCCGTGGTGACCGCGCGCGGCGGCATGACCTCGCATGCGGCCGTCGTCGCCCGCGGCATGGGCAAGTGCTGTGTCGCCGGCGCGCAGGACCTGGTGATCGACAGCGCCGCGGGCGAGGCGCGCGGAAACGACCAGGTCATTCGTTCCGGCGACTGGATCACGGTCGACGGCTCGACCGGCTCGGTGTACATGGGCAAGGTGCCGACGGTCGATCCGGAGCCGTCCCCGGACTTCCACCGTCTCATGAGTTGGGCGGATGGCCTGCGCGCGCTCGGCGTTCGCGCCAACGCGGACACGCCGACCGATGCGCGCAAGGCCCGCGAGCTCGGCGCCGAGGGCATCGGCCTCTGCCGTACGGAACACATGTTCTTCGAGGGTGATCGCATCCAGGCCGTGCGCGAGATGATCCTCGCCCGCACCGGCGACGAGCGCGCCCTCGCCCTCGACAAGCTTCTGCCCATGCAGCGCGACGACTTTCTCGAGATCTTCCGCGCGATGGACGGTCTGCCCGTGACAATCCGGCTGCTCGATCCGCCGCTGCACGAGTTCCTGCCGGATTCCGAAGAGGAGCTGCAGCACTTCGCCGAAGCGTCCGGCGTCGAGCCGGTCGTGGTCCGGCGGCTGGTGGACACGCACCACGAAGCGAATCCGATGCTCGGCCACCGCGGCGTCCGCCTGTCCATCTCCTATCCGGAGGTCGCGATCATGCAGGCGCGCGCGATCTTCGAGGCGGCCGTCGCCGGCGTCCGCGAGGGCATCCGCGTCTTGCCCGAGGTCATGGTTCCGCTCGTCGCGGACGAGCGTGAGCTGGCGCGCCTGCGCGGCATTATCAGGGATGTCGCGGATGACGTCATGGAGGAAGCCGGCACGCACGTCAGCTATCTCGTCGGCACCATGATCGAGCTGCCCCGTGCGGCGCTGCTGGCCGGCGATATCGCGCGCGAGGCGGATTTCTTCTCCTTCGGCACGAACGACCTGACCCAGACCGTCTACGGCCTGTCCCGTGACGACGCCGCCTCCTTCCTGCCCCGCTACATCGAGGATGGCATCTTCCCTGACGACCCGTTCCAGGTCCTCGATCGCGATGGCGTCGGACAACTCGTCCAGATGGCGACATGGGAAGGCCGTCAGCGGAAGCCCGGCCTCAAGGTCGGCATCTGCGGAGAGCACGGCGGCGACCCGACGTCCGTCGAGTTCTTCCACGAGACCGGCCTCGACTACGTATCCTGCTCACCCTTCCGCGTGCCCGTCGCGCGTCTCGCGGCGGCGCACGCCAACCTCAACGCCGCCGTGCCGCGGACCGTCTCGCGGGAAGCGCGCGCGGAACGCGCCGCCTCGGACATGACCGAGAGGCTCCGGCAACGGAGGCGGACTGCGGCGGTGCCCGCGCCCGCCCGCACAACCGACCGGCGCGGCAGCACCGATCGGAGAGGGACCGACTGAACACGATGAACGGAAACCGAGACGGATTCCCGAAACGCGACCGGGCCGACAACGGCCCGGTCGCCGTATCGCGCGAGATCCTGCGGCAGCTGCCCAAGACCGACCTGCACGTGCATCTCGACGGCAGCCTGCGGGCGGAGACCCTGATCGAGCTGGCCCGCGAGAAGGACGCGCCGCTTCCGAGCACGGACCCCGCCACACTGCGCGCCTACATGCGCGTGAGCGATGCGCGCAACCTCGAGGATTACCTGACGCGGTTCGAGATCACGCTCACCGTGATGCAGGATGCGGACGCCATCGAGCGGATCACCCGCGAGCTCGCCCTCGATGCGGCGGCCGAGAACGTGTGGTACATGGAGACACGGTTCTGCCCCGCGCTCTGCACGTACCGCGGTCTCGACGCGCACGAGGTGGTCGAGGCCGCACTCCGCGGCATGCGCCAGGCCGAGGCCGAGACCGGCATCCGCGGCGGCATCATCGTATGCGCGCTGCGCAGCCTCGATCCCTCGCATTCGCTCGAGATGGCGCGCGTGGCCGTCGACTTCAAGAACCACGGCGTCGTCGCCTTCGACCTGGCCGGGCGCGAGGCGGGCCACCCGCCGTCCGAGCACCTGGACGCGTTCCGCTTCGCGGCCGAGGCCAACCTCGCGGTCACCATCCACGCAGGCGAGGCGTACGGCCCGCCCTCCATCCACGAGGCCGTCCACCTCTGCGGCGCCCGCCGTATCGGCCACGGTACGCGCCTGCTCGAGGACCCCGACCTGCTGGCCTACGTCAACGACTTCCGCATCCCGCTCGAGATCTGCCTGACCTCGAATGTGCAGACGCGCGTCGCGCCGGACTACGCGACGCACCCGCTCGCGCACTACCTGCGTTATGGACTGATTGTCACGCTCAACACGGACAACCGGCTGATGAGCGGGACCACGGTCACTGACGAGCTGTGGCAGGCGCACACGCACCTCGACATGAACTGGGACCGCCTCGTCGAGCTCACGCTCATGGGCTTTGACAGCGCCTTCCTGCCCTTCACCGAGAAGAAGATGATGATGGACAGTGTCCGCGCTGCCTGCGACGCGATCGCGAACGGCCACGCGGCGCGCTCGTGACGGCCGCACGGCTCGCGGACCACTGAACGAACGGACTCGACGACCGCGGACGATGCGGGCCGGGCCGGCGATTGCATCGCCGGCCCGGACCGTTCACCGGGTCGGCTTCAGACCGCCGCCGGTACTGCGGTGTCCTCGCGCAGGAAGCGCTCAGTCATGTCGACGAAAGAGCGTGCGCCGATGAACAGCGGCGTACGCTGGTGCAGCTCGTGAGGCACGATCTGGTTGATATCGCGGTGGCCATCGGTGGCGCGACCGCCGGCGTGCTCGCAGATGAACGCGAGCGGTGCCGCCTCGTAGAGCAGGCGCAGCTTGCCGTTCGGGTGCTTGTGGTCGGCCGGATACATGAACAGGCCGCCATAGAGCAGGTTGCGGTGGAAGTCGGCGACCAGCGACCCGATGTAGCGTGAGGAGAAGGGCTTCTTGTTGACGCCGTCGAGCGCCTTGATGTGGTCGACGAGCCGCTGCTGTCCCGCCGACCAGCCGCCGTAGTTCCCCTCGTTGACGCTGTAGATGCGCTTGGGCGGATCCGGGATGCAGATGTTCGGGTGGCTGAGCAGGAACTCGCCGATCATGGGGTCGAGCGTGAAACCGTGGACGCCCTTGCCGGTGGTGTAGACGAGCATGGTCGAGGAGCCGTAGACGACGTAGCCGGCGGCGATCTGGCGGTAGCCGGGCTGCAGGCAGTCCTGGAGCGTGCCGCGCTCGTCGTCGGACACCTTGCGATGGATCGAGAAGATGGTCCCGATCGACACGTTGGCGTCGATGTTCGAGGAGCCGTCGAGCGGATCGTAGAGCAGGACATAGGGACCGACCGGGAACCGGTCCGGGATCATCAGCGGGTCTTCCGACTCCTCGCTCGCCATGCAGCAGAGCGTGCCGCCATGGTCGAGCGCCGCGAAGATCACGTCGTTCGCCCATTCGTCCAGCTTCTGGACTTCCTCCCCCTGCACGTTCTGTCGGTCGAGACCGCCGAGAATGTCGATCAGCCCCGCCATGTTCACTTCCCGGGCGATCATCTTCGCGGCGAGCGCGATCTCGTAGAGGACGGTCGTGAAGATGCCCGTCGCTTCCGGGTGTTTCCGTTGCTGATCGATGATGTGCCGCTCGATCGTGACGACGGATTTCTCGTGTATCATGGCTCGCTCCTCTCCCGTCGACCCTCTGCGTCCCGGGCCTCCACCTCGTATGGATTGTTGCGATAACCGTGCCGCACGTGCTCCAGCGCGTAGAGAAGCGGAAATGCGAGAGGCCGGCCACGCCACTGCCGGACGTGGGCCAGCTCGTGCCGGAGCAGCCGGTCCTCCAGCGCCACCGCGGGATGGACCACGATCGTGGAGCCCAGCGTAACGGCCGCCGCCGGCCCGCCCATTCCACTGAGCCAACCGCCGATGACGGGAATCCACGCGCCGCGGACCAGCGTCACGTCCGCCGGCAGACGGGGATCCGCGACCGCCTTGCCCACCAGCCGGCGCAGCCACGCCATCACCGCCGCCGCCTCACTTCCAGCGGCGCGCCGGGGCGGACCCGGACCTCGATCGAGCCGTCCTGGTCGGTCCGGAGGATCCGGACCCCGTGCTCCATGAGGCGCTGGATGACGACAGACGCCGGATGGCCATACCGGTTGTGCCGGCCGACGGAGACGAGAGCGAGGACGGGACGCACCGCGTTCAGGAGCGAGTCGCCGGTGGAGGTCCGACTACCATGATGGCCCACCTTGATCACCTGTGACCGGACACCCGGGCCGAACCGCTCGACCACCGCATCCTCCACCCCGGTCGGGGCGTCGCCCAGAAACAGCGCTCCGAACGACCCGTATTCGAGACGAACGACCGCCGAAAGATCGTTCGAGTCGTGGGGATGGGCAAGAAAGGAGTCCGACGGCGCAAGGACCCGGAGCACGACGTCGTCGACACGGATCTCACGGCCTTCGCGGGCCGCCATCCACGGTGTACCGTGCCGCCGCGCCGCCTCCATCACGTCCGTGTAGATGTCCTTCCCGGTCGCGACCGCCGGGTCGAGTACGGCGCCAATGTTGAACGCGTGCCACAGCCACTGCGCGCCGCCAACATGATCGGCGTCCGGGTGGGTGAGCAGGAGCACGTCGATCCGGCGCGCGCCCCGCGCCAGCAGGTACGGCGTCACTCGCTGGCGGCCGGCGTCGAAAGACGGCGTCCGGGGCCCCGCATCGATGAGGAGCCAATGCCCGTGCGGCGTGCGGATGGCGGTGGCATCGCCCTGGCCGACGTCGATCACGTGGATCTCGAGCGCCCCCCGTCCGACGGGGCCGATCGAGATGGTGAGGATGGCGGTCGCAATTGCGGTGGTGGCCCGGACCAGTATCCGGGAGCGTATGGCCTTCCGCAGCCGCGACGGATCGAGTTCGGAGCCGACCGGCGGCGCGGGCGCGAAGCGCCAGGCGACCGCCGCACCGAACACCGCGGCCGTCACGCCGAACGACGTGACCCAGATGTGGCCCCAGGCGGGACGCGCCGCGGTCTCCGCCACGATGCGGAGCAGTTGGAGCAGCATGCCGGCGCTCTCGCCCAGGAACGCGCCGACGGCGGGCACGAGGAACCCGGCGGTGAGCGCGAGCGCGGCGGCGGGGAGCGCGAGCGCCACGAGCGGAGCGGCGACGAGGTTGGCGAGCGGCCCGATGAGGGAGACGATCCCGAAATGCCAGGCCGCGATCGGCGCGGTCGCGAGCGAAGCGGCAAGCGATGCCGCGAAGCCCTGGCGCACCCATCCGGGCAGCCGCTCCGGGATCAGGACCGCGAGCTGTTCGCGAAACGAGACGAGCCCGAACACACCCGCAAACGAGAGCTGGAACCCGGGCTCGAGCAGGGACAGCGGCCGGGCCGCGAGAATCGTGAGCGCCGCGAACGCGACGAGTGAGAGCGGCTCCGACGGACGTTGGAGGATACGCGACGCGAGCAGGAGCACGGCCTGCAGCGCGGCGCGGGTCGCGGCCGCCGGCGCGCCGAGGAATACGACGTAGGCAACCGTGCCCAGTGAAGCGACCGCGGGTGCGAGCCGGGCGCCCGCTCCGGCCAGCCGCAGGAGGAGCAGCAGCGCGCCCGCCATGATGCCGACGTGCGCTCCGGAGATGGCGAGCAAGTGCGCGAGTCCGGCGGCGGCGAAGCGCTGACGGAGCTCCGGGTCGAGGTCATCGCGCCGGGCGAGGAGCATCGACTCCGCGAGCGGCCGCTCACGCCGGAACACCGCGGCCGCCGTGCGAATGGCCGCCAGCCGGAGCGCCGTCAGCGGGTGGTGGTGGCCCGGCTCCTCGACGGGTGTGGCCGTCCGGCCCGCGAGCATGCCGCGCCGCTCCGGCGGCTTCGGCCAACCGGTCGTGATCGGGTCCGACCACCATGCACCGGTAATCCGCGCGTGTGTCGCCCCGCCCAGCGCTGCCCGGATTGGAACGCGAACCCTGACCGTGCCCGTGCATCGGACGATACGTCCGTTCACGGACAGCGCCTCGAGGCGACTATCGATCGCGCGACCGGCGACCGGCGGTTCCAGGAAGTGGACCCGCGCCTCGAGCCCGGCACCGTCCGGCATCCTCGCCCGGCAGTCACCTCCCGCCGCGACCGCGGCCAGCGAACCGTGCAGCAACCCGGCCGCGAGAACCGCCGCCATGAAACCGCGGCGGTCCCGGTCCACGGCGGCCAGCGCCAGGGCGGTCAGGCCGGCGACTGCGGCCGCCACGCTCGTCACGTCGCCGCCGAACCGGAGCCCGATCGCCGCCCCGGTGGCGAACACGACGGTGAACCGGACGAGCGGGGTCACAACCGGTTCCGCGCAATGTCGAACCGGGCCGTGAAGCACGCGCTCCACGGCCCGGTTCCGAGACCGGCCGGCCAGTCCGCGAATTCGGGATCAGGCCACGCGCCCGAGCCCCGGCGCGTCGCCCACGCGCTCCGCCTGGAAGGTGGCACCGGTCGTCGCGGTGAGCCGTACCCGCACGTAGCGGCCGATGAGCGCCGCATTGCCGGGGAACGCCGCGACCTTCGCGGACTCGGTCCTGCCGAGCAGATCCCCGTTGGAACGAGCCTCGCGTTCGATGAGTACCTCGACGACCCGTCCGACCTCCGCCGCGTTGATCTCCGCCTGAATCGAGCGCTGCAGCGCGATGAGTCGCTCGAGCCGATCCTGTGCGACCGCCGGCGGCACGAATTGGTCTCGCGGCAGCCGCGTCGCGGGCGTCCCCTCGCGCTCGGAATACTTGTAGAGGAAGGCGTCGTCGTAGCGGACCGCACGCATGAGGTCGAGCGTGGCGGCGTATTCCTCGTCGGTCTCGCCCGGGAAACCGACGATGACATCGGTCGAGAGCGCGATGCCGGGGATCGCCGTACGCAGCCGTTCGACCTTCTCCATGTATGACGCGACGGTGTAGCGGCGCAGCATGCGCTTGAGTGTGCGGTCGTGCCCCGACTGCACGGGCAGATGCAGTTGCCGGCACACGGCCGGTTCCTCCGCCATGACCTGGATGAGATCGTCGGTGACATCGTTCGGGTGCGGCGACGTGAAGCGGACGCGGCGGATCCCTTCCACTCGCGCAACCGCGCGGAGCAGCCGGGCGAAGCGCCAGTCCCCCCACCACCACGAGTTGACCGTCTGGCCGAGCAGGACGACTTCCGTGATGCCCTGCTCCGCGATCTCCCGAACCTCATCCACCACCCGTTCCGGATCCCGGTTCTTTTCCGCCCCTCGCACGTACGGCACGATGCAGTACGTGCACCGGTAATCGCAGCCGCGCTGGACCGGTACCCATGCGCTGATGCGCGACGTGCGACGGATCTCCAGACCTTCATAGTTCTCGTCGCCCGCGAACTCGAGCGCGACCACCCGCTCCGCGACCCCGCCGGCCGCTGCGGCCGCGCTCGCGCCGAGCACCGGCAAGGAGCGACGGCCTCGCTCCACTTCGAGCGACTCGTCGAATCCGGGCCGGATCCGGGCGAGCTGCGCGGGCAGCGAACGGTATGCGTCGGGACCCATCACCAGATCGACGTGGCCGGCACGCTCGAGCAGGCTGCCGCCCATTCGCTGCGCCATGCAGCCGGTCACTCCGATCACGAGGTCGGGCCGCTCCTTCTTCAGGCGGGCGAGCTCGCCGACCCGGCCGAGAACGCGTTGCTCCGCGTGTTCACGGATCGCACACGTGTTGACCAGCACGACGTCGGCATCCTCGGGCCGGTCGGCCGGCTCGAAGCCGCGGGCGGCGAGGATGCCCTGCATCAGCTCGCCATCCGCGATGTTCATCTGGCAGCCGTAGGTCTCGACGTACGCCTTGCGGCGACGGGGGGCAGGATGCGGGCCGGACCGGGGCGCAGCCATGGCCAGGTGCGCCCCGTCAGTTCCCGAACAGCGAGAGCGTGATCGACATGCGCCAGAACGATTCGCGCAGGCCGTCGGGCAGCGCGGCGCTGACCAGGCCGGAACGCTGACCGCGCTCGAACGCGAAATCCGCCATGGCGAGCGGGTTCGCGTCGTTGCCGGCCAAGCGGAATCCCATGCCCAGCGAGCCCGACCATTCGGTGCCGGGCGTTTCGCCGACGTCGTAGAACGGCAGTTGCTGGTAGCTGCCACCGATGCGGAAGGGGAAGGCGCGCGAGCTGGAGCGCAGCCCGAGGTACTCGAAGCCGCCACCCACGTGCCAGGCGTTGCGACGCATCGCCACGGCGGACGTGGACGTGAACACGGGCTCCGCGCCGCCGCCCCGCCCCGACCACTCGGCGCCGACCGTCGCCATCCAGAGGCTCGACAGGCGCGCGCTTCCGCCTGCCGCCACGCGAATCGGAGGCTTGTAGCTGTCGCTGTTCGAGTCCGTGGATCGAGCTTCGATATCGACGCGATCCGAGAGCGTGACGGCACCGCTGAGCCGGTACGCGCCGGTCGGGTCCCAGCGGGCGCCGAACGAGACGAACGGACCGCGGTAGCCCCACTTGTAGCTCGTATCGAAGTTGCGGAACCCGGTCACCGAGTCCGGGAAAATACGCCGGATCCTGCGGTCCAGGACGCCGGCGTACAGACCCACTTCCACGCCGACGGCGAGCCGTTCCGTTAACGGGTAGGCCGCGCCCAGCACGAGGCGCGAGAGCCCGCCCGTCGATTCCACGATGTCCGTCGCAGCCACCGAGTCCTGGCCCACCAGCTCCGAGCTCTCCTGCCGGATACCCCACGACTGCTCGAGGAACGAGCCGAATCCGACGCTCAAGACGACGCGGTTGATCGGGTAGATCAGGCGCACGAGCGGGAACCGGGCCGCGTTCAGATCGCCCTTCCGCCCCGCCAGATCCGGTGACGCGCTGCCCGGCTGCAGCGTCGCCACGATGCCCCGTTGCACCAGGCCCGCCGCGTCGGCCGGGCTCGTCAGCGACAGGTCCAGCCCGAACAGCCCGATCCCGAGACCGCCCAGCGCTCGCGCCCGCGAATCGACGGCGCTCACCGGCAGTCCCATGCCACGCATCCCGAACAGCGACTGCGCCCGGCCCCGCGACGGCAGCACCGCCAGGAACAGCAACCCGCAGAACAGAATCGTCGTTTTCATCGCAGGTGCAGCTCCGTGGCGATCGTGAGCACGAGCCGGAGTCGCGGTCTCTTGCGGAACGCGACGACGCCGAAATCCGCACCTTCGACGTACGGCAGAAGCGCGAGGTACGGCGATGGCGGCGCATTCGCCGTGTCCGCGCTCACCAGACCGGCGATGAACGCGCTGATCGGGACCGGGATATCCGTCGGGTTCACTACGTTGCGGAAGATGTCCGGCGCGATCTGGTGCGCCGTCACGCCTACCGTCGCGCCCAGCGGCGAGCGCGACAGCGGAATGATGTCCGATGCGTACACCGCCACCGTCTCGAACAGCATCGAGTCCTGTGGCGCGAAGCCGGGTGGCGCCTCCGCCGGCTCCAGCAGCAGATCCGCGCTCGTGATCGACGTCTGGTCGAGCCGGATCATGCAGCCGTCGAACAGCGGACAGGGCACGGGAAGCGAGCGCAGATCGTCCCGCAGCCGGAAGAACGTGCGCCAGCCGGGCGAGCCCGATGCCAGGGGCTGCGAGGAGTTCGCGGGCAGCTCGGGCTGGAACACGAAGGTCGGCACCGTGGGCCGCACCGTCGACGTGAACAGCGTGTCCGGATGCAGCGGGCTCGTTGCGTCGAGGCGCAACAGCATGTCGGCGATCCGGACGCGTGTGTTCTGCGTGAGCAACGAGAGCACGGCACCGCGGGCCTTCGTCGTCGTGTCCGACCACGCGGCGATCGTCTGCGAATCCACCGGGATCACCAGTGAGTCGGTGCCTTCCGGGCTCCACTCGATCGTCGCGATCGGCGTCCCGCCGTACCCGCCCGGCTGCGACCACGGCAGCTGCGCGCCGCCGCTGTCCACGCGCATCGTCCACGTCGCCGTCGCCGGATCCCAATCCTCCTCGATCCGGTCGAGCTGGAACTCGGCGCTCGCCGGCATCGTGCTCCGCAGCGTATCGATCCGGACGACGAACCGCCCGGCCACGAAGTGAGGCGTCGAGTCCGTCTGGATCGCGCCGAGCGTATCCGTGATGGCGACCACCGTCGGGATCCCGAAGCGACCCATCGAACGGGCATCGAGTGTCCCCTCGAACGCGTTCGCGACGATCTGGTATCCGCCCTTGATGATCTTCGTGTACCCCGAGAACGCGGTGTCCGACACCAGGTAGTCCGCGGGATCGAGGATCACCTCGAACGTACGGATCGCCTCGGGGGGCAGCAGCGGCCCCCCGACATCCGTGGGACTCTCCTGACCGCAACCCGACGACACGACCGCCAGAACGGCGAGCAATGCCACACGCCTCATGATTCCGCCACACCTTCCGTCTCGCCGCCGTCAGCCACCGGGAAATCGAACCGTTCCGGAAGCAATGCGTCCAGCGTCCAGCGCCGGCGGTCACCCGCCGCGCCGTGGGATTCGACCTCGAGCGCGGGCGCGAATTCCGCCAGCACCTGGCGGCACGCGCCGCACGGTGCGACCGGCGCCGCCGCGTCCGTCACCACCACGATACGCCGGAACGCGCGCGCACCGGCTGCCACTGCGGAGCCGACCGCGACGCGCTCCGCGCACAACGTCAGACCGAACGACGCGTTCTCCACGTTGCAGCCCGTGAACACGCGACCGTCGTCCGATTCCAGCGCACAACCGACACGGAACCCCGAGTGCGGCGCGTACGCCCTCGCCTGCGCCCGACGCGCCGCCGCCAACAGCTCGCCCTCGTCCGGACCCCTCAACACTCCACCCTCGGCAGACGCGCCGTCAGCCGCGTCAGGATCTCGTAGCTGATGGTCCCCGCGCGTTCCGCGACGTCGTCCACCGTGATCTCCTCATCGTGGTCCCGGCCGAGGATCGTGGCCACGTCCCCGACCTCCGCATCCAGAACCGCCGAGATATCTACAACTGTCATGTCCATCGAGATCCGACCAATCATCGGGACCCGCCGGCCCCGGACCACCGCTTCCCCCACGTTCCCGAGCGACCGCGGCAGCCCGTCGCCGTACCCGATCGACAGTGTAGCCCACCGTTCCCAGCCCGCCGCATGGTGCGTCGCACCGTACCCCACCGTGCTGCCCGGCGGCGCTTCCAGGATCCGGACGATCCGCGCCCGAACACTCGCCACGCCCCGTGGCCGCGCCAGCGCTGCTACCCCTGACGCCACTGCCCGTCCCCCGTACAGGAAGATCCCCGGTCGGATCGCGTCCGCCGCCAGCGCGGGCCAGCGGATGGCCGCCGCGCTGTTTGCGGCATGCAGCATCAGATCCTCCCGCGACACCGGGAACTGCGCGACCGCGTCCTGGAACCGCTTCCACTGCCGCTCCGTCGGACCGGCGTCCCGCTCGTCCGCACTGTGGAAGTGCGTGTACGCTCCCGTCCAACGCAGCCCCCCTCCCGCGATCTCGCGAACCCGCGGCGCCCACCCCCCGCTCTCCCGCCAGTCGAACCCCGAACGACCCATCCCCGTGTCCACCTCCACATGGAACTCGAGCGGCCGGCCCGCCGCCACCCGAAGCCAACGCTCGAGCGACACCGTATCCGACACCGTCGCGATCAGGCCGTGGTCCGCCGCCGTCTCCAGCGCGCCCGGTGGCAACGGGCTGCACACCAGAATCGGGCGCCGCACCCCGCTTTCGCGGAGCGCGGCGCCCTCATCCGCCGTCGCCACGCCGAACCCCCACGGACCGCATGGCTCGAGCGCCTGCACGACTCGCTCGGCGCCCAGCCCGTAGCCGTCCGCCTTCACCATCGCGATGACGGCGTGGCCGCGGCCGGCGACGCCTCGCGCGGCGTCGAAATTGGCGCGCAGGTCGGTGAGCCGGACTTCGACCCAGGCGCGTGAACGAGGTCCGTTTGACATGGTCTGCAAAACAGGTAATAGTACGCGCCGCTCATTCACTCTGACAAGCGTTCCCCCGTGACGAATCCGCCTGCGCCCGTCTTCGATCGAGCCCTCGACCTGGTCCGCTTCCTTCGTGCCCGTTGCGAGTGGGACGCGCGGCAGACGCCCGACTCGCTCGTGCCGTACCTGCTGGAAGAGGCGCACGAGGCGGCGGAAGCCGTGACGCGCGGTGACGACGACGAGCTGGCGGGCGAGCTGGGCGACCTGCTGCTCAACGTGGCGTTCCAGGCGATCCTCGCGGAGGAACGGGGCAGCTTCGACGCGGAATCGGTGGTCGGCCGGCTGGAAGCGAAGATGCGCCGCCGGCACCCGCATCTTTACGGCGACGGTCCGGCCGAGGACTGGGAGTTGCTGAAGGCGCGGGAGCGGGAGGCGAAGGGTGACGTCGCGGGCGGGCCGGCGTCCCTGCTCGATGGCGTCGCGGGCAGGCTGGAACCGCTCTCGCGCGCGCAGCGGTTGCAGGACCGGGTGAGCGCGGTCGGCTTCGACTGGGCGTCGGCCGATGGGGCGCTCGCCAAGGTTCGCGAGGAGGTCGAGGAAGTGGCGGGCGCGACGCCGGACGATGTGGAGGCCGAGATCGGCGATCTGCTGTTCGCGGTGGTGAACACGGCGCGGCTGCTCGGCGTGCACGGCATGCGCGCGTTGCACGTCGCGAACGCGAAGTTCGAGCGGCGGTTCCGCGAACTGGAGCGAATCGCGCGGGAGCGGGGGCTGGACCTGGCCGCAATGTCGCTGGGGGAGATGGACCTGCTGTGGGACGAGGTGAAGAGGACGGAAACGGGGGGCGGGAGCGGAGGCGGCGGCGTTCCCGGGGGCGGGGACGCGAGCGGGGACGGCGGGAATGGATGACGTCGCCGAAGGCGTCCTCTACGGGTAGATCCGGTTGATGAGGCGGGGGAACGGGATCATCTCCCGGATGTGGGGGCGGCCGCAGATCCAGGCGGTGGTGCGTTCGAGGCCGAGACCGAAGCCGGAATGGGGGAAGGTCCCGTAGCGGCGAAGCTCGAGGTACCACTTGTAGGCGTCCTCGGGCAGCTTCTCCTCGCGGATGCGCTCGAGCAGCTTGTCGTGGTCGTCCTCCCGCTGGCTTCCGCCGATGATCTCGCCGTATCCTTCGGGCGCCAGCAGGTCGTCGCAGAGCACGGTCCGCGGATCCGCGGGGTTCTCCTTCATGTAGAACGCCTTGGCCGCCTTCGGATAATTGAGGACGAAGACGGGGCGGTCGTACTGGTCGGCGAGGAAGGTCTCGTCGGGCGCGCCGAGGTCGGCGCCCCATTCGATCTCGTGGCCGGCGTCTTTCAGCATGCGGACGGCCTCGGTGTAGTCGAGACGGGGGAACGGCGGCTTGACGCGTTCGAGCGGTGCGCGGTCGCGTTCGAGGGTGTCGAGTTCGTCACGGCAGCGGTCGAGCGCACGTTCCACGAGATGACAGACGAGGTCTTCCTGCAGCTGCATGTTGGCGTCGGAATCGGCCCACGCGACCTCGGGTTCGAGCATCCAGAACTCGGTGAGGTGGCGGCGGGTCTTGGACTTCTCGGCGCGAAACGTCGGCCCGAAGCAGTAGACCTTGCCGAGTGCGGCGGCGGCGGCCTCGACGTAGAGCTGGCCGGTCTGCGCGAGGTAGGCCTTGTCGTCGAAGTAGTCGACCTCGAAGAGGCCGGCGCCGCCCTCGCCGATCGCGGCGGTGAGGATGGGCGTGTCGATGCGGACAAACTCGCGGTCGTAGAAGAAGTCATGGATGGCCTGTTCGACCTCGTGGCGGACGCGCAGGATGGCGCGCTGCTGGCTGGACCGGAGCCACAGATGGCGGTGGTCGAGCAGAAAGTCGATGCCGTGTTCCTTGGGCTGGATCGGGAACTCGGGGCTCGGTCCGAAGACGGCGAGGTCGTGGAGCGAGATCTCGTGGCCGCCGGGCGCCCGCGCATCGGCGCGGACGGTGCCTTCGACTTCGATGCTGGATTCCTGGGTGAGCGCGACGATCGCGTCCCAGAGCTCGGCGGTGACGTCTTTCTTGCCGGCGACGCATTGGACGATGCCGGTGCCGTCGCGCAGAACGATGAACGCGACCTTACCGTGCGCGCGGAGCGTCTGGACCCAACCACGGATGCGCACACGATCGCCGACATGGCGGTCGAGGTGCCGGACAAGAGCGTCAGCGGCCATGATGAAAACGGGGGCAACAGGTACTCGCACCACGCAGCCGTGGTGAAGGGCGCGCAAGGTAATTCGTGTCAACGAACTCTGTCAATTTGAAGGCGCCACGCGCGCTGCTCCTGGCGCTCGCGCTCTCTGCGTGCGCGATGCCACGCATCGCGCCCCCCGTTCCGCCCGGCGAATGGCGGGGCACGATCGGTGGCGAGGACTCGGCCAACGCCGCCGTCGCGGCGGCCGCCGGGTACCGGATCGCGTGGCGGAAGGGGTTCGGTCGCGGGATCGTGGTGCCACTGCAGGTTCACCCGCCGCTCCTGATCGCCACGACGACGGGCAGGCGGGTGGTGACGATCAACGCGGGAACGGGCGCGCAGTACTGGTCGCGCCGATTCAACGCCCCGATCGCGGGCGCCGCGCTGCGGCGTGACGACCGGATCTACGTGGCTACGGGAGACCGGGAGAACCGGTTCACCGCGCTCACGCTGGACCGCGGAAAGAAGGTCTGGACGTCGCGGCGGGTGGGCAGCTTCCGGGTGCAGCCGATCCTGCTCGAGGACCGGCTGGTGGGCGTAACCGAGGACGGGCTGGCCGTGGCGGTGAAGGTGAGCGATGGCGCCATCCTCTGGCGCACGCCGCTCCGGGCGCCGCCCGGGGCGCAGCCGGTTCCGGATGGCGACGACGTCCTCGTCGCGACGGTCCGCGACACGCTCTATCGGATCGCCGCGTCCGATGGCCGGGTTCTGGCGCGCCTCGCGTTGCCGGGCTCGCCATCGGCGCCACCGCTCGTGCAGGGCCGCCAGTTGATCCTGGCCGTGCAACCGCACCATGTCATCACCGTGGACCTCGACCGGATGACGGCGTCGCCGGCCGTGCCCTTGCCGGCGAGCGTGGTCGCGCCGCCGGTCACGGGCGAGAACGGCGAGACCTTCCTCCTCGCGAGAAACGGGGTGGTGCTGCGACTCAATGCGGCGGGCGGCGCGGTCCGCAGGGTCGCCGATGTCGGCGGCGCGACCGCCGGCTCGTTCGCGGGAGTCGGCGCCATGCTCGCCGTCGGCCGCCTCGACGGAACCCTGTTCCTGCTTGATCGCGCCGGCCGCGAGATCTGGCGCCACGATTTCGAGGAATCGATCGAGGCGCCTGTCACGGCACGGGACGGCGCGCTGTTCGTCCCGCTCCTGCGGGGCGACATCGTCCGCCTGGAGACGCTATGACGCGGACCTGCAGCGCGTTCCTTCTCGTCGTGTTCATGGCGGCGCCCGGCCGGGCCACGGCGCAGTCGACCAGCGACCGGCCGGCCCCGACAGCGCCCGACAGCGCCGCGACCTTCGCGACGTCCGGCTTCCCGAAGCTGCGTGTCGCGAAGTGGAGTACGCTCACCTTCGCGGCCGCGGCCGGCATCTACGGGTTCGTCGAGAGCGCGCGGGCGGATGACCGCTACAACGAGCTCGAATCGCTCTGTCAGGCCAGTCCCGCGGACTGCCAGCTCCGCACCGCCGACGGCGCCTACCAGGACACGCGGTTCGAAACGCTGTACCAGACCGTACGGCGACACGACCGGCGCGCCCACTACTCGCTCATCGCCGGCCAGGTCGGCGTCGCCACCAGCGTCGTGTTGTTCCTGCTCGATCTGGGAAACGCGCATCCGCCCCGCGACATCCCGTGGGTGCCACGGGACCTGCGCGTGCGGAGGACGCGCGGCGGGGCGGATGTCGGGATCTGGTTGCCGCTCGGGCGGCGAGACTGACCGTCGTCAGGCGGTCGCGAACAACGCGAACGGCACGCTCTCCGCGACGGCGAGCGCGGGGATCGGGGACAGCGCCGAGGCTTCGGGTGGCCGCTCCTGCACGCAGATCGCGCGGAGCGAGTCGGCGGCCTGGTGCATCGCGGCCACCGCGGACGGGCTGAAGGCCAGGTTCTGCTGCACGGTCACGAGGCTCATCGCGCGCTCCGCCGCGTCAACGGCATCGAGGCCGGAGCGGATCCACGCCGACGCGTAGTGGTCGAGCGCATCAGCCAGGGCGAGGAGCTGCGCGACCTTTGGGATGCGCGCACCGCTCAGCCCGTTCGACTCCGCCCCACCGTCCCAGCGCTCGTGCATGAAACGCACGGCTTCCACCACCGCCACCGGGAACCCCGCCTCCGACAGCACGTCCGCACCATACCGCCCGATGTCCACCGGATCGGCATCTTCCAGATGCAGCCGGCCCGCCTCGTGCACGCGACCCGCGAGCGCCAGATCGGCGCCATCGATGCCGGCCACGTCGTCCGCCGCGTCGAGCAAGGCCAGCACAAGCCGTGCGACACGGTCTCCGTGGCCCGGACCAGCCCACGACCCGCGGTCCACCTCATCCATCCAGACCGGATTCGACGCCAACGGCTCGACCCGGACGACCGTTTCCGGCCGCGACGCGATGGCGTCGGCTTCGACTTCGACCCCTTCGACGACTGCTTCGGCCTCGAACGCCTGCGCTTCGTGACCCTCTTCGGCCTCGAGATCGACCGTCTCGGTGTCCGCCTCGGTCTCGTACTTCACGACCTCGCCGGGCTCCTCCTCGACCACGGATTCCGGCATTCCACTCTCCGCACGCAGGGAGTCGAACGCCTCTTCCGTGAGTTCGAGGACGGGCGTCTCCTCCAGCTCTGAGGTCTCCATCCGCTGGCCGAGCGCGAAATGGACCGCCGCCTGCATCTCGAACCACTCGAACGGCTTGAGCAGATACTGGACCGGGCCGCACGCCATGGCGCGACGCGCCAGATCCTCGTCCGGATCACCCGTCATCAGGATCACCGGGAGGCCGGGGTCCTGCGCCAGCAGGAACGACGCCAGCTCAATGCCCGAGAGGCCGGGCAAATGGATGTCGGAGATCAGGACGTCCGGCGGCGCCTCGCCGGCTTCGACGATGCCTTCCTCGGCCGCGTCCACGGCGATCACCGTGAAGCCCTCGCCTTCGAGGAAGCGCTGTATGAACGACCGCGTCATCTCCTCGTCCTCGACGAGCAGAATGGTGCGGGAGTTCTCCGACTCGGGGCTGCCCGGTTTCATTGCATTGCCCACGGTTCCCGGGGAGTCGGGTTCCCGGCGAGAAGTGATGCCAGAACCGTTCCCGCCGTGAGTCGCGGGATAAGTCGTTGGAGAACCATGTGTTGGATATCTGCCATGGGAGCGTGACCAACGCTCAATGCGAAAAGATCTTGCATCCCGCGAGACGTGACCTTCCGCCTCAGCCGACCTCGGAGAGCCGCTCCCGTTCGCGGAAACGTGCCTCGACGACGGCACGGACTGGTTCGTTGGCTGGGGTCGCGAGCTCCGGATCGGAGCCGACGGTGGCAGCGGCGCGGTCCCGGGCCAGGGCAAGCAGGTCCTCGTCCCTCTCGGGATCGAAGAACCGGAACTCGGGCAATCCGTGCTGGCGGGCGCCGAAGAAGTCACCCATTCCGCGGAGGCGCAGGTCGGCGCGTGCGATCTCAAAACCATCACCGGTCTCGGCGAGGATGCGGAGCCGGGTGAAGGCCTCCGGCGAGCCACTGGCGATCAGGATGCACCAGCTCTGCGCGGCGCCGCGCCCGACGCGCCCGCGCAGCTGGTGCAGCTGGGAGAGGCCGAAACGCTCGGCGTGCTCGACCACCATGACGGTGGCGTTCGAGACGTCGATTCCGACCTCGATGACGGTGGTCGCGACGAGAACGTCGATCTCGCCGCGGGCGAACGCGAGCATCGTCGCATCCTTCTCGTCCGACGAGAGCTGGCCGTGCAGAAGGCCGACGCGGAGACCCGCGAACGTTTCGGTGCGGAGCGACTCGTACTCCTCGGCGGCGGCGCGCAGATCGATTTTCTCGGACTCGTCGATCAACGGGTACACGAGGTACGCCTGCCGACCCTCCGCCACCTGCTGGCGCACGAACTCGTGGATTTCGGCGCGAGCTTTGTCATCGCGGATCTGTGTGCGCACCGGTTCGCGGCCGGGCGGCAGCTCGTCGAGGGTCGAGAGGTCGAGGTCGCCGTAAAGGGTGAGCGCGAGGGAACGCGGGATCGGCGTGGCCGACATCACGAGCACGTCCGGCGCCTCGCCGTGCGCGGAGAGCGCGAGCCGCTGGCGCACGCCGAACCGGTGCTGTTCGTCGATGATGGCGAGACCGAGGCGCTGGAAGCGCACGCCCTCCTGGATGAGGGCGTGCGTTCCCACCACGACTTGCGCCGCGCCCTCGGTAATCGCGCTCTGCGCAGCGCGCCGTTCGGCGGCGGGCAGGCGACCGGTAAGCAGCGTCACTTCGACGGGCAGCCGCTCGAGCAGCGCGGCGAGGCTGCGCGCGTGCTGCTCGGCGAGGATCTCGGTCGGCGCCATGAGCGCGGACTGGTGCCCGGATTCCGCGGCGAGCATCATCGCGAACGCGGCCACGATCGTCTTGCCCGAGCCGACGTCGCCCTGGAGCAGGCGGTTCATCCGCTTCGGGCTCACCATGTCGGCGAAGATCTCCGCGATCGCGCCCGTCTGTGCTGCCGTGAGCTTGAAGGGCAGGCTCCGGTAGAGTGGCGCGATGAGCGCGTCGGTACGCGCGAACGCGGTGCCCGGCCGTTCCGACCGCGCCCGGTGCCGCGCCCTGGCGTGCAGCACCTGGAGGAAGAACAGCTCGTCGAACGCCATGCGACGCCGGCCCAACTCCGCGTCGCCGAGCGACGCGGGCCGGTGCAGGGCGGCCAGCGCCTGCATCAGCGTCGGCAGGCCACGCGGCAGGGCACCCGCCTCGTGCACGGCGTCCTCGGTCGCGGCCAGCGGCAGCAACCGGTCGAGGTTCTGATCGATGATGGAGCGGAGCACCTTCTGCGAGAGGCCCTCGGTCGTGGGGTAGATGGGCAGGACCTTGCCTTCCGACGCGGCCTCGTCGGCCTTGCCGAGCACGATGTGCTCGCGCGGCTGGATCTGACGGCCGTGGAAGTAGCGGACAGGACCCGTGACGAGGACGAGGTCGCCCGTGTGCAGGGAGCGGTCGAGGAACGGCTGGCCGGGCCACGAGCACTCGATGTGACCGGACCCGTCGCGGATTATTGCCTGGAACACGCGCAGCCCGGAGCGCGTCCGGTGCACGGCCTTGTGAGTGATCTCGCCGATGACGGTCACGTCCTGGCCGACCTGCAGCGCGGCGATCTTCGTGACCGTGCTCGCATCCTCGTAGCGGCGCGGCACGTGGTAGAGCAGGTCGCGCGCGCGCCGCACGGCCAGCTTGTCGAGCAGATCCGCGCGCTTCGGTCCGACCCCTTTCAGGAACTGGACCGGCTGGTCGAGGGGACCGTACGCGGGCGTCACCGTCAGTCCCGTTCGCTGACCACCGCGGCCGCGAAGCGTTCGGCGTCGAAGGGCTCGAGGTCCTCCGCTGCCTCGCCCGTCCCGACCAACTTGACCGGGATGCCGAACTCCTCCATCAGCGCGATGACGATGCCGCCACGCGCCGTGCTGTCGAGCTTGGCGAGGACGAGGCCGGTGACGCCGATCGTCTGCCGGAACAGGCGCGTCTGCGCGAGCGCGTTCTGGCCGACCGTCGCGTCCAGCACGAGCAGCGTCTCGTGCGGCGCGCCCGGCAGCTTGCGGGCGATCACGCGCTCGACCTTGCCGATCTCCTTCATGAGGTCCGCCTGCGTGTGAAGGCGTCCCGCCGTGTCCACGAGGATCATATCGCAGCCGCGTGCGGCGGCCGCGTCGATCGCGTCGAAGGCGACGGCGGCGGGATCGGCGCCCGGGCTCGAGCCGACGAACTCGGCGCCCGCACGCTCGGCCCAGATCCGGAGCTGGTCGATCGCGCCGGCGCGGAACGTGTCGGCCGCGGCGAGGAGCGGGCGACGCCCCTCGCGGCGGAGCCGCAGCGCGAGCTTGCCGATGGTCGTCGTCTTCCCTACCCCGTTGACGCCGGCGAACACGTAGACGGTCGGGCCGTCGTCGGCACGACGGAGCGCCGTCTCGCCCTCGTGCTCGACGAGGATCGCCCGGATCTCGCCCGCGACGGCGTCGAGCGCCTCCTGCTGCGTCTGGAGCGTGCCCGCGCGGATCCGGCCCTCGACGTGCTCGACGAGCTTCATCGTGGCCGGCACGCCGAAGTCGGCGCCGAGCAGGATCTCTTCGAGCGTCTCGAGCGACGCCTCGTCGATTCCTTTGACGAGGACGCCCACGTCCGTGAACGCCCAGTCCCGGATCCGTTTCCAGAGCGAGCCCTTGCCGCCCGCTCCCTTCAGCAGTCTTCCCATTCGTCCGTTCGTCAGCGAAGGCCCCGCCGCCGGCGCAGGAACCACTCGGCGCAGAGCAGGAGAATCAGTGCGAGATACGGCCACACGGTCGCGTGCAGCGGGCGCCAGCCCGCCCGGGCACCGGCGACGCGAAGCTCCGAGAGCGGCGCCGACAGCGTGGCCAGGGCCGAAGGCCGGATGTCCTCCGTGGACGCGCTCTCCACGGTCAGCTCGCCCGCGCTCTCGCGAGGCGAGCCCGCGTCGAAGGCCTCGGCGGTCCACCGGTATCGGCCGGCGGCCGGAGCCCGGGTCGCCACCGTGTCGGCGCCCTCCGGCCGGATCGTCGTGTCGGAAACCGCGCCGCCGTCCCAGTCGGTGAGCCGGAGTCGGACCGAGTCGGGCACGAGCCCCGACATCATCCATCGGATCGGAGCGGCCGGCTCGATCGCGCGGATGACCGGCATGACCGCTCGGGCCACGCCGCGGTCGGTCTCTTCGAGCAGCCAGCCGCCGAGTGCGCTCCACAACCGCTCGTAGGTCGCGCGCGCGGCGCCGCCCCGAATCGCCCACCGCCAGTACCCCTGACCGAGCGCCGCGACCCAGCGGCGGTCCCCGCTGCCCGACCCGATCGCGAGCGGGTACGCGGCGCCGCGGCGGCCGCGATTCACGTTGAGCGCGGACCAGACGCCGGGCAGCTCGTCCGGGATCCGGAGCGCGGCGAGGGGCGGCACGTCCTCCACGTCGATGCCGGCGAGCACCGGCGCGATCGGGGAGGATGGCACCTGTCCCGACACGTACCAGTCCGCCGCGATTGGCGTCGTGGGCGGCAGTGGCAGGCCCGGGAGGATCCCCGACCCCGTCGGAAACACCAGCAGCCTGCGCGCGTTGCGGGCCGCGTCCAGGAATGGGGCAGGCGCCTTCGCATCGATGCCGTGGAGCACGACCAGCTGCGCGTGCGCGAGCGCCGCGAGGACCTCCGCATCGCGGGCGCGGTGACCGGCCCGCGCGGAGCCGCCGATCTCGACCCACGCGTCACCGGCGCGCATCCACGCGCGGACCGGCAGCCCGAGCGAACGCTCGAGGACCGGGTAGAGGAAACGCGGCTCCCAGTCGGGCGCCAACGACACGATCGCGATGCCGGCCGGTTGCGCGGAGACGTCGATGTAGACATGACGCGCGTCATCGGCCGCGACATCGTCGCCGCCTTCGAGCCTGACCTCGTACCGCGTAGCGCCCTCGGTGCCCGCTGAGTCGGTCATGATGCGGACGGACCCGGTCACGAAGCGGCCCGGCGCCGGCCGCGCCACCGATGCGCGGCCGAACTCCGCCCCGTCGTGGAGCACGCGTACGACGAGCGAATCGGGCCCCGATCCCACGGCCATCGCCTCGAAGGCGATGTCGGCGGAGCGACCGGCCTCGACCCACGGGGGCGCCGTGACGCGGGTGATCGCGGCATTGTCGATGTCGCCGCCCGTGTCCTCGATGTCCACACGCAGGCCGAGCCGCGGCAGCCAGCGCATCACGTCCTCGGCATCGTCGATACGACCGTCCGTGATCACCGTCACCCGCCGCGCGCCCGACTGCGCCGCCGCCTGCAGCGCGGGCAGCAGTCGCGAGCGCGGATCGGACGGCGTGTCCGGAAGACGCGAGACCGGCATGCCGCGCGGCGCCTCGCCAAACAGCAGGACCTCGTCCACGCCTTGATCGCGCGCCCGGGCCACGGCCTGCGCCCAGCGGCTCCGGCCCGGTTCCGAGGAAGGGAGGGCCATGCTGGCCGAGACATTGAGCAGGACCGCGTGGTCCGCGTTTCCTTCGGGCGGCCCGGGAAGCAGGGGGTCGAAGAGCAGCAGGAGTACGAGGGAGAGAACCGTGCCACGGAGCGCGATGAGCAGGCCCCGCCCGCGGCCGGGCAGTTCCCGGAACCGGTAGAGGTAGCCGGCCAGCGCGAATGCCGCCGCGGCGGCAAGCAGCCAGAGCCCCCAGTCCGTACTGCTCATCCGCCTCCCGAAAAATGAAAGGACCCGCCGGCATAGCGCCCGCGAGCCCGTGACATGCACCCGACGTGCCGGGCGGGGTCTCTACTCGTCCGCCAGCTTCCCGCTGCGGCCGGCCCGCCGGGCAAGATAGCTCCGCATCTGGTCTTCGAGAAGCGCCATTCGATCGGTGGCGAGCAGGCGGAACTTCTCGAGGTGATCGGCCGGAAGCGGCGGCGCCGTGGGAAGCTTCGCCTTCCGCGCGTCGATCGGCTGCCCGTTGTGCCGCAGCTCGTAATGGAGGTGCACACCGGTCGCGAGTCCGGTCATGCCGACGTACCCGACCACCTGCTTCTGCTTCACCCGCACGCCGGTCCGGATCCCCTTCGCGAACGCCTGCATGTGCGCATAGCGCGTCTCGTACCCGCTCATGTGCCGGATCTTGACCAGATTGCCGTAGCTGCCATCACGGCCCGCGAAGATCACCGTGCCATCCGCCGTCGCGTGGATCGGCGTGCCCGCGGGCGCGCCGAAATCCGTGCCGTAGTGCCCCCGGTAGATGCCGAGCACCGGATGGTAGCGGTGCGTGTTGAAGTTGGACGTGATCCGGAAATCGACCGGGTAGCGGCTGAAGCCCGTGGCCAGCGGCTTGCCTTCCAGGTCGTAGTAGCCCTCGAGATCGCCGCCCTCCGAGTACCAGACCGCCGGCAGCGTCTGCCCGCGGTTCACCAGCTCGGCCGCGAGGATCCGCTGCGTCCGGGCCGTGCCGTCCGGACGGCGCTCCCGCTCGTACACGAACCGGTACGAGTCGCCTGGCTGGATTTCGTTGTTGAAATCGACCTGGAACTCGTAGACGTCCGCGAGCCGGAAGACCAGCATGCTGCGGTCGGCGATCGGGATCTCGTCGTCGTCACTGTACACGATCGACTGGTACAACGAGCCCGCGCCTTCTCCGATCGTGCCGGACACGAACACGGTATCGACCTCGACCGGGGTCTCGACGATCCCACCGTCCCAGCCCCAGGCGCCGCGCGCCAGCCGCACGGTCGTGTCCGCGTTGACCCGGACCTCGATCGAGCGCGCCACGTCGTCCTTTACCAGCCGGCGCACTGTCACTTCGACGCCTTCCGTCAGGCGGCGCGGGTTCAGATACTCGCGCAGGCCGAGCAGCACGTCGGCCAGGTCGGCGCCGTTCAGGGAGGCACGCGCCAGCACATCCGACAACGTCTCGCCGCGCCCGAGCACGTGCGTTTCGGTCCGTTCCACGGCCGGTGCGTAGCGCGCCGCCAGCGTGGGCGCATCGGCCACGGAATACAGTGACCGCGATTGGCGGACCTGCAGCCAGAGGCCGGCACCCAGAAGGAGCGCGACGAGGGGCGCGATCACTCGATTCAGATTCGTCGCTCCCGGGTTCGGGCCCCTTCCGGGGCCGACATTAGTCCATTTGCCGGCGGATGAACGTCGGTATGTCCAGATCCGACAGCTGCTGCCGGCTGATGCTGTGTTGCGGCGCCCGCTCGAACGGCGCCGGCTCCACGTACGGAGAGTGGCCGCGGGCACCGCCGACGGCCGCCATCCTCTGGCCGGACATCCCGGGCGTTACCGCCCGACCGTTGCCGAAGTTCCCCCGCAGCACGCCGCCGCGACGGGACTCCTCCATGCCTTCGAGCCCGGTGGCGATCACCGTGACCCGCACTTCGCCCTGCAGTTCCGCGTCGTGGACGGCGCCAAAGATGATCTCTGACTCCTCGCCCGCCGCCTCCTGGATGATCGAAGCGATCGTCGTCACCTCGTCGATCGTCAGGTCCAGACCGCCCGTGATGTTGATCAGCACGCCGGCCGCGTTTCCGATGGTGACGTTGTCGAGCAACGGGCTCGAGATGGCTTCCTGCGCGGCCTCGACCGAACGGTTCTCGCCCCGCCCGAAACCGGTGCCCATGAGGGCGGGCCCGCGGCTCATCATGACCGTGCGCACGTCCGCGAAGTCGACGTTGACCTCGCCCGTGACGTGGATCAGGTCGCTGATGCCCTGGGTCGCGTGCAACAGCACTTCGTCGGCCTTCTTGAGGGCGTCACGGAACGACGTTCCCTTGCCGACCACGGACAGCAGGCGCTCGTTCGGCACCACGATCACAGTATCGGCCGCCCGCTTCAGCTCCACGAGGCCCATTTCGGCCTGCCGCATCCGCTTCTTGCCCTCGAAGAGGAACGGCTTGGTGACGATGCCGATGGTCAGCGCGCCGAGCTCGCGGGCGATCTCCGCGATCACCGGCGCCGCACCCGTGCCGGTGCCGCCACCCATGCCGGCGGTGATGAAGATGAGGTCGGCGCCCTCGAGAGCCGCGACCATGTCCTCGCGGCTCTCCTCGATGGCCTGGCGGCCGATCTCGGGACGGGCGCCCGCGCCCAGCCCGCGCGTCAGCTTCTTCCCGATCTGGATCTTCTTGCGCGAGTTGGAGAGCTTGAGCGCCTGCGCGTCGGTGTTGACGCTGATGAACTCGACACCCTCGAGATGCTCGTCGATCATGCGGTTGACGGCGTTGCCGCCACCCCCACCGACGCCTACTACCTTCATCCTGGCGTTCAGGACCTCAGCCTCGTCGAACTCGAAGATCATCACGCGGACCTCCCCCCGGTTTGGACCGGCACAGGGCTGCCGGTCGGTGCCATCATTGATCTAGAAGAACTCTCGAATCCATGCCGCAATGCGGGCCACGATGTTGTCGCCGAACGAGACGCCGAAGCCGGACTCCGCGATCCGTTCCGCGCCCAGCAGCGTGAGCCCCGTCGCCGTCGCGTACTGTGGCGTGCCGACCGCGTCCGCCAGGCCGGTCAGACCCTCGCCCGGGGCCCCCACCCGCACCGGCATGCCGAACGCGTGCTGCGCCACTTCCGCCGCGCCCACGAGCGCCGCCCCACCTCCGGTCAGGACCGCGCCGGCGCCGAGCTTGCCCACCTCGCCCGCCGTCTCCAGCTCCTTGGCCACGAGATTCAGGATCTCGTCGAGGCGCTGTTCAATGATGTGCGCGATCAGCTCGCGTGCGACGTCGCGCTTCGCGCCCGGACCCGGGCCGGGCAGCTCGACGGCCTCGCGCGGATCAACCATCTGCGCGTACGCGACGCCGTACTTGTCTTTCGCCTTCTCCGCTTCCGAGTACGTGACGGACAGGCCCTTGGCGAGGTCGTTCGTCACAGTGCCGCCGCCCCACGGGATCGATGCGAGGTGACGCATCTTGCCGTCGCGGAAGATGGCCAGCTCGGTCGTGCCCCCGCCCAGGTCGACGAGCGCGACACCCACATCCTTCTCGTCGTCGGTGAGCACCGCGCGAGCAGTGGCGAGCGGCTCGTGGATCATCGCCACGATCTTGTAGCCGGCCCGGCCCACTGCCTTGCTCAGGTTCTGCGTGGCGATGAGCGAGCTGGTGATGATGTAGACGTCGGCCTCGAGACGGGTGCCCGCCATGCCGATCGGATCGCGGATCCCGGACTGGTGGTCGACGATGTACTCCTGCGGAATCACGTGCAGCACTTCGCGGTCGGCCGGCACGACGACCGCGCGCGCCACCTCGTGGACACGCCGCACGTCCGCGGCCGAGATCTCCTCGCCCTGCACCGCGACCACGCCGTTCGACGTACGCGCGTGGATGTGCTCGCCGGCGACACCCGTGAACACACGGTCGACCGAGACGCCGGCCATCAACTCGGCTTCCTTCAGGGCGTGACGAACAGACGCCGTCGTGCCTTCGATGTCGGTGACGACCTCGCGCCGGATGCCGCCCGTCTTCGTCTGGCCGACGCCGAGGATCTTGACGACCGGGCTGCCCTTCGCGTCCGCGGTCAACTCCGCGATGACCGCGCAGGTCTTGGTCGAGCCGATGTCGAGTCCAGCGATCAGGTTCGGTTGCATGTCCGAGGCTCAACGCGAATGGATCGAGACGAATATTTCATCGCCGTAGCGCGCATCGAGGCGCGCCATCCGGCCGATCGGCGGTGCAGCGTGCGTGGCGGCGCTGTCCGCCGCCGTGCCGTTGCGGAGGTGCTCGAGCACCTCGTGGACCTGGCGCAGCTTTTCCGCATCCGGGCGCACCGGCAGCAGGAACTCGGGCTGGCCGGGCCAGCTCATGACAAGGCGGATGTTGCCGTCCCCGAGCGCGCCGATCTCGGAGATGCCCGCCGCGAACGTCGAGTCGAGATGGCGGATCGTCACCAGCGATCCGACCAGCGCTGCCTGATCCTCCACCAGCACGCTGTCTTCGCCCTCGAAGCGCGCTTGCGCGTCGATCAGCGGGATGTCGAGCTCGGCGCCCGCCAGATCGACCGGCAGCAGGCGCGCGTCCGCATCCACCGCGCGCAGCTCCGGGCCCTTCACCAGCGCCACGGGTTCGGTCTCGGTCACTTCGATCCGGAGCGTGCCCGGCAGCCGGCGGCGCACGCGCACATCCGCAACCAGGCGGTGCCGGAGCAGGCTGCGCCGCCACGGCTCGACGTCGTCGAACACCGAGACCGAATCGGTGATGCCCGACAGTTCGAGCGCCTCCGACGGAGGCAGCAACTCGGCACCCACGATTACCACATGACGGACGTTGAACACGTCGAAGCGCCGAAACACGAGCGGACAGAGCGCGGCGAGTCCCGTGACCAGCGCGCCCGCCCCCAGGATCACGAGCGGACGAAGCAGGGACCGGTTCATGGCGCGCTCCTCCCGCGCAGCCGCTCCAGCAGCTCGTGCGCCGCACGGTCGATGTCGCCGGCGCCCATCAGCACGCAGACGGAACCGGGTTCAGCGGCGGAAGCCATCGCGGCCGCGAGCTCGTTGACCGCGGGCACGTAATGAACGGCGCTCACACCCGCATCGCGTGCGGCTCGCGCGACCAGTTCGCCGTCCACGCCCGGAATCGGTGTTTCCCGCGCCGGATACACATCCGTCACCCACACTTCGTCCGCGTGCGCGAGCGCGGTGCCGAACGCGGCCGCGAAATCGCGCGTCCGGGTGTAGAGGTGCGGCTGAAACGCGGCCATCAGCCGGGCATCGGGATACACGGCACGCACCGCGGCGAGCGAGGCCTCGATCTCGGTCGGGTGGTGTGCGTAGTCGTCGATCACGACCGTGCCCGCCGCGCCACCCAGCTCCTGGAGTCGGCGCACCACGCCGCGGAACGATTCGAACGCGCGCTGCGCCGCATCGAACGCGGCACCGGCGAAGCGGGCGGCAGCGAGCGCGCCCAGCGCGTTCCGCACGTTGTGAAGGCCGGGCACGCCCAGCCGAATGCGGCCCAGCACCTCGTCGTTCTCGCGCACCGTGAAGCCGGTTGAATGTCCATCGAGGGTCAGATCGACCCCGCGCAGGTCGGCGGCTTCGGTCGTGCCGTACGAGAAGGTGCGGCCGGTGTGTCGGCGCAGGATCCGGGCAGCGCCCGCATCATCGGCGCAGCCGATCACGCGGCCATCGGCGGGCACCAGCGAGACGAACTCGGCGAACGCATCCTCGACGGCCGCGGCCGTGCCGTACACGTCGAGGTGGTCGGGCTCGACCGAGGTGATCACCGCCACGGTCGGGTGCAGCGCGAAGAACGAGCGGTCGTACTCGTCGGCCTCGACCACGAACAGCGACTCCACGCCGGCGCGCAGTCCGCTGCCCCAGGCTTCGACGGTACCGCCCACGAACGCGGTCGGGTCGAGTCCCGCTTCCACGAGGATCGCGGTCGTCATCGCCGTCGTCGTCGTCTTGCCGTGCGTTCCGGCTATGGCCACCAGCGTGCCACGGTTCACGATCCCGCCCAGCGCCTGCGCCCGCTTCAGCACGGGGATCCCGCGCGCCCGCGCCGCGACCAACTCCGGATGGCCTGTCGGCACGGCCGCCGTCATCACGACGGCGATCGCGTCCGCGACGTGCCGAGGATCATGCCCGGTCTCGATGTCCGCGCCCAGCGAACGGAGCACCGCGCCGGCAGCGCCCGGGTTGGTGTCGCAACCCGTGACGCGGCCGCCGCTCCGCAGGACCAGCTCCGCCAGCGCCGACATGCCGGCGCCCGCGATGCCCACGAAATGAACCGGCCCCCGCGAGGCGAGCTCGCGCAGGTCCACGACGGTTCCGGGCGGGGACATCACGACGCCCTCCGCGCATCCGCGGGCAGCAGTGTGAGCAGGGCGCGTGCGATGTCACGGGCCGCATCCGGACGGGCCCGCGCGCGCGCGGCCACCGCCATGCGCTCGAGTCGCGCCCGGTTGCCGGCGAGCGTGAGCAACTCGGTCCAGAGTCGTTCCGGAGTCAGCTCCACTTCGTGCAGGCACACGGCGGCGCCGGCCTCCGCCAGCGCTTCCGCGTTCCGCGTCTGGTGGTCCGCGGCCGCGGTCGGCAACGGCACCAGCAGCGCCGGCACGCCCGCCGCCAGCAGTTCCGCCGTCATCATCGCGCCGGCTCGGGACAGGGCGGCATCGACCGCTTGCAGCGCGGTCTCCATGTCGTCGATGTAGGGGACCGCGATGACCCGGCCCTCCAGGTCGAGCGGCGCGAGCCGTGCACGCACGGCCTCGATGTGCGACGGCCCCGTCGCCCAGAGCAGCTGAGCGGTCTCCGGGAGCTGCGGCAGGTTGCCCGCCGACGTCGCTTCGAGCGCGTTCAGCAACACCTCGTTCACTGCGCGCGAGCCCTGGCTTCCGCCGACGACCAGGACGGCGACCACGTCCGGTTCGAGACCCCACCGCGCCCGCGCCTCACGACGGTTCACCACGCCGTCCGGCCTGCGGATCGGATTGCCGAACGCGAACACCCGCGTATCGCGGCCCGTCCGCAAGTGGCGCTCCGCCTCCGGGAAGCCGAGGTGCACCTGGCGCGCGCGCCGCGCGAGCAGGCGGGTCGTAACGCCGGGCCACGCGTTCTGCTCCTGCAGCGCGACCGGGACACGCCGCCACACCGCCCAGATGCACGCCGGCGCACTGGCGTAGCCGCCCGTCCCAACGACCAGCTGCGGACGGAAGGCTCGGAACAGGCGAGCGACGGCGCCGACGCTCCGCGCGAGCGCGGGCAGGACCCGCCAGTTGCGGAGCGGGTGCGCGCGGCTCACGGGCTCGATCGGCAGCAGAGTGAAGGGCACGCCTTTCTGCGGCAGCACGCGCGCCTCGACACCGCGGCGCGCACCCACGAAGTGCACGGACACGTCCGGCGCCTCGGCGCGCAGCGCCTCCGCCAGCGCGAGCGCTGGATAGAGGTGGCCGCCGGTTCCTCCGCCCGCGAAAACCACTCGCCTCACTCCGCCCTCCGCCCGGACTGGCGGGCGATGTTGATGAGGACGCCCACCGTGAACAGGCAGACGAGCAGGCTGGAGCGGCCGTACGAGATGAACGGCAGGGTCACGCCGGTGGTCGGGATGAGCGCGAGATTGACGGCCGTGTGCAGCAGTGCCTGCAACGCGATCAGGTTGGTCAGTCCGATCGCGAGCAGATACCCGAACAGATCGGGCGCCTGCCGCGCGATGCGGTACCCGATGAGCGCAAAGGCGAGGAAGAGCAACACGAGCGCGGTCACGCCCACGAAGCCCCACTCCTCGCCGACCATCGCCAGGATGAAGTCGTTGTGCGGTTCTGGCAGAAACCCGTACTTCTGCTGTCCACGGCCGAACCCGACACCCAGCAGGCCGCCACTGCCGAGCGCGATCAGCGCCTGGTTGATCTGGTAGCCGAGGTTGGAGAGATCACCGGTGCGGTGGAAGAACGTCCACAGGCGCTCCAGCCGGTACTCGACCTTGCCGATCTGCGTGAGCAGCACGGGCAGACCGAGCAGGCCGAGTGCGACGAAGTGACCGAGGCGTGCGCCCGCCGCGAAGATCACGAGCACCGCGAGCATCAGCACGATCAGCGCAGCCGACATGCTCGGCTCCATGACGATCAGCCCGACGACTGCGAGCCACACCGCGAGCGCAGGGGCGAGCCCGCGGCGGAGACTGTGCAACTGGTCCTGCTTCCGCACCGCGAACGCGGCCGTCCACGCGATCAGCGTGAACTTCGCGAACTCCGAGGGCTGAAGCGTAATGGGCCCGATGATCAGCCAGCGGCGCGCTCCGTTCAGCCGCGGCGCGATCGCTTCCGCACCCGGCAGCACGAGGATCGCGAGCGCCACCAAGGTCGCCACGATCATGGGCCACGCCAGCAGGCGGTAGCGCCGGTAATCAATGCTCGCGCCGACCACGAGCAGGACGAGGCCCGCCGCGCCGCCCGCCGCCTGCCGCACCAGGTAGTGGTAGTGCGGCAACCCGCCGAGCTGCGCCTTCACCGCGCTCGCGCTGTACACGCTCACCACGCCGAAGCTCAGTGCGATGAGCGTGAGCAGCAGCAGCGTGGGCGCTTCCCAACCCGTGCCCAGACGCGATGCGGGCTGTACCTCGAAGTCGAGCCCGTCCCGCGCCATTGCCTCAGCCCTGGCCACGCTTCACCTCGATACGCGCCAGCACGAGTCGCCGGAACCGGCGGCCACGGTCCTCGTAGTTCTCGAACATGTCGAAGCTCGAGCACGCCGGCGAAAGCAGGACGACGTCGCCGGGTCGCGCCAACTCGGCCGCACGCTCAACTACCTGCGTGAAGCCGTCCGCGACGACTTCCACCGCGACCTCCGGCCAGAGGTCGGACTCGATCCGCGCCGCGGCCTCGCCGTACGCCAGCACGTGGCGCACGCGGTCGCGCAGCGCCGTCAGCAGCGTGGCGTACGACTCGCCCTTGTGGCGACCGCCGAGCAGCAGCACGACCGGTGCCTTCATGCTCTCCAGCGCGACTCGCGTCGAGGCGACGTTGGTCGCCTTCGAATCGTTGATCCAGAGCACGCCGTCCAGCTCCGTCACGCGTTCGAGCCGGTGCTCGAGCCCTGCGAAGCCGCGCAGTCCCTCCGTCACCGCTGCGTGCGATGCGCCCGCGGCCACCGCCGCCAGCGACGCGGCCAGCGCGTTGGCGTGGTTGTGACGGCCCACGACACGCAGCTCATCCACGTGTACCAGACTCTTCTCGCGGCCGCCGTCGCTCAGCATCAGCACGCCATCGGGCGCCAGGTATCCACCCGACTCGCCTTCGCCGAGCGGCCCGCTCACGCGGAACCAGCGGCGCTGCCCGACTGCATCGCCCGGGAGCGCGCGCACCGCTTCGTCCTCGCCGTTCAGCACCCACACGTCCGATGCGCTCGCGTTGGCGAAGAGCCGGGCCTTGTCCGCGTAGTAGGCCTCCACCGTCGGATAGCGGTCCAGGTGGTCGGGTGAGAGGTTCGTCACCACTCCGATCCGCGGAGCGAACGTGACCGCCCCCGCCAGCTGGAACGAGCTCGCTTCCACGACCGCCCAGTCGGGCGGTTCCGGGCGAAGCGCGATCTCGGACAGCGCGAGCCCGATGTTGCCCGCCGCCGGCGCATCGAATTCCGCCGCCTGCAGCAGGTGCGCGCAGAGCGCCGTCGTCGTGCTCTTGCCGTTCGTGCCGGTCACCGCGACCACGGGTGCGGCCAGCGCGCTGTACGCGTACTCGAGCTCGGATACGACCGGCACGGATGCCAACCGTTCATCGCGTAACACCGGGGCCGTCGGCGGGATGCCCGGACTCACGACGAGCAGGTCGCACGCGGCCAGCCGCTCGACCGTGTGGCCGCCGGTCTCCGCTTCGCCGCCGGCGCGGCGGATTTCCTCCGCCGCCTCGCGCAGCTCCGGCGATCCGGATGCGTCCGAGGCGAAAACGCGCTCGCCGCGCGACAGCGCCAGCCGTGCCGCCGCCCGGCCGCTCCGGGCGAGACCGAGGACCCCGACCGTGCGTGCGCTCACCGGATCTTCAGCGTGGCGAGAGAGAGCAGACTGCAGAGAATGCCGAGGATCCAGAAGCGCATTACGATGCGGCTCTCCGCCCAGCCGGCCTTCTCGAAATGGTGGTGCAGCGGCGCCATGCGAAGCAGTCGCCGGCCCTGACCGTAGCGGCGGCGCGTGTACTTGAACCAGCCGACCTGCGCCATGACCGAGAGCGCTTCGGCTACGAAGATGCCGCCCGCGATGCCGAGCAGCAGTTCCGACTTCAGCATCACGGCGACGATGCCGAGTGCACCGCCGAGTGCGAGCGAGCCCGTATCTCCCATGAACACTTCGGCCGGATGCACATTGTACCAGAGGAAACCGAGGGTCGCCCCCGACAGGGCGACGCAGAAGATGGAGAGCTCGCCCGCACCCGGCAGGTAGAAGACGCCGAGGTAGTTGGAGGTATCGACGCGGCCCATCACGTACGCGAACAAGCCGAACGTCGCGGCCGCGATCGCGGCGAGGCCGGCCGCGAGTCCGTCGAGACCGTCCGTCAGGTTCACCGAGTTCGAACCGCCCGTCACCATGAACATGACCCACGGCACGAAGAGCGGGGCCCAGATCCAGAGGTGCCAGTCCGCGAGGAACGGGAGGCTCAACCAGTTCGGAGGGACCGGGCTGATGGGCCGTAGCAGGAGGTACAATCCCACGGTCAACCCCACCACACCCTGGCCGAACAGCTTGTACCGGCCCACCAGCCCTTCGGTCCGCTTCCGTACGACTTTCAGATAGTCGTCGAGAAAGCCGATCGCGCCGAGCGCGATCAGCACGGCGAGCGCGATCAGCACGTACGCGTTGTTCAACTGCGCCCACAGCACGGTCGCGATCACCGCGGATGCGATGATCAGCACGCCGCCCATCGTGGGCGTGCCCGCCTTGCTCAGGTGCGTCTCCGGTCCTTCCGTCCGGACCACCTGGCCCACGCGCAGCCGGCGCAGGCGGCGGATGATCGACGGACCCAGCGCGAAGGACAGCAGCATCGCCGTCGCCATCCCGCCCGCAAGGCGGAAGGTGATGTAGTTGAACAGGTTGAAGATGATGTGCCGGGAAGCGAGGGGCGCGAGCCAGTGGTAGAGCACGTCAGCCTCCGCGCCCACCGGGACCACCGTCCCGGTACTCACCCTCGACTTCGGAAGAATGAGAGGGGTGCTCCGCCGGATCCGCGTCGCCACGTTCTCCGGTGAACGGTTCGCTCGCCCGCGACCCGAAGGCCTCCCCGTGCGGGTGGAGCACCCCCCAGTGTGCTTCGAACAGAGGCAACAACCGTTCCAGTTGCACCCCCCGTGAACCCTTGAGCAGCACCACTTCGTCGCCGCGCAGGCGGACCGACATCAGGTCGAACGCGCGCAGCGCATTCTCTTCGACCACCAGACGACTGGCGTCGGTGGCCACCTCGCGGAACGCGGGCGCGAACGCACCCGTCGCCACGATCAGGTCGAGTCCGGCGGCAAGCGCCTTGCGCGCGGCCGCCTGGTGCAGTTCCCCGCTCCGCTCCCCCAGCTCCAGCATCGAGCCCAGCACCGCGACGCGGCCGCCCGCCCGCGGCAGGCTGACCAGCAGGTCGAGCGCCGCTTCCAGGCTGCCCGGGTTCGAGTTGTAGCAGTCGGCGATCACGAGCAGGTCGCCGAACTGCTTCGTCTCGCCCCGCATCCGCTGCGGCTCCACCCGCGACAGCGCCTGGATCGCGCTCTCGTCGTCCACGCCCCAGAGCCGGCCCATCGCCAGCGCGATCAGCGCGTTCCGTCCGTTGTGGCGGCCTCGCAGGCGGAGCGCGACGTCACGCCCCGCCCAGCGAAACCGCGCCCGTCCCTCGTCGTCAAGGTCGAGCGCGAAGCCGCGAAAGATCGGTTCCGCACGATCGCTGAAGCCCGCGATGTGCACGTCTTCGGACAGCTGGTTTGCGCGCGTGCCGAGTTGCTCCGGCTCATCGCCCACGACCGCCGCCGCGTTGCGCGGCAGCCAGGGCAGCACCGAGGTTTCCTCGCGCAGCACACCTTCCAGGTCGCCCAGTCCTTCCAGGTGTTCGTCCGAGACCGTCGTGATCACGACCGCGTCCGGTTCCGCGATCGCCGCCAGCCGCGCGACCTCGCCCGGCGCGTTGGTCCCCAGCTCCGCCACCACCACCTCGACATCCGACGGCGCGCTCAGCAGCGTGAGCGGCAGCCCGATGAGGTTGTTCAGGTTGCCCTGCGTGGCATGCACGCGGTAACGCGCGCCGAGCACGTGCCGGAGCATTTCCTTGGTCGTCGTCTTGCCGTTCGAACCGGCCACGGCGCAGACGCGCGCGCCCATGCGTCGGCGGTGGAAGCGGGCGAGCCGGCCGAGCGCCTCGAGCGTGTCGGGAACGACATGGTAGCGGATCTGCGCGGGCGCGTCGGCCGGGACGTGGTCGACGACCGCGCCGCGTACCCCGGCCTCGGCGGCCTGCGCGAGGAAGGCGTGCGCGTCGTGGCGCTCGCCGCGCAGAGCGACGAAGAGCGAGCCCTGTCCGACGGAGCGCGTGTCCGTGCTCACCGCCGTGTAGGTCCGGGTCTCCCCGCCCGCATGACCCGCCAGTCCCAGTGCCGCCGTCACGTTCGCATCCGTCCACGCGATCATGACTCGTTCCCCTTCGTCGCCAGCATCTGCTCGACAATGACGCGCTCATCGAACGGGACCTTCCCGGTGCCCAGCACCTGGTAGGTCTCGTGGCCCTTGCCCGCGAGCAGGATGACGTCGTCCGGCCGCGCGCTCTCGAGCGCGTGCGCGATCGCCGCGCGCCGCTCGGTGATGCGCAGGTGCGGTCCCGACATCGCACACGAGATCTCGTCGATGATCTTCTCGGGGTCTTCCGTCCGCGGGTTGTCCGACGTCACGATCGCGACATCGGCATGCGCGTCCACCACGCGGCCCATGGCCGGCCGCTTGCGACGGTCCCGGTCGCCACCCGCGCCGAACACCACGATGAGCCGGCCGCGCGTCAATGGACGTAGCGCCTGCAGGACGCGTTCGAGCGCGTCCGGCGTGTGGGCATAGTCGCGCAGCACCGCGCACGGCCGCTCCGCGATCCGCTCCAGGCGACCGGGCACCTGCGGCACATTGCGGATGCGCGCGGCCAGCTCTTCGAGGTCGAAGCCCAATGCGAGGCAGGCGCCGATCGCGCCCAGTGCGTTCTCCACGTTGAACGCGCCCGGCAGCGGCAACTCGACCGGGACCGTGCGGCCGCGGAAGTTGCAGTCGAAGCGCGCGCCGCGTTCATCGAGTTCCGGCCGGTATGCGAACAGGTCAGCGGCCGCATCGAGACCGAACGTCAACACGCGCGCGGTACGCTCCGGCACCGACCGCCAGGCCGGGTCGGCCACGTTGATCACCGCCCAGCCGTTCGCGCGGATCCGGTCCGTCAGCGAGAGCTTGGCCGCGCGGTATGCGTCTTCGGTGACGTGGTAGTCGAGATGATCGTGGGTCAGGTTCGTGAACACGGCCGCATCGAAGCCGAGCGCGTGCGCCCGGCCCTGCTCCAGCGCGTGCGACGAGACTTCCATGGCGACCGCCTCGACGCCGCGCTCGACCAGGTCGCGCAACGCGCGCACCATCTCGACCGGACCCGGCGTGGTCAGCGACTCGCTGCCCTCCAGCGTGCTGCCATTCTCGAGGATCACGCCCAGCGTGCCCACCGACGCGGTCGCGTACCGCGCGCCCAGCAAGTGGCGGAGAATCCAGACGGTCGTGGTCTTGCCGTTCGTGCCCGTCACGCCCGCCATGTGCAACCCGTTCTGCGGCCAGCCCAACACCTCGCTCGCGCCGACGGACGCCGCCCTGCGGCCATCGCGGACCACGACCTGCGGCACCGCCGCCGCCGTCTCTCGCTCGACCAGCGCCGCCGCGGCGCCGCGGCCGGCCGCATCCGGCAGGAACGCGTGCGCGTCCACCGCTGCGCCCTGCCACGCGCAGAACAGGTCGCCCTGCTCCACGCGCCGGCTGTCGTCCGTGACGCCGGTCAACCGCGCGTCCCTCGCCGGCGCCGACACCAGCAGGCCGGCCTGGTCCAGGTGGCGAACCACATCGCGCAGTTGCACGCCGGCGCCGGGCGTGCGGACGTTCATCGGCCGCTTCCCGATGCCCGCAGCGTGACCGTCCGGCCCTGGCGCAGCCGCTGGCCCTTCCGCGGCTGCGTCGAGCGCACCGTGCCCGATCCGTTCACCTTCACGTGGAAGCCGGCCTCGTGCAGGAGGCGGACCGCTTCGCGGAGCGACTTGCCCACCACGGGCGGCACGGCGACCGTACCATCCGCCGACGCTTCCGCGGCTGGCGCGTCGGCAACCGGACTGCCAATGTCGAGCGACACCGGGATCGCACGAACGCGGTCCCGGTCGGCCGCCGGGGCGGCCGCCGCGACCCCGTCCGGCGCATCCGCCGCCGCTTCCGTCGCGACCGCGCTACGGTCGAGCGGCGTGCCGCGAGCGGCCATCGCCGCTTCCAGCGTTGCGCGCGTGACCGGCGCGGCCGTCGATCCCCCGTAGTACGAGCCGTTTTTCGGCCGATCCAGCTTGACCAGGAAGACCAGTTGCGGATTCTCCGCGGGGAAGAAACCGGCGAACGTCGCGACGTATTCGCCGCTCAGGTAGTGGCCATCCTTCGAGAACCGCGCCGTCCCCGTCTTCCCCGCCACCCGGAACGTGCCCATCGCCGCATTCCTGCCCGTCCCGCTCTCGACCACCTCCGCGAGCAGCTCGCGCATCGTTTGCGCCACGCTCTGCGGCGCCGCCCGCCGGATCGCGCGCGGCTCGAACCTGCGCAGCACCCGGCCGTTCCGCGCCCGGATCTCCCGGACCAGGCGCGGCTCCATCAGGACGCCGCCATTCGCGATCGCGCCGTAGGCCATCACCAGTTGCAACGGCGTGACCGAAATCTCGTAGCCGAACGCCAGGCTCGCCTGCGTCTGCTTCGTCCAGTGCGACGGGCTCCACAGCATCCCGCCCGACTCCGACGGGTACCGGATCCCGGTCGCCAGGCCGAACCCGAAATCGCGCAGCCGCTGGTACTGCTCGCCTTCCGTCAGCCGCGACGCGACCTTCGCCATCACGATGTTCGACGATTGCAGGAACGCGTCGCGCAGCGTCAGCCAGCCGAACGCGTGCACGTCGTGGATCACGCGGCCGGCCAGACGGTAGCTGCCGTCCTCGCCGAAGATGCTGTCCGTCAGCGTCGCCTTCTGCTCCATCAGCAGCGACGCGACCGTGAACGGCTTGATCGTCGAGCCCGGCTCATACGGCGAGGTTACCGCCGTCCATGTCCGCGACGCGCCCGCATGCGTCCGGCTCACCGCCGCCAGGATCTCACCGGTGTACGGGTCCGCGATGATCATGTCGCCGCTCGTCGCACCCGTCTCCACCAGCGCCTTGGTGAGCGCGTCCGACGCGATCTCCTGCAGGTCCGTGTCGAGCGTCAGCACCACGTCCAGCCCCGGCTGCGGCTCTTCCACCCGCACCATCGCGCCCGGGATCTTCCGGCTATGCGAATCGACGCGCGCCACCGCCTGACCGTTCCGGCCGGCCAGCAGCGAGTCCATCTCCTGCTCGATACCACCCGCGACGTCACCCATCGCGTTCACGTGGCCGAGCACTTCCGAGCCCAGCCGCTCATGCGGGTAGAAGCGCAGGTCGGTCGCCTCGAAGTAGACCCCGCGCAGACCGTCGAGCGCGAGCCGCGCTGCCTCCTCGTACCGGCCCGGCAGCACGTTCCACTTCCGGCCCGTCACGTACCGGCGCGCATCGCGGACGCTCAGGCCCGTGTTCTCCGCGACCTTCTTCACCACCAGGTCCGTGTCCGACACCTCGTACGGCGCCACCGCGATCATCCAGACTTCCCGGCTCGCCGCCAGCGGAACACCGTCCCGGTCGTAGATCGTGCCCCGCGCGGCCGGTACCGTCAGCGTGTCGGTGTGCTGCTGCTCCGCCCGCTTCAGCCACACGCGGTGTTCGATCACCGACAGCTGGAACGTGCGACCAATCATCACCGTCGCGGCGACCACGAGTCCCGCCAGCAGCAACCGCCGCCGGGCCTCGTGCCGGCGGACCGGCTTCTTCCGCGCCGCTCGACGCGCCGCCATCAGTTGCGCCCCTTCGGTGCGACGTTCGCCGACGCAACCCGCAGCGGCGCCAACAGTGGCGCCGCCGGCCCGTCCGGCCGCACCTTCAGAACCCAGACTTCACCCGCGCCCGGCACCCGCATCCCCCACCGCTCTCCTGCCACTTCCACGATCCGGGCACGGCTTTCCAGGTGCTGGATCCGCTCGTTCAGGAGGCTCCGCTCCGATTCCATCACCGCCCGCTCCGAGCGCAGCGCGTCCAGCTCGCGCAGCAGCGACAGCGCCCGGCTCTGCCGCCAGACCACCATGCTCAGAGAGCCCAGCAGCGCCGCGAACGCCAGCGCAATCCGGAGCGTTCCCTCGTGACGCATCATGCCGCCTTCCGCCATGCCCGTAGACGCGCGCTGCGCGCCCGCGCATTCCCCACCACTTCCGATTCCGACGGACGCACCGGCTTCCGCGTCAGCTCCGTGCCCAGCGCCCGGCCCCGACACGTGCATACCGGCATGCCCGGCGGACACACGCAGTCCCGGCTCCATTCCCGGAAGCTCACCTTCACCACCCGGTCCTCCAGCGAGTGGTACGCAATCACCAGCAGCACACCCTCCGCGGCCAGCCGGTCCCGCAGCACCGGCAGCGCTCGCTCCAGCTGCGCCAGCTCCGCGTTCACCGCGATCCGCACCGCCTGGAAGATCCGCGCCTTGTCCTGCGCCTCCAGGCGCGGACCCAGCGCACCGTGCATCGCCGCCACCAGATCGTCCGCCGTCTCGAACGCGTGGCGCTCGCGACGCTTCACCACTTCCGCCGCCAGACGCCGCGCCCGCCGCTCTTCGCCGTAGTGGAAGAACACATCCGCCAGCTCCGACTGCGCCAGCTCGTTCAACAGATCCGCCGCCGTCGGACCGCCCGATTCCGGCGACATCCGCATGTCCAGGGGTGTGCCACGTCGAAAGGAGAATCCACGACCGTCTTCATCCAACTGGTGGGAGGAAACGCCCAGATCCAGAAGCGCGCCCGCCAACGGCTCCCGAACCGATTCCGCCGCTTCCGCGTATGCGCCGTGCACAACCTCGATCCGCCCGTCGTACGGCCTGAGCCGTTCGCGCGCCGCCGCCACTGCCTCGCCGTCCCGATCCACGCCCATCACTCGCGCTTCCGGACCTTTCTTCAGCAGCCCTTCGCTGTGACCGCCTCCCCCCAGCGTCCCGTCGAAATAGAGACCGCCCCGCTCCGGACGCAGTAGCTCCAGCACCTCCTGCAACAGCACCGGTGCGTGATCTCCGACTGACACGTACTCAGCGGAACAGTTGCGCTGTGAATTTCTCGAACTTGCGCGACTCCGCCGCCACCGCTTCCGTGAACTTCTCCGGTGCCCACAACTCGACCTTGTTGATCGCACCCACCATCAGCACCGCACTCGAGAGCTCTGCCGCTTCCTTCAGTCGCGCCGGAATCAGAATCCGGCCCTGCGCATCCGGCGTCACTTCCACCGCGTTCGCCATCACGCTCAGCACGTACAGCCGCGCTTCGGGATCCCGACCCATCAGCTCCGTCAGCCGTTCCTCCACCTGCCCCCACTCCGCTTCCGGGTACAACGCCAGCGCGGGCGGATACGGCTGCACCAGGATGAAGCGCTGATCCGCCGCCTCGCGCCGGAACGATGCGGGCAGACTGACTCGCCCCTTGTCATCGATCTGGTGCTGGTAGCTGCCCAGGAACTTGACCCCCCGCGAGGGGCCGCCCGTCCCTTGCATTCGCGCCTCGTTGCCCAAACCGCTTTTGTGGTGGGATCCCCCATTTCACCCCACTTCACCCCACTCAAGGCCACCAAGGTACGCCACGCCCCACCAAGCGTCAAGAGTGGCATACCACTCGGCCCCACCGGACCCGAAGCGGGGCCGAACATGGCGGAGTTCGGACCCCGATTCTGGCCCTTTCTCGGGTTGGGCGCCGGGGACGGGCCTGGTGGGCTGCGGGAATCGGGAAGGATGCGACGAGGGCCGGAGGATTGGCTCCGGCCCTCGGTCAGGCGTTGCGGAACGGAACGATGATCAGCGACCGCGCTTGATGATGGCCTGCTGGATGTCGACGTACTGGGTCGCATTCTCGACGAGGCTCTTGATACCTGCGGTGAGCTGCGGGTTCTTGGCGAGAGACGCGGCGTTCATCAGGTCGATCACCTGCTTGAACTTGGGCAGTGTCGAGTTGGCGGATGCCAGCGTCTCGGGCTTTTCCTCGGCCTCGGCGATCTTGTAGATCGAGTAGCCCTTCACGTAGGCGACGAGCGACTTCGCGCCCTGCGAGCTGGCGAACTCGTTCGCGGTATCGCAATCACGGATCGCCGCCTGGAACTGGCCGGCTTTGGTCTTGTCGAGGGCGGCGACCGCGATCTTCTGGGCCAGCACGTTGGCCTGGTCGGGCGAAATCTCGTTGTTCTGAAGACCCGCGCGGATCGCCGGCACGGCGCCCGCGACGTTGCCGGCGTCGAGCATCCAGGAGGCGCGGCGCGCGTTGATCGCGTAGCTGGGATCGATCTCCGCGACCTTGTCGAGGGCCTTGAGGGCGTCGTCCTTGCGGTCCGCGTTGTTGAGCGCATCGGCGTAGACGGACCAGAGGCCGGCGTCGCCCGAGAAGGCCGGATCCTGGAGCACCTTCTCGCCGAAGGCGATGGCGGCTTCGTCCCTGCCGATGAGCCGGTTGGCCTGGATGATGTTACGGACCAGGCTGACGTCCATCTTGGCGCCCTTTTCGGCGTATACCTTGTCGAGGTACTCGAGCGACTTCTCGAAGAGGGGTGCTGCGTCGGGCGTCATGGAACCGCCGGCCTCGGAGATCTTCTGGTTGGCGGCGTTCATGGCGTAGACGCCGGCGGCCTGGAGCAGGTCGATGTTGTTGGCGTCGTCACCGGTGAGCCCGTCCTCGATGATCTCGAGCGCGGCCTGGTACTGGTTGGCCTTGGCCGCGTCGCTGGCGACCGTGAGGCGGACGAGCCGGTCGCCGGGGTTCAGGCTCATGTAGTCACGGAAGTACTGCATCGCCTCGTCGGTATTGCCGAGCTCCGACGCCAGGATTCCGAGCATCTTGGTCGCTTCCTGGTGCTGCGGATCGAGCTCGACGACTTTCTTGAACCCGTTGTAGGCGCTCTGCGTGTCGCCGTTCTTCCACTCGGCGTAGGAGAGCATGTAGATGCTGCCCTTGCTCGGCGCCACCTCGACGGCCTTGGTACAGTTCTCGATGGCGGACGGCCAGTTCTGGCTGTCGACGTACTGCGCGCAGTAGCTGGCGACCAGCAGACCCTGGATCCAGCCCTGGAACTCCTCGGCGATCTGCTGCGCGGCGACCTTGGGATCACCGGCCTGGATCGGCTTGAGATCGTAGGTCTCGCTCTCGGCGGGCGCGATGATCTGCGTCTTCACCGTGTAGTTGTCCTTCGTACCCTCGAACGTGCCGCACATCACGAGGTTCACGTTGATCCGGATCGCGAGCTGACGTGCCTTGATGCATTGCTGCTCACTCAGCTCTTCCTCCTTGACCCCGTACTTCTTGAGCGCTTCCTTGAGCGCTTCGTTGTCAAGCTGTCGATAGCGGGGGAGTTCGTTGATCAGCTTCCCGACTTCCTTCGCCAGGTCTTTGCCGAACTTCGACTTTGCATCGGACTGGCTGGTGAAGGCCGGGACCAGCACGGCGAAGCGCTCCGACGACTGACCGTGCGCGTGCGACGACGTGAAGCCGATCGTGACGAGCAGGGCCGGTGCGATGGCGAGCCGTGATAGCCAGTAGCGTTGGGTTCGTTCCATTCTGGGCCTCCACTCTCGAGTGGTCGTCGTGGACGGACGCCGCAGTACTTCGGCTTGCCGGCCCATCCGGGCCACATGTCGGATGTGGCGGCGCCGGAGCGTGCCCACCACCCAGTTAGACCTGTGATTGCAGTTGTGAGTTCCCTGCGGGTGATGAAAAGATGCGACGAGGGCCGGAGGATTGGCTCCGGCCCTCATCGGGCATGGCGGGTCAGGCTGGCGTCAACGGCCGCGCTTGATGACGGCCTGCTGGATGTCGACGTACTGCTGGGCCGCGGCGATGAGCTCCTGGCGGTTCTTCTGGAGGTTCGCCGGAACGTTCGCGGCCGCCTCCATGAGGCTGATGACCTCCCGGAACAGCGGCAGGGTGGCCTCGGCCGTGGCGAGCGTCTCCGGCTTCTCTCGCTCCGCCGCGATCTGGAGCTTGGAGTAGCCCTCGAAGAAAGCCACGTACGACTTGCCCAGCGGCGTGGACACGATGGTCTTGGCCGTGGCGTAGTCCTGCAGCGCGGCCTGGTGCTGGCCCGCCTGTGCCTTCTTCTGGTACGCCGTGACGGCGAGCTTCTGACCGAGCACGTCGGCCTGCTCCGGCGCGATCTCGCCCTTGTCCATGCCGGCGCGGAGCGCGGCAGCGGCGCGGGAGAGGTCACCGGCGTCGAGCAGCCAGGATGCGCGCCGCGCGTTGACGGCGTAGCTGGCGTCAAGGGACTCGGCCTTGTCGAGCGCGGCGAAGGCCTCGTCCTGGCGGCCGGCCTTGTTGAGCACGTCGGCGTACACGGACCACAAGCCGGGATCGCTGCCGAACGCCGGCTCGGCGACCACCTTCGCGGCGAAGGCGACAGCGGCGGAATCTCTCTCGAGGAGGCGGTCGGCCTGGATGATATTGCGGACCAGGCTGACGTCCATCTCGGTGCCCTTCTGGGCGTAGACCTTGTCGAGGTATTCGAGCGATTTCTCGAAGAGCGGGGCCGCCTCGGGCGTCATGGAACCGCCAGCCGCGGAGATCTTCTGGTTGGCGGCGTTCATGGCGTAGACGCCGGCGGCCTCGAGCAGGTCACTGTTGTTGGCGTCGTCACCGGTGAGCCCGTCCTCGATGAGCTCGAGCGCGGCGTCGTACTGGTTGGCCTTGGCCGCATCCTGCGCCACGGTGAGGCGAACGAGACGATCACCGGGGTTGAACTCCATGTACTGGCGGAAATACAGGATCGCCTGCTCGGTGTCACCCTCGTCCGCCGAGAGGATGCCGAGCATCTTGATCGCCTCCTGGTTCTGCGCGTCGAAATCGAGCACCTTCTTGAAGTTGGCGATGGCCGACTGCGTGTCCCCGCTCTTCCACTGGGTGTAGGCGAGCAGGTAGTAGGAACTCTTGCTGGGCACCTGCGCGACGGCCTTCGTGCAGTTCTCCAGGGCGGACGTCCAGTTCTGGCTGTCGACGTAGTCCTTGCAATACGTGACGACCAGCAGCCCTTCGGTCCAGACCTGGAATTCCTGCACGATCTGCTGGGCGGCGACCTTGGGATCGCTGGCCTGGAACGCCTCGAGATCGTAGGTCTCGCTCTCGGCGGGCGCGATGATCTGCGTCTTCACCGTGTAGTTGTCTTTCGTGCCCTCGAACGTGCCGCACATCACGAGGTTCACGTTGATCCGGATCGCGAGCTGACGTGCCTTGATGCATTGCTGCTCACTCAGCTCTTCCTCCTTGACCCCGAACTTCTTGAGCGCTTCCTTGAGCACCCCGTTGTCAAGCTGTCGGTAGCGGGGGAGTTCGTTGATCAGCTTCCCGACTTCCTTCCCCAGGTCCTTGCCGAACTTCGACTTCGCGTCGGACTGGCTGGTGAAGGCCGGGACCAGCACGGCGAAGCGCTCCGACGACTGACCGTGCGCGCGCGATGGCATGAAGCCGATCGTGACGAGCAGGGCCGGTGCGATCGCGAGCCGTGGCAACCAGTAGCGTTGGGTCCGATCCATCTGCTGGGTCTCCACTCCCGAGTGGTCGTCGTAGGGCGGACGCCGCGGTGCTTCGGCTTGCCCGCCCTTTCGGGCCAGATTGCGCGTGTGGCGGGACCGGGGCGTGCCCACCGCCCCTGTGCCCGCCACCCCAATAGGACCTAGTATCTTACTTTCAGATTTCCGGCCCGGCAACCGCCAAGTTGCGGACGGCCCGGATCGCGCCGGGGAACGAACTCGAATCTGTCTCGCTACGTTGGCGGTACACAAGGCGCGTTGGGGAGTTCCGCCCCGTTGGCGGGCAGACGGACGGGGGCTCCGGCCACGAACGTGGCCGAAGGGTCGAGGAGCGCGGGTGGACCTCAGGCTCAGACGGACTCGATCGCGGTGCGTTCGAGACCGTCAGGGTCCGATCCGCTCCATCTCGAGCTCGCGGACGGAGTCGTAGCGTGCAGGTGCGGGCCGGGTGCGGCCGGAGGAGAGCAACCGCTCGGTGAAATCGAGGCGCTCCTCGATGAGATCCATGCGCTTGGAGACGTGCTCCATGAGGACGCGCATGCGGGTGAGCTCCGTGCTCTCGGTATTGGTCGCGGTTCGCTCCTTGGTCATGACCTGGAGAAGCCCGCCCAGCTTGGTCGTGATCGGGCGCAGGATGAGCACTGCGGCGATGCTGATGAACATCGTGATCGGGATCAGGGCTTCCATGTCGACCTCGGAGCGGTCCGGGCCCGCCGAGCGCGGGCGTCGAGATCCACTACGGAGCGGGGGCACCGGAGGTTTCGCACGGTACGGAGGAGGCGGGTATGGGTACGGGCACAGGAGCGTGAACGGGTATGGAGGAGCGGATGGGCGTGCTGAAGGATGATGCCCTGGCGGGGCGGGCGGTGCTGGTGACGGGCGGCGGGTCGGGGATCGGGCTGTCGCTGGCCGGGCGATTCCTCGAGCTGGGCGCGAGCGTGGCGCTCGCGGGCCGGAACGAAGGGAGGCTCGCGGCCGCGGCCGAAGGACTCCACGGAGCCGGGCGCGTGTCGATCCATCCGATGGACGTGCGCGACGCGCCGGCCGTGGACGCGGCGGTAGCGGCGGCGTTCGAACGGCACGGCGGTCTGCACGCGGTGGTCAACAACGCGGCGGGCAACTTCCTGGCGGCGACGGAGGATCTGTCAGCGAACGCGTTCGACGCCGTTGTTCGCACGGTGCTGCACGGCACCTTCCACGTCACACAGTCGGCGGGCCGCCGGTGGATCGAGGCGGGTACGGGCGGCTCGGTCCTGAACATCCTGACGACGTACGCGTGGACGGGCTCGGCGTTCGTCGTGCCATCGGCCGCGGCGAAGGCCGGAGTGCTGGCGATGACGCGTTCGCTCGCGGTCGAATGGGCCACGTACGGGATCCGGGTCAACGGCATCGCGCCGGGCCCCTTCCCCACCGAGGGCGCGTGGCAGCGGCTGATGCCGACGCCGGAGCTGGAGCAGGCATCGCTCGAGCGGATCCCGGCGGGTCGCTTCGGCGAACATCACGAACTGGCCGAGTTGGCGGCCTTCCTCCTGTGCGACGCCGCGCCCTACATCACCGGCGAATGCGTCACCATCGACGGCGGTGGCTGGCTCGCGTCGGGCGGACTGTTCAACGGCCTCGCGCGAATGCCGCGCGAGGCGCTGAAGGAAAGGCTGGCCGCGCTCAAGCCGACGAAGTAGCGGCCACCTCGCGGAGCGCGCCGAGCAACGCCTCCATGTCGGCCTCGTCGTTGTAGACGTAGGGCGCGACGCGGAGCGCGCTGCCGCGGAGCGATGCGGAGACGCCGTGCCGGCGGAGCGTCTCGTTGAGCGCAGCGAGATCGATGCCCGCCGGCGCGCGCATCCCGAACAGATGGTGTCCGCGCCACGCCGGGTCCTCGATGACGAACCCGAGCTCGCGGGCCTCCTCGAGCGCGTCGGCGGTCAGCGCCGCGCAGTACCGCTGGATCCGCTCGGCGCCCCACTCCAGCACCATCTTCAGCGCCGCGACCATCATCGGGACGAGGATGAAGTTGCTGCGCTCGCCCACGTCGTAGCGGAGGGCGCCGGGCTGGTACGCATCCGTGTAGTTCACGAGCCCGCGGAAGTCTTCGCTGCCGTGCCGACCTATCCAGGTCTCCTCGAGCGGAATCCCGCCGTCGTAGCGCGGCCCGTACCAGGCGAGCCCGACGGAGTACGGCCCGAGCAGCCACTTGTAGGCGGCGGTGACGACCGCGTCCGCGCCGATCCTGTCGACGTCGAAGGGCAGTGCGCCGACGGACTGCGTGGCATCGATCGCGAACGCGGCGCCCACGGCGTGTGCCTTCTCGCCGACCGCCTCGAGGTCGAAGCGGGTGCCGTCGGTCCAGTGCACGTGCGGCAGGGCGACGAGCGCGGTCCCATCGTCGATGGCGGCGAGCAGCGCCGCGTTCCAGGCCTCGCCCCGGTTGGCGGCGGCGGGTGGCGCGACCATGCGGATCTCGAGGCCGCGCTCGCGCGCGAGTCGTCGCCACGCGTAGATGTTGCTCGGGAACTGCTCGGTCACCATCACGAGGTTCTGGCCGGGCGCCGTGTTCGTGTTGCGCGCCACCGTGGCGATGCCGTAGCTGACCGCGGGGATCAGGGCGACGCGCTCGGGATCCGGCGCTCCGATCAGCTGCGCGAACAGCCGGCGTGCCTCGTCGCTCTTGTCGAAGAAGTCGGTGGCCGCGATGGTGGTGGGCACGCGCTTCCGGCGCAGGCTCTCGATGCCCACCTCCTCGACCACGCGCGGCAGCGGGCCCATGTACGCGCAGTTCAGGTAATGCAGGTCGTCGGGCAGCGAGAACGCCGCCTTCTGGCAGGAGAGCGGTTCGCTCATGTTCCGATCGCTTTCCGGTTGTTGTCCGGGTTCAGGTCGATCAGCACGTCGCCCGGATCGACCACCGCCTCGGTGGGCCGGGTCGATGTGATGAACGTCTCGGTCTGGCTCCGGTCGCGGCTCTCGAGCATGCGCACGTCCTTGCCGACCTGCAGCCGGACCGGCATCCACGCCTCGCCCGCGCGGTTCACCTCGACGGTCGTCTCCCAGAGGCCGTCCGGCCGCGCCCGCGTGTTGACCGCGCCGATCGAGTAGTCGAGCGTTGCGGTCGTGTGGATCCACTGCTCGAAGAACCAGCCGAGGTCGCGGCCGGACACGGCTTCCATCGCGGCCCGGAAGTCGGCCTCCCGCACGTGCTGCAGCTCGTGCCGGTCGTAGTACAGGTGCAGGCCGCGGCGGAACAGGTCCTCGCCGATCAGGTCGCGTAGCATGCGGTAGACGAGCGACGGCTTCGTGTACGTCATCATGTTGTACATCTGGAAAGTGCTGAACTCGGCGGAGCGGAGCGAGATCGGCTCGGACTGCCCGCTGGCGTCGACCCTGCGCACCGCGGCCAGGTCACGGGACCACACCCGGCTCGGGTCCTGCCCGTGCGTCTCCGAGAACCAGCTGCTCTGGAAGGACGTGAAGCCCTCGTCGAGCCAACCCTCGCGCCACTCGTTGTTGGCGAGGATCCCCATCGTGTAGTTGTGACCGGCTTCGTGAACGATCAGGCCCTGCCCCGCCGAGCCGTTCATCACCATCATCGGGAACTCGGTGCCGCCGCCTTCGACGCGATGCAGGTTCGTGATCTGCGGCCAGGCAAAATCGCCGTACAGAGAGTCGAGCCAGGCGAGCGCGATCCGCGTCCGCTCGACCGCCACGCCGGCCCACTGCGCCGAGTCGCCCGGCTGGTACAGCACCCGGATCGCGACGTCCTCATACGCGCCACCCTCGAACGTGTAGTCGGGGCTGGTGCTCCACGCGAAGTGATGCACGTTCTCGGCGCGCCAGCGTACGCGCTTCCGGCCCGTTGCCGCCGCGCCCTGGAGCAGGCCGAGCGGCTCCACCGTCTTCGCGGGATAGGCGTCCCGCCTCAGGTCCGGCTCGGGCTGACCGGGCGCACGTGCACCGCTCCAGCCGGGGTCGCCCTCGACCGGCACGCCGGTCGCACCCGTGACCTGGTCGCGGGCGAGGTCGAGCGTGACGTCGAAGGAGGCGAACTCGCCGTAGAATTCGCCCTGCGGCATCAGCGGCTGCACTTCCCAGCCGTCGTAGTCGAACACGGCGACACGAGGATACCACTGCGCGAAATCGTAGTGCCGGCCGCGCCGGCCCTGGCGCCGCGGTTGCGTCGAGAGCCGCGAGTCCCAGTCGATGCGCACCTCCAGCTCCTGTCCCGGCGCGAGCGGCCGGGGCAGCGGTACGCCCATCACCGTCGAGTCCGGCGAGCCCGGATACACCGGCCGCACCGCCGTCCCGTTCACCGTGATCGAGCGCACCCGCTCGTACGCGTAATCGTCCGGCCCCAGGTCCTGGAAGCGCCGGTTGTCGAACTCGAGATCCCGCCGCGCCCACGCGCTGTTCGGCCGGAACGCGTTCAGGTAGAGATGGAACCAGATCGTGTCCAGCGTCGTCGTGCTCCGGTTGCCGTAGCGCATCCGCAGCCGGGAGGTCAGGACGTTGGACCGTTCGTCGAGACGGGCCTCGATGCGGTAGTCGACGGACTGCTGGAAATAGGACGGATTCTGGGATGCGGGGGCGGAGGCGGAGGCGTTTGCGGGACCGGGAGCGGGCGCGGCGGGAGCGGGGAGCGGGATCCAGCCGGCGGCCACGAGTACGACGGCCAGCAGCCCGATCCCCACCATTGTTCCCGCTCCCACCGCTCCCGCCCACGCCCCCGCAAACGCTCCCGCCTCCGCCCCCGCCTCCCGCCGCTTTCCATTCATCATCTCAATCCCTCTCCTGTGCTCCACCCGCATACCGTACACTCCCCTTCCACATCGCCTCGTCGTCCGCCGATCCCGGTCCCATCCGACCCCTGCACCGAGTCGAGCAGCTTGCCCGGATCGTACACCACGCCGGCCTTCACCACCACCCGGACGTTGCGCGTGTTCCGGATGTCGTCGAGCGGGTTACCGCGAATGACGAACAGGTCGGCGAACTTGCCGGCCTCGAGCGTGCCGAGCCGATCGCCGAGGCCGAGCGCGCGGGCACCGTTGATAGTGCCGATGCGGAGCGCGGCGGCGGGCGGGATTCCGCTCAGCACGAGCGCCTGGAGCTCGCGGTGCGCGGCGAAGCCGGACAGGAACTCGCCCCAGCTCGGATGGTCGGTGCCGAGCGTCATCAGAGGCTCGCCGCCCGCATCGTAGAAGGCTTTCACGGTCTTCTTCTTGACCTGGTAGATTCGCTCGAACTGATCGTTCACCCGGCGCGGCAGTGTGGCCTCGACGGCTTTCCGCGCCCAGGGCGTGAGAAACGCCATCTCGTCCATCCACTGCGTGTAGACGGCCGGCTCGCGCAGCCCGAAATAGCCGTACGCGGTGAGCGTGGCGTCGAAGACGACGTGGTGGCGAAGGTACAGCGCGATGATGTCGTGCACTTCGGGCCGCGACGCGTCGAGCGCTTCAAGCGAGGAGTACGCGGGTCGGTCGGCGGTGAGCGCGTCGCCACCGAGGAAGTGCTCGACCCGGTCGATGCCCATGGCGATCGCATCACGCGGGTTCACGGTGTTGCGGAACCCGGAGTCCAGATGGCCGGTCACCGTCAGCCCGTGCAGGTGCGCCTGTCCGATCAGCGCGCGCAGTTGTTCGGGCCGGATCCCCTTCGCCTTGAAGCCGGATACGCCGCGCGCCGCCCAGTAGTCGACCTCCCGCCGGATGCTGTCCGGCGTCATGGCGTCCGGCTTCCAGCCCGGCCGCGCGGTACCGAAGTAGGGACCCGAGCCGTGGATCCGGGCGCCGACCTGGCGGCCCTCGGCGATGCGCCGGCGGGCGCCCTCCATCCCGACCGGATCCACCTCGCCCGCGGGGAACGTGGACGTCACGCCGTTGGCCAGGAATATGACGGGATAGACCTCGTACTCGTCGACGCGGCCGCCGCCGAGCAGGTCGACCGCGTAGTGGGCGTGCAGGTCGAACAGGCCGGGCAGGATGTACTCGTCGTCCGCGAGTTCGATGACGCGCGCACCGTCCGTCGTTCCGGGCGCATGCATGTCGTAGAGCTTGCCGGCGCGGATCAGGATGCCGTCGTTCCGGCGGACGTCATCGCCGGTCGCGTCGAACAGCCAGCCGCCGCGGATCAGCAGGTCGCGGGCCGGCTGGGCGACCTGTTGCGCCCGGACCGGCAGCGGCGGCGCCGCGACCACCAGCGTGATGAACAGGCCGGCGAGCCGCCGGCGAAGGAGCGTCATGGGGTTCTCCCGCTCGGATTCCCATGAAGCTGCCACGCCCCGGCGCATGGGGTCAAGCGACGTCGCGGCTTGCGGCGACAGGGCGGGACCCGGAGCTTGCGGGCCACGCATGGCGCCGCGCGTCGCGACGTCGCGTTCTTCGAACCCCGATCGCGGATGCAGTGGAGTCCGGGCGCGCGGGCCATGGCCGGCGGCGCCTTTTCGTTCAGCGTGATGAGCCTGCTGGTGAAGGTGGCCGGGCGCGGTCTGCCGAGCCAGGAGATCGTGCTCGCGCGCTCGGTCATCATGCTCGCGCTCACGGTGGCCGTGCTGCGACGGATGCGCACGCCGGCCCGCGGGAACCGGCGCGGTCTGCTGCTGCTGCGCGGGCTCTTCGGATTCGGTGCGCTCAGCTGCTTCTACTGGTCGCTGGTCCACCTGCCGCTCGCGGACGCCACCGTCATCCAGTACACGAACCCCGCATTCACCGCGCTCTTCGCCGCGCTCGTGCTCCGCGAGCACCTGCGACTCCGCGACGGCATCATGCTTCTGCTCAGCCTCGCCGGCATCGTGCTCATCACCCGGCCCGCGCTCCTCTTCGGCGGGACCGAGCGGCTCGACCCGTTCGCCGTCACCATTGCCGCGTGCGGCGCCGCGCTGAGCGGGGCCGCGTACACCACTGTCCGGAAGCTCTCAGCGACCGAGCCGACCATGGTAATCGTGTTCTGGTTCGCGCTCGTCAGCACCTTCGGCTCGCTGCCCGTACCCTCGGCCACGTCCGTCCTGCCTTCGCCTCTCCATTGGCTCATCCTGCTGGGCATCGGAATGAGCACCTACGGCGGACAGGTCCTCTTCACGCGCGGCCTTGCCCTCGAGCGCGCCGGCCGCGCCACCGCCATCGCCTACGTGCAGATCGTGTTCGCCGCTCTCTGGAGCACCCTCTTCTTCGGCGAATCGCCCGACCTCTGGACCGCCGCCGGAGCCCTGCTCGTCGTCGCCAGCACTTTCGCTCTCTCCACCACCCCCAAGCCCGCCCCCGCTCCCCCTGCCTCCCTCCCCCTCGGCCGCAGCTGATACCCCCTCCCCCAAAACGCTCCCGCAAAACACCGCCCCCGCCCCCGCTCCCGCAAACGCTCCCGCCTCCGCCCCCGCCCACCTATCTTCCTCCATGCACATTCCCGACGGCTTCCTGAACGCGCCGGTCGCGGCGGCCACGCTGGTGGTGGCCGGAACGGGGCTCGCGGCCGCGCTTCGTGCGGAGCGACGCGACCCGGTTCCGGTGCCGGCGGGAATCCTCGGCTCGCTGGCCGCGTTCGTGTTCGCGGCGCAGATGATCAACGTGCCGGTGGCGCCGGGTACGAGCGGCCACCTGGTGGGTGCGACGCTGGTCGCCATGATCGTGGGTCCGTGGCGGGCGACGCTCGTGATGGCGGCGGTCCTGGTCATCCAGGCCGCGCTCTTCCAGGACGGTGGACTCACCGCGCTGGGCGCGAACCTGATCGACATGGGATTCACGGGCGCGTTCGTCGGCTTCGCCGTGGCGTCGCTCGTGCTCCGCGCGGTCCGCGGAGTGCGGGGGTACGCGGCCGGCGCCGTCCTCGGCGCGTTCACGGCCACGCTCGCCGGCGCCGCGCTGACCGCGTTCTGGCTGGGCGTCTCCGGCCTCTACCCGCTGCGCGGCATCCTGCCCGTGCTGCTCGTGTCGCATGCCGCGATCGGTGTGCTCGAGGCCGCGCTCACGGCGGCCATCCTCGTGACCGTGCTGCGCTGGCGGCCGGACCTCATCGCGAATCCGGGTGCATCCTCCGGCCCGCGCCGGCCAGGGGCGATGGCGCTCGGGCTGCTCGGTGTTGCCGTGCTCGTCGCCGGTCTGGTCGCGCCGTTCGCATCATCGCTTCCGGACGGACTCGAGCATGCGGCACTCCGACTCGGGTTCGCGGACCGCAGCGCGCCCGTCGTGTCGGGCACGCTCGCGGACGGCCTGCTGCACGGACCGGTCGGCCCACTCGCGTCCGTGATCGCGGCGGTTACAGGCACGATCCTCGTCGCGGTCCTCGCCTGGGCCGCTGCCCGTTCGCTCTCGCGCGCGTCCGGTGTCTCGCACCGCTGAGCCCGGCGCCCGCGCCGTCGCGCGCCCGGGTCTCGTCCTGGCGACGGGCGCCGCCGTCGTGGGCGCCGCCGCGATCGTGCCGGCCGGCATCGGTGGAACGCCGATCCCGGCCGGCTCCGTGGTAGTCTGGGCGTTGGCGTTGCTTCTCGCGCTCGCCGCTCAGGCGTGGTGCGGCGTCCCGCCGATCGACGCGGCGAAGCGGATCGCGCTGTTCCTGCCGTTCATGCTGCTGCTCGCGCTGCCCGCCGCCATCCTGGCTCCACCCGGCCACCGCGTTGCCACCGCGCTCGGCCTGCTCGCCCGCGCGACGGCCGCGACCGGCGCGGGCATCGCGCTCGCCACCTGGCTCGGTCCCGCCGGGCTCGTCGCCGGCCTGCGCCAGCTGCGCGCGCCCGAGCGCATCGTCCAGATCCTGGCCGAGGCGCTCGCCGCGCTCGGCGTCATCCTGCGCCAGGTCCGCGCCATGCTCCGTGCCCGCGAGGCGAGACGGCCGGGGTACGGCGCGTGGGCCTCGATCGCCACGGCGCCGGTCCGTACCGTGCGCGGATTCGGCCGGCTCGTCGCCGCACTGCTGCTGCGTTCGCTCGAACGGGCGGAAGCGCTGGATCGCGCGCGGCGGGCGCGCGGCGTGGAGGGCTCGTGACCGGACGCCGCGGCATCGCGCTCGCAGTCGAGGCGCTCGCCTACCACTACCCGGACGGCTCGCGCGCGCTGCGCGGTGTCGACCTCGCCATTCCCGCGGGCGAGCGCATGGCGCTGCTCGGGCCCAATGGCGCCGGCAAGTCCACGCTGCTGCTCCACCTCGCCGGACTCCTGCCGGAGCGGCGTCGCTACCTTCACACGCACGGCTCGCGGGAAGTCGGACACCAGCACGACCGGCCCGGCCGGATCACGGTCGACGGCATCGAGCTCGGGCCGAAGACCATCCGCGAAGTGCGCGACCGCGTCGGCATCGTATTCGAGGACCCGGACGATCAGCTCTTCGGCCTGACCGTCGAGGAAGACGTGCGTTACGGACCGGAGTCGCGCGGCTGGGCGGCTACGGACATCGATGCGGCCGTGCGCGACGCGCTCGGCGCGGTCGGGCTCGAACGGCATGCCCACCGAGCCCCGCACCATCTCTCGGCGGGCGAGAAGCGGCGCGCGTGCATCGCCGGCGTGATCGTCACCCGGCCCGGCCTGCTCCTGCTCGATGAACCCTCGAGCGGCCTCGACCCGCGAGGCCGGCGCGAACTGGCCGGCCTGCTCGATTCGTTGCCCGCGACGCTCGTCGTCGCGAGTCACGACATGGAGCTGGTCCGCCGACTCTGCACGCGGGCGGTGATTCTCGACGGGGGGAAGGTGGTCGCCGACGGGCCCGTGCCCGGACTGCTCGACGACACGGAACGACTCGAGCGGCACGGCCTCGCCTGATTCGAAAAGCGCCCCGGCGAGATGGCCCGGCGCGCCGTCGTATCAATCCGGAGTCGGGGCCTGCGCCGCCCCGACCGCGAGCATGCGACGCCGGATCAGGTAGAACGCGCCCGTCGCCACGATCAGCGTCAGGAACGCGATTTGCGCGAGAATCGTCTCCGCCAGCGGATAGAACCCGAACAGCTCGCGCAGAACATCGTGGTCCGGAAGCCAGCCGATCGGACGCGGCGCGAACACGCCCGCTTCCTGCAGGTTGTAGATGCCCTTGCCCAGGAAGACGAACGCGAGGTAGAGCAGGATACCGTTCGTGATACCGAACAGAAGACGCAACGGCAGACGCACGCCGAGCCGCAGCACACCGATGCCCAGCACGGCCATCAGCACGACGCCCGGAACGAACCCCGCCAGCACCGCGGCCGAGCTCGAGTCGAACAGCAGCGCCTGGTAGAAGAGCACCGTCTCGAAGCCTTCACGGTAGACTGCCGCGAACGCGAGGCCCGCCATCGCCACCGCGGACCCCGTGGTCGCCGCCTGCCCGACCTTCGACCGGAGATACGCCTTCCAGTCGTGGATGTACGTCTTCTGGAAGAGCCAGTGCGAGACCCAGAGTAGAACGCCCACCGCGACCAGCGCGGTCACGCCTTCCATCAGCTCGCGGCCGGCCCCGCTGACCGGCAGGATCGTCCGCGCCCCGAGCCACGTCAGGAATGTCGCGAACACGCCCAGGCCCGCACCGGCGAACACACGCCGCGTGTCGCGCTTCGGCGCCCGCGCGCCCGTCAGGTACGCCACGATCGCCGCGATCAGCAGCACGGCCTCGAGCCCTTCGCGCACGATGATCACAAACGCGTTCGCGGCACCGAACCAGAACGTCGTGCCTCCAGCCAGCGCCGCGTCCGCGTCCGCCAGGCTCGCGTACAGCGACAGGAACGTCGCGTGCACATCCGCCTCTTCTGACGCCCGTGCCAGCTCCGGTCGGAGCCGCAGGTGAATCAGCGACTCGACCTGCCGCGAAAGGGGACCCGGCAACCGCGCTTCGAGTGGCTCGAATTGCTGCAGGTACGTCTGCTCGACCACTGAAAGAGCGCCCGCCGCATCGCCCGCTTCCCAACGAGACTCCGCTTCGTGCAGCGACGCCAGGATCGCCGAGATCTCGGCCGTCCGCGCCGCCCGCAGCTCCGCCGAGATCCCGCGCGCCGCGCCACCGTCACGCACCGCGGAAACCGACAGCCAGCCCGGCACACCGCTTGAACGCCCCAACTCCGCGATCGTGTCCAGCGTCGCCCGCAACTCCGCCAGCCGGGACCGGATCTCGGCCGCGTGCTGAGCCTGCAGCAGCGCGTGGAACCGCGCCTCACCGCGCGCAACCATCGGCGCCAGCGGAGCCACGCCGTACCGCGCGCCCGTCCCGTACCAGCTTTCCAGCGGTTCGTACGCGTCCAGGTAGATCCGCAGCACCGTGCCGACGCCGGTCCGCTCCAGATCGGCGTCGCTCAACACCGATACCGACGCCAGGCCGGCGTCGGCATTGCGCAACCACGGCACCAGACCCGTCGAGCCCGACTCTGTCCGGACCGCAGACGTTTCCCTACCCGGAACCTGACGCCCCGACGTCGCGACCGCGGTCAACCCGAGCGCGAGAAGCAACGCGCCACCGAACGACAAACCGCGGCCGAGCACGCCCGTCAGCGCGCCGCCGCAGGCGTCGTGTCCGACGGTGGCTCCAACGAGAGGCCCGAAACCTCCGCGGCAGCCCATACCATGTCCGCTTCCCGCTTCACCTTCGCTGCCGCCGACAGCACCACCGTCGTGTCCAGCGGAACCGCGACGATTCCCTGCAACACTTCGTGGAACGCCGTCTCCAGGTCCAGCACCGCCTGCCCCAGCGCCAACCCGCCTTCCCCCTGCAGTCGCCCGTTCGGACCCCAGTACATCTCCACGTACTCCTGTCGGCCTACATACAGCTCCAGCAACTGCCGATGCAGCACCTGCCATTGCGACTTCATCGCCGAGCCATCCGTCGGCATCCCCGACCTGATCTCAGAAAGCCACGACTCGAGACCGCCCGGAGGCGTCCCTTCCACGCGCAGCCCGCCCGCCGGACTTGCTTCGCTATCCGCCGTCCGCGCCGATGCGTCCGTTCCGGGCACGTCGCCACGACTGCAGCCCGCGACCGCGAGCCCCACCGCCATGACCAGCCCGATGCAGCTCAAGGTTCTCATGGGAGTCCTGTTGTTGAGAATCATTCTCAAACACCGCGTCATCACGATACCGGTTTCGCGGGATAGCGTCAAGCTGGGACGCGGGAGCGGGGACGGGACGTTCGCGGGTGCGGGGGATGGGGGGTTGGGAGCGGGGAGCCCCGGGCGTTGCGGACGCCCGGGGCTCGGGGGGGTCAACGCGCGGGACGGCGTGGCGGTTCGACGGGCGCGATCACGGGGGGACGTGCGGCGGGTTGGTAGACCCGTGCGATGAGGGATACGAGATCGCGGCCGGTCAGGGTGTTGATGGTCTCGATGGCGACGGGCAGGCGTTCCCAACCCTGGCGGATCTGCCAGAGCTGGTCGTCGGTGGGCCGGGCAGTCATTCCCTCGAGGGCTCCGCTGAGGCGGGCTCCGGCGTTGGCGCGGTTCAGAGTCTGTCGGGCGTCTTGGAGGTGCGCCGCGAGGGAGTCGGCCTCGTTGGCGAGAGCGTGGTCGGCATCGTCGTGGCCGCCGATGAGATCCTGGATGGCGTGGACCTGTGCGTCGGCGGTGGTGAGCGCGAGGCCTGCCTCGTACGCGGGCCTGGCGAGGGCCGTAATGTCGAGGAGCGCGTTCTGGCGAGCCCGGAGGTCGGCGTTGCCCACTTCGATGCGCGGGTCGAGGCGGACCTGCACATCCGTGGTCTGTGCGTCGTCGCCGTCACCGAGTCGAACGGTGTAGGTACCGGGCATGACGCGGATGCCGCGGGGCGCGCCGCCGAAGCCGCCGCGACCTCCGGTCTGGGCGCCGGGCTCGGGCACGAAGGGCGGGTCCGTGCGGAAGTCCCAGACGATCTCGTGAAGCCCGGCGGTCGCGGGTCCGTCGATCGTGCGGAGCACGTTCCCTCGCGCATCGAGAACGGCCATCTTCACGGTGGGCGTGTCAGCGGCCGTGGTGTTGCCGGGCGCGCCGCCTCGCCCGCCGCCGCCCGGCGCGGCGCTGCGCGTGCGAGTGACGGAATCGGCGGGTACTCGATCATGCTCGAGCCAGTAGCGGAGGCGGACGCCGTCGGGCGGATTGGGTGCGGCGTAGAGGTCGCCCCAGAACGGCCATGCGCCGGCGCGCGAGCGGATGGTGGCGGGTCTGGCGCCGAACAGGTGCATCGGCTGCGCCAGCACGTCGCCGCTGGCCCTGGCAGCGCCGGCCAGCGCGCCCGCACGCGGCCCGCCAGCGGCGGCGTCGGTGACGGCTCCGGAGCGTCCGCGCGTGATTTCTTCGAGGGGTGCGACGTCGTCGAGGATCCAGATGCTCCGGCCGTGCGTGCCGAGCACGAGATCGTTCTCGCGCGGGTGCAGCACGATGTCATCGACGGGGACGGTGGGCAGGCCCTGCATGCGGTGCCACGCGGCGCCGCGGTCGGTCGAGACGAAGACGCCGATCTCGTTGCCGGCGAAGAGCAGGCCCGGTGTGCGCGGGTGTTCGCGGATCACGTTGACGGACCACGCGGGCAGCCCGGCCGTGATGGGGCGCCACGTCTGTCCGAAGTCCTCGGACGCGTACACGTATGCGCCGAAGTCATCGAGGTAGTGACCATTGATCGAGAGGTAGACGCGGCCGGCCACGTGGTGCGACGGCTCGATGCCGGTCACCACCATCCCGTGCACGAGATCAGGTGCCCTGCTCCGCTCCGAGCCGGGTGAGAGCGGTGTGCCGATTCCCTTCACGTTGGCGGAGATGTCGGTCCAGGTGCTGCCACCGTCGCGAGTGACCTGCAGCATGCCGTCGTCGGTGCCGGTGTAGATCACGTTGGCGTCGAGCGGGCTTTCTCCGATCACGGTGATGGTGCCGTAGGAGGAAACGCCATCGTTGCGGGAGAGCGTCTGCTGCGTCACGCGTCGTCCCATGATGCGCAGCGTGTCGCGGTCGACGTGCCGGGTGAGGTCCGGGCTGGCCACCTCCCAGCTCATGCCGCGGTCCCGGGAGCGGAGCAGCACGTTGGCACCGAGGTAGACGGTGGCGGGATCGGCGTGCGAGATGTGGATGGGAGTGCTCCAGTTCCAGCGGAAGTTGGAGGTCGTGTCGGCGTCGGTCGGCCGGCGCACGGGCCGGATGCGTGCGGACTCGCCCGTGTCGACCTGGTAGCGGCTGACGTTGCCGCCCTGGCTCTCCGTGTAGATGATGTTCGGGTCAGACGGGTCGACCTTGTTGTAGAAGCCGTCGCCGCCGGACACGTCGAACCAGTCGGCGTTCCGGATGCCGTACGTGCTGACGGACTCGCTCGGCCCGCACCAGGACGAGTTGTCCTGCAGCCCGCCGCAGACGTAGTAGGGATCGCGCATGTCCACGCCGATGGCGTAGAACTGGCCGACCGCGAGGTTGTTGTGGTGGCGCCATGTGGCGCCGCGATCGAACGTGGAGGCCACGCCGCCGTCGTTCCCGATGATGAGGTGGTCGGAGTCGTTCGGGTCGATCCAGATCGCGTGGTGGTCTACGTGGATGCCGGGCGCCGCGTCGTCGCGGTTCCACGTCCGGCCGCCGTCCTCGCTCACCTGCAGCGAGACGCCGCCGGCCCAGATGCGCTCGGGATCGTTGGGATCGATCCGGACCTGCGAGAAGTACATCGGCCGCGGATCGAATTCGGCGAGCTTCTCCCAGCTCTCGCCGCGGTCGAGCGAGAGGTAGACGCCCTGCTCCTGCCGGTCCGCCTCGACCAGTGCCATGACGCGGTTGCCGTCGCGGCGATACACGTCCACTCCGATCCGGCCGATCTCGCCCTTCGGCAGGCCGTTCTCGAGGCGCTTCCACGTGGCGCCGCCGTCGAGGGTCCGGTAGAGACCGCCGCCACCACCGCTCGCGCTGAAGCCCCACGGCGTGCGACGCCGCTGGTACATCGCGGCGAACAGCGTGTTGGGATCGCCCGGGTCCATGGCCAGGTCGATGGCGCCCGTGTTCTCATCGATGTAGAGGACTTTCGACCACGATTTTCCGCCGTCCATCGTCTTGTAGACGCCGCGCTCTTCGTTCGGCCCGAACAGGTGCCCGACCGCTGCGACCCACGCGATGTCGGGGTTACGCGGATGCACGACGATGCGGCCGATGTGGCGCGTTTCCTCGAGCCCGAGATGCTGCCATGTGCGCCCACCGTCCATGGAGCGGAACACGCCATCGCCCCACGGACTCGACTGCCGGTTCTGCGGCTCGCCCGTACCGACCCAGACAACGTTCGGGTTCGAGGGCGCGAGCGTGACATCGCCGATCGAGCCGGTCGACTCGTGGTCGAACACGGGTGTCCAGCTCATGCCCTGGCTGGTCGTCTTCCAGACGCCGCCCGTCGCGAACCCGATATAGAACGTGGACGGGTTCGACTCGTCGGCCGCAATGTCGGCGACGCGTCCGCCCATGACCGCCGGCCCGATCTCCCGGAACCGGAAGCCGGCGAGCGCCCGATCGATGGGCGCGGGCGCGGCGTTCGAAGTCTGGGCCACGGCCGCCGAAGGCGCGGCGAAGACGAGTGCGAGAGACAGTGCGCGGAGACGGCGCGGAGCGGACATGGTCCCCCCTGTGTCGGGCGGTTCGGATCGCCAATCCTCGGGTCGCGGCAAGGTAGGGATGCGCCAGGTGCGGTGCCAGTTTTCCGCCACTACCGGATGGGACGAAACCGTACGCCCGCTCGCTCGGCATGACGCGCATCGACGGCGGCGCGATCGTCCGTTCGGGCGGGCGCCCCGTTTACGGCCGCCCGCCAGAAGCGTATCATGCAGCGGCACCCACAACCACGAATGGAGATGCAGATGCCGAAGAGTACATCATCCGCCGTCTGGGAAGGCGGCCTCCGACAGGGCAAGGGAACGTTCAGCGCCGGTTCCGGCGCTTTTTCCGGGGCCTACTCGTTCCCCACGCGCTTCGAAGGCGCGGCGGGGACGAATCCCGAAGAGCTGATCGCCGCGGCCCATGCCGCATGCCTCTCGATGGCGCTGTCCGGCGTGCTCGAGCGCGAAGGCTCGGCGCCGACCCGCATCTCGACGACCGCGACCTGCACGATCGAGAAGCAGGAGGCCGGGTTCCGCATCACGAAGATGCATCTCCAGGTCCGCGCCGTCGTACCCGGCATGGACGCGGACGCCTTCGGAAAGGCGGCGGAAGCCGCCAAAGAGGGCTGCCCCGTTTCCAATGCGCTCAAGGGCAACGTAGCCTTTTCGCTCGACGCGGCGCTCGAGTAGACGCGGGGTTCTTCCCTGAGGGGAACGCCCCCGGCCGCATGGCGGACCGGGGGCGTTTTCTCAGCGGCCGTCGCTCGCGGCAACTGTGGGATGCACGTCCCGCTCGCCGTCCGTTCTGCGGAACGGACGCGCACGGCACTCCCTTGACCGTGGGCTACCCTGTGGACATCGTCGAGATCCGCAGTGTCTACCACAGTCCCCCGCCTCGAAGGAGGTGCCGATGGCCAGTCTCCGTGTTGCGCTTCGCGATGGTGGCACGTCCGTGATCCCCGGCGATCGCGTCGATGCGCTCCGATCCTCGCTCCGTGGCGACATCATCCTGACCGACCAACCCGGATACGACGCCGCGCGCGCCGTGTGGAACGCGATGATCGATCGCCGGCCCGCGCTCATCGCACGATGCGCCGGCGTGAGCGACGTGATCCGGTGCGTGAACTGGGCGCGGGACGAAGGCATCGTGCTCGCGGTGCGGGGAGGCGGCCACAACATTGCCGGCAGCGGCGTGTGCGACGACGGACTGGTGATCGATCTGTCCTCGATGCGCACGGTCACGGTCGATCCCCGGCGCAAGCTGGCGCGGGTCGGACCGGGCGCGACGCTCGCGGAAGTGGACCACGAGACGCAGGCTTTCGGTCTCGCGGTGCCGTCGGGCGTGAACTCGACGACCGGTATCGCCGGTCTCACGCTGGGTGGCGGATTCGGCTGGTTCAGCCGGAAACGCGGGCTTACCGTCGACAACCTGCGCTCCGCGCTGGTCGTGACGGCGAACGGCGACCTGCTCAGCGTGGACGAACGGCACGACCCGGACCTGTTCTGGGCGATCCGGGGTGGCGGCGGCAACTTCGGCATCGCGGTCGAGTTCGAGTTCGGCCTGTACCGGCTGGGCCCCGAGGTCACGGCGGGCCTGATCGTGCACTCCTTCCGGGAGGCGGACAACGTGCTGCGCCACTTCCGGAGCTTCGCGACCGACGCGCCGGACGACGTGACCACATGGGCGCTCATTCGCAAGGCGCCGCCCCTGCCCTTCCTCCCGACGGACGTGCATGGCAAGGAAGTGGTCGTGTTGGCGGCCTTCTCGCCCGCGGGTCCGCGCAAGGCGAAGGAGCTGCTCGCGCCGCTGCGCGCCTGGGGCAAGCCGATCGCCGATGCGATCGGCAGGATGCCGTATGCCGCATGGCAGCAGGCATTCGACCCGATGCTCGCGCCCGGCGCGCGAAACTACTGGAAGTCGCACAACCTGAATGGCCTTTCCGATGCCGCGATCGGCACCTTCATCGACTTCGGCGGACGCCTGCCGGCGCCGCCCACGGACATACTCATCGCGCAGCTCGGCGGCGCGATCAACCGCACCGCAGCCGACGCGACCGCGTACCCGCACCGAAGCACCGACTTCCTCGTCAACGCACACGCCCGCTGGGAGACTGCGGCCGACGATGCGCGATGCATGGCGTGGGCGCGCGAGTTCTATGACCGGGCCGGCGCGGTCGCGAGCGGCGGCGTGTACGTGAACTTCATGAGCGGGGACGAGAAGCGCGTGGCCGGCGCCTTCGGCGGGAACTACGCGCGGCTCGCGGAGGTCAAGCGACGCTACGACCCGGCCAACATCTTCCGTCTCAACCAGAACGTGGCGCCGGCATAGCCGCGAGGTGCGACGACAACACCCGCCGGGCCTGGCGCGCGATCGCCTCGCCCGTATCCGCGACACCCGTGGCGCGGAGCTCCGTCAACGTCACCGGCCTGCCGAACGTGACCCGGGGATGCACGAGGAGCGTGCGCCTGGAGAGGATCTGCCGGATGACCTGCACGTATTCCGCGACCCGTTGGCGGTCGCGCCGTTTGCGCGGGAACCGGGTAAGCACGTGCCGAACGTACCGGGGCAGCAGAACGCCGCTCACGATGGCGGGCACGAGTCGTGTGTCGCGCGCCCTCCGCAATATCACCGGCACGGTGGGGGCCCACGTGTCGAGCTCCGGTTCCAGGCCCGGCATGCAGGACGGGTCCGGATCGAGACCTCCGCTCGGGAACATCAGGACGCAACCGCCCGCGTTCAGCCGCCGAATCGCAGCCCAGATCGCACTGTTGCGTTCGCGTTGATCGGGCGACGTGAAGAGCAGGTGCTCGCGCGTCGCGGGCAGGTTGTCGAGGAACGGGATCCGGGCGGCGAGGATCCGGACATCGTCGCGCGGGATCGCCGAGGCAATGGCCAGGGCATCGCACGTACCCGGGTGGTTGGACGCGATCAGCAATGGGCCGCTGCGAGGAACGTGCTCGTCGCCGTGGACGGTGACGCCGCTCACGAAGTGGGGGAGGAACCAGTCCAGCGCCTGCCGGAAGCCGTCTGCCGCGACGCGCTCATCGAACTCGCAGGCGATCTCGCTGAAGCGCCGGAGCGGTTTCCGGATCAGCGGAGACAGCACGGCCGCTGTGCGGCTCCCGGGCGGGACTCTCGCGCCGCGCCACAGAATTTCCCTGATCAGCTCGCGGCAGAGAACATCGACGTTGGCGCCGGCATCGAGCGTCATCGGTCCGGTGCGAGGATCGCGGCCCGCATGGCGTGGGCCCAATCGGCGGTGGACTGGCGCAGGTAGACGGACGCTTCCTTCGCGGTCCGGCTGATCGGTCCTTCGTTGCCGTGCCGCACACGGGCGGCGACGAACACGGGCCCCTCTTCCTGGAGGATGCCGGGCAGCGCCTGCTCGTAGGGTCCGGCATCATCGAAGTAGTGGCAGCTGCGGAACCCGACGCCCCGCGCGATGGCCGTGAAGTCGATGAACGCGCTCGCCGGCACCGGCTGGTTCCCCGTGATCTCGTACGTACCGTTCTGCACGACGATCAGGATGTAGTTGCGGGCACCCGACTGGGCGGCCACGGCGAGCGTGCCGAGCGACATGAGCATGCTGCCATCGCCGTTCAGGCAGATCACCTTTCGCTCCGGCTGCGCGATCGCGATGCCCAGCGCCAGATCGGCCGTGTGCCCCATCGCGCTGTCGGCGCCCGCGAAGTCGAGCGCGCTGCTCGAGTAGCGACCCCACGGCCGCGTCACGCCCATGCACGTGACGAACACGCTTCCCACCGGCCGGTGCCGGGCCAGCGGTGCCAGCAGCTCGTCCTTGGTCAGCATGGATTCCCCGTTCCTGTCCGCGGGCGAGATCATGGTGTAAGCGTCCGCGTGATGAGGACCGCGACCGGGCGCGACTCGGATTGCGCGCGTCGGAACGCGGCACCGATCCGGTCCGCGTCCCCATCATCGTGCAGGTACTCCCACGGGATGCGCCACGCCCGCAGCGTCGGTTCCGTCAGTAACGCCACGGAATCGAGGTCGGCGCGGCCGAAGTCGTCGGGCGTCGGATTCCTTCGCGTCTCTTCGGCTACGCGCTCGAGACCGGCGTAGCCGCGAACCGTGACGAGACAGAGCAACGGGACACGCATGCGGAGCACGGTGCCACGGTACGCGTCGCCACTCTCGAGCAGGCCGGTGTTCTGGATGATGAGCGCGGGCACGGCCCCGCCCAGCCAGAGGCCCGACGCGATGCCGAACGCCTCCCCTTCGCGCGTTACGTTGATCAGCCGGATGTCGGCCTTGCCGGCCCGCTCGTGGAAGAGTTCAGCCGACGCGTTGTCGGGAACACCCAGCAGGTGGGTGACCCCGCAGTCCTTCAGTGCATCGATGATCCGCGTGACGCTCGCCACGTGCCCACCTCTTCGCTCCGGACTCCCCCTCGAGTGAACCGCGAACAATGCGGGGCGGCGGGGATGGTGGCAAGCATCACGGTCCGCGGCCGGCCGGCCTTTCGACCTCGTCCGCATCCCGCGCCCGGCCGTCGGTCACGGTGGCGGGGCTCCGGTCCCCGCCGGCATCCTCGGGCTCCCGCGCCTCGTCGGCGAGGTCGGCGGCCATCGGGAAGAAAAGGGAGCGACGCGCGCCGGGATACGGTGTGTCCCAGCCCTTTGCCGTGTGCCAGAGGATGCGGTTCAGAGCGTCGCTCGGCGCGGCATCGTACTCATGGAAATTCATCCGTGCAGACTGCAACGCGGCCTCCCGCGCCGGTCCGCGGAGCGCAGTGGCGGAGGGGTTCACCTCATAGATCGACTGGCCTGGCTCGACCGCGGCATAGGGCGCATAGTCGGGCTGTTCGTCCGGTCCGATGAAGCTGGCGCTCATCGAGGGGGCGGTCAGGTCGAAGAGACTCATGGGCCGGAGCCCGAGCATCAACTCGATCGTCTTCACCATGCTCTGTTGTGCGTACCACGTGTGATCGACGGTTCCGCGCCGGATGAACGGCGAGACCGCGAGTGCGACCGTGCGGTGCCCGTCGACGTGATCGACACCGTTCTGCGCGTCGTCCTCGACCACGAAGATCGCCATCGATGACCAGAACCTGCTCGAGCTCAATCCCTCGACGATCTGACCGAGCGCCCAGTCGTTGTCGGCAAGGCAGGCCGCAGGGGTGTTCCAGCCGGGCGTGGTTCCCGAGGTGTGGTCGCTCGGGAGCTGGACGATCACCAGGTCGGGCATCGCGCCCGCGCGGTTCCATTCTTCGAGGCGGGCAAGGAAGATGCGGGCGCGTACCACGTCGGGGATGATCCCGCCGAACCCCGGGAATTCCGGGGCGAGGACGGTGTCGAGCCGCCGATTCGGCGCGACCTGGTGGATCTCCTTCTTCAGGGGTTCACCGGCGCGCCAGGACGCGAGGTTCTCGATGCGGCTGGGGAATCCCCGCGAGGAGAAGGAGCCGGCGTACTCACCGAAGACCAGCACGCTCCGTCCCGCACCGAGCGCCGCGTCCCAGAGGAACCCACCCCACGCGGGGGCGATGGGATCGGTGCCATCGAAGGGATAGCTCCGGCCGCTGAATCCCCACATCGCGTAATCGGTCTCGTTCGCCTGCGTCAACCACTGGTGCCCGTCGCCGGAGTTCCCGCCCGTGGCGAAGAAGTTGTCGAAGAGTACGAACTGGTCGGCCAGCCGGTGGTGGTTGGGCGTGATCGCGCCGCCGAAGATCGCGAGGTCCGGATCACCGTTCCCCTTCGCCACGTCGCCGAGCACCTGGTCGTAGGTGCGGTTCTCCTTGATGATGAAGACGACGTGATCGATCCGCGACGACTCGCCCGGCCGCTCCGGAACCGCGCGCGCTGCGACCCCGGTTCGCGCCGGCAGCAGCAACCGCTCGCCGGATCCTTCGGCGAGCGCGAGCCCGGCGTGGCTCGCGACCGCCACCGTGTATGCGGCCAGTTCTGCCTCGCCCGGTACCGGAATCACGTTCACCGAGCCGCGGTACCGATGCACGTATCCCTGGCCGTGGACCATGAGATCCGGGTCCGTTTCCGCCATCGCCTCCGGCACGGTGCCGGAGCCGGTACCGAGCATGGCGCCGACGGCGAGGACGGTGCCATCCTCGCTCAAGGAGATCGAGCCCGGATACCACGCGGTCGGGATCAGTCCCTTGAGCGCACCGGTCCGCGCATCGAGGACCGCCACGGCGTTGAGCCCGCCGAGTGCGACGTACAGCACAGTCCCGTCGGGAGTGAGCGCGAGCGCGGTGGGCGCAAGGCCCGGCGTCGCATCGCGGAACGGCGCGATCGTGAACGTCTCGACCACCGCGTTCTCGCGGGCATCGATCACGCTGATCGCGTCGGTGTTGCCCGCCGCCACATAGACACGCCCGTGTTCCTCGTCCCATACGATGGCCGTCGGATGCAGCCCGACGGCAAGGGTGTGCGTAGGCTGCCCCGCCAACAGGTCCACGCGCGTCACCGTACCGGTCGATGCGATTCCCCGGGAGTCGACCACGATGTCGTCGGATTCCGGACGGGTGCCGGCGCGCGCGGTCGTGTCACCCTTGCGGGCACGCCGACCGCCCCAGTTGGTGACCCATGCCGTCGTGCCCGCCGCATCGATCGCCGCCCCGAACGGCGCGATCCCGGTAGGCACCCTCCACAGCACGATACCGCTATCGATGTCGATCACGGCGAGCGCATTCTCGTAGGTGAGCGGCACGACCACGAGCCGCTGTCCGTCCGCGTTGCTGCGCCGTGCAATGGCCGGCGCCCCGGCCTCGGTGCGGCCGAACAACCCGGTGACCGCATTCAGCGAACTGTCGGCGACCGAAGCGAGCAGCACGCCCGTCGGAGGCCGGCCGGCAGGAGACGACCCGGATGCAGGCGATGGCGCCGCCGCGACCGGCACGGGACCGATGAAGCTCACGATGGGCATTCCCGTGACCGGATCCACGCGGATCCCCTGCATGCCGGGCGATCCGCGCGTTCCCGACGCCCCATACATCAGCGCGCGCCCGAGAACCCGGTTCTCCTTCCAGCCGATCCGCCACACACCCGACGTGTCAAGCCCGTTCGCCCGGACCAACACGAGCAGCTCGTCATCCGATGCACCGAAGGCCACCCCTTCGACCCGGCCGTCGAAAACCGTCTGGATCCCCGCGGGCGTCACCCGCTGCCCGGTCGAAATGACGCCACCCGGCCCCCCGCCGGACCGCGCGCTTCGCTCCGAGCATCCGGCGAGCACGACCGCTACCAGGCCGAGCGTGAAGGCGAGGCGCACCCTGTACGGTACCATGATCCCTCCATCGTCAGGGCGTGCCAACAAAGCCGCCTGTCGGCCGCGCCCTCAATCGTCCGTGGGGGGATCCGTCACGCGGACGTGGTAGCGGGCCGCCACCACCCCCACCTGTGCCCGACTCGTAAGGCCGAGCTTCGCCATGAGCCGCGCGGCGTGGTTCTTCACCGTCTTCTCACGGATGCCGAGCTCCTTCCCGATCGCCTTGTTGCCAAGCCCCTTCGCGAGCAGCGCCATTACCTCGAGCTCGCGGACCGTGATGGCCGGTCGCGCGGATCCGCCACGGAGCCCCACCTCCGCGAACGCGCTCAACCACGGCGCCGCCGCGACCTGCCCGGCCGCGACCGTCGTCAGCGCCTGTATGACTTCGGCCGTGTTCGCTTCTGACGGAAGACACCCCCGGGCATGCCCCCTCAGCGAGGTCAGGCAGCACTCGTCGATGCGGCGCAGGGCTCCCGGCGAAAGCTGCGCGCGTCCGCCCGCCCTCAACAGATGTCGGAGCGCGCACTGCTGGGCCGTGTGCGCGACGTACATGAGCACCTTGCACGACGGATGGCGCCGGGCCAGCTCGGGAAGAAGCGTCGAATCCGCGCGCCGGAAACGAACGTCGAGGAGCAGGACATCGGGCGTGTGCCGGTCGAGAACATCGTGGAGCGATTCGATCCCATCGAGCGAGGCGACGACGCGCGCCACATCCGACGAATCGATTGCGGCCTCGATGCCGAGACGGGGAAGCTCGTCCTGCAGTGCGACGACGACAGCCAACATCCGTTTCCTCGACCGGTGCGGTCGGAGCCCGGAGACCGGGCAATCCGTGTCCCGTGGCGGACAGCCGGCCCAAGATACGACTCGATCGGGACTCAAGCACCCCCTCGATGGGTACGAAAGGCCCAGATCGCCCCGGGCTCTCAGCGGACCCGCAACAACAGGCCCGTGGAGAAAACAACGTCGTGTTCGGTCTTTCCCCAGTAGCGGCTGATGGCATCACGGCCCTGAACATCGACGGTGAAGCCCAGCACCGGCACCGTCATCCCCACGCCGACGTCCCCTCCCCATGTCACGCCGCTCGAGGGAAGGATCGCGCCCGCGTCGTTGGGGCTGGTGGGATCGCCGAAGTCGTATCGCTTGCCGACGACGCCCGCCAGCACGTACGGCTGCGCGCGCAGGATCGTGAGCCGCGTCGGGATGACAAGCTGCAGGCTCCCGGTCGTCACCGCTGCCGGGACGTCCAGCCACGTCGTCGCCACGTGCGGCGGATCGAAGATCTGCCGGGCGACGACGACCGAGCGCGACACGGACAGCCAACCGCCGAATGAGCGGAGCACCTCGGCCCGCAACAGCAGGCTTCCACCCGGCCGTCCCACCTCGACGCCAATGCCGAGAACCACGGCGCGGCCCAGGTATCCGTCCGTCCACTCCACCGGTCCGTCGCCGCTGAAATTGGCGTACTGCTCGTACAGGTACGCGTCCGGTGACAGAAGGCCCGCCCGCGGAATGATCCGGACCGCGAGCGGGGCCGGGGCGACCGGCGGCTCCTGCGCGAGGACAGGAGCATGCGCCCTCGCGCAGAGGAGAACCGTCCCGACGAGAACGGCCATGGCTTTCATGCGTGCCTCGATCATGGCCTCCATCCTCTCACGGCGGGGCCACCCCGGCAATCCCCGGGTCGTATCCGTCGCGACGATTCACCCGAAATGGCGCGTTGCCGGGGGCATCCGGTCCCAACGTCATCGCGCGTGAGCGCCCGATTCTGTCCCCGGGTGGGGCATCTCCGGACATGACTGGTGCTCCTGCACCCCGCCATCCGGGACTATTGGCCCATGGTGCCGGCCTCTTGCATCCGGGAAACTACGGAGGGTGTTTGGTCCGGCCCCGGGATGGCTCCGAGTTCAATCCCCCACACCCATGCCACCCGGGACCGGCGGCGTGCCGACGGCGGAGCCGGGGCTCGTTCACCCTTGGAGGGGGGAAACAACGGACGGAGTCGTGCCGATGAAAAGGCAAGTACCGCTGTGGGCCGGAGCAGCACTTCTTGCTCTCGTCGTGGCGGGGTGCGAGGGACCGGTGGGGCCGCAAGGTCCGGAGGGCGCCACTGGCGTACAGGGTCCCCAGGGTCCAGCCGGTGAGACGGGACCCGCCGGTGCGAACGGCAACTCGACGTGTACGCAGTGTCACGTGTCGGATACCGAGATGTTCGCCCGGGAGCTGCAGTACGAGGGATCCGGTCACTACCTGAACGGCAACTACGCATACGCGAACCGGGACGGCTGTGCGGACTGCCACACACATGAAGGCTTCCTTGCCCGTCTCGCGGGCGGGTGGGGCGCCGGCCTGGCCGTGGACAACGCATCGCCGCAGAACTGCCGGACCTGCCACAAGATCCACGAGACATACACCCGTGCCGACTACGACCTGCGGACGACCGCCCCGGTCGCGCTGCAGGTCGGTGGTACGGTGGACTTCGGCAAGGGCAACCTGTGCGCGAACTGCCACATGTCGCGCGAGATCAGCCCGATGCCGGCGGTGGGCGGTCCCGCCGTGGACGTCACGTCCAGCCGGTACGGCGGGCACCACAGCCCCGTCGCGAACGTGCTGGGCGGCACGGGACTCTTCGAGTTCCCGGGCACGATCATCCTGGCCGGTCCGTTCATCCACGGGAACAAGAACGTGGGCTGTCCGGCGTGCCACATGGCCCCGGGCTACGGCAACGAGGGTGGCGGCCACACGCTCAACATGGAGTACGACAGCCACGGCACCATCACGCAGAACCTGACCGGGTGCCTGCAGGCGGGGTGTCACGCCAGCCTGACCGGCTTCAACGACGGTAACATCCAGGGTCAGGTCCAGGCGCAGCTGGACAGTCTGGCCACGCTGCTTCGCAAGGCCGGAATCATGGCGGCAGCGCCCAGCGTTTCGAGCAAGTCGGGCTCATTCTCCGGTGACGTCGCCGCCGCGTTCATCAACTGGCAGCTGGTCACCGAGGACAAGAGCCTCGGCATCCACAATCCGCCCTACGTCGTCGGGATTCTGAGAAACACGATCGACAAGATGAAGACGATCGTACCCTGACGGGCGGTTGAACACAGCGTCCTCAACGGGCGCGAGCAGGGCGCCGTTCCCCCGGAGCGATCCGCGGGGGACGGTGCCCTTTCGCTCGTAGGGTCGTCTCCTCGCGTGCGGAACGTCGCGACAATCGCCGGAGGACAATCTCCGAGTTCTTCGGGCGGACCCGTCGAGCATCGAAACGGCGATTGCTACCTGACTCGCGAGGCGAAATCAATGCGGGGAGTTTGCTGTGGATCTGACAATGGGCGCTACTGGATTCGAACCAGTGACCTCCTGCTTGTAAGGCAGGCGCTCTCGACCAACTGAGCTAAGC
>CAWAYJ010000015.1:0-154553 GCA_963786235.1 uncultured Gemmatimonadales bacterium
CTCGACCTGCTGATCGACGTGCTCGGCGAGCTGGGCGCGCCGCTCGCGCGCGAGCTCAGCCGGAGTCCGTGAGCCCGACGACGCTGACCACCACCGTCCGGCTGCGCGGCCCGGTGTCGAAGTCGACAAGCACGACCTGCTGCCAGGTGCCGAGCGGCACCTGGCCGTTCACGATGGGCAGGGCGAGCGAAGGCCCCACGACCGCGGCGCGAATGTGGCTGTGCCCGTTGTCATCGTGCCAGGTCTGCTCGTGCTGGTAGACGCCATCGGCCGGTGCGAAGACCTCGAGCGCGGCGGCGAGGTCGTGGCGGACGAGGCCGGGCTCGTACTCGAGGGTGGTGAGCGACGCGGTCGAGCCGACGACCATCGCGACGAGCTGGCCCGTGCGGACGCCGCTCTCGCTCACGACCCGCCGGATCTCCGGCGTGAGGTCGAGGATGTGGTCGTTGCCGCGCGTCTTCACGGCGATGTCGAACGTCTCCACGATCATCGGTCAGCGCAGCTTCCGGGCGATCGCGCGGACCCAACGGATGGCGAGCCGTGCGCTGGCCCTGTCGTCGAGGCCGCCGTCGATCGCGAGGGAGCGCCACGTGTCGAAGCGGATCACGTGCTGGAGGGTGGCGTCGAGGAGCGCTTCGCGTTTTCCGCGCGCTTTCCAGCCGGCGATGAGCGTGGCCATGACGCTCTCGAGGTAGTCGTCGGGGAGGGTGCTGGAATTGCCGGCGTCGTGGATGGCGTCGAGGTAGTCGGCGGAATCGCGGTAGTGCGAGTAGATGCGACGAAGCGCCCTTCGGAGGCGGCGTTCCGGATCGGCGATGGCGGCCCACTCGGCGGGATCGGGAAGAGGGTGCCGCTCGGCCTGTAGCGAGGCGCAGGCGCTGATGAGCGAGTCGTCGGGGAAGTGGCGGTAGACGGTGAGGCGCTGAACGCCTGCGCGTCGTGCCACGGCGCTGACGGTGAGGCTGGCGGCGCCGGATTCGGCGATCAACGCGAGGGCGGCGTCGAGGATCTTCCGGTGGGTCGCGCGCTCGTGTTCCGCGCGTCGCCGTTTTTCGTACGGCCGCCGTGCTTCCTGTGCGGATTCCTCGTTTGCTGCCATCGATTCCGTCCGTGCCGCGAGTCGGGCGCAATATGCCCGCGCGGCGCCATGCAGGAAAGTCGCGCGACGACCCTGGGCGGGGAGTTCGTGTGCGACGTCGCGACCGCACGAGTCCGGCGGCGTTTGCCGGCCCGGCCGTGGGGCGTCAAGTTGCGGCGAACCCGAAGTCATCCGGACCGGAGGCGAACATGGCAGGCCGCAAAGTGGACGAATCCCGCGCGTTCCCCCTGACCCGGCGCGCGTTTCTCGGTACGAGCGCGGCAACGCTGGTCGTGCTCGGCGCATGCGAAGAAGGTGCGCCCGGTGCGCCGGCCGCCGCGGGCGGTCCGTCGCAGGGCGAGCCGAACCCGTTCGAGCTGGATGAGCTGACGATCAATGCGTTGCAGCAGGGGATGGCATCGGGCCGGTGGACCTCGCGTCAGATCACGCAGCTGTACCTCGACCGGATCGCGACGCTCGACCGGCAGGGTCCGACACTGCGCGCGGTGATCGAGACGAATCCGGACGCCCTGACGATCGCGGACGCGCTCGACGCCGAGCGGCGCGGCGGTAGCGTCCGCGGTCCGCTGCACGGGATCCCGATGCTGCTCAAGGACAACATCGCGACTGCGGACCGCATGACGACGACGGCGGGCTCGCTCGCGCTCGAGGGCTCGATCCCGGCCATGGACTCGGGCGTCGCGAAGAAGCTGAGGGATGCGGGCGCCGTGCTGCTGGGCAAGGCGAACCTGAGCGAGTGGGCGAACATCCGGTCGGACCGCTCGACGAGCGGGTGGAGCGGGCGCGGCGGGCAGTGCCGGAACCCGTACGTGCTCGACCGGAACCCGTGCGGCTCGAGCAGCGGCTCGGGCGTTGCGGTCTCCGCGAACCTGGTGACCGCGGCGATCGGGACGGAGACGAACGGCTCCATCGTGTGCCCCTCGTCGAACAACGGAATCGTCGGGATCAAGCCGACCGTGGGCCTGGTCAGTCGCTCCCGCATCATCCCCATCTCGCACACGCAGGACACGGCCGGTCCAATGGCGCGGACCGTGCGCGACGCCGCGATCGTGCTCGGCGCGCTCGTCGGCGTGGACCCCGAGGACGAGGCGACCGCCGCGAGCGAGGGTCACGCCGCAACCGACTACACGCAGTACCTCGAGGTGGACGGACTGCGCGGCGCCCGCATCGGCGTCGCCCGCCAGTTCTTCGGATTCCACCCGGAGGTGGACGCGCTGATGGACCGGGCGATCGCGGTCATGGAGGACCGCGGCGCGGTGGTCGTCGATCCCGTCGAGTTCGCGAATCGCGACGAGATGAACACGGCGTCCTACCAGGTGCTCCTCTACGAGCTGCACGCCGACCTCGATGCGTACCTCGCCGCGCTCGGCCCGGGCGCGCCCGTCAAGTCGCTCGCCGACGTGATCGCGTTCAACGAGGCGAACCGCGACCGCGAGATGCCGTGGTTCGGCCAGGAGATCTTCCTCGAGGCGCAGAAGAAGGGGCCGCTCACCACGCCCGAATACGTCGAAGCGAAAGCCAAAGCGAAGCGGCTCGCCGGCGAGGCCAACATCGACCGGCTCGTGGCGGCGGACAGCCTCGACGCGATCATCGCGCCGACCGGCGGCCCCGCCTGGACGACCGACCTGATCAACGGCGACCACTTCGGCGGCGGCAGCTCCTCGCCGGCCGCGATCGCCGGGTACCCGAACATCAACGTGCCCGCCGGCGATATCCACGGGCTTCCCGTCGGCATCTCGTTCTTCGGCAAGGCGTGGAGCGAGCCCACCCTGTTGCGCATCGCCTTCGCCTTCGAACAGGCGACGACACACCGGACGCCGCCCGGCTTCCTGCCGACGCTTGACCTGACCTGATTCCGTCCGGGTCGAAACGACCGGCCCGAACGCTACGGCATCGTCCCCGGGGCTCCGCGCGCGCCGGCCGGACCGCCGTCCGCGCCGGCTCGCTGACCTGCCTCTCCCCAAGGGGTTGACGCCTCGTTGACGGCAGGCTCGACCCTCAAGTGCATCCTCGATCCGCCGACCCTTGTTTACAGGGCCTCGCACGCGCGCACCCGCCCTTCGGGTGTTCTGAGCCCGAACGTACCGGGAACGCGGAACGACCATTTGACTCTGTCCGACATCCCCGACTCGCCTGGCGGATCCGCGCCGGTCCTGCCCCGCCAGCCTCTGCTCGACGGGACGCTGGTCGTGTCGACCGGGACCTGGGAAATCCACCACGCGAACTCGATGGTGTCCGACCTGCTCGGGTACGCGGACGGGGAGCTGGTGGGCCGGTCGGTGCTCGAGCTCGTGCCGGAGCGGCTGCGCGAGCCGCATCGCGAGGCGCTCGAGCGCTGGGCGGGCGGCGGTTTCCTGGACCGGTGGGACGAAGTAGAGTTCGTGGCAATGCACCGCGACGGCCGGGAGATCATGGTGCAGGTGTCGATGGGCCTCTGGGAGGTGGCGGGTCGGCGGCTGTTCTCGGTCGTGCTGCGCGACCCCGCGCGGCAGGAGCGGAATCACCAGTCGTTGCTTGCTTCCGAGCTGCGCTACCGCGAGCTGTTCGAGCGCAGTGTCGCCGGCGTCTACCGCGTCGGGCTCGATGGCACGATCTACGAGATGAACGATGCCATGGCCGGCTTCCTCGGGTACACGAGCGCGTCGGCGATCCGGGGCCCGGCCGCCGATTTCTACTTCGACCCGTCCGATCGCCGCGCCTGGCTCGATGCGCTGCTCGAGCACAACTCGCTCACCAATTACGTGCTCAAGCTGCGCCGCCGGGATGGCGGGATCGTCTGGACACTCGAGAATTGCACGCTCAGCTACGACGCCGAGGCGGGTCAGCACGTCGTGCTGGGAACCGCGATCGACATCACCGAGCGCAAGGCTCTCGAGGAAAGCCTCGAGCGCATGGCCTACAACGACGCGCTGACCGGCATCGCCAACCGCCGCATGCTGCACGAGATGGCGGAGAAGGCGATCGCGCGCTCCCGGCGCGACGGCGGACACGTCGGTATGCTCTACATCGACCTGCTGCGTTTCAAGCGGGTGAACGATCTGGTCGGCCATTACGCCGGGGACCAGGTGCTGCGCGAGGTCGCGGCCCGCTTCGAAACGATCGTGCGCGCGACGGACACGCTCGCCCGGATCGGCGGCGACGAGTTCGCGGTGCTGCTCGTGAACGTGAGCGGCGTGCACCAGGCGATCCGGCCCGCGCGTCAGGTGCGCGAGTGCCTTTCCCGTCCGTTCGTGATCCAGGGCGAGGCGTTCCACCTGGACGCGCGCGTGGGGATCTCCCTGTTCCCGGACCACGGCAACGACTTCGACGAGCTGCTGACGCGCGCCGACCTCGCCGTGCACCAGAAGACGCCGGTCGAGGGCGAGATCTACCTGTATCGGCCGATGGCGGTCCGCCCGCCGCGTGATGAACTGGTGCTCGAGGAACGGCTGCGGCGCGCGCTCCGCAACGAGGAATTCGAACTGCACTACCAGCCGATCTACCGGATCGCCGACCGCAGCGTGAGCGGCGTCGAGGCGCTGGCGCGCTGGCGCCAGCCGGACGGCCGGGTCCTGGGTGCGGGCGACTTCATCAGCCTCGCGGAGCACACCGGGCTGGTGCGCAATCTCGACCGGTGGGCGATCGGCTCGGCCGCGCGCCAGCTCGCGGAGTGGCCGCAGTCGGCGGTGCCGCCGTGGATCGCGCTGAACATGACGCCCTCGACGTTCGAGGATGATGAGTTCGTGCCGCTCGTCGCGCGCATCATGGAGCGCGAAGGCGTGGCGGGCGAGTCGCTCGCGATCGAGATCACGGAGCGGCTCACGATGCGCGACCCGGAGCGCGCGGCCGGCGTGCTGCAGGACCTGAAGAGCCTGGGCCTCCGCATCCTGATCGACGACTTCGGCCGGGGCCACTCCTCGCTCGCCTACCTCAAGGACTTCCCCGTCGACGTGCTGAAGGTGGACCGGTACTTCATCGCCCAGATCGGACGAGACCCCAGGCACGAGCGGCTGCTCGAGGGCATCTTCGCGCTCGCCTCTGGGCTCGGTATCGAACTGATCGCGGAAGGCGTGGAGACGGCGGAACAGTTCGACTGGCTCGGCGAGCACGGGTTCGAGTTCGTCCAGGGTTACCTGCTCTCCGAGCCGGTTACCCCCGACCTCATCCCGGGCTTGGTCGCGCCCGACAGAGTCGAGCCCGACTCCGACCGACGCTCCGCCTGACGACCGTTCCGCGGCGCCACACACACCCGTCGGCCGCGGCTCGCCGGATTTGCGCGGCCGCCCGGCGCCTGCCATGTTCAGCGGCGAAACGTGATCTGACGGGAACCGACAGGTTCCGTCCCGATTTCGAGGGACCATGCAGGTGCCACCCCCGGACAAGCCGAACGGCCGCATGCCGCTGACCCCGCGCGAGCCGACGCCGGCCGAAGAACAACAACACAGGCTGCACGTCGCCGCGTGTGCGTTGCTGCTCGAGCTGGCTCTGGCGGATGACGAGTTCAACGAGCTCGAACGAAGCCACATCGAGGCGGTCGTCCGTCGCCACCTCGGCCTGGACGCGGAGACGGCGAGCGCGCTCATCGAGCTTGCCGAGCAGGAACGGCTCGCCGCCAACGGCGTCGAGCAGTTCGCGGCCCTCGTCCGCGAGAGCTACGACGAGGGCCAGCGCGCGCTCCTCGCCGAGATCATGTGGGGCGTCGTCTCCGCCAATGGCAGGATCGGGAGGGATGAGGGCCGGATCCTCGGCCGCATCGCCAGCCTGCTCGAGCTCAAGCCCGGCTTCCTCTCGGAAGCGAGGCGTCGGCCCGACGCCAACTGACCGGCCCGCCGTCCGGGCCAGCGGTACCACGCCCTCCACGCCCGCCGCATCGACCCGGTGATCGACGAGCCGCCGATTCCACCCGCGGATTCCGCAGTGCCGGAACCGGTCGCGCCGGAAGCACGCACGCCCTCACCAGGCGCTCGCGCCCATTCCGCGCTCCTCGCCCTCGCCGCGTTCGGTGTCGTCCTTCTTTCCGTGCCGTCGCCGCTCTTCGACCTCGACCGCCATTCCGTGCCCAAGGAGCTGGTGATGCACGTCACCGCCCTGCTCGCGCTGCCCTGGCTGCTCAGCAGACGGCGCGCGTTCCGGCCCGGAGTGGTGGAGGTCCTGCTGGGGATGTTCGTCGCGTGGAGCGCGCTATCGACGATCTTCGCGACCAATCACTGGATCGCGCTGCGCGCGTTCGGCGTGAGCGCCTCTGCCTTCCTCGTGTTCCTGTGCGCCCGGCGCGTGGCCGCCGAGGGCGGTGGCGGCCTGGCGCTCCGCGGCCTCGCGCTCGCCGCCATGGCCGGCGCCGCGATCGGACTCGCCCAGGCCTACGGCGCCAACCTCGACTGGATCTCGAGCGACCGGCCGCCCGGCGGAACGTTCGGCAACCGGAACTTCCTCGCCCACTTCACGGCGATATCGACGCCGCTGCTGCTGCTGCTTGCGGTCCGGTCCCGCCGGGCGGCGGGCCGCGCGCTCTGGCTCGCCGGCCTGCTGGCCGCGGGCTGCGCCATCGTGCTCACCCGCTCGCGCGCCGGTTGGCTCGGCTTCGGCGGCGGCCTCGCCGTGATGGTCACGGCCTGGCTGCTCACGCGTCGCGAGACGCGTGCGGCCACGCGTCGGCCGCTCCGCCTGGCCGCCCTCGCTCTCGCGCTCGGCGTGGTACTCGCCCTCCTGCTGCCGAACCGGCTGGAATGGCGCTCGAGCTCGCCCTACGCGGAGACGCTTACCCGCCTCACCGACTTCCACAACGGCTCCGGCCACGGCCGCCTCATCCAGTACCGGAACTCGCTCCGCCTCGTCGCCCACCGGCCCATCCTCGGCGTCGGCCCCGGCAACTGGTTCGTCCACTACCCGCGCGTCACCACGCGGAACGACCCGGCCTTCGACGCCGATGACCCCATCCCCACCAACCCCTGGCCCAGCAGCGACTGGGTCGCCCTCCTCGTCGAACGCGGAGCCATCGCCGTGCTCCTCGCCCTCGCCGCCGCCGCCGCCATCACCATCGTCGCGCTCCGACGCGTCCGTACAACCGACACGGGGCCCGCCCTCGCCGCCGCCACCGTACCCGCCATCCTCGTCGCCGCCTTCGTGACCGGCGCGTTCGACGCCGTCCTCATGCTCGCGCCGCCCGCGTTCTTCGTCGCCGTGGCCGCCGGCCTGCTGCTGCCCGCGACACGGCCACTCGCCGAACCGCGCCTCGAGGGCCGACGGCGCATGCTGGGCGGCTTCCTGCTCACCGCCGTCATGGTTGCCGTGCTGCTCGTCGATGGAGCCCAGCTCGCCGCCATCCGCATCACGCGTAATACGACGAGACGCGCCACCGTCGAGCGCGCGCTCCGTTTCGACCCCGGCAACTATCGGCTGCACCTGCTGCTCGCGGAACGCGGCCCGTGCGCTCAGCGTGTGCCGCACGCACGGGCCGCGGCCCGGCTCCTGCCCTGGCACCCCGCACCGGGCGAGGCGCTGCGCGCCTGCGGCGCGCGCTGAAGCCCGCGACTACTCCACGACGAAGACCGAGAACGCGGGCTCGGGATCCGCGAAGTTGCCGAACTCGTTGAAGCAGGCCACCTCGATGATCACCGGGTCGCTCCCCGCCAGGAAATGGTTGCAGGCGAACCAGGCGGCGGCGCCCTGGATGCTGGTGGCGATCCCGATCTGGCCGGTAAACGACATCCCTTCGAACGTGATCTGGTACTTCCCGATCCCGACCTTCTGGAACCCGATCGGGCCGCCACCCGAATTGTACGAGCCGGAAATCGAGACGCCGACGTTCGGATCGACGTACGTGTACCCGGCTGCATGGCCGGGACGCCCCTGGAATGCCGTCATCAGCGTGTGAACGGCATTGACGGGCCCCGAGCGATTCAGGCACCGCACGGTCGTCTCGGTCGCCACCGTCCGCGACAGCGGATAGCAGACGACGCCGGGACCGAAGCCGGTCGCAAGCCGACCCTGACCCGGGTTCTGGATCGCAATACCGTGATTGTGCGTGATCAGCCCGCCGCCCTGCCACGTGATGCTCATCGGGCTGCCGCCCGAGTTCCATGAGAACACGGGATTCGGCGTATACGGCACGCCCACCGCCTGCGCCGTGTTCGTGTGGCCGCTGAACGCGCTCTGGCGGCCGGGTGCGCCGCTGCCGCCGAGTGCGTCGTCGCCGACGACGAGCACCCGGAACCGTGAGTCCGTGTCGAGGCCCGTGACGGGATCCTCGCAGTGCACGGTCGCGGTGAGCGGCTGGTTCGCGTTGAGCTGTGACAGATTGCAGAGCGCGGTCGGGGCCGTGAGGTTCGCAAGGAAGAAGGCGGAGTTGCCATCGACAATGGCAGTGAACGCGTTGCCAAACCCGCCGGTCCCGACCCCTAATCCGCCGAACGCCACCGTGTAGGTACCGACCGCGGTCCGTGTCACGGTCATCATGCCGCCGGCCAGATTGATGCCGGCCGGCGTGTAAGTGCTGGTTGTCGACTGGTTGGCGTACGCGTACGCGAACGCGACCTTGGTCGCGATCACCGTAATCGTCGAGGCGCCGACCTTCCCTTCGGCGGACGCCGTGATGGTCGCCGTCCCGATCCCGTGCGCCGTGACCACGCCGGCTTGCGTGACGGACGCGATGCTCACATCCGACGTCTCCCACGTGAAGGGCCGGCCCGTCAACGTCGCGCCCGAAGCGGAACGCGCCGTGGCCACGAGCTGGACATCGACGCCAATGTCGAGCGTGGCAGCCGGCGGGTTGATAATGACCGAGGCGACCGGCACCGGCGTGACGTTGACCATCCCCGACGCCGACTTGCCCTCCGACGAGGCCGTAATCGTCGTGTTCCCGGCGGTCAACGCGGTGAGCAACCCGTTTCCCGATACGCTGGCCACGCCCGGGTTCGAACTGCTCCAGGCGACTTCCCGGCCCGTGAGCCGGTTGCCCCTGTCATCCTTCGGGATCGCCGTGACTTGGGCGCTGCTTCCGGCCTGCAGCTCGCCGGGTAGACCCTGGATCTCGACGACAGCCACGTCGATCACCTTCAGGACGTCCGAGTTGCATGACGCCGCCAGTGCCCCGGCAATGCCCGTTACCAGAATGGTCGTCGCTGCCCGCACACAATTCATCACGGGACCCTCCCGACTTTGCGTGGTCAGAACCGGATTCGCACCAGCAGGCCCGTCGCGTTCCCATCGGCGCCGGGCAGGACGGGCTCGAGCGCGAGGCGTGGACTCGCATCCGCGTTCATCGCGGAGATGGCTGGCCGCCGAGCGCGCGTGCAGCGCGCTCACGACCGCAACGGCGAGCGCGCCGCCGACCCCGATCGCGAGGGAGGGCCGTTTTACGCTCGTGCCCCGGATGTCGTTAGCGGGGCACGTCGAGCCCGGCTGGACCCGGGCCAGGCACTCCGTCGTCGTCTCCTTGGAGAGGAGGCCGTACCCGAGTGCGCCGCCCCATGCCGCGAGAAACGCGACGCCAGCGGCCGGCTTGCCCGTCGCGAACTGGCCGAGACCCGGGATGAACAGGCTGCGGATCGCGGCCGAGCCCGGACTTACCGCCGTCCGCGGCGTCGCGGTCTGCCGTACGGGCGCGGGTGCGGGCGGCTGAGCCCGAGCCGGCGGCGTCTCGGCCTGCGGCAACCGCTTGCATACGGTGCGCAGCTCAACCAGGAACGCGTCATCCGCGCCCGCGGCCTTCAATCGTGTAGCGACGTCGTCGGTGACCTCGAACGCGATGCAGTCGCGACGCAGGTCATTGATGATCCCCGGTACCTTCGCCCGCACCAGGCGCTCGACCTGCTCGAGCGTGAACGCGGGTCCCTGCTGCGCCGAGCCTCCGGCCGGGAGCGCGAGGATCAACGCGGCCGACATGGCCAGGAGTATTCCGGCTCTGTGAAGGAACGTCATGATTCCTCTCGGGATCACGGTGTCACGCGCGAACGGAACGACAGGTGCTCGGATCCGTCATGCCACGGATCCGGTCGATTCGGGTACGGGGCCCCGGACGATCCGGACACCGTCCAGCGACTACCGGCAGACCGGTGCTTCGAGACCCCGCTGGAGCTGGATCTCGCGCCACGCTTCGCATGCGGTCCGCATGACGGTCAAGGACTCCTGAATGCGCTGGTCGAGCGCGCCCAAGGCCGGCTCGCCGGGGAACCTCGCCGTCAACGCATCGAGCCGGGCCCGCGCGTCGCGGAGTCCTGCGAACCCTTCCGCGTACTCTCGCCGTTCCGCGCGGACGTCCACGAGCACGAGTAACGCCGACACCGAGTCCGCCAACGCCGCGTTGAACACCGGTGCCGGAGGCGGTGCCCGCGTCACGGGCGGCACCTGCCGCTGCGCTACGGGCGGCGGCACCGCCTGCACCGTCCGTTGCGAATCGGCCGTCGTCGCGGCCGTGCGTGTTGCGGCGCGGTTCGCGGCATCGTTGGCCGCGGCGCGGCCCGCGCCGGACGGCGGCGTCGGCGGAGGCTCCGTCGTCGTCGCCGCCCCCTCATCACCGCGTGCCGCGGATTGCGCGGTCGGCGGCGCGGGTACGGAGGTGCGCGCGCTGTCCGGCACCGGCACGACGGCCGCGCCCGCGCCGGATTCCGCCTCGGCTTGCATGTCGGCGGAAGCCGCGCCGCCATCCTTGCGGAGCTGGCCGATTGCGAGGAACGCGGCAACCACGACCGCGGCGCCCGCGACAGGGATCGCCCAGCGCGGGAGCCGCGACCCGTTCGCCGATTCGCCCGCAACCGTCTCCGCGACGACCGCCGCCTTCCGGCTACCGCCCGTCTGGATGCGGCGCCTCCCGGTGATCGGCGTTTCAATGATCGGCTCGAGCGCGTTGCGCAGCGCGACGGCGGACTCGAACCGATCCGCCGGTTCGCGCGCCATGGCGCGCGTCACGATGACGTCGAGCGCCTCGGGCACGCCCGGCCGGCTGGCTCTCGGACTCGGTGGTGGTTCCGTCAGCCGGCGCGTCAGCAACGCGGGACCGCTCCCGCCCGAGAACGCGGGCTTGCCCACGAGCAACTCGTAGAGCACGCAGCCGAGGCTGTAAATGTCGGTGCGCGCATCGATCGCCTCGCCCGTGAGCTGCTCCGGGCTCATGTACTTCGGATTGCCGACCACGAAACCGGCGCGCGTGACCTGCTCGCCTTCCGCCACCTCGATCGCGCGCGCGATCCCGAAGTCCACGATCTTCGCCAGCTCCCGGCCATCCGCCTGCGGCTTTACGATGATGTTGTCCGGCTTGATGTCGCGGTGCACCGTACCGAGCGAGTGCGCGGCGTTCAGCGCGTCCGCGATCTGCCAGCCGATCTCCGCCGCGCGCGACGGCTCCAGCGCGCCGTCCCGCTCGAGGATCGCCGACAGCGTCTCGCCCTCGACGAACTCCATCGCGAGGAAGAGCAGCCCGTCCTCGGTCTCGCCGAAATCGTAGACGCGCGCGACGTTCGGGTGATCGATCCGGCTGGCGTGCGTCGCCTCCCGGCCGAACCGGCCCATCGCTTCCGGGTCCTGCTCCAGCGCCGGGTTCATGATCTTGATCGCGCACGAGCTGCCCATCCGGATGTGCTCCGCGCGGTAGACCTGGCCCATGCCGCCCTGACCGAGGCGCTCCACGATCCGGTACCGGCCCGCCACCGTCTGGCCGACCAGGTCGTGGCCCTTCGTGCGGAGCCGGAGCGCCGTGCCGTCGCGCGGGCAGAAGAAGGTGCCGGGAGGATACTGTGTGCCGCACGCCGGACAGACGTAGACCCGGGCTCCGGTTGTCAGACCAGCTTCCGCCTCCCCGTCTTCCGCACCGTCCCCGGAGGGTGACGGGGGAATGTCGCCTCCGGACAACGCCGCCAGCCGTTGCGTCACGCTCAGCGTGAACGGGACGGGCGCTTCCGGATCGTCCATCGGGTCGAGCCGCAGCGCGACCAGCTCGTCCGTCGACTGGTCCCGGCCGAAATACACAGGCGACCCACCCTCCGACCGCGACATGTCGCCGTACAGGTCGAAGCGGCCGCGGCCCGCCGTCTGTGCGAGCATCCGGCCCGTGTTCTTGTCGGTGACGGGAGGCGGCCCGCCGGAGAGGTCGTGGCCGCAGGTCGGGCAGTGCCGCACCCAGGTGTCCACACCGGCACCGCAGGCCTGGCAACGGGATTCGGCAGCGGGAATCGAGGCGTCGAGCGCGCGGCGGACTCTGAGCGAGGGTTCGCCGCCCTGGCGGGCCGCGGTCTCCACACCCTCGAGCGTCAGGGCAACCAGCTCGCCGGTCGGCGCTTCCCGGGCCAGGTACGCGACCCGCTCTTCACCCGAACGGCCCAGCTCGCCCAGAATATCGAAGGCTCCACCGGCGAGACGGCGCGCCGTGAGGAGGAGTTGATCTGACATGCCCCGATCCCGTTACGGACTGTATGGGAGGACGGTGGCCGCGAACCGCGCGGACCCCGGTCCCACCGGAGCCCCGTGGCCGTCATCATCTGGAGCGAAACACGGGGAGGATAGGCTCCCGTGAAGCGCAAAGTCAAGCGCAGGAAGCGTTTTCGGATACACGCACGGGGCCGCCTTCCGGCCTGCGACACCGACCCGTGCAACCGGCCATTCCTCGAACGACGGACCCGGGCACGCCGATTGCACTCTGACGGCTCAGCGGGGTATCCTGAGCTTCGATCCCCCACAACACGCATTTCGAACGGAGTCACCCATGCGACGTCTGCCCATCGTTGCGCTGCTGCTGACCGCGCTCGTTCCGGGCGCGCTCAGGGCGCAGACCGACACCGACACCCGGCCCGGGATCGCCGTCTTCCCGTTCACGAACGGCGGCTCCATCGGATCGAACAAGCAGGACCTCGAGTCGCTGACGGTCGTAATCCAGCAGATGCTGCTCACGGAGCTCGACCAGAACACGGCGCTTCGCGTCATCGAGCGGAGCCGTCTCCGCGAGGTGCTCGGGGAGCAGGACCTGGCCACGTCGGGGCGCGTCAACGCGGAGACGGCGGCGAAGGTGGGCAAACTGCTGGGGGCGCGCTACGCGATCACCGGCGTGTTCATCGACTTGAACGGCAACTTCCGCCTGGACGGCCGGATCGTCGACGTCGAGACGAGCGAGATCCTGAAGACCGCACAGGTCCAGGACAAGGTCGACAACCTGTTCCAGATGCTGTTCGACCTTGCGGGCAAGATCACGGCGAACGTCGACCTGCCGCCGCTGCCGAAGGAAGTGCAGCAGGAACGGCGCGCACTCGACGTCCCGGCCGAAGCCATTACGCTCTACGCGCAGGGGCTGGACGCGGAGGATGCGGGACGGAAGGAACAGGCAGTCGAGATCTACCGGCAGATTACGGATCGTTTCCCGCAGATGACGGCCGCGCGTGAGTCGCTGCGGCAGCTGACGTCGGGCTAGCCCGCCCGTTAGCGGCTGGCGTCGAGCAGGCGGAGCGCCGCGCTCGCGGGGACGGCCACCAGCACCTGGCGGCCGTCCTCGCGTATTCCGCCGTACAGAACGGCGACCACCTGGCCGTTGCCGTCGAGCATCGGGCTGCCGCTTGCGCCCTCCGCGCCATACCCCTGTACTTCGATGATGTCGGCCGCGATCGATGTGATCACACCGACCGAGCCGAGCGGGCGGGCGAGCCGGCCCGCCCGCGAGTCCTGCGGCCACGTCTCGCCGCCCAGCGGGAACCCGATCCATGCCACCGGCGTGCCCGGGGCGAGCGTGTCCACCCGCATGTTGAAGGGCGGCCCCGCCACCACGCCACCCTCGATGTTGTCCACCTTGATGACCGCGACGTCCGCATCGGTCGCGTAGCGCACGACCCGCGCCGGCCATACCTGCTCGGAATCGGAGAACTGCACGCCGAGCCGGCGCGGCTTCACGGTGCCATCCTTGCTCGCGAGGATGTGGCGCGCGGTGACGAGCGTCGCATCGGAGCGGACGGCGAACGCGGTCCCGGTCGCGATCACGCCGTCCCCGGTCTCGACCCACACGACCGCGACCGACCGGCGCGTCGCGCGTTCGATGGCGGCGTAATCGATCGATGCGGCGAGCTGCTGCCGGGTCAACGATGCCATGGCCACCTGCAGCTGTCGCTTCAGGTCATCGACATCGGCCGGGTCGGAGCCGGCGTTCGCGAGCGCCTGTCGCACCCGTCGCACCTCGGCGCGTGACTGCTCGAGCGCGGCCGCCAGCTCCTCGCGCTCGCCCGAGAGCGTACGCACCGCCGAATCACCCGCCGTCAGCGTGCTGTCGATCCGGGCGAGCAGGCCCGCCCGTTCGCGCTCCCAGTCCGAGCCGCGCCGGTTGACCAGCCAGGCACCGACCAGAATCGACAGGACCAGCGCCACGCCCAGGAGCCCGGTCACCGCGCGAAGCCGCGTGTTCTGCTTCACCAGGCTCGCCGGCGGCGCGGACGGATCCGCGGCGACCGAGTGGAACTCGATCTCCGGCCCATCCTCGCCGAAGCGGATGCGGTCGCCGTCGGAGAGCCGGGTCTCGACTACGCGGCGGCCGTTCACCCAAGTGCCGTTGCGGCTGCCCGAGTCGCGGACGAGCCAACCGTTGGCGTCGAGGACGAGGGTGGCGTGGCGGGCGGAAACCTGCAGGTCGAGGTCGGGATCGAAGCGGAGACCGGCGTCGGCGGCCCGACCCACCACGGTGTTCCCGGTCAGGGGAACGACGCGGCCGGCCGTGGCCCCGCTCAGAATCCGGATCTCGGCGCTCAAGAAGGGTCAGCCGCGATCGATCGTGAACACCCGGTGACCCACGGTGTCCTCGTCGCCCGGATCGTCCAGCCCCGCCCCATCGAAGCGCGCGGCCAGCACCGTGATGTTGTCGGGCCCGCCGCGCAGGTTGGCGAGATCGACCAGCTCATCGCAGATCCCGGCCGGCTCGCCCGCCCGGTTCGCGACATCGCTGATGTCCGTGCGCGAGACCACCTTCGACAGGCCGTCCGAGCACACGATCACGATGTCGCCGCGCCGGACTTCCTGGAACGTGAGGTCCACGTCGACATAGGGAGACGTACCCAGCGCCTGCAGGATCATGTTCCGGTGGTCGCTCTTCTCCGCCTCCTCCTCCGTGAGCGCGCCCGAATCGACGAGATGCTGGATGTAGGACTGGTCGCGCGTGAGCTGCACCGCCTCGCCGTTCCGCACCATGTAGGCCCGCGAATCGCCGACCTGCGCCACGTACAGGAAACTCTCCAGCAGGCCGACCACCGTCGCGGTCGTGCCCATACCGCGGTAGTTCGGGTCGGCCAGGCTCGCGCCGTGGATGCGCGCGTTGCTCGCCTCCACGGCTTCCTTCAGCCGCTGCGCAAAATGGCGAGGTGTGTTGATACGATCGGCGACCCAGTTCCGGCGCATCTCGTCGTGGATGCACTGGACGGCGACATTGGCCGCAAGGCCGCCCGCCGCGGCGCCGCCCATGCCGTCCGCCACCAGACAGAGCGCGCCCTTCGGGCCGAGCGCGAACTCGCCGCCCACGGGTCGGCCGGTCGCGACGTCGGGCTCGAGCAGCTGCCCGAGGTCGTCCTCCAGGAACTCGGCCACGAGGAACGAGTCCTGGTTCTCCCGGCGTCGCTGGCCCACGTCCGTCCGGCCCGCGACCTTGACGAGGATGCGGCGTCCATCGAACTCGAACTCGCTCACGAGCGCAATCTCCGGCAGTTCTCGCGATAAACCGTGTAAGACTGACGGGTGGGCGCCAGTTCGATGGCGCGCCCGATCCAGCTCTCGCACTCGTCGGCATCGCGCAGCTTGAAGAACACTTGAGCCATGACGAACGCGGCCCGAGCCCGGACGTCGGGCACGGCGCCGGGCATTGCGTAGATCTGACTCGCGCTGTCGCGCACGGCGTCGGCGACCACCGGATCCATCCGCACCGCGGGGTCGGTCGGAACGTACCCCTGAATGCGGAACAGCAGGTCGGTTGCCTCTGCGGAGTCCGCGACGATCCCACTGCCCGTCGCCGGGGGTTGCTGCGTCTGAGACTGCGTCTCCGGCTGCGTCCGAGTCTGCGTTTCCGGCTGCTGCGGCGGCGGCTGCGGTTGTGGCCGCGGCCGCCCGGAGTCGCCACCCGACGCCGGCGGCTTCCGCACCGGCGAGGTCGGCGAATCGACCGCCGCGGGTGCGCCCGATGAGTCGCCCGCCATGGCCAGCGTGTTCGCCGGGATCGGGCCGTTCGCCTCGTCGCCACCGCCCGTCGCGCGCAGCACGAACGGCGTGGCGATCGCACCGGCCGCGAGCACCGCGACCGCGCCGATCAGCCAGACCCGCTTCGATGAGCCGCCTCCCGCGCCGGCCGCCGCGAGTGGCCGCGCCGTCGAGGTTGCGACGACTGTCTCCGGCATCTCGCGCCCGCCCGTGCCGGGCGCGGGCGGCGGCGGCGCGGCGGGCGCCTGGCCGGCCCCGAGCCGGTCGATATCGGCGCGGAAATCCTGCGCGTTCGCGTAGCGGTTGTCCTTCTCGCGCGCGAGGGATCGGTCGAGAATGGCCTGCAGTCCGGGCGGGCCGGAAAAGCCGGCGCGGATCTCGTCCAGCGGGAGCGGCTCCGCGGTGAGGCGCTGCAGCATGATCTCCTGCGTGCTGCCGCCGCGGAACGGGAGCGCGCCCGAGACCAGGCGGAAGAGTACGAGGCCGAGCGAGTAGAGGTCGCTCCGCCCGTCCAGCCGTTCGCCCATCAGCTGCTCGGGACTCATGTACTCGGGCGTGCCCACCACGAAGCCGAGCTCCGTGACCTCGTCGCCGCTCTGGCCGCCCGGTCCCTTCGCGATGTCGAAGTCCACGACCTTCACGATGTCGGAGCCGTCCCGGCCCCGCTCGATCATCACGTTGCCGGGCTTGAGGTCGCGGTGGACGATGCCGGCGTGGTGCGCGGCGTCCAGCGCCGACGCGATCTGCCGCGTGATGGCGAGTGCGCGCGGGACCGGGAGCACGCCTTCCCGGTCGATGATCTCCTTCAGCGACTCGCCGTCGATCATCTCGAGAGCGAGGAACGGCGAGCCGTCCTCGGTCTCGCCGTAGTCGTACAGCGTGCAGACGTTCGGATGCCGGATCGCGGACAGGTTGCGCGCGCCCCGGTTGAACCGGCTGATCGAATCGCTGTCCGTTGCCAACCCGCCGCGCAGCACCTTGATCGCGTCGAGCCGCCCGATCCGCAGGTGCTCCCCTACGTACACGGCGCCCATCGCGCCCTCGCCCAGCCTGCGCACGATGCGGTAGCGGCCGGCGAGGACCGTGCCGACCAGGTCGTGCGGATTCGCGGGCGGCATGCCGCCCGGCTGCCCGGAACCGTCGTTCATCGGTCGGTCCTCGTCATGGCACCGGCATATCGCGGCACTGCGGGTCCTTGCGCCAGTCCCACTTCACGGGACCGTCGAACTTGCGCGCGCGAACGATCTCGAGAGGGAAGGCATCTTCGCTCATCCGACGGCACGCCTCGATCGTCCGGACCACGATGGTCAGCGTCTCCACCTCCTTGCCTTCGGAATTCGTCTCCTTGCGGACGAGCAGGCTGTCCACCTGGATCTGGTCGTTCGGCGTCATGCGGCCCGCGGCGACCAGGATCGCCATTTCCCGGCTGAATACGAGAGACGGCCGCTCCGGAGGATCCGTCTGCTTCGATGTCGCCTGCTGCCAGTAGCGGGCGAAGGTGGAGTCATCGCGAATGACTGCCCGGGTCGAGTCCCGGATGCCGCCGCTGTTGTCGCTGTACAGCGTGACCGGCGGGGGCATGGGGGTAGGCGGGGGCGGGGGCTTGGGCGCCGCCGGCTGCCCTCGATGGCACCCGACCACGGCCAGCACCGCCACGAGAATCGACCATGTCCGTACCTTCATCGTGTCCACCCGATCGGAGTCTCGGAATCGCGCGACTCACCGGAGGATCCGGCTCACGCACTGGAATCCTGCGAAGTATCTCGGGTCGAAGGCGGCCAGTCCCTTGTCGAAGCGCAACTCGGCGTTGACCGTCGTCGACCCGCCCGGCGCCTGCCACGTGACGGACCAGCTGCTGCCCCGCTGCTCGAAGCGCGTTGCCTGTCGGAAGAGCCGGAACGTCGCCCATGGGCCGGGCGGGGCGCTCGCGACCGTGACGTCCGCGCCGCCGACTCGCGCCGTGATGCTCGCACCGGTCGCCGCGCCGCGCCACTCGAAGCCGTGGACGCCCCTGCGGGTGCTCGTGTAGAGCCAGCTCTCACCTTCCAGACTGACGAGCACCGAATCGATGGAGCCCGCGATGCTCGGCTGCAACGTGAATCGCACGACGGGGCCTTCCCCGTTGTCGTCGAAGAGGGCGCGGGAAATCTCCGTCGCCTTGTTGAAGAACGTCATGAAATTGGGATTGACGGAGCTCCCCGCCCGCGGCAGATAGCTCGTGCCCGCCTTCTGCAGCAGGTTCTGCAGATCGGAAGCGTAGTACGAGTTGAGCGCGCCCTGGTCCGGCTGGAACACGCTGACGACCTCCGGGATCGTCGCGTCGATCTGAGACGCCGGATTGAAGGGGAACTTGCCCAGCACCGGCGCCATCACGTTGGAGCAGAAGGATTGGCCTCCCGCGTTCGCCGTCTGCGCCGGCAGGGCGCGCATCGCGATCTCCACGCCCGTGATCGGGCTCATCAGGAGGTCGCTGACCGCTTTGCTCACCAGACCGACATCCCCCTGCGCGTTGGCGTACGGCCGGCTGATCTCGGCGACCTGCGCCCGGAGCTGCCCGATGGTCTGAGACGCCATCTGCTTCGCCGGGTCCTGCGCCGGCCCCGAGCTGGTCGCGATCTGGTTTGCCGCTCCCTGGAGCGCGATCAGACCGTTCTGGTACTGGTTGGCGGGGTCGGTCGGCGGCGCCCCGCCGGGCGGCACCAGGGCGTGGACCGGGGCGAAGACCTTGTCCACCGTCGCGGTGTCCACCTGCGTGTTGTCCGAGACCACGCCGAGCATGCCGAAGATGGGCGAGGGCGTCGTGGTCAGCGAGGCGAAGACGGTCCCCGCATTGTTGATCGAGCCCGGCGACCGGATCCGCGCGCCGCTCAGGAATCGGATCCAGTGGGCCACGTAGTCGGAGATGTAGCGGGTGCGGAGCGTCTGCTCCAGCTCCGCGCTCTGCGCCGGCGCCACGCCCGGACACTCACCCACCACCCAGTTGTCTTTCGCGAACAGCGTCTGCACGTTCGCGAGCATCGTCTGCGCCCGCTCCCAGCCCGCTTTCGTGAATTCCGCCGGGACCACCGTGCCATTCGACACCGTCGCGCCCGACCAGCGCACGGGCGCACCGGAATCGGCGGCCTGGCTCAGCAGCAAACGGTAGAACTGATCGCTGCCCGCGAACCTGCACAGGTAGTTCTGCGTCTTCGCGATCAGCGGCTCGTCCACGGTGAGCGAGTACGGGTTCCCGAACGGCAGCTCGTCCGCGTAGAACGTGAACTGTGAGTCGGCCAGCGCCAGGCGCGTGCTGTCCATGTCCGGGCCATCCCGCCAGAATCGCATCAGAACGGGATCGAGGAACTCGCTTGTCGACTGGTCCGGCCGGTTCGCCATCACGATGTACGCGCGCAGCGCGTCGTACGTCGGATCGTACGCGTCGGCTGCCGTTGGCGTCGGAGGCAGCGAGCCCAGCGCCCCCTTCAGGTTGTCGACCGACCGGTTCCAGAGAAGCTGGCCGAAGCGCTGGAAGTAGAGCCCGCGCACGTCGTCGCGTACGCGGTTCCCCGTGTACAGGCCCCAGCCCAACGAGAACGGACGGCCGCCGCGCGCGTACCGGTTCAGCCGGCTCGACTGCGCGCGCAGCGCGTCCAGTCCCTGCAACGTCGCCAGGTCCGGCAGCGGCGTGACCGACGAGAGGCCGCGCGCACCCTCGACCGCCGCACGCGTGTCCCGCAGCAGCGAACGGTTCGCGAAGTACGACCGCGTGAAGCCGCCGGCCATGATCAGGAACACCGCCGCAGCCGCCGCGAACGAGACGCGACGCAGCAGATTGACCCGGGTCCCCCCCGCCGTCACGCCGCGCACGGTGTCATCCTTCAGGATCACGTCGCTGAAGACGCGCTCATGGAAGATCCACTGCGGCACCTTGCGGGAGCCGGCCGCCGGCGCGGGCGCGGGCGCCGCCTGCTGCTGGAACTGGCGCGGATCGAACACCGAGGTCGCGTCCATCGCCGCCGCGGCCGAGGGCGAGCGCTGCTGCGGCTGGACCGCGCCCACGTCGTGGACGTAGACGGGGCGCACGCCCGTGAAGTAGAAGCCGCGCAGGAACGGGCTCACGCCGAGCTGGTTCGGACGGCACAGGTCGACCAGGAACTGTGTCGCGAGGTCGGTGATCTTCCGGAATTCGCGCGGGAACTCGTAGGCGCCCGCGCGCAACTCGTCCTTCGTTTCCCGCGGCAGGACGTCGAGGCGGCGCAGGGCGAGGCCCCGGAACAGCGTGCGGAACGCGTCCGCGACACGGCGCGTCTGGCTCTCCGCGTACGAGCCGACCGCGCCCGCCGGCGGCACCGTGAGCGTGACGCCCAGCACGTCGCGTGCTTCTTCCGGCGTGAAGTTGCGGACGAAATCCTCGAAGTACGGCAGCCGGTCGGACTTCGTGAACAGCACGTAGACGGGAAGCCGGATGCCCAGCTGCTGCGACATCTCCGAGAGCCGGGCGCGCAGCTTCTGTGCCGCCGCCGGCACCGCTTCCGACGCACCCGGCTTCAGCAGCTCGTCGCAACCGAGACAGACGATCATCGCGCGCGGCGCCTGCCGCCCGCCTGGCAGCATGGCGCGTAGCCGGTTGGGCCGGATATGGCGCACGAGCCGGCCCCACCGCCCTGCCTCGCCCATCAGCCTGCCGCCCGCTTCGACGATCAGGTTGCCCTGCGCGATCCAGACGTTCAGCGCCGACGTCGGCACGACCGCGCCCTCGCGATGGACCTCGCCCGCGAGCAGCTCCGGCTCGAGACCCGAGCGCGTCACGATCGTCGTTTTCGCGCTGCTGCCGGGACCGGCCACGAGCAGAAGCGGGATCCGCCCGAGCTTCGCCGCCTGCTTGCCCTGCGCCGAGGCCAGGCGGTTGCGCGCCGCCGACAGGATCACGTCGATCTCGTCGCCCTGGTCCGGCTCGAGTGCGGCCGCGCGCTTCGCGGGCGGCATGCGCCAGAACCAGAGCAGGATGGCCGCGACCGTGCCGAGCAGCCAGAGCCCGCCACGCAGGATCCAGCGGTCGCCCGCCTGCTCGAGGCCCAGGAGCCCCGGCAGGAACAGGCCGAGCAGGAAGAAGATTGCGAAGACCGCCGCAACCAGAATCCAGACCGTCGTGGTTTTTTTCATGCGTCCGTGGCTCCGGTCAAGACTCTCATCCGCCGATCAGCTGTGCGGCGGCATCGCGGATGCCGCCGACTGTCGAACCGAGCAGGACGCTGTACAGGATGTAGAGAAGCAGGGCGACGCCGAGCGTCGCGAGGGCAATCGTTCGCAAGCGGCGGACCCAGGAATCCGCGGCGGCGGCCACGACCTCGTTCTGCGGCAACAGCCAGGAGTCCGGCAGCGCGGCGCGCAGCCCGCGAATCCGCTGGATCTTGGTCTGCACCAATGTGGTCAGGCCCTGCAGGCTCGAAGGATCGCCCGCGGCGTACTTGCCGCGGAACCCGAGCAGCAGGCAGAGCAGGTAGACTTCGAGCAGGTCCGCCAGCTCCGTCGAGTCCTGCCGACTCACAAGGTCGCCGAGGTAGCGGAAGAAGTTCTCCCCCGCCATGTGCTCGCCGAACACCTCTTCCTGCAACGGCTGGCGCGACCACTCGGAGAACATCGCCTGCGTCGAGTTCAGCACCGTCTCATCGAGGAACGCGATGTAGGCGTAGATCGCGAGCCGCACGTAGTCCGGGTCGTAGCCGTGGCCCCGCGCATCGCGGTCGGCCCCCGCGAGCAGGGTCTTGACCTGCGCCCGGAATGAGTTGGCGTCGGCCGCGACCTGGCGGTTCGCCCGCAGCCGGACGGCCACCGTAAAGGCCTCCTGCAGCGAGAGCGCCAGATCGCCCAGGCGGGCGTCGCCCGCCACGGCCCGGTCCTGCGGCATTGTCGTGTTCATGTGGGAAGCACGATCGTGAGTTCGAGTTCAGGGTCCGGGATCGCGCCCGGCAGGTACACGCCCGCGGTGTTCGCCTTCGCCATCAGCATCCAGCAGGGACCGTCGAGGTGAACACGGAAATATTGCGAGCCGAGCCGCGGCGAGATCTCCGACGGCGGCGACGGCACGTGGTCCAGCGAGAGGCCCGGCAGCCCTTCCTTCACCAGGCGCATGATGTGTTCCGCGCTGCACAGCTTCGCCAACCGAGGCACGCTCGTCGCGACCTCCGATCCCTTCACCGATGAGCGCACGCCCAGATGCCAGTACGCGCCCTTCCGGAAACAACGCTCGTCCGGCACCGCCGCCGTGAAGAAGAACGGCTGGCCCGCCGGTTGCAGCGGGATCACCACCGTGTTGGACGGCAGCACGATCTCGAGGTTCTTCCGGATGTGCTTGTCCAGCGCATCGAAGCAGGCGGCCAGGTCCTCGTGGTCGTATGCGGGCAGGTCGCGCGGGTGCGCGTCCAGTGAGAACGTGCACAGCGCACCGGCCAGGCGCGACATCTCCACGTACAACCGCTCCGGATGTACCGAGCGGGTCCGCAGCAGGTGCCGCATCGGCGAGGCCGCCGCGTGCACCGCGTGCGTCAGCCAGAAGCTCGCGATCTCGCGCCCCGCCCACTCGGCCAGCGGACGCTGCGTCGACTTCCGTTCCAGCGCCAGCGCGTCCGACTTCGCATCCAGAATCTCCACCAGTCGCGCCGTGATCTGCAACAGCTTCTCGCTCGCCCCGATCTGGAGACAGGGCGGCACGTAGTCCGCATCGTACAGGAAATGGCCCCGCCCGTCGCGCCGGACCCGTGCGATCGGCAGCACCACCATCCCCTCCTGCGGCTGATGGTCCAGCAGCAGCCGGAAGTTCTTGCTGCCCACCGCGACCTGCTTCTCGTCCGCGCCCGTCAGCTCGTCCGGGATCGACTCCAGCCTTGACCGGAACCGGCGATCCCCCGGATCGTCCGGCAGCGCGGTGTTCGCCTGCCCCATCCGGTGCGACGGGATCGCCAGCAGCACCCGGTGGCTCTCCTGCACCGGCGAGAACAGCTCCCCGATCTCCAGCGGCGCCGGCGGCTCGTCCTCCGGAAAGTGGAAGTGCAGTCCGTCCGGCATCGTGCCGCGCGCGTGCGTGAGCGACACCGTCCCGTTCAGCAGGGCGTCGGCGTCCAGCTCACAGTGCAGCAGACCCCAGGACCGGAAGAACAGGCTCTCCACGGCGAACGCCGAGAGCTCTTCGAAGTACCGGTTCTGTGCCTGAAAATGGTGTTGAGCGAGGTGCATGCCCTCGCTCCACACCACGGGCGAAAGGAACTTCATGCCTTCCTCCGAGCGCCGCGCAGCGCGCGGAAACGCATTGTTCGGTTGGCGGACGCAATTGCCCTGACCCGTGACGGCAGGGTAGTATAGTAGGTCTCGCAGCGCCGCGCGGAAACTCCGGGCCGCACGCTCTCCCTCCGGTCGCTGCTCGCAATGCGCACCAACGTCCACCACGCTTTGCTACCATGACGAACGCCGGCTTCCACGAACGATATCAGATCCTCCAGCAGGTTTGTCCCGGCCCCATCCGGTCGTGCCACGCGATGGCGGCGACCGGCGCGGTCGTGATGGTCCATTTCCTCGATCCCGCCGCGCCCGACAACGCGGCGACGCTCGCCCTCATCGACGGGCTCCGGCCGACCGAGCGGAAACGGGTCATCGAGGTCGCCGACGCCGATGGCACGCCCGTCGTCGTCACGCGCTTCATCCTCGACTTTACCACCCTCGGTGACTGGCTCCGCGCCCACCAGCAGGGCGGCACCGAGGCGACCGCCCGGCCCACGCCGGCGTCCTCGCTCGAACCGACCCTGCCGATGCCGGCTGCGGCCCCACCGACAACACCCGCACCCGCGCCACCACCGCCACCACCCGCCGCGAAGGAACCCGGCGAGTTCACACGCATGTTCGCGAGCCCAACCGCCGGACAGCCTCCGGTTCCACCCGCCGCACCACCACCGGAACCGCCGCCGAGCCCGCCGAGCGAATTCACGCAGGCGTTCAAGAGACCCGCGATACCCGCGCCGCCCGCGGGTGGTCCGCCGCCACCCGCACCCGTGCCGCCGAGTCCGGCGCCGCCCGCCGCGCCGACACCCCCGCCGCCACCACCGACCCAGCCCCCGGCGGGCGGCGAGTTCACGCGCGTCTTCGGCAAGGCGACGCCGCAGCCGTCCGCACCGCAGCCGCCGTCCGCGCCACCGGTACCGCCCGCCGCGACACCGCCCGAAAACAAGTCGGCGCCCGGCGACTTCACGCAGGTGTTCCGGCAAACGCCGCAGACGCCGCCCGAGCCCGCGGCGTCGCCACCACCACCACCGCCCGGTCCGCTGCCACCGCCCGTGTCGTGGGAATCGACGGCGGCGCCGCCTCCGCCGTCCGGCCCGGTCCCGCCGCCCTCGTCGGCCACGGGCGAGTTCGCGCGCATCTTCCGCGACCCCCGGCTCAGTGCGCCGGGCTACGCGGGTGCGGACCCGAAGCCCGAGGGCGAGTCCGCCACGCCGGGCCCCTCGGACGACAGCTACCTCGCCCGACTCCAGGGCGGCGGCCAGACCCGGGACCGCGGCGCGCCGGCGCCACCACCACAGCCGGCACCACCACCGCCTGAGGCCGGCGAGTTCACGATGCTGCTCCGGGCCGGCGGTACGCCGCATCCCCCATCGCAACCGACGCCGCAGGCCCCACCGGCCCCGCCGCAGGCGCCGCCCGCGAACGTCCAACCTGCCATGCCCGCGCCGCCCGCGCTCAACCTGCCGGGTGGGGCCCCGGCCATGCCGCGCATGCCGGTACCGCCCGCCGCGCCGCGCGTGCCGGCACCGCCCGCCGCGCCGCGCCTGCCGGGGATACCGGCGATGCCGCGGACGCCCGCTACGCCCGTCCCGCCGGCGATGCCCGGCCAGGGCGCGGGCGGCCTCGGTCCGAGCGAGTACACCCGCGTGCTGTCGAGCCCGCTCACGCCACCGCCGGCACCGGCACCGGCGCTTCCGGTGCCTCAGCCGCCAACGCCGCCACCCGCGAAGCCGAACCGGACCGCCTTCATCATCGGGCTCGTGGTGATCGTCGTCGCGACGCTCGCGCTCATCGTCGTGTTCGCCCTCAGGAGCGGCAGGCCCGACGTGCCCGCCGAAACGCCGCCCCCGGTCGACGCGCCCGCGGCCGGCGCGCCCTCCTGAACCGGCCTCGCCGCTACTGGCTCGAGGGGAAGAGCAGGACCAGCTCGAGCTTCGGGTCCGGCACGTCGGAGGGCACGTAGACGGCCAGGTTGCGCGCCGTCCGGACCGTCTCCCAGTCCGGTCCGGTCATCTCCAGCGCGAAGTACTGGTAGTCGAGCCGGACCGGCAACGCGCCCGGCGGGTTCGGCGTGTGGGTCAGCCCGACGCCGGCGAGCGCGCGCTTGATCAACCGGTCGATCTGGTCCGCCGAACTGATCTTGACCAGTTGCGGGACCCGCCGCACCAGCTCGTCCGGCTTCATGTCCGCGTTGATCGCCAGGAACATGTGCGACGCTTTCAGGTAGCGGTCCTGGTCCAGCGCCGCCACGTACACCGACGGCTCCGTCATGCGCAGCGGCAGCGAGGCGTGGTTCGAGGGCACCACCGTGTCGAGCAGCTCGCGCACCTGCGCGTCCAGCGTCGCGAAGCAGTCCGACAGATGCGAGTGATCGTACTCCGCCAGCATGCGCGGATGGATCGTCGTCGAGAACGTCGAGAGCGCGCCCGCCAGCCCCAGCATCGCGCCGTACAGGTCCGCCGGATGTCCCCGCCGCACTTCGTACAGATGGCGGAGCGTCGGCAGCCATGTGTTCACGGTGTACAGCAGCCAGAAACTCGCCACGTCGGCGACCCCGAAATCGGCCAGACCCTGGCTCCGTTGGCGTCGCCCCCCCGACAACGTGGTGCTCTTCGCCGACAGGATCTCGACGAGCCTGCGCGCGATCCCCAGCAGTTGCTCGCTCGCGCCAACGTCGATCAACGGCGGCACGAACCCGGGGTCCAGCTGGAACACACCCGCCCGCGACCGCGTGATCCGCGCCAGCGGCAGCACCGTGTGACCGTCCAGGATCTCGCCCTCCACCAGCAGCCGCAGGTTCCGCCGCGCTACCTGGATCGGCTTCTCCGAACGACCCGTGTTCTCATCGCGCCGAGCCACCACTTCCGCGAAGTACCGGGTCTGCCGGTCCACCGCGTTCGTAGAAACGTTGTAGCCCCCGTAGCGCAGCTCCGGCACCCCCAGCCACACGTCGAGCGACTGCGCATCCGGCTGCCAGTGCTCCTCGATCGGACGCGGCGCCGGCGCCGGATCCGCCGCCGGCACGTCGAACGGCAGGCCGTCCGGCATCAGCCCGGCCGCCCCCGAGAGGGACAGGACGCCCCCTCCCAGCGCTTCGCGGTCGATCTCCAGCCGGCTGAAGCCCCACGGGCTGTACGCGAGCGCGGAAAGCTGAAAGTGCAGCTGGTCTTCGAGGAAGCGATCCTGCGCCTGCAGATGCTGGGGCGTGAGCAGCACGCCCTTCGTCCACAGGACTTTCTGCATTCGGCTCATCGATGCCTCGAAGCGATCCGTAGGAAAACCGAATCTGGATGGTGTCGGGCGTGAGTGGTCGTGGCGCGCCGCGCTAAACATCGGCTCGCCATCGCACCGTTGCAACCCCCCATCGAGCGCGTCGCTTGACTTCCGCCGAGCAATCGGGTTAACCTGTTGTCTCGCCGTCACCGGCGATCAATCCGACACTCCTGAATTCGCGAGATATTGCGCGAATGCGAATGCGCGTCGAAATACGTGCCTTGATCCGTTATCCCTCTGCCTGAGGGACAACGGCCGGGCGGGTTGTCCTCCACCATCCATCGCAGGAGTCAGACATGGCCGAGAGCGTCAACAGAAAACTCGAACGGGTACGGGCGCCCCGCGTCCACATCAAGTATGACGTCGAAACCGGCGGCGCCATCGAGATGAAGGAACTTCCGTTCGTGATGGGCGTACTTGGCGACTTCACAGGTCAGCCCAAGGAACCGCTCGCCAAGCTCAAGGAGCGGAAGTTTGTCGAGATCACGCCGGACAACTTCGACGATGTGCTGAAGAGCATGAAGCCGCACCTTCAGTTCAAGGTCGACAACGTGCTGAGCGAGGAGCCGGATGCCGGCAAGCTGGGCGTCGAGTTGAATTTCGAGAGCCTCGACGATTTCTCGCCGGATCGGGTGGCCCAGCAGGTCGAGCCTCTCAGGAAGCTGCTCGAGCTGCGCCAGAACCTCGCCGACCTGCGCGGCAGTCTGCAGGGCAATGACAAGCTGGACGACATTCTGCAGTCCACGCTCTCCGACGAGGAGAAGTTGAACAAGTTGCGCACTGAAATGGGCACCGAAGGAGAGTCCAATGGCCAAGACTGAAGCCCAGGCGGCCGGCGCTGCGGCAGCCGAAACCACCGAGCTCGGGCTGCTCGACCAGATCGTCGAGCAGGGTCGGTTCGGCAAGGATACGGCCGCGCAGGAGCGCGGCAAGGACATGGTCAAGCGATTCGTGTCCGAGGTGCTCGAGGGCGCGATCACCTACTCCGCGGACACGGAGTCGATGATCAATGCGCGCATCGCGCAGATCGACCATCTCCTCTCCATCCAGCTGAACGAGATCATGCACCACCCGGACCTGCAGAAGCTGGAGGGGTCCTGGCGCAGTCTGAAGTACCTGCTCAATCAGTCCGAGACGAGCCCCATGCTCAAGATCAAGATGCTGAACGTCTCGAAGAAGGAGTTGCTGCGGGACCTGCAGCGTGCGCCCGAGTTCGACCAGAGCGCGATGTTCAAGAAGGTGTACGAGGAGGAATTCGGCGTCTTTGGCGGCTCACCCTTCGGCGCTCTCCTCGGCGACTACGAATTCAACAAGACCGGTCAGGACATCGAGTTGCTCGAGAAGATCTCGCAGGTCGCCGCCGCGTCGCACGCGCCGTTCCTCTCCGCCGCGTCCGCGGAGATGTTCAACCTGGACAACTTCACGCAAATCGACGCGCCCCGCGACCTGGCCAAGATCTTCGACACCACGGAATACGCGCGCTGGAAGAATTTCCGTGAGAGCGAGGACTCCCGCTATGTCGGTCTCACGGCTCCCCGCGTGCTCGTGCGCGAGCCGTACGGGCCCGCTACGGTTCCGATCGAAGCCTTCAATTACGACGAGAGGGTGGACGGCACGGACCACACCAAGTACCTGTGGGGCAATGCCGCGTACGCGCTCGGAGCCCGCATCACCAATTCCTTCTCCTCCTACGGCTGGTGTGCCACCATCCGGGGCGTGGAGAGCGGCGGCCTGGTCGAGAGCCTGCCCACCCACAATTTCCGCACCGATTCCGGCGATCTCTCCATGAAGTGCCCTACGGAGATGCCGATCACGGATCGTCGCGAGAAGGAGATGGCGGACCTCGGGTTCATTCCGATCGTTCACCAGAAGGGGACGTCGAAAGCCGCGTTCTTCAGCGTTCAATCCGCTCAGAAGCCGAAGATCTACGACAAGGACGCGGCGACCGCGAACGCCCGGATTTCGGCGCAGCTCCCCTACATCTTCGCGGTCTCCCGTTTCGCCCATTACCTGAAGGCGATGATGCGCGACAAGATCGGCGGCTACACGTCGCGCGGCGAGGCCGAACGGTTCCTGAACACCTGGATCAGCAACTACGTCGTGTCGAACGACACGGCGAGCGCCTCGCTCAAAGCGCAGAAGCCGCTGCGCGAGGCGCGGGTCGAAGTGGTCGAAGTGCCCGGCAAGCCGGGCGCATACCGCGCCGTCGCCTTCCTGCGACCGCACTTCCAACTCGATGAACTCACGATGTCCATGCGCCTGGTCGCCGATCTGCCGGCACCGGCAAGTTGACCGTTCGCATGTGCCCGGGGGGGCGTTCCGCCCCCCGGGCATGCACTACCGGATTGTACGGTTCCGTACCGCGCTGAAACGCGGTTTTTTCCCGCAACCTATCCATTGGGGGTGGCACCATGGCCGTAGACATGTTCATCAAGATTGATGGCCTGCCGGGGGAGTCGATCGACAAGACGCACACAGATGAAATCGACGTTCTCGCCTGGAGTTTCGGCATGTCCCAGTCCGGGACGTTCCATTCGGGCTCCGGCGGTGGTGCCGGCAAGGTCAACGTCCAGGACCTCTCCTTCACCAAGTACATCGACAAGAGCAGCCCGGACCTCATGCTCCTCTGCTGCAACGGTGGCCACATCAAGGACGCCGTACTGGTCGTGCGGAAGGCCGGTACGAAGCCGCTCGAGTACGTGAAGTTCACCATGACGACGTGCATGGTCTCGTCCGTGTCCACGGGCGGGTCGGGCGGCGAGGACAGGCTCACGGAGAACGTGACGCTCAACTTCGCCAAGTTCCAGGTCGACTACGTCGAACAGACGCAGAAGGGCGGCGAGGGCGCCAAGCCGAGTATGACGTGGGACATTTCCGCCAACGCTGACGCATGACCGTGATTCCCGATCGTGAGCCGCATTCCGTGATCGCGCACCAGCTGTTTCAGGCGGGCCGGTTGGAGGAGACGCTCGAAGCGCTCTTCGCAGCGGTCCGAGCGGAGCCGACAGACGTGCGGGCTCGGACGTTCCTGTTCGAGCTGCTGTGCTTCGCGGGTCAGTACGATCGGGCCGGCAAGCAACTCGACGTGATTGCAGACAGCAGCAAGGAGGCGGGTCTCGGAGCCATGCTCTACCAGAGTGCGCTCCACGCGGAGCGTACGCGCCAGGACCTGTTTCGCACCGTCGGCCGGGTGGAGGGCACCATGCCCTCCACCGCGGTCGCCGGAACGCTGAACGGCGAGCCTTTCGAGTTCCTGTCGGACGCCAATGCGCGGCTCGGCGCCCGGCTCGAGGTGTTCGCTGCCGGGCAGTACACGTGGGTGCCGTTCGAGCACGTGGCCGAGCTGCACATCGAAGAGCCGAAGCGGTTGCGTGACCTGTTGTGGGCACCCGCTCGCCTCAAGGCGGGCCCCGGTTTCCGCGACTTCGAGTTCGGTGAAGTCCTGGTGCCCGCAGTGGCACCGCTTTCCTGGCAGCACGACGATTGGCAGGTCAGACTGGGCCACGAGGTGGACTGGCAGGCCCTCGCGGACGGCACCGAGTACCCGCTCGGGCCCAAGATGCTGCAGGTGGACAACGAACTGATCCCCATCCTGGATGTACGCGATCTCACCACTACGCGGGCCGATTCCCGGGACTGATTCTCACCATGCCGCTACAGATTAGCGAGCTGCTCCAACCCATCCCCGGCGACAATCCCGGCGGCACCGAAATCCGCTACGAGCCGGTCTTCGAGAAGATCAAACAGGCGCGGATCGAGGAAGAGGATCTGCCGTCCGGCGAATGGACACGGGAGCGGAAGACAGCCGACTTCGCGCTCGTCGAGAAGCTCGCGACCCAGGTCCTCGCCACGCAGTCGAAGGACCTGCAGGTCGCGGCCTGGCTCGCGGAGGCGCTGCTCAAGCGCGATGCGATTGCCGGACTGAATAGCGGCCTCGAACTGCTGACCTCGTTGCTGGTCGATTTCTGGGACCACATTTACCCCGAAATCGAGGACGGCGACGTCGAATTCCGCGCCGCGCCGCTCATCTGGGTCGCACAGTACCTGGAAGACCCGGTGCGCCAGGTGCCGATCAACGGCGCCGGCCACACGATCTTCGATTATCGCGATTCCCGTGCAGTGGGATACGAGGCGGACGCCCAGTCCTCGGACCAGAAGGAAAAGCGCCAGGCGGCCATCGCCGACGGCAAGGTTACCGCCGAAGAATTCGACGAGGCCTTCGGGTCGACGCCGAAGGCATGGTACAAGCAGCTGATCCAGGAGATCGATGGCGCTATCGCGGCCACCGAGAAGCTGGGCACCGTCACCGATGAAAAATTCGGCAATGTGGCCCCGCGCTTCGCGCCGCTCGCCAGTGCGATGCTCGAGGTCCGTCAGGTGACGACGCAGTTGCTGGCCCAGAAGCTGGAGACCGACCCGGACCCGATCGAGCCCGAGGCACCCGCGGAGGTGTTCGTCGAGGTCGGGGCCGGCGACAGCACCGGGGGGACCATTTCCCTGGTTCCGCGCACGCGGGCGGACGCCGAGGCGCGGGTGGCTGCCGCCGCCCGCTACCTCCGTTCCGAACAGCGCACGGACCCGTCATCCTACCTCCTGCTGCGTGGATTCCGCTGGGGTGAGCTGCGCCGGGATGGGGACCGGATCGAACCCAAGCTGCTGGTAGCGCCGCCGACGGAACTCCGCTCGAGGTTGCGCGGGATGCTGCTCGACGCGCGCTGGGCCGACCTGCTCGACGCCGGCGAGGACGTCATGGCCACGCCGTACGGGCGCGGCTGGCTCGACCTTCAGCGCTACGAGCTCACGGCGTGCGCCAATCTCGGAAGCGAATACGACAACGTCGCGAGCGCCCTGCGAGGGGCCCTCCAGGCCCTGTTGGCCGATCTGCCGCAGCTGATGTCCCTGATGCTGATGGACGACACGCCCACGGCCAATCCGGAAACACAGAACTGGCTGCGTGAGCTCGCACTGGCGCCGGGGCCGGCGGGTCCGGACGACGCCGGCCCTGCCCTGCCGGTCTCCAGCCGGAGCGGCGGGCGAGGGCCTGCAGAGCGTGCCATGGACCGGGTTCGCGCCGGTGAACCCGAGAAGGCCATCGAGATGCTGATTCATCTCGCGGAGCAGGAGCGTAGTGCGCGCGAGCGTTTCCTGCGCCGGTCCGAGGCCGCATCCATCATGGTGGACACCGGCCGCGAGGCGGTGGCTCTGCCGATCCTCCAGCAGCTGGTTCAGGAGATCGACGACCACACGCTCGACGCGTGGGAATCCGGCGAGACCGTGGCCCGGACCCTCGGCCTGCTGCACCGTTGCCTGAAACGGATCGAGGGCGAATCCTCTACGACGCAGGAGCTCTACCTGAGGATCTGCCGGCTTGACCCGCTTCAGGCCATCCGCATCAACGGCCAGGAGCAGCCCGAACAATGAGCGGACGCGAGCTCGAACCGACGGTCCAGCAATCCGTGCTGGACCGACTGCTGGACTTCGAGCCTCGTCAGGCCGGCGACACGACGCTCTCATGGAGCGAGTCGGTCACCCGGCTGCGCAACTCGGTGCGCCGTGACCTGGAATGGCTGCTGAACACGCGCCGCATCTCGGAGCCGGCCCCCGACGATTTCCCTGAAGTGCAGGCGTCCGTCTATCACTTCGGGCTTCCCGACATTACGTCGCTGAACCGCGATTCGAAGGAGACCTCGGAAACGCTCCGCCGCCAGATCGAGGAGTGCGTTCGCCTCTTCGAGCCCCGGCTCAACACCGTCCAGGTCATCATTCGCGACGTGGGCCGAGATTCTCACCAGCGTCTCCATTTCTCCATCCAGGCACTTCTCGAAATGGAGCCGAACCCCGAGAAGGTGCTCTTCGACACGGTCCTCGAGACCGGCAGCGGCGTGTTCTCGGTCAGAGGCGAGGTTGATGGCTGACGAATTTCTGCACTACTACGAACGCGAGCTGGCCTTTCTGCGCAGGTCCGGCGCAGAGTTCGGTCGTCGCTACCCCAAGGTGGCGGGCCGACTGCTGCTCGAGGCCAACAAATGCGATGACCCGCACGTCGAACGCCTGCTCGAGGGTTTCGCCTTCCTTGCCGCGCGCATCCACCTCAAGATCGACGACGATTTCCCGGAGGTCAGCGAGGCGTTGCTCAATGTGGTCTATCCCCACTACGTGCGGCCGATCCCGTCCATGTCTCTTGTCCAGCTGCATCTCGACCCCGACCAGGGCAAGCTGATGAGCGGACTCCGCGTTCCGCGCGGAACGCAACTGTACTCTCGCCCGGTGGCCGGCATGCCTTGCCGGTTCCAGACCTGCTACGACACGATGCTGTGGCCCATCACCGTGGCCGCCGCGAAATGGGTGACACCGCACGAGCTGCGGCCACCGGTTCGTGGGGGCGACGCGGTCGCCGCATTGCGCGTTGAATTGCACGGCTTGCCCGATGTTCGCTTCGCCGATCTCGAGTTGGACACACTGCGCCTGCACATCAACGCGGAGTCCAATCTCACGGCAGCCCTGTACGAGGTGCTCTGCAACAACTGTACGGAGGTTCTGCTGCGCGACCCGACGCCCGGCTCGCGTATCCCGCCGATCCGGTTGCCGGGCGATTCGGTGAAGCCGGTGGGCTTCAGCGAAGACGAAGCCATGCTGCCCTACCCTCGCCGCTCTTTTCCGGGATATCGCCTGCTCCAGGAATATTTCACCTTCCCCGAGAAGTTCTCGTTCCTCGATGTCTCGGGCTTCGACCTGGCCCGGGCGGCCGGGTTCGGCGAGAAGGTCGAGCTGGTCTTCCTGATTTCGGCGTTCGAGTCTTCGCAATGGCGGGCCATCCTCGAGACCGGCGTGACGGCGGAAACCATCCGGCTCGGATGCACACCGACCATCAACCTGTTTCCCCTGACCTCCGAGCCGATTCTGCTCACGCAGAAGCAGCAGGAGTATCTCATCGTTCCCGACGCCAGGCGTCGCGCCAGCACCAGCGTTTTCTCGGTCGACGAAGTTGTGGCCGTGAGCCCGGGAGCCACCGAAACCCTGCGCTTCGAGCCGCTCTATTCGTTCCGCCATGGGCGGGAGGATGCGGGCGGCCTGTACTGGTACGCGCGGCGCAAGCCGACGGGTTGGCTTCAGGAGGAGGGCACCGACGTCTACCTGTCCTTCGTCGACCAGTCCTCGCGCATAGCGTTTCCCGACCTGGATGCCGTGACAACGCGGCTCACCTGTTTCAACGCGAACCTGCCGAGCCGCCTCCCGTTCGGCGATACCAAGGGTGATTTCGAGATGCCCGGCGGCGGACCCATCGCGAAGATCATCACGCTGGTGAAGCCGACCACCGTGGTGCAACCGCCATTGGGCAAGCCCCAGCTCTGGCGACTGATCTCGCAGCTCTCGCTGAACTACCTCTCGCTGGAAGAAGGGGGAGTGGACGGCCTGCGTGAAACGCTGCAATTGCACAACTTCGCGGATACCACCACCGCCCGGACACAGATCCGGGGCATTACCGATGTGCGCGGCAGTCCGAGCTACGCCAGGATCGTCAGCGAGCACGGCATCACGTTCACGCGCGGTCACAAGGTGGAGATCGAATTCGATGAAGACAGGTTCGCGGGCGGCAGCGTTTACCTCCTCGCTTCCGTTCTCGAGCAGTTCCTCGGCGCCTACGTCTCGCTCAACAGCTTCTGCGCACTCGTGGCTCGCAGCCAACAACGACGGGGCGTGATCCGGGAGTGGCCGCCGCGCTCCGGTCACAAGGCACTGCTGTGAGCGCCGACTCCGCCCGGCTGTCCGGAGAGACCGCCCCATCTGCGTCCGCCGCGGTGGACGCCGCAGCGCCCACCGTGCCCTGGCCCGTATATCTGGCACCGCTGCTGTCCCTGATACGCAGGGAACCAACTTCCTTCGACTTCTTTCAGGCGGTCCGCCTCCTCGAACGGCTCCGCCCCGACCGGTCGGAGCCCGGCCGTTTCGTGGACCCCGCGTCCGAGGTGGTTCGCTTCACGGTACCCGCCTCGATCGCGTTCCCTCCGGCGGAAATCCACACCCTCGACGTGCCGGATGAGAAACCGGCGACCATGAGCGTCAACTTCATCGGCCTCACCGGTCCGCAAGGCGTCCTGCCGTACGAGTACACACTGCTGGTGGCGGAACGGGAGCGCGCCCGCGACCGGTCGCTGGGAGCATTTCTCGACATCTTCAACCACCGGATCATCTCGCTGTTCTACCGCGCATGGAAGAAGAACCGGGCCGTTGTCTGCTACACCGATCCGGCGACCGACCGTTATTCCGAACATCTGCTCGACCTGGCCGGCCAGGGATCGGCCGCCGAGCACCAGCGGCTGTCCCCGCTCCAGAGGACCTTGCTGTTCTACGTCGGGCTGCTCGGCCCCCAGGCCCGGGGCGCGGTCTCACTGGAGCGGCTCCTCGAGGATGTCTTCGGCATTCCTGTCCAGGTCGAACAGTTCATTGGCGGCTGGTATCCGCTCGCCGCCGAGAACCAGTGCGCGGTCGGCGAGGAATCGGACTATTCCACCCAGCTGGGCCTCGGTGTGGTCGCTGGCGACGAGGTCTGGGACCAGCAGAGCCGCGTGCGCATCCGGCTCGGACCGCTGTCCAAGACGGCATACGCCGAGTTCCTGCCCACCGGCAGCGCCCATGCGCTGCTGCGCTGGCTCGTGCGCTATTTCAGCCGGGACGCGTTCGAGTTCGAAGTCCAGCTCGTGCTGGACCGGGACGCCGTGACCGGATGCACCCTCGGTCCGTCCGTTCCCGCAGGCCAGCCTCTGGGCTGGTCCACGTGGATCCGGACGAAACCGACATTCTCCCGCGACCCTGACGAGACGGTCTTCAGCCTCTGACGAACGGAAAGGACAACCATGAACGTCAACCTGCGCTCGCTGATCGCAAAGCTGAACAAGCAGACACGAGGCGCCGTGGAAGCTGCGGCGGGTTTGTGCCTCGGTCGCACCCATTACGATGTCGAGATCGAGCACTACCTGCTCAAGCTGCTCGACATCCCGGACGGCGACCTGTTGTTCATCCTCAAGCACTACGGCATCGACCGTTCCCGTCTCGCCAAGGACCTGACCGCGAGCCTCGACCGGCTCAAGACCGGCAACGCGCGGACTCCGTCGTTGAGCCCATCGTTCGTCCGCATGCTGACCGAGGCCTGGACCATCGGCTCGGTCGAGTTCGGCGCCGCCCAGGTACGGAGCGGGCACGCCGTACTCGCGCTCACGCTCGACGACGAATTGAGCCGTCTGGTCCGTGGTACGAGCAAGGAACTCGAGAAGATCTCGGCCGAGGACCTGCGCAAGAACTTCGCGACCATCGTCGGCGACTCGGCCGAAGAGGCGACGGCCGCGTATGCCGGACCCTCGGGGGCCGAGGGCGGCGCGGGCGCGCCGGGCGGAGGCAAGCAACCCAACCTGGCCTCCTACACGGTCGACATGACGGAGAAGGCGCGGACCGGGAAACTGGATCCGGTGCTCGGCCGTGACTTCGAAGTAAGGCAGGTGGTGGACATCCTCACGCGACGTCGGCAGAACAACCCGATCCTGGTCGGCGAAGCGGGCGTGGGCAAGTCGGCGATCGTGGAAGGCTTCGCCATGCGGATCGCCAGCGGCGACGTCCCGCCGCCGCTGCGCAACGTCACGCTGCGCTCGCTCGACCTGGCTCTGCTGCAGGCGGGCGCCGGTGTGAAAGGCGAGTTCGAGAACCGGTTGAAGGGCCTGATCGACGAGGTCAAGAATTCGCCCTCACCGATCATCCTGTTCATCGACGAGGCGCACACCATGATCGGCGCCGGCGGCACCGCCGGCCAGGGTGATGCCGCGAACCTGCTCAAGCCGGCGCTCGCGCGCGGCGAACTGCGTACGCTCGCGGCGACCACCTGGTCCGAGTACAAGAAGTACTTCGAGAAGGACCCGGCCCTGGCCCGGCGCTTCCAGCTGGTCAAGGTCGAGGAGCCGTCCGAAGAGAAGTGCAAGCTCATGATGCGCGCCATTGCACCGGCCCTCGAGCGGCACCACAAGGTGCGCATCCTCGACGACGGCATCAACAGCGCGGTCATGCTCTCACACCGCTACCTCCCGGACCGGCAGCTGCCGGACAAGGCGGTTAGCGTTCTCGACACGGCCTGCGCCCGGCTCGCGCTCGGCCAGAACGCCACGCCACCGACGATCGAGGAGGCGCAGCGGCGGATCGAGGACCTGGCCACGCAGAAGCGGGTGCTCGAACGGGAATCCGCACTCGGCATCGATCACGCCGAACGGCTCGAGAAGATCGCGGCCGAGCGGACGAAGACTGAAACCGAGCTCGACGCGCTCAAGAAACGCTGGGACCAGGAGAGCGAGCTCGTGACCCGGATCCGCGCGATACGCGAGCAGATCGAGAACCGGGTCGATGCGGCGGCCACAACGCCCGCGGAGACGGAGGCGGCCCCGGCGGAGGCGGCCCCCGCAGACGCAGAGGCGGCTCCTGCGGTGGCTGAGGCGGCTCCTGCGGACGGTGCGGAAGCTGCCGCGCCGCCGCCATCCCTCGATTCCCTGCGCGACCAGCTCAAGGAACTCAATGCCCAACTCGAGACCTTGCAGGGCGAGAATCCGCTCATCCCCGTGACGGTCGATGGCCAACTGGTGGGCGAGGTCATTTCGGGCTGGACCGGCATTCCCGTCGGCAAGATGATGCGCGACGACGCGGCCATGGCGCTCAAGCTCGAGTCCTACCTCGGGAACCGCATCATCGGCCAGAATCACGCGCTCGAGATCATCAGCCACCGGATTCGGACATCCAAGGCAGGCATCGAGGACCCCAACAAGCCCGTGGGTGTTTTCCTGCTGGTGGGCCCGAGCGGCGTGGGCAAGACGGAGACCGCGCTCACGCTCTCCGACCTGATGTACGGCGGCGAGCAGAACATGATCACCATCAACATGTCGGAGTTCCAGGAAGCGCACACGGTTTCCACGCTGAAGGGTGCGCCTCCCGGATACGTCGGCTACGGCGAGGGCGGCGTGCTCACGGAAGCGGTGCGGCGCCGACCCTACTCGGTCGTGCTGCTCGACGAGATCGAGAAGGCGCACCCCGACGTGCTGGAGCTGTTCTTCCAGGTGTTCGACAAGGGTCGGATGGAGGATGGCGAAGGGCGCGAGATCGACTTCAAGAACTGCATCATCATCCTGACGACGAATGCCGGTACGGACACGATCATGAAACTGACGGCGGACCCGGACACCATGCCCGCGCACGAGGGCCTGGTCAAGGCGCTCAAGCCCGAGTTGGACAAGACGTTCAAGCCAGCCTTCCTCGGGCGGACCGTCATCATTCCCTACTTCCCGGTCCGCGACGACGCGCTCAAGCGCATCATCAAGCTCAAGCTGAACAAGGTCCAGCGCCGGCTGCGTGAGACTCACCGCGTCGAGTTGCTCGCGGACGACACGGTGATCAATGCGATCGCCGAGCGTTGCACGGAAGTGGAGAGCGGCGCCCGCAACGTGGACAATATCCTCACCAACACGCTGTTGCCCGCGCTCTCGCGGATGATGCTCAATTCGATGGTCGATGGCCTGCGCCCGTCGGCGATCGTGGTGAGCATCGGCGACGACGGCAACTTCACGTACACGCCGGTGGCGGCGATGGAGAACGCGCCGGCGCTGGACATGGACACCGACGCCGCCGTTACCGTGGCGTAACCGCCGGGCCTTGTCGGTCGAAGGTGGGAAGTGCGGCGCCGATCGGCGCCGCACTTCTGTCTTCCGGCGGGCAGTGGGCGCGGCGGCCGAGAGCGTGTCTCAGGTCTCGACCGTCCCGGCCGCCGTCGGGAGGCGCAAATCGTTGATCTCGAGCACGCCGCCTTCGACAAGCACGCGGGCGAGGCGCACGAATTCATCGACCGGCATGTCGGCGGGGAACACGCCCAACTCCGACATTTCCTCGCGGAGCGCGGCGAACGTGCGACTGCCATCGCAACGCTCGAACAGCAACGCCAGCCCGGGCGGTCCCTCGAGATTGAAGAGGAACGGAGCGCGGGCCGAGATGGTGCAGGATACCGCGCGCAATCGGCCGGCTTCCGCGCGGTGCGACATCACGATCTCGGTGTTTCGCGAGATCTCCGGACGGGCCTCGAGCAGGCGGGCTGCGAAGGTGGGATCCTGCGCCATTCGCTCCCATCGAAATAGCCATTCGAACCATGCCGGATCCTGCCTGACGCCATGGGCCAGCTCCCGGCGCGTGGTGAGAGGTGGTCTCGCCGTCTCGTGCCGTTCAATGACCAGAAAGCCGATGACGAAAGTCTCCACACCGAGCGCCGTGATTCCGTGCATCCGCTCTTCGTACTCGCTTGCCGTCATCTGGCCCCTGGCCAACTCCCGGCAGAAATGGGGCGCCGGCTGCACGATCGATCTCGCCACGACCATCACATCGAAACCGGCTTCGGCCGCGCCCAGCATCGCGCGAACCCGCTGCTCTGCCGGCATCCCTTTCCGGTCCGTTACGATGCACCGGCAGTAGAGCCGACCCCCCGGCCGGAGATGTTCGGGCAGGCCTTCAATGATGCGGCGCATGACCTGCTCACCGTCCTCGCCGCCGTCGCGATACACGATCCGCGACCGCGGTGTCGGAGCGTAGGGCGGGTGCGCCACGATGCGGTCGAACCTCAGGCCCGCGACCGGGGCATAGAGGTCTCCCTCGACGGCGCGCAGGTTTCCGATCCCGTTCAAGCGCGCGTTGAAAGCCGCAACCTGTGTGGACCGCGACGTGATGTCGGCGGCCCATGCCAGGCGCGCATAACTGGAAGCGCCCAGGAGAGCGGCGATGCCGGTTCCGGCGCCGATGTCGAGCAGGGCGTCACATGGATCGGCCGGAAGGGCGTCGATGAACTCCACCGTGTTGGTCGTCAGTGCGGGGTACACGACGTCGGAAGGCATCTCACCGGAAAAATGCCGCCAGTGATCCGAGACGATGAGGAGTCCCCGCGCGGGATAGAGAGCGAGCGGTGCCCGGAGCGTTCCGGGATCGTCGGGCTGGGAATCCAGGAGACCGACTCCGAGGAGCAGCCGGCACAATTCGCCAGGCAGAGTCCGCTCGACCGTGGCCCGCGGCAGGTCGAGGCCATGAATGAAGAGATGGACCAGCGCGGCGAGCCCATCCGCGGGCGCCTGGCCTTCCGACGGATCGGGGATTCGGGCAAGCTCCTCGAACAGCATGGGACCGGTCCGCTCCTGTATCGCGGGCGTCGTGAAGCCCGCATCTGCCAGCATGGACCGGAGCCGCGCGAACTGGTCGGCGCCGGTCGGGCGTAGCGTGAGGGACGGAGACAGGTTGGCTTCCGGTGCTTCGGCACCGGCAGGCTCCGCTGGGGTGGAACCGGCCCGTTTATCGTCGGGCGGTGACAAGGACTCGAGCGGCATTCGGGATCCTCTGCTTCTTGTCATGGGATAACGACGATCGCTGTCGAGCCCGGACACCCGGATAGCGGCCGGCCACCGACGGCGTTACCTTGCGCATCGGCAGTTCCTGCGGGTAGCGATGCGGGCTCCAACCGCCTGCCGCGCCATCTCGGTCATCATAAGGAACGGCTCCCCAGGGCAGCAAGCTGACGCGTTGGCCATGATCGCCGCCATTGCGGCATGGCTGCCCTCCCGGTTTGTCCGACCGCGTGAATCCGGCAGAGAGGTCAGGGAATGTCCAAGTACTCGCAAGCCAATCGTCCGCTCAAGGTCACCACTGCCCTCGGCCCCGACGAGTTGCTGTTGACGGGCTTCCGGGGCACGGAAGAGGTCTCCCGCCCCTTCACGTTCCAGCTCGAACTCATGTCGGAAAACACCGCGATCGACGCCAACTCCGTACTCCGCAAGGGAGCCTGCATCACGATCCTGCTGAAGGATGGCAGCGAACGACACATCCACGGCATCATCAGCCGCTTCATCCAGCTCGGTATCGAGAACGACCTCGCCTTCTACCGCGCCGAGCTGGTGCCGTGGCTCTGGTTCCTCTCGCTCTCCAGCGACTGCCGGGTGTTCCAGAACAAATCGGTGCTCGAGATCATCGAGGAAGTGTTCAAGGACCTCGGGTACACGGACTTCGAGAAGAAATGCACGAAAAGCTACCCCAAGCGAGAGTACTGCGTGCAGTACCGCGAGACCCACCTGGATTTCGTCTCCCGGCTCATGGAAGATGAAGGCATTTTCTACTTCTTCAAGCACACCGACTCCAAGCACACCCTGGTACTGGCGGACGGGAACAACGCTTTCGAAGCCTTCCCGGGCAATGGTGAGGCGCGCGTCAGCCTGCAAACCCGGGGAGACGATGTCATTACGCGCGTCGAGCACGAGGATTCGGTCTTCGTCGGGAAGGTGACGCTGCGCGACTATGATCCGCTGCAGCCATCGCTCACCCTGAAGAACAGCATGTCGGGAAACGGCAAGGAAGAGATCTACGATTACCAGCCGGTGATTTACACGGAGATGGGCGAGGGCGACCGGTACGCGCGGCTCCAGTTGGAGGCCGCAGAGGCGTTGCGCGAGGTTATCCGTGGCGAGGGCACGTGCCGCTTCTTCCAGAGCGGCTGCAAGTTCAAGCTCTCGGACCATTACCGCCAGGACATGAACAAGGATTACGCGCTCCTGGCCGTCGAGCACAGGGCGACCACCGGCGATTACCGTTCCTGGGAGAAGTCGGCGTTCGACTATGTCGTCAGGTTTTCCGCAATCCCCTTCACCGTCGTATACCGGCCGCAACGGCGAACGCCGCGGCCTTTCGTCCGCGGCTCCCAGACGGCGGTGGTCGTCGGCAAGTCGGGCGAGGAGATCTGGACCGACAAGCACGGCCGCGTGAAAGTGCAGTTCCATTGGGACCGTGAGGGCAAGAAGAACGAGAACAGCTCCTGCTGGGTCCGGGTATCAAGCGCCTGGGCGGGCAAGGCGTGGGGCGCGGTGCACATCCCGCGCATCGGGCAGGAGGTGATCGTCGATTTCCTGGAAGGCGATCCGGACCGGCCCATCGTAACCGGGCGCGTGTACAACGCGGAACAGACGCCGCCCTACACGCTGCCCGCGAACCAGACGCAGAGCGGCATCAAATCGCGCAGCTCGAAGAGCGGTGGCACGGAGAACTTCAACGAGATCCGCATGGAGGACAAGAAGGGCAGCGAGCTGCTCTACATCCACGCGGAGAAGGACAAGCAGGTCATGGTCGAGAACGACCGGACCGAGGAAGTCGGTAACGACGAGACCATCAAGATCGGCAACGACCGGACCGAGGAAGTCGGTAACGACGAGAAGATCACGATCGGCAACGACCGGACGGAGGAAGTCGGCAACGACGAGAAGATCACGATCGGCGCCAACCGGACGGAGGAAGTCAAGAGCAACGAGAAGATCAAGATCGGAAGCGCCCGTGAAGAGAAGGTCGGTACCAGCGAGAAAGTCGAGATCGGTACCAGCCGGCAAGTCAAAGTGGGTACCGGCGACAAGCTGAAGGCGGGCACTACCGTGAACATCGAGGCGGGGGTGTCGATCGAGTTGAAGGTCGGCGGCACCAGCATCAAGCTCGACCCGTCGGGAATCACGATGAAGGGGCCCATGATCAAGATCGAGGCCCAGGGCATGCTGCAGGCGAAGGCCGGCGGCATTGCCCAGATCGAGGGCAGCGGCATGCTGCAGCTGAAGGCGGGCGGCATGGGCATGTTCCAGGCGGGCGGTCCGGCGATGGTCAAGGGCGCAATCGTGATGATCAACTGATGGCGGACGCGATCATGAAGACACTGCGAACGGGCGAGACGGCGGCGGATGTGTTCTCGGCGGCCGGACTTTCTGATGATGCCGGGGCGCTGCTGAAGGAAGCTGCGGAGCCGCGCGACTACGTGGAGAGCCTGATCGAGAACGAGCTGTACGCGGACGCGCTGGGCTTCATCGCGCACGTGCTCCCGCCGCGCGAGTCGGTCTGGTGGGCCTGGTCCTGCGCCCGCGACGCCACCGGCGAGACGCCGGCAGAGGCCGTGACGCAAGCGATCGAATCTACGCGCCTGTGGATCGTCGAACCGACCGACGAGAACCGGCGCGCGGCGGGGGACGCCGCCGAGGCACTCGACTATGGCTCCGCGGTCGCGCTCGCCGCCCTGTCCGCGTTCATGTGCGGCGACACCATGGGCCCCGCCGATGCCGCGCCCGCGCCCGCGCCGCCCGGCGTGGTACCGAAGACGGTGGCCGGCTGCATCTGCCTCGCCGCGGCATCGGGCAAGCCGGAGGATGTGAAGACGCGGTTCCAGCAATACGCCGGGCGCGGCATGGAGCGCGCCGACAAGGGCAAGGTCTGGACGCCGGAGGACGGCGCCGGGACCGAAGGCTGAGAGGAGGACAACCATGCCGCAACCCGCAGCCCGCGTGGGCGACATGCACATGTGCCCGATGGTCACGCCCGGGGTCCCGCCCATCCCGCACGTGGGCGGACCGATCATGCCGCCCGGCTCGCCGACCGTGCTCATCGGCGGCATGCCCGCGGCCGTGGTCGGCGGCATGTGCATGTGCGTGGGCCCGCCCGACGTGATCGCGCTCGGTTCGTTCACCGTTCTCCTCGGGAGCATGCCGGCCGCGCGAATGGGCGACATGACGGCGCACGGCGGCGCGATCGTGATGGGCTTCCCCATGGTCCTGATCGGGTAGAGACCACTCTCAGGCAGGCGGACCGTGAGCGGCACGTTCGGCAAGTACGAGGTCGTCGAGCTGATCGGACAGGGCGGGTTCGGCCAGGTGTTCCGCGGCCGGGACCCGGTGCTCAAGCGCGATGTCGCCATCAAGACGGTCTCGCTCGTCGCGCCGCTCGCCCGCGAGCGGTTCCTGCGCGAGGCGGAGATCGCGGCGGGCCTGCGCCATCCCAACATCGTCTCCATCTACGATTTCGGGGAGCAGGACGGCGTCCCGTATCTGGTGCAGGAGTTCCTGCCGGGCGAGGACCTCTCGCACAAGATCCAACGCCACGACACGGGCGACATCGCGACGCGGATCGACTGGCTGATCGCGGTCGCGGAAGCGCTGCAGTTCGCGCACCGCCAGGGTATCGTGCACCGCGACGTCAAGCCGAGCAACGTCCGGATCGTGCAGGACGGCACGGTCCGGCTCGTGGACTTCGGCATCGCGAAGGTGCTCGACTCGGAACAGCAGCTCACGGGCACCAACCAGAGCCTGGGCACGTCCGGCTACCTCGCGCCTGAACAGCTCGCAGGCAGCGAAATCGATCACCGCGCCGACATCTTCTCGTTCGGCGTGCTCGCCTACGAGCTGCTCACGTTCACGAAGCCGTTCGCGGCCGAGACGGTGCAGGCCACGCTCTACCGAATCCTGACCGCGGACCCGACCCCGCTCGCCTCGCTCGCGCCCGACGTGCCGGAAGCGCTGGCCGCGTGCGTGGAGCGCTGCCTGCGCAAGGTGCGAGAGGAACGCTACCCGGATTTCGGGCCCCTCATCGAGGAGCTGCGCCGGATCCGGGGACAGCCCGGTGCGACGTCGGCCGAAGCGGCGGCCGTCGCGCCGGCCGCGAATCTCGTGGCCGTTCCCGCGGCGGCGGCGACGGCTACATCCGTGCTGTCCCCGGCCTCGGCCCGGGCTCCCATCGAGGCACCGCCCGCGCCGCCCGCGGAGCTTGCGGTCAGCGGCACTTCGAACCGGCTGCAGAAGGTGGGGATCGCGGGCGCGGTCGTGGTGGCGCTCGCGGCCGTCGCGTGGGGCGGGACGGCGGCGGTCAGCGCGATGCTGGGACGACGTGAGCCGGCGAGCCCACCGGTCGCGGCGGACAGCACGCAACGCGATGCACCACTCGCGGCCGCTGATACGACGACGACACCGGAAGAGAGCACCACGGTGGCCCGGGCAGCGGCGCTTGATGCGGCGAAAGGCAATGCCGCTAACGCCGGGAGCGACGCCGCGACGCGCACGGATCCGGGTACCGCGACCGGTACGGCGGGAGGCGCCGCGACCGGCGACGCCGCGGGGACAGGCGCCGCGGGCGCAGCGCAGGCCGGGGCGGGGCGGCCTGCCGCGGCCGGCGACGAGACGAGCAGCGTCGCACTCGACCCCGCGCGCGTCCTGGTCCTGATCCGGGGCGATGTGCCGGGCGCCGTCGCGACGACGGAGAGCACGGTACTGTCGGAGCTGCTCGCGAAGCAGCGGCCGGTCGTGGACCCGGACATCGTGGCGGGGATCCGGGCGGACGCGGCGGCGATGCGTGCGCTGTCGGCCGGTGTGAGCCCGGCGGTTGCGGTCGGGCGGGAGTACGGCGCGGGAACGGTCGTGGTCGGAGACCTGGTCGCGGACGCGAGCGAGGCGGTGGCCGGGCTGATCACGGGGACCGCGGTACTGACCGCGAAGTACTACGACGCCGTAACCGGCCGTCTGATCCTGTCGGAGAAGTATCAGGTCGGCGCGGGCGGCGTCCCGGGCAAGGCCGGGGTGACGGTGACGGATGCGGTCACGCAGGCGGCGGAAGCGGTTGCGCGGCAGATGTCGCGCGCCATCCTGCAGAAGACGGGCGGCTGAGCGGGCTCAGTCCGCCTTCGGCCGGATCCGGTCGCCTTCCTTCGCCTCGCCCGAGACCACCTTGCAGATGGCGGACTGCGAGAGCACGCGCGTCACTTCGAGCACACCCACCACGTCCGTCACCTCGTCGAGCACGTTTCCGTTCGCATCCGTGATGTGGTCGATGACGCGCAGCACGTCGAAGCGCTGGCCGACCTCGACGCCGAGATTCTGTCCGCGATCGATGTAGAAGCCGGCATCGCCGGAACCGACCACCTGGCCCATGGGCGCGGTGCTCGCGAGCTGGTCGAGCTCCGCCTTCTGCTCGAGGATCTTCTCGACCACCTTCTCGACGGCGGGCCGGAGCGCCTCCTGCGCTACACCGGCGTCCATGTCGCGCTCGAAATTGTACTCCTTGTACGCGGCGCCGCCGAGACGCTTCTTTCCGTTGCCTTCGGCGACGGCGATGATCTCGCCGGTCGTGGTGTTGACGAGGCGGGCGTTGAGCACGCTCTCGGCTTCGGTGTAGGTCGCGGCGAACCGGCCGATGCCGGCGGACTTGCTGTCGAGCGAGAACTGGGTGATGGAGCCGGTGACGATGGCCTGGGCGCCCAGCAGCTTGCCGATCTTCGCGGCGGTGGCCGCGTCCACGACGCCGCTCATGCCGAGCTTCTGCTCGGCGAGCACGGCGTCGATCTGCTGCCGCTCGATCACGGAGAACTCGCCCGTCTTCACGAGTTGTGTTGTCATCTCGTCGGCGGCGGCGAGCCCGAGCCGGTCGCCGAAGATGGCACTCGTCGTGTTGTTGTCGAACGCGAGCACGGCAATACGCGGCTTCGCCTGCGCGCTGGCGCCACCCGCCACCGCGAGCGCGAGGGCGACGGCGGTTAGACCGGGGTACGGGTGCTTCCGGTTCATGCTGACCTCCCGGGCCCGGCGAGCCGGGCGATTCCCATTCAACGTCTCGGTCACCAGCGGGCCGCGAGCGGCGCGGGCGGATCCGCGATCGACTGCAGCCGGACCAGGCGGACCGCGTCCTGATCGCGGATCGAGGCGAGCGGCATGAGTCCCATCTCGAGCAGCCGCTCCGCGGCGCGTTCCGTGAGCAGTGTTTCGGCGCACGGCTGCGCTCTCGTCTCGCCACCCTCACGATAGAGGTGCAGGGGCAACCCGGAAAGATCGGGGTCGAAGGACGAGCGCATTTGCCAGCCCGCGCGGCCGAAGGCGCGGGCGATCAGGATCGCGCACGAGAACGCCGGATTGCCCCACGCCAGGTTCTCGTGCCGCGGCGGCGTCTCGACCTCCTCGAAGTCGAAGGCGTCGCAGGGCTCGTTCTCCTCGCCGTACGGCAGACGCTGCAGCACGCGCGGCAGGACGAGTCCGACGTGGCGGGCGAGCCGACTTCGACGGAACGCTGACCATTCGGGCGCCGTGACCTGCGCCCACCTCGCCGGGTCCGCCTCGCCATCGAAGCCGGCGGCGCCGGCGAGCCGCGGCGAAGCGCCCGCGATGAAGGGCGCGTCGGTTGCATGGCCGAGACCGGCGAGTGCTTCGAGAATCCGCACGTCGCCGGCGTCCGGACCGAACGTGTAGTCACCCACGATCAGCGACCACGGCACGCCGCCCGGCGTCTTCGCCTCGCGTTCGACCACGGCACGATAGAGCGCCGAGCTTTCCAGCGCCGAACCGCCGCCGAGGTCAGCCGCCAGCTCCTCACGAGTCACGTCGAGCAACCAGATCCCCAGCGAGGAATCCGTCTCGACCCGGCGGACGAGCAGGTACAGAGCACGCCACAACGACTCGACCGCCCGGAACGATGGGTCCCGAAGCACGGCCCGCATCATGGGGGCGACGGCGCGATCGGCGCGATCGAGAAGCGCCGCCTGCCTCGGATCCTCACCCGGCACCAGGTGCGCCGACATGACCGAGCGGATGAAGCGCTGCAGCGAGTCGGCCGGGTGCACGTCGGCGGAAACGCCGGCCGCGGCGCCCTGGCCACCATCCGTCTCGCCGAGAATGCTGTCCAGGAGGCTGCCGGGCGCCGGGCGGGGCACCGGCGGCGCATCGGTCTCCCCCATCAGTTCGCGCGCGGCCGTCTGGAACGTGGAGGGATCCTCGAGCCGCCGCCGCATCTCGCGCAGTCCGGCGAACACCGGCAGCTCGCGATACAGCGAGTCCGGGTGGAAATCGTCGATATCACGAATGCGGAATGCGACGCGGGCGCTTTCCGAGCCGTCCAGCCGGAGGTCGACGGCCGGCTGCACGCGAGCGAGCACGGCATCGTAGTCGTCGCGGTCGATGCGCACCGGCACCCGCTCCGCGAGCGGCTTCCGGTCCGACCGCGTCCCCCCCAGGTCCGCGAGCACCAGCAGGCGGAACGGCAGCTCGGGATCGGGCCGCGCCTCCCAGCGCCGCGGCTGCGTTCCGGCCTCCACATCGAGAAAGACCTCGGCTCTCTTTTCACCCGTCATGGCAGGGCCTCCGTGGTCGGGGCGGGTTCCGGCGCTGCCGCGCCGGGTGTCGGCACTCTCTCCGCCCCGGACAGAGAGAGGCATAGGCAAATATGGGACGAGTCCGGGACCGGGGAACAGTCCGGGGCCCCGGCCGCTTCCACGATGCACCCGATCCCACTATCATGGGTGGGTCAATCCAAACTCAATCGCACCGCGCCACACCGTCCGCCCCGCTGAGCGGTGTACGTGGCCGTCCGCTCGATCCCCGGAGAGCCATGGCTGGACGTCGACATCCCGTCATCACTCGTCCGCACGTCCGTGCGCGAGCCGGCCGCGGCCTGCTCCTCCTCGCCTTGCTCGGAGCGGGCGCATGCAAGGAAGCGGCCGGACCGGGCGGGTCGTTCTCGGTCAAACCCGGGACCGCCGCGCTGCTGGTCGGTGAAGGCATCCAGCTGAGCGCGATCGGCGCATCGGGCACGGTGACGTGGTCCTCGAGCAATTCGGGGATCGCGAGCGTGATCCCGGAGACCGGCTATACGCGAGGAGTCGGCCGCGGCGAGGCCACGGTCACTGCCGTGAGCGGCAGTTCCGCCGCATCAGCCACCATAACGGTCACAGTCCCGCCCTCGCTCCGACTGTCGCGCGCGACAGTCGAGTTCGAGATGGGCGTGGGCGAGGCTGACCCACCCGCCGAGACCGTGCTCGCGGACAATGCCGGCGATGCGTCGATCAACTCGGTCGCCGCCGGGACCGTCCAGTATGCGCAGGGCCAGCGCCCGGGCTGGCTCGAGGTCACGCCAACGGGCAGCAGCGCGGCGCCGGTATCGTTCTCGTTGCAGCCACGGACACAGGGCCTCGTCGCGGGCACGTACACCGCGATCGTGCCGATCTACGCGAGCGAAGTGGAGAACTCGCCGCAGAATATCGCGGTCACCCTGCGCGTACTCGCGCCGCCGAGCATCGCGCTTTCGCGGGAGACCGTGCCTATGGCCGGCATCCCGGACGCGGTGATCCAGGAGACGGTGGACGTGACGAACGGCGGGGACCGGCCGCTCACCGGTCTGTCCGCGACCATCGCCTACACCGGGCCGACCCAGGGCTGGCTCCAGGCGACGCTGGGCGGCAGCGCGCCCACGACGCTCTCGCTGACGACCAACACGACGGGCCTCGCTGTGGGCAGCTATCACGCGACCGTGCACATCGCGTCCGGGCTCGCCGGGGTCGATCCGAAGGATGTCGCCGTCGACCTCACGGTATCGCCGGGGCCGGCCATCCAGCTCTCGCGCACCGCCGTGACCGTGAACGCTTCCTACAGCGTGAACCCGCCCGCTCAGACGGTCAATGTGACGAACAGCGGCGGCGGATCCCTGACGGGCCTCTCGCTCGGCACCATCGCGTACGGCGGCGGGCAGCCGACGGGCTGGCTTGCCGCCAGCTTCGACCAGGCACAGGCACCGGCCACGCTCACGCTGGCCGTCACCTCGGCGGCGCTCGCGGAGGGAACCTACACCGCCACCATCCCGATCCTGTCGCCGGTCGCGAGCAACAGCCCGGTCGCCATAACGGTCACGCTGAACGTCGGGCCACCGCCCAGCATCACGCTGCTGCCCGGCACGGTGCTGTTCTCGACGTTCAAGGGTGCTTCGATTCTGCCCGGCGCCCAGCCCGTCGCCGTCACCAACGCGGGCGGCGGCACGATCGCGGGCCTGTCCTATACCATCCAGTACCAGAACGGCTCGAACTGGCTCGACGCCGCATGGCAGAACGGGAACGTGACGGCACCCGCCACGCTCCTGCTCACGCCCTCCACGGCGGCGCTGGCCGAGGGCACGTATCACGCCACGGTCACGATCGCGAGCACGACGCCGGGCGTATCCGCGAAGACCGTGAACGTGACCTATACGGTGCAGTCGTTCACGCTGGACGTGTTGCCGCTGTTGCAGACGGCGTACGCGGGCTACACCCGCACGCCTTGCACCAGCTGCCACTTCACGGGCGGCCAGTCGCCGTTCTTCGACTCGGCCCCGCAAACGGCCTGGACCACGCTCCAGGGCTACGTCGTGCCGGGTGACGAGAATGCGGGCACGCTGGTGTGCAAGATCACGGGCAACGCCGGGACCACCCCGTGCGGCACGTTCTACATGCCGATGCCCGGCGCCTGGATCAACACCATCAAGGCTTGGATCAAGGCGGGCGCGCCGTACCAATGAGGCGGAAATGGCGAGAGGCGGGCGACGAGGGGCGGGCCGACTGACGGCGGGCGACTGACGGCGGGTCGGACGGCGGTTGACGCATCGCCGGGCTCCCGCCCCGTGACCCGCCCCTCGTCGCCCGCCGTCCGTCGCCCGCCGTTTGCCGTACTAGAACGTGCGCTCGAATCCGAACGTCCAGAGGAACTTCGGGCTGAGTCCCGCCTCGGCCAACGGGAACAGGATGTTGGCGACCGCGCGGATGGCGCCCGGCAGCTGGGCCTTCATGCCGAACGACGCATCGACGAAATTGTCCTTGCGGCTCGGGATGTCGGTGAGACTGACGGTCGTGACGGTCGGCGCTGTGAACACGACCGGCGCGGGGAGCAGCAGCTTCGACGAGCCCAGCTCGAGGTCCGTGATCACGTCGGCAGCGATCGACACGTTCTCCGAGAGCAGATGGTCGAACCCGATCGTCGCCAGCATCGAGTTGTTCTGGTTCGCGCCCGAGCGGTAGGCGAAGCCGCCGTTGACGTGTGGAGAGAAGTTGCCGGATCGCGCCGACAGCACGCCGAGCACGCGGACGCTCGTGGCGCCGGAGCCGAGGAAGTCCTCATCCCTGCCGGTCGGGAGGCGGACGTCGGCGATCGCGCCGAACCCGATTGTTGGGCCCTGGTAGAGATTCGCCTTGAGGCGGAGCGCGATATCGCCGATCCCGGTCGCGGACGCATCCGTGGTGGAGGTCGCGAAGTCGCTCGGGTTGCTGGGCGTCCCGAACTGGTGTGGTGTCGGCCGGTCGAAGGGCACGACCTGGGCCTTGCTGTTGCCGGTGAGCGTGGCGTGGACGAGCGGCACGAGCACGCCGAAGTCGAGGTTGTCGGCGAGGCCGAACGAGGCGTAGAAGGACGTGACGAGCAGCTTCAGCTGCATGTCGAGGTTGACCTCGATGATGTCGCGCTCGAACTCCGGGTTGCCCAGCGCCGGATCGCCCACGTTCTGGTGGGTGAAGACCAGGTTCATGTCATTGATGGGCACGCCCCGGATGTTGTCCATCGAGATGCCGCTCAAATTGAAGCCGGCGAGGAACCGGCCGCGGCCGAGGGTCTGGGCGCGCTCGCCGTAGATCGGGCCGGCGGAGACCGATGTCGCCACGGGCACGCCGTTCTCGAAGCGGAACGTGACACCGCCGCTGGCCGCGGTGAAGGGCAGATTGCCGAGCGATGTCGCGATGGACCCGGTCAGGAAAGAGAGCAGGTTGTGCTCCCCCTGCGTGATGCTGGGGTTGAAGTGTTCACCGTGGACGGCCGCGTTCACGTCGAGGCAGAGCGGCTCACCGCAGGTACCGAAGGTGAACAGATGAGTAAACTGGTCGCTCAGGCTTTGAGCCGCCGCGGGAGCGTGGGCTGCTGCGAGAATTACGACCGCGGTAATGAATCGGCGCATCGTGCCTCCGTGACGGTAGAATGGGCGGTGAAATGGACCGGGTGCGACGCGCACCGCAGCGGTCCGGGCCGGGACTCCGGGGTCGGCCCCGGCGGTTTGCCGGGCCGGTGCCTTGCTAAGGAACGGTTCCGTTTTCATTTTTCCCTGATGCCCGCCTTCCTGGAAGCACCCCCGGCATGACCCTCGTCGCCTGTCCGAACTGTGGCACCCAGGTCACGGCCGGCGAGGCCGCGTGTCCGTTCTGCGGCGCCGACACGCTCGGCGCCACGACGGGCGGGATTCGTTATGCCCACCAATGGGAAACGGTCCTGCTCAAGCTGCGCCAGCTGACCGCGCCGAAGTACCGGGTCAAGTCGATCCTCGGGTACGGCGGCATGGCGGGCGTCTATCTGGCGGAAGAGCCGCGCCTGGGCCGGACGGTCGCGATCAAGGTGATGTCACCGGCCCTGATGCTGGACCCTTCGCTGATCGATCGGTTCGTGCAGGAGGCGCGGACCATCGCGCAGCTCACGCATCCGAACATCATTACGATCTACGAGGTCGACGAACGCGAAGACCTGCACTACTTCGTGATGCGGCACATCTCCGGCCGGAACCTCGGCCAGGTGATGGCGGAATCATCGATACAACTGCCGATCGATGTCGTGCGCGCGTGGCTCTATCAGATCGGCGACGCGCTGGGCTACGCGCACGGCCTCGGCATCGTGCATCGCGACGTGAAGCCGAGCAACGTGTTGCTCGATGCACGTGGCAATGCGCTGGTCACGGATTTCGGGATCGCGAAGGTCGCGGACGAGCCGTCGCTCACAAAGACCGGCATGCTCGTTGGCTCCCCGGAGTACATGAGCCCGGAGCAGTGTTCGTCCGGTCGCGTGACGGGCGCGTCCGACCAGTACTCTCTTGGCGTCGTTGCGTTCCAGATGCTGACCGGCCAGCCGCCGTTCCGCGGCCCGACACTGGCCGTGCTGCAGGCGCATCTCACGATGCAGCCGCCCTCGATTCGTGATTTCCGGCCCGACTGCCCGGACGATCTGCTGGGCGCCGTGTCGCGGATGATGCAGAAGGATCCGGACGACCGCTGGCCCACGCTCGCCTCGGCGGTCGCCGCCGCGGGGGCGGGCCCGCCGGGCGTTGACGACCCGGTCCGCGGCCGGATGGAAGGGCTGTCAGCACCGACCTCGAAGATACAGGTCCGCGACTGGCCGTCGACGATGATGGAGGGCGGGCGGGCCCGGATCGAGACCGGGCTGTTCGACGCGACGGACCACGAGCTCGCCGGCCGCCGGATCGAATGGTCGTCGGACGACCCGCTGATCGCGACGGTACTGCCGGATGGCACGCTGCTCGCCCGGTCTCCGGGCTCGACACAGGTCACGGCCATCTCGGGCGGGGCAGCGGCCGTCCTGGCGATCGAGGTGGAGGCGGACCTGGTACCGGGCCTCGAGATCCGGCCGGCCAGCGCGACGCTCGGCATCGGCGACAGCCTCGCGCTCGAGGCCGTCGTCCACGACTTCGACGGCAAGCGGCTCGACGGCCGCGCCGTGCTCTGGAGCTCGCAGGACGCGGAGGTGGCCCGTGTCGGGCCCGATGGCGTGGTCGAGGGGCTGCACGCCGGCAGCATCCTCATCACCGCGAGCACCGGTCAGAAGACGGCGACCATCACGGTCGAGGTCTCGGCGACCGCGAAGCGCAGCCACCGTTCGGACCGCGGATCGGGGCCGCGCGCCGTTGCGGGCCTGACGCCGACGCCCGGTCCGGGTGGCCCGGCGCGCACGGGGGCGGGCGAGTCCAGCTCGCGTCGGCCGCTCGTGATCGGGCTCATTGCCGCGGCCGTGATCGTGGCCGCCGTCCTGCCCTTTGCGCTCCGCTCGGGGGGGTCGGACCAACCGTCCCCGATCCCGGCACCGGGCATCAGCCCGACGCCGGCGACGCCCGGGCCCGGAGCCGCCGCCACGACCGACTCGATGACCCTCGCCGCGAACGGGCCGGCGACTCCGGACTCGGCGACGGTGCCCGCCGGATCGGACCGGCCCGCCCAGGTCCCGGCCGAACCGCCCGCGCAACCGCCGGTACGACCGGTGCCGGAGACCACCGCGGCCACCCGGCCACCAGCGACGCGGCAGCAGGCGGCGGCGAACGCCGGCGCGGGCGCGGCCGCCGCCACGGACTCGGCGGATGCCGCCGTGACGCCGCCACGACCTCCGGCACCCGCGACGTTCCGGCTCGGCTCCGGCCTGCCGGCCGACGCCGTGGTCACGCTCCGTAACACGGCGGGAACGACGCAGCCGGTGACGGGCGGATCCGCGACGGTCCCGGCAGGGACGTGGTTCGCGACGGTCACGGCGCCCGGCTACCGCGAGACGAACGAGCAGATCGTGCTTTCTCCGGGTGAGACCCGCACGTGGTCGCCCCGGCTCGAGGCGCTGCCAGCGCAGCCGAAGCCGGAAACGTCGCCGGCTGCCGCGGACCGGACGGCGGATCAGGCGGCCGTCGGCGCCGCGATCCGCGACTTCGTGACAGCCCTGGGCAAGCGGGACGGGAACAGGGTTGTTCCGCTCCTGCCGGCCGATGCCCGGGATGTCTGGAAGCAATTGCTCGCCAGCCGCGCCGTGACGGAATTCTCGGCCTCGCTCCGCTCCGTCGGTGAGACGAAGTTCGACGGCGACTCCGCGACGGCCGACCTCGTCATCGACGTATCGTTCCGGAGCAACAACCAGACACAGGCTCAGTTGCTCCGCTACACCGGTTCGTTCCAGAAGGCCGGTGCCGCCTGGCGCATCGTCTCGCTCCGACAGACAGGCGGCTGAGCCCGAACCGCTCCGCCGGAACCGCCCCCCCGGGTCCATGCCTCTCAATCGAAGAAGCGGGCGGTCCGCCCGCCGCACGAGAGATACGGGACAACACGGAGCACATCGATGATGGAGCGCATTCTGCCGCGCAACGAGGGCAGGCTCGAACGAATCCTGCGCGTGCTGCTGGGGGTGATACTGCTCGCGCTCGTCTTCACCGGCCCGAAGACGCCGTGGGGACTGATCGGCATCGTGCTGCTGGCGACGGGCCTGGCGGGCAGCTGCCCGCTCTGGACGGTGTTCGGCATCAGCAGCTGCCGGAACAAGGGCTGATCCCGATCAGCGGGCGACCGGTCGCCCGCCCCTGAGCAGGATCGGCCCGCACCCGGGGCCAATGTCCGTGCATGACGGCGAGTCGCGAAACGGAAGCGCGCGCGGGACCGTATGTCCTGAGAGTTGCGTCAACCGCTCGACCCATCCGTTCCCGCCGGAGGCTTCATGGACTCATGGTTCGGGGAAATCCGTCTCGCGCTTCGCTCGCTGCGGCAACGTCCGCTCTTCACACTGATCATCATCGCCTCGCTCGGCGTCGGTCTGGGTGCGGTCACCGCGGTGTTCAGCGTGGCGAACTCGCTCCTGCTCCGCTCGGTCGGCGGTGTGTCCGAACCGGACCGCGCGGTCGAGATCGGCCGCACCACGGGCGGTCGCGGGTTCGACACGTTCTCGTGGCCCGAGTACCTCGCGATGCGCGAGGACGCGTCGCCGCTTGCCGCCGTTGCCGGCTGGACCTTCATACCGCTCAGCTTCGGCACCGGCGGCGAGGGCGAGCGCGTGAACAGCCTGCTCGTGTCCGCGCCCTATTTCGATGCGGTCGGTGTGACGCCGGCGCTCGGCCGGTTCTTCGCACCGGACGAGGATGCGTTCGACGAGGGGAGCGTCGCGGTGCTGAGCCACGATTTCTGGCGCGACCGGTTCGGCTCGGACCCGTCGGTGATCGGACGTCCGGTCTCGTTCAACCGTCACACCTTCACCGTGATCGGCGTGGCGCCTTCGGAGTTCCTGGGTCATTCCCCGATGTTCAGTCCTGACGTCTATCTGCCGATCGGGATGATCCGGGTCGCATCGCCGCGCTTCGACCGTACGGAACTGCAGAACCCGCGGTCGAGCTGGTTCAGCGTGATCGGCCGGCTGGCGCCCGGTGCGACGATCGAGCAGGCCGATGCCGCCGTGAAGGCCGCCGTCGCTCGCTTCGCGCCGCCGGAGGCCGATCCCGGACGGATCCGTAGCGCTCGCGTGGTCCCGCTCGGCCCGGTGCCGGGCTTCGGCCGGGCGGCCGTGACGGCGTTCCTCGCCCTGATGCTCGGTGTGGCCATGCTCGTGATGGTGATCGCGTGCGCGAACGTGGCCGGCATGCTGACGGCCCGTGCGAGCGCGCGGGACCGCGAGATGGCGATCCGACTCGCGCTCGGATCGGGCCGGGCCCGTCTTGTGCGCCAGCTGCTGACCGAAGGCCTGGTCCTTTTCGCAGCTGGCGGGTTGGTCGCCATCGCGCTCGCGTACTGGGGGGGGGCGGTGCTGAACTCGATCCACCTTCCCATCCCGATCCCGCTCCGCATCGACTTCTCGCCCGACACGGTCGTGCTCGGCGCCGGGCTCGCCATGGCCCTCGTGACGGGGCTCGTCTTCGGCTTGGCGCCTGCCCTGCAGGCGGGCCGCGGCGGCAGCATGGTGGCACTTCGCAGGGACGCGGCGCGGCCTGGAAGCCGCGGCAGCCGCGCCCGACGCCTGTTCCTCGGTGCGCAGCTCGCGCTGTCCGTCGTGCTGCTCGTGTCGGCGGGCCTGTTCCTGCGCTCGCTGCAGCGGGCCGCGGGCACGCACATCGGTTTCGACCCGGCGAATGTCGAGACGCTGATGCTCGACCTGTCGCTCGAAGGGTACGACGCCGGCGGCGGCGCTGCGTTCCAGTCGCGAATGGTCGAGCGACTCCGCGCGCTGCCCGGTGTGACGGCGGCCGCACTCGCGACCGACCTGCCGCTCGACCTCGGCGCCATGGGACAGCCCGTAGTGGCGGAGTCCGGGCCCGCCAGCGGCGAACAGGGCATGGGCAGCGACTTCAACCGGGTGAGCGCCGACTATTTCCGGGCGCTGCGCATCGCGGTGCTCGAGGGCCGGGCGTTCGGTCCGGGCGACGTGGCGGGCACCGAGCCGGTCGCGGTGGTCAGCCGCACGTTGGCCGAGCGGGTGTGGCCCGGCGAATCGGCCGTGGGCAAGCGGATCCGCATGGTCGACCAGCCGGATCGGTGGCGCACGGTCGTGGGCGTGGTCGATGACGTGAAGAACCAGATGCTATCCGAGGCGACGGAGCCGATGTACTACACGCCGCTCGCCCAGGACTACGATCCGGCCGTGAGCGTGATCGCGCAGGGTCGCGGCGGACCGGAGCTCGGCCACGACATGGAGGCCGCGATCCGGGAGCTCGACCCGGAGATCTCGCTCACGCCGCCCCAGAGCCTCGAGGCCGTGACCGCGATCGGGCTCCTGCCCCAGCGGATCGGTGCCGGCGTGACGAGCGGCCTCGGCGTGCTCGCGTTGTTGCTTTCCACGCTCGGCGTCTACGGCGTGATCGCGTTCACGGTGGCCCAGCGCACGTTCGAGATCGGCGTCCGGGCCGCGCTCGGCGCTCGCCGCGGCGACATCATCGGCCTCGTGCTCGGCGGCGCGTTCCGGCTCGCCCTGCCCGGCCTCGCGATCGGCGTTCTCGCCGCATTCGCGCTCGGCCACGCCATGCGCTCCTTCATCCTCGGCGTCGCGCCCGCCGACCCCGTCACGTTCATCGGCATGCCCGCGCTGCTGCTGCTCGCCGTCGGCCTCGCGAGCCTGATCCCGGCGCGACGCGCCGCCGCCGTGCCGCCAATGACCGCGCTCCGCACCGAGTGACGCGCGGACCGACCTCCCGGAGGAGCGTCCATGCCCGTTCAAGTCTCGGACAAGATTCGACCCGTGTTCCGAAGTAGCCGGGTCGATTCGGAACTCTATACCGGCAGGGTGTCGCCGGACCGGCACGCGGATCTGATCCTGCGCGTGAACACCTGGTTTCACCGGGTCGACAGCGGGTTCGTGACGGACGCCATCACGAGCCAGCACATCCCCGTCCTGCCCTGGGGGTCGAACGCGAACTTCCTCGACTGGGTCAACCGCTGCAGGCACGTGATGGAGCGAGGCTTCGAGAACAGGTTCTGGCTCGTGCCCGACAACAACTGGGGCGTCAGCTATGTGACCGGCGCCGGGCACTACCGGCCCTCCATCAAATGCAGCCTGCGCATCCACCCGGTCTCCAGCCGGGAGCGCAGGCACATGCATATCGACTGCTACCGGGTGACCCCGGACTTCTGCCCGCGCGTGCCGGGCGACTTCCCGACCTCACGTCTCTACGGCTCGTACATGAACTCCCGGCGTCACTACGGCCGACTCGTGAACGTGGATGCCTGGACGTGCCGGACGGATGCTACTGACGCACACTACCAGGATGTGGCCGCGCACGAGATCGGTCACGTGATCGGGCTCGGCCACGTCGCGCAGCAAAGCCAGCAGTGCATCGCGGCACAGGACACGAACGCCGACATCTGCTACGGGCTCAACCCGTACCAGAGCGATGACCTGATGGGAATGGGCCACAGGATCGAACGATGGCACGCGGACCCCTGGATGAACCGGATACAGGCCCACGTGCCTTTCACCCTGCAGTGGGCGCTCCAGACGAGCCGCCCGACGCCCGGCTTCGTGGTGTGGGGGCAGGGACCACCACGCCCCGCCTCTTCGAGCGGAATGGATGGCGGCATCCCGATGGACGCGGGGCTCTTCGGCAATGCCGCGGACACCGGGGTTTCCGGCGGCATGTCCCGGCCGCCGGGCGGGCTGGATGGCGGCGTGCCGGCTCCGGACGGCGGCTGACCCTGCCGGCGCCGCCCCGGCGGCGCGTCCCGGGGCGGGGCATGGGCGGCGCCGGTTGACGCGCGGCAGACGTTTCCCGAGCTTCACGCCCGAACGCCGCAACGGCGTTCACGTTCCGCTCGAAGTCCACCGCCGGATGAATTGACCATGCGACGCCGCCAGCTGCTGTCCCTGCTCCTCCCCGCGACTTCCCTGCTTTTTACGGGCGCGGCCCCGATGCGCTGGGGCCCCGACGGCCACGAGATCGTGGGGCTGGCGGCGGCCTCGAAGCTGCCCATGGCGATGCCCGCGTTCTTCCGGGCCGCACGGACGCAGCTCGGCTACCTGAACTACGAGGCGGACCGCTGGCGGTCGGACGGCATGCCCGAGGTCAACGAGGCGTACCGCTACGACCACTACATCGACCTCGAGAACGTGCCGGACAGCGCGCTCGCGGCACCGGACCGGTACGAGTACTACGCCATCCTGCTGCGCTCCGGCATGGCGCTGCCGGAACGCGATGCCGGGTTCCTCCCGTTCGCGATCATGGAGCGCTACGAGCGGCTCGTGATCGAGTTCCGGCTGTGGCGTGACGCGAAGGATCCGGACAGGAAGGCGTTCATTGAGCAGCGGATCGTGAACGACGCCGGCATCCTCGGCCACTTCGTCGCCGACGGCTCGAATCCGCACCATGCCACAGTCCACTTCAACGGCTGGGGCGCGAACTACCCGAACCCGCGCCACTTCACGCTCGACCAGACCTTCCACGCGCGATTCGAGAGCGAGTACGTCAAGACGCACGTCACGCTCGACGACGTGCTGCCGAACGCCGTCGCGCCGGTGCACACCGTCACCGACATACGCCCGGCGGTGCTCGACTACATCCGCGACACCAACGCGCGAGTGGAACGGCTCTACGAGCTGGAGCAGCAGGAACCGTTCGGGCCGAATACCACCGACCCGGCGCACAAGACGTTCACGGTCGAGCGGCTCGCGGCGGGTGCCACGATGCTGCGCGATCTCTGGTGGTCGGCCTGGCTGCGGAGCGGGACGATGTGAGGCCGCACCCAGCGCATCCACCCGGACGGCCGGCTCTCAACCTCGACGCGGGTGGCGGGTGCGGTTGCGGCGGATACGGGTGCGGCGGGTGGGTGCGTGGGGGTGAATCGAACAGGTGCGGCAGGGAGGCGCCGGGCCGGTCCGCGTGCGGGCCGGCCCGGCGTTGTTCAGGGTCGCGGTTCGATTTCGCGAATCGCGAGAATCGAGTTCTTGTTCACGGCGACGGGGCCGAGCAGCCGGTTCTGCCCGACGACGCTGCCCTGCAACACCGGCAGGTATCCCGTCGCGGAATCCACGTAATCCGTGAGACGCTGTTCTTCGGCTAGGTAGAGCCCCACGTGGAGCACCGTACCGTCCGCCATCGTGAGTTCGGCCCAGCGTGGCAAATTCGCCGGCGGCCGCATCGTGCAGACCGGGAGATCGTCGTCGAGCGGTGCGCCCCAGAGGATCTGGTCCGACCGCACCGCGAGGTGCGCCATGACGTCGCTCTCCGGGCTCACCCAGCGGGCTTCGGTAAGGCTCACGAACGGCCGGGTGCCGACGAACGTGTTGAGCGCCTGTCCGTCGGTCACGTGCACGTTCCCCTCGACGACCCGTCCGTGCTGCAGGACGAGTCGGACCAGCCGACGCTTGAAGGGTGAACCCGCGTGCCGCCGGCCCGGGACCTCGATCGATCCGTGTTCGACTTCGACCATATGTGGTTCTCCCGCGCAGTCCGAACTCCGCGGATGCCCCCGGCGAGCCGGTGCGGCATCACACACGACTCTTTTAGGTTCGGTCACGGTGGCGGAAGGTTGAGCCCCTCCTGCCCCGGCAGCAGACTGAGTTCGCCGTCGCGAGTTGCGGAAAAGTGGAAGCGCACTCGGCGGGGCTGCGCGACAGCCCGGTCCCACCGATCCGGTCGAGGACGGCGCAAACGATCGGACGGCGCTGGAGGCCCTGGGCTGGATCGCGGGGCTCGGGGTCCTGACCGTGGCGGCCGGCATAGCCGCGAGAGGTGGACCATCGCGGCCGCCGGCGGTGCCGCGACCGCGCTGGCGTTCTGGCTGATTCTCACGCGGGTGCTGGGCGCCGCCATCGACGCGGGTGCCATCGGCGCGCTGCTGACTCGAATGGCCGGGTGACGCGGGTCAGGACGCGTCGAGCCGGCGACGCGGGCTTCGTCATCCCGGCCGGCAACGGCCACCCCCGAGGCCGCCGCCGGCCCCGGGGGTCGATTCGCGTCACCGCTACGCCCGTCTCGTGCGGCGGCGGCCTAGTTCGAGCCGTCCATGCCGTCCGTCGTGACCTTGGTTTCTTCCTTCTGCGGGTTCTTCACGTACTTGTCGAGCCACGCGGTCCAGCGGGCCCACAGGTCGAGCTGCGTCTCGACGGTGGCCGGGCCGTGGTCCTCGAACGGGTAGAGGTACATCGCCACCGTCTTGCCCAGCCCGTTCAGCGCGTGGAACATGCGCGGCGAGTTGGTCGGGTCCGTGCCCACGTTCTGGTCGCCCAGGCCGTGGTACATCAGCAGCGCGCCCGTCAGGTCGTTGGCGTGCAGCAGCGGCGACATGTTCAGGTACGTCTCGCGCGCCGTCCACAGATCGCGGCGCTCGCTCTGGAAGTCGAGCGGCGTGAGCGTGCGGTTGTAGTTGCCGTCGCCCGCGATGCCCGCCTTGAAGAAGGGCGTGAACACCATCGCGTTCGCGGTCGAGAACGCGCCGTAGCTGTGGCCGCCGATGCCGAGGCGGGTGCGGTCGATCAGGCCACGGCGTTCCAGCTCGTCGATCACGGCCGAGAGATTGTTGCGCAGGTCATTCTCGTAGTTGTTGTTCCAGAGGCCGGGCTCGCCCACGATGGGTGCGTCCGGCTCCACCACCGCGTATCCCAGCCGCACCAGGTACTGGATCGAGCGCGTGCCGTAGTTCGTGAACGAGTTCTTGTTGAACGTGCGTCCACGCTGATCGTACGCTTCCTGGCTATCGAACTCGCTCGGGTAGAACCAGAACATCGCGGGCAGCGCCGTCCCCTTCTGGTAGCCCGGCGGCAGCGTGACGTTGACCTTGAACTTGAAGCCGTCCGGCCGCTCGACGATGAAGTGCTCCTTGGGCGCCCGCGTCAGGTCCGGCGTGTAGTCGGTGTTGTGCGTGAGTTGCACCAGTTGTCCACCGGAGCGCCGGTACGACTGCGTGATCTCGGTGGGCGACTCGCGCGACACGATGAACGTGGCCGCGTCCGGATCCTGGACCGTCAGGATCCGCTCGTACACACCGTCGTTGTCGCTCTCGTAGATGCGCGTCTTCTGCGTGCTGTCGTCGATGTTGACCTTGTCGAGGAACGTCTTCGGGCCGACTTCCTCCGGGTTCTTGTCGTACTGCGTGCCGTACAGGAAAACGCTCTGCCCGTCACCGGAAAGCAGGACCGCACCACCACCGCCACCACCACCGCGGCCACCGAAGCCGCCGCGGCCGCCACCCATCCCGCCCTGCGCCATTGCCAGGCTGCCCGGGTTCGCGTAGAAATCGCTCGAGTTGGAGCGGACCAGCGTGTGACGCGTGCCGGGATCACTCAGCCGGACCGCGTATTCCGTCGAGTTCTGTCCACTCCGCTCCGAGTAGAAGATGATCTGCATGTCCGGCGAGAAGCGCACGTTCGACATCCGGGTGCTGCTCTCGTATACCACCTTGGTGCTGGTGCTGTCGAACGGCGGCAGCCACTGCATCAGAATGGTCCATCCGCCGCGGGCCCTGCGCCCCGCCCCGGCCGCCGCGCCCGCCGCCGGCCGGCGGCTGTGCCGGTGCCTGCGCCGAGTCGCCGCCCGCCGGCGCCGGCTCCTGCTCCAGGTACGAGAGGCCCTGGCCGTCTGAACGCCACGACAGCTCCCGCCGCTGCGATTCCTGGGCGCTTTCTGCATCGGCGCCCGGCGCCGTCACGCCGCGGGCCGGGTTCGCGCCCAGGTTCAACTCGGTCGTGTCCAGCGTGGCCAGGACCGCTCCGCTCTGGTCCCAGATCTCCTCGATGCTGCCGAAATTGCTCACCGGCACCATGTAGGAGAACGGACGCACCATCCGCGTCACGCGGACGTACATGCCATCCGGCGAGGGGTCGATCCGCCGGATCATGTCCGGCTGGCCGATCTTCTTCACCGACCGGTTCCGCACATCGATCAGCGCCAGCTGGCCGGTCGCGTGCCACTGCAGCAGGTCCTCATCGTACGGCGTCGCCATCAGACTCGCGTACGTGCGCAGCCGGTTCTTGTCGTGGTTTTCCGCGACCTTGATCTGCGGACCGATCGGAGCCGCCGGCTTCACCGGCATCGGCGGCCGGTTGTCCGGCACCAGGATCGTCGCGATCTGCTGCCCGTTGTCGATCCACTGGAAGCCCGTCACCAGCGTGGCCAGAACCGGTGTCCGCGTCACCTGCCGCGACTTGCCGGTCGTCGCATCCGCCACCCAGATGTGCGTCGCGTCCGGCGTGTGAACGTAGAACGCCACGTTCCTGCCGTCCGGACTCCACGTCGCGTTCGACACCCGCGCACCCTTCGGCACCTGAACCTCGATCTTCGAGCCGTCCGTCCCCGAGATGATTTCGATCCCGACGTTGGTGCGGATCGTCAGCGTCCGGCTCCGGTTCGCCCGGTAATCGATGAACAGTCCGCCCAATTCGTGGAACGGCTTCGAGAACACGTCCATCGTCACCGGACCGTCCCCGACCTCGTTCAGGAACCACTTCTTGTCCGGACTCGCCTCGTTAAGCGACACGTTCAGCCAGCGTGGTGCCATCGCCGCCTCCTCGATCGGCGCCGGCGGCCGTACGTACGTCTCGCTCTGGAGGATCTGCTCGTCGGCCGATTGGCTCTGTGCCGCCTGGCCCCACGCCGGGCTGGTCGCCGCGAGCAGAAGGGCGAGGGCCGCGAGTTGCATGCGGAACTGGATACGCGATGAGGACTGATGGATCATGTCTGCCTCCGTGCCGTCGGTACCGGGGTGTCCCGGGCTGGAATGTGTGCAACCCTGTCGGGTCAGCCGGGTCAATGTGGGGCGGCGCCGGGATCGTCCACAAGTGATATCGTGGTGAGAACCGGGGCAGGCCGGGGGGTCAGGGGAGAGGGGGCGGGTGCGGCGTCGACGGGCGTGGATCGAGGCATGGCGCACGTGGGTAGATGGGACCGCCGGCGGCGCGGCAGGTCGGGGCGGCGAAGGCGGGCGAGGGCGGAACGGTGCAGACCGACAGGGATCGGGAACGGCGATGAAAGCGACGAATCGAGGGTGTGCGCGGCGGCGTCCGCGCGTATGGGGCCGGGCAGCGGTTCTCGGCATGCCGGTGCTGACCGTCTGGCTGGCCGCGTGCGGCACGGGGGACCGGCCGCCCGGTCCGGTATTCCGGATGCGGGACAGTGCGGGCGTGAAGCTGGTGGAGAACTCGGCGCCTGCGACCCGGATCGAGCTGAGTGTGGGCGCGGCCGTGCAGGAGGCGGGAAGTGAAGCGAACCCGGCGGATCGTCTGACGGGGCTGGTGGCGCTCGGCGACTCGATGGTCGTGGTGGCCAACTCGGGCGGCCACAGCATCGATGCGTACGACGGGTCGGGTCGGCTGCTGTGGCGGACGGGTCGCGAGGGGAAGGAACCGGGCGAGTTCGAGGGGGAGCTGCGGGTTTTCCGCTATCGTGGCGACTCGCTGGTTGCGTACGACTGGAACCTGCGCCGTCTGACGGTTCTCGATCTGGCGGGCCAGCCGGTGCGCACGGCGAGACTCGTGGACGCGGAACCGAACCCGACCGTGATGGGGGCGCTTGCCGACGGCTCGATCGTCGTGGGATCGCGGCATCTCTCGCTCGCGCTCGGGCTGAACGTGGATTCGACCGTGATTGCGCTTCACTCGCCGGATGGCGACCGGCTCCACGAGATCACGAGCCTGCGGATCGAGCCGGTGTACATGACGTACGCGGACCGGGTCCCGGTGATCGATACGCAGCCGATGGCCGCGATCGCATCGGTCACGACCACGGCCGACGGGCTGGCGGTCACGGGCGGCGCGCGCGCGGCGGTGGCGAGCCTCGCGGCCGATGGCCACGCGGTCCGCATCATCCGCTGGCCGCAACCGGCGGAGGCGGTCACACCGGCGCTGCGCCAGCGCTGGAACGAGTGGGACAGCACGTCGCTCGCGGACCGGAACCCGTTCGGCGACTTCGCGCGGACGCCGGACGTGCGGTCGCGGTGGCGCGGCCAGGCGGTATTCCCGGACTCGATGCCGGTCACTCGGTCGATCGCCCGGGACGGGGAGGGCAACCTCTGGGTGATGGCCTGGACCCCACCCTGGGAACGGCGAGCCGCGTGGAACGTGTTCGACCCCGAAGGCCGCTGGCTCGCGGCGATCGACCTGCCGGTCGCCGTGCATAGCTTCGCGGCCGGGACCGGCTTCCTCGCCACCATCGAGACGGATTCGCTCGACGTCGAACACGTGCGCGGCTACACGGTCCCGCTCCACGGAGCGGCGGCCAAAGACGCACGCCAGGGTTCCGAGTAGGACCGGCAGGTCCGGCGGCGGCCGGGGCGGGCGGCGGAGTCGGCGCGTCTCACGTCACCACGCGCAGCCGCGACGGCCATCGAGACGCCGGCGCGGCGCCGCCGAATCGGAGGCGACCGTGTCCGCCGCGCTCGCGGAAGGAACATCCTGAACGCCGGCGCGTGCCGGGTCGGCGGGTTCTCCCGCGAACGCGGCGAGCATGCCGAGCAGCAGCGCGGCCGCGGCGAGCGCCCGGTGCGCACGCGCGATCGTCGTATCGTTCGATCCGCCTGGCCCGTTCACCCGCGGTCCCCCCGCTCGATGCGCTCGGCCACCGCGAAGCCCGCGAGTGCGATGAGCGTGACGGCGAGTACGACGGTGCCCGTGGGCAGGCCCGTCACGGATGCCAGCGTCGCCTGACCGATTCCCGTGCTGTCGTAGAACCCGGCGAGCAGGGGGAACGCCTCGTCGAACGCGAGCACGCCCACGATCATCCCGGCGATCAGCGCGAGCCCGTCCTTGCGGCCGCTCGACGCGGCGACGCAGCCGGTGCCGGGACAGAGCCCGCCAGTGACGAAGCCGACGCCGAAGACGAGGCCGCCCAGTGCCTGCGGCGCGACGTAGGTCGCAGGCATCCACACCCGCGCGAGATCGAGCATGCCGAGCCGAGCGAGCCAGAACGCGCCGAGCATCGCGGTGAGAATGGCCGAGAACATCAGCTTGAAGACCGCCATGTCCTTCAGGTAGAACACTGCGGCGAGCCGGCGCGCGCTGCCCATGCCGCCGCGCTCGAGAAACCAGCCGAACCCGATGCCCAGCACCAGGGCGATAAGCAGGCTCGCGCCCTCGCCCGGGTACGGGACCTGGCCAGGCCCGCTCACGTCCACTGCCGCCGGACCAGCGGCGCCACCAGGTAGCCAGCGGCGAATGCGGTGACCACGAAGATCCACGCACCGACCGAGAGCAGCGCGCCGCCCGAGAGCGCGAGGCCGCTCGTACAGCCGCGCGCCAGCTTCGCGCCGAACGCCATGATCAAGCCGCCCACGAACGCGTACGCGAGCCGCCCGCCCGTGCCGATCCGCGGGCCGCGCTCCACCGTGAAGTGGAACCGACCCGCGGACAGCGCGGAGAAGAGGCCGCCCAGCGTCACACCAATGATCTCGATCACCAGCCAGTCGTGGAGCGGATTCGCGCCGCCCGCGAGGTAACCGGAGACCGCGGGATTCGACGCCGCCCGAGACGGCGACGCCGCCGCAACGCCCGACGCGACCAGCGCCGAGAACGCGCCCGACGCGCCCAGCCCGCGCCCCACGATCACGTACGCCAGCAGCAGCACAACGCCAACGCCCACGCCCGCGAGGTAGGCACTCATCCACGGCTGTCCGGGCGTCGATGCGCGGTCCGCGACCGGACGACCGGGCCGCGCGGCGACGGGCGCCGACACGCTCACTGCCCGCCTCCCTTCTTCGTCGGCTCCGTCGTCACCGGCAGCGCCGTTCGCTTCTGCCAGTCCTGGTACGACCCGTCGTACAGCTTCACCGGATACCCGAGCAGCCGTGCCGCGAACACGACCACCGTCGCCTGCTGCCCGATGTGGCAGTACGCGATCAACGAATCGCCCGGCGCCACACCAACCGCCGCGAACTTCGCCCGTAGCTCGTCCAGCGGCAGCACGCGCAGGTCCTCGGTCACCATGCCGTCGAACGGCAGGTTCACGGCACCCGGAATGTGGCCGGGTCGTGCATCGCCCGATCCCGGAGCGCCGTCGTAGTAGCGCACGTTCCGCGCATCGATCAGCGTCCACCCCTTCGCCTTCGCGTGCGCCTTCACGAAGTCCGCGTCCGCGACCAGCGACGCGTTCCCCGCGCGCTCGGTCAACCGGCCCCGGCCCGCGGCCGGGGCACCCGTCACCAGTGGTTGGCCCGCCGACTTCCACGCCGGCATTCCGCCATCAAGCACCGCCGTCTCGGCACCCAGACCCATGTAGTCCAAGGTGAACACCAGCCGCGTCGTCGGCGACACCCAGTCGCTGCCCCAGTAGACCACCACCGTCGAATGGTCAGAGATGCCCCACGACTCCAGCGTCGATCGCAACTGCTCCGCGGGCGGCAGCTCCAGCGACAAGCCGTCCGGCGCCTGCCGCGGCAGCGAGATATCGTTCAACTCTACGTAGCGCGCGCCGGGAATGTGGCCCTCGCCGTACTCGCCTTCCTCACCCACGTGCAGGAGCACGAGGTTCGAGTCCTTCAGATGCGACGCCAGCCACTCCACGCTCACCACCGGCGCCACCTTCATCTCGTCCCCGCCGTGCCACGCGGCTGCCACCGCCGCCGGCACGAGACACGCCAGCGCCACAACCCGTGACGCGCGCCGACTCCAGCCGTTCTGCCTCGATTCCGCCACCGTCCGCCTCCTTCGTGACCACCTCCGACCCGGCTCCGCGTGGCCGGCTTCCTACCCTACTCACACCGCGACCCGCGTATGTGCCCGTGTTGTCATGGATTTGTGTGAATCCCGTGAAACAGGAACGCAACGGCCGTGGCCCCGCGCGGCCGCGCAATGTTGATAACCGACGGGTCCCCCCTTGCGGAACCGGCCCGGATGCTCACTTGGTGGAAATGTGGAAAAGCTCGGGAGGCGGGGGCGGAGGCGGGAGAGTTCGCGGGGGCGGCGGGGGCGGGAAAAGGCGGGGGTGGGGGCGTTGTGGGGAGGCGGGGTGCGGGGCATGTTGGTGGCGTTCCCGAGAGAAACGAACGAGTCGGCAGGAGACCGGGCGGAGTCATGAGGCGAACGTTGGTGGTCATGGCGACGGTGGTGCTGGCGGGGTGCGGGTCGAGCGACGACGGGCCTGCGGCTGCGCGAGAGACGGCGCTGCGTGTGGCGCAGTCATTCGTGGACGGCTACTACCACCAGTTCCCGGAGGAGGCGTACGAGGTCGGGTATCCGGACACGCCGCTGGACAGTCTCGGCGACCGTAGCGAGGCGGCAATGGATGCGTGGCGTGGACGGGAGGACGGCTGGCTGGCGGAGCTGCGGGCGATCGAACCGTCGTCGCTGGAGGGGACGGATGCGGCGATCCCGTACGCGTTCACGCTGGATCGACTGGAGGCGTCGGAAGGGCGGCGCGTGTGTCGGATGGAGTTGTGGAATGTGAGTCCGACGTGGACGGGGTGGCAGAGCATGCTGTCGTCGTCGTTCTCGCAGCAGCCGGTCGCGACGCCGGCGGAACGTGCGCGGGCGCTCACGCGGCTGGGCGCGGTGCCGGGCTACATCGACAGGGGGGTCGCGAACCTGCGGACGGGGATGGCCACCGGTTATCTCGCGGCGCAATCGAACGTGGACGCGGTGTTGCGCCAGGTCGATGCGCTTCTGGAGGCGGCTCCGGAGGCGTCTCCGTTCTACGATCCGGCGGTGCGGTCGGGTGACGAGGCGTTCTCGGCGTCGGTCCGTAGCGTGATCGTGGACGGCATCCGTCCGGCGATGATGCGGTACCGCGCGTTTCTCGCGGACGAGTACCGCGGCCGTGAGGGTGTCGGTGTATCGGGGAATCCGGATGGAGAGGCGTGCTATGCGGAGTCGGTCCGCTTCCACACGTCGCTCTCGCTCGATGCGCGCGAGATCCACGAGACGGGGCTCCGCGAGATGGACAGGATCCAGGCGGAGATGAAGCAGATCGCGGAATCGAGCTTCGGCACGTCGGACGTGAAGGGGCTGCTGGAGCGGCTGCGTACGGACCCGCAGTACACGTTTCGGACGGAAGACGACGTGCTGGCGTACGCGCGGAGCGCGGTGGACCGGGCGGCGGTCGCGGTGCACGACTGGTTCTCCTTCGTGCCGGACGCGCAGGTGGTGATCAAGCCGTTCCCGGCGTACCAGCACGCGTCGGGCGGCGGGTTCTACTCGTCGGGCTCGCAGGACGGTACGCGGCCGGGCACGTACGAGCTGGGCACGTACATGCCGGAGACGATCAGCCGGGCGGGCATGGAATCGACGGCGTTCCACGAGACGTATCCGGGCCACCACCTGCAGATGTCGGTAGCGCTGTATGGCAAGGGTGTGCATCCGGTGCTGCGCTACGTGTACGTCGCGGCGATGGCGGAGGGCTGGGGCCTGTACTCGGAGCTGTTGGCGGACGAGATGGGGCTGTACTCGGGCGACGTGGACCGGCTCGGCATGCTGTCGAACCAGGCGCTGCGCGCGGCGCGCCTGGTCGTGGATCCCGGCATGCACGTTCTCGGCTGGACGCGCGAGCAGGCGGTCCGGTACATGCTCGACAACACGGCGGAGTCGCGCGGGAGCGTCGAGTCGGAGGTCGACCGCTACATCGCGGTGCCGGGCCAGGCGACAGCGTACATGACGGGCAGCCTCGAGATCCAGCGGCTGCGGAAAAGCGCGGAGGACCGCCTCGGCGACCGCTTCGACGTCAAGGCGTTCCACGACCTGGTGCTGGGCGACGGCGCGGTGTCGCTGCCCATGCTCCGCGACAAGGTGGAGCGGTGGGTCACGGCGCGGGGCGCCGGGGACGCATCCTGAACGCGCCGCACCGGCCGGGTCGGCGCGTGATGCGGACGGGCGCGGGTTGAGCGCGTCGCGCGCCCTGCTGGCGGCCGCGCTGCTGCTGCTCGCCGTCTCTCCCGCGGCGGCGCAGACCGAGCCGGCCCGTGGCCGCTGGATGGGCACGCTGCTGGAGCGAACCTTCCTCCGCTTCGATGTGCTCACGGCCGATTTCTGTCTCGACGCCGCGGCCGGGGCCCGCATCGAAGCGCTCACGGCGGGCGCCGACCGCATCACGGGCCCGGTCGCGGACTCCGTGACGCGCGCCGTGCTGGAGTCGGACCCCGCGACGGCGCGGATCGTGTTCCGGCGCGGCCTCGCCCTTTCGCGCTTCCTCGAATCGATTGCCAATGACCAGGGGAAAGCGGTGTCGGCGGGCCTGCTGTCCGACACGGCAAGCCGCGCGATCCGGGAGGCACTGCCCGGCTGGTTGGAGCCGCTCCGCGAGCGCGGCATCCTCGAGGGTGACCAACTCGTCTACGCAATGGGGTCCGACACGATCCGGAGCACGTACATCGGCAGGGACGGTTCCGTCCTGCTCGACCGGACGGACACGGGGCGGGAGCGCCGGATCTCCGTGCTCGCGACGTGGCTCGCGCCCGGGTCGTCCCTGCGGAACGGGCTGCTGCGCTCGCTGGAGCGGGACGGCGAGTCGGGTCCGGGCTGGGAGCGGGGCGGGTGCGGGACCCGCCCCGCGACAGGTCGCGAAGGTCAGAGCGATTCGAAGCGGCCCTGGAAGAAGCGGAGCTTGGCCGGCTCATAGACGAAGCGCAGTCCGCGGATCCCTTCGCGCCGCTGGTACAGCCGGATGATGCCTTCGGCGACTCGCCGCATGTGGTCGTTGGTGTAGACGCGCCGCGGGATGGTGAGCCGGACCAGCTCGAGGGCGGGCTGGTAGTTCTCGCCGGTCGCCGGGTTCCTCCCCTTGGACACGTTGCCGCGCTCCATGGCACGGACGCCCGTCTCGACGAAGATCTCGGCGGCCAGCCGCTGCGCCGGGTACTCGTCCTGGTCGATGTGGGGCAGGAACCGTTTCGCGTCGAGGAAGATGGCGTGGCTTCCGGGCGGCGAGACGATGGGCACACCGGCATCGGCGAGCAACCGGCCGAGCAGGTCAGTCTGGCGGATGCGGGAACGGATGTAGCGGTCGTCGACCATCTCCTCGACGCCGCGCGCGATGGCGGCGAGGTCGGCGGTCGCGAGCCCGCCGTCGGTGGTGTTGCCCTCGTACACGCGCAGCAGGTCGTTGGCGCGCGCGGTCCAGACCGGGTTGTCGCGGAACGCGAGCAGGCCGCCGATGTTGATCAGGAAGTCCTTCTTGCCGCTGACCGTGCAGCCGTCGCCGTACATCATCATCTCGCGCAGGATGTCGCGCACGGGGGTGTCGGCGTAGCGCGGGTCCTTGAGCCGGATCATGGAGGCGTTCTCGACGCAGCGCGTCGCGTCGAAGAACACCGGGATGTCGTGGCCGGAGCAGTACGAGTAGACCTCCTTCATGTTGTCCATGCTGACGGGCTGTCCGCCCGCCATGTTGACCGAGTGCTCGAAGGAGATGTACGCGATCTGCCCGGCGCCGTGCTCGTCGACGAGCGCCTTCAGCTTGCGCAGGTCGATGTTGCCCTTCCACGGATGGTCGCTCTCCGGATCGTGCGCCTCATCGACGATGATGTCCACGAACACGCCGCCCGCCAGCTCCTGGTGCAGCTTCGTCGTGGTGAAGTACATGTTGCCGGGGACGAGTTGGCCGGGCCGGATCATGATCTGGCTCAGGATGTGCTCGGCGGCGCGACCCTGGTGCGTCGGGATGATGTCCTGGTAGCCGAACACCTCGCGCAGCACCGCCACCATGCGGTGGTACTCGTCACTCGTCGTGGACGAGGCACGCGCGGCGTCGTACGCCGCCCACTGGTCCGTGCTCATGGCGGACGTCCCCGAGTCCGTGAGCAGGTCGATCGTCACGTCCACAGAGGGCAGCAGGAACGTGTTGTAGCCGGCGGCGCGGATCGCCTCCGCCCGTTGTCCGGGCGTAAGGTTGCCGACGCGCTCGATCGTGTGGATCTGGTAGGGAAACGTGTCGAAGTCGGAAAGCGCGAGATCCGGGAAGACCCAGGTGTAGGTCATCTCGTCGCGCCACGCGCCTTCCTCCACGACCTGCAGCGGGGGCACGGCCGATGCCTGCCGGTGCAGGCTGATGATGGCGTCCGCGACCTGGTCGAGCTGCTCGTTGGTCATGGCGAGCCGCGGGATCTGGACCGGGACCAGCCCCTCGGAGCCACGCCGATGCATCGCAGTGGCGCGGACACCGGAAAGCAGGTAGAGCGCGGCCGAGAAGGTGTCGCGCGCCGTCGCACCGACCTGCGGCAGGAACGCGTAGGCGCGGATGTACGCGCCGTCGCAGCCGCGCTCGAGCGGGACGCCGGCGTCGCGGAGCCGCTGCGTGAAGCGCTCCGTCTGCTGCATGACCCAGTGCACCTCGTCCTCGTCGCACATCTCGACCAGACCGCGCGCGAGCACTTCCATCGTGCGGCCGGCCATGCCGCCGTAGGTGTGCAGTCCCTCGAAGACGACGACCTCGTTCATGAACCGCTCGTGGTCGTCCGGGTTGTCCGTCGAGAGCAGGCCTCCCGTGTTGCACTTCGGGTCCTGCGCGCCGTCGATCTGCAGGATGTGGCTGGTCTTCGCGATCTGCTCGACGAGCGTCCGGATCGGGCGGTCGGCCTGACCCGCCTCGTGCTCCTGGATGTACCACGCGTTCTCAATAACGCGCGAGGCATCCAGCACCAGCCGTACGCCGTACCGGTCGGCCAGCGCGCGGACGGCCCGCAGGTTCTTCAGGCTGAACGGGTGCTGGCCATCGGCGAACGCCTGCAGGTCGATCAGGGCGACGTTGCCGCGCTGGATCACTTCCTCGAGGCGGCCGAGATCGATGTTACCGGTGAAGATGGGCGCCGACCGGTCGCGCACGTCCACGACCTCGACCTCGCGCGGCGTCAGCACGTCCATCCGGTCCCGGCCATTGCTTGGAATCACGGAGCCGGGCGGCACGAGCGTGGACACGATCAGCTTCACACAGCCCAGGATGTTGTGTGTCGGGCAGACGTAGCCGTGGCCGAGGACCTGGCGCACGGACGCGAGCAACGTTTCGAAGTTGCGGCTGCCTGCGTACGCCTCGTCGCCGATGAGATGGCCGGCCAGCTGCTCCTGCGAGAACGCGCTCGTGCCGGTCGAGCACATGTCGAACGTCACCTGCGACGGGGTCAGGTTGAAGACGTTGAACCGGGCCTCGGCCAGGTATCGCTTCCGCTCCTCGATGGTCGGGAACGAGAGAAGCCGAACGGTCTTGATCTTGTGCGGTTCCGCAATGCGTGAGTGGCGTGCCATCGTGCTCTCCATTCGGGTCTTCCGGGTCCCGCGAAGCTTGGTCGCGCGCGTCGCCGCATACAGTCGGGAAAACCCCTATCCCGGCAGGGAAGGCCTCGCGGCGCCAGGGCGGAGCCGGGCCGGGACGTGGATCCATTCGCTGGAAGGGTCGGCGGCGACGGACACATGCCGCCGCCGGCGAATCGGACGCTCACGCCGGATTCGACTCAGTGTCCGGTCCACCCGTTGTTGGAGGCATCCGCATCCACCCAGATCCCGCCGTCGATGGTCACGGAGCGCACGGTTCCGGCCGTCTTCACGGCGATGCTGGCCCGTGTCCCGTCGGCCTGCCAGACCGCTGCCGTCTGGTGCAGGCGCTGCGAGGTACCGTCGCCGAACGTCAGTACCAGGTCGAACGGTGCGTCCATGCCGCCGATGTTCTCCACAGTCACCGTGTAGCCGCCCTGTGCCCGGGCCACGGCCTGCACGGCGAGGTCGATGTAGTGGTTGCTGAAGAACCAGTCGTCCCAGAACCAGTCGAGCGATCGCCCCGTGACGTCATCGAACGTGTAGAAGAAATCCCACGGCGTCGGGTGTTTGCCGTGCCAGCGGGTCATGAAGGCGTGCAGGCCGCGGCGGAACAGGTCGTCGCCCAGCATGTCCTTCATTGCGAGATAGCCGAGGGCCGGCTTGCCGTAGGCGTTGATGCCGTAGCCGCCGCCGGCCAGGGCGTCGGCCGGTGTGATGATGGGCAGGTCCTCCAGCGGTGACGGGTCGGCTGCCCAGGCGTTGACGCGGAACTGCTGGAAGAACGCCGTGGCGTGTTCCGATCCCGTGTCCGCCCGGCCCATGAGGTACTCGAACGTGGTGGCCCAGCCCTCGTCCATGAAGGCGTAGCGGGTCTCGTTGATGCCCATGTAGAACGGCATGTATGTGTGCGCGATCTCGTGCCCGACGACGAACTGCGAGAACACCGGGTCGGGATAGGATGCATCGTTCGCCATCATCGGGTACTCCATTCCCGCCCCGCCTTCGAACGCCGTCATCTTCTCGTACGGGTACGGCACACCCGGCCACTGGTTCGACAGGAAGTCGAGCGAGTGTCGCACGTACTCCACCATCTGGTGCAGGTCGGGCGCGCTGTCGCTGTAAGCGGCCTGGGCGCTGACTCGGCGGCCGGCGATCGCCAGGCTGGCCGCCTCCCAGGCGTAGTGATCGCTCAGGCCGAACGCCACGTCGGGCACGTCGGTCGCGATGAAATGCCAGGTGTTCATGACGTTGCGGGCCGTGATGGCACCGGCCTCGGTCTGCGTGCCGGTTGCGACGTGGATGGCGGTGTCGGAGGAGAAGGAAGCCTGGTACCGGCCGAGCGCGGCCGGCTGCAGCACCTCGGCGGCGTTCGTCAGCGTGCCCGTGCCCCAGACGACGTGATCGCGCGGGACGGTCACGGTCACGTCGTAGTCGTTGAAGTCGCTGTAGAACTCGTGCCCGGCGTGGTCCATCGTGTCCCAGCCGTCGTAGTCATCGTAGACGGCCACGCGGGGATAGAAGTAGGCGAGATAGTACGTGGTCGAATCGATCATGCCCTCGCGGCCGGCCTGCACAGACACGTCGTAGTACCACTCGATGGCGAGTCGTACCGAGTCGTTGGGCGCCAGCGGGTCGGGCAGGCGTACCTGTTGCGACGTGAATCCCCGGCCGGTCCATTCCTGCGGCGTCCCATTCACCGCGAACGAGCGAATGTGCACGCCCGAGGTGAGGTAGTCGTCCGCCGCCCCGCCCGAACGCGGCGCACCGGGCTTGTGCACGTTGAGGAGCAGCTTGAACACCAGGGAGGGCAGCGTGTCCGGGCTGTTGTTGAAGTACGTGATGGTCTCGGAGCCCGAGACTCGGCGGTCGGGCGGTGCCGTGAAGATGTCGATCACATAGCGCCCGCGGTTCTGCCAGTAGTTCGCGCCCGGATTGCCATCGTACGAGCGCGTGCCGGCCGCATAGGCCCGCTTCACGGCGCGGGGGGCGTAGAGGGACTGGGCGTTGGCCGGGGCGGCCAGGGCGACGGCGACGATGGCGGCGGCTGCGGCGAGTGCTTTCATGGCTCCATGTCGGGTTCGTGGGTTGCGGATGTTCCTGACCCGCCCCTCAACTACGCCTTCATGGCGCAGAAGTGTCAGGAGCTTCCGATCCTCGTGCTCCTCCCACGACCCCCTCGTCGATGAGGACGGTCAACTCGAACCCGTCGGGATCCGCCGCGGATGGCATCGCGCACGTGGCCGTGGCCGGGCGCCTCACGCACCCCGTCGAGCCGCCTGTCGGAGCCGCCGGGCGACGGCGCGGCCGGCCAGCGCGATCAGTACCAGTGGTTGCCGCGGTTCATGCGCGGGTTCACGACGTTGTTGAACACGGAACCGAAGGTGTAGGAGAATCCGACGTCGAAGTTGTACTCGAAGTCGGTGCCGAGTTGGCGTCGCTCGAGCAGGATGTCCTCGTCGGGGATGTCCTCTCGGGGCAGGTAGATCTGGTTCTTGACCCGGGCGACGTTGCCGTTGAGGTCGAGGCTGAGGCCGCGGAACAGCCGGATCTCGAGCCGACTCGAGAATTCGAGCCGATGCATGGCGAAGTCGTCCATGTAGTTCGCCCACTCGACGGACGCGTCGATCGCGCCCCACGGCTGCTCGAACGCCGCCGACGCCTCCAGCGTCTGTTCGATGCGGGTTTCCGCGGTCTTCCCGAAGAATGTCACCTCCTCGTAGTCGAAGGTGGCCAGCTCGACGGTGTAGAAGAACGTGAACTGGCGGCGGTCCGACTCGACGTACGGGAAGATGTCGTACTCGATGGCCGGACCGAAGCGGGTCGCCAGATCCTGGTTCAAACGGGTCGAGATGGTGGCGGACCCCGACAGTCCCCAGGACCAGTGCGGTCCCAGGCTCCATACGATGCTCCCATCGAATTGGTGGTTCTTCGACGTGCTCAGTTCCTTCCCCTCGCTGAGCTCGAACGTGCGCTCGGAATACGCGCCGCGCAGGCTCAGGTCCACCTTCACCGCTTCGGTCGTGCGGTTCGCGCCGAAGGAGCCGTCAAACGACCGCTCACTGGTCCGCTCCTCGCCGGAGACCTCGCTGCTCACGCGCGCTTCGAAGACCCAGAGGTTCCACGGGTCCCGCGCTTCCTCCTCCGTCGGTGTCCCGGTCGGTCCGCGGTAGGTGACATCGAGGTAGCGGCCGAGCGGTGTCGGCGCTGCGAAGGGAATGAGCCCGAGCTTGAAGGTGCGGACGAGGCCGGCCCGGGTCACGTCGTCGGTCTCGTCCGGAAGCGATGTGTAGAACAGCGTGTCCTGCACCGCCGCCATCGGTCCGAGTCCAATGAAATGGAACGTGTAGGCGAGACCGCCGGCGCCCGTGCCCTGCTGCGTCACGAGCACGTGCAGCTGCGCGTCCGCGCGGTCGCGCACATAGTTGACGAACGGCACCTCGCGCCGGAAATAGTCGAAATCGCAACGGTCGCAGTCGAGGAACACGCGCAGGTTCTCGGCCGGCCGGTCGGACGTCGCCTGTGCGTGCGCGAGGGCGGGCGCCGCGAAGAGGAGCAGGGTGCCGGCGAGCATTCGGCACGGGAGATGGAATCGAATCATGACCTTACCGCAGCCGGGGTCCGGAAGGACGGAACCGGGCGCGGCCGCGTTGGGCGCGGCCCGGGATTCCGACGTCCACACGGGAAGATGGGCGGCAGACACCGGCGACCGGATTGTGAAGGTGTGGGAGAGTCGTAAGGGAGTCGGACGGATCGTGTAAGGAGGCGGTCAACCGTGGCGCGCGGGCTGGACGGTGCGGTCCGGGCGAGCGCGATGCGCTACTTCTCGAGGCGGTACCCGGCCTTGCGGACGGTGAGGAGGTGGACGGGTTCGGATGGGTCGGTCTCGAGCTTGCGCCGCAATTCGGAGAGGTGAACGTCCACGGTCCTCGTGTTGATCTCGGCGTTCTCGTAGCCCCAGACCTCCTTCAGCAGCTCCTGCCGACTGACCACGGTGCCACGGCGGTCGAGCAGGGCTACGAGGAGATCGAACTCCTTGGGCGTCAATTCGACCGTTTCACCGCCGCGGCGCACGGTGCGGGTCGGCCTCGACACTTCGACATCGCCGAAGCGGAGGGTCGGCGCCCGCTCCTCGTCGGCCGCTGGCTGTGCGCTCCGCCGGAGCAGCGCCCGCACGCGGGCGAGCAGCTCTGCGGTGGAGAACGGCTTCGTCACGTAGTCATCCGCGCCCACATCGAAGCCCATCACGACGTCGGACTCCTGGCTGCGCGCGGTGAGGATAAGGATGGGCAGGCGATGGCCCGAGCCCCGCAATTCGCGGAGCACGTCGAACCCGCTCTTCCCGGGCAGCATGAGGTCGAGCACGAGCAGGTCGGGCGACTGGTCGCGTACCGCGGCCAGACCGCTCTCGCCGTCGGGAGCCACGTCCACGTCGTAGCCTTCGAAGTCCAGGACCGTCCGCAGGCCGAAGGCCAGGTCCTCGTTGTCTTCCACCACCAGGATCCGCGCCATGACTCAGGTCTCCTGTCCGCCGTCCGGGAGCTCGATGACGAAGCGGGAGCCGCCCGCATCGCCGTCCTCGACCCACGCGGAGCCGCCGCCGGACTCGGCGAGCCGTTTCACCACGGACAGGCCGATCCCGCTGCCTGCCTCAACACCGGCCACGTCCCGCTGAAGCCGGTGATAGGGCTCCCAGATCCGGGCACGCTCCCGCCCCGGGATACCCGGACCCTCGTCCTCGACCGTGATCCGGACCCGGCCCGGTCTGAGCTCACCGGTCAGCCGGATCGTCTGCCCGTCGCGGCCATACTTCAAGGCGTTGTCGAGGAGGTTCGCCATCATCTGGTAGAGCGCGCTGCGCGAGACGAGCACGGCCGCGTCGGGCGGGTCGACCCGCACCTCGAGCGAGGCGTGCCGGTCCCGCGCGTGCGGGCCGAAGGCCTCCACCAGCTCGCGCATCGATTCGGCGAGCGGCACCCGCTCCCGCAAGCCGGGCGCGGTCGGCGCCCTGCCCATGCGCGCGAAGTACAGCAGGTTCTCGACCAAGTGGGTCAACCGCCGGGCTTCGCGGTTGATCACCGCGATCGAACGGTCCCGGTCCTGTTCGGTACGCAGCTTCCCGTCCGCCATCAACTCGGTGAACATCCGGATCTGGGTGAGCGGCGTCCGGAACTCGTGCGACACGCCGGAGATGAAGTCGTCGCGCAACCTCGCCAGCTCCTGCTCCTTCCGGATCTGGACGAGGGCCGCGATCCCTACCCCCATGCTCAGGACCATGAGCGCGAGGAGGAGCGGCAAACGGGAGCGCGGGAGGCCGCCGATGACGAGCGTCGATGCGGCGCCGGGCCGCACCGCCGCTTCGAGGACGAGCCCGCCGTAGACGGCCGGCATCGTGTCCCGGCTTGTCGCGGCCTCGGGATCGTAGCGCGGAGACTGGAACACCGGGTCGCCGCCCGGCGTCAGGACGGCTACGTGCAGCAGCGAGTCGTTCGGCTGCCCGCCCGCGACGGCGGCGGGCAGGAGGGGCGCTTCGCGGTACCAGCCGCCGAACAACTCGGCCACCGCATCGAGCGGGGCCAGCATCGCATACACGGCGCGCGCCGACCCTTCGCCACTGCCGGCATCGAGCGAGATGTTGAACGCGACCACCGTTGCGCTATCGAGCAGGACGCCGGCGGACTCGGTGAACAGGGCGATGCGGTCCTCCGGCGCGGCGCTCCAGCGTGCCCGGATGCGCGCCACGGCGCGTGCGGACAAGGGGGCTGGAACGCCGCCCGGCACGCTGCGCACGGCACCGGTAGCGAAGTCCGCCGCGAGGAAGATGGCCGATTCGCGGAGCGCACGGCATTCACAGCCGGCGCGACGGAGCGCGCGGGCGAGCTGTGTGGCGACGACGTCCGGCGGCGGCGGCGCGTCGCGCCGGATCCGCCAGGGCACCTCGTCGAACAGTTCGCGGAACAACCGGTCGAGGCGTTCCTCCATTCGCCGGCTGTACTCGGACACGGCAATGTCGGAGTAGTCCGCGAGGATCCCTGTCGCGATGCGCCGGTTCGAGCGCGCGGCGTCCACCGCCTGGAAGCCGAGCCAGAGCGAGAGCGCCACCGTGAGCAGCAGGAACACCCGGTGGAGAGGCCAGTGGCCCCGCGGCTTGCGTGAGGACGGGGTGGACTGGGACGCCACGTTGAGCTCCGTCGGCAGGGCCTCGGAGAGCCGGGCACTCTCCGGTCCGGGCAACATGCGAGCCCGCGTCCGGTCCCGGCAACCGGATCCCGGCACCGGCCCGTTCGGCCTTCGTAAGAAAGGCGTAAGGGCCCGAGCACCCCGTCGGCCTCGCGTCGGTCGCGTCCCGGGTGTCAGCCGCCGCCGGTGCCGGGATCGACGCGGAGCGTGTCGGCGGCCGGTGCCGGAGCCTGCGCCGCGCGCCGGGTCCAGCGCGCGGTGCCGGCAGGTACGCGGTGGGCGTCCTGGCGTAGCCCTCCCGCTGGTCGAACTCGACGGGCCAGCCCGGATAAGGCGCCTCGCCGGGGCGGCCGGATCCGCCCAGCGCGGCCACGCAGCCAGGCGGACCCGGCGCGTCGCGCGGTCGAAGCGGGCGATGCCGTAGCCGGGCGCAAGGTCGTGGAGCAGCGACGGCTCGCGGCCGGACCGGACGGGATTCGACACCGCACGGACGGTGATACGGTTGCCGAATCCGTCGAGGAAATCGCCGGTGTAGCGCGGCTCGTCGGGCCCGCGGTTCCGGCCGGGCTCGGGCGGGAACCAGCGACGCGGCCAGAAGTTCGCGATCGATGGGACGCTCAGCACGAAACCGGCGTCGCGCCACTCGTCGATGCCGTACTGCGCGGTCGCGCCAAGGTGCTGGTCGCCGGCGATATGGACGGCGAATCCCTTGCGGATGGCGCGGAGCGCGCGGTTCCGGCCCGTCTGCGGCCAGCCGTTGGTGTCCATGTCGCGGACCGGCCGGTCGCCCTCGACGTACTCGCCCGGCTCGAGGATCGGGAGCGATGGCACGACGGCGTCCGTGAGCGACGTGTCAGGCAGCGTCGCCATCGCGGCCCACGGCGTTTGCGAGAGCACGACCTTCATCCACGCGCCGCCGCTCCAGTCGGCGGCCCACCGCTCGAGGAAGGTGAGCTGCCGTTCGCCGAGCAGCACCGCGCCCGGCACGTCCGCGCTGCGCGCCGCATCGAAGCCGCGGGCGCGGGGCCAGCCGTTGTAGATGTCGGCCGCCGGCAGCAGCGGCGCGGGCGCCGACTTGAACTTGCGGTCCTCGACGACCGCGAAGCTGATCCCGCCGTAGAGGATGTCGGTGAAGTAGACGCCAATGCCGCCCGCGGGTGCGGGATCCACGGGATCGGGCAGGTGCGACGTCTGCGTCCGCTGCACCATGTTGACCCACCGCGCCGGGAGCTTGTAGCCGCCGGCATCCTGCGCCGCGGCGCCGCTCAGTCCGGGCGGCGTGAGCCGGCCGCCCGCGCCCCAGACGTTGCCGTGGAACACGTCGTGGTCGTCGGGCGTGGCGACGGCAGGGATCTCGGCGGTCAGCGTGTTGAACGCCCAGTGCCAGAGGAACCACTTGTAGAGGTAGTCCTCGTACGGATGATCGAAGTCCGGGCGGTCGGGCTCGCGCCTTCGTAGACCTGGTCGCCGCTGAAGAAGAGCAGGTCCGGGTCGTGCGACCGGACGTGACGGACGATGTCGTCGTGCGGGAACCACACGCCCCGGTCGGCGGCCTTACCGCCCGTTGGCGATCGCGATCGCCAGCGCGAACAGTGGAACCATCACGAGCACCAGCGTCTTCGCGAGCATTTCCGACTTCGCGTCGTACGCCGCCTCGAAGACCTCCATCGACTGGCCGCGCCGCGCGGCCTCCGCCCTGACCGTCTCCGCGATGCCCAGCGACTCGCTGTAGAACTGCCGGTCCATCTGCGAGGATAACGTCGTGTTGTACTCGTTGTAGCCGGTCAGCGGCTGGACCACGAAGTAGATCAGGTTGGCCAACAGGAACAGCTGCAGCGGCCGCACGTACAGCTTGCGCCGGCCGCGCAGCCATTCGACCGTCAGCTCACCGGGCTGGAACAGAAGCCGCCACAGCGAACGCGGGAGCGCGCGTCCAGGCTCGCGAGTTCGCCGAGCGCGTGCGCCACGAAACTGCGGATCGTGAAATCCGCCGCCTCGACCCGCTTCTCCCCGCAGGACGCGCAGTACGATCCCGGCCGGGCCGCCCCGCAGCTCGGACAGACGTCTGCTTCGCTCACCCGCGACCGCTCCCACCGCTCCCGCTCCCGCCCCCGCCAACGCTTCCGCCTCCACTCCCGCTCCCCGCGAAGTTCCATTGCGGGATGCGCGACGGTGTCCGGCTCTCCATCACCGCACGGACGCGCGCCACGATATCCGGGTGTTCGGCGGAGACGTCCGTCGTCTCGCCGATGTCGGACTCGAGGTCGTAGAGCTCGATGGGCGCCTCGGCGTCATCGTGCCCGCCCAGGCGCACGCCCTTCCAGTTGCCCATGCGCACGGCCTGCGCGCCATGCCAGAGGCCGTGGTACTCCCAGTAGAGCGACGCGTGCTCCCGCTGCCCGTCCCGGCCGAGCAGCGTGGGCAGGAAGCTGATGCCGCCGGTGTAGGTGGTGCCGTTGTCGCTCGAGAACATCACGATCGTGTTGTCATCGAGGCCGAGCTCCTCCAGCAACGCCATGATCCGGCCGATGTGCGCGTCCATGCGCGAGATCATCCCCGCGTACGCCGCCTTCGGCCGGCGGTTCGGCAGGTACCCGTGGTCCCCGACGTAGGGTGTGTCCACGAGGACGCCCTCGTACGCGTCGGCGGACGAGTCCGGCACCTGCAGCGCGAGATGCGGGATGGTGAAAGGGACGTAGAGGAAGAACCGGCGGCCCGCGTTCTCGCGGATGAACCGCAGCGCGTCGTCCGACATCACGTCGAGCGAGTACTCGGCGCCCTTGTACATGTCGTACGACGCCGGGTCGTTCGGATCGGCGCCGGCCGGGAGCGGCTGGTGCGCCGAGAAGTACTCGTTGTCCAGCGGGAACCGCTCGCCGTTCCGCCAGAGGTGCGTCGGGTAGTAGTTGTGTGCCTGTTTCTGGTCGAGGTAGCCGAGGAAGTAGTCGATGCCCTGCTTGTTGGGTTCACCGACGGAGCCCGGTCCGCCCAACCCCCACTTCCCGATCGCCGCGGTCACGTACCCGGCGTCCTGCAGCATCCGGCCGATCGTGTACGTCCCGGAGTCGAGCGGCATCTGGCCGCGCTCCTCCTCGTCGATGTAGCCGCCCAGCTCGTAGTTGTCCCGCACCTGCGTGTGGCCCGTGTGGAACCCCGTGAGCAGCGTGTTCCGCGACGGCGCGCAGACCGGACTGCCGGCGTAATGCTGCGTGAACTTCATCCCCTCGGCCGCGAGCCGGTCCAGGTTGGGCGTCCGGATCAGCGTCTGCCCGTACGCCCCCAGCTCGCCGTATCCGAGATCGTCCGCCAGAAGGTAGACGATGTTCGGCGGCGCCTCGCGCGCTGGTTCCGGAGCGCAGCCTGCAACGATGGACGCCAGCACCGGCAGCAGCCGAACCGGCAACGCTCGGTGGTGCCGCACTCTCGACCTCCGCGGTTTCGTCCTGTTTCCTCGCTACGCCAACGCCCCCACGCCCGCCGCCGCAGGCGCTCGTCCGCCCCGCAAACCCTCCCGCGCCTGCCCCCGACACCCGACATTACCGTTCATGATCATCATCGGCCACCGCGGCGCGGCCGGGCTCGCGCCCGAACACACGTTCGCCTCCTGGGACCTCGCCCTCGAGGCTGGCGCGGACTATCTGGAGCAGGACCTCCAGATGACCGCGGACGGCGTGCTCATCGTGATGCACGACGACTCGCTCGACCGAACCGCGCGCGGAGCGGCGTGCGGCGGACCCGTGCGCGAGCGGAACTGGGACGAGATCCGCGACTGCGACGTCGGATCGTGGTTCAACGAGGCCCATCCCGAGCGCGCCCGCCCCGAGTTCGCCGGCCAGCGAATCCCCTGCCTCGACGCTGTGCTGACACGCTACGCGGGCCGCGCCCGCTTCTATATCGAGACCAAGAAGCCCGACGCCGCGCCCGGCATGGAGGACGAGCTCCTGCGCCTGCTCGCGAGCCACGACCTGCTCCCCCGCGCGCCCGGCGACGACCGCGTCATCATCCAGTCCTTCAGCGATCGCAGCCTGCTCCGCATCCACGGCCTCGCTCCCGACCTGCCCCTCGTCCTGCTCTTCTCGCGGTACGAATTCGGCTGGACCATCCGCCGGCGGCTCGGGCGCGTCGCCGCATGGGCCACTGGAATCGGGCCCGAAAAGGGCCACGTAGACCGGAAGCTGCTCGAAGTCGCTCACGCGCTCGGCCTCGTCGTCCATCCCTGGACCGTGAACGCCCCGGCCGACCTCGAGCGGCTCCTAAGTCTCGGTGTGGACGGCGTTTTCACCGATTATCCCGATCGTGCCGCCGCGTTGAGGGGTGGAGCCCGGTAGCAATTTCAGGGCCAGAAATATAGGCGGAAACTGCCCATTCGCGATCCCGGGTTGGTGTTTAGCTTGGGAAGTGAAGGCCGATACTTGCCCCCCCGACAAGGCAGACCCCGGGGTTGGGACACCAGGGTCGGCCGACGCCTGCAAGATCCCGAGGAGCAGTTGCGACCATGATCGCGAGTGTCAGACCCGCAGACCGGCGTGAGATCGCCGAGCCCGGCCACCGAATCCTGGTAATCACGTCGGACGAAGACCGGGCGACGGCATTGCGGGACGTGCTGCAAGTTGAGGGCGTCGAGCGGGTGGAGGCGGTGGCCGATCCGAGGAAGGCGCTGCCGGCATTCCGCGAACTGCATCCGGATCTCGTGGTGATGGAAGGCAAGCTGGATCACATCGACGCGGCGTCCGTGATCCGGCAGCTGGACTCGAGGTCGCGGGAAAACGAGTTCCTCCCTTTCCTGGTGCTGGATTCGAGCGATGGCCGGCCCGCGGATTTCGGCGCGCTGGACCCCTCGATCGCGGCGTTCTTCCGGAGCGGTGCTTCGGCGGGTGACGTGGTGACGGACGCGCAGCGCCTGCTCGCGATTCGGGAGAAGCGGTTCCGGATCGGGCTGGTAGCGGAGCGGATGATGGAGAAGGCGGTCCGGATCGAGCACGAGACGGCGGCGCGCCTGGCGGAGATGGCGCGGCTGAAGGACCACGATGGGCGCGACCACGTCTACCAGGTCGGCCGGCTGTCGGCACTGGTCGCCGGGGAGCTCGGGTTCGACGCGGCTGAACGGGACCTGATCCGGGCGGCGGCGCCGCTGCACGACATCGGCATGATCGGGATCCCGGACGCGATCCGGCTGAAGGACGGACCGCTCAGTCTCGAGGAACTCGATCTGATGAAGACGCACACGACGCTCGGGGCGCGGATCCTGGCGGGCGGCTCATCGCCGCTGTTCCACATGGCGGAGGAGATCGCGCTCTACCACCACGAGAACTGGGACGGCACCGGGTACACGCCGGGCCTCGAAGGCGAGGCGATCCCGTTGGTCGGCCGAATCGTGCGCATCGCGGACCTGTTCGACGCGGTCACGCGCCAGCGCGCGTTCGACTCGCCATGGACCCGCACGGAAGCGATCGAGTTCATCCGCGCCCGGTCCGGTCGCTTCTTCGACCCGAGCGTCGTCGATGCATTCATGAACGTCTGCGAACGCGGTGAGGATGCCGGCCGGACGCAGGACCCGGCGCCCGAGCCGGCATACGATGTCGCAGTATTCGGAGCGGTCGCGGCAGGAAACGGCATCCCCGCCTGACGCCGTGGCATGGCTCCGTTAGCAAGTCCCCAACACAACCCCAATCCTTCGGAGGGACCCGATGAGTGGAATCGCGCGCTGCATCCGTGCATTCGCGGTGGTGGCAGTCCTGACGGCGCTGGCGGGCGCCTGTGGCAAGAGCATCACGGGCCCGTCGCCGGACAACGGCGATGGCGATACGATCTGCATCCATGTCAACGGCAATCTGATCTGCCACTGACTCGGGCGGCGGCGCCGGCCTCGCGGCGGGCCGGCACCGCCCACTTTCGCGCCTAGCGCGACGACGCGGAGGTCGCCTCCACGAGCGGCGTCCGCGGCGTCTGGAACCAGCGGTACGACTGGACGTGCATCCGGCTCGGGGGGTTGCCCTTGAGGTAGCGGCTGAGCAGATCGCGAGCCTGTCCGGGCTGTTTCAGTGCCATTCGAGCGGCGGCCTCGAGGTAGAGCATCTCGGGATTGCCACGGCCGGCCCGGACGGCGCGTTCGATCACGTGTTCGGCGCTGTCAGGCAGATCGGCCCGGGCGAGCACGGCCGCGAGCATCAGCTCGAGTTGGGGGCGCTGCGCTGCGGCGACCCCGGGCGGATCGCTCAACAGGTTCGCCTCCAGCTCGCGCCACGCCCGTTGCGGGTCCGGCTTCTCGGTGCGCGACCACGCCATCAGGTTCAGGACGCACTGGGCGGCGGTCCAGTGCCCTTTCTGCGACCTGGCGATTTCCGCGCACGTCTCTTTCGCCTTGATGTCGCGACTGGCGTGGAAGGCGCTCTCGAAGATGCGATTCTGGATCTCGGTCCGGTTCCCGAGGAACGCGTCCAGCCGCAGGGCGTCCTCGGCAGACTGTTCGGCGGACTCGAAATTGCCCTTCACGTACATCACGGCGCTGCGGGTGGCCCACGCGCCGGCCCGGTCCCCGTCGAGGAGGATCGCGTGGCCTAGCACCTCGTCGGCCCGATCGAGGACGCCGAGATCGCCGACCGGGTCGAGCGCGAACATCTCGTAGAGCACGCGGCCCTTTAGCTCGAGCGCCGCGGCATCGGGGGACCGGTCGATGGCATCATCGGCGTAGTCGACCGCCCTGGCGAGCCAGGTGTTGGCCGTTTCGAAGTCGCCGCGCAGCTCGTAGGCGAACGCCCTGTCGAACGCGAGTTGGCCACGCATCACGTGCGGCGTGCTCCACTTCGAGTCCAGCCGGGCAGCCTCCCGGAACAGCGAGTCGGCCTGGTTGTACGCGCCGTGCGCGAGCGACGTGTCCTCCGCCCGGAACCGCTCGTCGAACAGCTTCGCAGAGGTCGCGCCGCGCATCAGAGCCGCCAGCGCTTCCGGGTTGCTGGCCCCATCACGCCACTGTTCGTTCAACACCACCTCGGCCATCAACGGACCGAGCGCATCGCTCACCTTGTGGGTCATGTCGTCGATGATGCCGAACAGGTTACCGGCATCCGATTCCACCAGCAGTGTCTTGCTCAGAATACCGTTCGCCGCGTCCTCGACCTGGATCGTGAGGCGGGTCTGGCCATGCTCCTCGGCCAGCCTGCCGGAGATGAGGGTCGCGGCGTGGAGCCGATCGTTGATGACCTCGGGCGCGACGTGCGCGGTCCGGAACGGCTCTACCGCGCTGGCGGGGACGACCTCGAGCGTACTGGCCTGATCGAGGTAGCTGATCAACGATTCGGTGAGTCCTTCCGCCACGTAACGCAGGCTGTCGCTCGCGCCATTCACTTCGAAGTAGAGCACGGCGACCCGATTCGCGATGAACGGGCTCGGTCCGACCGGATCCTTCCTGTCGGGGCCCAGCCTGGCAGCCACCCAGATCAGGATCGGCAATGCAGCGAGGGCGAGGCCGATCTGCAGCCTGGGCCGCGAGCGCAGCCATGCCGGCATCCATCGCGTTCGACTGCCGGCCCCGGCCGCCCGCGCCGCCGGCCCGCGGGCCGCCTTCGGTCCCGGCGCGGGTGGCGCCGGGGCGGCAGCATCGGCGGCGACGGCATCGGGACGCCTGGAGCGAATCAGAGAGACGATGTGGCTCGTCTCGGCGGACGGCTCGAGGTCGAACTGGCAGCGGAGCCGCGCGCGGAAGACCTCATAGGCGGCCAGCGCGCCGGCACCGTCGCCGGCCTCATCGAGGAGGGCGAGGTAGGTGCGGTGCGCCGCCTCATCGAACGGATTGATCTCGAGCGCCTTCTCCTGCCAGGAAACGGAGGCAGCCAGGTCCTCCCGCTGGTACGCGGCGTCGGACAGTGCCGTCGCCGCCGTCACGGCAAGGCGCTGCAGCCGGAGCCGCTCGGCCTCGAGCCACTGGTTCAGGTCGTTGGCCCGCGGCGAAACGACTCCATCCAGGAAGTCGCCGCCGTACCGGGCGAGCGCGGCCTCCCATGTCTCGTCCCGGACCGCCTTGTCGAATTCGATGACGTCGCACTCGATGCTGCTGCCGACGGCCACCTCGCCTGCACCGCGCGTGGCGATGGCGCGACGGCCCAGCTCGCCCCGCAGGAAGTGGATCGCCTGGCTCAGCGCCCGCCGCGCCCGGTCCTCGTCGCTGCCGGGCCAGAACAGGCCGACCAGCGTGTCCCTCGTGACGAATTCGCCACGGGCTGCGAGGTACGCGAGGAGCAGCAGCCGCTTCGGCTGCCTGAGCACGGCACGCCCATCGACGTCAGTTCCCTCGATGGCCGGCGTCCCGAGCAGCCGCACCCGTATCACGCCGTGAGAATTCAACGCCACCTCCGGTCTCAGGTGATACGCCGGTGACACCCCGATAACACCGGCATCCGAGATTCCCTTGTATCACCGACTTGCACCAACGAACAGGGAGGAGCCTGTGGTCGCGCCCAACCCCGATCGCATCCGGACCAGCACCGTACCCGCTCAGCACGAACTGAGAGAACACGTCCGGGAGATCGTGGGCAGCGTAGCCAACTCCGCGTGGCGGCCGGCGGTCGACCGCCCCGTCCCCATCGTGCAACTGGTCGTGGCCGCCGGGCGGCCGTTTCGCGTCACGGTCGAGATGATCGAGTGTGCCGCAGCCATCGGCGGGGTGATGCCCGTCGTGACAATCCAGGAAGTCACATCCCGCCAGACGCTCTCGCAGTGGATCCGGAACCGCTTCGGACTGACTCCACGCGAGGCCCGCGTCGCTCTTCACCTAACGCGTCGCCGCTCCAATGCGGAAATCGCACGCGCTCTCCAAATCAGCCCCCACACCGCCCGGCGGCACACGGAGAGAGTCATGGCGAAGCTGAACGTGCACCGTCGAATCGAGGTCCGAAAGAAGATCCTGGCCGCGATCAATTCGCTCGAGCGTCGGCGCGGCCGGGGCCGGCGCGAGGCCGGGCTCCGGACGGGCTGACGCCACGATCCATCGCAAGGTACACCTTCCCGCCGCGCGCCGCACCCGGTCCCCCCGGGTGTGATGCGACGGTCGAAAAGACGCCGGCTCCCGGACGGAGCCGGCGTTTTCAGTTCATTGACGCGTCCGGCGCTTCGTCCCGAACCCGGACGGTGAACCACCCCACCACACCCAGGACCAGCAACATGGCGCCGGTGCCGAGGGCGAGGCTGGGCTGGGTCAGGATGATGATGGCGAGGATGGCGAGGTTGAGCACGACGGCCAGGCCGGGCAGCCACGGGTAGGCTGGAACGCGCATCGGCCTCATCAGGTCGGGCCGGCTGCGGCGCAGGCGGAAAAAGCCGAGCAGGACCATGAGATCGACGGTGATCGCGGTCAGCATCATGAAGCGGATCAGGAACTCGAACGCGCCGGTGACGGCGAGGCCGAGGATGAGCAGGGAGATGAAGACGAGGGCGGCGGTCGGTGTACCGCGCGGCCCGACGCGTGTGAAGATGGCGGGGCCGAGCCGGTCGCGGGCGAGGGCGAGGGCGACGCGCGGCATGCCGAGGAAGTTGACGTTGATGCTGCTGAGCAGGATGAGCAGGCCGGCCAGGACGACGACGTTACCGGCGGCGTTGCCGAGCACGCCGCGGATCGCGTCCTCGGCGACGAGCGGCGAGCCGTTCATTTCGGCGGGCGTGAGGGCGAACAGAAACGCGACGTTGATGAGCAGGTAGGTCACGGCGACGGCCACGGCGCCGCCGAGCAGGATCTTCGGCAGGGCGCGGCCGGGGTCCTTCACTTCCTCCGCCATCTTGGCGGCGTCTTCCCAGCCGTAGTACGCGAAGGCGACGGCCTGGTAGGCGAGCGCGAAGCCGAGCAGCCCGGCGTACTCGGGCGCGACGCGGAGCGGCTCGTGGAAGCCGGCCGCGTCGCCGGACATGATGCCCGCGGCCGCGATGCCGGCGAGGACCAGGACCTTGATCACGGTCGTGATGTTCTGGAACCGGGTGCCGACCTTGAGACCGCCCATGTGGAGCATGAAGAAGGCGACCGCGACGGTGCCGGCCACGATGGGGACGGAGCCGCGACCGGCAAGGGCGGTCGCGTACTCGGCGACGACGACGGCCTTGGTGGCGCCGGAGAACGCGCGGGTGACGAGCAACTCGGACCAGCCGGCGACGAAGCCGGCGAGCGGGCCGAACGCGGCCTTGGCATATACGTACTTGCCACCCGCGCTCGGCAGTGCGGCCGCCATTTCGGCGAACAGCAGCGTGCTGAGTCCGGCGACGATGCCGCCGAGCAGCCAGACGCCGAGGATGGCCCACGCCTCGCCGATGTAGCCGGCGATGAGGCCGGGTGTACGCAGGATGCCGGCGCCGATGATCATGCCGACCGTGATGGCGAGGCCATCCCGGACTCGGATCACTCGCTGCAGCCCGCCCGTCGTCCCTGAGTTCCCGCCCCCGTCGGTCATGAGATCGTCTGGCTCGAGGTTCAGTAGCCGACCGCGCCGGAATCGCGGTCGCGCGGATCCGCGGCACCGAGCCGGTCACCTGTGCGGGGATCGATCATGATCGAGTGCGCGCTGCCCTGCCGGCCCCCGACGCGTACGGAATGTCCCATGGCCTCGAGCGCGGCGACAACGTCCGGCAATGCGCCGCCCTCCTCGATCGACAGGCGGTCGGGCAGCCACTGGTGGTGGAGGCGGGGGGCATCCACCGCTTCCTGGATGTCCATACCGAACTCGGTGATGTTGAGAACGACCTCGAGCACCGTGTTGATGATGGTGCGGCCGCCCGGGCTGCCGACCACGCCGACCAGCTTGCCGTCCTTCGCGAGGATCGACGGCGTCATGCTCGAGAGCATGCGCTGGCCGGGCCGCGCCAGGTTGGGCTCGGTCCCGATCAGGCCGGACTCCGTCGTAATGCCGGGGCCGGCGTTGAAGTCGCCCATCTCGTTGTTGAGCAGGAAGCCGGCGCCGGGCACCACGATCTTGGAGCCGTAGCCGGCCTCGAGTGTGTAGGTCACGGACACGGCGTTGCCGGCCGCATCCACGACCGAGTAGTGCGTCGTCTCCATGCTCTCGTACCCTTGCACGATGTCGGCGGGCGCGGACGGCGTCGCGTGCTGCTCATCGATGCCGCGGCGCAGCTCCGCCGCGTACGCCTTGCCGGTCAGCTTCGCGAGCGGCAGCTCCGCGAAGTCCGGGTCGGCCAGGTATTCGGCGCGGTCACGGAACGCGCGACGCATCGCTTCCGTCAGGTGGTGGATGTACGGCGCGGAGTTGTGGCCCATCGCACGCAGGTCGTACCCCTCGAGGATATTGAGCATCTCGATGAGCGCGACGCCGCCGCTGCTGGGGGGAGGCATGCTGATGATGTCGTAGCCACGGAACGTGCCGTGGACGGGCACGCGCTCGCGGGCCTGGTAGGCGGCGAGGTCGGCCTCGGTGATGAAGCCGCCGCCACGTCGCATCTCGTCGGCGAGCAGGCGTGCGGTTTCGCCCGTGTAGAAGCCGTCGCGGCCCTGCTGCCGGATGCGGTCGAGCGTGCGCGCGAGGTCCGGCTGGCGCAAAATCTCGCCGGCCTGGTACGGCTGGCCATCCTTCGAGAAGGCCGCAATGCTGGCGGGGTAGCGGCTCATGCTGCGGAGTACGCCCTGGAGCGAACGCGCCAGGGTGGGCGAGAGCTCGAAGCCGTCCCCGGCCAGCCGGATGGCGGGAGTGACGAGCGCGCCCCAGTCGGCGCTGCCGTACTTCTCGTGCGCCAGCGCAAAGCCCGCGACGGTGCCCGGCACGCCGACCGAGAGGTAGCTGTTGTGATGAATCTGCGAGGAGTACTCGCCGTTCGCATCGAGGAACATGCGCGGGTTCGCGGCGGCGGGCGCCCGCTCGCGGAAGTCGATCGCCGTGGTCCGGCCATCGGCCCAGCGGATCACCATGAAGCCGCCGCCGCCGATGTTGCCGGCGAACGGGTGCACAACGGCGAGGGCGAAGCCGGTGGCGATCGCGGCATCGACCGCGTTGCCACCGGAGCGGAGCACGCTGGCGCCGATTTCGCTCGCCGTGCGGTTCGCGGAAACGACAATGCCGTGCTGCGCGCGTACGGCGCCGGACGCCGCGGCCGGCGCGACCGCGGTCGGTGCGGGTGCCGGCGTGACGGCCGGTGCGGCGCACGCGGCGAGCGTTGCCGCCGCGACGAGGGTGCGGGCGGGCCGGAGCCAGCCGGCCCCGAGGCGTCGCATGGACAGGAAAGGAGACGTCTCCATCACAATGACCTCCGGGTACCGCGACCGATCTCGGCGGCCGCGGCTTCGTAGTCGGTCCGGCAACGTGGACAGAGTCTGGGCGTCGTGCTCAGCCAGCGCCACGCGACGCCGACCGGGAAGAAGAGCACGACTGCCCCGCAGAGCGGGCAGCGGAACACGCGGAACGCGTAGAACAGGACCAGGAGGATCCAGAGGAGCGCGACGCCGACGACGACGCGCGAGTCGAGCACGGCGACGCCGACCATGACGGCGGCGGCGCCGAGCACGAAGGCGACGGCCGTCCAGCGCAGTCGGCGTCCGATACCGCTCCGGCCATGCGTCATCGCATCTCTCCCCGGTGTCGGGTCATGGTCGTCAATCTTTCTTCCTGCGCCGGCCGCTGGCCGGTGACACGTCGACCAACAGCGCCAGCACGAGGCCGCCGATGGGCACGGCACCGGTGAAGGCGCCACCGAACCAGTGCTGCACGGCTACATACCAGAGCATGGTCGTGGGCAGGAAGAAGAACCCCAGGATAGGCCAGAGCGCGGTGTCGAAGATGCCGCGGAAGAAGTCGGTGAAGAACCAGAGCAGCGCGATGGCCAGCCGGGGCGTGACCAGCGCCAGCATGGCGAAGAGGCAGGGCATGGCAATCTCCCTTGCATGCGTTCAGCGATCGGCCCAGCGAGCGGATCGGCCGGGGATCAGTGCCGCGTCAATGTGCAGGTCGGCGATCCGGCCGGCCTCGAGAAAGGCGATCCGCTTCATGCGTCCCGCACGCGTCGGAAGTCAGAGACACTTCCGGAGCAAGGCAGCCGCGCCGTGCCGGAGCACGAACGGCCCCACGACCGAAGTGAAGCCATCGACCTCCACGCTCAGCCACAGATTCAGGCCGCTCGCCGTTCCGGTATAGACGGCGTTCCGCGTTTCGGGCGGATCGTCGTTCGAGACGGGTCCGCCCTCGAGCACGTATTCGCCCGCCTGCCGGAACCGGCCCCTGTCGAGATTGACCGGACCGCGCACGACGCCGTGCGCGCAGTCGAACTCGAAGATCGTCGAGTCGGGGCCGACGTCGAGCGACGCGCCGGTGCCGCCCCAGGATCCGGGGCCAAGAGGGCCGGTCGGATCCGATTGGCAAGCCAGCGCCAGAGCGCAGGCGAGCGGCAGCAGCGCGGCCCGGAACCGGAAAGTGGCCATGGCCATCCTCGTCGGGAGACCGGGCCAATATGGTGGCCGCGCGAGGCAGCGGTCAAACTGCACCGGCCATGCTCTTGTACCCGCGCGCCGGGACGGGTACGATTGCCGCCGTGTGGTGTCCGTCATACAACAAAAAAAGAGACGACCATGATTCGTGATGTCGATGTTCTCATGTATCACGCGGGCGTGCGGCCGGGAAAGCTGGAGGTGGTTGCCTCCAAGCCGTGCCTGACCCAGCGTGACCTGTCCATGGCCTATACGCCGGGCGTCGCCCTGCCCTGCCGTCTGATCCACGAGGACCCCGAAAAGGCGTTCAGCTACACGGGCCGTGGCAACCTCGTGGCCGTGGTCACGAACGGGACCGCGGTGCTCGGGCTCGGCAACATCGGCGCGCTCGCGGGCAAGCCGGTCATGGAAGGAAAGGGGGTGCTGTTCAAGCGGTTCGCGGGTGTGGACGTGTTCGACATCGAGCTCGCGACCGAGGACGCCGACGAGATCATCAAGTGCGTCAAGCTGCTCGAGCCGACCTTCGGCGGCATCAACCTGGAGGACATCAAGGCGCCCGAGTGCTTCTACATCGAGGAGACGCTCAAGGAGGCGATGGACATTCCCGTCTTTCACGATGACCAGCACGGCACCGCGATCATCAGCAGCGCGGCGCTGCTCAACGCGCTGGAACTGACCGGCAAGGACATCGCGAAGATCAAGGTCGTGTTCTCGGGTGCGGGCGCCGCCGGCATCGCGTGCGCGAACATGTACCAGGCGCTCGGCGTGGATGGCGCGAACGTCCTGATGGTCGACAGCAAAGGCGTGCTCTGGGAGGGACGCGGCGACGCGTGGAACCCGTACAAGGCGAAGTACGTGCGGAAGACGGACTGCCGCACGCTGGAGGACGCGATGAAGGGAGCCGACGTTTTCGTCGGCGTCTCGGCCAAGGACACGGTCACGCAGGCCATGGTCCGGTCCATGGGCGACCGGCCCATCGTGTTCGCGATGGCGAACCCGGACCCCGAAATCACGTACGAGTTGGCGAAGGAGGCCCGCCCCGACGCGATCATGGCCACGGGCCGGTCGGACTACCCGAACCAGGTCAACAACGTGCTCGGGTTCCCCTTCATCTTCCGCGGCGCGCTCGATGTGCGGGCGCGCGCCATCAACGACGAGATGAAGATCGCGGCCGCGCGCGCGCTCGCCGACCTGACCAAGGAGGACGTGCCCGACGCCGTGGTCAACGCGTACGGCGGCGAGCACTTCTCCTTCGGCCCCGACTACATCATTCCGAAGCCGTTCGATACGCGGGTGCTGACGTGGGAGGCGCCGGCGGTCGCGCGCGCGGCGATCGAGACGGGCGTCGCCCGCAGCGCCATCGAGGACTGGGACGAGTACATCGCCGGACTCGAGCGGCGCGTCCTGGGCAAGAGCCACCAGGTGATCCGGGGCGTGATGCAGAAGGCGCGGCGCGCCCGCAAGCGCAGGATCGTGTTCCCCGAGTCGCTCGAGGACAAGGTGCTGCGCGCCTGCCAGGTCATTGTCGATGAGAACGTGGCCGAGCCTGTGTTGGTCGGCGATCCGGAAGCCGTGCACGACCGCGCCCGTCAGCTCGGTCTCGAGATCGACGCGGTCGAGGTCGTCGACATGGCCGCCTCCGAACGGCTCGACGCGTACGCGAACGAGTTGTACTCGCTGCGCCTGCGGAAGGGCGTCACGCCGCTGACCGCACGCCGCCTGCTCAACGACCCCGTCCACTTCAGCATCATGATGGTGCAGTCGGGCGACGCCGACGGCATGGTCTGCGGTCTCAACCGCTCCTACCCGGACACGATCCGGCCCGCGCTCCAGATCATCGGCCTGCGCAAGGGCGTATCCCGCGCCGCCGGCGTCTACTGCATGGTGCTCAAGGACAAGATCCTCATGCTGGCCGACGCCACCGTGAACATCGAGCCGACTGCGGAGGAGCTCGCCGAGATCGCGCTCATGGCCGCCAACGTCGCGCGCTACCAGTTCGATCTCACACCGCGCGTCGCCATGCTCTCCTTCAGCAACTTCGGGTCCGTCGACCACCCCTTCTCCCGCAAGGTGCAGCGCGCGACCGAGATGGTGAAGGCGCGGCAACCCTCGCTCGTGATCGACGGCGAAATGGCCGCCGACACCGCGCTCGTCCCCGAGATCTGCCAGACGACGTTCCCCCATTCTTCCGTCGCGGGCGACGCCAACGTGCTCATCTTCCCCGACCTGCAGTCGGGCAACATCGCGTACAAGCTGGTGCAGCACCTCGCGAACGCGGAGATCATCGGGCCGATCCTCATGGGCCTGAAGAAGCCGGTCAATGTGCTGAACCACTACTCCTCGGTCTCCGAGATCACGAGCATCACGGCGATCACGACGATTCTGGCCAGCACCGGCTGAGGCCGGTCCGTCGGGCCGGCTGACGCCGGTCCCATCCCGCCATTCGTTCGCCCCGCCGGCACGGCCAACGTGCCGGCGTGGCGAACGGTACTCCCGACTTCAGGTCCGCTCTCGAGCGGTTCGACCGGCCCGCGCGGATCGACGCGCTGATCCGGGCGCTCGGGCACGAGCCGGCGTTGTCGAGTCTGGGCGACGACGGCGCGGCGTCCGCATTCGCGGCGGGCCCGGCTGTCGCGGCCGGGGCATGGCGCGTGGCGGTCCGGGGCGGCATGTCGGTTCTGCTGCTCGTGTACGACCGGCCGGTGGCGGGGGCGGGGGTGTCCGAGCTGGTCCGCCGGCTCGGCGCGGCGGACCCGACGCGGCAGTATCTGCTGATCGTGTGTCCGGCGTCGTACCGGACGGTGACGCTGGCGGTCGCGGGCATCGATGGTTCCGCGCGACACCTCACGATCGAGCGGCTGGCGCCGGGCGCGAGCGATCTCGAGGCGCTCGCCGAGATGGTGGCGGGGAAGGGCGAAGGCGGGGTGGCGCTGGCGCTCCGGTACGCCCGCGCGCTCGACCGGTCGCGGGTTACGGCGCGGTTCTTCCGAGATTTCCGCGATGCGCGGGAAAGGGTCGCGGGCTCGTGGCGCGGCCTGCCGCGCGCGGCCTCGGCCGACCGGGCCGCACTCGGACTGCTGTTTCTCTGTCGGCTCCTGTTCCTCCATTTCCTGGAGCGGCTCGGCCACCTGGCGGGTGACCCGCGTTACCTGGGCTCGCGCTGGAGCGAGTGGCGACGCGGCGGCGCGCGCCGGCGGACGTTCTACCGCGGCGTGCTGCAGCCGTTGTTCTTTGGCGCGCTCAACACGCGGCCCGCGAAACGTTCGCCGGAAGCGCGCGCTCTCGGCGGCCTGCCGTACCTGAACGGCGGGCTGTTCGAGCGGACGGGGCTGGAGCGGCGGGCGCCGAAGCTCGACCTGCCCGATGCGGCGACGGCCCTCGTGTTCGAGGAGTTGTTCGGACGGTACCGTTTCACGGCCCGCGAGGGTGATCTTGGCGCGGACGCCTCCGGTATCGACCCCGAGATGCTCGGCCGCGTGTTCGAGGGACTCATGGCGCCCGAACAGCGTGGCCGGACGGGGACCTTCTTCACGCCGGCCCACGTCGTTGACTCGCTCGTAGCCGGCACGCTCGACGCCGCGCTCCCGTCCGGGGCGGGGACCGGGACCGCGCGCCTGCGCCGACTTCGCGGGATCCGGGTGCTCGATCCCGCCTGCGGCTCGGGTGCGTTCCTGCTCGGTGCGCTCGCCCGGATCGCCGCGTTGCGGGAGGCGCACGGCGACGCGCCGGCGGCGGCGCGGAGCGACATCGTCGCGAACGCGCTGCACGGTGTGGACCTGCAGGCGGATGCCGCGTTGCTGTGCGCGCTCCGGCTCTGGCTCGCGCTGACGCTGCCCGCGGCGCCGCACGGCGGGGCCGTCGCTCCGCTGCCGAACCTCGACCGGCGCGTGCGTCAGGGTGATGCGCTGCTCGATCCGCTCGATCTCGAGCTTCCCGACGCGCGCTCGTTCCCCGGCCGAACACGTATCGCGCTGCAACGCGAGATCGCGGCGATCACACCGCTCGCCCGCCGCTACCTCGCTTCGGAACCGGACGAGCGGGCCGGGTTGCAGCGGGCGCTCCGCGAGCGCGAGTCGCGCATCGCCCGGCAGTGGATCGACGGCTGGTCCGGCAGCGCCGCGCTCGAGCGGCCCGTGCTGCAGCGGCGCGCTGCGCAACGCGACCTCTGGGGCGAGCCGACAACCGATGCGCGCGCGGCGACCGACGCGCTCCGCCGACTGGAAGCCCGGGCGGAGGAGATCGAGCGTCTCTCGGCGGCGCTCCGCGAGTCGGGCGCGCGGCCGTTCTTCAGCTTCCCGGTCCATTTCCCGGAAGCGTCGCTCGCGGGGTTCGACGTGGTCCTGATGAACCCGCCCTGGGTCCGGCCGCACCGGTGGCCCGCGGCGCTCGGCGCACTGGTCCGCCGCCGGTACGCCGTCTGCCGGGAGGCGGGCTGGGCCTCGCCCGAGTTGGCGGGCAGGGCGGTCTCGTCCGGCCAGGTGGACCTCGCGATGCTGTTTCTCGAGCGAGCGCTCGGACTGCTCGCGCCGGGGGGCGCGCTCGGCGCGCTGCTGCCCGCGAAGGCGCTCCGCTCGCTCTACGCGGGCCCGGCCCGGCGCCTGCTGCTCGGCACGCTGCGGCCGGTCCGGATCGAGGACTTCAGCCTCGACCAGCGCGCGCTGTTCGAAGCCGACGCCTTCGCGATGAGCGTCATCGCGGTCAAGCCCGGTGACGCCGCCCCGCCCGTCCGGCGCTTGCCGATCCGTGTGGTGCTGCACCGGCCCGGCCGGGAATCGCTGGAACACGATGTCGAGCCGGACGACCTGCCGCTCATCCGCGGCGACCCGGCCTCGCCGTGGCTCCTGGCTCCGCCCGACGTGCGGGCGGCGCTGCGCCGGATGCAGGCGGCCGGCACGCCGTTCGGCCGGATCGTCGGGCGGCGGATCCGGCGTGGCTTCGAGACCGGGGCCAACAATGTGCTGATCGCGCGGGAGGCTGAACCGCACCTCGGCGGACTGGCCGCGATCCGCGCGGACGGCGCATTCCGGAAGGCGGCTGCGAGGCCGGCCGCCGACTACGAGACCATGATCGAGGATGCGGCGCTCGCCCCCCTGATCCGGGGCGCCGATCTCGAGGCCTGGACGTTCGAGGTCCGCCGCTACCTGATCCGGAGCCGCGAGCCGGACGGGCGGCCGCTCGCGGGATGTCCGCGACTCGACCGGTACCTCGAACGGCATGCGGCCCGGCTCGGCGGGCGCCGCCGCGCACCGGCCCGTCCGCCGGCACCGTCGCCCGGACACCGCGTCGCGTGGCACGACCTCGCCGGCTCGCTCCGGGCCGTCGCGTTGCCGCCCGACGCACCGACGCCGTTCGGTACCCGGCCGCTAGTGCCGCTCAACACTGTCTACTTCGCGGCGACGCGGGGCGAGGCGGAAGCGCTCCGGCTCGCGGCCTTCCTCAACGCGATGCCCGTCCGGGTTTTCGCCGCGACGATCGCGGAGCGTGCCAAGGACGCCCACTTCCGCTTTTTCGCGTGGACGGTCTCCATGCTGCCCGTCCCGGCCGCACTTTCGAGCACGGACGATGGGCGGCGCATCGAGACACTCTCCAGGTGCGCCCACGCGGACCACGCGATCGGGCCGGACGCCGCCGAGGAGCTCGACGGGATCGTCGCCCGCGCGTTCGGGCTCAGCCGCGCGGAACTGCGCGCGCTCTCCCGGTTCGACGACTGGCTGCATGGCCGGCCGGACCGCTGATCCGACCCGACCGGCGATGGCTTCCTTGCTCTCGGATCTCGACTCGGCCCGGTCCGCCGGGCCGGCCACCGCCGCGAGACGCGTGCTCCGGATGGTGTTCCCGCCATCGTGCGCGAACCTGCACGCCCCGCCGCTGCCACTCGCGCCGTTCCAGGCGGAGGCCGCCGGGCGCCTTCTCCGGATCCTCGACGTCCGGGGCGGCGCCCTGCTCGCCGACAGCGTCGGGCTCGGCAAGACCCACATCGCCCTCGCCGTCATCGCTGAATCGATCCGGAGGGGTTGCGGCAACGTCCTGGTCGCCACGCCCGCGTCGCTCCGACGCCAGTGGGCGGGTCCGCTGCGCCGTCTGGCCCGGGAACACGGCGCCCGTTTCGCGGGGCCGGTGACGACACCGGCGGGAGACGGAGTGCTGGTTCGGTGGACATCGCACACCCACCTCTCCCGTGGCGACCGGCCGCCGGAACGGCCGGCGCTCGTGGTCGTGGACGAGGCGCACGCGTTCCGGAATCCGCGGACCCGCCGTTACCGCGAGATGGCGGGCATTTGTGCCGGTGCCCGGGTCCTCCTCGTGACAGCGACACCGGTAAACAACTCGTTATCGGACCTGTATTTCCAGCTCCGACTGTTCCTCGGGGACGGAGCCCTTGCCGACCTCGGCGTGGCTGACCTGAGACGGTTCGTCGAGAGGGACGGTGGCGGGGTGGACGGTGGACAGGGCTCGAGCCGGTCGGCGGTGGCCGCGCTGACGGTCCGGCGCACGCGCCGACTGGTCGAGACGGCGCCCGGCGGAAGCGGCCTTCGATTCCCCGTCCGCGAGCCCTGCCTTCCCGTACCGTACGACCTCGCGTCGGCCTGGGGCCGCGGCGGCTTCGATCGGCTGATCGACCTGATCGCCGGGCTCAGGCTCGAGGTACACGCGGTCGTGACGAAGGCGGGCCGGGGCGGGTCGCACCTCGTCCGGGCCGGCCTGCTCAAGCGGCTCGAGTCGAGCATTGCCGCGTTCGAGCTGAGCGTTGATCGCCTGGATTCGTTTCTTCACGCATGCGCCGCTGGGATCCCAGTCGGCCGCCTGCCATCCGGGCGGGAGATCCGCGCCGCGGATCCGGGCCAGCTGACACTGGCACCCCTGTTCCGCGCCAGGCTGCCGGACGGCACCGACGTGGGCCGGCTCGCCCGTTCGGTCGACGCCGACCTCGACCGGGTACGCGGGATCCGGATGCTGCTCCGTGGCCGGTCCGGCCCCGACCCGAAGCTGGAGGCGCTCCGGGATCTGCTCGCCAGCGATCTCGCACGCCGGAAGGTGCTCGTCTTCACCGAGTTCGGCGACACCGCCCGCGCCATCCACCGCGGCCTCGCCGGCACCTGGCCAACCGGGCTCGTGACCGGAGGCGAGTCGCGGCTCGGCCTCGGACGAGCCGGACGTCGAAGGGTCATCGAGGCTTTCGCGCCCACCGCGAACGCCGCCGTTGTCCCCGAGACCGGGCGGATTCGCATCCTCGTCGCAACGGACGTGCTGTCCGAGGGACTGAATCTTCAGGATGCGGGCGAACTCGTCAGCTTCGACCTGCCGTGGAACCCGATCCGCCTGGTCCAGCGCGCCGGGAGAATCGACCGGCCCGGTTCGCCCCACCCGAGCATCAGGATCCACAACTTCCTGCCGGACCGCGGCCTGGACTCCATTCTCGGACTCATGGACCGGATCCGGGCGAAGCTCGGGGCGATCCGTGCCGCGGGCGGCTTCGATATGCCACCGCTCCCCGACCCGGCAGATCAGGCGCTGCCCGACCTCGTCCGCCGGCTCCGTAGTCGCGACCCGAAGTTGATGCAGGACCTCGAAATACAGGCCGAGAAGGGATTCGCGGTCGAGGAACTGGCCCGCCGGGTCGCTGCGACCTCAGCCGACGAGTCGGTGTCGGGGCATTGTTGCGGGACCGCAACCGGGACGCCCGGCGGCACCGCGACCGGCACCGCTGGCGGGACCGCAACCGGGAGCGCGACCGGGGCCCGGCCGCGCGCGCCTCCCGTCCTGACCACGCTGGACCGGCCGGCCGGTGAGGTGCCTGCCTGGCTGGCGGTCACGTCGGACGGCCGGGTCGAACGGTTCGTGTTCGTCCACGGGGATCGCGCGTTCGAGGACCGCGAGGCGGCGCTCCGAATCCTTGCCGGCGCCGGGAATTGCGGATCGGCGGAGCCGGGTGACGTCGGCACGCCAGCCGCCCGACGTCATGCGATCCAGGTAGTGGTCCGGCATATCGTTCCAGCCGCTACCCCGTCCGTCGGGGGGCCGGGCCATGCCGGGCGTGCCGCGCGGCTGCTGCTCCGGCGTCTCGGGACGGAACCGGGCGGGGCGTCGCCGGAGGCGTGTGCGCGCGCCGATGCGATCCTCGACAGCCTGCGCGAAGGTCTCGCGCGCGGCGCGGAGACCGCGCTCGAAGCCGTGATCCGGGGCGAGGCGGCCGGTCCCGGGTCGTGCGACGCGCTGCTCGACCGGCTGGAATCCGTGGTCGCGAGCCCGAGCGAGACATTCGGCCGGGACCGGCAGCGGTTGATCGGGCTGTTCCGGCTCAGGCCGGGGCGGGAGCTCGTGCTTGAGCCGGGTCCGGAGTGAGTGGACGATTCAGGCCGGCGCCGGCGAGCCCTTGCGGCGCTTCGCGGAAGCCAGCTTGCGGGTCCGCTTCAGCCACCAGACGAGGAAGCCGGTCGCGGCCAGGACAGAGCCGAGGATGGACGCCGCCGAGAAGAGGATCCGGACGAGCAGGCTGGAGAAGCGGCCGGTGTGCCAACGCGAGACGATCACGCTGAACCGGGCTGCCTGTTTCGAGGCTCCGAAGTAGGCGATATCGAGGATGTGGCCGTCAGCCGGATCGAGCATGACCCGTGAAGTCGGTGACCCCGGCTTCACCGGCTCGATCCGCACTTCGACGCGCGCGGGCTCGCCAGGGGGAAAAGCCAGGCCGCTGACCTGGCCTCCGGCCGCGCGCTCCGCGGTAGCCACGAGGGACTCGATGCCCGGACCCGCGCCGTTCTCCACGGGTCCGGCCAATGGGTTGGCGGCGGCCACTGCCTGGTCGCCGTCGGGCGGCATGACGAGGCGGGCGATGCGGCCGGCCGCGCCCGGCACGCCCATGATCACACCGGTTGCGGTCATTACGAAGAGCAGCACGAACGTCACGATGCCGAGCACCTGGTGCAGGTCGAAGCTGAATACGTAGATACCGCGCCGGAGCCGCACGGTGAAGCCCCGGAAGAACGTGCGAATACCTGGCCACCACAGGTAGAGGCCGGTGATCATGCTGAGCAGAGCGGCGAACAATGCCGCGGTCACCAGCAGGCCGCCGGGCCGCCCGGCGAGCAGGCTGGCATGCAGGCGGTGAACCCGCGCGATCAGCTCAGTCCGCGGCCGCGTCTCCGTGACCTCCCGGCCGTTGCCGGCATCGAGGAATGCGCGCCGACTCCCGGCCGCACCCCGGAGCGTCATTCGGATCACGCCGTCCTCACGGAGCCACGCCATCGAGCTGACGGTCTCGCCCGGAAACTGCTCCGCCAGGGCCCGGTCCAGGCCTCCGGGCGGCAGCTGGCCGCCGCTCACCTCGAAGCGGCCGCCGTTCAACGCATGGTCGATCTGATCCTGGAAAACGAGGATGCCACCCGTGAGGGCAGCGATCGCCCAGAACAGCCCCGCCAACAGCGCCAGCCACCGGTGCACCCAAACGAAAGAATCCCTGATTGTCATGCCGCCGCCTCGCCACGGATCCGCATCGCCAGCCCACTCCGATTCCCGGTTCGAACGCGCGTTCTGAATTGGGCCATGCGCGTGGTGCATTGCAAGCGACGCGCTGATTCGAATCAGGGTCCGTCAGATCCGGTCGAGCGAGACGCGCGTCAGAGGGCCACCGGAATCGCCGGTGTTGAGCGTGCCGGCCGGCTCGAAGAGCAGAACCTGCACTTCACGTTCGGCGACGGGCCGGTGCTCGACGCCGCGCGGCACGATGATGAACTCGCCGGCGGCGACATCGACGTGCCGGTCGCGGAACTCCAGGCGGAGCAAGCCGTCGATCACGAGGAACAGCTCGTCCTCCTGCTCGTGGCTGTGCCACACGAATTCGCCGTGGAGCCGGGCGAGTTTGACCTGCTGGCCGTTGAGCTCGCCGACGATCCGCGGGTTCCAACAGTCGGTGAACATCCCGAGCTTCTCGGCGAGATTGACCTTGTTCACGGCAGCCCCCTCGAATCGCGCATCTCAATGGTCAGCCCGCGACGACCGCGGCGTAAGCGCCGGGCAGCTCGGCCTCGGCCTCGACGCACAGGCCGAGGTCCCTGAGTCGGCCGTCGTCCAGGCTGTAGATCCAGGCGTGGATGGCTACGCGCTGGCCCCGCTTCCATGCATCCCGGACAATTGTGGTACGGCACACGTTGGCGGCCTGCTCGATCACGTTCAGCTCGCAGAGCCGGTCGAGCTTCGCGGTCTCGCCAGCCAACATGACCAGCTCCGCTTCGTGCTTGCGCGCCACGTCCTGCACGTGGCGCAGCCAGTTGTCGATCAGCCCGAGGTGCTCGTCCAGAAACGCGGCGCGGACGCCGCCGCATCCGTAGTGGCCGCAGACGATGATGTCGCGGACCTCGAGCGCCTCGACCGCGAACTGGATGGCCGAGAGGCAGTTCAGGTCGGTGTGCACGACGACGTTGGCGACGTTCCGGTGCACGAACATCTCGCCCGGCGGCACGTCCACGATCTGGTTGGCGGGGACGCGGCTGTCGGAGCAGCCGATCCAGAGGTAGTCGGGCGCCTGCTGGGCGGCAAGCCGAGCAAAGAAGTCCGGGTCGCCGGCCGTCAGCTGGTCGGCCCAGACGCGGTTCCGCTCGAACAGGTGGCCGAGCGTTCTCATTGCAGACCTCCACGTCGCGCCGACCCGGGCAGCGGGAACCGAACGCGGCCGCGCGTCGTGCGCTCGCGGCAGCGCATCATGTGCTCGTCGCAGCACATCATGCTTTCGCCGCGGCGAGCACGCGCAGGCGCCGCCGGTCCAGCCACTCGAAGGGCGCGTACAGTACGAGACAGCTGACGAAGCCGATCACTTCCATCGCCAGAATGTACCAGGGCCAGGGTCCGAGGAAATCGACGATGCTGGCGGATTCGGGCTTGTGCGCGATGAACAGGTAGTTGCTGCCCAGCAGCGCGTTCACGCCCGCCACGAACAGGATGTACACGTTCATCCCGACCAGCACCCGGACGAGCGAGCGCCGCGTCGGCCGCATCCCCTCGACCAGCGTCATGAAGAGTGCGGTGGTCAGGATCAGCCCATGCGCGATCAGCGTCTGGAAGAAGCGGAAATGCGGGAAGCCGTACACGCCGGCATCGGGCGTGATCAGAGCCTGCAACGGACCCGCGATGCCGAGAAAATACGTGAACTCGTAGACGCGCGGACTGCCGGTCAGCAGCAGGTACGCGCCGAGCCAGACGAAGATGCTGCACAGGTGCAGCGGCAGCATGACCTGCAGGGTCCAGGTCCCGACCGCCCAGTTCCAGACGTGCCACGCCAGCTCGTTGGCAACGAGGACGAACGCGAGGATGCGCCGCACACGCATGCGCACCGCGGGCGGCCGGCCGCGCAGCCGGAGCAGGCTCAGGTTGAGCGCGAGCAGGCAGGCCAGCGCGGTGATGTGCGCCGGGCCGAAGAGCCTGAAGGGCGGCCCCGGGTAGTCGAGGGCGAAGAACTGGGCCACGGGCCTCGTCGCTCAGCGGACCATGAGCCAGACACCGGCGACGAGCACGACGATGCCGACCAGGCGCGAGGCGTCGAGCGGCCGCGCCGTCGCGCCCAGCAGCCCGAAATGGTCGATCAGCGCGGCGACCGTGAACTGCGCGGCGACGATCGCGGTGAACGCGCGGGACAGGCCGACGCGAGGCACGGTGTACGCGACCGTACCGACGATGATCAGGCCGAGCACGCCGGCGCTGAGCGAGTACCAGGGCGTGTCGTGCCACGAACGCAGGTTGTTGCCGCCCCGCCAGAACAGCATGCCCAGCACGGCAATGAGGCCGCCGATCGAGTAGGTGATGAACACGCTCTCGCGCGTCCCCATGCTCCGGTCCATCAGCCCCATGAAGTGCGCCTGCAGCCCGGCGGCCACGCCGCCGCACGCCGCGATCAGGGTCAGCATCCAGGAGCGGTTCATTCGGCTGCACTCCGCTGAAGGGGTCGGACTCCGCCGGCCGGTAGACTAGCTGGGCGGCCGGCTGGCGGCAAAACGGCGGTCAGGCCGCGGCGGGAGGGCCGGTCGGGCTTCGCCGGCCCGCGGACCACGTTCCGGGCCTGCACTTGTCCGCACGGCGTGCCCGGTCAATGATGATGCGAGCGGTTCAACCTTCGAACGAGGTGGTCGTGACCCGGAACCCGATTCTCGGCATCGTCTCCATTGGCCAGACGCCACGGCCGGACCTCGAGCGGGTGTTCCGCGAGCACGCGGAAGGCGTGCACATCATCCTGGCCGGCGCCCTGGACGGGATGCCGCCGGGCGATATCGAGATCGCAGCGACCCGGCACAGCGACTACCCGTTGCTGGTCCGCCTGAGTGACGGCACCACCCGCGAGATGCCGCTCGAGGTCGTGCACCCGCTGGTCGCGCAGCGGGCCCGGGAGCTGGTCGCACTCGGCGCGCGTGTGATCGCGGTCGCGTGCGCGGGCGGGTTCCCGGACATCGATTGCGACGTCCCCGTTCTGCTGCCCGGCCGGATCCTGCCCGCCGTGGTCTCCGCGCTCGCGCGGCCGCGCCGGATCGGGATCGTCTCGCCGATCCGGGCGCAGGCGCCCGCCGCGCTCCGCAAGTGGTCGCACGACGGGTTCGACCCGGTCGTGACATGGGCGGCGCCCGACGCCGAGGACGAGATCGACGCCGCCGTCGAGCGCATGTCCGATCCCTCGCTCGCGCTCGTCGTCCTCGACTGCTTCGGGCACGACGAGATGTACGCCCGCGCGTTCGCGCACCGGACCGGCCATCTCGTGATCGCCGCGCAGACCATCACCGCCCGCCTTGCTGGAGAACTGGCCCGGGACTGACCGCGTGCGGCCGACTCCACCCTTCCCTATCTTGGCGCTCGACCGGATCCGCGCGCGGATCGCACACCGGACAACGGGCCGGGCCGCCATGCCGAACGACAGACTGGACGAACGCTCGAAAGGCGTGTTCATCATCTCGGTGACGCCGTTCCACGAGGACGGCCGTCTCGACCTCGACAGCCTCGACACCGTGCTCGACTTCTACATCGGTCAGGGCGTGCACGGCATCACGCTGCTCGGCATGATGGGCGAGGCCAACAAGCTGACGGACGAGGAGAGCGCGGCCATCGTGCGGCGCGGCCTCGCGCGCGTGGCGGGCCGCGTCCCCGTCGTGGTCGGCGCCAGCAACCCGTCGCTCGAATCGATGCGCAGCGCTCGTGCGCGTCGCAATGGACGGCGGCGCCGCGGGCATCATGGTCGCACCGACCATCGGCCTGCGCACGGACGACCAGGTCCTCGCCTGGACCGGACAGGTCTGCGCCGCGGTGGGCCCGGACGTGCCACTCGTCTGGCAGGACTACCCGCCCACGACCGGCGTCTACCTCTCCGCCTCGCTGTTCCGCCGCATCGTCCGCGACCACGCGCAGGTCGTGATGCTGAAGGCGGAAGACAATCCGGGCCTGAATAAGATCACGGCGATCCGCGGCGCGGAGGCGGACGGGACAGCGCCAGGTGTCGATCGTGGTCGGCAACGGCGGCCTGTTCCTGCCGCAGGCGCTGGCCCGCGGCGCCGACGGCATCATGACCGGCTTCGGCTTCCCGCGCATGCTCGTCGAAGTGTTCGACCGCCACACGGCCGGCGATGCCGACGGCGCGGAGGACGCGTACGACCGGTACCTGCCGCTCGTCACCTACGAACAGCAGCCGGGCTTCGGCCTGGCCGTGCGCAAGGAGATCCTGCGCCGGCACGGCGCGCTCCGCTCCGCCGCCGTGCGCACGCCCGGCCCGCGGCTGAGCGCGGCCGACCGGACCGAGCTCGACCGCCTGCTCGCACGGCTCGATGACCGGCTCGCACGATGAGATGGACATGAGCGAAGAACTCGACCTGCTGATCCGCGGCGGAACGGTCGTGACGGAGGCCGGCGCCGTCGCGTGCGATGTCGCTGATCCGCGATGGCCGGATCGCTGCGCTCGGCGACTCGCTCGGCGACGCGAACGAGGTAATCGATGCGACGGGGCGCCTCGTGCTGCCGGGCGGCGTGGACGCGCATTGTCACGTCGACCAGGTCTCCTCGACCGGGCTCCGCACCGCCGACGACTTCTACACGGCCGGCGTTTCGGCCGCGTGCGGCGGGACCACGACGATCATCCCGTTCGCCGCGCAGCATCGCGGCCAGTCGCTGCGACAGGTCGTGGCGGACTACCACGCGCGCGCCGAGGAACGCGCGTTCGTGGACTACGCGTTCCACCTGATCCTGTCCGACCCGACGCCGGACGTGCTGGGCGGCGAGCTGCCCGCCCTGATCCGGGAGGGGTACGCGTCGCTCAAGGTCTACATGACATACGACGCGCTGCGGCTGACCGACCGCCAGATCCTGGACGTGCTCGCGGTCGCCAAACGCGAGGACGCGCTCACCCTGTTCCACGCCGAGAACCACGACGCCATCGCCTGGATCACGAGCCTGCTGCTCGCGGAGGGGCGGACCGCGCCGAAATACCACGCGCTCGCCCGGCCGCAGGCCGCCGAACGCGAGGCAACCGCGCGCGCCTGCATGCTGGCGGAGCTGCTCGACGCGCCCATCGTCATCGTGCACGTGTCCTGCGGCGGCGCGCTCGACGAGATCCGGCACGCGCGCAGACGCGGCGTCACGGTGCACGCGGAAACCTGCCCCCAGTACCTCGCGTTCACCGCGGCCGACCTCGACCGTCCCGGTTTCGAGGGCGCGAAGTGGATGTTCAGCCCGCCCGCGCGCGATGCGGCGGCGCAGACCGCGCTATGGCGGGGACTGGCCGACGGCGCGATCGACATCTTCTCGTCCGACCACGCGCCCTACCGTTTCGACGGGCCGGACGGCAAGAGGGCGAATGGCGAGGATGCGCCGTTCACGCGCGTGCCGAACGGCGTGCCCGGCCTCGAGCTGCGCATGCCGCTGCTCTACTCCGAAGGTGTGGCGAAGGGCCGCATCGGGATCGAGCGCTTTGTCGAGCTGACCGCGACCAACCCCGCGAAGCTCTACGGGCTGTATCCGCGGAAAGGCTGCATCCGCGTCGGCGCCGACGCCGACCTCGCGGTGTGGGACCCGGAGCGCGACGTCACGGTGACCCAGTGGGTGCTGCACGACCGCATGGACTACACGCCGTACGAAGGCATGGGCGTGCGCGGCTGGCCCATTACCACGATCTCGCGAGGCGAGGTCGTGTGGACGGATGGCGAAGTGCTGGGCGAGCCCGGGCGCGGCCGCTTCATCCGGCGCGAGCCGCGCGACGTAGCGGAGTCCACGGCGTGATCCGGCCTGCGACGGACGAAGCGACGCCGCTGCCGGCCGGGTCGGCGGCGCACGCGGACCTCGCCAGCCTCGCCCGGGCGGCGAAGTTCGGGCGCGTCGTCGGACGAGTGACCGGTGCGGAGCCGGGCCCTACGCTCGTGTGCGTCGCGACACTGCACGGCAACGAGCCGGCGGGCGCGCTCGCGCTCGGCCGCGTGTTCCGCGAGCTCGAGCCTTCGCGCGTTCGTGGTGAGCTGCTCGGGCTGGTCGCGAACCTGGGCGCGCTTGCGGCGCACCGGCGCTTCCTGCGCTACGACCTGAACCGCGGCTGGCTGCACGAGCGGGTGGACCGCCTGCTCGCGGAGGCCGGCACGCGGCCATTGGCGGATGAGGAAGTCGAGCAGGTCGAGCTGGTCGGCGAATTGCGCGCCGCTTTCGAGCGGGCGCGCGGTCCCGTGTACCTGATCGATCTGCACACGACGTCGGGCGAGAGCCCGCCGTTCGGAACGCTCGGCGATACGCTCCGGAACCGCGCGTTCGCGCGCGACTTCCCGCTGCCCATGGTGCTCGGCCTCGAGGAGCAGCTCGACGGCGCGCTCCTCGAATGGGTCGGCGACCACGGCGTCGTCACGCTCGGCTTCGAGGGCGGCCGCCACGAGGACCCGGCGGCCGTCGACAACCTCGAGGCCGTGATCCGGATCGCGGCGCACCTCGCGGGCGTCATCCCGATGGCCCGCGAACGGCTCGACGCCGCGCGGACGCTGCTGCTCCGCGCCAGTCGCGCGCTGCCCGGCTTCGTCGAGGTGCGCCATCGGCATGGCATTCCCGCCGGCGCCACGTTCGTGATGAACCCGGGCCACGTCAGCTTCGAGAGTGTGCGGCGTGGCACGGTGCTCGCGACGCAGGACGGCCGCGCCATCGCGGCGCCCGAGTCCGGCCGCATCCTGATGCCACTCTACCAGGCGCAGGGCGACGACGGCTTCTTCATCATCCGCGACGTCCGCCCCTTCTGGATCGCGCTGTCCGGCGCGCTCCGCCGGCTCCGCGCCTGCCGCGTCGCGGCGTGGCTGCCGGGCGTGCGCCCCAACCCGGACGGTTCCGACAGCGTGATCGTGAACCGGCGGCGCGCCCGCTGGTACGCGATCGAGATCTTCCACCTGCTCGGCTTCCGTCGCGAAGAGGAGCTGGGCCACGAACTGGTCATGAGCCGGCGTCACTTCGACACGCCGTCCGGACTCCAACCCGGAACGAACCCGACATGAAGCGTCTCATCGAATGCGTACCGAACTTCTCCGAGGGCCGTGACCCGGCCGTCATCCGCCATATCACGGACCGGATCGAGGCGGTGGACGGCGTCCGCCTGCTCAACGTCGATCCCGGCCGCGCCACGAACCGGACCGTCGTCACGTTCGTGGGCGAGCCCGAGGCCGTCATCGAGGCCGCGTTCCAGGCGATCCGCACGGCCGGCGAGCTGATCGACATGAGCCGCCACCACGGCGAGCACCCGCGCATGGGCGCGACCGACGTCTGCCCGCTCGTCCCCATCTCCGGCATCACGATGGAGGAGACGGCCGAGTACGCGCGCACGCTCGGCGAGCGCGTCGGACGCGAGCTCGGCATCCCCGTCTTCCTCTACGAAGCGGCGCAGCCGGACGCCGCGCGCAACAACCTCTCCGTGATCCGGGCCGGCGAGTACGAGGGCCTGGCCGACAAGCTGAAGCTGCCCGAATGGAAGCCGGATTACGGGCCGGCGGAGTTCGATGCGAAGCGGGGCGCGACCGCGATCGGCGCGCGTGACTTCCTCATCGCCTACAACGTCAACCTGAATACAACCTCGACGCGGCGCGCCAATGCGGTCGCGTTCGACGTCCGCGAGGCCGGCCGGCACAAGCTCGATGAGAAGTGGAAGAAGATGTACGACGCCGACGGCAACCCGGTCATCGTGCCGGGCTCGCTGAAGGCCGTGAAGGCCATCGGCTGGTACATCGAGGAGTACGGCATCGCCCAGGTCTCGATGAACCTGACGAACATCCGCACAACGCCGCTGCACGTCGCGTTCGACGAGGTCTGCCGCTCGGCCGAGGCGCGCGGGCTCCGCGTCACCGGCTCCGAGCTGGTCGGGCTGGTGCCGCGCCAGTGCCTGCTCGACGCCGGCCGTTACTTCCTGGAGAAGCAGCACCGCTCGACCGGCGTGTCCGAGCGCGAGCTGGTGAAGATCGCGGTCCGCTCGCTCGGCCTCGACGAGCTGGCGCCGTTCGACCCGGACACGCGCGTCATCGAGTACCTGCTGCGCGACCCGGACGAGGCGAAGCTCGCGAGCATGACCGTCACCGCGTTCTCGGAGGAGACCGTCGAGCGAGAGCCCGGCGCCGGGCGGCGGCTCCGTCGCCGCCGCGGTCGGCGCGCTCGGCGCCGCGCTCGGCGCCATGGTCGCCAACCTCTCCTCGCACAAGCGCGGCTGGGACGACCGCTGGCAGGAGTTCTCCGACTGGGCCGAGAAGGGTCAGCGCGCGCGCGAGGAGCTGCTCCGGCTCGTCGATGAGGACACGCGCGCGTTCAGCCGCGTGCTGGACGCGTTCGGCCTGCCCAGGACGACGCCCGAGGAGAAGGCCGCGCGCTCCGCCGCCATCCAGGACGCCACGAAATACGCGACCGAGATCCCGTTCCGCGTCATGCAGACCGCGTTCGAATCCATGGCCGTCATGCGCGCGATGACGGAGATCGGCCTCGAAAGCTCCGTCTCCGACGCGGGCGTTGGCGGGCTCTGCGCGCGCACGGCCGTCATGGGCGCGTGGCTGAACGTCCGCATCAACGGCGCCCAGCTCAAGGACCGCGCGTTCGTCGACGACCTGCTCGCGCGCGGCGCCGACATCGCGGAGCGCGCGCAGCGGATGGAGACGGAGATCCTCGAGATCGTGGAAGGCCGGATCTGAGAACGGACGCGGGGGGCGGGAGCGGAGGTGGAGGCGTTTGCGGGGGCGGGAGCGGCAGCGGGTGTCGCTCCGCCGGAGGGCGCGCGGGTCAGCGATCGTGCGCTCCCGCAGGCGACAGGTCCAACTCGTACCGGTCGTCGTCCACGTCCACGCCCCACAGCCGGCGCGGCGTGCTCTCCGTCAGCCGGAATCCCGTCGATCGGTAGATGTGCACCGCCGCCTCGAGCGCGCTCACCGTCCAGAGAAAGACGGAGCGGTACCCGGCCTCGCGGCAGAACGAGATCGCCTCGCTCATGAGACGGCGGCCGAGACCCGCGCCGCGCGCCGACGGATCGACCAGGAACCAGCGCAGCTGGGCGGCGCCATCCGGGGCCTCGACGATCGCGATCGAGCCGACCAGCTCGCCGTCGCGCTCCGCGAGCCAGATCCGGTCTCGCGGGCCGGGCGCCTGCGCGAACTCGCCCAGCGGCGCGGCGACGTACGCCTCGAACGTCGTGTCGAAGCCGTACTCCCGCGCGTACACCCGCCCGTGCAGGCCGACCACGGCGCCGATGTCCCCCGGCTCGAGAACCGTCCGGATCGCTGTCTCCAGCATCGCGACCCCTTCCTGCCCCGTCGTAACGCCCGGTGTCGTGCGGCGCCACCTCCACAGCCTCGTTCCGGCCGGCAGCGAGGCCCGCCCGGACGGCACCCGTATCTTCGTCATCATGACACCGGAGAGCAACGGGTTCGTCCTCGGCGACAGGGCCGTGGACGCCGCCCTCCGCTCCGACCTGCCCGACTCGCTCAAGCAGCAGCTCCGCGACGCGCGACGCTACGTGGAAGGCCGCGGCGTCCGACTCACGGTCCTGTCCGAACAGGACCTCGGAGCCGCGCAGGCACTCCTCGACATCAGGCAGAGCCACTGATCCCGCCGCCTTCCTCTTGACTTCCGACAGGACCGGCGCCACTCTTCCTGTCGGAACCATGGAGGAGCGCGGGCCGAGCGGTCCGCGGGCCGGGGAGACGGGAGCGACCGGATGACCGAAGCCACGGGCAACGACGTGCTGCGCGGCACACTCGACCTGCTGATCCTGAAGACGCTGTCGCTGGAGCCGATGCACGGGTGGGGGATCAGCCAGCGGATCCAGGAGCTGTCGAAGGGCGTGCTGGACGTGAATCAGGGTTCGCTGTATCCGGCGTTGCAGCGGCTGGAGCATCGGGGCTGGATCGCGAGCCGGTGGGCGGTGACGGAGAACAACCGGAATGCGAAGTACTACTCGCTGACGGCGGCGGGCCGGCGCGGCTTCGCGACGGAGGCGGAGAGCTGGCGCCGGTACACGGGCGCGGTCGGGTGGATCCTGGAGGCGACGTGAGACGACTCCGTGGACTCGGCGCGTGGCTGCGTGACGTGGTGTTCCGTCGCTCCGCGGAGCGCGGCATGGACGAGGAGCTCCGGTTTCACATCGAGATGGAGACGGAGAAGAACGAGCGGGCCGGGCTGTCCGCGCGGGAAGCGAGGCGGCGGGCGTTGGTGGCGTTCGGCGGAGTGGAGCGACATCGGGAGGGTCTTCGAGATGGCCGGCGTTTTCCGGTTCTGGAGTCATTGTGGGAGGATGTGCGGAGCGGCGTCCGTTTGCTCGTTCGGGATCCGTTTCTGTCGCTGGTGGCGGCGATCACGATCGCGCTGGGTGTGGGCTCGGCGACGGCGGTGTTCAGCGCGGTGAACGCGCTGTTGGTGCAGCCGCTGCCGTTTGCCGGAGCGGCGGGGGTGGTGAGCATCCAGGAAGCGCGGTCGGGCGTAACGTCGAACGGGATGGAGGGCATGCTGCTCCCGTACGACCGGGTCCTGGCATACCGTGCGGCGACGGGCGAAGTGTTCGAGTCCCTGGCGGCGCACCGGCTGGTATCGAACTACTCGTTGCGGTTGTCGGACGCGACGATTTCGGTGAACGGCGCGCTGACGTCGGGCAACTATTTCGAGACGCTGGGCGTGCGGCCGGTGGTCGGGCGAGCGTACGCGTCGGACGATGCGGACGAGATCGTGATTTCGGACCGGTTGTGGTCGGCGCGGTTCGCCCGCGATCCCGGCGTGGTCGGCCGTGCGGTGGGCCTTGATGGTCGGCGCGTGGTGATCGTGGGCGTGACGCCACCGGGGTTCGGCGGTGCCACCGTTGCCGCGAACGACGTGTGGGCGCCGGTGGGGATCCGGGGCGTGGGTCCGCGGAGCTGGTCGGTGCGGATGGTGCCGCTGGGGCGGCTGCGGCCGGGCGTGTCCCGGGCTCGTGCGACGGACGTGGTGGACGGCGTCGCGCGCGCCATCCCGCCGGAGGAGGAGTCGACGGTCCGGGGAGCGACGCTGGCGGGAGTGAGCGCGGTCCCGGCGGACTTCCGGGGTCCGGTCGCCGGCTTCTTCGGGATGCTCCTGGGGATGGCGGTGCTCGTGCTGCTGATCGCGGCGTCGAACATTGCGGGCGTGATGCTGGTCCGGGGACTGGCGCGGCAGCGCGAGCTGGCGGTTCGAGTCGCGCTGGGCGCGAGTCGGAGCCGGATCGTGCGTCACCTGCTGGTGGAAAGCCTGGCGGTCTTCGCGCTCGGCGGGCTGATGGGAGTCGGGCTCGCGTACCTGGGGACGGCGTGGCTGTCACGCCTCGAGCTGCCGCCCCAGCTGCCGCCGTTGTCGCTCCGGCTGGGGCCGGATACCGGCGTGCTCGCGTTCGCCGTCGCGATCACGGGGATCACCGGGCTGCTGTTCGGGCTCGTGCCGGCGCTGCGCTCGTCGAGGCCGGACCTGGTGCCCGCGCTCAAGACGGGCGCGCCGGGCGCGATCGGTGGCGGCTCCGCCGGACGGGGCGTGTTCGTCGGCGCTCAGATCGCGCTGGCGGCGACGCTGCTGCTCATGGCAACGCTGTTCACGCGCTCGTTCCGAGAGGGGACACGCACGGACATCGGCTTCGACCCGGACGGCATGGTGGTGGCCAGGCTCGATCTCGGGCCACCCCTCGACTACGACACGGACCGGGGATACGCGTTCTTTCGCACGCTCATGGACAGGGTCCGCACCATGCCCGGTGTCCGGGGCGTCGGCGTTTCGCAGTACGCGTTGCTCTCCGGGTCGCAGTCGCGGAGCGCGACCCGCAAGGCGAACGATCCGGACTCGACGCGCGTTTCGGTCTCGTACAACTCCGTGAGCCCCGGCTTCTTCGAGACGGCCGGGGTGCGGATCGTCGCCGGACGCGGATTCACGGAGGCGGACGATGCGGGTGCGCCCCGCGTGGTCGTGATCAACCGCACACTCGCGGACCGGCTCTGGCCCGGGGAGAGCCCGATCGGCCGGACGGTGGAAGGCCTGACCGGCAACCAGCCCGCCGAGGTGATCGGGGTCACGGCGCCGGGCCGGTACGTGTTCCTGACGGAAGCGCCCCAGTCGTACGCGTTCCTGCCGTTCGCACAGTCCTACCGCGCCTCGATGGCGATCAGCGTACGCGCGCCGGGCGCGGAGGCGGCCGCGCTGCGCGGCGTGGCGGACGAGGTACGGAAGCTGGATCCGGACGTGGCCCTGGGCATGCCCGTTCCCGCACGCGACCTGGTCGGCGCGGGGCTCCTGCCGCAGCGCATGGCGGCGCGTCTCATCGGCGGCTTCGGGCTGGCGGGTCTGCTCCTCGCCGCGCTCGGGATCTACGGCGTTCTCGCGTGGCAGGTCACGCGCCGGACGCGTGAGCTCGGCGTGCGCCGCGCGCTGGGCGCGAGCGGCGGCCGGCTGGTGGGCGAGGTCGTGGGCCGTGGTGCGCTCATCACGGCCATCGGGTGCGGGATCGGCACGGCGGCCGGCGTGGCGGTGGCGTTCGCCGTCCGCAGCTTCCTGTTCGGGATCCGGCCGATCGATCCGGTCACGCTCGTGGCGGTGCCGTTGCTGCTGTTCGCCGTGGCCCTGCTCGCGAGCGGGCTGCCGGCGATGCGGGCCAGCGGCGTGCCGCCGTCGGAAGCGCTGCGCGCGGACTGAGCGGGACCCGCGCCGGGCCGGATCGCGCTCACTCCGGCCGGAATGTGTAGCACCAGGCCTCGCCGCTCAGCACGCTCTCGCCGTCCTGCCGCTTCACCGAGACCGCGAGCTGGCAGACCGGCTTCGATGCGTGGACGTGCAGGACCTCGGCCTCCGCCGTGATCGTGTCGCCGATGTAGACGGGCGCGGTGAACTTCCAGTTCTGGCTCAGGAACACCGTGCCGGGGCCGGGCATGTCCATCGCCACGAGCGCGTGCAGCAACCCGGTCGTGAGCCCGCCCTGTACGACGAGCCGGCCGAACTTCGTCCGTGCGACGAATTCCTCGTCGAAGTGCAGCGGGTTGTAGTCACCGCTCAACTCGGCGAATCCGCGGACGTGTGCCTCCGTCAACGTGAGGCTGCGGGTCGCCTTCTGGCCCGGTAGCAGGTCCATGTCTCCTCCTCTGGTTCCCGGCAGCGGCCGGCGCGCCCCGGACGGCGCGGTCCCGGTTGGTTGGAACATCGCGGGAGGTTTGTCAAGGAAGACGTCGCAACCCTACCTTTGCGCAACCGGCGTCACCGCCGGTGCACCGCACCCGGCTTTCCCCGGGGGCATCGAGGGAACCGGACACCCCGAGAGCGACGACATGCGCCCCACGATGAGCCGGCCAGCCGCGCGCACCGCAGCCATCGCGCTCGTGCTCGCGGGGCATGGCTTCGCCACCGCGTCCGCTACCGCGCAGAACCCGCCGCGCCGGCCCGTTCGGGACACGACACCGACGCTCGGCCTCGAGCAGGGCCGGCTCGCCTTCGAGACGTCCGCCTTCGAGCTCGAGCTGGTGAAGGCGTCACAGACGATGGCCGCGCTCCGGCCGAAGGGTGCGGACGGGTTCGACTTCACGCCGGCCGATCGGCTCGAGCGGCGCGCCGCGAACGGCTACTTCCACCTCGGCGACCTCACGCTCCGGCTGCGCACCGTGCAGGCGGAATCGACCGGCGAACTGCACACCGTCGATGCCGCGACGGCCGGCGATTGGCAAGGTTACTCGACCGCGTCCGAACGCCATCCGATCGAGGCGCTCGCAGCGTCCGGACAACGTCCTCGCCGCCGCGGACCTCGCGCCGACCCTGCCCGCCGACATCCCGCTCCGCGTACGACGTTTCTGGGAAACGACGACGGCCACCTCACGCTCCGGTTCGAACTGACGAACACGTCGCCCTCGACGATTGAGATCGGCGCGCTCGGCATCCCCATGGTCTTCGACAACATCCTCGACGGTCGCTCGCTCGACGAGGCGCACGCGGTCGCGTCCTTCCACGATCCGTACATCGGCCGCGACGCCGGCTACCTCCAGGTCACGCGGCTGAGCGGGCACGGGCCGGCGCTGCTCGTCGTGCCGCACGGGCAGACGCCGTTCGAGGCGTACAACCCGCTGCTCTCCGATCCGGACCGGCGAGGCGTCACGTTCGAGGGCTTCTACGAGTGGCTCGCGCACAGCCGCGCGTTCGCCAATGATGAATGGAAGGACGCGGAGCCGTGGAACGAGCCGACGTCCGCGACGCTCGCGCCGGGCGAAACTCGCTCGTACGGCGTCGAGTTCCTGGTCTCGCCTTCGATTCGCGAGATCGAGGCGACGCTGATCGCCGCGCGCCGGCCGGTCGTGGTCGGCATACCGGGCTATGTCCTGCCCACCGACCTCGATGCGAAGCTGTTCCTGAAGACGGCGAACCACATCGAGAGCGTGCGCGTCGAGCCGGCGGGTGCGGTGACACTCCGCCAGGCACGCAGGACGGCCAACGGATGGGAGGCGTTCGACGTGCGCGGCGTGAAGTGGGGCCGCGCGCGCCTGACCGTGGACTACTCGGACGGCAGCAGCCAGACCATCCACTACAAGGTGATCAAGCCGGAGCGCGAGGTCGTGGCGGACCTGGGCCGTTTCCTCACGACCGAGCAATGGTACGAGAACCCGGCCGACCCGTTCGGCCGGAGCCCATCCGTCATCAGCTACGACTACGACGCGAAACAACAGGTCACGGAGGACAACCGCGCCTGGATCGCCGGCCTCGGCGATGAAGGCGGCTCCGGCTCCTGGCTCGCCGCCATGATGAAGCAGCTCGTGCTGCCCGACTCCGCCGAGCTGGCAAGGCTCGAGCGCTTCGCCGACGGCGTGCTCTGGGGCGGACTCCAGTACGCGGACGGCGACCTCGCGTACGGCGTACGCAAGAGCATGTTCTACTACGAGCCCGACTCGATGCCGGCCGGCACCTACAGCGATTCCGTCCGCTACGGCGGCTGGTCGAGCTGGAAGAAGTCCGAGGCCCTGTCAGTCGGCCGCTCCTACGACTACCCGCACGTCGCCGCGGCCTGGTGGGTGCTCTACCGCCTCGCCCGGAACGAACAGGGTCTCGTCACCAACCACGGGTGGGACTGGTACCTCGAGCGCGCGTTCCAGACCGGCCTCGCGATGGTCCGGTTCGCGCCGCACTACTCGCAGTTCGGGCAGATGGACGGCACCGTATTCCTCTTCATTCTGCGCGACCTGCAACGCGAGGGCTGGACGGAGCAGGCCGCGCGCTTCGAGGCCCTGATGCGCGTGCGCGCCGATCTCTGGCGCTCGCTCGGCTACCCGTTCGGCAGCGAGATGCCCTGGGACTCGACCGGACAGGAAGAGGTGTACGCATGGTGCGCGTACTTCGGTTTCGAGGAGAAGGCGCTGGTCACGCTCAACGCGATCCTCGGCTACATGCCGACCCTGCCGCACTGGGGCTACAACGGCAGCGCGCGACGCTACTGGGACTTCCAGTACGCGGGCAAGCTGCGCCGGGTCGAACGGCAGCTCCACCACTACGGCTCCGGCCTCAACGCGATCCCGGCGTTGAGCGAGTACCGGAAGCATCCCGACGACTTCTACCTGCTCCGCGTCGGCTACGGCGGGCTCATGGGCTCGATCGCGAACATCAACGAGGACGGGTTCGCACCGAGCGCGTTCCACGCGTGGCCGTCCACGCTCCGCAACGACGGCTACTCCGGCGACTACGGCCCAAACTTCTTCGGCCACGCCGTCAACACCGCGACCTACGTCGTTCGGCACCGCGAGTTCGGTTGGCTCGCGTTTGGCGGCAACCTGACGGTGAACGGTGACACGGTGCGCGTGCGGCCGCTCGACTCGGCGCGCTCGCGCGTCTACATCGCGCCGCAGGGACTCTGGCTCACGCTCGACGCGGGCACGTTCGAGAGCGTCGAGATCCGGCCGAACGGCGTCGCGGTCACGCTTTCGCGGGCGACGAGCCACACGCCACGGGCGCGGCTCCGGATCGAGCAACCTGCGGGCCCGGGAACAGGCGCGAGGTTCGCGCCGGTCGGGCGGACGTACGCGACGGAGCGCGACGCCTGGGTCATCCCGCTCGGTCCGACCGCGACGCGCGTGGAGCTGCGCTGACGTGGCCGCCATCTTCTACAAGCCGCGCAACCGGAAGGGAGAGCCGCTCCCGCCCATCGGCGAGCGGCTCACCGCACTGCGCTACCTGCCGCCGTTCCTGCGCATGGTCTTCGCGACGAGTCCGCGCTACGGCTTCGCGGTCCTCGCGCTCCGGCTGCTCAATGCGTTCACGCCGGTCGTCCTGCTCTGGATCGGCAAGCTCATCATCGACGGCGTGGTGGCGAACATCGGCGCGGCGTCGCCGGACTGGTGGCGGCTCGCGGAGCTGGTGCTGCTCGAGCTGGCCGTCGCGTTGCTCTCGGACGCGCTCGCCCGCGCCGCGAGCTACTACGAAGCGCTGATCGGCGACCTGTTCTCCAACGACATGAGCGTCCGCATCATGCGGCACGCCGCGACGCTCGATCTCGAGCAGTTCGAGGACCCGGAGTTCCACGACAAGCTGCAGCGCGCCCGGCGCCAGACGATGGGCCGCGTCGCCCTGCTCGGCCAAACGCTGAACATGGGCCAGCAGCTGATCACGCTCGCCTCCCTGCTCGCGGCGCTCGTCGTTTACACTCCCTGGCTCCTCGCCATCCTGGTCGTGGCCATCGTGCCCTCGTTCCTGGGCGAGACGCACTACGCCGGCATCGGCTACTCGTTCATGTTCCAGTGGACGCAGCAGCGACGGGAGCTCGACTACCTCCGCTACGTCGCGACCGACCAGGTCGCGGCCAAGGAGGTCAAGCTCTTCGGCCTGTCCGACTACTTTACCGACCGCTTCGCGAAGCTCGCCGACGACTACGTGCGTGAGAACCGCCAGATCGCCGCGCACCGCGCCATCACCGGCGCCATCCTCACCACCCTGTCCACACTGGCGTATTACGGCGCCGTCGCGTTCATCATCTTCAGGACGGTCACGGGCGCGATCACGATCGGCACGCTCACGTTCCTGATCGGCTCGTTCCAGCGCAGCCGGGGCCTCATTCAGAGCGTGCTGCTCGGCACCGCCGGGCTCTACGAGCAGAGCCTCTTCCTCAAGGATCTCTTCGACTTCCTCGCCATGGAGCCGGGCGTCGCGTCGAAGCCGAATGCGCGCCCGGTGCCCCGGCCCATCGTCTCAGGGTTCGTCTTCGAGAACGTCGGGTTCCGCTACCCGGACAAGGAGAGCTGGGCGGTGAAGGGCGTGTCGTTCCGCATTGCCGCCGGCGAGCGCATCGCGCTGGTCGGCGAGAACGGCGCGGGCAAGACGACGCTGGTCAAGCTGCTCACCCGGCTCTACGACCCGACCGAAGGCCGCATCCTGCTCGACGGCACGGACCTCCGCGACTACGATCTCGAGTCACTGCGCCAGTCCGTGGGCGTCATCTTCCAGGACTTCTTCCGCTACGACCTCACCGCTCGCGAGAACATCGCCGTGGGCTGGATCGAGGCGCGCACGGATGAGGAGCGCATCCAGGACTCCGCGCAGAAGAGCCTCGCCGCGGACGTCGTCGCCGGTCTCGAGCGGCGCTACGAGCACGTGCTCGGCCGCCGCTTCGAGGGCGGCGCCAACCTCTCCGGCGGCGAGTGGCAGAAAGTGGCGCTCGCCCGCGCCTACATGCGCGATGCCCAGGTCCTCGTGCTCGACGAGCCGACCGCCGCACTCGACGCGCGCGCCGAGTTCCAGGTCTTCGAACGCTTCGCCGAGCTCACCGCCGGCCGCATGGCCGTCCTCATCAGCCACCGCTTCTCCACCGTGCGCATGGCCGACCGCATCCTCGTGCTCGAGCGTGGCACCGTGCTCGAGGACGGCAGCCACGAGACGCTGCTCGCGCTCGGCGGCCGCTACGCCGAACTCTTCAACCTGCAGGCCGCCGGGTACCGGTAGGGATGGGGTTGAGGGAGACAGCCGATGATCGAGTACAAGGGATACACTGGGGTCGGACTTCGACCCGGAGTTGCGCATGTTCACCGGACACGTGTTCGATCTCCGCGACCCGATCTACTTCGAAGGAGACTCCGTCGAAGGTCTCGAAACATCGATGCGGAGGGCCGTAGATTATTATCTCTCCATCTGCGAACGCCGTGGAGAGGAAACGGAGCGCCCATTCTCACGCCTGGCAGCTGACGATGGACCGCATCAGGCGGACCGGCGTCACGGCGACCCCCCGGCGAAGTCGAGGTGTGGGTCCGCGACCTGATTTGAAGAACGAGGACAACCGGCTGTACTGGAAGGCGAACAGCAGCTGGCACACGCCCGCGTTCCGGTCGATGGTGGACCGGATCGCGGCGGAATCCGGAGGAGGCACATGATCCGCGGACGCATCGCGACTCTGCCGGCGGCATTCGGCTTGCTCAGCGCGGCCGCATGCGGAGACACCACGCCGGGCGGAGACGCCGGCGTCACGGTCCGCGACAGCGCCGGCGTCGAGATCGTCGAGCACGCCGGGGACGTCTGGTCCGCGCCCGAGGCGTGGCACTTGTCGCCCGAGCCGGTCCTGACCATCGGCGTGGCGGAGGGCGAGGAGCCGTACCTGCTCGACGGCGTTACCGGCGTCCTGCCACTGTCGGATGGCCGGCTCGTCGTCGCCAACAGCGGCGACCGGACGCTCCGCTGGTTCGATGAGCACGGCATGTTCCTGTTCCAGCGGGGCGGCTCGGGCGAGGGCCCGGGCGAGTTCTCGCGTCTCGGGCTGATCACCCTCGGCGCGGCCGACACCATCATGGCCGTGGACTGGGTCGCCCGGCGGATCACGACATTCGCGGGCGACGGAACGCTCGGACCGACGCGAAGGGTCGAAGGCCTCGCGGCGCCGCCCGGCGCCGTGTTCAGCCTGGCGGACGGGTCGCTCGTGATGGGCGCGAGCGGATTCAGCACGCAGCAACTCGGAGATCGCACCGAGCCCGGCATCATGCGCCTGCCCTCGCCACTTCTCCGGCTCGCCGCGGACGGCACCGTGGACACCGTGGGGATCTTCCCGGGCGCCGAGATGGAGGTTCGCCAGATGTCGCGCGGCTTCGGCATCGGCCCCGCCGGCTTCGGGAAGAACTTCGTCTATGCGGCCGACCGAGACCGAATCTACGTCGGGACGGCCGACCGCGTCGTGATCGACGTCCTGACGCCCGACGGCCGGCTCGTGCGCTCCATCCGCGCCCTCGACGTCGATCTCACGGTCGCGCCGGAAGTCATCGACACGTACAAAGAGAGAGCGCGCGCAAGCATCGCGGACCTGCCGGAGCAAGCCCGGCCCGAGGCCGAACGGCAAGTGTCGGAGATGAAGCTGCCGACGTCGAAGCCGGCCTACTCCTCGTTCCTCATCGATAGCGACGGCAATGTCTGGGTCGCCGAGTATCGACTCCTTTCATCACCGGGCACGCCGCGCTGGGCCGTGTTCGACCCGGAGGGCGGACTCGTCACCGTGGTGGCCGTGCCGGCCGGGCTGCGGGTTCTCGCGATCACGCGCGACCGGTTGATCGGCCGCTCGAGCGACGACCTCGGCGTCCAGCACGTCGTCGCGTACACGATCGAGCGCTGAGCCGTTTTCGCGCACTGATCGGCCGGGGCGAGGGCTGGGAGGACAAGGCCGCGACGTACGAGGCCGCCATGCGGAAGCGCGCGGATCTCTGGCGATCGCTCGGCTACCCGTTCGGCAGCAAGAATGCCGTGGGACTCGACCGGGCAGGAAGAGGTGTACGCCTGCTCGAACTGGCCGTTTCGACCGGCGCCTACAGCTTCTGCTGAAGCGCCTTGAAGCGTGGATCGGCCCTGAGGGAATCGAGGTCGGTGTCGTTCTCCAGCCACTCGCGATGGCCGAAGCCGTTCTCGATCGCCCGGTCGAGGCACTCGAACGCGTCGTCGGGCAATCCGCCGAGGGCATAGACGCACGCGACGTTGTAGAGCACGCCCGGATCTGACGAGTCGATCTTGTAGGCCCGCTTTGCCCATTCGAGCGCCCGCTCCCGCTGGCCGAGCTGCATCAACGCGCCACCGCCGAGATACAGCGCGCGCACATCGTCCGGATTCAGCTCGAGGTGCCGCTCGACGACCTCCATGCCCCTGCGCATCACCGCTTCCGCCTCTTCATGTCGGCCCAGGCCGTGCAGCGGGCCCTGCATCAACATGAGGGCCTGGTAGTCCTCCGGGCGGACCCGGGCGGCCTCCTCGTAGTGGCGCACGGCGTCCTCCCGACGGCCCTCCTGCACGCAGGCGCGAGCATAGAGGTAGTGCGCTTCGTAGAGCTTCGGGTCGAGCTCGATGGCGCGCTCGAACTCCGGCCGAGCGTCGTCGTACGCCCGCCTGAGGGACAGCGCGAACCCGCGCGAGGCATGCGCTTCCGCCAGATCCGGGTCGAGCTCCAGAGCCCTGCGGCTGGCCGAATCGGCACCCTCGAGGTTCGCGTTGCTCCCGTCCCAATACATGTACATGAACGAGCAACAGTCGGCGATGCCCGCGTAGGCTTTCGCGAAGTTCGGGTCCGCCTCGATCGCTCGCTCGAACATGCGGCGCGCGAACTGGATCCCGGCACGGCGGAACTGGTGGAAGTACTGGCGGGCGCGCAGATAGTACTCGTAGGCCTGCACGTTCTCGGTGGCGGGCTTCTCGATCGCGCGTTTTTCCTTGTCGCTCAGGACCACCCGCAGAGCCTTGACGATGTTCTCTGAAATCTCGTCCTGGATGGCGAACACGTCGTCCATCTGCCGGTCGTAGCGTTCCGACCAGAGGTGATATCCGTCGGTAACGTTCACCAGCTGCGCCGTTACCCGCAGCCGGTTGCCGGCCTTGCGTACGCTGCCCTCGAGCACCGTGGTCACCCCGAGCTGCTCGCCGACCTTCCGTATGTCGATGTTCTTGCCTTTGAACGCGAACGCGGAAGTGCGCGCCACGACCCGGAGAGCCTGCACCTTGGTGAGCGCGTTGATGATCTCTTCCGCGATGCCATCCGTGAAGTACTCGTTTTCGGGATCGGCGCTCATGTTCACGAACGGGAGCACCGCGATCGACTTCCCTCCGCCCGAGCCCGCCGGAACCCCCGGAGGCGTCAACGAGCCGGGCAGACCCAGCGCCTGCGCGAACTGCGCCGGTGTCGTGTAGCGATCGGCGGGATCCTTGGCCAGCGCCTTCCGGACGACCTGCTCCAGCGCATCCGGGACGTCGTCGCGCTGATCCCGCAGCGACGGGACCGTGCCGGTGAAGAGCTTGGCCATGATCGCCTGCGTGGTGCCGGTGAACGGCACGTCGCCGATCAACATCTCGTAGAGCAGCGTCGCCAGAGAGTAGACGTCGCTGCGTCCATCGATCTCCACCTCGCCTCCGGCCTGCTCCGGGCTCATGTACGAAGGCGTTCCCACCGCCGTGCCCGTTCGCGTCAGCGTGTCGGACGCCGCGCTCACGGCCTTGGCAATGCCGAAATCCGTCACCATCGCCTCGCCGTCGTGCAACATCACGTTTTCCGGCTTGATGTCGCGGTGGACGACGTCCTGGCGATGGGCGTAGTCGAGCGCCGAGGCCACCGCGCGGGTCACCCGGAGGGCGTCAGGGAGCTTGAGCCGTCCCTCCCGCTGCAGGAGCTCGCGCAGCGACTCGCCCTCCACGAAGGGCATGACGTAGTACAGCAGGTCCCCGGCTTGCCCGGAATCGTAGAGCGGCACGATGTGCGGGTGCTGGAGGCGAGCCGCAATCTGGATCTCGCGCAGGAAACGCTCGGGGCCGACACTCAGCGCGAGCTCCGGGTGGAGCACCTTGACCGCCACGGAACGGCCGTGCCGGACATCCTGGGCCAGATATACCGTCGCCATCCCTCCGCGCCCGACTTCGCGTTGGATGTCGTAGCGTCCCGAGAGAGAGCCGCGCAGGCGTTCGATGAATTCTTCCATAAGGCAGTAAAGATAGCGGCACGACTGCGACGCAGCGAGACGTCGTGACGCCGCACAGGCAAGGGCCGTTCCCGAGGCCGGCTTACGCCAGGTCCGGCTATCACCGGCCCACGTCCGACGGCCGCACGGTCCGCCTCCCTTTCACCGCTCGAAATCCTGGCCGCCCTCGGCCGTACCGAAGCGGAAGACGCCGCCATCCCGGCCCGTGGCCCGCCGCAGCACGACATCGCCGTTGACCGCGAGCCCGACCTCGACCTCGACCGGACCCCGGCATTCGACCCCAGCGAACCCGTCCCGCATTTCGATGACGACGATCCGGACCCGCAGAGCCTGAGGGCGGAGCCGCGTCCGCCGCCGACCTTCAGCGCGCTCGAAATGTGCCGGGCGCCGCAACGAATCAACCAGCAGGAACGCGGGACATGCCTGCCGAACGCTATCCGGTCCACACAAAGGCGGTGTCGTGCTTTCCCTGTCCGCCGGACGCGACCGTGGCGTCTATTGCAGAGCTGGCTCCACTGCCCACTGAAGCGATCAGCAGGTGGTTCTCGCTGTTCAGGTATCCGATTCTGTTACCGTCAGGCGAGAACGACGGCATTCTGCCGTCGCCGGCGAACAGTTGGATGTCGCCGCCAGACAGGTCGGCCATGGCAAGTATATTCTTCTGCAGCGGCTCCACATACAGGGTGACGGCCATTCGCTGCCCGTCCGGCGCGAATGCCATGCCGTTCTCTCCCACCTTGACTTGTGACGGGTCGACACTGGGGAAGTGCGAGCTCAGGAAGTCAGTGATTGCGTTCTCGGCCGGGAACTGGCGCCGCACGCGCTCGGTCAGGTTGTAGAGTGCGGGGCTGCGAACCTCTCCGCTTTTCCCGTCAAAAGGAGCGGGTCCAAAGGCAATGGTGAGGCCATCGGGGTGGATGGCTGAGTGCTTGCCGTAGAAGTCCCGGTGCGGGCCCGTGTGCAACCCAGAATGGTCGGATAGGTAATCGCCGGAATAGAACGTCAGCGGCCAAGCCTCTTTGGTCAGGTATGTAGGCCCGTCGAAGCGTACCTCGAATTCTTCTGTATCCGGCAAGCGTTCATTGGTTGCGTACGTGACAATCATGTTGCCAGCATTTGTTCTCCACGCAGGGTGGATGTTCTCAGAGGAATGCCCTCGCCCATCCTCGAGTTGGGCACACCACACGAGCTCTTCCGGGGCCCGTTCCTCGCGGATCTCTACGGCGATCGCAGCTACGACGTCATGCCTGATGGCGCACACTTCCTGATGTTCGAGGCCAATCCCGCGACAGCTCCGGAATTGCGAGTCGTCCGCAACTGGGCGGCCGAGGTCAAGTCCCCTCCATGGAACGGCGCTGACATGAGGCGGACCCGGTCCGGCCGGCACGACGCGACAGCAGGAACGCGCGAGGACGAAACCGACTACTCATCACCATGAAGACGCTCCTCTCCCTCGTCCTCGCCGCTGCGCTGGTCGCCGCCGTCATCCTTTTCGCCCGGACCCGCACGAGAACAGATGTGGTGACAGCCGCGGCCGGCCCGGTCACGGCCGTGACCTACCGCTGCGATGGCGGGCGGACGATTGACGCGTCGCTGTTCCCGGCCGGGGAAACGCCGCCCGTCGCCGCCGGATCGCCGCCCGCGCCGGAGGACAGCGCCCGCATCGAGTTGAGCGACGGCCGCACCCTGATGCTGCACCGCACCATCTCCGCCGACGGCGTGCGCTACTCGGACGCCGACCCGTCGGTCGAGGGTGGCGAGGCGTTCGTCTTCTGGAGCCGGGGCAACGGCGCGTTCGTGCTCGAGCGCGACACGGCGCGCACCTACACGGGCTGCGTCCGCATCGCACCCGATCCGGGCGGCCTGCCGCAGGTTTTCTCGAGCGGAGCGATCGGGTTCTCGATCCGGTACCCGGCGGGCTACTCCGTCGATAGCACGTATCGGTATCAGGCGCTCGGCCCCGGCAGGGACATCGAGGGCGTCTCGTTCACCGTGCAGGCGGGGCTGGCCGAAGGGACCAACCTCTCGGCGGACAGCCACGTGAGCGTCGAGGCGCTGCCGGCCGCCGGCGGCTGCGCCGCGGACCGGTTCCTGTCGCAGGGCGCGGGCGTGTCAGACACGACCATCGCCGGCGGTACGCTGTCGGTCGCGCACAGGGCGGAGGCGGCAGTGGGGAACCGATACGAGGAGACCGTGTTCGCGTACCCGGGCACGGGCCGGTGCCGCGCGCTCCGCTACTTCGTCCACTGGACGGTCCTCGAGAACTACCCGCCGGGTGCGGTGACGGCGTTCGACCGGAAGGCTCTGCTCGATCGCTTCGATGCGATGCGTACGACGCTCGTTCTCGCCCACTGATCGCCTGCGGGGCTCGGATCTTTCGCCGTGAACGATCGAAGGGAGCAGGGGCGGTTCAGGCCTGACCGAGCTCGTGGGCGAGCCAGGCCCGTGCGGTCTGCCAATCGCGCTTGACGGTCGGCGTGGAAACACCGAGGGCCCGGGCCGTCTCGTCCACCGTGAGGCCGGCGAACACGCGGCATTCGACCACGCTCGCCTGCCGAGGGTTCCACTCCTGGAGCTGTTGCAGAGCCCGGTCGAGCTGGAGGATCTCGACGGCGCGGCTCCCGCCGTCCGCCGCTGCGGCGGGAATGTCCATGGACTCATCCAGCTCTACCTGCCGGATCCCGCCACCTCGGCGTTGTGCAGTCCTGCGACGGGCCGCGTCCACCAGGACCTGCCGCATGGCCCGCGCCGCGATCCCGAAGAAATGTTCCCGGTCCTGGACGGGACCGCTCGGTCCGGGCACCAGTTTGATGTAGGCCTCGTGCAGCAGTGCCGTCGTGTTGAGCGTCGCACCCTGGCGACTGCCGCGCACGGCACGGGCGAGCCTCCGCAATTCCTCGTACGCCATGCGGTAGACTTCGTCGAACGCGGCCCGGTCTCCGGCCTGCGCTGCGTGTACGAGGCGCGTGATTTCGCCAGGGGTGCGTGTACCCTCTGTCGGCTCCGGCATTCGGCAACACGGTCCGGGTGTACGATGAATCGGCTTCGGGGGATGGGGCGAATGTGAAGGGATGCGGCGGGCGGGCGCAAGGCCCGCGGCCAGGTGCCGCAAACGCGGACGGGTTCAGCGCGGATCGCCCGCCCGGCCCAATGAGTCGGCCGCCGCGCGGTAGGCTCCCGCTTTCTCCGGCTGACCCATCGCCTCATACAGCGTCACCAGCCCCTGCGCCGAGCGCATGGCCTCGGTCCGGCCGGCCGGCGTCCCGGCTTCGGCGCTCGCGTACGCCTTGAGCAGCTCCGCCTCGGCGGCGGGCCAGTCCCGCAGACGGGTGTAGCAGTTGCCGAGATCGCGGTGCGCCGCGACGACGAACGGGCTGCTGGCTGGAAACACCTCCTCGAGCGTGCCGATGCTCTCGCTGAAATCGAGCAGTGCCTGCTCCGTGTCTCCAGCCTGGCAGCGGCTCCGCCCCAGACGCTCGCGATAGATCCCGGCGCCACGCATGTCACCCGCGTTCCGCGCGATCTCCGAGGCCTCGCGGAACCGGGCGATGGCTTCCTCCATCCGGCCGAGCCCGGCGAGGACCTCGGCGTGCGTCGACAGCGCCGAGGCGAACTGCGGATGCGCCGGCCCGAGCAGGACCCGCTTTCCTTCCACGGCTTCGGCCAGCAAGCGCTCTCCCTCGACGGCCCGCCCGAGCCGGGCGAGGGCGTTGCCGAGAACCTGCTTCGCCTCCATCGCGATCCGATCGTCGGGGCCCACGGTGCGCTCGGCGATGTCGATCGCTTCGCGCAGGACGGGCTCCGCGGCCGAGTCCTGACCGGTCCGGACCAGCATCGCGCCGTAGTTGACGAGATCGAACGCGAGTCGCGGATGCCCGGGTCCGAGCATGGCCCGTTGCAGATCAACGATCTGGCCGGTCAGCTCCGTGGCCCGTACGTCGTTTCCCATCCGCATGGCGAGCCGGGCCTGCTGATTGAGCAGATCCGCCAGCGCCGCCGTGTCTACCGTCGTCTCCAACCGCGTCAACTCGACGGCCCGATCGTACAGCGCGGCCGCACTGTCGAACCGCAGCTGGTCCTGCAGGCTGCCGGCGACATTGACGAGCAGCTTGGCCCGCTGGCCTGCGGGCGCGCCGAGCGAGTCGCGGATCGCGAGCGCCTCCCGGTACGCCGTTTCCGCATCCGCTGGACGGTTCGCCTGCTGGAGCGCGATGCCGAGCTGGGTCAGGCTCTCCGCGAGGTCGGCGTCCCGAGCCGCGCCCTGTTGGCTACGGATCGATACGGCCTCCTCGGCCAGGCCGAGCGCGTCCGGGTAGCGGCTCAGGTTGAACTGCACGCGGCTCAGTACCGTGAGCAGTTGCGCGAGCACGAGCGGCTGGTCGGCAAGTTGCTCGCGCACCCGGTCCGCGGCGCGGTCCAGCACGACCGCCACGCGCAGGGTGTCCGGCCGTTCGCGCGCCAGCGGATCGCCCGACGCGAACAGGCCCGCCAGCACGTCGGCGACCTGCACGGCGCGCGCCCGCTCGACCTCGGCACGATCCCGCTCGTCCGCGATGTGCCGGGATTGCACGACCACCGTGACGACGTAGCCGACCGCCAGCACGAGCACCAGCAACGCGGCCGCGGTGAGGGGACGGTTCCTTCGCACGAACCTCGTCACCCGGTAGGACAGCGTCGCCGGCCGGGCGGCAATGGGCCGGCCCGCGCGGGCACGCCGCAGGTCCTCGAGCAGGGCCTGCACCGACGGGTACCGGTGGCCGGCATCCGGCTCGAGCGCCGTGAGCAGGATCGTGTCGATGTCGCCCCGGAGCTGGCGGCCGAGATGCTTCGCCGTCGTTCCCCGGCAGGCGGCGATGTCACCGTCCTCGGCCGTTGCGCGGATTACGCTCCGACTCGGCGATTCACGGGCGATGTCGGCGTCGGCGGCCGCGCCGCTCGCGACCATGCGCGACTGCCAGGCCGGCTTCCGGCCCGTCAGCAGCTCGTACAGCAGGATACCGAGGCTGTACACGTCGGCCGTCGTGGAGGCGGGCTCACCCCGGACCTGTTCCGGCGACGCGTAGTCGGGTGTCAGCGGACGCGCGCCCTGCTGGGTCACCGCGTCATCCGCCGCGTCCTCGTCCAGCAGCTTCGCGATGCCGAAATCGAGCAGCTTTACGTGCCCGTCCGCACTCACGAGCACGTTCCCGGGCTTCAGGTCGCGATGCACCACGAACCGCTGGTGGGCGTACTGCACGGCCTCGCAGACGGTGAGGAACAGGTCGATCCGCTCCGGAACCGACAGCCCGTTCCGATCGCAGTAACGATCGATGGGCTCACCCTCGATGTACTCCATCGCGAACCAGGGTTCGCCCGATCCCGTGAGACCGCCGTCGTAGAGCCGTGCGATGTTCGGATGTGCCAGGCCCGCCAGGATCCGGCGCTCCCGCCGGAACCGCTCGATCAGGTCCCGGGAATAGAAGCCGGGTCGCAGGCACTTGAGCGCTACGCGCTGACGGAAATCGGGGTCGTCCCGTTCGGCCAGGTACACGACGCCCATGCCGCCCCGCCCGAGTTCGCGGATTCGGCGCCAGGGTCCGACGGCCTCGTCCGATGGCCCGGCCTCGTCATCTTCCAGAACGACCGCGAGCGATTCCGGCCCGCGATCGAGCAACGGCACGTCCACCGCGTGAGCGCGAAGAAGGGCCTCCACCTGGCTTCGCAGCTCCGGATCGGTGGTGCTGCTCGCAAGCCACGCCTCGCGTTCACCGGGATCGGTGGTGAGCGCCGCGTTGAACAGCTCGTCGATTCGATTCCAACGATCCGGATCGATGGGCATGCCGGCCCTCCATTGGCGGGGCGAAGTGAAGTCGGTACGGCACCAACGCGACGCGCGGCGGTCCGACCGTGCAACCGGGAATACGTGGCCGGAGCCGGGGACGGATCGTTACCGGCCGCCGGCGGGCTGGGTGATCGGCGCCGGCGCCAATGCCGCGGCGCGTCGTCGAGCTAGCGCGGGCGCTCCGCTTCCTACCAGATGTGCGGCACCGAATCGGGCGGCCGCACCATCGGGTCACCGGGCGTGCAGGAGAAGGCAGTGGCGAACGCCTCCATGTTGGAGAGCGGCCCGTTCACGCGCCAGCGCTCCGGCGAATGCGGATCCACCTTGACCCGCAGCTTCATCGATTCGGGACGCGTATGCCTGCGGAAGCTCTGCGCGAACGAGATGAAGTATCGCTGCTCGGGTGTGAAGCCATCGATCGGTCCGGGTCGCCCGTCGCGCTGGAGCGCTGCCTGCAGCGCGTCGTACCCGGTGAGCGCGCCACCGTAGTCGGCGATGTTCTCGCCGAGCGTGAGATGCCCGTTCACGTGGAAGGTGTCCACGGCAATGTAGCCGTCGTATTGCCGGGCGTCGAGCTCGGCCTGCTCGTTGAAGGCCTTTGAATCGGCCGGGGTCCACCAGTCGGTGAGGTTCCCCTCGGCGTCGTAGTGGCGTCCCTCGTCGTCGAACCCGTGCGTGAGCTCGTGGCCCGCCCAACTCCCACCGAGCGAGCCGTAGTTGGCGCCGTCGTCGGCGTTGGCATCGAAGGTCTGCGGCACGAGAGCACCGGCCGGGAACACCATCTCGTTCTTCGACGGATCGTAGTAGGCGTTCACGGTCGGGACGGTCATGTCCCATTCCGTCCTGTCCACGGGCTGGCCGGGGCGGTTCGCCACGCGATTCCACTCGAAGCGGTCGGCGGCGGCCACGTTGAGCACGAACGGCCGGGCCGAGACCTCGAGGCTGGAGTAGTCGCGCCACTTGTCGGGATACCCGACCTTCTCCCCCATCCTGGCCAGCTTGTCGAGCGCACGCTCGCGCGTGGAGTCGGACATCCAGGTGAGCCGGCGCAGCCGTTCGCCGAACGCGGCGCGGATGTCGTCGATCACCGACTTCGCCCTGGCCCTGGCTTCCGGCGGAAACGTCCTGGCGACGTAGGCCTCACCGAGCGCCTCCCCCATCTCACCGTCGGCGACGTGGAGGCAGCGCTTCCAGCGGGGCAGCAGCTCGCTGGCGCCGGAGAAACGGCGGCCGAACTCGAAGTCTTCCTGCACGAAGGGTGAGCTGAGCCACGGCGCGGCGTCGGAGAGCACGTGATAACGAATGTACGCCTTCCAGTCGTCGATTGGGCGGGCATCGATCAGCGTGCTCACTTCCTTCATGTACGCCGGCTCGTCGACATTCACGTTCGCCACCGGCGAGGTGATGCCGATGGCCTGGAAGTACGCCGCCCACTCGATGCCGGGAGAGAGCTTCTGCAGGTCGGCGACCGTCATCGGATGGTCGGTCGCCTCGGGGTCGCGACGCGCCACGCGGGTGAGTTGCGCCTTCGCCATCTCCGTTTCGACCGCCATCACCCTGCCGGCATCCATGGCGGCGGCGGCGCTGTCCGTGCCCGCCAGCACGAACATCTTCGCGATGTGCGCGACGTACGCGGTGCGCGTGGAGTCGGCGGCGGCGGTCCTGTCCAGGTAGTAGTCCCGGTCGGGAAGGCCGAGTCCGCCGCGGTCCAGGTCGGCGATGTAGTGCGCCGCGTCGTGGGCGTCGACGCCGGGATAGTAGCGGAACAGCAGATTCGTCCCATCCACCTGCAGCTTCGCGATCGACGCCAGCAGCGCCGGCCGGTCGGCGATCGAGTCGATGAAGGCGAGAGTGGGCCGGAGCGGGTCGAGCCCCGCCGCCTCGATCGCGGTGGAGTCCATGCAGGAGCCGTAGAAGGTGCCCAGCTTGTGCTGCGTGCTGGTGTCCGGGAGTGACGGGGCCCGGGAAACCGCATCCTCGAGCACCGATTTCACGACCAGCTCGTTGCGATCGGCCATGTCCTTGAACACACCGGACGAGGAGTATGCCGCGGGGATGGTATCCGACTTCAGCCACTCGCCGTTGGCGAATTCGAAGAAATCCGTGCACGCGTTGACGGTCGTGTCCATGTACGACACGTCGACCACCTTCAGCGGCGCGAGCCCGCCGAGGTCGGCCGAAGGGGCCTGCTCCCCTGGGGCGCAGGCTGCGGTGAACGCGGCGGCGAGCACCGTGACGACCGCGCTTGAGCTGCGGGAGAAACGGAACATGCGGACTCCGGGAATGAGCGGTTCGAAACCGCGATCCATGATACAGTCACCTCTCCGCGTCGCCACGGATCACGCGCAGGCCGAAGATCGTCGCGACCTGGCTGCCCTGCTTCGCCTGGAACCGGACCGTCACGCGCTGTCTGCCCTGCACGAGCGCGGGCGGGACGGCGTGCTCGACATCGACGAAGCGTGATGGCTCGCTCCGCTCGACGTGCTCCTCGGCGATGCGGGTGCCATCGACCAGGATGTCGAACGATGCCGGCACGCCGCGCCGGTCGCCGGTGAAGTACGTCAGGATCAGCGTCGTCGGGTGCGCGGGCTCGACCGGTACGTCGTACGCAGAACCAGTCCGTGGCGCGCCGGCCGGGCCGGCCCTGGATCCGCTGCGGCGCCGCACCGTCCCCGGCCTGGTAGTTGAACTCGCGCTCGAACACGGCCTCGCCCGGCTGCAGGAAGGCGACCGTCGCAGCGTCGAGCCTGCGCAGCCGCTCCGCCTCGGCGACGTACTCCGCCTGCTTCGCGGTCCATTCGTCCGGCGTGAAGAAGTCCCAGTACGTCGAGTACGTGCGCCGGTGCAGCCGGAAGAACGGCATCAGCTCGACGTCGCGCGCGGTGCCCTTCGCGTCCGGCGTGCGGCCCGTGCCGCGGAAGTGCCCGGGCGCGGTGCCCGCCGGCTTCAGCCACGAATCGACCGGCTGTTCCGCCGCGACGAAGATCGGCGCCGACGGCTGGAGCGACGGCTCGTCGTCCTCGCTCCGGGGACCGCGCTGCGGTTCGGGGCCGAGATCGCCGGCGAGCACGAGCGGGCCCCACAGGATGGACGCGCGGCGCGGGTTGTCCGGCACCGGCTCGAGCCGTAGCGACTTGGGCAGCGCGACTTCCACCGTATCCCCGCTGCGCCACGTACGCTTCAGCTCGACGAAGGCGCTGACCGGGTACGACGTCGCATACAACCGCCGGGTCTGTTGCGCGTTGACCGCGGCGGCCTCCGGGTCCGGGAACGTGACCGGCTGGCCGTTCACGCGGACCGCGAAGCCGTCGCCGGCCCAGTACGGGCGGCGCAATGCGAGCGTGAACTCGCGCGGCGCGTCGAACGTGAAGCGGAGCGTCGCGCTCTCGCCCTCCGGAAACCCCGTCTCCATGGCGAGATGCACCCCGGCGTCGCGCCATTCGGCGGTGGACGGCGCGTAGAGGTTGACCCAGAGCCGGTCGCCGTCCTCGTAGTACAGCCCGTCGCCGTGCAGGGCGTGGCTCTCCATGCCGGAACCGACGCAGCAGGTGAAGCTGCGCATCATGTCCTGGTACTCGTGCGTGACGCCGCGGCCGACGTTCACCATGTAGCACATGCGGCCGTCGTCCGGGTCGATCGACGCCATGATGTGGTTGAACAGCGCGCGCTCGTGGAAGTCGGCGTAGTGCGGATCGGGGTCGAACGAGAACATCAGGCGTGCGAGCTTCAGCATGTTGTAGACGTTGCACGTTTCAGCGGTGCGCCCGTCCACGCGCGCGCTCAGCACGTCGGGCGGACCGAAGTACTCGTCGGTGCCGTGCCCGCCGGTGGCGAAGCTGTGGTGCTGCGCGACGCGGTCGAAGAAGAAGCTCGCGGCCATCAGGTCCGCGGCGTTGCCGGTCGCGGCCCAGCGATCGGCCGAGCCGACCAGCTTCGGGATCTGCGTGTTGCCGTGCTTGCCGTTCAGGTCGTCCTGGTGCCGCTGCAGCGGCTGGATGAACGCGCGATGCTCGAACTTCCACGACAGGTCGAGCCAGCGCGGGTCGCCGGTATCGACGTAGAGATCGGCCATGATCTGGTTCATGCCGCCGAACTCGGTGCCGAGCATCGCCTGGATCTGCGCATCGTCGAGACCGGACAGGATGCCTTCCGCCCACGCCGCGAACTTCGTCTCGACATCGAGCGCGGTGCGGTTGCCGGTGAAGCGGTACGCGTCGCGCAGTCCGCCGTACGTCTTGTGCAGCGTGTACCACGGCGACCACTGCCCGTTCAGGTCGAACGACGTCGAGCGGATCTCGCCCTTCGCCAGCCGGCCGAAACAGTCGCGGCCGCCCTCGAGCGCGCTCAGGTAGCCGTCGCCGTGCTTGTCCTGCACGACTTTCAGCTCGCTCACGATGTAGTCGGCGCGCGCCTTGAACCGTGCGTCGCCGGTCGCGGCGTACATCAGGCTCACGGCCGAGAGGTAGTGCCCGCCAATGTGGCCGGTGAGGTTCCGCCCATCGCCGTCCCAGCCGCCGTACGGTTCCGCTTTGCGCGCCAGTCCCGCGCGCTCGCGGTAGTAGGCGAGCATGCGGTCCGGCTCCAGCTCGAGCAGGTAGGCGGCGTCCAGCTCCTGCGCATGTTTCAGCGGACCGCCCGTGAGACGGACCGCATCGAGCGGCAGCGGGCGCGCCCGGATCGTGTCCGCGGCGGGCGGCGGCGCGACGGATCCCGGCTCGCGGGCGAGCAATGCCGACGGCAGGAGCGGCAGAGCGCCGGCTCCGAGGCCGAGCTTGACGGCGGTTCGGCGGGAAACGTGCATTCTTCCTCCGGTTCGAACGTCCTCCGCGGGAGGAGGCACAACTACGGGATGGTCCGGTGCGGCCGGGCGCGACGCGGTGCGGCCGGGCGCGACGCGAGCCGGCCGGCAAGGGTCCGGCGCCACGGCCCAAGCTACCGCCGGTTGCGGGATCGCTGCCAGAGCATCCCGGGGAGCCGGCCGCCGGCACGATATGGCACGGGGAGATGACCGGACCGCGGACATGGGCTCGTTTGGGGCACGGGGTCACGCGAATACGTGATTTCGGTCGTCGCGGCTCCCGCCAATTTTGGCTGGGATACAATCGAGGACCTTCACAGGAGTCCCCTCCCGATGACGCCACACGACGCTCCCTCGCGGACGGCTCGGACCGTCCCTCGTCCCTTCCCTCGGGAGCGGGACCGTTCAGGTCTCGGGAAACCTGAGCCTGTCGTTCTCCGGGCCCGCGGTTTCGGGGACCGATGCCTTCACCGACGTGCCGACATTCGGTGTCACGATCTCGGAGGACGCCACGGGCAACAGCTTCGACGTCGTCTTCATGGAGGGTCGGCCCGGACCGGGAACGTACGCCCTCGGCTCACCGAGCGACGCAGCATACGGCGAGCTGGGCGTCGGTTCGGACCTGTACGTATCGGTGGTCGGTGAGGTGCGGGTCACCTCGTCGTCGGCCCAGTCCATCGTGGGTTCGGCGACTTTCACCGCCGTTCGACTCGGCGGACTGGAAATCGTCTCCGTCAGCGCGAGCTTCAACGCGCCGTGCTTCGCGGTTCAGGGACTGTACTCCTGCGAGTGAGGTGAGCGCCCGTCGGTCGACGGATGCCATTATGTTCGGGCTTCGTTCCATGGATGATGGGAGTATCGGGGTGCACGAGACGCACGTCTGGATCGTCGAGGACAACGAGTCCCTTCGCGAGACGCTCCGGGACATACTCGACGGCGAGCCCGGGCTGCGGTGCATGCGCGCTGCGCGCACGGCGGAGGAGGCTCTGGACGCGGTGCGTGAAGGCGACGCTCCCGACATCGTGCTCATGGATCTGGGGCTCCCGGGCATCGACGGGATCGAGGGAACTCGACGGCTGCGGGCCGTCGCGCCGGCCGCACAGATCATCGTGCTCACGGTCCACGAAGACGACGACAAGATCTTCGACGCACTGTGCGCCGGCGCCTCGGGGTATCTGCTCAAGCCTGCCGACCCGTCCCGCATCACCGAGGCCATCCACAGCGTGCGGGCCGGCGGTGCGCCCATCAATGCACGGATCGCACGGCGGGTCCTGGGGATGTTCACGGGTCGCCTGCGCCCGCACGGCGACTACGGGCTGACGGACAGGGAGCGCGATATCCTGGAGCGCCTCACCGAGGGACATAGCCAGAAGCGTATCGCCCGCCTGCTCGAACTCAGCCCGCACACGGTGGACACCCACCTGCGCAACATCTACGGGAAGTTGCACGTGCATTCCAAGACCGCGGCGGTGGCCAAGGCCCTGCGTGAGCACTTGCTGTAGCCCAATGGCGTGAACGCGCCTCGGCCTTCCCGGTATCGACGGCATCGAGGGCACGCGCCGAATTCGAGCGATGTCGCCCGCCACACACCGGGTCGCCGCACCGAGCGGAGCGAGCCGGCGGCGACATCCGCGGGACCGCTGTGGGCGCCTGCAAATAGCGGAAACACGCGATTGCAACGTCCGTCGCGCGATCACAATGTTGAATCGCGATCCCCGTGCCGACGACAACGTGCAAGCGTCATCTCGGGGAGCGGCCCACCGGCACCCGATCGCAGAGCGACGCGATGAGCTTTCAGGACGATTGGTTCAAGGACACGCCCGGTACTCTCGCCTGGCAGTGGAAGCGCGACCAGCGCGAGAGGGAGGAGCAATCACGCCGGCAACTTCGCGAGCTCAGCCAGCAGGCGCGCGAGGCCGACCGGATCCGCAAGGAGCGGCGGCGCATTCAGCGGGCGCCTGCCGACCGGAACGGGAACGGTGGCGCGGGCTCGACCGCCGTACCCGGATCCAGCCAGAAGGAAGGCGGCGCGAGCGGCCGCGCGATCCTGGGCGCTATCGTAGGTGCCTTCCTTGCCGTCAGAGTGGGGACGCCGGTGGTCGGCGGATTGATCTTCGGCGCGATTGCGGGCACACTACTCATACCCGTGCTTCGGCTGCTGGGCCGCGTCACTGTCGGGATCGTGAAGCTCGCCATCATCGCCATCCTCATCCTGTTCGTGCTCGGCGCAATCGGGTCGCTTTTCGGTGGGTGACGCGATCCGGCGTACGGATAGCGGCGTTCTATGGGGCAGGCGGTCAAAACGCACGCCAGGCCCGGCCCGGAAATCCAGCAGATAATGGCGATACAACGGCTCGTTCTTGCCCTGACCAATCACCGTCGTGGCTGCTCCTTCATTGGACTTACTACCACCGATAATGCCGGCCCCGGGTCCATGGTGCCGAGTCGACGCTTGGAAGCCTCCGGCACGGGCTGATCGTGATGATCGACGAGATACCGCCCGCTTTGCTCTACCAGCACCATTTCCGCAATAAACTCGCCGAGCTGTTTCGTGAACCGCTGCCGCCAGACGCGCCAGGTGTCCGCTACAGAATGGGGACGGCGGGCGACGCAAGCGTCGGGGCCCGCCGGGCGCACGACTCAGTTGCGAGGCGTCACGAGATCGCGGAAGGCCGGTAGGTCACGCAAGGAGTCGAAATCGCGCAGAACGTGAAGCTCGTAGCGGGCCGGGGCGCCCTGTCCACTCGCGAAGGCCTGGCGCAGGAGCGCGACGGACCGCGCCCCGTTTCCGAGCGCCGCTTCAATGCGGCCCTGCCACCACTCGGCCTCGCCGGGAGCGAGCCCCGTCGTCTCCGACGCGAGGTCGCCGGCGATCGTCCGGGCCGTCGCGGCGTCACCCGTGCGCGCGGCGATCAGGGCGGCCATCGCGCGGAGCCGGGGCGGCCGGTGCGGCGCGGGGACGACGTCGATGATCCGGGCGGCATCCGCCCATCGGCCGACCTCGTACAGGAGCTGGAGCCGGATCCATCCGCCCGGCGTCGATGCGTCCGGCGGAGCGTCGCCATCGGGTCCCGCCCGCGATGCGATGAGCGCCGTCGCCTCGGCAGGGAATCCGTGCGCACGGAGCTCCGTCACGGCCGTGAGCAGCGACGTCTCCGCGCCCGGCCTGCCCTGCTCGAGACTCACACCACGCATCTCATCGAGCCGCTGCTCGAGGTCCTCGAAGCGGCCCAGCGCCGCGAGCGCCCCGACGCCCGGACCCGTGAATCCCCATGCGAGTCCGCACGTCTGGATCGCATCGTTGGTGGCCTTCAGCTCGCGCTCGTATTCGCCGGCCTGGTGGTACGCGGCCGTCAGCAGGAACCAGGCGAAGCACTGCTCCGCGCCGAACCCGTCGAACGGCCGCTCGCGCAACGTCGCGATCGCCGTCCCGGGCCGGTTGGTGTCGAGCGCCGCGCTCGCCAGCGCGAGCCGCCAGCCCGTATCCGGCGCGATGGCGACCATCCGTTCGGCTGCCGTGAAGGCCGCCTCGTTGTCGCCCGCGAGCACGGCCGCGATGCGGTCGTACCAGGCGCTCTCGAGCGGGGACATGCGATCACGGTCCGGGCGCAGGGCTTCGACGATCGGCCCCGCGCGCTCGTAGTCGTCCGCCTGCAACGCGACCCACGCCAGCCACAGCCGCGGCAGGAGGAAGGTCGAATCGAGCGTCGCCGCGCGACGAAACCGCGCTTCCGCCTCGTCCAGGTCGCGCGGCATCGAGAACGCGTCCATGCCGGCGGCGAATTCACGGTACGCATCGAACGAGGGCGGGTTCAACGCCGTCCCCGGCCACGCGGCGAGGCGCGCGTCGTACAACGTGCCGAGCGCGCCGAGCACCCGCTGACGCAGAGGCTCGAGCGCCTGCGTCGGCGTCGCCACGGATGTGCCGACGGCGCCGGGAGCGCGGAGCATGGTGCCGTCCGAGGGGCGGCTGATCCTCACCCGGAACCAGAGGCTGTCACCCGCGCGGAACACGCTGCCGCTCACGACGCTCGATACGCCGGCCCGGTCCGCGTCACTCAGCACGCGCACGAGGCCAGTGCGCATGAGCCCATCCGCGATCCAGTCCGCCGCCATGCGGCCGAGCGCCGTGACCGAGGAATCGCCGGTCTCGTTGTCGAAGGCGACCACCGCCACGGCGGGCATCGCCTCGTCCGTTCCCCGATCGACGCTGGCGAGGCCGAATGCGGCCGCGAGTCCGATCGCCGCGATCGCGAGAAGCGCGACACCGCGTCGCCGGCTCCATCCGGTCCTCCCGGATTCCGGCACGGTGACGTCGGCGCCCGCGGGCGCCGCGCGTGGCGCCGGTGTGCGGGCCGGTCTGCGCCGGTCCGGCTCGCTCCTGAGCGAATCGGCGAGCTCGAGGATGGCCGGATCCGGCACTGCCTCGAGCTCCTCGCGGACCAGACGCTCGTGCTCGGCCGAGGCCCGGAGCGCGCCGGCCCGGTCGCCCGCTGCCGCCAGCGCCCGCATGAGGTCCAGCACAACGCGTGAGCTGAGCGGCTCGGCCTCGGCGTGAAGGCGGCGGAACTCGACCTCCTTCGAGTGGTCGCCCGCGTTCGCGGCTTCCGTCGCGAGTGACTCGAGCGTGGCCGTGTACCGACGATGCAGCGTCGCGCGCTCGCCATCGACCCAACGCTCGAAGCTCGCGCTGCCGCGGACGTGAAAGCCATCCAGGAAGGGCCCGTGATAGAGTGCAATGGCCTCGCCCGGCGCCCCACCGGCGATCGCGTCCTCGAATTCCGCGACGTCGCTTGCCAGCCTTCGGCGGTCGAGCGAAAGGGTCGCGCCGTTCGCGACGACGACGCCGACGCCGAGCGCGCGGCGCACCGTGTAGAGGGCCTGGTCGAGCGAATGCCGGGCCCGCTCCGCGTCGCTCTCCGGCCAGAGGAACGCGGCCAGGCGGTCCCGCGTCATGCCGGATTCCCCGGCCCGGGCCAGCAGGACGAGCAGGGCGAGGTTCCGGCTCCCGGCCACACGTCCGCCGAGGGGACCCTCGTCATCCCGCAGGGAGAGCCCGGCGAACGCTACGAGTCGCGGCATGGCAGACGGGGTTGAGGCCGGGTTGAGCGGACGATGAGACATCTGCGCCAACGTACCCCCGTGTTCCCGCCGCGTTCGGCGCGCGGCTCGCAGAGACTCCGATTCCGGGGAGGTGCGTCTCATGCTCAATCGTTCGCTCGTTGCCGCCATCATCGTGCTGGGCGCCGCCCGGCAGCCGTGCGCCGCCCGGCAGGCTGCCGTGGCCCTGACCGGCGTCACGGTAATCGACGTGACCGACGGCTCGGCCGAGGCCGGCCGGACCGTCGTCATCGCGGACCGGCGCATCACCGCGGTCGGCCGCGATGGCGACGTGCCGATCCCGGCGGGTGCACTGCGAATCGATGCGACCGGGCGGTTCCTCGTTCCCGGACTCTGGGACATGCACGTCCACTCGGCCGTCGCGGCCGACCGGGTCCTGCCCGTGTACATCGCGCTCGGCGTGACCGGCGTGCGCAACATGCACACGTCCGTCGATACGGCGCTCGAGCTGGTGAACGCGATCAAACGGAAGCTCGCCAACGGGTCGCTCATCGGTCCGCGATTCCTCGCGAACGGAGGCGTGCTGGACGGTCCGCTGCCGATTCATGACGGCTCGGTCGCGCTCGGGACGCCCGACGCCGCGCGTCGGGCCGTCGATTCGCTGGCCGCCGCGGGCGCCGACTTCATGAAGGTATACGACCGCCTGCCGCGCGAAGTGTACCATGCCATCGCCGACGAGTCGAAGCGGATCGGCATCCCGTTCGTCGGCCACGTTCCGAACGCGGTCCGCGTGGACGAGGCTGCAGCGGCCGGGCAACGGAGCATCGAGCATGCCGAGACGATGCAGTTCGCCTGCTCCGCCCACGGCGATTCGCTCCGCGCGGTGCTCCTGTCCGGTGCGGTCACCAGCTTTGTAGGCTACCTGCGCGTGCAGGAAGCGCTTTTCCGCGACTGGGACGTGAAGCGCTGCGGCTCCACGATCGCGGCGCTCCAGCGCAACGGCACGTGGTTCGTGCCGACGCTCGCCATCTACCACGCGGCGGCAAGCCCGGACAGCGCACTCGCCGACTCGGTAGCGATGCGCGTCGTGCCGGCCGCCGAGCGGAGCCGGTGGAAGGAAGAATCGGCCACTACGCCCGAGTGGGTGCGCCTGACCAACGCGAGGGTGGTGAATGCGGGATTCGCGCTGGTGCGTGCGCTGCGCGACGCGGGCGTGCCCATGCTCGCGGGAACCGACGTCGGCAACTCGTTCCTCGTGCCGGGCTACAGCCTTCACGACGAGCTCGCGCTCCTCGTGCTCGCCGGGCTGAGCCCGCTGCAAGCGTTGCGCGCGGCCACGCTCGAGCCAGCCCGCTTCCTCGAGGCGACCGACTCGCTCGGCACCATCGAGAGCGGCAAGCTGGCCGACCTCGTCCTGCTCGATGCGAATCCTCTCGAGGACATCCGGAACACGCGGCGCATCCGCGGAGTGGTCGCGAACGGCCGCTGGTTCGACCGCCCGGCACTCGACTCACTCCTCGCCACCGCCGCCCGGGCCAGCCGGTAGGCGGGCCGCGAACCGGACCTCCCTCCCGAGTGCGTGGGTCAGTTGCGGGTCGGCGTGTCGTGGATTCACAGCCGAAACGGTGGTCGGATTTCCCGTCCCTCGCGCCCCGGCGAATCCCGCAGGATTCGATGGGGTAAGGCAGCAGAACCTCGAACCGCCGGAGCGAGTGCCCAATGGCCACGGGGCGGCATTCCGGCAGCATGGAGGATCGGCTCACTCCTGGGAAGGCAGGCCTGTGTTCAGTACGTGCATCTTCTGCAATCGCCCACTAGGCGCCAACACGGTGATCGAGCCGTTCCCGGTCGGCCGTCGCCTGGCGTTCGACGCCGCCCGGGGCCGCCTCTGGGTGGTGTGCCGGAAGTGTGAGCGCTGGAATCTCTCCCCTCTCGAGGAGCGGTGGGAGGCCGTGGAGATGTGCGAGCGGCTGTTCCGGGAGACCCGGCTTCGAGTGTCGACGGAGAACATCGGCCTCGCGAAGCACGCCGAAGGACTCGAACTCGTACGGATCGGCCAACCCATGAGGCCCGAGTTCGCGGCCTGGCGCTACGGCGATCAGTTCGGCCGGCGGCGGAAGCGGGCCATCGCGTACGGTGCGGGAGGGCTGGCACTGCTCGCGGGACTCAGTTTCGCGGGACCCCTGGTCATCGGCGGCTCGGGGCTTGGCTGGTACTGGGTCTGGCAATCCTGGGATGTCGTGGACAGTGTGCGCACACAGGCGCGGCTCCGCACGAACGACGGCCGGATCATCAAGCTCAAGAGGGACGACTTGCGGCACACTCGCCTGCGCCCTTCGGAAGAGGGGTTCCGGCTCTCGATCCTGAAGGGCAGCAAGCAACAGTGGTTCGAGGGTGCGGAGGCGGAGCGGTTCGCCAGCCAGATCATCCCGAAGATGAATCGGAAGGGTGGAAAGAAGGACGCCGTGCAGTCCGCGGTGCAGGAGATCGAGCGCCACGGGCACCCGGACCGTTTCCTTGCGGATGTCGTCGCGGGCGATCGCTTTCAAGGACGGAAGGGAATCCCGGGATACGTCGACAAGATGCCGGTGCCCGTAAGACTCGCCCTGGAAATGGCGCTTCACGAAGAGGAAGAGCGGAGGGCGCTCGAGGGTGAGCTCTGGCGCTTGGAGCGGGCGTGGACGGAGGCGGAGGAGATCGCGGCGATCTCTGACGGCCTGCTCCTGCCGACAGGAACGGGCGAGTTCATCGAGAAGCAACGGCGCGGAACCCCACCGGAAAGCGGGCGAGACATCTCCTGAGATCGCGGGTTCGCGCTGGATACCGCCGCGCCGATGTGAGAACCGGCCCCGGCGGTGACCCGTCCGACGAATCAAGTGTTTCGCGCCCCGACGCCCATGCAACGGCCCGCGGCCGCCGCAATGCAACCGGTGCCTGACCAGGTCCATCCAACACCGTCGAGAGATCGGGTCAGAAGCTTGTCGCGATCCGGCTGGCAATGTTGGCACGAGCGGCATTGGACCACGAATGCACCGGCGCCGACCGCGGGATGTCATCCTGATACATACGGGCGGTGGGAAGGTGGAGGGACCATGAAGTGCAAATCGTGGGCGTTCCCGTCATGGTCCTGAATCTCGTCGCAGCCTCGTTGACCGGGTGTGTCGATGCGCCGGCGCCACCACCGTCCTCGGTGGCCGCGTCCGATACAAGCGAAGTCCGGATCGTCAGAGTGCCGCCGCTCAACGAACTCGCCTTCCGTGAACTGCCTGCTGCGCTCCTCTACTCGACGGAGGACATTGGCGAGGCGGGACTGGAGCTGTTCCGCGTGCGCGCTGCGCTTTTCACCGCGGACGGCACACTGGTCATCGCGAACGCGGGTTCCGAGGAGCTGATCCTCGTCGATCCCGGCGGTGGGGCCGTCCGCCGTCTGGGCGGCAGGGGTCAGGGTCCCGGAGAATTCAGTGGGTTGAGCGCACTGATCCCGGCGCCTGGCGGAGGCTTCTTCGCCTGGGATTACAGGCTCTCGCGGTTCGGCGCGGATGGAGGCTTCCTGGAGACCGTGAATCTCAACCAGGAGAACCCCGCGGTTTCCATGCAACCTCTGGCCGTGTTCGACAATGGTCGTATCGCGGCGACGCTCGTCCTGCAACTGTACTTCCAGCCGGGCGGCGAGCGACGGGACACCGTGCCGCTGCTGGTCTTCGCTCACGCGGGTGTCGACACCGTGGCCACCTGGTCAGGACTCGAGCGGGCGTTCTTCGAGTTGTCCGGCCAGGGTACGTTCGTCGTTCCGATCGGCTACGGCAGAACGGTGTTTCACGCCTCCAACGGGGAGCGTATCGCGATCGGTTCGACCGACTCGCTGGATGTCACCGTCTTCGATGCCGACTTGAAACCGGCTCTTCGACTGGTAGCCCCGCGGACCCGCAGGGCGGTGACCGCTGAGGAACGGAGTGGCTGGAGACAGTACGTGCTGCGGCGGTTGCCCATGGACATCGATGATGTCCGCCGCGCCTGGGAGCGGGCCCCGGTCAGGGAAACCCTGCCCGGCTTCGACGGTCTGGCCATCGACGTCGAGGGGCGGTTGTGGATCGGTGAGGCGGGTGTCCCCGGCGCCCCGACGCGGCGCTGGGTCGTGTTTGGACCCGACGGGACGCCGGAAGGAGAGTTGCGGGTGCCCGCTCTCTGGTCCGGCTATCTCCCGGGAAGCACGGAACTGCTCGCGGTCGGCAGGGACCGCATCGCGCTCCTGAGGCGGAACGACATGGACGAGGACGTAGTGGACGTGTGGACGGTTCGATCGGGAACGTGATCGTCCTTGCGCCCCAGCCGCCGTCGGTCTATTGTTGACAGTAATGAGTATTTCTAGCTATCTGAAGTCAACTATTGCTGGCGTCCCGCTCAGCTATTTCGTCTACTCCTCGTTCAGCGCTTTCGGCGCCGGGCGCGACGGGGAGCTGCCGGGGATGTGGTTCATCCGGGCGCTGACCAATGCCGGCCGGGACACGGCCGTGATTCGCCAGACGCTCTACCGCATGGAGCAGCGCGGGGAGCTGAGCAGCCGCAAGATCGGTCGGGCCAAGCTCTACCGGGCATCGGGATACGCCGAGGCCGAGATCGAGGCGGGCACCGAAAAGATCTTCACCCCGGCACGGACCGACTGGGATGGACAGTGGACCCTGGTGCGTCTTGATCTGCGGGCGCCGGCGCAGGAGACCACGAGGGAGCGCGTGGTCGCCCTCCTGGCAGTGCACGGTTGTGCCCATCTCGGCGACAATGTCTTCATCCATCCCCGCGACATCGGCGGTCGCCTCGTGGAGGCACTGAGTCCCGCCGCCCGGGAACGGGTCATGATCTTCCGCGGACCGCTGGTCAACGACGAGGCGCGGCCAGCGATCATGGCACGATGGCAGCTGCCACAGCTCGCGCGGCGCTACCAGCGGGTCCTGACCCGGCTCGATACCCTGGAGCCGATCGTCGCCGCGGGCGTGTCCGACCGCGACGCGTTCCTTCTCCGCTTCGGCATCGTCTTCGACTACCTCGGCGTGGCGTGGGACGACCCGGAGCTCACCACCGAGTTGCTGCCTCCTGACTGGCCAGGCACGGTGGCTCGCCGGCGGACGGCGGCGCTGTACACCACGCTGCGCCGCGCCGCCACCCGCCACGCCCGGACGCTCCTCAATGCAACCCAGCCGACGTCCCCTACCCGGAGCTGACCTGCCATGCTGCGAATCCTGCTTGTGGTCCTGCTCGGCATGGCGGCCGGCCCGATGACGTCGCCTCGCGCGTCGAGCCCGCGGTGTCCCACCGGCGCGCCGGTCGCCTTTGTCGGCGCCAGCCTCCTCACCATGGACTCGCCCGACCTGGTGCGCGACGCCACAGTCCTGGTTCGGGACGGCACCATCGCGGCGATCGATCCCGCCACCGTGCCAGCGGGTGCATGCACTGTGCAGACGGCCGGCCGGGTGCTGATGCCCGGGCTGACCGACATGCACGTGCACACGGACGCCAGTGAGATGCCGCTCTTCCTGGCGAACGGCGTCACCTTCGTCCGCGAGATGAACGGAAGTCCGGCGCACCTCGCCTTGCGTGACAGTCTCGCCCGTGGTCTGGTCGCCGGGCCTCGGATGCTGGTGGCCTCGCCGCTGCTGGCCGGGGTGCCCCAGCGCTGGCGTCACGTGCTGGTCACCACGCCCGAGGAGGCGTACAAGGCTGCGCACGACGCCAAGAACGCCGGCTACGACTACCTGAAGATCTACGACGGGCTGTCGCGAGCATCGTATGACGCGCTGGTGGAAGCCGGTCGAACCCTGGGGCTCCCGCTCGACGGCCACATTCCCGCCAATGTCGGGCTCGAGCACGCGCTCGAGGTGGGTCAGTACCTGCAGCACATCGACAAGATCGCCTTCTCGCTGGCGGGCCACCGCGGCGACTCGACCGCCTATCCCCGGGCACGGGAACTGTTCGCGGAACGCCGAGCCTGGGTCACCCCCACCCTGGCCTCGCTTCGGGCGCTCAATGCCTCACAGACCACCGAGTACACGACACGTCTCGAGGCGCCCGAAATGGCCTACGTCGACTCGGCGACATTCGGGTGGTGGAGTTCGCTCAAGGGATCCCGGACCCGGACCGGGCCCTCCTCGTTCTACCGCTTCATGACCGGCCTGTTGCCGGTGCTGCGGGAGTCCGGGGCGCGCTTCCTGCTCGGCACCGATTCGGGCAACCCGCTGATGGTCGCGGGATTCGCGGTGCATGACGAGATGGAGACCCTGGTACGCGACGGCGGCTTCACGCCGTGGCAGGCGCTGGCGAGTGCCACGCGCAACGTGGGAGCATTTCTTGGTGACTCACTCCGCGGCCGCCTGGTGGTTGGCGCGCCGGCCGACCTGATCCTGGTCGACGGCGATCCGCTCGGCGACCTCACGGTGCTACGGCGTCCCGATGGGGTGATGGTCAACGGTCGCTGGTATCCGCGGGAGGAACTCGACAGCCTGCTCTGGAGTGCCAGGAAACGGTAGGGGAACGGCGCATCACGATCCCCAGGCCGCCGTAAGCCCAGAACGCTCGCTTGTTCCTGAACCGGTACGGCGTCACCACGTTCCAGCATCAGAAGCTCGGCCAGCCAACGGGCTGCAGCCGGTAGTTCTTCTGCCACGTCTCTCGCGCCGCCGCCGAAAACACACCCTTGCCTGCCACCGCCACACCCGGGACCGGAGCAGGCTCCTTCGGGCTGGTTGTCGGGGGCATCGCTTGCCTCTCCCCCAGGAAAGCGCTGCCCCTGTGATGCTTGTCCCTGTCGACGGTCAGCCGGCGACGTCGAGCGCGTCCAGCGCGTCCCGGATCCGTTCGATGAACTCGTCGTCGGAGAGAACCGGCGGGTGGGGCTCGCCGATCAGGTCCCTCAGCTCGTCCCAATGGTGTTGCGCCGCGAATCCCGGACGTCCGGCCAGCTCCGCCCAGATCCCACGCGCCTCCTCCGAGCGCCCTACCCGGACGAGGAAATAGGCGAGATGGTGCGCCGAGGTCCAGAGCTGAAGGCGGTCGCCGGAGTTGATGAACGCGCGAATGGCGCGGGCCAGCCGTGCGCGCCCCCGGCCGGGCTCCCCGGTGCGGGCGATCACGACCGCGGCCTCGGTCGCGGCGATCCCGCCGACCAGCGGGATCCCGTGCCGCTCGGCGATCTCCACGGCGCGATCGAAGTAACGAAGCGCACCGTCCGGGTCGGTGTCGGAACGGGCGCGCCCCATGAAGAAGCTCGTCCAGCACAGCGCGGCCTGGTTGCCGACCTGCTCGGCCGCCTCGTGCGTTTCCGCGGCGATTCGCCGCGCCTCGTCCATCTCGCCGGCCATCACGCGGAACGGCACTTCGATGCTCCGGATCGTGGCCGCGCGGGCGATGTTGCCGGTGCGCCCGGCCGCGTCCACGGTGCGGCGGATCCACGTCGTGACATCCGGGCTCCCGGCGATCGCAGCGACGGTCCAGTGGCTCATCGTCGCCATGCAGACGGCATCGGGGTCGCCGGCATCGTCGGGCTCGCCTGCTTCCGCGAGGAGGCGTTGCGCGTCTTCGAGGCGACCGCCGTGCGCCCGCAGATGGATGGCGACGGCGCGGACGAACGCGGGCTCGGGACTGACACCGAGCGACGCTTCGGCCCAGTCGGCCACCTCGTAGCGCAGCGAGTGCCACGCCCACCAGAAGTGCGGCCGGATGAGGCCGGCCAGCGCCTCGCCGTCCTGACGATCGATGGCGGAATGAACCGCGACGCGCAGGTTCTCGAACTCGCGGGCCACGGCCCGGATCCAGGTCGGGTCGTCGGAGCCCCAGAGCCCCGTCCAGGCCTCGGCCATGAAGTCGGTGAAATGGCGCGAGTGGCGTCCCTGAACGCGCGCGGCTTCGCCGGACCGTACGAGATGGTCCTCGGCGAACTGGCGCAGCGTCTCGAGCAGCCGGTAGCGGGTCCCGTCCCCGGTGTCCGTCGCGAGCACCATGGAGCGGGCGACCAGCGCGGCGACCGCGTCCTCGACCTCGAGCGCGTCGATGTCATCGTCGCCGGCGACCGCCTGCGCCGCGTCCAGCATGAAGCCGCCCGCGAAGACGCTCAACCGATCGAAGATCCGCTGCTCGGACTTCTCGAGCAGGTCGTACGACCAGGCCACCGTGTTGTGCAGGGTCTGCTGCCGCTCCGCCCGGCCGCGCCGGCTGCCGCGCAGCAGGCGGAACCGGTCATCGAGCCGGCTCTCCATCTCCTCGGGGCTCATGCTCGTGCACCGGGCCGCCGCCAGCTCGATGGCCAGCGGCATGCCGTCGAGCCGGCTGCTCAACCGGGCCAGCGTCGTCATGTCCATCTCGCCCCGTGCGCCCGCGGCGAGCGCGCGGTCGCGGAACAGTTCAGCACCTGCCTCGTCGCTCAGCGACTGGAGCCGGATCACGCGCTCACCGCGGATCGCGATGCTCTCGCGGCTGGTGGCGAGGATCCGGACGGCAGGGCAATGCGCGGTCACCCCGGCCGCCAGCTCGGCGACGGCGTCGAGGAGGTGCTCGCAGTTGTCGAACACGAGCAGCACCGAGCGGTGCCGCAGCGAATCGACCACTGACTCCGCCATGGTGCGGCCCGGCTGCTGGACCGCGCCGATCAGGTCGGCGACGACGTACGGCACGGCGTCCGCCCGGGTCACGGGCGCCAGCTCGACCAGCCATGCGCCGTCCGCGAAGCGGGCCGCCATCCGGGACGCGGCCTCCGTTGCCAGCCGGGTCTTGCCCGTTCCGCCGACGCCGGTCAGCGTCACGAGCCGCACGTCCGCGAGTTTCGCCGTCACCTCGGCCAGCTCGTCCTCGCGCGCGACGAACGAGTCCACTGACTCCGGCAGGTTGCCGGGCGGATCCGTTGTCCCGGCCGGCTCGCCGGCGGTCCGCGTCCGGTCGGTGGCCGGCCCGTGCGCGGCGTCGCCCAGCGCCCGTACCAACTCCGCGGCCGTCGCGAACCGGTCGGCCGGCACTTTCTCGAGCGACTTCTCGACCGCCGCGGCGACGTGCGCCGGCACGCCCGGCCGCGCCGTCCGGAGCGGTGGCACCGGATCGAGCGCGTGCCGCGCCAGGACCACCATCGCGGTCGGCCCGCTGAACGGCGGGTTGCCCGCGAGCATCTCGTACGTCACGCATCCGAGGCTGTAGACGTCGCTCCGCGCATCCACCGCTTCCGCCGACGCCTGCTCGGGACTCATGTAGAGCGGCGTCCCTGGCGCGAGCCCGGTCCGGGTCAGCTTCTGTCCGCCCGCGCTCTCGACCGCGCGCGCGATCCCGAAGTCGGCGACCACCGCGTGGCCCCGCTCGAGCAGGATGTTCTCCGGCTTGATGTCGCGGTGCACCACGCCGCGCTCGTGGGCGACGGCCAGCGCCTCACCGATCTCGCACGCGAAGCGGACCGCCTCTTCGACGGGCAGCTGCGTTTCCCGCGTCAGCCGGTCGCGCAGCGACTCGCCTTCCACCAACGGCATCACGTACCAGAGGAAGCCATCCGACTCGCCCGAATCGAAGAGCGGCAGGATGTGCGGGTGGCGGAGCCCGGCCGTGGTCTCGATCTCGAGCAGGAACCGCTCCGCGCCGAGCGACGCCGCCAGCTCGGGACGCAGGACTTTCACCGCGACGTCGCGGTTGTGCTTCAAGTCCTTCGCCAGGTACACCGCCGCCATCCCGCCGGCGCCGAGTTCGCGCTCGATGCGATACCGGTCGGCCAGCGCAGCGGCGAGGCGCGTCGGTATCCTGGTCATTCCGCCGAAGACCCGCGGCCGCTTGGAGCGAGGAGTGCGCCGGCGAGCGCGCCGACGGCGCCGACGACGAGCGCGATCACGACTTCGAACGGCCAGAGATTGTGGTCCGTCGGATCCGCCATCGTGTCGACAATGACGCGGCCGATGACCGCGACGGCGAACCCGGCCGACACCAGCAGCGCCGTGCGTGGGACCGGGTACCGCGCGAACCAGCGGCCAGCGAACCCGGCGATCACGGCGGCCATAAGCCAGCGCAGGATGAACGTGCGCTCGAGCAGCGAGATCTCGGCGTACGGAATCGGCCAGTAGATGATGGCGGCGCCCGCACAGCCCGCGGCGGCCACGGCAAGCGAACGGGCGAGCCCGGTCGGCTTCATGAGGGTCGATCTCTTGCGGTTTCGATCGGGCAGATCATCGACGGTCGGTGGCCTCGGACAGAGTCGTCGTGCGATACCGTTCGGGCGACATCGCCGATCCAGAATTCGGGGAACGTAACGTCCCGCCGGGCGCGACGCCCGGATTGACGGGGAAACAGGGGTTGGATTACCGTTGGCGAACGGTCGCGACGGCCCTCGAGCACGCGCGCGTTCCAGCAGCGCCTCCTCACAGTATCCTCTTCCCGAACCGGGATCCCTCATGCGACACTGCACGCTTCTGTTCCTGGCCGCATTCGTCCTGCTGCTTCCGCGGCCCGGCCTCGCGCAGGGGCGCTTCGAGCGCATCACCACGATCGGACGCGTCGACTCCCTCCACTCCGCCACGCTCGACGAGACCCGACCCTACCTCGTGTACACGCCGCCATCCTACGCGGACACGACAGTGACGCCGCACGGCTATCCCGTCCTCTATCTGCTCGACGGCGACGCGCACTTCCAGTCGGTCAGCGGGTTGATCCAGATCCTCGGCACCGGCGTGAACGGCACGTTCGTCGTGCCCGAGATGATCGTCGTCGCGATCCCGAACACGGACCGGACGCGCGACCTGACGCCCACGCACGTCGAGACGGGATTCGACGGAAAGCCGGATCCGTCGCTCCGGACGAGCGGAGGGATGGGCAACTTCTTCACGTTCCTCACGTCGGAGCTGATCCCGCGCATCGACTCGCAGTACCGGACGATGCCGTACCGCGTCTTCGTCGGCCACTCGCTCGGCGGGATCACCACGCTGAACGCGCTCTACGAGATGCCGAACGTGTTCAACGCCTACGTCACGATCGATCCGAGCCTGTGGTGGGACGACCGCGTCCTGCTGAAGAAGGCGAAGGACTACTTCGAGTCCGCGCATCTCAATGGGAAGGCGCTGTACGTGGCGCAGGCCAACACGCTGAGTCCGGATGACACGACCCGGAACCTGCACTTCGAGTCGATCATGAAGTTCAACGAGATCATGAAGGCGTACGACCGTAGCGGGATCCGCTACGGCTACAAGTACTACGACCACGACGACCACGGCTCCGTCCCCATGATCGCCGAGTACGATGCGCTCCGCTTCATCTTCAATGGCTACAAGGTGCCGCTCCAACAGGTGATCGCACGGCCCACCCTCCTGACGGAGCACTTCCGCGACGTGTCCGCCCGCCTCGGCGCGACGTTCCGGCCGTCGGAGGGGATGCTCCGGCTGTTCGCGCATGTCGTGCTGAACAGCGACACCGCCAGGGCCATCGAGTTCGGCGAGATGCGCGCGCACCTCTATCCCGACAGCTGGCGGGCGTTCGGCTTCCTCGGCGACATCTACGCCGCGCGCGATGACCGCGTGAAGGCGCGCTCCAACTACGAGCAGGCGCTCGCGAAAGGCGCGGACCCCGCGAACATCCGGTCCAAGATCGAGAAGCTGGACGGGAAATCCGGCGGGATCCCGGCATCGGCGGCAAGTCCGACACCGACGTCCGGGCGATGACAGCGTTGGCAGCCATCGATGCGGCGGCAGGGCTCGCGGGCGGCAATGCCCGCCTGATATCGCGGCGTTCGCAGCCGTCGGTGCAGCGGCGGGCGGCGCGGGCGGCAATGCCCGCCTGATATCGCGGCGTTCGCAGCCGTCGGTGCAGCGGCGGGCGGCGCGGGCGGCAAAGCCGGCTGATATCGCGGCATTCTTAGCCCATCGGGGCGGCGGCGGCCAGCACGGCTGCAACAGGCGAGGCTGGCTGCTCGAGACGGACGACGCGGGTCAGCCGCGAACTCCCTTGCGGCGGACCTCCGGCCGTCCCTAGCGTTGAGCATGCAGCCAACAACGAGCAGTGCCCCCACGGGCCGACCCCACCTCGCCGCGCCGGACGAGAACCCTTCCTTCATCAAGGGCCTGTTCCAGGGCGAGATCCGCGAAGATCTGGTCTTCCCGTTCCCCGAGCTGGCCGCCGAGGAACGGGAGAGCCTGGGCATGGTCCTCGACGCGTTCCGCGCGTTCGCCGAGGACCACATCGACACCCGCCGGCACGACCACGACGGCCGGTTCCCCGAGGAGATGCGCGCGGGCTTCCACGAGCTCGGGCTCATGGGCGTCGCCATCCCCGAGGAATTCGGCGGCTTCGGCGCGTCCGCCGTGGTCCTGAGCCGCGTGTTCGCCGAGATCGGCGCGACCGATCCGGCGCTGGCCGTCTACTTCGGCGCGCACCAGTCGATCGGCTGCAAGGGCATCGTGCTGTTCGGCACCGAAGAGCAGAAGCGGAAATGGCTGCCGCGCTGCGCCACCGGCGAGCTGGTCGCCGCGTTCTGCCTGACCGAGGCCGGTTCCGGCTCGGACGCGCAGGCCATGCGCACGAAAGCGGTGCCGAGCGAGGACGGCACGCACTACGTGCTGAACGGCGAGAAGATCTGGATCTCGAACGCCGGCTACGCCGGCCTGTTCACGGTGTTCGCGCAGGCGCCGGTCGAGATCGATGGCAAGAAGAAGCAGCGAGTGACCGCGTTCATTGTCGAAGCCGCGAGCCCGGGCGTGAGCCTCGGCAAGCTGGAAGAGAAGATGGGGATCAAGGCGTCGGACACGCGCACGATCTCGTTCGAGAACGTGCGAGTCCCCGTTGAGAACCGGCTGGGCGAGGTCGGACACGGCTTCAAGATCGCGCTCGAGGTGCTGAACTCCGGGCGGCTCGGCCTCGGCGCCGCATCCTCGCTCGGCGCGCGTCACATCATGAAGACGGCAACCGCGCACGCGAAGCAGCGCGAGCAGTTCGGCCAGCCCATCGCCAACTTCGAGATGATCCGGAAGAAGATCGCCAACATCGCGGCCGACTGCTACGCGGCGGACGCCGCCTGGATGATGACGGCCGGGATGATGGACCGGGGCGGCATGGATTTCTCGCTGGAGACCGCGACCTGCAAGATCTTCGCGTCCGAGCTGGGCTACCGCGCGGCCAACGACGCCCTCCAGATCGCGGGCGGCATCGGCTACTCGAAGGAGTACCCGTACGAGCAGGCGGTGCGCGACTCGCGGATCATGATGATCTTCGAGGGCACCAACGAAATCCTGCGCGCGCTCATCGCGCTCATGGGACTGCAGCAGCCGGGCGAGCACCTGCGAGCGCTGGGCAAGGCGCTGCAGGACCCGATCCATTCCTTCGGCGCGATCAGCAGCTACCTCGCCGGCCGCGCGAAGAGCAGCTTCGACCGGCCGGACTTCGAGCGCGTGCACGAGGCGCTGAAGGAGGAGGCGGAGCTCATCGCTTCACAGGTATACGCGCTGGCCCGCGCCACCGAGCGCGCACTCCGCAAGCACGGCAAGAAGATCATCGAACGGCAATACGTGCAGGAACGGCTCGCCAACGCCGCCATGGAGATCTACCTCGCGACCGCCACGCTCTCACGGATCACGTCCGACATCGAGCGGGCGGGCGGCGACCTCGACAAGATCGCGTCCGAGCTGGACTGCGCGCGCGTGTTCGTGCACGCGGCCTACCGCCGGGCACGGCGCAACCTGCGCGGAATCCGCGCGAACCAGGACCGGCGACTCGACGCGATCGCCGGACGCGCCATCGACTCGAACGAAATCGCGCCCGTCCCGCCGACGGACCGCTGAGCGCCCGAACTCAGGCAGGAGGCGGCCGCACGAAGCGCCGCGACTGCCGTTCATACGCGTGCGCAAATGCGAGAACCTGGGCATCCGCCCCCGGCAGACCGACGACGGACAGGTTGAGGGCCGGCATTCCGTCCGCGCCCCGGCCGGCGGGTACGGACACCTCGGGCAGCCCCAGCCAGTTGCCGAAGCCGAGCGGCGTGCGCACGTCCGGCCACTTCCCACCGATGCGCGGCGCGTTGTACGGCATGGTCGGATACACCATCGCCGCGACGCCGGCCCCGCGCATGGCAGTGGCAAGCGCCGCAACCACCGATGCTCGCGAGCGGGCGAAAGAGCGTCCGGCCGGATCGTCCGCCATCGGCCGCTCGAACAGCGGTTCGCATTCCTCGTACATCTCGGGCAGCACGTCGTAGAACGTCCGGTAGGCGGCGTAACCCGGGCGGATGGCGGCGCGCGGATCGGCGGTGCGGCCGGCGAAGTAGAGGAACAGCGCATTCGCGGTGGGCGCCGGCGAATCCGGATCGGGCTTCACGTCTCCGCGCTCACGGGCCGCGGCCTCGAACGCCTCGCGATAGTCGAGTCGCGTCACAGGGGGCGTGAACGGCTCGACGGTTGCACCCGCGGCGCGCAGGTCGCCGACCGCGCGTTCCCAGATCGTGATCGCCTCGGGCGTCATGTCCGCCCGCGGTACGTGCGCGTCGACCAATCCGAGCCGTACGCCGGCGAGCGCATCGTCGCGGAACCGGGGCACTGCGAACGCCGCGCCGGTCAACGCGAGCGGATCCGAGGCATCCGCGCCGGCCACGACGGCGAGGAGCAACGCCGCGTCAGCCACCGCGCGAGCGAGCGGTCCGTGCGTGTCGAGGTATGGCCAGGTCGGGATCACTCCGGTGCGCGGCACCAGCCCGAAGCTCGGCTTCATGCCGACGACGCCGCTGAACTGGGCGGGAATGCGATTGGAGCCGCCATCGTCGGTACCGAGCGCGGCGAACGCCATGCCCCCCGCGACGGCGACCGCGGAGCCGGCGCTCGAGCCGCCCGGGATCCGCGTGCGCGTCGGATCGTACGGATTCTGGACCTGGCCCGTGTGACTGCTCGCGCCCGTGCCGTGGTACGCGAAATCGTCCGCTGCAGTCTTGCCGAGAATGACAGCGCCGGCGGCGCGAAGCCGGGTGACCTCGATCGAGTCACGACGCACTGCCTCGGGATACAGCCGCGCCCATTCCGCGTTGGATCCGGTCGTCGGCAGCCCAATCACGTCGTAGATCGCCTTCGGGAACACGGGCACGCCATCGAGCGGGCCTCGCAGGCTGCCGGCTTGGAGGCGGGCATCGGATGCCCGCGCCTCCGCGGCCGCGGATTCCGCGGCGAGCGCATCGATCGCGTGCCAGGCCGCCCCGTCCGTACGGCAGCGCTCCAACGCGCGGATCGTCACCTCGACCGAGGTCCAGTCGCCGCGACGTCGCCCTGCCTGAAACGCCGCGATGCTGCCGTCGAGCGGATCATCGGCGATCCGGAGGTCGCGGCGGCTGAGTGGCAGGGCGGCGAGAGCCGCGAGTCGAGCGAGCGCTTCGCGTCGGGTCGGAGACATGGATTCCGGGGGAAGTGG
>CAWAYJ010000016.1:0-343155 GCA_963786235.1 uncultured Gemmatimonadales bacterium
GATGGTGGGCGCTCCGTAGAGCCGTTCGTACGCATCGAGCATGTCGGCATGGCTGTACCGGGCCATGGCCCGGGAGCGCGCGGCCTGGGCGAAACGGGCTCGGACCTCGGCGTCACCGACGACGCGGTCCAGTGCACCGGCCAGGCCATCAGCGTCGCCGGGGCGAACAAGCATCCCGGCAGCGCCATCGGCCAGAAGGTCGGGCGTGCCGCCGACCGCGGTCGCGACGACGGCGACACCGCATGCCATCGCTTCGAGGATGCTCATTGACGTGCCCTCAGCGAGAGAGGGAAGGACGAAGACATCGATGTCGCGGTATACGGACAAGACGTCGGTCCGGTGACCAAGAAAGGCCACACGGTGGGAAATGCCGAGTTCATTCGTGAGCCTTTCCACGGCGGGGCGGAGGGGGCCATCGCCGGCGAGAGCGAGGAAGGCCTCGGGCCGGCTGCGCGTGAGCGTAGCGAAGGCGCGAACTAGCGTCTGGTGGTCTTTTACGGGCGAGAACCGTGCCACGTGGCCAACGACGACGGTCTCAGAGGGCAGCGAATACGATTGACGGATCGCACCGGACCGCGGTCCCGGAACGAAGGCGTCGGTGTCGACGCCGTTCAGGATGGTGCAAAGGCGATCTGCCGGTAGCCCGACCTGGTCACGCAGGTAGTGGTGGAGCGGCTCGGAGACGGCGGCTGTTACGGCCGTATAGCGAGCGGCGAATCGCTTGAGTGCGGGGCCAAACCAGGGCTCGACGTCATGCAGTCCATGGATGGTATGGATGATCCGCGAACGCCGGCGTGGGCCGCGGCACGAGCGGCCTTGAGCCATGCGCCGCTGTGCGTGTGAACGACATCGGGCTGGAGGCTGCGAAACCAGCGCGTCAGGGGAATCGGGAACAGGATGGTGCGGATACCGGGCGATGGTATGGCCTTGACTCGGTAGCCATGCTGCACGAGGTCTTCCCCAAGACGACCTGCGAATTCGATGCAGGTGAAACCGACGTCGTGGCCACGGTCGCAAAGACCGCGTCCCAGGCGGGCGACGACGTTCTCCATGCCGGCGGGCTCGAGAGCCGGAACGACCATCTCGATCTTCATTGCGATTCCTGCCACTGGAGGTCGGTGCCCGAGGAGGCAGGATCCGTTGTGGCCATGGGAGAGAGAGCCTCGAGATACAGGTCGTGAATCTCTTGGACCCGTCGGTCGAGCGCGAATCGTACCCTAGCCGCCTGGCGTCCCGCTCGAAAGTGCGAGGGTGTCTGGGATAGCGCCTCCCGGATCCCGCGTGATAGCGGGACGGGTGCCGGATCCACGAGTATGCCCGCGCGATGCGCCTCGAGAACATTGGTGATCGCTCCTACGCGGGTCGCAACAACGGGCACGTCGGCGTGAAGCGCTTCCAAGAGCACATTGGGCAATCCCTCGCTTCGCGACGGGATGACGAGCAGGTCAAGATTGGCGAGCAGCGAAGGGACATCGTCCAGATGGCCGAGAAAGCGAATCCGGTCCGTCAGGCCGAGCAGTACGGCCTTTCGTTGCAACGACGATCGCATGGGGCCATCCCCGGCGATGACCACCGTGAACGACAAGCCATTGGCGACGAGATCGGCGAGAGCGGAGAGCAGGATGTCTACACCCTTCTCGTGACTCAGACGGCCGATCGTGCCGATCAGGGGCGGAGACAGGCCGGCGAGCCCGGACGGGGTGCTGGAGCGGGACGGTTCTGCTTCGGGCACGTCCAGCACAGCGTTGTAGATCAGACGGACCCGGCACCCGGCCGCGGCAAGCCACGCCTGTTGTTGTCGGGACATGGCGACCGCGAAATGCGAGTAGCGGAGCATGCGCCGATCGAGGGTGCGGTATGAGGCGTGCTCTGGCGGACTCCGCGGTAGTGCCGTGGAAGAACCCGATCCAGCGCCAGCTCGGCCGCCACAGTCGAAATGTCAGAGCGAGTGCCGTGGCCTTGTAGCCATGTGTCTGCACGATGTCCGGGGACAACGCGTCGATACGCTGGCGGGCGCGGATCAGCAGGCCGGCGTCCAGGGGCCCTCGATCGGGCAGGACGGACCACCGGATCCGGTGGCTGTCCATGAGGTTGACCAGCTCCGCGCTGATGGGCCGCCGCTGAGGCACGAGCACGTGGAACTCGAAGCCGAGCCGCTCCAGTGGTGGCACCGAGGCGATCAACTGGCGGGCGGGTCCGGAGACCGTCGTGGCAGGAAGGACCGCCACGATCCTGAACCTTCGCGCCCGGCTCTCGGTCTCTGCTCCTTCGGCAGACGGCCCTCGAGCGTCGTGGTGTTTAGATGCCATCGATGGGCGTGAGCCGCATGGGCGAGTCCCCGCGGTAGCCATTGCGGAACGGGCTCGGCCCACCGGGGCTGCTCGGGCCGGCCGGCGCGCCGACGGCTTCCGCCTCGACGACGCGTCCACTCAGCGAAACGAGACCGAGAAGTGCATACAGGGGGGTAAAATACGCATGCGACAGAAAATAGGCGCCGGTCGCAAACGCCGCGAGACCTGCCAACAGTTCCGGACGCTCGAGAGGGGGTGGCGCTCGCGTGCGGCGCCGCAGCCGGGGACTCTGTCTGCGCGGTCGATACGAGCGCAGTGCGATGCGGGCAGTTAGCAGGATGATGGCAATGAACAATGCACCGCCAGTAGTGCCCAGCTCGACGAAGGCCTGGAGGTAGGCATTGTGCGCCGCGCTCCACTTGCCGCTGCGCCCCAGTTCCTGACTGTACTGGCCTTCGGCTTCCTCGAAGTTGCCGGCTCCGACACCGATGATCGGGCTGGTCCTTGTAAACCGCCGGCCCCGGGCCCAGATCGCCTTCCGCCCATTCGGGCTCGTGAGGTTGTAGTCGTTTCCGACAGATCGGTAATTGAGCTCATCCGGGCGTGGGGGAAGGCCGGCGGCGCAGTGACCCATGTCAGGGGCCCAGAGTCACTGCCAGAACGATGAAGAATCCACGGGTGCGCCGCACTGCGCCGATGTAGACGAGGACCCCGCCGATTGTGGCGAGCGCCTCCGCCTCGGGAGCCGGTCGCCACGATCGCCAGAACCAGAGAGAGCACCGCCAGCATTGACGATGCGACGTCTGCCTCCCCGCACGGCGAAGAAACGCCGATGGCAAAAAAGCGGAAGCGAGAGCGCAAGACGGCCGCCGGGCCCGTCGCGGTCGGCAGACCACCGATAGTCAGGCCAGGCGACCGCTCCGCCCGAGAAACTGGGCATACGCGGAATAGAGCAGCAGAAGCGTCACAGTGCCCACTTGAAGCCGATCCGAGATGCTCGCGTTTCGGCGGGCAGAAGAAAAAGGCGGCGAACAGGAGCACCGCTGGAAAGAACCCCTGGCGATACCGAAGGCCCGGCCCGACCAGAGCGCGTTCGGTATCGTCACCACGATGAAGGCAAAGTAGAGAAAATCGACTCGTGCGAGAGGATCCCGCAGCAGGCGGCCGCGAACCGGTGGAGTAGATCGCCTCCAGAGGAGGAGCAATCCGGCAATGGTGAGGGTGAAGACCGGCTTGATGATTGCCAGGATCGGAAACAGCTCGTGCATTCGGATGGCGACGACAGCGATCATCGGCAGGATGATCCATGTCGCGCGATTCCAGTAGTAGCGCTCATCGATGACGACTGCCGGAGCCGCGGACCGAGCGGTCGCGGGCAGGACTCCTCGTTGTGTTCAAGTACGGGCTCGCTTCTCGGATCCCGAGACCTGCCACTTCCGCCGCAGGCCGTTGATGCCGGCCTGCACGACTGCCAGCTGAATCAGCACCGTGTGGTGGAGGAAGGTGCGGCAGCGGGCGCTGAGGCCGCGGCGAGCCATAGCCATCCCAGGATGACAGAACGAGGAGCGACGCGAGCGCCAGGCAGCAACGAACTCCGATTCATGGCGGCCGTCGCCGTGGCGATGAAGTACACGACAATTGCCAGCACGCAGTACGGTGTCAGAAGCCGCAGAAGCTTGTGCGCGACGAACTGGAGCCAGATCGGGTTCTCACCGGCAGAAGGACATCGGGCAACCAGGCGCAGAGCTGGATAACACCGGTCAGGGTACGCGTCTTCCTTCCGTATTCCTGTGCCGGTGAATGGCTCGGGTTTCGTGGCTCGTGCTCCCGGCGCGCAGCCGATGCGATGTCCCGCGAGGACAATTCGCATGGGCGTGAAGACATTATCGAGGATGAGGCCGGCTGGCAGTTCAGTCCAGAGCGAACGTCGGATAGCAAAGACGGCACCTGTTGCGCCCACCGAAGAATGCACGCATGCTTCCGTCTTTCGCAGCCATTTCTCGAATGTCCAGTAATGACGGAGAAGCGGATGGCTCGTCGATGCCACCATGAGATTCCCGTGACCGCGCCCACCCCGGGATCCTCAAGGACGGAGAGCAGGTCCGGAATCGTGTTGACTTCGAAGCGTTGGAAGGTGTCGGCAAAGACCACGATCTCACCCCGCGCCGCGCGGACTCCGGCATTGATCGCGGCAGCCTTGCCGCCGGGACCGTCAGCGGAAACAATGCGGATATTCTGGCCGGTCCCCTCGATGCCCTGCAGATCCGTCACCGCGGTCGTCCGGTCCAGAGCCAGGATGATCTCGAACCGGTCAGCCGGCCAGGCCGTTTCCAAAAGGTTCTCGATACGCGCGCGTATCGCTTCCGGAGTCTCGCGGGTGCGACGACCACTGAAACGGTCTCCGGACGCCGTCCCGGTGGTCCGCGACGGCGCAGCAACAGACGGAGAAGAGCCAGAGGCCAGCGGGTAAACCACCCAAACCGCCGCGAGGAACGCCCCCGCTGCCACCGCGACCTGTTGAAGCGCAGTCAATACAAAGATCCGGTTGATCCCGGTCCAGAGTTGTCCTCGACGGCCTCGCCCGACGCACCTTCCTGCAAGGTCCGGGCCATTTCGCCGGACTCCAACCGGGAACCCCTCTGCCCACGGTCCACGCCGACCGTCGCCGATTCCGTTCGGCGACGGAGCCGTCGGTGCCGATCACGTCAGCCGGAGCTGCGACAGAGCGAGGCCCTCAGCGGGCCAGGACCCTTCGTAGCGAAGCAACACGATCCCCGTGGACCACCGCTGAGAAGGTCGAGCCCTCCCGGGCCGGTCGGACTTCTCGTCCTGCATTACCGTTGGATGTGGTCGACGGGGTCCAGCAGGCAAGCGCGATCGATGCATCAGGCCAACTCCCATTTTCCAGCCCCCGGCCATATTTCCCGGTGCCGGATCCGATCAGCCCGGCCGCCGACGAAGCCTTCGGTCCCGGGTCCGGCCAAGGCTCAGTATAATCGAACAGAAAGGAATCCCCCCCGCCGTCCCTGCACAGGAGCCGGGATCTCGGCGATCGGAACCATACCGGCATCGACCATCCCGCCCAGCGCTTCCGCCTCCCGGATCCGTTGGGAGAGCAGGATGAACGCGATCAGCGCGAAGAGCGGGTGGAAGTACGCGTGCGAGAGGAACATCGCACCGGTCATGTACGCCACCAGCGCCGCGAGGAGCTCCGGCCGGTGGAACGGAGGTCCGCGTGCCGGATTCCGTGGGCGCCAGGACCGGTACGCAATGCGCGCCGCCATCAACAGCATGATGACGAAAGTGCCACCCCCGACGCTCCCCAACTCGGCGAATGCCTGGATGTAGGCGTTGTGCGCGGCGCTCCATTTGCCTGTATTGCCCACTTTCCTCGTTGTAATCCCTTCCGCAACGAGGAAGTTGCCTGCGCCGACGCCCAGGACCGGGTGCTCAGGAATGTACAGGCGTCCACGACGCCAAACAGCCTTGCGCCCCGTCGTCATCCGTCATGTTGTAGTCGTTCTGCAGATGGGAGAGCGAGTGGATCCGGTTCTTGAACGTGGGCGGCGCAACGAACCATGCGGCTCCCGCGCCCATGGCCATGAAGTACATGACCAGAATGGCCTTGCCGCTGTTGAGCCCAGCACGAACACGACGAGACCGGCCACGCATGGCGAGCGTGCCGCCGCGCGAGCCGGTCGCTATGATGCCGCCCACGATCGCCAGGATCGCGAAGCCGGCGGCGAGCTTTCCGCGTCGACCCCACGCATGCGCATGAGGATGGCGATGGCCATCGGCAGCGCCATCGCCAGGATCGAAGCGACATCGTTGGAATCGAACATTCCGCTCACCGAAACCAGCCGGCCGCCAAACATCCGGCCGAACGTCTGGAGGTACCAGGCGAAGAACAGCACCAGCCCGACGAAGGCGAACTCGAGCCGGTCAAGTGTCTCGCGCCGCGGCGGGACCATCTGGAAGCTGAGGACAGAGCAGCACGGCGGGAAGGAGCACCGCGCACGTCTGGAACGCACCGCCCTGCCAGAGCGCGAAGGGAACGGTGAGGCATACCGCGATGAAATAGAGCAGGACGATCACCGCCAGCGGCGCGTGCCAGACCCGCGCCCGCACCGACTGGCTCGAGTTCCGGTACACGAGAAAGATGCCGACGATCGTGATCAAGAGCACCGGCTTCAGTACGGAGACGCCGGGGAAGAACTCGTGGATGCGCACCGCGACGACGGCGATCATGAACGTGATCGCCGGCTCGGTCTTGTGCCAGTAGGAACCGGGATCGAGCAGCCCGCCCGGCCTGCGATTCGACCGTCCGCATCGAGGCGACCGCGCCGCTACGCATCCCACACCCGCCAGTGTCCGCGCATCCCGTTGACCCCCGCGATCAGCACCGCGAACTGGATGAGCAGGCCCTCGGCGGCCAGATGCCGGATCCGAGCGGCCAGCGGGTGCCGCGTGAGAAGCAGCCAAAGCAGGCCGACGCCGGCAACGGCGGCCACGCCGAGCAGCGTGGACGGCCGAACCGCCGCCGCACCCACAACGAGCAGCCAGAGCGCGATGATCGTCACCATGTACGGGGTCAGCATTCTGAGCAGCTTGTGAAACAGGAACTGCAGCCAGATCGGATTTCGCACGGGTACCAGCACCGCCGGTAGCCAGGCGCACAACTGAACGACGCCGGTCAGCGTCCGCACCTTGCGGCCGTACTCCTGCGACGGGGTCGGGACCCGCATCTCCCAGGCCTTCGCCTCCTCGACGAACGCGACGCGTTGCCCGGCGAGCACGACCCGCATCGGCGTGTGCACGTCATCGAGGATGAGGCCGGCCGGAAGAGGCTGCCAGAGCGAGCGTCGCATCGCCCAAACCGCACCCGTGGCGCCGACCGCCGAGTGCAGGCCCGCTTCCACGCCCCGGAGCCAGCGCTCGAACCTCCAGTACGCCGCGACGATCGAGCCGGTTCCGGGCGCGAGCTGCAGGCTGCCCGACGCGGCGCCGATGCCTTCCTGCATCACCGTGTCCACGAGTCGCGGGATCGTCGCCTCGTCGAACCGCTGGTACGTATCGGCGAAGACGATGACCTCGCCGTTCGCCGCGCGGACTCCCGCATTCAGCGCCACCGCCTTGCCGCCACCCTCGTCCGCCCGCACCGAGCGTACCGGGGCGCCCGACTCGCGCAGCTTCGAGAACTGCGGCGGCACGCCATCCCGCGCGTATGCCACGACCACTTCCAGGCGGTCCCCCGGATACCGGGTCCGGAGACAGTTGTCCACTCGCTCGAGAATGGCCTCCTCCGGCTCGCGCGTCGCGATCACCACCGAGACCATCGGTTGCTCCGCATCCGACTGCGCGGGGCGCCGCCGGATGGCGGCCAGCACGCTGACCACGGCCGGGTACACGACCCAGACCAGGATCAGCCCGATCACGGACGCCAGTGCGAGTACGTCGATCAGCATCCCGTCACTTCATCAGTTTCATCGAGACGGTCCCCGCAAGTTCGCACGCGTGAGACTCGAGCATGCCCGCACGGCATGCAAGACCGGAGCCTGAGCGTGGCGCCGGCTCGCGCCGCAACGAAAGGCCGTCCCCCTCGCTGCGGCCGGGCGATCCGCCCCGGATCCGCCGTTTCCTGCGACACGCCGGCGTCCCGTCGGAGCGCGCGTGTAGCGACTGCGCCACACGTGCGGCGGGCCCGTTGTCGCGCCGATCAGCAGTGCCGGCGATCAGTGTTCGCGGGCCAGCTTGAGCATCCGGCGCAGGGCATCGACGCGGCCCCAATGGAAGAGGAGCAGAAGCGCGGCGTACGTCAACCCGCCGGTGACGACCTGTGCGAGGAGCGCCACGACGGCCGTCAGGTCCGAGGGCAGGACGGCGCGCAGGCCGAACACGGCGGCGGCCATGACGAGGACGCTGCTGGTGGCTGGCCAGAGGGAGCGGGCGTAGTCACGGAAGCGGAGCTGGATCCGGCTGGCGACACGCCAGTAGAGGGCGGCGAGGATGAGCGGATGCGCGACGAGCCAGCCTGCCGCTACGCCGGCTGTGCCCCAGTGGCTGCCCACGATGAACGCGGTGGGCATGATGAGCAGGGCGGCGACGTTGTTGATGGCGGCGAAGCGAGTCTCGCCAATGGCGTTCAGCACGGGCGTGAGGATCGGGCCGATGGAGCGGACCGTGGTGTAGAGGGCCAGGATCCGGAGCGGCGCGACCGCGGGTTCCCAGCGGGGCCCGAGCAGCGTGGCGACGAAGGCGTCGGCCACGATCGCGAGGCCGACCGCGGCCGGGAACGCGATGAGCGAGATGGCCTGGGTGAGCGATAGCAGGTAGCGCCGCAACTCGGCGGCATCCGACTGGACGGCCGAGAAGAACGCGGGGGTCACGTTGACGACGATGGAGCTGACCTTCTCGACCGGGACGCTGGCGAGGCTCCAGGCGAGGCCGTAGGCGCCCTGCGCGTCCTGGCCGAGGCGGCGGCCGGCGACGAGGAAGTCGGAGTTGGCGTACAGGTACCAACTCAGGCGGGCGACGACAACGTCGGTACTGAACGAGACGGCTCGCCGGATCGAGGCGAGGCGCGGCCAGGCGTAGGGGTGGCGGCGGTGCGCGAGGATCATGATCGTCCACGCGGTCTCCGCGGTGAGCGCACCCACGACCAGCGTCCAGTAGCGGAGCCCGGCGGCCGCGGCGGCCACGAGCACGACGGCCTGGATCAGCGCCCGCGCCGCATCCACGAAAGCGAGCCGCTTGAAGCGGAGGTCGCGCTGGAGCAGGGCGAGGGGGACGATCCGGAACGCCGAGATCACGAAGAGCACGCTCATCGAGGCGATCACGCCCGCGATCTCCGGCGTCCCGTAGAACCACGCCGTCGGCCACGCCATGAGCCACGAGAACGCCAGACCCGCCACTCCGGTCAGGATCGCGAACCCGTTGACCTGCGCGACCTGCTCATCCGTCAGGTCCCGGATCATCACGACCGACGCCCCGATCCCGAACTCGCTCAGCAGCGTCACGATGCCCAGGTAGACGCCGGCGCTGGTCCAGATCCCGAAATCGTGCCGCGCCAGGAGCCGGGCCACGAGGATCGTCGCCACCCACGTCGCCAGTTGCGCCGTCCAGCGCGCGGCGCCCGTCCACGCGAGCCCGTGAACGAGCGCCCGGTCGAGGCTTCCGCCCGGACCGACCTCCGGTGTGCCGGCGTCCAGCGCCGACGCGTCCTTCGTGCCGATCAGCGGCGTGTGGGACGGATCCATCCAACTCCGGTCATGTCGTGCGAACGCCTGCCCTCCGCGGATCCCGCGGCGGCTCCGCGGCCGTCGCCGGAGCGCCGCGTCCCCCGAAATCGCAAGCTGTCGAAGACTTATACGTCCACATTGTAGTCGGCAGACCGGTCGTCCGGCCAGAATGCATTGACGCCGTTAACGGTCCGTGACGCACGCATCGGGCCGGTCCACAGATGTGGCGGGTTTGCCACACCCGGGGCGCGGAGGGCGGGCGCACGCGGGGTGGCCGGGCGGGCGCACGCGGCGGAGCGGGGAAAGGCCGGCCGGTGGGGAGGCGGCACGGACAATGCTCCTGCCGGTCAGCGGTCGCGCTCCCTCTTCCCCGGGGTGGAGTGCCAAACGCGTCGAGGTCGAAGGTATGCACAGTCAGGGAGACTGGAAGGGTCGGATCGAGGACGGGACCGCCACAATCGGTGTGATCGGACTGGGGTACGTGGGTCTGCCGCTGGCAGTGGAACTGTCGGCGTCGGGGTACCGAACGGTTGGTTTCGACGTGCAGGCGGACGTGGTCGAGGCGGTGAACGCGGGCCGGAGCCACATCCTGGACGTGACGGACGGGGTGCTGGCGGAGCACGTCGGAACGGGGCGCCTGTCGGCGACGACGTCGGTGGCCGACCTCGCGGGGTGCGACGCGATTGCGATCTGCGTTCCGACGCCGCTCGGGAAGACGAAGGACCCGGACCTGTCGTACGTGGTGGCGGCGGCGGAGAGCGTCCGGTCGGTGCTGCGGCCGGGTCAACTGATCGTGCTGGAGAGCACGACATATCCAGGCACGACCCGTGACGTGCTGCTGCCGATCTTCGAGGAGACCGGCCTGGTGGCGGGCCGTGACTTCTGGCTCTGCTTCAGTCCCGAGCGGGTCGATCCGGGCAACGCGGTCTGGCAGACGAGAAACACGCCGAAGGTGATCGGCGGCGTGACCCAAGCGTGCACGGTGGCGGGCGTCACGCTGTATTCACGTGTATTCGACCAGGTGGTGCCGGTGGAAAGCGTGGAGGCGGCGGAGCTGGTGAAGGTGTACGAGAACACGTTCCGCATGATCAACATCGCGCTGGTGAACGAGCTGGCCCAGATGTGCGACCGGTTGGGAGTGGATGTCTGGCAAGTGGTGGATGCGGCGGCCACGAAGCCGTTCGGCTTCATGCGGTTCGATCCGGGCCCCGGCCTGGGTGGTCACTGCATTCCCCTCGACCCACATTACCTGTCGTGGAAGATGAAGACGCTGGCCTTCAAGACGCGGATGATCGAAGTTGCGAGCGAGATCAACTCGGAGATGCCGGCGTACGTGGTGCGCAAGATCAGCGACGCGCTGAACGACGACTACAAGTCACCGCGCGGCAGCCGGATCCTGGTGTTGGGTGTTGCCTACAAACGGGACGTGGCGGACCTGCGTGAGAGCCCCGCGCTGGAGATCATGCGCCTGCTGCAGGGCAAGGGTGCCAGCGTGAGTTACCATGATCCGTACTGCCCGGCCATCGCGAACGACGGCCACACGCCGTTGATGGGTCTGCCCATGGAGAGCCAGCCGTGGTCGCGGGAATCGCTCCGGGAGGCGGACGCGGTCGTGATCGTGGCGGACCACGGCGGTGTGGACTACCGCATGGTGGCCGAGGAAGCGCGGCTGGTAATTGACACGCGCGGCGTGATGCGAGGACACACGGGCAAGGCGCGCGTGATCGGCCTCTCATCGGGCGGAACCGTCACCGAGGAACGGGTCGCGGTGGCGTGACCATGAAGGTGCTGCTTGTGGCCGGCGCCCGGCCGAACTTCATGAAGGTGGCGCCGGTACTCCGCGAGCTGGTCAGGGTGGGGGACGAGTGCGTACTGGTCCACACGGGCCAGCACTATGACGAAGGGATGTCGGGTGCGTTCTTCCGGGACCTGGGCCTGCCGGAGCCGGACTTCCATCTGGGGGTCGGATCGGGATCGCACGCGCGCATGACAGCCCGGATCATGGAGTCGTTCGAGCCCGTCCTGCTGGAAACGCGGCCAGACTGGGTCGTAGTGGTTGGGGACGTGAATTCGACCCTCGCTTGCGCGCTGGTGGCTGCCAAGCTCAAGCAGGAGACGGGCTGCAGGGTCGCGCACGTGGAGGCGGGTCTCCGAAGCGGGGACTGGCGGATGCCCGAAGAGGTCAACCGAGTGTTGACGGACCGGCTCTCGGATCTGCTTCTGATCCCGAGCCGGGACGCCGAGACGAATCTGGCGGCCGAAGGGATAGGGCCCGACCGGGTCGTGTTCGCGGGCAACGTGATGATCGACTCGCTCCACAGCGAACTCGACGCAGCCCGGGCGCTGGACATGCCAGGTCGATTCGCCGTGGCGCCGGGCGGCTACGCCCTGGTGACGCTGCACCGTCCCTCGAACGTGGATGGGCGGGACTCGCTGGCCACCATCCTGGAGGCGCTGGCGGCGCTGGCGGAGGAGATTCCGGTCATTTTTCCGATCCATCCGCGGACGGCGCGACGCGCTGGGGATTTCGGGCTCGACCGACTGCTCGAGAACGTGACGACGGTGCCGCCGCTGGCATACCGTGAGATGGTCGGGCTGTTGGTGTCGGCGGCCTGCGTACTCACCGATTCCGGTGGCCTGCAGGAGGAGACGACGGCGCTGGGCGTGCCGTGCGTCACGCTGCGCGAGCAGACAGAGCGGCCAATCACTCTGACGGCAGGGACGAACCGGCTGGCGCCTTGGCCGCTGACGGTTCAGGGGATCCTGGGGGCCTGGCGCGACGCTGCTGTGGGCCGAGGCGCCCGCAAGCCGGCGCCCGAGGGGTGGGACGGCCGTGCGGCCGCCCGGATCGTCGAAGCGCTGCATTCGGGCCCGAACGATCGGGTCCAGTGAACGGGCGAGCCGGCCGTGCTACCTGGGCGCGGGTCGGGGCCGTCGCCCTGCTCGTCGGCCACGGCGTGCTGGCGTGGGTCGGCCGGGGGCCGGGAATCCTGACGCGGCAGGACGACGCGCTGTACATCATCCTGGCTCGGTCGCTCCTGGGCGGCTCGTACCGCGACCTGTATCGGGTGGGGACTCCACTCCACTCGCTCTATCCACCCGGCTATCCCGCGGAACTCGCCCTGTGGGGCGGGGTTTTCGGTTTCCGTTTTGACGCGATCGTCCTGTTCAGCGTTCTGTGCTCCGTACTGGCGCTCTTTCTCATCTGGAAGGTGGCGGATCGGTTTCTCGGACCCTGGCTCGCGCTCGCGGTGCTCGCGCCCATCGCCGTAAACCCGATGCTTCTCGAGGCGGCCGGCAATGTCGCTTCGGAGGCGCCGTACCTGATGCTGACCGTGGTCGCGCTCTGGCTTTCCACCCGGAAGACGGGACCGGACCGTCCGGGCCGCGGCCGATTCGTGCTGATCGGGAGCATCGCGCTGCTGGCGTCGATCACGCGTGCGGCAGGCGTCGCGCTGCTCGGCGGACTCCTCCTCGAATGGCTGTTCGAGCGGCGCTGGGTGTCGGTCGTGGTGTTCGGTTCGTTGAGTGTGGTGGTGTTCGCCGGCTGGCTCTCGTTCTCGGGCCGTGTCAGCCGGGAGGTCGGGGCAAAGAGCTACGTCACGACCATGGTGACGACGGCGGACGGGTCGCCGGCAGAGGCCAAACCGAAGGCGGTGGGACCGGTGGCCGTGGCCGCGGCCTGGACCCGCCGCATCTACTCCAACGCCCGGTACTACGCGACCGACGGTGCCCCGTGGGCCCTGGCGGTACCGACGATCCCCGGTACCGTGGTAGACAACCTGCTGTCGACGCTGATCCTGCTGGGGGCGGGCATCACCGGGGTTGCCGTCATGGTCGGGTGGTGGCGGACGGCTTCGCTCTACATCCTGGTCTACGTCGGGGTACTGCTCCTGTACGCATGGCAGCAGCCGCGCTTTTTCATGCCTATCGTGCCGTTCGTTATTTTGGCATGCATTGCGGGAATGAGCTGGTGGGCCGCCCGCTGGCGCTGGAAGCCACTCCGGGTTCTCCTCCCCGGCCTGATCAGCGTCGCTCTCTTCGGGAGCGGCTGTGTCCGTTCCGGCGCCGCCGTGAACCGCCTCGCCCGGTGCGACCGGAGTGGCGATCTCCCGGATCCGACCTGCATGCGCCTCGACCAGCGGAGTTGGTTCCAGGCGATCCGCTACATCAGGGAGCACATCCCTGCCGGCACGGTGCTGCTGTCGGCGAAACCGGAACCCCTCTTCGTCTACACGGGTCTGCGGACAGTCGGTATGTTCGACATCGATGAACCACCCGACTCGGAGTTCATCGGTCGTATCCGAGGACGGGGTGCACAGTATATTCTGCTCGGAAGCCTGCAGGCGCGAGAGCCCAACGGCCTGTCGCGCCGGATGCTGGCGAACTGCGATTCGCTGACTCTGGAAGCGTACTTTCCGGCACGGACCTACCTGTTCCGCGTCGCGGCACCGACATCCGACGCCGGGCGCCGCGCTTCCTGCGACGCGATGGTCCGGTACCGGGCCGCCAACCTGGACCGTATCTTCGGGCCGGATCCCTAGGCGCGAAGCGGACGCCCGCCGGATTCGGGCGAGAAGGCGGAGCAGCCGATCCTTGGTAGGGCGGGGGTCTCCGGCAGACGTGCGCCCCGCGCGGGCGTAGCCCCCAACGCAAGCCAACCGGAGCCACACGATCTTGGTGGATGGGAACGACCACACGGTGAACGAGAGCGATGCCCAGCGGCTTGGCTCCGCAGTCGCATCCGCCCAGCGGCGGACACGACTGACGGGGAAGCCGACGATTTCGCTCGTGCTCGCGTCGACGGCCGACCGCGACGTGCTGGCCGAGCAGTTGCGGCTGCTCCGTCAGGACTGCTCACGGGCGGAAGTCGAGCTGGTCGTGACCCGGGTCGGCCCGGAGTTGGAGTTCGACGCGCTGCGCGCGGAGTACCCGGACGTCCGATTCATCGCGTGTCCCGGCGGCACTACGCATTACGGTCTGCGGGAGGCCGGGCTGGCCGTGGTGGATGGCGACATCGTCGCCTTCATGGACGACACGGCCCAGTCGAACGGAGCACGGTTCGGGCGGATCGAGCAATGGGTGGACGGCGTGCTTCGCGCAGAAGAGGTGCGGAAAGCGGCGGCGCGGGCTGCGGCGACACCGCCCCGCGAAGCGAAGCGCACGGTGGCACGGCTCGGTCCGGGTGACCACGTGGTGATCATTGGAGGTGGACCGGGCGGGCTCACACCAGCATATCTGCTCGCGAAGAAGGGGGTCCGGGTCACGGTCCTGGAAGCGACCAATGTGCTGGGCGGGATCTCGCAGACGGCGCAGTACAAGGGATACCGTTTCGACATCGGCGGTCATCGGTTCTTCACGAAGATCAAGCCGGTCGAGGACCTGTGGCACGAGATCCTGGGCGACGAGTTCATCTCGGTGCCGCGCCTCTCACGAATCCACTACGACGGCAAGTTCTTCGACTATCCGCTGAAGGCGGGCAACGCGCTGAGCGGGCTCGGCCTCTGGCGCGCGATTCAGATCGTAACGAGCTACATGTACGCCCACCTCCGGCCGAGCACGGTGGAGGACAACCTCGAGCAGTGGGTTACGAACCGGTTCGGCCGCCGGCTCTATGAGATCTTCTTCAAGACATACACGGAGAAGGTCTGGGGCATCCCGTGTACCGAGATCCGGGCGGAGTGGGCGGCGCAGCGCATCCAGAACCTGTCGTTGGCCAAGGCGATCCTCTCGGCCGCGTCGCTCAATCGGCGGTCCACCACCATCAAGTCGTTGATCAACGAGTTCCAGTACCCCCGCCTCGGACCCGGCCAGATGTGGGAAACGTGCGCCGGCAGGGTCGAGGAGATGGGTGGTCGGGTGCTCCTGCGGCACCGGGTCGAGACGCTCGAGGTGAAAGCTGGCCGTGTGGTCGCGGTGCATGCCGAGACACCCGACGGCCGGGTGCGGATCGAGGGTGACCATTTCATCTCGACGATGCCGATCCGGAACCTGGTCAACGCGTTAGAACCGGCCGTGCCGGCCGGAGTCCAGAGCGCCGCGAACGGACTCCGTTACCGCGACTTCCTGCAGGTCGCGCTCATTCTCGACCGCGAAGACCTGTTCCCGGACAACTGGATCTACATCCACACGCCGGGCGTCAAGGTCGGGCGCATCCAGAATTTCAACAACTGGAGCCGCGCGATGGTGCCCGAGCCGGGGCGGACCTGCCTCGGGATGGAGTACTTCTGTTTCGAAGGTGATGGTCTCTGGAACTCACCCGACGCGGAGCTGATCGAGTTGGCGCGCAGCGAGCTCGAGAAGCTCGATCTCGCGAGCGGCGCGAAAGTGCTCGACGGCGCGGTCGTCCGGATGCCGAAGGCGTATCCCGTGTACGACGCCGTGTACCGCGACCACCTGGACGATGTGCGGGCGTGGCTCGACCCGATCCCGAACCTCCATCTCGTGGGGCGCAACGGGTTGCACAAGTACAACAACCAGGACCACTCCATGCTGACCGCGATGATGGCGGTGTGGAACATGGAAGGCGCGTCCCACGACGTCTGGGCGGTGAACACGGATTTCGAGTACCACGAGGAACAGCGACTGGAGGAAGCGGAGGCGCCCACGGACGCGACCACGGCCGCGGGCGGGTGAACGTGAAGATCGGCGTGGACGCGAGCTGCTGGATCAACGGACGCGGCTACGGCCGTTATGCCCGGGAGCTGCTCCGCCGGATGGTCGATCGGGCAGCGGACTCCGAGTGGGTCTTCTTCATGGACCGGGAGACGGCGGCGGCGTTCGACCTGGACGCGCCCAACATTCGGCAGTCGGTGTCGAACCTGGGTTCGGCGCCCGCGCGCGCGGCCGCCGCCGACGGCTCGCGCGGCGTGGCGGATCTGCTGCGGTTGACGCGCGCAGTGGCGCGGGAACGCCCCGACGTGTTCTTCAGCCCCTCTGTGTACACGTATTTCCCGCTGCCCCCGGGGCAGCGGGCCGTGGTGACGATCCACGACACGATCGTTGAACGGTTCCCGGACCTGACGGTGCCGTCGGCGCGGGCGCGGTGGTTCTGGAAGGCGAAGGTGCGCCTGGCGCTCCTGCAGGCCCGGCTCGTGCTCACCGTGTCGTCGTACTCGGCCCGCGAGTTGGCCACGGTCTTCGGGCTTGCACCCGCGCGGATCCGGGTCGCGGAGGCGGCGCCGTCGCCGGTGTTCCGGCCGGGCACGCGCGAGGCTGCGACCCGGATCGCGGAACGACTGGGCGTTCCGTCCGGCGCATCGTGGTTCGTGTACGTCGGCGGGTTCAACCCGCACAAGCGTGTGGACGCGATCGTCCGGGCGCATGCCGACGTGGCCGCCGGTCGCGAGGATCCGCCGCATCTGCTGCTGGTCGGCGCGACGGATGGCGACGTGTTCCACGGCAACGTGGAGGAGATCAGGGCGCAGGTGCGGGCTGCGGGGACCGGGGCGCTGGTGCACTGGACGGGGTTCGTGCCGGACGACGAGCTTCGCCACCTGCACACGGCATCGCTCGGGCTGGTGCTCATGTCGGAGGCCGAAGGCTTCGGACTGCCCGCCGTCGAGGCGGCGGCGTGCGGTTCGCCCGTCATCGCCACGACACGGAGTCCGCTACCCGATCTGCTCGAGGGTGCCGGCTTCTTCGTCGAGCCGGGCGCCCACGCCGCCCTGGTCGACGCGATGAACACCCTCGCGTGCAACGAGGCGGCGCGACAGCGATTCGGCCGGACGGCCCTGGAACGCGCCGGGCGGCTTCACTGGGAAGGGTCCGCGGATGAAGCGTTGAAGGCGTTGACCGAGGCGGCCGCGTGAGTGGACTGCGCATCGGCATGTTCACCACGTTCTACCCGCCGCACAACTTCGGCGGGGACGGCATCGCCGTCCAGCGGTTGGCGCGGGCACTCGTCGCAAGGGGCCACGAGGTGACCGTGGTCCATGGCGTGGATGCGTACCACGCGCTGCACGACGGGCCCGTGCCCGATGCGAAGCCGGAACCGGAAGGGCTCCGTGTCAAACGGCTGCGGAGCGGACTCGGCATCGTGTCGCCGTTGCTGGTGCAGCAGCTCGGGCGTCCCGTCCTGAACCGGGGGCGCATCAGACGCCTGGTCGAACAGGGCCAGTTCGACGTGACAATGTTCCACAACGTCTCCCTGCTGGGTGGGCCCGGTTTGCTCGAGTTCGGCTCGGGCGTGACGCTGTACGAGGCGCATGAACACTGGCTGGTCTGCCCGACCCACGTGCTCTGGCGCCACGGCCGCGAGGTCTGCACGGGGCGCGAGTGCGTCCGCTGCTCGCTCGCGTACCGGCGGCCACCACAACTCTGGCGCTACACGGGCCTGCTCGAGAGGAAGCTCGACAAGGTGGACGCGTTCATTGCCAAGAGCGAGTTCAGCCGGGCCAAACACCGGGAGTTCGGATTCGGGCGTGACATGGCAGTGATTCCGTACTTCCTGACCGAAGCGGGAACGGAGGCGTTCGCGGGAACGGGGGCGGGAAAGGCGGGAGCGGGAAGCCGACGGGCATACTTCCTGTTCGTGGGACGGTTGGAGAGGATCAAGGGGCTGGACGAGGTAATCCCGGCGATGCGGGGGTATCCGGAAGCGGACCTGGTCATCGCGGGAGCGGGGGACCACGAAGCACGGCTGCGAATGCTGGCTCGCGGGATCGAGAATGTCCGATTCCTCGGTCGCGTCGACCAAGCGACGCTCTCGACGTTGTACCGGGATGCGGTAGCGCTGATCGTGCCATCGGTATGCTGGGAGACGTTCGGGATCATCCTGATCGAGGCGTTCCAGCAGGGCACGCCGGTAATCGCGCGCCGGATCGGGCCGTTTCCGGAAATCGTCGCGCTGAGCGGTGGTGGTCTGCTTTTCGACGATACGTCGAGCCTGCACGATGCGATGCGCACGCTGCAGGGGGATGCAACCCGTCGTGAGGAGCTTGCGCGTCGGGCGCGGCGCGGGTTCGAGGAAAACTGGTCGGAGCGTGCGGTGATCCCGCGCTATCTGGACCTTATCGGGGATATTGCGGAACGAACGGGCAAGCGCGAACTGGCACGCCGGGTCGCGACAGGGGCGGCACAATGAAGGTACTGATCACGGGCGGAGCGGGCTTCATCGGCTCGCACCTGACGGAGAAGCTGCTGGACGGCGGGCACAAGGTGCTCGCGCTCGACGATCTGTCGACCGGCGGCATGGCGAACATCGAGCACCTGATCGGGCGTCCGGACTACGAGTACCGGATCGGCTCGGTCACCGACGCGCCGCTGGTGGCCGAGCTGGTCGACCGTTGCGAGGTAACGGTCCATCTCGCTGCGGCCGTGGGCGTGCGCCTCATCGTGGAGCAGCCGGTGCGCACGATCGAGACCAACGTGCACGGTACGGAGGTCGTGCTGAACGCGGTCGCACGCAAGCAGAAGAAGATCATGATCGCGTCCACGTCGGAGGTTTACGGCAAGAGCAGCAGGACGCCCTTCAAGGAGGATGCTGACCTGGTGCTGGGCCCGACGCTGAATTCGCGATGGGCCTACGCGTGCTCGAAGGCGCTGGACGAGTGGCTGGCGCTCGCCTATGGGCGGGAGAAGGGCGTACCGGTCATCATCACGCGCTTCTTCAACACGGTCGGGCCGCGGCAGACCGGGCGGTACGGGATGGTGCTGCCCACGTTTGCGCGGCAGGCGTTGGCGGGTGAGCCGTTGACGGTATTCGGTCCCGGGACGCAGGCGCGCTGCTTCAGCCACGTGTCGGACGTGGTGGAGGCGGTGGTCCGGCTGCTGCGGACGCCAGAGGCAGTGGGTGAGGTGTTCAACGTGGGATCGGACCGGGAAGTGACGATGCGGGAGCTCGCGGAGATGGTCCGCGCTGCGGCGGGCAGCAGTTCGCCGATCGTGAGCGTGCCGTACAATGAGGCATACCCGCCGGGCTTCGAGGACATGCAACGCCGCGTGCCGGACGTGTCGAAGCTCGAACGGACTGTCGGATACCGGCCATCGACATCGCTCGAGCAGATCGTGGCGGACGTCGTCGACTTCGAACGCAACCGAGGGGAGTGGGGCCAATGATCCTGCAGACCGGGATGGATCCGACTCGCACGGGTGGAACGCCGGAGCCGGGCGGCGGAGCTGGCGCGTCCGCAAGACGCGCGGAAGCGCGTGCCGAAGAAGCGCGACGTGCGGCGGAGGAGGAGCGGGTGCTGGAGGCACTTCGCCTCGCGTTCGCGCCACTGCACAAGCGCGCGTTCGGTGTCGCGGTGGGAACGGCGGCCGGATTGCTGATCGCAGCGGTGACGGCGTACAGCCTGCTGTTTCTCTCGCCTGATACGATCCGGCTCGAACTTCTGCATGCGTATTTCTTCGGATACCGGGTGAGTTGGGCCGGCATATTGATCGGCGGTGCCTGGGGATTCGGGGTCGGATTCGTGCTGGGCTGGTTCGTCGCGTTCTGCCGCAACCTCGTGGTGGCGGTTTCGGTCTTCGTAACACGGACCCGGGCCGAGTTGGGCCAGACCCGCGATTTCCTGGATCACATTCGAGATGGCAAACGGAGGCGATGTGGAGCGGAACGACGTGACCCTGGAGAGGGCGATCCGCCGGCTCAATTCGCGGGCCTGGGGCATAGCCGTGGGCCTGGTGTGCGGGCTCGGCCTGCTACTGGCCACCAACTTCCTGATCGTTCGGGGCGGACCGAGCGTGGGCCAGCACCTGGTGCTGCTCCGCAACTTCTTCCCAGGCTACAGCGTGTCGTTCGGCGGGAGCCTCATCGGATTCGTTTATGCGTTCGTCATCGGCTACGGGCTCGGCCGCGTCATCGGCACGGTCTACAACAAGCTTGCCCGGTGAAAGTCGAGGTTTGGCACGACTCCCGGAGACGGGCCGGAGATGAATGAACGAGCCGCATGTGGTGATCCTGGGCGGAGGCCCGGCCGGCGTTGGGGCCGCGTACTACCTGCGCAAGCAAGGACGCGCGGCCGTCACGCTGCTCGAGCGGCAGGCGGTGGTGGGCGGCAACGCAGGCAGCTTCGAGCTCGCCGGGCTGCGGGTCGACTACGGCAGTCATCGACTCCACTCCGCGTGCGACCCCGCGATCCTCTCCGACATCCGGAGCCTCCTCGATGGCGAACTGCTGACCCGCCCGCGGCAGGGACGCATCCGCCTGCGCAACCGCTGGTTGCAGTTCCCGCTGAAGCCGGTCGACCTGGTCCTGCGGCTCGACCGCGGGTTCGCGGCCGGTGCCGCGCTCGACATGGTGCGCCGCCAACTGCCGGGCGGACCACCCACCGGCGACACTTTCGCATCCGTGCTCCGCGCCAACCTCGGCCCTACGATCTGCGAGCATTTCTACTTCCCCTACGCGCGCAAGATCTGGGGTCGCCAGCCGGACGAGCTTTCCGCGATCCAGGCGCGCAAGCGCGTCACGGCGGGTTCCTTTTCGCGGCTCCTCAGGCGTGTCTTCCGGCCACCGGGGTCCGGCCAGTTCTACTACCCGCGCAACGGGTACGGCCAGATCAGCGAGGCCTTCGCCGATGCCGCGGTCCGGATGGGGGCGGAACTGCTGCTCGGCTGGAGTGCGACCGGACTGCGGGTCGGAGCGGACGGGAGGTGGACGGTCACGACAACGCGCGCTGACGAATCACGCGAAATCGTCGCAGACCATGTGTGGTCCACCATCCCGACGCCGCTGCTGGCGCGCATGGTCACGCCCGCGGCGCCGCCCGAGGTCGAAGAGGCCGCGCGTGGGATCTCGTACCGCGCCATGGTTCTCGTCTACATCACGCTGGACGTAGACCGGTTCACGTCCACCGACGCACACTACTTCCCCGAAGAGTCCGTCGCGTTCACCCGCGTATCGGAGCCGAAGAACTATTCGGCACGGACCGATCCCGAGGGCCGGACCGTGCTGTGCGCGGAGCTTCCGACCGACATCGATGATGCGCTCTGGCGGATGAGCGATGAAGAACTGAGCGCGAAGGTCGCGCTCGACCTGGCTCGCGTCGGACTGCCGCTCACCTCGCCGCCGCTCGGCGTTCACGTGCGCCGCCTGCGTCAGGCGTACCCCATCTACCTGAAGGGGTACGAGGTCCCGTTCGGGGTGCTCGACCGCTGGGCCGAGAGTCTGCCCGGCGTTCTCATCTACGGACGGCAGGGTCTGTTCGCGCACGACAACACCCACCACGCACTGTACATGGCCAAGGCGGCCGTGGACTGCCTGTCCGCGCGTGGCTTCGATGCCGATCGCTGGGCGCGGTACCGCGAGATCTTCAAGACGCACGTCGTCGAGGACTGACGCGGACGACGGCGGTCGATCCGCAGTCCGGCCAGCCGCGGGCGTCGTTGCGGCCGCACTTCAGAGGAGGAACGGGACGAGCAGCTTCGTGCGCTTCCGGTACTCCGCGTACCCGGGAAATGCGCGGGTCAGAATGCCTTCCTCGCGGCGGGCCTGCCGGATCACGACGGCGGTGATGGGCAGGATAACGAGGATGATCCAGGAGTTGAGCGCGAGCTCGAGACCGGTGAGGAGCAGGAGGTCGCCGCCGTAGATGGGGTGGCGGACGAAGCGATAGACGCCCTGGCTCACCAGTTGCTGCTCGGGCAGCACGGAGTAGTCCTCGAGGTTGGCCCAATTCTCGCCGAGTTGCAGCCTTCCGGCGACGGCAAGCAGGAGCCCCGCCGTGAAGAGGATCAGGCCGGTGACACGGAGCGGCAGCGGATCCTCGAGGATCGGCAGCACGTCGAGGAAGAGTGCCTGCACGATCAGGAAGAGCAGGAACGCCGCCTTGCCGACCTTGACGATTCGTTTCAATCCGCCGGGCGGCGGCGGGGCCGCCGTCCGGCCCCGCGTCCGCATCGCCCGGGTCCGGAGCACTTCCCATACAAGTTTGTGGCTGACCATGCCGGCCAGCAGGAAGAGGCGCCAGGCGTCAGGTGCGTGCGGCATCGTCGGTTCCTGTTCCGCCATGCAGTGATCGTGCTGGCACACGCGGCTGGCTCTGCTGCGCAATGCGCCGGACGACGCCATCGGCGACCATGCCGATCATCAGGAACTGCAGGCCGACGAAGAGCAGCAACACTGAGGACGTGGAGACTGCGGGTTGCAACAGGAGCGACCAACCGCTTTCCGGGGCGCGCAGGAACAGGGCGATGACGTCGAAGGCCAGCTTGAGCAGCCCCAGCCCGCCGGCCAGTAGCGAGACGGGCAGGAAAACGCGGAGCGGGTTGAACATCATCGAAATACGGATGATGAGAACGAGGAAGTCCACGAAGTGCCAGGGCACGATCTTGGACTTGCCGACTCGTTGGAAGTAGTTGATCGGGTGGTACACCACGCGGTAGCCATCGGCCAGTGCGCCGAGCGTGATCGTCGTGGTGAAGGAGAAGCTGTCGGGCAGGATCGCGTTGTACTGGAGCGCCCAGTCCCGACGGAACACGCGCATGCCCGAGTTGAGATCGGGGATGGAGGTGCCTGCCACGCGTGCGGCGACCCTGCCGAGCATCCACTTGGCCGGTCTTCGAATCCACGGCACGCTCACGGAATCACCAGTGCGCGAGCCGACGACCATGTCGGCGGTGGCGAGGTGGTCGAGCATGGCGGGGAGCTGATCGGCCGGATACGTCCCGTCGGCGTCGATGATCGCAATGGTCTCGAAGCGCGCTGCGCGGATGCCCGTTTTGAGCGACGCACCGTAGCCGCGGTTTCCCGTGTGGCGCAGCACGGTGGCACCGGCGGCTTCCGCGATCTCCGCGGTGCGGTCAGTGGAACCGTCGTCGATGACGAGGATCTCGGCTTCCGGCACGCTGCCTTCGAGTGCGCTGCGGACGACTCCGATCTGTGCCTCGAGCGACGCCTCCTCGTTGAAGGCGGGGACGATCACGGAGACAGGGGGGCGGGCCGGAACGCCGGCGTGGCTGCTGTTGTTTTGCGTACGACCAAGCGTCATCTGGGTCCCTCGCTCGAAAGCGTCGTGTCGGCGCCGTCCCCGGCGATTGCGACGTAGATCTTTCCGTCTCCGAGCGTGCCACCGAATTGGCGCACGGTCCGGAAGTCCCGCTCGATCGCGGCCATCAGGTCCGGATTCTGGACAGTGAGTACCTGTGGCATCGTGTACACGATCCAGGTCCGGCCCGGCCGGTTCCGTAGATCGCTCAGCTCGTCTACGGACGCCACCGGCTGCCAGTCCGTGTGAAAGTACTCCGAGTAGGCCAGCACCGTGAGGTTCACCGTGGCGACGGCGTCACCGGGCCGTCGGTTGTCCTGAACGTAACGAAGAGCGCCCTCGAAATCCTGCTTCGGATTCCACGCCTGTGGAACGGTGGTGGCGGATGCCGCCACCAGCAGGATGCCGGCCGCGGCCTGAAATGCGGGGATGCGGTGGGCGGGGATGCGGACGAGCCCCGCGATACGGCGGGCGACAACGAGGACGCCACGAAAGATGAGCAACGCGAAGAACCCCATCGCGAACAGGAAGAAGCGTGGCCAGATCGGATGCCCGAGAGCGAGGGAGACGACGGATCCGATCGCCGGGCCGAAGACGGCGAGTTCGACGACGATCCGTTCGCGCCGGTAGTAGTCGACGGCGCCCACCCCGAGGATGATGAGCCCGACGACGAGGACGGCCGCTTTCGAGAGCCCGAGTGACAGGCCCGTGAGCAGCTCCCGAAGCGTCCAGAGCGGGCTGTTCCACTTTGCGACGACGCCGGTAAGCGTGCTCGCCATGCCGCCGCGGATGTCCGCGAGCACGGGCGCGTAGAGGAGCAACGTGATTGCAACCGAGCCGGCGAACCCGAGCGCGATGCCCCGCAACGCGGCCTTTCCACCGGCCTGGCGGACGCGGAGCAGGAACGAGAGAAAGTGGCCGGACACGACGAAGACCATCGTCATATGCGTGTATACGCCGAGCGCCGCCGTCACCGCGTAGCCGATCCAGTCGCGGGTCCGCCCCCCACGCAGCGCACGGATGAAGAACACGCTCGAGGCAATCGACCAGAACAGCAGGCCGGAGTATCCCCGCGCGTTCTGGCTGAACCAGACGTGATGGTACGAGAACGTCAGGAACGCGGCCGCCAGCATCGTTTCGAGTGGGCGTGCGACCTCGCGGCCGAGGACATAGAGGCCGGCGATGCTGCCAACGCCGAACAGCACGGCCGGCAGCCGGAGCGCCCAGGCGCTCTCGCCGAAGAGGATGAACGACCCGTGCGCGAGCAGCGAGTAGAGGAGATGCTGGTTCTCGGAATCGAACGTCGTGAAGATATCGCGAAACGGCGGACGCGCGTACCTCACCGCCGTCGTGATCTCATCGAGCCAGAGCCCCTGGCCGAGAGCGTGGAGCCGGATCGCGGTCGCTGCGCCGAGCAGCACGAGCAGCACCACGAATGGCGCGCGCGTTTCGTCCCACGCCGTGCGATCGGCCTCCGGCATCGGCCTGGTCACTGTGCACTCCCTGCACCGGACGCATCGCGCAACGCCGCCGCAGCGGTCGGCGACCGGCCGGGTTCGATCCCGGGCCGTCTCATCCAGACGATCCCGATCAGGGCGGCGACGAGCGCAAACAGTGGCAGCGGCGAGACGTGTTCCGGCACCCACGCGCGGAACGCCTCCATCTGCGAGAGCGTGGTCAGAGCCGGGAGCTGGAAGCCGGCCGTGAAGACATCGATGACGGAATGGAACACGCCGAGCGGACGCCACGGGATGCGGCTCATCGCCATGCACCAGTTCAGCACGATCGAGCCGAGTCCGATCAGAAGGGCTGCCGTGCGCGGCAACCGCAGCAGCGCGAGCGCCGCGGGTATGAAGAGGAACGGCAGCACGGGCGCCATGTAGCGGATACCCGTGTTCCACTGGAGGCGCGTGTAGTTGTTGCCACTGAAGAACACCCAGACGGCGAGCGGAATCAGCAGGCACGTGGCCAACTCGAGTCCGCGGAGAGCCCGCCGCCGGTCCGGCAGCAGGCTTGCCACAGCCAGCATCAGCACGGGCGCCGTGATGAACAGGCCGAACCGGAGATCGAAGCCGAGCGCAAGGAACAGCTCGGGCTGCGGCGTACCGTAGCCCTGGTAGCCCAGGTCGCTCCACTGGACCGGCGGCATCCAGTTCTGGCCGGGCAGGAAAGGATTGCCGAACGCGCGCCACTGGTAGAACCAGAGCAGCAGCACGGGCGGCACGCTTCCCGCCACGTAGCGTACGCCATCGAGGAACGCGGCCCTCGCGCCTTCGTCCGCGAACCGCCGGCCCAGGACGTACGCGAAGAGCCCGAGCAGCAGGACCGCGCCACTGTAATCGAAGAGCACAGCCGTCCCGCCGGCTACACCGGCGAGCACCGCGCGCGTTCCAGCGGACAGGCGCGAGCCTCCGTGCGGATTCCACACCGCGACCATTCCCGCGAACGCGATGTGCCCAAGCATCAGGTTGTGATTCAGGAACCCGGTCCGGTAGAAGACCGGCGTTCCGAACGCGTAGAGGACCGACAGCCACAGCGCGCTCCGGTCGTCGCGGACGAGCGCGCGCAACACGAAGAACACGAGGACGACAGCGAGCGCCGAAGCCGGCGCCATGAAGAAGGCCTGCGTGACGAACGCGGCCAGTCCGAGCTTGATGTCGAGTCCACGCCGGTACGCTTCGTCGTAGAAAATGGGCGACGTAAAGCGGGGCGAGTCGAACGCAGGCGGTACCGTGTCGCCACGCTCGCGCCGGTCCGTCCGTACCCGATCCACGATTCGATCGATCAGCGGGCGGGCAATGACGTAGGGAATCGCGGCCAGCATCGAAATGCCCGGATTGTTGCCGATATGCCAGCCGCGTCCGGGCGTCTCGAAGAGGTCCGGGTGCAGGCCGCCGTACTCATCGAGGCGGAACGACAGATGATCGCCGAGCGCGACCGCCGGATAGTGCTCCCGCACCACGTCGGTCGAGAAATGAAGGCCGTAGATGATCCAGCACGTGAGGAACAGCCTCCATGCCATCGACTTCGCCGGCATCCGCCACGGTGCGATGGGCCGGGCGCCGGTTGCGTTCCAGTTCATCGAGATCCGTTTCGGGCAGATTGCGGGTGATCGAGACCGCTGGAGTTGGCAATTTCCGCGCCGCCTGCGCCGGGCTCGCCTCGGGTGCGGCTCCGCCCCCGCCGAGCCGCTGTGCGGTGCGCTCGCCACACCTGACGTCGGTTGCCCGCATGAGTATCGGTCTGACCGGAGGCACGCACCAGTGCAGTGATGGGTCCGAATCGTCGCGCTGGCGATACCGGGGCGGTCCGGATCCTGGCCCTCTGCGCCAGCGGCCTGGCGATCCGTGCGGTGCCCGGCGTCGCGTCAGCGGATGAAGCCACCGCCGGCGCCCCTGCGGATCCCGCCAATGAGACCGAGGGCCAGCAGATAGGTTGCGGCGCCGCAGGGGACGACGGCCCAGACAGGCAGAGCGGAGAGCGCAGTGACGACGAACCCCATCGCGACGGCGGCGAGACCTACGCGCAGGAATCGGCCGGGCTCGGGCAGTCGGTAGCCGGCTCTCCGCGCATACATGAGCGCCAGTCCGAGGCGAATGACCTCCGTGCCGAGCGTCGTGCAGGCTGCGCCGACCATGCCAAAGAGCGGAACGACGGCCAGGTTCAGCGCGACGTTCAACCCGGCAGCCCACGCGGTGGTCCGGAGCACGTCGCCTCGGGCGTCCGCCGCGATGAGCACCGCCTGGTGGACGCTCCTCATGAGCAGGAGCGGAAACGTCCAGATCAGGAGGGAAAGAACCGTTCCGGCCGACTCGTAGTCGGCACCGAAGGCGACGGTGATGAGCGGCCGGGCGAGCAGCGTGCCGCCCACGGCGAGCGGGATGGCAAGGGCCATGACGTGCAGGACGGCGCCGTCCACGATGGCCTGGCGGCCGCCGTGATCGCGATCGGGCTCGGCGAGCCCCGGTATGAGCGACAGCGCGATCGTGTTGGCGAAGACGCCGAGCAGGTTGATGGGGGCGTACGCGGCGAGGTAGAGCCCGACCTCGGCGACGGGTCGGGCGACCCGGAGCAGGATCACATCGGAGTTGTAGATGACGTAGCCGAGCAGGTTGGTGAGCAGCAGCGGCAGCGCGCGCTGCAGCACAGCGAGGGCGAGGGCGAGGTCGAAGCGCAGGTTCCGCCGCTCGGAGCGCCGGATCGCCGCGAGCATGATGGTGGTCGCGACGGCATCGCCTGCGAGTTGCGCAAGCGGTACGAGCGCGATGTCGCCCGGGGTGTGCACCGCGAGCACAAGGATCACGAGTCGGAGCGATTCGCCCGCCACTCGCGCGGCTGATGCCACGCCCGAACGCTGCAGCCCGACGTGCAGCCAGCGCATGCTTCCGCCGGCGGGGATGAGCGTGAGCCCGAACAGGAAGAGGATCCGGCCGTCGGGCTCGGGCGTGACCGTGCCGCTGAACGCCATCAACGCGGCGAGCACGAGGCCGATGAGCATGCGCGCCGCGCCGACCGACGCGATCAGCGGTCCCGGGTCATCACGGTGGAGGGCGACCTCCCGGGGCCCGTGTTGTTCGAGGCCGAAATCGGCCACGGCGGCCACGTACGTCGTGATCGTGAATACAAACCCGATCACTCCATAGCCGTCGATGCCGAGCTGGCGTGCGACCCAGATCGTGGAGCCGAATCCGATCAGTCGGCTCAGGATGCTGCCCACACCGAGCGCGAGGAAGTTGCGGGCGATGACACCCATCCCCGCAGTCGTCCGGGTCATGTTCGGCGGCCGCTCAGGACGAGGGCGCGGTGGCCGGACCCGCGTCTCGCCGTGGCGTCGCGGGCCGCCACACCCGGGCGCAGCGCCTCGGGCGGTTCACCTCTACGTCCATGTTCTACCGGGATTGAATTCCGGGGAGGGCCCGTCAGCGGGCGAAGATTCGTGTGATCCGCTTGAAGACCGTGCGCGTGAAGCCGGTGACCTTCTTCCAGAACATGAGCAGGACACCACCGACGGCAGCCAGGGCCGAGGCCAGCGGCATCAAGGTCTCGGGTCCAATGTACATGGCGTGTACCTCCTGACTCGTCGCGTTTCCGGTTGCTGACCGGTCCGTCCAAGAATGCCAGAACCGGACCATTCTGACCAGCCCCCCACTCCGGCCTCGTACGCCCCTGCGCACCGAATCCGGGTCTGGTTGGTCGAGACCATGGAGGTGACGCTACACTTGTCGTGTCGGACCGGCAGGATTCCGGCGCCGGCGAGGAGGGATCCGACCGGGGTAGCACAGGAATGCGGCGGTGTCGCATCCGGTCGGGTCCGGATGCGACGTTCGGGATGAAAAGGGAGGCGATGTGGCGGACAGGCCCGGCTGGCTCCTCACCCTCCGACAGACGGCGCCGGACGCGTTCCGGCTGGTCCGGAAGCTCGCGCCGACGTACGAGGTGTCGGGAGTGACGGCGATCGACGAGGCGTTTCTGGAGATGCGGGGGATCCGGGGTCTGATCTGGGACGTGGACGGGACGTTGACCGGGTACCATACGCAGTCGCCGCCGGCGGAAGTGGCGGAGCACCTGAAACGCCTGTCCGGTCTCCCGTGGCTCCGGCAGGTGATCCTGTCGAACTGCGGCGAGGAGCGGTACCGGGAGTTGGGGGGGATCTTCCCGGGAACCGAGATACTGAAAGTGTATGAAGGCCAGCATGGCCCGGTGTACCGACGGAGGCTGGGTGAAGGGGAGGAATGGGACGGTGGAGCCACGTCTCCGGCCGGGCTCCGCCCGATTCGGAAGCCGAATGCCGGGCTGGTCAGGTACGCGGTTCGCCGTCTCGGTATCGAGGCGAATGCCGCGGCGATGGTCGGTGACCAGTACTGGACGGACGTGGCCGGCGCGAACCTGGCGGGGGTCCGCTCGATCAAGGTGCCGGCGCTGATGCCGTCGTCGTTCCCGGCCGCGATCCGGTTCTTCCAGGTGGTCGAGTCGGTGCTTCGCCGGGTCGCGGCGGCGTGAGCCGGGGGGGTGCCGTTCCGGCCGGGACGGCGTTCTTCCGGGTGGCCAGCGGCCCGGGGTGTGCATGGCAGGGCGAGAGGGGTTGGATCCGGGACGTGAGTTTTCGGGTCGCGGTTCCGATGCTTAGTCAAGTGTCGCGGATGCGAGAGCGGGGAGAGGCCGGGCCGGGGGCATGAAGGCAATCCTCACATACCATTCGATCGACGGGTCGGGGTCGGTGATCTCGATCGACCGCGAGACGTTCCGGCGGCACGTGGAGTGGCTGGCCGGAAGCGGGATCGCGGTGGTCGGTCCGGATCGGGTGTTGCAAGGGGACCCGTCGGTGGCCACGGTCGCGATCACGTTCGACGACGCGTTTGCGAATTTCGCGAAGGAGGCGTGGCCGGTGCTCCGCGACCATGGAATGGCCGTCACGCTGTTCGTGCCGACCGGACACGTCGGTGACGTGAACGCGTGGGAGGATCCGGAGCGATCGGGGATTCCGCGGATGCCGCTGCTGGATTGGGCGGCGATCGGGGAGCTGGTGGAGGCCGGCGTCGAGATCGGATCGCACTCGAGGACGCACCCGGACCTGCGTCAGCTGGCGGACGGTCGGCTCGCGGACGAGGTGACGGCATCGGCGGACCGGCTTGCCGCCGAGACGGGTCGTCGGCCGACGTCGTTCGCGTACCCCTACGGCCGCGTCGACGATCGCGTACGCGCGGCGGTGGCCTCGGGCTACAGCTCGGCCGTGACGACCGATCTGCGGTGGGTGCTCCCGGACGACGATCCGCATCGCCTCCCGCGCCTGGACAGCTATTATTTCCGGCGGCCGGGCCGAATCGAGCGGCTCGGCACGCCGGCCATGGAGCGGTATCTGACCGTGCGCCGGGGACTACGCGCAGCGCGCGCGCTGGTTGCGAGGGGTTGAATGGAAGTGCAGGGACCGCCACGTCTTTCGGTCATCGTGCCCGCCTACCAGGGCGGGAAGGTGCTACCACTGTCCCTGTCCGCCCTGCTCCGGAGCGACCTGCCGCGCCACCAGTGGGAGTTGATCGTAGTCGACGACGGCAGCAGCGACGACACCGCTCTGGTCGCCGCGCGCTACGCCGACACCGTGGTCCGGCTGCCGGGCCGGCCAAGCGGCCCGGCCTTCGCGCGGAACCGCGGTTTCGAGGTCTGCCAGGGCGAGATGATCGCGTTCGTGGATGCGGACGTGTGCGTTCACCGCGACACGCTGCGCCGCCTGGTCGCGGCTCTCGACCAGAACGAGGACGCCAGCGCGGTCTTCGGCTCGTACGACTCGACGCCGAGCCATCCGGGTGTCGTGTCGGAGTTCCGCAACCTGCTGCACCATTTCGTGCACCAGCGTGAGGCGGGCGACGCGGAGACGTTCTGGGCCGGCTGCGGCGCGGTCCGCTCGTCCGCGTTCCGGCAGGTCGGCATGTTCGACGAGTGGCACTATCCGCGGCCGCAGATCGAAGACATCGAGCTGGGCCGCCGACTGCGTTCGCATGGCCACCGCATCCTGCTTCGTCCCGAGATCCAGGGGACGCACATGAAGCGGTGGACGCTGAAGGACATCATGTCCACGGATTTCCAGCACCGCGGCGTGCCGTGGACCCGGCTGCTGCTGCAGGAGGGGTCGAACGCGCCGGGCGGAACGCTGAATCTGCGCGCGTCGGAGCGGGTGTGCACGGCCATCGCCGCACTCGGCTGGCTGTCCGTGGCCATCACCATCGTGCTGCACACCTGGTACCCCCTGCTCGTGCTGCCGCTGCTGCCAGCGGCGGTCGCGCTGTTGAACCGTGACTTCTACCGGTTCGTGGTCCGCGCTCGTGGCGTCGGCCACGCGGCCGCCATGCTGCCGCTCCACGTGATGTACTATGCGACGAATGTCGTGTCCGCGATCAGCGGCTGGTTCCTGCACATTCTGCTCGGCGAGCCGCAGGCGCCGGTCGCGGTCGCCGCGGGGGCGGGCATGGACCTGACCACGTGGCCGCCCCGTCCGTCCCGTCCCGGCGGCGGCGCCTGGCGCCAGGCCGAGATTCCCGATTCCAGCGTGTTTCCCGTTCCGGATCGCGAGAGCCAGGGTCCGTGAGCGACAATTCCATGGAGAAGTCGATGGATCGATACGAAGAGATCAAGGCGAAGCTCGAGGCGAATCCTCGTCGCTGGCTGGTGACGGGTGTCGCGGGCTTCATCGGGTCACACCTGCTCGAGACACTGCTTGGCCTGGGCCAGGATGTAGTCGGCCTCGACAACTTCGCGACCGGCTACCGGCGCAACCTCGAGGACGTGGTCCGGAGCGTCCCGGGCGGGAGTGACCATTTCCATTTCGTCGAGGGTGACATCCGCGATGCGGACACATGCCTGAGCGTCAGCCAGGACGTAGACGTCGTACTGCACCAGGCCGCGCTCGGTTCCGTGCCCCGCTCGATCATCGACCCCGCGCTCTGCCACGCCGTAAACGTGGATGGAACGTTCAACGTGCTGATCGCGGCAAAGGAAGCGGGCGTGCGCCGCGTCGTGTATGCCTCGTCAAGCGCGGTCTACGGCGACAGCCCGCACCTGCCCAAGCGCGAGGAAGTGATCGGCACGGCCGTATCGCCCTACGGCCTGAGCAAACGGATCGGCGAGTTGAACGCGGAAATGATCACGGCCGTGTACGGTCTCGAGACCGTCGGGCTCCGCTACTTCAACGTGTTCGGTTCGCGGCAGGATCCGCGTAGCATGTACGCCGCCGTCATTCCGCAGTGGATCCGTCACCTGTTGCGGGGCGAGGCGTGCACGATAAACGGGGATGGCGAGACCAGCCGCGACTTCTGCCCGGTCGAACACATCGTGCAAGCCAACATCCTGGCGGCAACCCGTCGGATTGCGGGACCGGACCAGATCTACAACGTCGGCCTGGGCGGGCAGACCACGCTCAACGAGTTGTACCGGCTGTTGCGCGATGGACTGGTCGTGCGGCGACCGGGACTGGCGGGACTCGATCCAGACCACCAGGATTTCCGTGCCGGGGATGTCCGGCACAGTCTGGCGGATATCACCAAGATCCGGAAGGCACTCGGTTACGAGCCTCGGATTCGGTTCGCGGAAGGGATCGAACGCACGCTCGCCTGGTACGCCGAACGGTCGGGATTGCTCGAGGCGGAAATGAGGAGCGTCGCATGACGGGTTGTCCGGGCAGGAACGGTGGGGGTCGCGTCGTTCTGTCGATGCTGGTCGTGGCTGCCGTGGCCACCATCGCAGTCCGGCCGAGCCGGGCCGCGGCGCAAAGTCCATCGACGGGCGCGATCGAGGGCGTGATCACGGATCAACAGGGCCACACGCTCGGCGCGGTCGCGATCAGCGTGATCAGCCGGTCCTCGGGCCGGCGCCAGATCGTGCGCACCGACCGGAGCGGCGGGTACGCGGCGCTTTCCCTTCCGCCCGGCCTCTACGACGTGCTGATCGAGCGAATCGGCTACCAACCCGAGCGGATCGAGGGGATGGTCGTCGACGCGGGCGAGACGCGAGTACTCTCGGTCGCGATCGAGAGCGTCCAGGGCGAGACCATCCAGGTCCGCACCCGGGCCGCGCCCGCCGGGCTGTCCACTGCCAGCCGTTCGGTCCCGGACCGCTGGCTCACCGCGACGGGTGGCGACGGCCTGCCGCAGCAGACCGGCGACCTCGCGGATCGGCCGGTCCTCAGCACCGTCGGTGGTCCGCGGATGGACCTGGAGGGATTGCCTGCGAGCGCACACGTGCTCCTGGTCGACGGACTTCCGTTTGCGAAGCGGCCGCGCGCGTTCGGAACGTATACCCGGCTCGCGTCGATGCCCCTCTCGTTCTTCACCGCCACCGCCGTGTCGAGCGGGCTCTCCGATGTCGAGTACCCGGGACAGAGCGGCTCCGTGATCAGCGCGCACACCCGGAGCGGCGGACCCACCACGGTGTTTCGCGCCTACGGGGATTTCGGTTCCGACGCCCTGGCGACTTCATCGGGAGACATCGCCGCCTTCCAATCGTATCGTGCGGGCGGGCTGTTGAGTGGGCCACTGGCCGAGGATACGGCCAATTTCGCGATCGGCATCGACTACACCCGGTTCCAGGTTCCATTCGAATCGTTGTGGGCGCCCGACGCCGGCACGGCGGCGCTGGTGGCGGCGGCCGCCGCCCGTGGTGTCGACCTGACGAACCAGACCGGACCCGGGCTCGCCGAGCTGGAACGGATCTCGGGCTTCGGCAGGCTCGACGCTCGGCTAGGTGACATGCACCGGATCAGCGTGCGCGGCATGGTTTCGAGCATGCCGACCATCGTTCCATTCAACGCCTGGACCGAGAGCCCGCCCGCCTGGCAAGGCAACCCGTCGACCCGGGAGTTCTTCGGTTCGCTTCTGGTCGCGTCGGAGCTGTCCGAGGCGAGCAACAACGAATTCAGCCTCGGCTTCGAGCGGAGCCAGACGACGCGCTCCGATCCGGTCAGCGCATCGTCGGATCCTCCGGAAACGTCGATTGCGACGCTCGGCCGGACCTTCGGCTCCAACGAACGTCGCAACGTCGACATGGCGGTCTGGAGTCTCTCCGGGCGTGAGACCGTGCTCGTCCGCTCGGGCACTCACCGTGTGAAACTCGGTGTCGCCGCGCAACTTCCGCACTACGAGATACCCTGGTTCTACGGCCGTTCGGGTGTCTATCGGTTCAGCGATGTGGGCGACCTCGCGGCAGGGACGGGCACGTTCGAACAGATTTTCGGCGATGACAAGGTGTTCTCCACGTTCGGCACACGCCGGATCGCGCTGTTCGCCCAGGACACCTGGAGTCCGCGGCCCGGGGTGGACCTCACGGCGGGCGCGCGCGTCAGCGCCTTCCGCAACGTGGACAGCACGGCGGTCAACGCGAACCCCGAGTGGTACCGGCTCTCGGCATTGAGGAACCGGCAGGTCAAGCGCCAGTACGCGGTCTTCGAGCCGCGCTTCGCGGTGCAGTTGACACCTGGTGGTGGCCACGGTGTGACATTCCGCGCCAGTGCATCGACGGATGCGGATTTCGCAGATCCGGCGGTTCTCGCCGAGCTGATCGGGAACTGGGGTTTCCTCGGGGTCCGCCGGTTCACGGGCACGACGCCCTGGCCGAACGAAGTGGTGCCGGGCCCCACTCCGATCGTTACGCCGACGTTGACCATGCTCGGTCCGGAATTCGAAGGCCCGCGCACATCACGAATGGAGGCATCGCTGAGCGGCACGATCGCCGGGGGCACGGCCGTTTCGGTCGGGGCCGCGATCCGGCGGACGGATCACCTCCCTCGGCGCGAGGACCTGAACCTCGCCCCGACCGTCGCCGCAACGGATCAGTACGGCCGCCCGATGTACGGCCAACTCACGAAGAGCGGCGCGCTACTCGCGGCGGTGCCCGTGTCGAATCGTCGGTTCGTCGAATTCGATCAGGTCTGGGGCATCGAGGCGACGGGCGAATCGCGCTACGTCGGCCTCACGGTGAGCGCCGAGCGGCCGTTGACCGATGTGTTGGGCGCATGGGCGAGCTACACGTGGTCGAAGACCGAGGATGACTGGTTGATCGGCATCCCGGGCGACCCGCTTTCCCAGCTGAACCCGTTCCCGCACGGCTTGTCCGGCGATTGGCAGGATGGCCGCTCCGACCTCGACGTCCCGCATCGAGCGCTAGCGGGCATCGAGCTGAAGCTGCCCGGCGCGTTCGGCCCGCACCTCACCGCGCTCTACCGGTTCCAGTCCGGCTACCCGTTCACGCCCGGGTTCCGGCCCGGCGTCGACGCGAACGCGGACGGTTCCGCCGTCAACGACGTCGCGTACGTCGACAATGCGGTCGCCGGTATCTCCGACCTCGTCTCACAGTGGCCCTGCCTCTCGTCGCAGGTCGGCAGCTTCGCCGAGCGGAACGCGTGCCGTGGACCGGACATGCATGCGCTCGACGCTCGCCTCGCCATCGACTTCCATCTCAGCGATGATCGGATTGTGAGTCTCGTGATCGATGCCGTCAACCTGATCGCGACCGAGGATGGACGCGTGGACAATGCACTCTACCTTGTCGACCCGGCCGGCTCACTCACGGTGAGCCCGGACGGCCGCAGCTACACGGTGCCCCTGATCGCCAATCCCGACTTCGGGATGCTGATCACCCGGTTCACGCCCCAACGCTTCCTGCGTCTGGGCCTGAGGGTGGGATTCTGATGATGGCCCCTGGAACTCCGTGGCGCGTGGTGCGTCGAGGTCTCGTCCCGCTGCTGCTCATGATGACGGCCTGCGAAACGCCGATCAATGACCGACTGCTCGCGGTGGATGCGAAGGGTTCGGTCCTCGTGTTCATTTACCGCGATGACAACCTGAATCGGGCGTTCGACGGTGCCATCGATGTGCCCGTTACCAATGCGGAGTACGCGTTGCATCTGCGTGGAGCCACTGACAACGGAACGATAGTCCGGACCGATTCGGCCGGCTTCAACCTTGCCGGGGTTCTCGCGGGTCGATACACGCTTTCCGTTGCCGCCGCCGTCCTCGGCGACAGCCTCGAGATCACCGCCGGCAACGGCGAATTCACGGTCGCGGGGGCCGACACCGTGCGGCAGGACGTCGTGCTCGCGTACATGACCGTGACGCCGACCGTTGCGCGCACCACGCCACCAAACCATCGCGTCTGGCTGACCGGCATCGCGCTCAACGCACCCTCCGCCTTCGGCGACAGCACCGTCCACGTGGCGGACACGACCGTGTCGATCCGAGCGACCGCCGTCCGGCCCGGTGCGCTCGTCGCCGGCGACAGCGTTCTTTTCCTCGGCCGCCTCATGACGCTCGACGGTCAGCCGGTGTTCGACGTCGCGGCCCAGTACGTACGTGGCCACGTCAACGTCCTGCCGGACACCGTTTCGACCGTCACCGCGGCGTCGGCGGACGGCGGCGCCATCGACGCCAGCCTCGTCCGTGTCGTCAGCGCCACCATCGCGGACACCATCACGGACCCGGCCGGCAACCGCGTGCTTACCGTCGATGATGGAAGCGGCACGGTCCGGGTCGTCCTCTCCCGAGGCCAGAACTGGGCGCCCGTCAACCAGTTCATCGTGGGCGCGACGCTCGACGCGACCGGCGTGCTCGTGCCCGATCCCGGGAACAACAGCGTCTGGGTGCTGAAGCCGAGGGCGAGGTCGGATCTGCTGGTGTTCTGAGAACGGAACGGGATGTGGGGGCGGAGGCGGAGGCGATTGCGGGATCGGGTGCGGGAGCGGTGGGAGCGGGAGCTATGCCATTCCGCCCACGCTTCCGCTCCCGGATACGCTTCCGCCTCCGCCCCCGCCTCCCGGATCCGTACCGTCAGTCGGCTCCGGCGCGCGCTCCCAGCGCCCGATCCATCATCAGCAGTGCCGCGGGGTTGTCGCCGACGAGCCTGAGCTGCTCGACGATGGCGCTCGCATTCTGCTCCTCTTCGACCTGTTCCCCAATGAACCACTGCAGCGCGAGCTGCGCGGCGTAGTCCTTCTTCGTGACGGCGGTCTCGAACAGCTTCTCGATCAGACCCGTGATCTTCTTCTCGTGCGCCAGCGCGGCCTCGAAGATCGAGAGCGGCGTGCCGAACTCGGACTGTGGCTTCTCAATGCCCTGCAGCACGACCCGGCCGCCCCGCTCGACGACGTGATCGTACAGGCGCATCGCGTGCGCCAGCTCCTCCTGCGCCTGTAGTCGCATCCAGCGCGCCAAGCCGGGCAGGTTCGCGGCTTCGAAATGCGCGCTCATCGACAGGTACAGGTACCCGGAATCGAGCTCGTGCCGGATCTGGGTGTTGAACGCTTTCTCGACGGTCGGTTGCATGCGGAGTTCCTTTCCTCTCCTTCATGGTCATCAGTCACACGTACGCTCTTGATACCCGCGCGCCCGCGATGCGTGCTGTTTGCCCGCGCGGCCCCGCCCGCTGGCCGCCGGTACGGGTGCCCCTCGGTGTGGCGGTACCCCTCCCGGCCGCCGGGCTTTGGCACCGCCGCTCGCCGCCGTTAGACTGTGGATATGTTGCGTTCTTTTCCATCCGCTCAGGCCGCCGCGGTCGCGCTCGGACTCGCTGCGGCGCTGCCGTCCGCGTGCGCCAGGATCGGATCGGACGAAACGGTGGGGCAGGACCAGGTTCCGGGCGGATTCAGCGCGACGTTGCGAGTCGCATTCGACAGCGCGAGCGCGGCGCTCGAAGCGGGTGATCCGGTCCTCGCCCGCGAGCTGTTCTCCGCGGTCGTCGCCCGGGACTCGACGCTCGCAGCCGCCTGGATCGGACTGCACCTGACCGGGCGCGCATTGAACGACACCATGGCCGCGGACTCGACGCTGCGGAAGGCACGCGATCTCATCGAACCGCCGCGGCTGCCTCGCGGCCGTGGCGCGAAACCGGTCACCTGAGCCAGCGCACCCCGCTCCGCATCGGTCCGGTAGCCGGTTCTACCTCGATGAATCCGCGAACGAGTCGTTGCCTCGAGGTGGCGGAAGGTCGACCGTAGTCATCCGGCGGCATGCCGTGCAGCGGACCCAGCCACGGTGGCGGACGTAGGGGACGTCGGCGCGCGGCTCGATGCCGCTCACGGTCAGCGCTCCGCCGCAGATCGGGCACGTCGGTACAGCCCCCGCCTCGAGCGCCGCGCGCAGCACGCGGCGCTGCTCGTCCGTGTACCCGCTCGTTCGTTCCATCAGGCCGTGGCGCGGCGGTCGTGGACCCTGGCGCGGAGCCCCCACCGCCGGGCGGCCCCGCGCGCGTGCTGGTCAGCGGCGAGCGTCGCGAGCGCCCGGGCGAGGCGAGCGGCATCCGTGTGGCGGCGCCGGGTGGTGGCGAAGTCGTAACCGGCGTAGAGCAGGCCGAAGGCGCACCGGAAACAGGCCTGCTCGACGCAGCGGGTTGCGGCGGCGGCGAGCCTGAGGAAGAAATGCCGGTCGATCGGGTCGGCCGGCCGGACGTTGAGAAACGGGGCGAGCACGAGCCGGTCGGGATCGCCCGCGGGCAGCGAAGCGAGGTAGGCGGCGGCGGCGGCGCGGTCGAATGCGGGGACGAAGCCGGGCGTGGGCGCAAAGCCGGCCCGCATCAGGCGGACGATGAGGTATCGCGCGAGGATACGGGTGGCATCGAGGTCGTCGTCGGCGACGGCGAGGTCCTCGAGGACCGTCTCGCCGTCGAAGTCGTCGAACGGCACGAGCCAGGGGTCGGGCGGTCGCGCGCTGCGGACCGCGAGTCGTGCGGGTCCGGTCCAGGCGGGCCAGACGGCGGCGGCGGTGCCGCGTTCGCGGCCGAAGGGCGGGCCGAGTCCGGGCATGGTCCTCCAATCAGCGGGCGTTGGCGCGGCGCGGGGACCTGTGCCCCGCCCGTCGCATGGAAGATGGCGCCCTCGGGCGCGGAAGCCCATGGCGCGATGGGCCGATCGGGACCGCGGCGCGGGCGGGTGCCGGGCGCGGTCCGAAGCCAGGTCAGAGGGTGAGGCGGCCGGTGCCGGCGCGGCGGGCCTCGAGATCGGTACGGGCGCCGCGGAGCAGGTCGTCGAAGGACTTGAGCCGTGGCGAAAAGCTGGCGATGCCGACGCTGGCGTGAATGCCGGCGGGACCGAGGAGCGCGTGGGCTTCGAGGGCGCGAGCGATACGGGAGGCGTGGATGAAGCCGGCGCGCCGGTCCGCGTCGGCGAGCCCGACCACGAACTGCGCCTTGTCGAAGCGGGTGGCGAGGTTCATGGCGCGAGTCTGGTTGACGAGGACCTCGCCGAAGGCGCGGAGCAAGGCGTCGGCGGTGGCGCGGCCCTTGTCCCGGACGAACTGCTCGAAGTCATCGATCTCGAAGAGCAGGACGGTGAGCCGGCGCCCGCGCCGGGCGGCGGCGAACTCCTTCTCGAGATAGAGCCCGAGGTGTCGGCGATTGGGGATGCCGGTGAGCGGATCGATGAGCGCGAGCGCGCCGATCTGCTCGTGGAGGCGGGCGTGGGCGGCGGCGACGGAAGCGAGTCCGGCGAGCCGCTGGAGTTGGCCGGCGGCGGCGCGGGCGGGCTCGCGGCCGTCGAAGCTTGCGGTGAGCGCGCCGAGCACACGGCCGTCGGCGATGAGCGGAGCCACGAGGGTCGGGTGGACCCTGGCCATGCCGTGGAGTGCGATGTCGTACTTGTCTTCGGTCCCGGCCTCGATCCGGAGTGGCGCCGCGGCGTCGGCCAGGCTCCGGAACACGGCCGGTTCCGGGGCGATTCGTTCACCGCGTCGCTGCGACAGTCCGTTCGAGTGGGCGACCTCGAATTCACCGCCGGCGCGCGCGATCCAGAGCGTGGCGCCGTCGGCGCCGGTCAGTTCGCGGGCCGCGGCGGTGGCGTGGTCGAGGGCGTCGTCGGTGCGGAGCGCGGCGACGTCCGCGAGCACGCGGTCGGCAAGGGAGTTGAACTCGCGGTCGGCCTCGGAGCCGGTGAATGCGGGCCCGCGCGCGAGCAGGTCGGCGAGCGCGGCGAGGAAGTCGAGGTCGGCGGTGTCGTAGACGGTGCCCGGCTCGCCGAGCGCGGTAATGGTGGCGATGATGCCGCCGTCACGGAGCACGGGCGCGGCGAGGGCGGACCGGTCCCGGCTGTCGAGGCCGAGCGCGGCGCATGCCGCGGCAGGGTCGCCGGCGAGATGGAGCACGGGACGGCGGTCGCGGATAGCCACGCAGGACCGACCGGGGTAGCTTGGCGGGGCGCCGCCACTGTTGGTCACGTCCGAGCGGAAGACGACGGTCGCGCGGTCGTCCTCCGTCTCGTATCGGGAAACGAGGACCATGCCGGCCGGCAGCAGCCGGGTGGCCCGGACGGCGAGCGTCGGGAAGAGATCTTCCGGCGCGATCCTGCCCGTCAGGATCCGACCCAGCTCGAGCAGGGAGCCGTAGCGTTGCGCCATGGTGTCGGTGGAAGAGGATCTGGATTGCACGATACACCGAGTTTTTTTGACGGGCGGGAGAGCGGCGGGATGCCAGAAAGCATCATAACGCGACGCGGGTCGCGGAACAAGCGGTTTCGCGGGGGCTGCCCTTGACCGCACGCGGGCCCGGCCTGCGGCGTGGCGCCAGCGCCGTCCTGTTCACGACCGTGCTGATCGACACGGTCGGGTTCGGGATCGTGATCCCGGTCCTGCCGTTCTACGCGACGAAATTCGGCGCGAGTCCGTTCCAGGTCACGATGCTGTTCGCGGCGTTCTCGGCGATGCAGATGATCGCGACACCGGTCTGGGGTCGGGTCTCGGACCGGCACGGCCGCCGGCCGTTGTTCATCGCCGGCCTGTTCGCGTCGGCGGTGTCGCACCTGGTGTTCGGGCTGGCGACCGCGCTGTGGCTGCTGTTCGTGTCGCGGATCGCGGCCGGGGCGGCGGGCGGCACGATCTCGATCGCGCAGGCCTACATCGCGGACACGACGAAGGCGGAGGACCGCGCGCACCAGATGGGCCAGGTCGGTGCGGCGGCGGCGCTCGGTTTCATGCTGGGCCCGGCGATAGGCGGCTTCTTCAGCCACTGGGGCCTGGGTGTCCCGGGCTTCGTGGCGGCGGGCCTCGCGGCGGCGAACGGCGTGGCCGCGTATTTCCTGCTCCCGGAGTCGCGGACGCGGGAATCGGCGAGTCGGGCGAGCCGGAGCGAGGCCGCGACGGTGCGGGGCCTGGCGCGGGTGCTGACGCGGCGTCCGCTCTCGATGATGATGGTCGTGTACTTCCTGTCGATCTCGTCGTACGCGGGGATGACGGCGCTGCTGGCGCTCTATCTCGAGGCGCGCTTCGCGATGGATGCGGCGGACGTCGGGGTCGTGTTCACGCTCGCGGGCGGCGCGTCCGTGGTGATGCGCGGCCTGATGCTCGGCGTGCTGGTGCGCCGGTTCGGCGAGAAGGCGGTGGTCCGTCTGGGCGGCCTCGCGCTGGCGCTCTCGCTGGCGGTCCTGGTCGTGATGCCGGGCCGCTGGTGGCTGGTGCTGGTCGTGCCGCTGTTCGCCTTCGGCGCGGGCGCGCTGTTCCCGACGCTGGCGACGCTGGTCTCGTTCTCGGCGGACGAGAACTCGCAGGGCGCGGTGCTGGGCGGCACGCAGGTCGTGGGCGGGCTGGGCCGGGTGACGGGCCCGCTCTGGTACGGCCTGCTCTTCCAGGGCGCAGGGGTCCGCTCGCCGTTCGCGTTGGGCGCGGTCCTGGTGACGGCCGGCTGGTTCCTTGCGGGCCGGATCCCACAGGCGGAGCAGCACTCCGGACGCCGCGCGGCGGAGACGGCGGAGGAGCTGGAAGCGCAGGGCCTGCGGCCGGAGTAAGGCTTGCGGCCGTCCGGTAGCGGCGCTAGTCTCGGCGCCGGATCGGGTACTCAGCTCTGGAGATCGGCGCATGGAGTTCTTGACGGGTTTCGCGGTCTGGCTCGCCCTCGGGCTGGCCGGCGGGTTCCTGGCCCGCGCGGTGTACCGCGCCGACGACACGGCGCTCGCCTACGCCATCGTGTTCGGCCTTTTCGGCGCGTTCATCGGCGGCATGCTCGGCACGTCTCCCTATATCCATCACGACCCTTTGCCGCTGCGGCTCGGCGGCCTGATCGGCGCGGCGTCCGGCGGGTTCGGCTTCCCGTTCCTCTACCAGTTCATCGCCCGCAACGCGTCCTGACCGCACGACCGGCGCCCGGTCCACGGCGAGGCCGCTGACCCCGTGAGGGCCATCTTCATCCGCGAGCCCGGTGGCCCGGACGTCCTCGAGTTGAGAGAGGTACCGGACCCCGTCCCCGGCCCCGACCGGATTCGCGTCCGCATCGCCGCGACCGCCGTGAACCGCGCGGATCTGCTGCAGCGCCGGGGTGGCTACGCCGCACCGCCCGGCTGGCCCTCCGACATTCCCGGCCTCGAATACGCCGGGATCGTCGATACGGTGGGTGCCGGCGTCACGCGTTGGAAGCCCGGCGACCGCGTGATGGGCCTGGCTGGCGGCGGCGCGTACGCCGAGGCCATCGTCGTGCCTGGTGACGAAGCCTTGCCGGTTCCCGCCTCCGTCCCGCTCGAGGTAGCCGCCGCGCTGCCCGAGGCCGGCATCACGGCGCACGACGCGTTGCTCACACAGTGCGGGCTCCGTGCCGGCGAGTGGGTCCTGATCCACGCGGTGGGAAGCGGCGTCGGCACGACCGCGCTGCAGATCGCCGCCGCCGTGGGCGCGCGTTCGATCGGCACATCACGCACTCGCTGGAAGCTGGAGCGCAGCCGCGAACACGGCCTCGAGATCGCGATCGAGACGGACGGGGCCGGATTCGCCGACGCCGTGCTCGAAGCCACCGGCGGCCACGGCGCCAATGTCGTGCTCGACCTCGTGGGCGGCCCCTACCTGCGCGAGAATCTCGAGGCCCTCGCGCCGCTCGGCCGCATCGTCATCGTGGGCCTCGTCGCCGGCGCCTCCTGTGACCTCGACATGCGCCGCCTGATGCGGAAACGGGCGACCGTCCGCGGAACCATGCTCCGCAGCCGTTCGCCCGCCGAGAAGGCCCTTGTCACCCGCGCCTTCGGCGAATTCGCCCTGCCCCTGCTCGAATCCGGCCGCCTGCGCCCCGTCATCGACCGCGTCCTCCCCGCCCCCGAGGCGCCCGCCGCCCACGCCCTGATGGAATCGTCCGCGACCTACGGCAAAATCGTCCTCACCTGGTAACCCGCCCCCGCTCCCGCCCCCGCCGTCCCCGCTCCCGCCCCCGCCCCCGCAAACGCTCCCGCCTCCGCTCCCGCCTCCCGAATCCGTTCAAAACACGTCGTGCATCCGGGCCACATCGTCCTCGACGTCGACGAGCAGGCTGGCGATGCGGACATCGTCGAGGCGCAACATGGCCGCGCCCTGGGTTGCGAGCAGCGAGAGGTCGGGGTCCGGGCGCAGGCTGGCGCCGAGCTTGGCGGCGATCTGACTGGCGAGCTGGACGGCGGCGATGAGAGTGTCGCCCGCACCGAGGTCGTCGTGGTGGCGGCGCACGACCTCGCGGATCTCTTCGGGCAGGTTCCACGCCCGGCAGAGATGCTCGCCCACCTTGCAATGGAGCCCGTCGAAGAACTCGAGCACGGTCTCGCGCTCGAAGGAGAAGCGTTCGGGATCACGGCGACGGAGCGCGCCGACGCAGCGGAGCACGACGACCTTGCCGATGTCGTGCAGCAGGCCGGCGAGGAACACGGTCTCCGAGTTGAGCCCGGGTGTGCGCGGCGCGAGCCGACGGGCCGCGAAGGCGGTGGTGACGGAGTGCACCCAGAGCGCGCGGTACAGCTCCTCGTCGGCCTTGTCGAGCGCGGCGAACGCGCCCTTGGCGGAGAGCGCGAGCACAGTCTGTTCCACGGTACCCAGGCCGAGGCGGGTAACCGCCTGCTGCAGGTCCGTGATCTCGCGCAGGCCGGCGTACGCCACGGAATTCGCGTAGCGCAGGATGGCCGCGGCGAGCGACTGCTCGCGCTCGATGACGGCGACGATCTCGCGGGCCCCGCCATCCGCTCGGTGATCTCGCGGATGCGACCGGCCGCCTCGGGCAGAACGGGCAGCTCGACCCGGCCGGCGCGGATCTCGGCCTCGATGCGGCTGGCCAGCGACATGCCGGCACCTGCCGTGGCGCCGGACTCGCCGGCGCCCGTCCGTACCTGTTCGAAAGAAAGCGGGTTCATCCCTGTAACTCGAGCAGTCGGGCCAGCGGGCGGACGATCTTGCTCCGCGGGCAGTTTCTGGCGACCTCGCTCAACGTGGTCTCCCCGCGCAGCGCCTTGGCGATCCCATCTTCCTGCAGGCAGATGAAGCCGGGCGTGTCGAAGGCGAGCTTGCGGAACTCGTGAGCGGGAACCTTGCGCATGATCGCGTCACGCACGAGGTCATCGACGATGAGGAGTTCGAAGACGCCGGTGCGTCCTCGGTATCCGGTATAGAAGCAGTGCGGACAACCGCGCCCGCGGGTGAGCGGGAATGCGTTGATCTCCTCCCGCGACAGCGAGAGCGCGTGCATCTCGCTCGCGCTGGGCGCATGGTCGACACGGCACTGCGGGCACTGCCGACGGACCAGGCGCTGGGCCAGGACCGCCGTGACGGTGGACGCGAGCAGGAACGGCTCGACCCCCATTTCGATAAGCCGGATCACCGCGCCGGTCGTGTCCTCGGTGTGGAAGGTGGAGAGCACCTTGTGGCCGGTGAGCGCGGACTGGATCGCCATCTGGGCGGATTCCCTGTCGCGGATCTCGCCGACGAGGATGATGTCGGGGTCCTGGCGCACGATCGCGCGCAGGGAATCGACGAAAGTGATGCCCGGCCGGCTGGCGACGGAGCACTGCGCGACTCCGTCGATCACGTACTCGACCGGATCCTCGCAGGTGATGATCTTGCGCGAGTCGTCGTTCATACGCTCGACGGCGGCGTAGAGCGTGGTCGTCTTGCCGCTGCCGGTGGGGCCCGTCACGAGGATAATGCCGCTCGCCGGATCGAGCGCGTCTTCGATGAACGACTTGAGCGTGCTCTGCGAGAAACCCATCTGCTCGAGTCCGACCAGCGCTTTCGCCTTGCGCAGGATGCGAAGCGTCGCGTTCTCGCCGTACATGGTCACATAGAACGAGGCGCGGACATCGACTTCCTCGTCACCACTGCGGATGTCGATGCGGCCGTCCTGGTGGATGCGGTGCTCCGCGATGTCCGCGCCGGCGAGCACCTTGATGCGCGAGATGATGCTCCGCCGAAGTGCCGGCCCGGCGTGGTGTCGGTCCGTGAGGCTACGGCCTCGCGGGCAGCGGCGACCTGGTCGGGCGAGAGCGCGCCCTTCTCGAGCAGGATCCCCTCGACGGACAGCTCACGGCGGTGGCGGCGGAGCGCGGCATCGAGGCTGGCGCGTGAGAGCCAGCCGAGATCGACCAGCAGCGTGGCGAGCGGCTTGTTGCCTTCGAGCCGTTCCTGGATGCGGAGAGCGCGTTCGATCTGGTCGTCCGTGACGAGACCTTCGTCCGTCAGGATGCGGCCGATGCGGCGAGGATCGGCGGGCGACGCTATCGACTTGTCCTGAACGTCCGCGCCCGGCGCCGGAGCGATCGGCTCCGGCAGGGTCGATTCGGGTGTCGCGTCGTGCATGACGGCCATGCGTGGTCTCCCGTGGCGACCGTGCTCGCCCCTGTCATCGAGCGGTCTCGATCCCGGGTGCGGATCCGGGGTCCTTCCTCCGGCGTCGGGACAGGATCGGCCATTGGACGGTCAACTTGAGAAAGCGCCACGTGATGCGGCGATCCCGGCGGACGTCCGGGAACGGCTCAGCCGAGCCCGATGCCGCGTTCCCTGGCGAAGGCCAGAACGCCGCGCAGGCCGCCGCGGAAGGAGTGCGCCTCGATCCCCGCGCGCTGCATCCGTTCGGCGAGGTAGGCGGTCTGGATGCCGTGGGCGCAATAGAGGACGTAAGTGCGGTCACGGTCGAGGCGCGGGATCGCGCGGAGCAGCTCCCATTCGTCGCGGCGGATCGCGCCCGGCAGGTGCCAGGCCCGGTACTGCGCGAGCGGCCGGCAGTCGAGGATGACGGCGTCGCCCGGGATGTCATCCGTGAACAGGTAGGGTGCGACGAGGTCGGTCGGGTGCAGCGAGCGGAGATCGAGCACCCGGCGTCCCGCGATCGCGGCGTCGAGCGCGCCGAGGTCCAGCCCGCGCTCCTCGGCATCGACGCGGGCCGGCGTCGTGGCGGTGACCGGGTGTCCGGGCGCGATGGCGCAGTACTCGCGCACCTGTTCGGAAAGGGCAGCCGTGCCAATGGCGCGGGCACGGCGGATGATCTCCTCCTTGTCGAAGCCGATCACGGGCCGGAACACGGGTAGCCCGGCAGCGGGTTCGATGGCGTGCAGGTTGGCCAGCGTCTGGGAGGAGACCTGGCCGATCGCCTCGCCGGTCACGATCGCGGCCGCGCCGAGGTCCGTGCCGATCCGGGTCGCCGCGCGATACATGAGGCGCTTCAGCACGACCTGCCAGTACCCCTGCCGCACCGTCTCGCGCATCAGCCGCACCGGTTCCGTGAAGTCGACCACGTGCAGCCGGGGCCGGGTGCCGTAGCTCCACTCGTCGGCCAGCACCTTCGCGAGCTGCAACACGGACCGTTCGTACGCATCGCCGCCCAGGTTGCAGAACACGTAGTCGAGCGCGACGCCGCGCTTCATCACCAGCCACGCCGCGACCGCGGAGTCGAAGCCGCCCGAGAGCAGCGCGACCGCGCGGCCCTCGATGCCGAGCGGCAGGCCGCCGGCCGATTCGGCGCGTGACGCGAACAGGTACGCCTCGTTGTCGCGGACCTCGATGTTCGCGGTGAACTCGGGATCGTCGAGGCGGACCCCGGCCGAAGCGGGTAGCAGCGCCGCACCGAGGCGGACCTCGATGTCGCGCGATGTGAAGGGGTGGCGACCGGCGCGGCGGGCGCGCACGGCGAAGTGCTTCTCGCGCACCCGTTCGGTGAAGAGCGCCTCGCCCGCCTCGACAATGGCGTCGAGGTCGGCGGGCACGACCCGCTCCACCGTCGAGTACGAGCTGAGTCCGAACACGCGGCCGAGCACGGGCAGCGCGGCCGGATCGGCGAGCCGGACGAAAAGCCGGCCCCATTGGGTATCGACCGCGTTCTTCGAGCCGGCCGAGTCGAGCGCATCACCGATGTTGCGCACCAGCCGCTTCACGAAATGTACCCGCGTCCGCCGCGCCTTGAGCGTGACCTCGGCCCCGAGGCGGAGCAGGACCAGGGTTTCGGGGGCGGGCACGGTCGCCTCGGGTCCGGGCACGGGGGCGGGTGCAGTGTCGGGGGTGGTGTCATCGGGTGAGGGCATGGCTGCGAAGGTAGGGAGCGGCCGGCCGGGCGGGAAGGGTCCGTCACGTCCTGTACCGGTCGCGCGGGCGTCGCTATCGTGAGCTGATGAGCGACTTCACCGAGCGCGTATGGGACGTGGTGCGGCAGGTTCCGCGCGGGCGTGTCGTGAGCTACGGCGGCGTGGCGGCGATCCTGGGCCGGCCGCGTGCGGCGCGCGGCGTGGGCCGTGCCCTAAGCGTGCTGGGCGAGGATTCGGACGTGCCGTGGTGGCGCGTGATCAACCGGAACGGGGAGATCTCGATCAAGGGGCTGATGCACGGGCCGGCACTGCAGCGCGCACTGCTCGAGGGCGAAGGTGTGCGTTTCGCGCGAGGCCGCGTGGACTGGCGCCGTTTCGGCTGGAACGCCGACTCGATCCCCGACGAGGTCCGTGCCGACCCCGGGCGGTCGGAGCCGGTCGAGCCGGAGCCGGTCAGGCGGCCGGGACGACGACGCCGAGGCTGAGCACGCGGGGGAGGAAGCCGGCGATCATCGCCCACGACGCGCCGGCGTCGCTGGACGCGAAGACGTGCCCGCCTGACGTGCCGAGGTAGAGACCGACCGGGTCGAGCGAATCGAACGCGAGACCCTCCCGCAGGACCGACACGTACACGTTCCGTTCCGGCAGGCCGGCGCCGTGCGCGGCCCAGGTGGCGCCCGCGTCGCGAGTGGCCCACACCGCGAGGCGGCCGCCGTGCACGGTGCGCATGTGGCTGGACTCCTCCGGCACGACGAAAAGCGAATCCGCGTCGCGGGGATCGGTCGCGAGCGCATAGCCGAACTCGGTGGGCAGTCCGGCCGTGATCTCGACCCAGGTGTCGCCGCGATCGTCCGACCGGTACACACCGCAGTGGTTCTGCTGGTAGAGACGGTCCGGGTCGGCCGGGTGAACGAGCATGCGGTGCACGCACTGCCCCGCATCGGGCAGACGGCCGGGCAGGAACTCCGCGCGCACCCCCTCGTTCTTCGGCTCCCAGGTCGTTCCGCCATCATCGGACCGGTAGACGCCGCCCGCGGAGACCGCGCACCAGACCCGGTCCTCGTCGCGGGGATCGAGCGCGATCGAATGCAGCGATAGCGACCCGCCCGCGGGCTGCCACGTCGCCGCCGTGGCGTGCCGGTTGAGTCCGGTCACAGGCCGCCACGATCCGCCGTCGTCATCGCTCAGGAACAGGCCGGCCGGTTCCGTGCCGGCGAAGAGCCGGCCCGGCCGGGTCTCGCCGCCGGGCACGATCGACCAGACGGCTACGAGGGCGCGGCCATCGTCGAGTTGCGGGGCGTTCTCGAGAACTCGCCAGGACTCTCCGCCGTCATCGCTCCGGTGCAGGTGCGGGCCCCAGACCGAATGGCGGCTGGCGGCCCAGAGCGCCCCGGTCCGCTCGTCGTTCGTGACATAGTAGATCTCGCGCCCCGCGAGAAGCGGCGCCGACAGCTGCCAGTTCGCGCGGCCCCCGTCCGAGCGCGCGATGAACAGGCCGCGCCGGGTCCCGATCAGCACCTGCACGGTGTCCGTCACCGCACGCCGATCCGGTCCATTGCCATGCCGAGCGCCGCCTCGAGGAATCCGGCGCCGCCGCCGGAGCGGTCGAAGATCTCGTCCACGGCGTCGCTGATGGTCGTTTCGACCGCGGCGAAGATCGATGGCGCGTCGGACTCCGCGCCGGGCTCCATCAGGTAGCTGAAGGCGCGCGCCATCCCGCAGTTGCTCACAATGTCGGCGAGCACGTTGAACCTGCGGTCGGCCTGCCGCGCCACGCGCGTCGATCCGATCTTGAGCTCGTGGAACGGCTGGTTCGAGCCGCACGCGATCAGCTCGACGCCCGCGGCCCCAAGGCCGTCGAGCGTGGGTGCGGTCAGCGATTCCGAGAGCGCCGCGCACACGAACACGTTCGCGTCCGGCCATGCGGCCGCGCCGTCCCGCGTCGGCAGGACGCGCCGATCCTCCGCCGGCAGCAGCTTGTGCACCCGCCTGCGGAACAGGTCCTCGACGGCGGCCGCATCGAGACCGCGTTTCTCGATCAGCATCGAGTTCGCATCGCGAATGCCGACGATGCGCGCGCCCATCCGGGCGAGGTAGAGGCCGCAGGCCGCGCCCACGTTGCCGAATCCCTCGAGCAGGACACGATCACCTTCCAGTCCCCGGCGCTGCCGCTCCCGCAACCGCCGCACCGCGACCGCCACGCCATAGCCGGTGATCATGTCCGCCACCGTCAGGTCGAGGGCCGGCACGCCGAGCCCCGCACCCAGCGGCGCGACCACGCCGGCATCCATCCGCTTCATGATCGAGGCGATGCCCGCGTCGTCCACCCGGAAATGGCCGCGCACGAGGCCGGCCTGCGGACCCGGGAGCCCGAGTCGACGGAACGTCGGGATCACGTCCTCCATCTCATCGACGTTCAGGTCGCCGCCCGTGCCGTAGCGCTCCCGCAGCAGCGGCTCGATCGCGCGGAACCATCGCTCCAGCACCTGCTGGCGGCGCGGATCCGATGGATCGAAATCGATGCCGCTCTTGGCACCGCCGACCGATGGGCCCGAGAGCGCGAACTTCAACTCCATCGCCTTCGACAGGTACGTCACCTCCCGCGGGTGCAGCCCCGCTCGCATCCGCGTCCCGCCGCCGGCCGCACCGCCCCGGCACGAGTTCATGACCAGCCACGCGCGGGCGCCGGTCTCCCGATCCGTCCACGCCACGACGAGCTCCGGTGGCAGCCGGATGAAGCGCGCGTACCGGCGCCACTGCGAGCGCGTGCGCACCGTGGATGCGGGCCGTTTTCCGCCCGTGGTCTTGCCGGTCATCGGTCCTTCTCCGGAAACGAACGTCCGTTGGCGCCGCTGCGGAGGCTACGCCACCGGGACCGGCCGGCGCAAGACGCGACGCTGTACGCAAATCCGGGTGCGGGCCCGGGAGGCGCGCGTTGCGGCGAACTGCGGCGCGGATTTAACCTTCAGTCGGATTCCGCACAGGCAGGCGAATGCACAGGATCGTCCGTTTCAGGGTGAATGGAGACTGGCACGAGGCCGGGGTGCCCGAGCACTGGACGCTGCTCGAGGCGCTGCGCTATGGCCTCGGGCTGACCGGCTCGAAGCAGGGTTGCGACAAGGGCGACTGCGGCGCGTGCACGGTCGTGCTCGATGGTGAAGCCGTGCTTTCGTGCCTGACGCCAGTCGGCGACGCCGAGGGCCACGACGTCGTCACGGTGGAAGGCCTCGCGGATGCGGCCGGCCTCGGTCCGCTTCAGGAGGCGTTCGCGGCGACGGGCGCGGCGCAATGCGGCTTCTGCACCCCCGGCATCCTGATGTCCGCGCATGCTCTGTTGTCGCGGAAACCACACCCCTCGCGGGAGGAAATCAGAGAGGCACTTTCCGGGAACCTCTGCCGTTGCACCGGCTACACCAAGATCTACGAAGCCGTCGAGCAGGCCGCGGCGAAGGCCGGGGGGACGGCATGAGGCCCGAGGAGCTGCGTCCGAGGCAGACGCGGTCGGCGGTCGATCCCGGTGAGCTGCCGGAGTTGATCGAGCGCGAGTTCCGGCTGATCGGCCGGCGGCTCGGGCGCGTCGACGCGGCCGGCCGGGTCGACGGCAGTGCGGTCTACACCGATGACATGGCGCTGCCCGGCATGCTGCACGGCCGGATCCTGCGCTCGCCACACGCGCACGCCCGGATCGTGTCGATCGACACATCGGCGGCGGAGGCGCTGCCGGGCGTGCACGCGGTCATCACGGGGCGGGACCTGGCGGTGCCGTACGGCATCATCCCGTGGACGCGGGATGAGCACGCGCTCTGCCTGGAGAAGGTGCGCTTCATCGGCGATGCCGTGGCTGCGGTAGCCGCGTTGGACGAGGACACCGCGATCCGCGCGCTCGACCTCATCGCCGTGGACTATGAGCAGCTTCCCGTAATCCTCGAGCCGGAGGCCGCGCTCCGATCGGACGCGCCGCAGATCCACGAGCCCGGCAAGCCCGGCCGGAACGGCAACATCACGAAGCACGTGCATCTCGCCTTCGGCGACGTCGACGCCGAGCTGGACGCGAGCGACGTCGTGATCGACGGCGACTACTACTTCGAAGGGACGACGCACGCCGCGATCGAGCCGCACTGCGCGATCGGCTGGCACGCGCCCGACGGCCGGCTCACGGTCTGGTCCGCGACCCAGGTGCCGCACTACCTGCAGCGCGAGCTGGCCCGGGTGCTCGACCTCGACGTCGCCAACGTGCGCGTCGTCCAGCCAACGGTGGGCGGCGCATTCGGCGGGAAGTCGGAGCCGTTCGACCTCGAGTTCTGCGTGGCGCAGCTCTCGCGACGGACGGGCCGGCCGGTCAAGATCCTGTACACGCGGGAAGAGGTGTTCTACGCGCACCGCGGCCGGCACCCGATGAAGATGCGCTACCGGCTGGGCGCGTCGCGGGATGGCAAGATCCGGGCGGTCGATGCGCGCACGCTGATCGACGGCGGCGCGTACGCCTCGTTCGGCCTGGTCACGACCTACTATTCGGGACAACTGCTGACGGCGCCGTACGCGTTCGGCACCTACCGCTTCGACTCGACGCGCGTCTACACGAACAAGCCGCCCTGCGGCCCCAAGCGCGGGCACGGCTCGGTGCAGCCGCGCTTCGCCTTCGAGGTGCAGCTCGACAAGCTCTCGGAAGCGCTTGGCCTCGACCCGATCGTGCTGCGCCGCCGCAACTTCATCGGGGAGCGGACGCGCACCGTGAACGAGCTGCGTGTCACGTCGAACGGGTTCCTGCAGTGTCTCGATTCGGTCGAGCGCGCCAGCGAATGGACCGCGAAGTGGCGCCGCCTGCCGTACGGCCGGGGCGTGGGCGTGGCCGGTTCCTGCTACATCTCGGGCACCAACTACCCGATCTACCCGAACGAGATGCCGCAGGCGGCCGTGCAGATCATGATCGAGCGCTCGGGCCGGGTTACCGTGCTCTCGGGCGCATCCGAGATCGGACAGGGCTCCGACAGCGTGGTCGCGTACATCGCGGCGGAAGAACTGGGCGTGCCGCTCGAATACGTGCGCGTCCGCTCGGCGGACACCGATCTCGTGCCCGTCGACCTCGGCGCCTACTCCTCTCGGGAGACGTTCATGGTGGGCAACGCCTGCCTGATGGCCGCGCGCGAGTTGAAGCACCGGATCCGGGGCGCGCTCGCGGAGGAGTGGCAGCTGCCCGAAGCGCGCATCATGCTGGCCGGCGGCTGGGCGTTCGACCGCGAGGACGCGGAGCACCGGGTCCCGGTGAGCGAGGCGTTCAACGTGGCAGAAACGCGAACCGGCACGCTCTCGGCGGTGGGCCACTACAACACGCCGAAGGACGTGCACGGCGAGTACCGAGGCGGTACGATCGGCGCGTCGCCCGCGTACTCGTTCACGGCGCACGTGGCGGAGGTGCGCGTCGATGTCGAGACGGGCATCGTCGGCGTCGAGAAGATCTGGATCGCCCACGACTGCGGGCGGGCGCTGAACCCCGTTCTGGTCGAGGGCCAAATGGAGGGCTCCGCCTACATGGGCTTCGCCGAGGCGCTGATGGAGGCGCACGTCTTCAAGAGCGCGGACGAGGGACGGGAAGGGCTGCACAACGCGCCCTCGCTCCTGGACTACCGCATTCCGACGTCGCTGGACACGCCCGATCTCGTCTCGCTGATCGTGGAGAGCGTCGATCCGGAAGGGCCATACGGCGCGAAGGAGGCGGGCGAGGGCCCGCTGCACCCGTCGATCCCGGCGATCGCGAACGCGATCTTCGACGCGATCGGCGTGCGTATGGACGCGCTGCCGTTCTCGCCGCCCCGTGTGTGGCGCGCTCTGCAGGACGAGACGGCGTTCGAACGGTGGGAGCGCTCGCACGAGTCGGGGCTCGCCCGGCGCGTGGCCGGCCGAGGTGGGGAGGCTTCGGTGCGTCCCAGGTAGTCCGAGGAAGTGGCACGCCGGATCTGGCGGAGGGCGGCGGAGCGGCAGGCGCGACCCGGGTCTCGCCGGAACGGGCATCGGGCTCGGCATCGGTGCGGCGCTGTTCACCGCGGGCGTCGGTGCGGTCGTGACGCCGGTCGCCGCCGGCCAGCTGGCCGGGGACGAACACGAAACGTGAGCGAGAGGAGAGGCATGGATGTGCTGAGCGCGATCGAGACGCGCCGTTCGATCAAGAGATTCACCGACCGGCTGGTAACGCGCGAGGAGATGGAGACGCTCTTCGCCGCCGCGGCGAGGGCGCCCAACCACCGGCTGACGGAGCCGTGGCGGTTCTACGTGCTCGGCCCGGGGGCGAGGCGCGCGTACGGCCGGGTGCTGGCGGCGCGGAAAGCGCGGCGGGTCGAGGATCGGGCGGTGGCCGCGCAGGTTGCGGCGAAGGTCGAGGAGGAGCACGCGGCACTGCCCGGCATGATCGCGATGGTGGTGCGGGAGGACGAGAACCCGGAGATCCGGGAGGAGGACTTCTCGGCGATGATGATGGGTGTCCAGAACCTCGCGCTGGCGGCCGTCGCGATGGGTCTCGGCACGCACATCAAGACGGGCGCCGTGATGCAGGACCCGGGTGCGCGGTCGGCGGTCGGCGTGGCGGAGGACGAGCGCATAGTCGCCATCATCAACGTCGGCGAGCCGGCGGAAACGCCGGCGCCCAAGGCGCGACGGCCGGCCACCGACTTCATCACCTGGGTCGACTGACACGATGCTCCGGCTCCCCGAGTTCCGGCACCACCGCCCGGCGTCGCTCGCCGATGCGCTCGCGCTGCTACGAACGCATGCCGGCGACGTGCTGCCGATCGCGGGCGGGACGGATCTCGTGCCCAACATGAAGCACCGGCTGTTCACGCCCGGCCACATCGTCGCGCTCAAGCGGCTGGACGAGCTGCGCGGGGTCGCCGTGTCGGGTGGCGAGCTGGTCATCGGCGCGGCCGAGACGCTCGCGCATCTCGCCGTGCACCCGCTCGTGCGGCGACACGCACCCTCGCTCGCCCGCGCCGCCGGCCTCGTGGCGGGACCGCAGCTCCGCGCCATGGGCACGATCGGCGGCAACCTCTGCCTCGACACGCGTTGCACGTACTACAACCAGACGCACTTCTGGCGACAGGCGCTCGGTTTCTGCCTGAAGAAGGATGGCGACGTCTGCCATGTGACGAAGACCGGGCGGAAGTGCGTCGCCGCGCATTCGGCCGACACGCCGCCGGCCCTGATCTCGCTCGGTGCGAGCGTCGAGCTCGAGTCGGCGGAGAGCACGCGGCAGGTGAAGGTCGCGGACCTGTTCGTCGCGGACGGCGTCTGGAACACCGTACGTCGCTCCGATGAGCTGCTGACGCGCGTGAGGATCCCGCTCGCTCCGTCCGGGCGGCGGACGGCGTTCGAGAAGCTACGGCAGCGGAACGCGATCGACTTTCCGCTGCTGAACGTTGCGGCTGCGGCCACGATCGGCGAGGGTGAACGGGTCGAGTCGATGACGGTCGTTGTTTCCGCTCTGGGCGCGCGCCCGCGAATCGTCGGCGGGCTCGACAGCCTCGCCGCGGGCCGGCCGCTCGATGCGGGCCTGATCGATGAGGTCGCGGAGCGCGCGTTCCAGCAGTGCCACCCGCTGACCAACATCATCGTCGATCCCGACTGGCGCCGGGCGATGGTGCCGGTCCACGTCAGGCGCGCGCTGTCGGGCATGATCGGGAAGCCGGGGTCGGCCCGGACGTAACGGTTCGCGGGGGCTCTGACGCGCGGCGTTGCGCCGAAACCGGGAGTTGCGCGGGCCGTAGAGGGGAGCCGACTCGCCCCCCGGAACGAGGACCTGCCGTGGATCGTCTGCGAGAGGACATCCGCTACGCCATTCGCTCCCTGATCAAGAGCCCGCTGATCACGGTCGCGCCGTTCTTGCGCAGTTGGACCCCGACCAGCCGGTCTACGGCGTGAGCACACTCGCCGAGCAGATGAAGGAGGAGATGAGCGGCAACCTCGCGATGGTGAAGGTACTTTCCGGGCTCGGCCTGATCGCGTTCCTGCTCTCAGCGGTCGGGGTGTACGGTGTGATGGCGTACACGGTCGCGCAGCGGACGGGCGAGTTGGGCGTACGCATGGCGCTCGGCGCCGGCCGCCGTGACGTGTTCGTGCTCGTGCTCCGGCGCGGTGCCGTGATCACCGGCATCGGCATCGGGGTCGGGCTGCTCATCGCGCTGGGCACGACCCGGATGCTGGCCTTCTTCCTCTGGGGCGTCTCGCCCTTCAGTCCCGGACCCTACGCCGGGATTACGTTCCTCGTCGCGCTGACCGGCCTCATCGCGAGTTGGGTCCCGGCGATCAGGGCGTCCCGGGTCGATCCGCTCGTGGTACTCCGCACCGAGTAAACGGTGGGGCGTGAGGTTGCGCCGAACGCTGGCGTGCGCGAATCTCAGTCCTGAAGGGCGCCGCCCGGCGTCCCGATCCGGACGTTCGTGGGGCGTCCGGCCGATCCGAGGAGGCGCGCGACATGTCCAGAGAGATCAACCGGCGCGATTTCGTCGCTACCGGCGCCGCGGCCGCGGCATCGCTGACCGTGCCGGCCGCGCTCAAGGGCGCGCCGGCGGTAATCACGCGGGCGGTGCGGCCGGTCGTGATCTCATCGACGAACGGGAACCGGTCGAAGGACGCGGAAGGCCGGACCGGCATTCAGCTGGCGTACCAGATGATCACCGAAGGCAAGGACGTGCTGGACGCGGTGATCGCGGGCGTCAACCTCGTCGAGCTCGATCCCACCGACACCAGCGTCGGCTACGGCGGCATGCCCAATGCCGAAGGCGTGGTGCAGCTGGACTCCTGCTGCATGCACGGGCCGAAGCGGCAGGCGGGGGGTGTGGGGTGTCTGGAAGGTGTGCGGACGCCGTCGCGGGTGGCGAAGGCTGTCATGGAGGACACGGACAACCACCTGCTCGTGGGGAAGGGCGCGCAGGACTTCGCCCGGCTGGTCGGTTTCGAGATCGAGGACGATCTGAACACGGAACGGTCGCGGGCCGCGTGGCTCGAGTGGAAGCGTCGCGTGGATCCCGAACACTACCTCGATCCGAAGAACCGCGGCCGCGCGGGGATGGAGGCCGGCCTGTCGATGGTGCGCGACGGCTGGATCGATCCCGACCACTACTGGGGCACGATCAACTGCGACGGCGTCAACGCGCAGGGCGACATCTGCGGCGTCACGACCACGAGCGGTCTGGCGTGGAAGATCCCCGGCCGGGTCGGTGACTCGCCCGTTCTCGGCGCCGGGCTCTACCTGGACAACGACGTGGGCGCGTGCGGTTCCACCGGCCGGGGCGAGGCGAACCTCTACAACCTGACGTGCTTCCTCATCGTCGAGAACATGCGGCGCGGCATGAGCCCGCTCGATGCGGCCATGGAAGGGCTGCGCCGGATCCAGCAGAACACGGTCGAGAAGCGGCTGCTCAACAGTCGCGGCCTGCCCAACTTCGGCATCAACTTCTACGTTGTGAACAAGGCCGGCGAGCACGCCGGCGTCGCCCTCTACGGCGGCACCAGCTACGCGGTGTGCGACGCGAACGGCCCGCACCTCGAGCGATGCGAACCGCTCCTCGAGGGCCGGGCGGGCGACTGAACTCCGAGGCCCTTCCTTGAGCGAGACACTGACGGAACTGGCGCAGGAGCTGGCACCCGACCTGGAGCTGATCCGGGCGATCGGGCGGGGAGCCGTCGCCTTCGTCTATCTTGCACGCGAGCCCGGACTCAAGCGGCTCGTCGCCGTGAAGGTGCTGCGCCACGAGCTGGCTTCCGACGAGGTCGCGCGCAAGCGCTTCGAGCGCGAGGCCCAGGCCGCCGCCCGCATCAACCACCCGAACATCACCGACATCTACCGGATCGGTCACCTTCGCGACGGCGTCCCCTACATCGTCATGGAGTACATCGACGGCCGGACGATCGCGGATGCCGTCCGTGCCCGCGGCGCGATGTCGGTGGTCGAGGTGAAAGGACTGCTCGCGGACCTTGCGGGTGCGCTGTCCGCGGCGCACGGGCACGGCGTCGTGCACCGGGACGTCCGGCCCAGCAACATCATGCGCGAGTCGCTGAACGGGCGGACGGTGCTGATGGACTTCGGCATTGCCGGCCTGCTCGAGTCGGGCAGCGAGACCATCACGCGGCTTACCGCGCAGGGTGTCCGGCTCGGCGACCTTCGCTACATGAGCCCCGAGCAGATGCGTGGCGAGACCATCACGCCGCAGACCGACATCTACGCCGTGGGCGTGGTCGGCTTCGAGCTGCTCACGGGCGAGAGTCCGTTCGGCAACGCACCGGGCGTGCAGGCGATGGCCGCGCAGTTGCGCGGCGAGCGGCGCCTGCTGTCGGATCTGCGCCCCGACCTCGACCGTGGGCTCGTCGAGCTGATCGACCGCTGCCTCGCGCCGGTGCCCGAGCAGCGGCCGAACGCGCGTGACCTGCTCACCGAGCTGACCACCCGGCCGGCCGCCCCGGAGCCGGTCGAGGAGGAGGTGCCGAAGGGTCCGATCGGCGCGTTCATCGCCGAGCTGAAACGGCGCAAGGTCTACACGGTGGGCGTGGGCTACCTGCTGGCCACGTTCGCCGGGCTCGAAGCAGCGAACAACATGCTGTTCGGTCCCGGTATTCTACCCATGGGAATGTACAAGGTCGTCGCCGTCATCGCCGCCACCGGGTTCCCGGTCGTCGTGGTGCTGGCATGGGTGTTCGACATCCACGGCGGCCGCATCAGCAGGACCGCCGCCCTTCCCGGCTCGGAAACGCGTGACATGGACCGGCCCATCCGCCGCATCATGCCCTGGGTCGCGCTCGGCATCACCTTTGTTCTTTCCATCCTGCTCGGCGCCTGGCTTCTCTCCCGGCATTGATGGCCAGGAACGAACGCGACCAACCGGGCGTCTCGCGCCGGGACCTGTTCCGCAATCTCGGCGCGGCCGTGGCCGTGACATTGCGCGGCGGCGCGGAGCCCGGCGCGAACGCGGCGGACCGTGCGCCGAAGCGCGCTGATGCGCCCGGGTCCGTGCCGGCGCGTTCGCAGGAGTCCGTGCTGCGCCGCCGGATCCCGTCCTCGGGCGAGGAGATCCCGGCGATCGGCCTGGGCACGTGGCAGACGTTCGACGTCGGCGAGAGCGAGGAAACCCGTGCGCCGCTTCGCGACGTCCTCGCCGCGTTTGCCCGGCTCGGCGGCAGCGTCGTCGACTCCTCTCCGATGTACGGCCGGAGCGAGGCGGCGCTCGGCGAGCTGGCGGCCGGGCTCGGGCTCCGGCCCCGGCTCTTCCTCGCGACCAAGGTGTGGACGCGCGGTCGCGACGAAGGGATCCGCCAGATGGGACGCTCGCTCGAGCTGCTGCGCGCCGACCGGGTCGATCTGATGCAGGTCCACAACCTCGTCAATGTCGCGACCCACATCGATACGCTGGCCGGCTGGAAGCGCGACGGCCGCGTTCGCTACGTCGGCGTGACCCACTACCGGGCCGAAGCGTACGCCGACCTCGAGCGCACGCTGACGACCGACGGCGTGGACTTCGTTCAGCTCAACTACTCGCTCGCCGAACGCGACGCGGAGCGGCGCCTGCTCGACGTGGCCGCGGACCGGGGCGTTGCCGTGCTCGTCAACCGGCCTTTCGCCGGCAGTGCGCTCTTCTCCCGCGTACGGGGCCGCCCGGTGCCCGACTGGGCCGCGGAGTTCGGTGCGCGCTCGTGGGCGCAGTACTTCCTCAAGTGGATCCTCGCACACCCGTCCGTCAGCTGCGCGATCCCGGCCACGTCCGATCCGCGCCACCTCGAGGACAACATGGGCGCGCTTCGCGGCCGGCTCCCCGACGCGGCCGAGCGGAAACGCATGACGGACACGATCGACTCGCTCTGACTCGCGCCGTCCGGTTCACGGCGGTGCGGAGGACACGGCCATGAACAGCCTCTCCCGGTCGTCACGCGTCCCGCGCCGCGCCGCCGCCGCGCTCCTGCTCGCGGTCACACTGCTGTCCTTCGGCGCGGCAGCCGTCGCGGCACAGGCGTCGGCGTCCGCGGAATCGCTCGGCTTTTCCCGCCAACGGCTCGCCCGTATCGACAGCGTGATGCAGGCGTACGTGGATCAGCAGCGGATGGCGGGTGCGGTCGGCCTCGTGCTGCGCCACGGCACCGTCGTGTGGCAGGGCGCGTTCGGCTGGTCCGATCGCGAAGCCGGCCGTCGCATGACGACGGACGCGCTGTTCCGGATCGCTTCCCAGACGAAAGCGCTTACCAGCGCGGGCGTGATGATGCTCGTCGAGGAAGGACGCATCGCGATCACCGACCCCATCTCGCGCTACCTGCCCGCGTACGCGAAGACGACCGTCGCGGTCCGGACCGACAGCGGGCGCGTCATCGTGCCCGCCCGCCGCGCCGTCACGATCCGTGACCTGCTCACACACACGGCCGGCATCTCCTACGGCACGGACGCGCTCGTCGCCGATCTCTACCGGCCCGCCGGCCTCGGACCCGCCGCCGGCTGGGGCTGGTACTTCGCCGACAAGACCGAGCCCGTATGCGAGACCATCGACCGGCTCGCGTCGCTGCCCTTCGTCCGCCAGCCGGGCGAGGCCTTCGTCTACGGCTACAACACCGATATCCTCGGCTGTCTCATCGAGCGCGTTTCCGGCATGTCGCTCGACGACTTCCTGCGCACCCGCCTCTTCGAGCCGCTCGGCATGCGCGACACGTATTTCTTCGTGCCGCCCGCGAAGCGCGACCGGCTGACCGCCGTGTACGCGGCCGAGAACGGCCGGCTCCAACGCGCGCCCGACGGGCCGCGCGGACAGGGCGACTATGTGGACGGCCCGCGCACCAGCTTCTCGGGCGGCGCCGGCGCCATCTCCACCGCCGCCGACTACGCCCGCTTCCTTCAGATGATGCGGAACGGTGGCCAGCTGGACGACGTCCGCGTACTCGGCCGGAAGACGGTCGAGCTCATGACCTCCGACCAGCTCGGCCCCATCTACACCGGGCCCGGGCACGGATTCGGACTCGGCTTCGAGATCCTCGAAGACCCCGGGCTCGCCGGCCAGTACGGCACGGCCGGCAGCTACGGCTGGGGCGGCGCCTACCACTCGACGTATCGCGTGGATCCGGCGGAGGACCTCGTGCTCGTCATGCTCACGCAGACGCTGCCGGCGGGAGGCCTGGATATGACGAGCAAGTTCTATACGATGGTCTACCAGGCGATGGTCAACTGAAAGGAACGACGCCCGCATCACAACCAACCGCCTACCCCTTCGCCAGCACCCCCTCGAGGGTCCGCGCGTATGCCGCGCTATCCTCATCGCCCGTCACGAAATCGATGTCGCCCGGAGCGGTGATGCCGAGTCGCAGTTCGACCGCGCGCGCGAGCTGTTCCTGCTCGAAAATGGGGCGGCTCATGATGGCATCGTTGGCGCCGAGCTGCTTCAGTACGGCGAGGCCCACGGCGTCCACCGCGACGCGGTCGTCGCCGACGATCACGACGTTGCCCTGTTTCAGCTCGCCCTGGCCGGGGCCGCCATCCGTGAACGCATCGACCCCGTCCATCACGATCAGCTCCGGCTTGTAGCCGGTATTCAACTCCGCGATCATGCGGCGCATGTCGGGCGAGCTGTGCATGCCGCGACGGATCGGCTTGGGCGTGAGTCCCACCGCCAGCTTCATCGACATCGTGTATACGCCGCCGTAACCGTGCGTCTTGAGACAGCACGTCGACACCAGGTACTCGGCATCCGTGATCACGCGCGGCAGATGGAAACCCTCCTGCCAGTGCGTTCCCGTCGCCGCGATCGGCACCCAGTCGGTCTCGGGCATCTCGTCGAAGTTGACGACGTCGAATCGCTCGTCCTTCGCCAGATCGAAGATCCCCTTCCGCTCCATGATGCTGCGCGTGTTGCCCGGGCCGCTCGATTCCGCAACCGTCACCGCCGCCGCGTTCCGGCCATGCATCTCCCGCACGATCTGGCTCAGCGTGTCGTTGTGCGTCGAGCCCGGCGTCGCGTCCGCCGAGTTGAAGTTCGGCTTGATCACCACCCGCTTCCCGTCCATCCCGCCCGCCGAGAACAACTCCAGCGCGCGCCTCACGCCCGCACGCCGGTCCCGCGTCCGGACCAGCGCGATCCGGCTCCGCGGCGGAAGCCCGAACGCGGCCCGCCCGTCCAGCCCGAGGAACGGCAGCACGGCGAGTCCGGCCGTGGTCGTGCGGACGAAGTCGCGTCGAGGCATGCGGTGGGCGCAGTCAGCCATGGGTGCCTCCGAGGATCCGAGAACGGGACGTGTGGAGCCGGGACGATCACAGACCAGCCCGCGTCGCACCCGATTCAATCAGGGTACGACCGCGATTCCGGAATCGGCCATACGGAAACCCCGGACGGGTTGTGGGGTGGAACCCCCGACGGACGGATTAAGGGGCGGGCGACGAAGGGCGGGCGACGAAGGGCGGGTCGGACGGCGGGCGAGGACCGGGGGGGACTTACGGCGCACGGGGAAGGCCTTGGCGGGGCGTATCGGGTACATTTCCCGCCGGACGGGATCGCGTACAGACGCAACACTGTGAGCGGGAGCTGAAGGCGGGTGGACAACCGGGTGGCCGAACTGCTGACGCTGATCGACCTCGAGGCGATCGAGGTCAACATCTACCGCGGGCGGAACCGTGACATCGGGTCCGGTCGCGTGTTCGGCGGACAGGTGCTTGCGCAGGCGCTGGTCGCGGCGCGTCGCACGGTGGATGGCCCGCGGGAGGCGCATTCGCTGCACGGCTATTTCATCCTGCCGGGTGATCTCGATGCGCCGATCATCTACTTCGTGGACCGGCTGCGCGACGGGAGGAGCTTCACGACGCGGCGCGTCACCGCGATTCAGCATGGCCGCGCGATCTTCAACCTGTCCGCGTCGTTCCAGGTATCGGAAACGGGGCCCGAACACCAGACGGCGATGCCGGACGTGCCGCCGCCCGAGGCGCTGAAGCCCGAGCTGGAGCTGATCCGGAGCATGGCGGACCATATTCCCGAGGAGCTGCGCGGCGTGCTCACGCAGGACCGGCCCATCGACTTCCGTCCCGTCTCGCCGATCGATCCGTTCCGGCCGGAGCCCGGTCCGGCGCTCCGCCACGTGTGGCTGCGCGCGCTCGACCGGTTGCCCGACGAGCCGGTCGTGCACCAGGCGACGCTGGCGTACGCATCGGACTACGGCCTGCTCGGGACGGCGCTGCTCCCGCACGGACTCTCGATCCGGACGCCCGGCATGCAGGTCGCCACGCTGGACCACGCGATCTGGTACAATCGCCCGTTCCGCGCCGACGAATGGCTGCTTTACACGATGGAGAGCCCGGTCGCGGCGGGCGCGCGCGGCTTTACGCGCGGCACCGTCTACACCCGCGACGGTACGCTCGTCGCGTCCGTCGTGCAGGAAGGCCTGACGCGCCAGCGCGAGCCCGGCGGCTGATGCCTGCCGGCCTGTTCGACGGGTTGCCCGGTCCGCCGGACCCGATGCCGGACGATCCGGAATCGGTGCTTCGCAGCGTCTTCGGCTACCGCGAGTTCCGGCCGGGGCAGCGCGAGGTCATCGATGCCGTGCTCGAGGGCCACGACTGCATCGCGATCATGCCGACCGGCGCGGGCAAGTCGCTCACGTTCCAGCTGCCGGCGAGGATGCTGCCCGGCACCGTGCTCGTGATCTCGCCACTGATCTCGCTGATGAAGGACCAGGTCGATGCGCTGCAGGCGCTCGGCTTTCGCGCGACCGCGATCAACTCGACGCTCGATCTCGCCGAACGCCGTCGCCGCCTGTCCGATCTTCGCGCCGGCCGTTTCGAGCTCGCCTACCTCGCGCCCGAAGCGCTCGACGGCTCGCTTCGCGATCGCGCGCAGGGCTGGCCGCTCTCCCTGATCGTCGTCGATGAGGCGCACTGCATCAGCCAGTGGGGCCACGACTTCCGGCCGTCGTACCGGCGCCTGCACGGATTGAAGCAGGAGCTGGGCGACGTTCCCGTCCTCGCGCTCACCGCGACGGCGACGAGCCACGTCGCGCGTGACATCATCCGCCAACTCGGGATGCGGAAGCCACGCGGCTACCGCGGCTCGTTCTTCCGTTCCAACCTCCACGTCCATTGCCGGAAGAAGGGGACGGGCGACACCAAGAAGGAAGTGCTCGGGCTGATCCGGGCGCGTCCCGCGCAGAGCGGCATCGTGTACTGCCTCTCGCGCAAGACGGTCGAGCACACGACGCGGTTCCTGCGCGGGAAGGGGATCCGCGCCGCACCCTACCACGCCGGCCTGCCGGATGCGGAGCGCGAGCGGAACCAGGAGGCGTTCGCGAAGGACGACGTCGACGTGATCGTGGCGACGATCGCGTTCGGCATGGGCATCGACAAGTCGAACGTTCGCTTCGTCATCCACCGCGACATGCCGAAGGACATCGAATCGTGGTACCAGGAGATGGGACGGGCGGGCCGCGATGGTCTCGACAGCGACTGCTTCCTCTTCTACTCCTGGGCCAATGTCAAGCTGCAGGGCCGCTTCCTCGACGACATCGACGACCTGAAGCTGCGACATACCAAATGGCAGGCCACCACCGCGCTCTTCCGCACCGTGGAGCACGGCGACTGCCGCCACGCCGCCATCCTCGCCCATTTCGGCGAGACCATCGAGCCGTGCGGCACGTCGTGCGACGTCTGCACCGGCATCTCCGTCGAGGACCTCGCGGCCGAGGGCATGCGCACCGAGCGTGGCGGTCGCAAGCGGCTAGCGTTCGCCGGCGTGGCGGGTGGCGGACGGCGCGCCGATGCGCCGGAACGGTCCGCCATCGATGACGAGGTCTCGGTCGCGCTGTTCGAGCGGCTGCGCGCGCTGCGCAAACAGCTCGCGGACGAGGCCGGCGTGCCCGCGTACATCGTGTTCAATGACGGCACGCTCCGCGCCATGGCGGAGGAACGGCCGACCACGGAGGACGGTCTGCTGGCGCTGCCGGGCGTGGGGCCGGTCAAGCTCGAGCGCTACGGCGAAGCGTTCCTCGCACTCTGCCGCGACGCCTGATCCCATTTCCCGGTCTCCGGACGACGAATCCACCCGCATCCTGCACCCAAACCTCGACGCCCGTCCGAGCGCTCGCCGGCAGCAGGGCGAGTCCGCTCCTCCGGTTGTCGTGGCCATCGCACTACCATGGTGGGCCTTCGGCCCCTTCGCCACGAGGCGTATTCGTTGGAAACATGTTCCGGAAATGTGCGAGGGGCATGAAGCCGGCCGGCCGGGGAGCCGGCTTCGGGAGGGCGTGGGGCGCGGTCCGGGTCGGTGTTCTCCCTGCTCGGGCGCGCGTTACCTGTGGAGTGGAAGGGTCAGTTCCAGAATGATCGACGGTACCGAGCCCTTCTCCCTCGCCTCGCTTCTCCGCCAGTCGTAATCGGTGGCATACCAGACACGGCACTGGCCGGGTGGCGGGTAGTGCCCGGGCGGGACGCCGCGCAGAGCTTTCGGATTCCCGCGGGCCTTCGGTGCGGTGACGACCAGGACACCAGTCGACGGTCCGCGGGGTGCGACAGAGTGTGGCGCGCAGCCCGCGGCTGCACTCGAAGCTACCAGCGCTGCCAGAGCGCGACGCGCCCGATTCGGCAATCTGCCCATGCCCTGCTCCTGTCCCGCGATCCCGATGCGACGCCTGCCCGTCGCCCGTCGGTCCCGTCGACGGCATGACGGATTGGGGCACAACGCGTGCCCCGGGGCCGGCCGGACGGGCCGCTTCCGTTCCCGAGTCCATTCGATCAGGGAGGAGGGTGGCCGGGACGGGCAGAGATGCCCGTGCGCAGTCAGCCCGTACGGTTCGCTTGACGCAGCTTCCCCCCGGGAAAACGTTGCGGCTTCCACGAACAGTTTTCGCCGGCCCCGGAGGCCGCGCGACGAGGGCGGCTCCACAGGAGCGGCCCGGCGCCGTTTCCGGCGCCGGGCCGCTTGATCGAACCGCGATTCCGGTCAGTTCGAATTCTTCACGTTGAACAGGTTCGAGCAGGCCTGCGCGAATGTGAACCCCGCGAGCGAGGCGGTTGCGCAGATCGTGTAGCCCCCGGGCTTGCCGACCGTGACATCGGTGAACGTGGCGATGCCCTGCTCACCCGCCAGTTCCTCCGTGTAGGTGGACAGGGTGCCTCCCAGCACGGCGCCGGCTGGCACGCCATGGTTGTTGAGGATCGATAGCGTGACGAGGACCTTCTCCATCGGCGTGCCCGCGCCCGACTCGGCCAGCACCCTGATGGTGCCGATCGGCTGGTTCTCCGTCGGTGTGGGGTCCGGCTGCGTCAGGAATTGGAGGGTGCCGTTCGTGTTCGCGGCGACTGGCGCGAACCGGCTGAAGTCGAGCGGCGTGCCGCCCACCGCGGGTGCGCCCTTCGTCGCATACGTGATGCCGAACAACGGCGCGACGTACTCACGGGCCAGCGCGAAGAAGGATCCGAACACCGAGGCCGTCTGTACGGTGGCGTACACGGTACCGCAGAACCCGGGCGTCGCCGTCTCGAGCAGCACGCCCTCGCGCTGCAGGCGCGGCTCGTACGGGTGGGTTCCGTCGTCGTACACCGCTTCGGGATTGAAGCAGGCGCCCACATGGAGCGCGCCATCGAGGAACAGGCCGGCGTCCGGGTACACGTCGAGCTTGTACTGGATGTTGCCGATGCTCGCTTCCGAAAGCGGCAGGCCATTCGACGTCACCGGGTGGCCGTAGATGATGACCGGATCCGTGAACGTCACGGCCGACCAGGGCTGATCGACCTCGACACCCCAGAACGCGGCGATGTCCGTGCCCTCGATATCGGTGAAGTGCACGGCGTTGCGCGCAATGGCCGGCGTGGTCGACCCGGATCGCACGGCGAACAGGCCCTGGCTCGAGAGCGCGCCGTCGAACGGGATGACCGGGTTCGGCGGAACCTCGCAGAGGGACGTCGTGCAGCCGAGCAGTGCGTTCACGAGGCTCGAGCCGACGCCAGGATCGCCGGCGTGCTCCGCTTCAAGCGTCGTCTCCATGTAGCGAAGCAGACCCCACGCATCGGACGCGACCGCCGCCTGATCGCCGTTTTTGCAGTCGCTCGATATTGTCTGAACCTGGCCCTGCGCGACCTTCTGCTCCGGTTGCGAGAACCAGGAGCGCGCGTCGCTGGCGATGCCCCTCACCAGGGAACACGCCCCCGTCGTGACTGCCGCTGCCGGACCGATCCCGTCCGGCGTGGCTTCGGGGGCCGATGGCTGGCGGTCGGCGCAGGCCGCGAGCCCGCCGACCGCGAGGGAGAACATCAATACACGACGCGTCGTTCCTGGCATACAGTTCACTCCTGAAGAAAGGTTACCGCAACCCCAGCAGGGTCCTGAATCGTGGCTCATCGAGGAGAGGCCGATGGTACCACTCGAGTTCACGTCCTTCCGCATCCTTGCGGTAGCTCTCCATGGCGGACGGGTTCGCTGCCAGGTACGCACTCAGCTGCCGGACGGCCTCATCCGTGTCGCCGAGGATCGTACGCGCCATCGACTCGAGCCACGCGGTTTCCCGTAGCGGGTCGATCGACGGATCGGCGCGACCGCGCACGGCGACGGCCCGCGCGGAATCGGCCAGTGCGGGATTCGTGAGGCTGGCCCGGGCGAGGCCCATCGCCATGTACATCAAGCCGCGATGCCGGTTGACCTCGCTGACCTGCGGCGGGCTGAGCGACGCGAACTGCTCGACCAGCGGCCAGGCCGCGTCGATGTCGGGCTTCTGGTCCGGCAGCGCGAGCAGCATCAGCCGACACTGCACGAAACGGAAGTCCTGCGGGAAGCGGTGAACGCCGTTCTCACAGGCCCGCTGAGCCTCGACGACATCCGCCAGGCTCCACGACGCGGTGAAGATCCGCCATAGCGTGAGGTTCGTGTTCTCGAGGAACGGGTCCGCCTGGTAGGCCTGCATTGCGGTCAGCTTCGCTTCCGCGACATCGCCCCGGTTCAGCAACAGGTGGCTGAGCGACGTAAGCGCCGACGCCCGATTCGGGTCGGCCGCGATCGCCGCACGAAACCCCGTTTCCGCCTGCCTGTACAGCTGATCAGCCTGCTGCGGCGACGCCGCCAGGTTGAGCAGATACGTCCAGTAGCGGAGCGTGGCCTGCAGCTCGATGGCGCTCGCTTCGGTCGAGTCCATTGCCAGCGCGGTGTCGGCGAACGCGAGGCCGCGGCCGATCGATACCTCGTACTGGCTGCGGTCCATGCCGCCGAGCCGGGATCTGCGGTACGCCAGCCAGCCGCGTTCGACCTTCGGACCCACCCAGCCGGGATCCTTCGTCTCCGCCAGTGAGAGGATCGAGTCGGCCTCGGCCATTGAGCGCGCGGCGCCTGTCAGGTCGCCCCCGGCGGCGAGCGTCGCCGCATCGTTCTCCGCGTGCTCCGCCCGTTGCACCGTCTCCCAGGCGTCCACCGACTTCGTGCCGGCGCGAAGCCGCCGCGCGCCGAGCTCGAGCCCGATCTCCCGCCGGAGGAACACCGCGACCGTGTCCGCCAGTTGGTCCTGCAGATCGAAGATCTCCACCTTCGGCCGCTCGATCTGCTTGACGTCGCCGAACTGCTCGCCCGTGACGGGATTCGTCAGCGTCACGGAGACGCGGACCCGGTCGCCTGCCTGCGCCACGGTGCCACTCACGAGCGTGCCCGCCTGCAGGGCCCGTCCGATGCTGTCCGGAGACGGACGAGTGTCGCGGTTGCGGAACAGTTGTGAACCGTTCTTCGATACGACGTGCAGCCCCTCGATCCCGCTCAACTGGTCGATCAGCGATTCCGTCAGGCCCGCCGCGAGGAATTCCGCCTCGTCCCCGCCGCGCGGCTCGAAGTACAGCACCGCGACACGCGTCGGGTCCTGTTCGGGCGGCAACGCCGTGCTTCGCCCGCCGTCCGCCCCGGGCATCTCGTAGGCGCGGACCACGTACCCGGTGGTCACGAGCGCGAACACTGTGACGATCCCGATGATCCACTTCTCGATGCGCGGCACATCCTGTCGGCCCTTGGCGCCGTGGAACCACGCCACGGTCAGGGCTCCGGGGAACCCGCAGACGAGAAGGGTGAGCGCTGCGCGAAACACGAGCTGCGGCACGATGCCGTTGTCGGTCAGCTCGCCGATGACCTCCAGCACCGCCCAGCCCGCGGCCAGATAGGCGACCACGTACCGGACGACGTGACGCTCGCCCAGTCCGCGCAAGAAGCTCACTATTCCAGTGCCGCCGGAATCCGTCATGTCTCCATGGGTGACGAGTCGGAAGCGGGGCGCCCGTCGTGACACCCGCGGACCGCGCTCGAAGCGCGTTGCGGGGTGAAGGCCGCCCCGATTTGTTGCTCAGCAAGGGCGTGTCATACCCAGACGGAGGCAGATTGAGCCACGCCCATCCATGCCGGTCACCGGACGCACGGCATCCCTGGCCGTTGACCCGGAGGTGGAGTCGGTCCCGGTGCGATGGAAGTTGTCGGAAAGCCCAAGTATAGCGCCTGTCCGCGGAACGGGGCAGGGCGGGCGCGGCGGTACGGGGACCGGCATCGCCGCGACGTTCTCAGGCTGCTACCGCCGGTATCCCCGGACGAAGCGCCAGGCCTCCTCGGCCGCGTCGATGATCGTCGTAGCCGGACCGATCAGGCGCTCCGGTACCTCCGCCCGTTCGTTGCCCGGCCAACCGTGGCCCGCGCCGGTGAGCTTCCAGTGGACGACGTCGTAGCCGCTTGTGCAGGGGGACCACGCCAGCTTCGTGGCAGTGTGGCCCGCATTCGGCGTGCCCGCTTGGCCGCGCCGCGTCTCGAGCGTGTCGGGCCGGGCGGCGCAGCCGTCGCGCTCGATCCAGCGGTCGAGCGCTTCCTGCACAGGCCGGTGCCGCTGCCGCTGGTTCGTGCCGGGGAAGGGCGGGCCGAGACCACCGGCGTAAAGCGCGCGCGGGTCGTCCACGCTGTGGACGTGCAGCACTGCGACGGGCCGCGAGGGCGCGAACGGTTGCGTGAGCGTCATGGCGCCACCGACCGATACGATCGCCGCGATCCGGTCGGCCTGCTCCGCGGCGAGACGGTAGGCCATCATGCCGCCGTTGCTGTGGCCGGCGGCGTAGACGCGGGTGGTGTCGACGGGAGTCCGCCCGCGGAGATCGTCGACCACGGACATGGCGAAGCCGACGTCGTCCACGTCACGCTGCACCGCGTAGCCGCAGCACGTGCCCGCGTTCCACGTGAGCAGCCGGTTCCGGAGCCGACCCGTGCCGTAGGGATACACGACCAGGAACCCTTCCCGGTCCGCGACCGGGTCGAGACTCGCGTAGCGCTGGAACCCGGCAGCCTCGCCCCCGCCGCCGTGGAACGCGAGCATCACGGGAAGCGGCGCGCCGGCGCGCACGGCCGGTGGCACGTGCACGATGTAGCGCCGCGCCCGGCCGCCGTGGCGCAGACTGATCGTGTGGTCACCGGGGGCGAGCGGCATCGCCGCGTCGGGAGCGCGCACGGCCGGGCCGGCCACGAGCCACACGCCCGCCAGCAGAGCGATGAGCGGGACGGCGCGCCGGTACGTCTTCGCCGCGAGCCGACGAGACCGGCGCGCCGTCCCCCGGGTCATCGGGCGGCGCTGCCCGCCGGCCGGCTTGCCGCGCGGATCACGGGCTCGAGCAGCGACTCGAGCGTCGGCTCGCCGAGCACCTCGAGCTCGTAACGGACTCGCGTGTTGGGCAGCGGGATCCTGACGAGCCGGCCGAGGTCGATCGGCGTGCCGATCGCGACGGCCTCGACGCCACCGGCGGCGGCATTCGCGATCGTCGCCTCGAGATCGTGAACCTGGGCGTCGCCGTATCCCATGGCCGGAAGCAACGGACCGAGCCCGGGATAGCGCACGTACGTCTCCGCGATCTCGCCCACCGCGAATGGCCGCGGATCCACCAGCTCGCACTCGAGACGGCGTGCCGCGATCGTCGCCGCGCCGTACGTCATGCCGCCGTGCGTCACGGTCGGACCATCCTCGATCGCGAGGATCCGCCGGCCGCGCAGCACCGACTCGTCATCCGCCCGGATCGGCGATGCCGCCGTCAGCACGACCGCGCCCGGGTTCAGCGCCTTCACGTTCGCGCGCAGCTGCTCGACCGCATCCGGCGGCGCGGTATTGACCTTGTTGATCAGGACCGCGTCGGCCAGGCGCACGTTCGTCTCGCCCGGATAGTAGCGCGACTCGTGGCCGACGCGGTGCGGATCGACGAGCGTGATCAACAGCGTCGGCTTCAGGAAGGACGTGTCGTTGTTGCCACCGTCCCAGAGCAGAACATCGGCATCATCATCGGCGGCGTCAACAATCGCGCCGTAGTCGACGCCCGCCCAGATCACCATGCCCGCCGCGACGTGCGGCTCGTACTCCTCCCGCTCCTCGATCGTGACCTTGTGCTTCACCATGTCCGCTTCCGACGCGAACCGCTGCACCGCCTGCGCTGCGAGATCGCCGTACGGCATCGGGTGCCGCAGGATGCCGACGCGGAGCCCCGCGTCCTTCAGGATGCGCGCGACCGCGCGCGACGTCTGACTCTTGCCCACGCCCGTCCGGACGGCGCACACCGCAACCACCGGCAGCTTCGAGCGGATCATGGTCCGTTCGGCGCCGAGCAGCACGAAGTCCGCGCCCGCAGCGTTGCACCGGCTCGCAAGGTGCATCACGTCTTCGTAGGACACGTCGGAATACGACATCACGCAGCGCTCGACGCCCAGTTCCCCGATCAGCGCTTCGAGCTCATCTTCGGCATGGATCGGAATGCCCTCCGGGTAGAGCGCACCCGCCAGCACGGGCGGGTAGCGCCGGTCGTCGATGTGCGGGATCTGCTGTGCCGTGAACGCGACGACTTCCGTCGCCGGATCGCCGCGGTACACCACGTTGAAGTTGTGGAAGTCGCGTCCTGCCGCACCCAGTATGATCGTCCGTACCCGCTTCTGCCCCGTCGTCATGTGTCCCCTCTCCCTCGTTCAATCCCCTGCATCACCCGGCTCGCGCCCGGGAGGCACGCGCAGATGACGCTCGAACCAGTCGTTCGCAAACACGGCTACCGTCGCCAGCGCACCCCGTTCCTCGAACAGGTGCGTCGCGCCCGGCACCGTTTCCATCGCCTTTACACACCGCAGCTCCGCGAATGCGTCGCGGTTCAACTCCGACACCTCGAAATCCAGCCCGCCCGTGATCAGCAGGGTTGGGCAGCGCACGAGCCGGAGCGCTTCTCGAGCGAGGTCGGGACGACCTCCGCGAGAAACCACCGCAGCCACCCTCTGCGGGCGCCGGGCCGCCGCGATCAACGCCGCCGCCGCACCCGTGCTCGCGCCGAAGCAACCGACGCCCAGACCCGACAGCCGGGCGTCCAGCCCCACCCAGTCCACCACCGATACCAACCGCGTCGACAGCAGGCCAATGTCGAAACGCAGATGCCGAGTCCGCGCATCGATCGCTTCCTCGTCCGGTGTCAACAGGTCCGCCAGCAGCGTCGCCAGGCCCGAGCCCTGCAGCGCTTCCGCCACCTGCCGGTTCCGCGGACTCGACCGGCCACTACCGCTTCCGTGCGCGAACACCACCACCCCACGGCACCGCGTCGGCACCACCAACTCCGCCGACAATCGGACGCCCCGCGCCTCGATCGTCACCGACTCCTCCACCCCACCCGCGCCCGGCCCACTTCCAGTATCGGGGTGCACCACCACTCCGCGCGAGGCCCCAATTCCCGCCGACAATAACGCACGGACTTCCGCGTCCGTCGTCTGCTCGAAGTCGTCGTACCAGGCGCTGATCCCGTTCAGCCAGTCCGACTCCACCACGCACACCACCTCGTCCGCCTCCGACCGCAGCTTCGCCGCGACCGTGCGCGGCGCCACCGGCACCGCCACCACGATCCGCGCCGCGCCGAGCGCTCGCAACGCGCGAACCGCCGCCAGCATCGTCGCGCCCGTCGCGATCCCGTCATCCACGAGCATCACGCTCCGCCCCCCGACCCCCGCCAGCTGACGGTCCCCGCGATACACCCGCTCCCGTCGCTCCAACTCCCGCTGCTCCCGGGCCGCGACCCGCTCCAGAACCGGCTCGTCGATCCCCAACTCCTCCACCACCTCCTCGTTCACCACCCGCGTCCCCCCCGACGCGATCGCACCCATCGCCAACTCCTCGTGACCCGGTACCCCGAGCTTCCGCACGATGAACACGTCCAGCCGACAGCCCAGCGCAGACGCCACCTCAGCGGCAACCGGTACCCCCCCGCGCGGAAGCGCGAGCACCAGACAGTCCGCTGACACGCCCCCGGCCAGCCGGCCGGCCAGCAGACCCCCCGCTTCCCGCCGGTCCCGGAATCTCCGCTCCATGCCTTCGCCTCCTCGCCGGCTCCACCGCTGGCAAGGGCACGCCTCGTGCCCCATCATCCATGGGTCGCCGCTTCCCGAAGTGGCGGCCTCCGTTGAGCAGTCCCCGGCCCGCATGGTGCGGCCGGCGGCGGGACGGGATGAAATGTCCCGGCGTCTTCCCGCCGGATCGGGCATAGTGTCCTACCCGGCAGAGCGCGCGTCGGAGCCGGTGCGCGGAGAGTCGGAGACCGAGGAGGAGGGCATGGAAGGGAGAATCCTGGTTCCGCTGGACGGGTCGGACCGAGCCGAGCGGGCTGTGCCGCTCGCGGTCTCGGTATCTGTACGATCGGGGCTTCCGGTTCGACTGCTGCACGTCCATTTCCCGGTGCCCGCGCAATGGTCGTCGCGGGTGGAAGGGGAGTCGATGCGGTGGGAGTTCGAGAGTCCGGAAGCGGCGGGCGCGTATGTGAAGGAAGCGAAGGCGCGGATCGCGGAGGCCCACCGGACGCAGGTGTCGGCGGGCGTGCGCACGGGGGAAGTGGCGGACGAGCTGGTGTCGGCGATCGGGAAGGATGTGGGTCTGGTGGTGATGACGACGCATGGCCAGACGGGATTGCGCGGTACGCTGCTGGGTGGAATCGCGCGCAAAGTCGTTCACGATGCGCAGATCCCGGTGCTGCTGGTGGGTCCGTCGGCGCCGGGCTGGAGCGACGTCGCGGAGGTTCGCGTCGAGAACATCGTGGTCGCGCTGGACGGGTCGCGCGCATCGGATGCGGTCCTGGAGGTGGCACGGCTCGTTGCGGGCTGGTACGGCGCGCGGATCCATCTGGTCGGCGTAGTGCCGGTGGGCGTCGGGTTCGGGTACCCGAGCGTGCCGCACGGCGCGGTCCTCGAGAGCGGCGCGGCGGAACAGCTGATGGCGCAGCAGCTCGAGGCGCGGGTCGGCGAGCTGGAAGCAGCCGGACTCCCGGTGACGAGCCGGGTGCTTCGCGACGATGACGTCGCTGGGGTGCTGCTGCAGGCGGCGGCCGACGCGGACGCCGACATGATCGCGATGGCCACGCACGCCCACGGCCCGACGCTCCGCGTCCTTCTCGGCAGCGTGTCCGCGGGTGTGCTCAAGCGCGCAACCGTTCCGGTGCTCTTGTTGCGGCCGGAGCAGTTCGACTGAACGGAAGGAACGGCGGGCGACCCCGGGCCGGCTGGCCTCGAAGTGGCCTGGACGGGGAGGGTGACGAAGGGCGGGAAGGGGAGTGATCCCTTCCCGCCCTTCCGATTCGCCACGTCGGGGGGCCGTCGAGGTTGCGGCCGTTCGGGTTTCTCCGTTCGCTCCTGGCGGTCGCCCTCCGCTCAGTGGGCGCCGGCAAACGTGTGTTCGCGTCGCGGGATCGTTCGGTCCTCGCCGGCCGCGCCCGTTGCGGCCGCCGAGGTCCTCACGGCCTCGCCGTTCGGAGCGCGCGGTTTGCGGACGCTGGAGATGGGGTTCAGGCCCTCGGTCTTCATGCGCTTGAGCTTGCGGTAGAGGGTACGCCGGTCGATGCCGAGGATTTCGGCGGCGCGGCTCTGGTGGCCGCTGGTCTTCTCGAGGATGCTGAAGATGTACTCACGCTCGAGCCGGTCGAGGTTCCAGTCCTCGGCGGTGGCGCGGTCGAGCAGGCCGCGCTGGGTGCGCTCGCGCTCGCGGGCGGGCGGATCGAAGCGGATCTCGCGGGCGCCGGCGTGCATGATGACGGCGCGCTCGATGAAGTTCTCGAGCTCGCGGACGTTGCCGGGCCACTCGTAGCCCATCATACGGCTGAGCGTGGCGGGCGAGATCTCGGGCGCCTCGAGTCCGTTCTCGCGCGCGAACTTCTGCCGAAAATGGTTGGCGAGCAGCGCGATGTCCTCCGTGCGCTCGCGCAGCGGCGGCACGCGCAGGGGGAACACGTTCAGCCGGTAGAACAGGTCCTCGCGGAAGTTGCCCGCGGTGACCTGGGTGTCGAGCTCCACGTTGGTGGCGACGACGAGCCGGAAATCGACGGGGATCAGTTGCGTGCCGCCGATCCGCTGGATGCGCCGGTCCTGCAGCACGCGGAGCAGCCGGACCTGCGTCGGCTCGGGCACCGCCGAGACCTCGTCCAGGAACAGCGTGCCGCCCTCCGCTTCCTCGAACAGGCCGCGCTTGGTCGCGATCGCGCCCGTGAAGCTGCCCTTCATGTGCCCGAACAGCTCCGACTCGAGCAGCGATTCCGGCAACGCCGCGCAGTTGATCGGGACGAAGCGGTGCCGCGAGCGGCCTGACAGGTCGTGGATCGCGCGCGCGACCAGCTCCTTGCCCGTACCCGTCTCGCCCGTGATCAGAACCGTCGCCCGCATCGGCGCGACTCGCTCGATCAGGTCGAACATCCGCTCCATTACCGGCGTCCGACCGATGATCCGGCCGCGCGCGCCGCCGCCCGCCTCCCGCCGCAGCTTCGCCAGCTCCCGCCGCAGGTCCGTCTCCCGGATCGCACGGTCCAGGGCCAGCAGAAGCTCTTCCGTCCGGAACGGCTTCATGATGTAGTCGAACGCGCCCAGCTTCATCGCTTCGACCGCGCTGTCCACCGAGCCGAACGCCGTCATTACGATGAACTGCGCATCCGTCTGCAGCGCCGAGGCCGCCGACAGCACGTTCAGCCCGTGCATGCCCGGCAGGTTCAGGTCCAGCAGCACGAGATCGTAGAGCTCGCGCTCCAGGGCGTGGAGCCCGGCCTCCCCCGTCTCCACCGTTTCCACGAGGTAGCCATGTTCCGTCAACAGGTCGGTTATCAGGCTCCGCACGACCTGGTCATCCTCGACCACGAGCACGTGTCGCAGCCGGGTTTCGGTCTTCGCCATCATCTCGACTCCCATTTGGCCTGGAGGCGCGGACGGACCCATCGGCCGCCGCGTTGCGACCTCCTGACACAACAAGCACCGTTCCAAAATCCCGCCCCCGCTCCCGCTCCCTCCCAACGCCTTGCCTACGAACCAGTTGCAGCGATCACGCCGCCCGCAACCGCCCCCGCCTCCCGATCCGTCCGGGACATTGTGGGACAACCGGGTGCGACCGGAGTCCCGCGCTTGCGCGGCGAGTCACGGCCGCTAGCCGGCGCGCGGCATCGTGAAGCGGAACACGCTGCCGTGCGGAGGGGAGCTGGAGACGCCGATGCGGCCGGCGTGCGCGGCGACGATGCCGCGCGCGATGGAGAGGCCGAGTCCGGCGCCGTGGAGGTCGGCGTTGTCGCCCTGCCAGAATGCGGTGAAGATGCGGTCCTGCAGGTCCTCGGGGATTCCGGGCCCGGTGTCGGCGACCTCGAAGTCGACGTGGTCGGCATCGACGCGGGCGCTGAGCGTGATGGTGCCGCCGCGCGGAGTGAAGCGGATGGCGTTGGCAATGAGGTTGGCGAAGACACGGGCGACGCGGGCGCGGTCGGCGAGGACGCGAGGCAGGGGGGGGCCGTCCTCGTACAGGAGGCGGATGCCTGCGGCATCGCAGGCGCTGCGGAACTGCTCGGCGGCGTCGTTGATGAGGACGTCGGCAGGGACGGGCAGCGGATCGACGGCGATGCCGCCGCCCTCGATGGCGCGGACGTCGAGCAGGTCCTGGATGAGGCGGTTCATCCGGTCGGCTTCCTGGAGGATCGCCTCGGCGGGCCGGCGGTGCGCGGCGTTCGGGTCCTCGCGCAGGTAGTGGCGGAGCATGTCGGCGGCCATGGTGATGCCGTTGAGCGGGCTGCGCAGGTCGTGTGCGACGATGGCGAGGATGCGCTGCCGTGCGCGCGACGATTCCTGCGCGTCGCGGAACAGCCGTGCGTTGTCCACGGCGAAGGCGGCGCGGCGTCCGAGCTCTTCGGCGAGCGCGCGGTCGCGCTGGTCGTAGGGCCGGCGGCCGCGCCGGGCGATCAGCAGGATGACGCCGAGCGCGCGGTCCCTGGCGATCATCGGTGCGGCAATGACGGAGCCGGGCCCGAGGGCGCGAAGCAGGTCGTAGTGCTCGTCACCTTCCGCGAGCTGGCGGAGCATTGTCTCATCGATCGAATCGATCATCTCGGCGCGCCGGGTCCGCCACGCGAGCAGCGCGATGTGGCGGCGGTCCGTTGGAACGGGGAACCGGCGCAGTCGTTCGGCGAGCGGCTCGTCCTTCGGGTCCCTCGCCGCCGTCGCGAGCCGGCGCAACCGGCCGCTCTCGTCGCGGATGTCGATGACGCAGAAGTCGGCGAGCCGGCGTACCACCAGGTTCGCGACCGTGCGAAGCGTTTCCGCGTAGTCGAGCGACGCCGTCAACTCGCGGCCCGTCTCCGACAGGAACTCCTGCTCCGTCTGGTACCGCTGGTCCTGCGTGACATCGCGCAGCACCGACGTGTAGATCCGGTCGCCGCCCGCCTCCAGCATCGACACCGCGATCTTGGCCGGAAACTCCTCGCCGTTCTTCCGGCGGCCGACCACACGCCGACCTTTCAGATGGCGCACCGTGTGGTCCTTTCCGAATTCCTCGACCCGCTGTCCGTGCGTCACCACGTACCGCTCCGGCATCAGCACCTGCACCGGCTCCCCGATCACCTCGTCCGCGCCGTACCCGAAGATCCGCTCCGCCGCACGGTTGAACTGCACGATCCGCTGGTCCGCATCGATCGAGATGATCGCCTCGCCCGCGATCTCGAGGATCCCCGAGAACACCGCCTCCGAACGGCGCAGTGCCGCCTCCGCACGCGCCCGTTCCGTGATGTCTCGACCTTCCGGAATCAGGTACGCGACCTCGCCCGTCTCATCCCGTACCGGCCGGAGCGAGAAATCGATGACCATGCCCGCGCCCGCTTCGTCGCGTACGACGACCTCCTCCCGGACATACTCGCCGCCCGCCGCCCGCTCCACCGCCTCGCGGATCCAGCCCCGCACCGGCTCGTCCCCCATCCAGCAAGGCACATCCCAGAACGGCATCCCGATGACGTCGGCGCGCTCGAGCCCCGCCAGCTCCAGTGCGCGGCAATTCGCCTCGACCACGGCGCCAGCGGACGTGAGAAGTCCCGAGAAATGAAGGGAGTTGTCGAAGATCGCGCGGAGCGAAGCGTCACCGTCCTCTTCGACGGTGGTGCTCACGGCGCCGACCGGGGCGATGGGAGCCGCCGGGTCGGCCTGCCGGGCCTGCCGGCTGGCCACAACATCCCGCATCGGGCGTCCTCGTTCCCGAGGGGAGCCATTCGACGGGACGGATCGACCGGAACGCCCACCCCCGGTGGACACCAGACACCCCACACCCGTCCGACTCGACTCTGAAACCGACTCCGACCATCGGAGTGCTGGGTCAGAATATCCCAAGCGAGATATTTATCGCAATAGGCGGATCACCCTACGCCGTGTCAGGCAGGGACCGGTGCCGGGCGAGCCAGGCCTCGAGCGCGGGAAGTGGCAATACGTTGACCAGGTCCCGGTCGTCGAGGCCGGCGGATTCGGCGAGTCGGAGGCCGGCGGTCATGTAGTCGAGGGCGCTCACGGAGTGCGCGTCGGTGTCGACAGTGAGGCGGGCTCCGAGGTCACGGGCGCGTCGGGCGTTGTCGGCATCGAGGTCGAGGCGGTGGGGCTGCGCGTTGATCTCGACGGCCACGCCGAGCTCCGCGGCAGCGCGGATCACGGCGTCGAGGTCGAGATCGGAGGGATTTCGGCGTCCGATCATGCGTCCAGTGGGGTGTCCGAGGATGTCCACGGCCGGGTGCGAAATCGCGCGGATGACGCGATCCGTGAGCCGAGTCCGTGGCATGTCGAAGCGCGAGTGCACGGAGGCGATCACGAGGTCGAGTTCGGCGAGCATTTCGTCGGGCAGGTCGAGTCCGCCGCCGGGCAGGATATCGACCTCGAGGCCGCGGAGTATTCGGATTCCGGGCACGAGCGCGCGCACCCGTTCGATCTCGGCCCACTGCATCCGGAGCCGCTCGTGCGAGAGGCCATGCGCGACGCGCAGGGAGCGGCTGTGGTCCGTGATGGCCATGTAGGCGTAGCCGCGGGCGAGGCACGCGTTCGCCATGCGTTCGAGGGTATCGCGGCCGTCGGACCAGGTCGTGTGCGTGTGGAGGTCGCCGTGAACGGTGATTCCGGCTGCGGCCGGCGGAACGATTCCGATGTTGTTCGGGGCTTCGGGCGGGTTCATGTTCGGGAAGATGGGGGATGCGGGAGTGGAAGCGGAAGCGTTTGCGGGGGCGGGAGGGGGAGCGGCGGGAGCGGGAGCGGATCGGAGACCGGGGGGGCATGACGCGCGGGGAAGGGGTGCCGGAGGTCCGGCGTGACGGGCAGTGGCGCTGGCTGATCCCGCGGCGGGGGAAGATGCGGGTGGACGGGATCATCTACGCGGACGCGTCGCTGATGCGGGAGCTGCGTGGCGATGAAGCGGTGCGCCAGGTGGCGAACGTGGCGTGCCTGCCGGGGATCGTCGGTCGATCGATCGGGATGCCGGACATCCACTGGGGGTACGGCTTCGCGATCGGTGGTGTGGCGGCGTTCGACCCGGAGCAGGGCGGCGTGGTGAGTCCGGGCGGCGTCGGTTACGACATCAACTGCGGCGTCCGACTGCTCCGCTCGAACGTGTCCGTCACGGAGCTGCGGCCGGACCTGGCCCGGTTGATGGACCGGATCCTGGACGACATCCCCGCCGGCGTCGGCTCGCACTACGACAAGTTCCGGCTGAGTGATGCCGAGGTGCGGGCCGTGCTCGGCGACGGCGCGCGCTGGACGGTGCGGAACGGGTACGGCACGGAGACCGATCTCGAGCACATCGAGGCGGGCGGCTGCCTGCCCGGCGCCGATCCCGATGCGGTCAGCCCGCGTGCGGTCCAGCGCGGGCGCGACCAGCTCGGCACCGTCGGCTCCGGCAACCACTTCATCGAGATCGGCTTCGTCGACGAGGTCTACGACGAGCCGACGGCCGCGCGCATCGGGCTCGTGCCCGGTCACGTCACCGTCCTCATCCACTCCGGCTCGCGCGGCCTCGGCTACCAGGTCTGCGACGACTCGCTCCAGACCATGATTCGCGCCTCCGCGAAATACCACATCGAGCTGCCCGACCGCCAGCTCGCCTGCGCACCCCTCGACTCGCCCGAGGCGCACGCCTACTTCGGCGCCATGAACGCCGCCGCCAATTTCGCCTTCGCCAACCGCCAGATGATGGCGTTCCGCGTGCGCCAGGCCTTCCAGAGCGTGCTCCGCCGCGACTGGGAGGACCTCGGCCTCGGCCTCGTCTACGACGTCGCCCACAACATCGCGAAATGGGAGACACACGAGATCGATGGCAGGGAGCGACGCGTCTGCGTCCACCGCAAGGGCGCGACCCGCGCCTTCCCGCCCGGACACCCCGACGTGCCCGCCGCGTACCGCGACATCGGACAGCCCGTGCTCATCCCAGGCGACATGGCGCGCTATTCCTTCGTCCTCGTCGGCACCGACGCCGCCTACCGCGAAACGTTCGGCTCGACCTGTCACGGCGCCGGCCGGACCATGAGCCGGACCCGCGCCAGGAAACAGGCACGCGGCCGCGACCTCGGCGCCGAGTTCCGCGACCTCGGCATCGAGGTCCGCGCTTCCTCCTTCGCCACCGTCGCCGAGGAACTCCCCGAGGCCTACAAGGACGTCGCCGACGTCGTCGACGTCGTCCACGCCGCCGGTATCGGCCGCAAGATCGCCCGCCTCCGCCCTCTCGGCGTCTTGAAAGGCTGACCCCCGCCGCCCCCGCCGCCGCCCCCGCAAACGTTCCCGCCTCCGCTCCCGCCTCCCGCTCCGTGACGGGACAGCTTTCCACATGAATCCCCCGGCGTTCCCGGGAAACCGGCGGAATCCGGCAAGTCTGCGACAACTTGTGGCTGGCGCGATGCTTGCGTCCTCAACGGCCGGGACTTTTTTTCTCGCGTGCGTCGCCCTGTCGGGGACGCGTCTCCCGTCCCGCAGTGAACACCAATGAAACGTGAAGGCGTCCAGGGGGCGTGACCGGCTCATCCGAGCGGTCGCACACCGGGGGCCTCGTACACGCAAAAACTTCGAAATGCCCGGAAGCGAATGAGCGGAAGCGCGGCAAGGGTCCGAGACCTCCTGGACCTGGAAGGGAGAGCGGAACCGGCGGGCGCCGGCGCGACGACGGCCGTGATGATGCGGGCGGCGGATCTGGTGGGCGACCGGCCGGCGGAGCGCCGGCGGGTCTCGCTCCGGTTCGTGCTGGTGGTGTTGTGGCTCGCGGTTGCTGGCACGGCGACGGCGGCGGGCTACCGCTACTACCTGACGCCGTACGACGCGCGGCCGTTCGCGGCGGGTCGCGACCTGTTCGCGCCGACCGGTCTGGTGGGCCACTCGCTGGGGTTGGTGGGTGCGCTGTTCATGGGGGTCGGAGTCGGATTCTACATGGCGCGGAAGCATTTCCGCTTCATGTCGGGCTGGGGCCGACTGAGCATCTGGCTGGAGATCCACATTTTCCTGTGCACGCTGGGTCCATACCTGGTGCTGCTGCACACGAGCTTCCGGATCGGCGGGCTGGTGGCGATCGCGTTCTGGAGCATGACGATCGTGGTGGCGAGCGGCGTGTTCGGGCGGTTCCTGTACGGCCACATCCCGAAGACGGTACACGGCCGGTTCCGGACGTTGGCGTCGGTGGAGCAGAACCGGACCGAGATCGAGACGATGCTGCGGGAGGCGGGCGTGAACGTCGCGCTGGTCCCGAGTGGTTCGACGGCGTCGGTGCGGCCGGGCCTGTTCACGGCCTTGATCGACGCGCTTCGTTTCGACCTGACGCGGAAGCGCAGCGAGTCATCGATGCGGCTCCGGCTCGCGAAGCTGCAGGTGCCGGCGAAGACGCGTGAGCGTCTGGTGACGCTGATGCTGAACGAGGAACGGATCCGGCATCAGATCTCGTGGCTCAAGCCGTTCCAGCGTCTGTTCCGCTACTGGCATGTATTCCACCTGCCACTGGCCCTGGTGATGCTATTCATTCTCGCGATTCACATCGGCGTGGCGATCGCCTTCGGCTACGGGTGGCCGGGATGAGCCGACGCGTATCCTTGCCCGTCGCGGTCGGGGTGCTCGCGGTGGTCCTGGTGGCCGCGCTCGCGGTGCTCCGCATCGTTCGGCCGGCGGCGCCCGCGGCGCCACACGCGCAGGTCGCGGGCTTCGAGCCGAGCGCGGCGAACGTGTCCAGCGAGCTGACGAATCGGCTGCACGCGTTGCGGAGCAAGGTGACATCGGACCCGGCCGACACGGCGGCGCTGCTCGAGCTCGCGCGTCTGCTTCACGATGCGCACCAGCCGGGCGAGGCGGTGGCGTTCTACCGGCGCTACCTGGAGGCGAATCCGGGCAATCGGGAGGTCTGGTTCGACCTGGCCGACAGCGAGGGCCGGGCCGGCGACTGGGCGCAGGCGCGGAGCACCATGCAGACGCTGCTCGACCAGGTGCCGGGTGACCCGGCGATCCAGTACAACATGGGCGTGATCGAGCTGCAGATCGGCAATGCGGCTGCCGCGCGGGGCTGGCTCGAGAAGGCGGCCGCGCAGACGGCGGATGCGACGGTGGCGGATCGTGCCCGCGGCGCGCTCTCGCAGATGGAGCAGGGCCGTTGAGGCGGGCGCCACTTCTCCTCGCGTTGGTGGCCGCGCTGCTGTCGGTGCCCGGCCGCGGCTCCGCGCAGCTGCTCGCGCCCGGTCCGCTGAACGATGCGCACGCGTCGCTGGAAGGGCTTCGCAACTGCACGAACTGCCACGAGCTGGGCCGGAAAGGCGCGTCGAGCGAGCGCTGCCGGTCGTGCCACACGGTGATCGACACACGCATCCAGGCGGGGCGTGGCTATCACGCGAGCGTGAAGGACCAGGCGTGCGCCGACTGTCACAAGGAGCATCACGGCCGCGCGTTCGAGCTGATCCGGCTCGACACGGCGACGTTCGACCACTCGAAGACCGGATACCGGCTGGAGGGGCCGCACGGCGAGGCGAAGTGCCAGGAATGCCATCGTGCGGAACGGGTGCGTGCGCCGGACGTCGTCGCATGGGCCCGCAAGAATGACGTTCTGTCGAGCACGATGCTCGGCCTCGAGACGAAATGCCGGAGCTGCCACGCGGGGGATGATCCGCACGGCCGCCAGTTCGCGGGCCGCGACTGCGAGACGTGCCACCGGGTCGGGGAGTGGGAAAAGGCGGAGCGCTTCGACCACGACCGCGCCGGCTACAGGCTGACGGGCAGGCATCGGCAGGCGTCGTGCGCTGGCTGCCACCCGACCGAGGGCACGGGCGGCGCCGCAGTTGTGAAGTTCAGGGGCGTGAAGGTCGGCAACTGCTCGAGCTGCCACGAGGACAACCATCACGGTGCGATGGGGGCCACCTGCACGAGCTGTCACGACACGCGCGGCTGGAATTCGCTCGACCGGAGCGCCGTCGCCAGCCGGTTCGACCACGGACGCACGGACTTCCCGCTGCGCGGCAGGCACGAGAGCGTGGACTGCGCCGCCTGTCACGCGCGCCCCCGCCGCGCGGACGATCCGATCCACATCCGCCTGGTCGCGGGCACGGAGCGCGCATCGTTCCCGAAGCCGCTCGCGGGCCGGTGCGCCGACTGCCACGTGGATGCGCACGATGGTGACCTCGCGGACCGCAAGGACGACGGTGCCTGCGAGAGCTGTCACAGCGAGCAGGGCTGGATGCCCGCCAGCTTCGGCGTCGAGCGCCACAACGAAGAGACGGGCTTCAAGCTGACGGGCGCGCACATGGTCGCCTTCTGCGCGGGCTGCCACGATTCGGGCGCAGCGAAGAAGGGCCAGCCGCCACTGCGCTTCAAGGTCACGGCGCAGGACTGCGCGTCGTGCCACCGGAAGGACAGTCCGCACGAGGGGCGGTTCGGCGACCGCGCCTGCGGGTCATGCCACGTCACCACCTCGTTCCAGGAGGCGACGTTCGACCATTCCCTGGTCGGTGACCTCGCCTGCAGGTCGTGCCACGCGAAGGATGATCCGCATGCGGGCCAGTTCGGCGACACCGGTTGCGAGTCCTGCCACCGGACCGACGGTGCCGGCTTCACGATCCCCGACTTCGACCACGGCCGCACGAATTTCCCGCTCGACGGGAAGCACGCCGGCGTGGCCTGCTCGAACTGCCACGTCCCGACACCCGCGCCGGACGGCACCCTGACAGCCCGCTACCGACCGTTGCGCACCGAGTGCGCGGCTTGCCACGGGAGCGCCTCATGAGACGATCACGGAACGCACTTCTTGGCGCGCTGGCCGCGCTCGGCCTCCTGCTGGCCGGTCCGGCACGCGGCGTGGCACAGACGACGGCGCCCGCGAATCCGCATGGAGCGCTGCCCGCCGATCTCGACTGCAGCGCGTGCCACACCGCCTCGGGCTGGACGTCGCTCCGCAGCCCGCTCGCGTTCGACCACTCGAAGATGACGGACTTCCCGCTGGACGGGCGCCATGCCGAGGCCCCGTGCGCCGGCTGCCACCTGAATCTCCGCTTCGACGCCCCGCGCGCCGCGGCGACCGAATGCTCGAGCTGTCACCTCGACGTGCACCAGGGCAGCCTCGACGGCGGCTGCGCCAGCTGCCACAACACGACCTCCTTCCAGGAAGCGGCCGGACTCGACCGCCACGCCCGGACCACGTTCCCCCTCACGGGGGCCCACGTCCGCGTCGCCTGCGAACAATGTCACGCGCAGGACCAGGGCGGTGTGTTCTCGCCGCTCGCCGCGGAATGCCTGAGCTGTCATCGCGCCGACTACAGCCGCGGCCACCAGGACCCGGGCGGTGGCACGTTCGACACGCAGTGCCAGCGTTGCCATCAGACGTCCGGCTGGAAGGGCGTCCAGTTCGACCATGCCGCGCTTTCCAACGGCTTCGCGCTGCAGGGCCGCCACCAGTTGGCGCCCTGCGAGAGCTGCCACACGCAGGGTGGTGGCGTCCGCTTCCAGGCGTCCGGCGCCGATGATTGCGTTGCCTGCCACCAGTCCGACTACGACAACGAGCACCGGCAGTCAGGGTTTCCGACCACCTGCCTGCAATGCCACACCGCCGATGGCTGGGAACGCGGACCGTTCGACCACGCCGCGGCCGCGCACGGCTACGAGTTGGTCGGCATGCACAGCGTCGCGCCCTGCTCCAGCTGCCACATGGACGGCAACACGTCGCTTCGTTTCCACCCGAGCGATGCCCAGGACTGCGTCTCCTGCCACCGGCCGGACTACGACCAGAACCATGCCGCCGACGGGTTCCCGCTCGAGTGCGGGAGTTGCCACACCGCCGACGGCTGGGCGCGCGCGCCCTTCGACCATGCCGCAGTGGGCAAGGGCTTCTCGCTGCAGGGCGCACACCTGCAGACCGCATGCACGAGCTGCCATGTGCCGCCCGACTTCGCACCGCGCTTCACCGCGAGCGGTAATAACGACTGCGTCGCCTGTCACCAGGTCGACTACGACCGCGAGCACACGGGGACCGGGTTCCCCACGACGTGCAGCGACTGCCACAGCGTGAACGACTGGGACCACGCCGTCTTCGATCACCTCGCCCTGACCGGCTTCGCGCTCACCGACGCCCACGCCCAGGCGCCCTGCGCCAGCTGCCACAGCCCGGCCGACAACTCGCTGCTCTTTCCGAAACCAGCCGGACCGCAGGACTGCGTGAGCTGCCACCAGGTCGACTACGACGCCAACCATACCGGCACCGGCTTCACCACGAACTGCACGTCCTGCCACAGCACCGGCAGCTGGCAGGGCGCGAACTTCGACCACGCCGCCACGACCGGATTCCAGCTGGCCGGGGCGCACGCGTCCGCGGACTGCGCGACCTGCCACAATCCGTCGGACAACTCGCTGCTCTTCCCGCAACCGAGCAGCGGCCAGGACTGCGTCGCCTGCCACCAGGCGGATTACGACGCGAAACACGGCGGCACCAGCTTCCCGACGACCTGCACGTCCTGCCACACCGAGAGCCAGTGGAAGGGCGCCATCTTCGATCACTCCATTACCGGGTTCACTCTGCAGGGCGCGCACAGGGGCGCGCCGTGCGCCAGCTGCCACGAGCCGACCACCAACGCGCTGCTGTTCCCGCAGCCGGCGAACGATCAGGACTGCGTGACCTGCCACCAGGCCGACTACGACGCCAACCACAACGGTACCAACTTCCCGACCACGTGCACGTCGTGCCATACGACGACGCAATGGAAGGGCGCGACTTTCGACCACGCGGGCGCGGCCGGCTTCGCACTGGTCGGCGCCCACGCAACGGCGCCCTGCTCGAGCTGCCACAACCCGTCGGACAACGCGTTGCTCTTCCCCCAGCCGGCGAACAGCAACGACTGCGTGGCCTGCCACCAGACGGACTACGACGCCAACCACACGGGATCCGGGTTCCCCCTGACGTGCACGTCGTGCCACAACGCGAACCAGTGGACGGGCGCGACGTTCAACCACACCTGGTTCCCGATCTACAGCGGCAAGCACGCGAATCGGTGGAACACGTGCGACCAGTGCCACATCACGCCCGGCGACTACACGGTATTCACGTGCATGTCGAGCGGTTGCCACTCGAAGAGCAGGATGGACAGCGAGCACCAGGGCAGGAGCGGCTACGCCTACGATCCCGTGAAGTGCCTTGCCTGCCACCCGACGGGAAGGGGATGATCATGCGCTCGCGGATCGTCGCCGGACTCGCGTTGGCCGCCCTCGTCGTTCCGGCGGCCGGGGCACGGGCGCAGAAGGCCGACTCCTCGCGGGTCGTCGCGGGCGGCCGCGACGGCCCGACGATGCGGGTGCTGGTCGAGTACGTGGGCGGCGCGAACCTGTACCTCATGGCCGGCCGGGGCTCGGGCCTCGTCGCCAACGATACGATTGCGGTCCGCGCCGCGCGCGGCGCGAAGAGCGGGCGGCTGCGGGTGGTCAGCAGCGGCGAAGCCCGCACGGTGGTGGCGTTCGTGGGCGCGCCGTTCCCGGTTACGCGCGGCGATTCCCTCGACATCACGATCCCGGCCCGGCGGCAGCTTGCCGTCGCGGAAGCCGCGGCCGACACCGTTTCGCGCGACACCGTGGTGCTGGCGGCCACACGGTCAGGCGGGGCCGCAACGGCGAAGCCGCTGCCATCCGCGGCATCCAGGGCGAGGACGCCGCGTCGTCCGCCGCCGCGCACGGCGCGGGTGGATGGCAGCCTCTCGTTCGACCTGGACGCGATGTCATCGACGTCGACGGCGGGCGGTGATGGCGCGAGCGAGCCGTGGCGGTTCGTGACGCCGACGGCACGGTTACACGCGACGGCGTCGCGCCTGCCGGGCAATGCGCGCATCACGTTGAACGCGTCCTGGGCGCAGTACTACGCGAACGGCAGTCCCGCGTCGGGCCGGACCGATCACCTGCGGCTCTACCAGGCGCTGTTCGAGAAGGCGTTCACCGCGGTGCCGGTCCAGCTCATGGCCGGCCGGTTCCTCGAGCGGCACGACATCTGGGGTGGGTATCTGGACGGGGCGGCGCTCCGTCTCGGCGCGCAGGGGGACGGCGCCGGGATCGGCGTCTCTGCGGGCCGGACGCCGGTGGGCGCGGAGCAGTCGCTGTTCTCGGGCGGCGACCGGATGGCCATGTTCGCCGACTTCCGGCGACGCGGCGCGGACGTCGGCTACGAGATGGACGTTGCCTTCACGCGTCGCACATGGACCGACGCGCCCGCGGAGCGGTACGTCGGCCTGACGCAGCGGTTCCGATTCGGGTCCGGCAACCTGTACCAGCGCGCGCGCGTCGATTTCGACCCGGTCACGGGCGCCGCGGGCCTCTCACAGTTCGACCTGATGTCGGCGCTGCCGCTGGGCGCCGGCTGGATGGTGCGGGGCCAGTACTCGCGCCGCAGCTTCGACTGGGTGGTGGGCGCGGGCGTGACCGCGGTCGAGCGGCGCGAGCGAGCCGGTGGCGGGCTCTCCTGGTCGAGTGGCCGCGGCAGCCTGTCGCTCGACGCGCAGGTCGTGCGCTGGGGCGACAAGCCGCTTTCGCCCGTGTACAGCGGATCATTCTACCTGCCTCGCCTCGTCGGCTTCCTCGGCTTCAGCGTGAACGGCAGTGTGAACCGCGATCCGGACGTGCAATCGGCTTACGTCGCGCCCGGCCTGCTGGTGCAGGCGGGTCCGGTCCGGGCCGACGCGTCCTGGCGCTGGTACCGGACCACGACCCGCACGTTCGAGGCGACGACGCAGGGCACGTCCTTCAGCATCAGCTTCCCGCTTCGCCGCGGGTTGCAGGCCGCGCTGCGCGGCGACTTCCAGAGCGGCGGCGGGAGCGCGAGCCAGCGTCTGTATTCCGGCCTCTGGATGAGCTTCTGATGATCCCCGATTCCGCCATTATCGCCGCCGTCGGCCTCGGCCTCGCCGGCGTGACCATGGTTCCCTTCGCACGGGCGCGGAACCGCGCGGAGCGGGAGTCCGAGGAGAAAGAGCTGGAAGCGCTCCGGTACGGTCTGGCCGAGCCCGCGACCCTCTACCCGATCGTCGACGCCGAACGTTGCATGGGCAGCGGCGCGTGCATCGACGTGTGTCCGGAAGGTGTGCTCGGGATGCGCGACGGGCAGGCCGTCGCCATCGCGTCCGCGCGCTGCATCGGCCACGGCCTGTGCGAGCGGGCGTGTCCGGCCGAGGCCATCAGGCTGGTGTTCGGATCGGCCCGCCGCGGCGTCGATATCCCGCGGATCCGGGAGAACTTCGAGACCAACGTGCCCGGCATCTTCATCGTCGGCGAGCTCGGCGGGATGGGCCTGATCCGGAACGCGTTCGAGCAGGGACGGCAATGCGTGGAGGGCATCGCGAAGGACGGCAAGCGCTGCCGCCCGGGCGAGCTCGAGGTCATCATCGTCGGCTGCGGGCCCGCCGGCCTGTCCGCCGCGCTCAACTGCCAGCACCATGGCCTGCCCTTCATCGTGCTCGAGAAGGAGGACGTCGGCGGTACCGTCCGCTACTACCCGCGGAAGAAGCTGGTCATGACCGCGCCGATCAAGGTCCCGGGGTACGGCAAGCTGTCCTTCAAGGAAATCCAGAAGGAGCAGCTCATGGGTCTCTGGAGCGAGATCGTCACGAAAGCCGGGCTCCAGGTGCAGACCCAGGAAGGCGTCACGGCGGTCAGCCGCCTGCCCGATGGCCGGTTCGAGGTCACGACGGGCAAAGACGCGTACCTCGCGCGCCGCGTCATCCTCGCCATCGGGCGGCGCGGCGTCCCTCGCAAGCTCGGCGTGCCGGGCGAGGAATCCTCGAAGGTGGCGTACTCGCTCCGGGAGCCCGACCACTTCCGTGACGACCGCATCATCGTGGTCGGCGGCGGCGATTCCGCCGTCGAGGCCGCGCTGGCCCTGGCCGAGCAGCCGGGGAACCGCGTCGCGCTTTCCTACCGCGGCGACGCACTCAACCGGATCAAGGACGGCAATCGCATCCGCTTCGACGAGGCGCTGAAGTCGGGCCAGGTCGAGGCGCTCTGGCGTTCCCGCATCATCGAGATCGGCGAGGACCACGTCCGCCTCAAGGACGAGGCGGACTCGGAACGCAGCCTGGAGAACGACCGCGTCTTCGTGTTCATCGGCGGCGAACTGCCCAACAAGTTTCTCATCGATTGCGGCATCGAGATCGAGACCAAGTTCGGCACCCCCTGACCGCCGTTCCCGCCCCGACCCGTCCCCGCACCCGCCCCCGTCCCCGCAAACGCCCCCACCTCCGCTCCCGCTTCCCGATTCCGTTCAAGGAAAGATGCCGCGGTCCGCGTACGAGATCGCGATCTTGTCGATGGCGACGAGAAAGGCCCCCGTGCGCAGGTCGGTGTCGTACTTCCGTTTCGATGCGAGCATCTCATCGAACGCGTCGATCATCGTATCCTCGAGTCCCGAGTCGACCAGCGCGGCCTCATCTGAACCCAGGACCAGGCCGGCGACGGAGCCGGGCTCGAACCGCCGGCCCGTGAGGGTCTCGATCGCTCCGATCAGGCGCCGGTGCGAGGCCTCGTCAGCCCGCTTGTCCATGCGACCGAAGCGCACGTGCGAGAGGTTCTTCAGCCACTCGAAGTAGGAAACCGTCACACCGCCGGCGTTCAGGTAGAGGTCGGGCAGGATCAGCGTGCCGCGTTCGAGCAGGATCGCGTCCGCGTCCGCCGTGAGTGGACCGTTCGCCGCTTCCGCCACGATGCGCGCGCGGACCCGGCCCGCATTCTCGTTCGTGATCTGGTTCTCGAGCGCGGCTGGCACGAGTACGTCGCATTCGACCTCGAGGGCCGCCGCGCTCGACGGCAGATCCATCGGCGCCCGGAAAGCCCAGGATGGAGCCGGTCTCGCGACGGTGCGCCATCACTTTTTCCAGGTCCAGGCCACGCGGGTCCATGATGGCGCCCTCGCGCTCCGCCAGCGCGATCAGCTTCGCGCCGTCCGCCGCCAGGAAATGCGCCGTGTGGTAGCCGACGTTGCCCAGTCCCTGGACCACGGCGGTCTTGCCCTCGATCCCGGCGTCCAGGCCGAGCGGCGCGACGAGCGACTTCTCCTCGAGCGTGCGACGAATGCCGAAGTACACGCCCCGGCCCGTCGCGGCGGTACGCCCGCGGATCCCGCCCAGCTCCACGGGCTTGCCCGTCACGCAGCCGTTGCCGTCGAGCTGCTGCGGGGCGAGGGCGAGGTAGGTATCGACGATCCACGCCATCTCCTGCGCGCCCGTACCGTAGTCGGGCGCCGGCACGTCGATGGCCGGGCCGATGAAGTTCTTGCTGACCAGCTCGAACGTGAATCGACGCGTGATCCGCTCGATCTCGGCCGCCGAGTATTGCGACCGGTCGATCCGCACCCCGCCTTTCGCGCCGCCGAACGGCACGTTCACCATCGCGCACTTGTACGTCATCATCGCGGCCAGCGCCATCACCTCGTCCTCATCCACATGCGGCGCGAACCGGATCCCTCCCTTTGTCGGCAACCGGTGCACGCTGTGCTGTGCTCGCCACCCGTCGATCACCGCGATCGAACCATCGTCGCGCTTCAGCGGGAACGTAATGTGGTAGACGTTGTTGCACGCCCGGATCTGGGAGAGCAGGCCGGGCGGGTGATTCGTAAGCGCGGCAGCCTTGTCGAAGTGACGGGCGACCTGTTGGAAGAACGGGATGGACATGGGGCCTCCGGGTGAGTGCGCGATGGTGCCGCGATGATGGGCCCGGAACGGGTGTCAGGGCAAATGGGAGGGACGCGGGTGGCGGGAGCGGAGGCGGAGGCGGAGGCGTTTGCGGGAGAGGGGGTGGGGGCGGCAGGAGCGTTTGCGGGAGAGGGAGGGGACGGCGGAGCGTTTGCGGGGGTGGGGAGGGCGGGCTAGCATCCGGGAAGCGCGAAACAGGGACAGGAGCGGGACGGTGATTACGAGCTTGTCGCTTTCATTGCTGCTCGTGCAGTTCGCTGCCGCGGCGGCGCCGACAGGGTCGGCCGCGATGCAGGCGGCATCCGGCGCGGAGCGGGCAGACGTGCCGGCGCCGGACACGCTCCGGTTGAGCGGGCTCCAGCAGCCGGTCGAGATCCTGCGGGACCGGTGGGGGATCGCGCACATCTACGCCCGGACGGAGAACGACCTGTTCTTCGCGCAGGGCTACAGTGCGGCGCGGGATCGGCTTTTCCAGTTCGAGATGTGGCGGCGGCAGGCGACGGGCACGTTGGCGGAGATCATGGGCGAGCGCGAGCTGGACCGCGACATCGGCGCGCGCCTCTTCCGCTTCCGCGGCGACATGCGCGACGAGCTCCAGCACTACCACCCGCACGGCGAGGCCATCATTGCCGCGTTCGTTCGCGGCGTGAACGCGTACATCGCGGAAACCGAACGCAATCCCTCGCTGTTGCCCATCGAGTTCCGGCTGCTCGACGTCAAGCCCGGCCGCTGGACGCCCGACGTCGTGATCTCGCGGCATAACGCGCTGGTTTCCAACGTGACACAGGAGCTGGCGATCGGGCGCGCCGTCGCGGCGGTCGGCGAGGACGCGGTGAAGGAGGCGTACTGGTTTCAGCCGGGAGAGCCGGAGCTCGGGCTCGAAGGGATGATCAGCGAGGCATTGCCGGGTGCTGATGTTCTTCGGCTGTACAACGCGTACAAGGGCGGGGTCAGGTTCAGGGAACGGGGGGCGGGAGCGGAGGCGGAGGCGTTTGCGGGAGCGTTGGCGGGGGCGGCGGGAGCGGGGGCGGGACGGCTTTCGGACTTCGAGTTGATGGCGGCGGGGGAATCGATTGGCAGCAACAACTGGGTGGTGAGCGGGGCGTTGACGGCAACGGGGATGCCGTTCATGGCGAACGATCCGCATCGCGCGCAGCAGGCGCCGTCTCTCCGGTACTATGTCCACCTGGTTGCACCGGGCTGGAACGTGATCGGGGGCGGGGAGCCGGTGCTGCCGGGTGTGTCGATCGGGCACAACGAGCACGGTGCGTGGGGGCTCACGGTGTTCGCGCTCGACAGCGAGGACCTGTACGTGTACCGCACCAACCCGGCGAACCCGCGGCAGTATCGGTACGGCGACGCGTGGGAGGACATGCGCGTCGAGCGCGAACGCATCGCGGTGAAGGGAAGGGACCCGGTCGACGTCGATCTCGAGTTCACGCGGCACGGGCCGGTGCTGTACCGCGACACGGCACGGAACCTCGCGGTCGCGTTGCACGCGGCGTGGCTCGATGTGGGTGCCGCGCCGTATCTCGCGAGCCTGCGCATGGACCAGGCGTCCACGTGGGAGGAGTTCCGCGAGGCGTGCAGCTACAGCCGGCTGCCGGGTGAGAACATGGTGTGGGCCGACACGGCGGGGAACATCGGCTGGCAGGCGGTGGGCGTGGCGCCCGTGCGGCCGAACTGGAGCGGGCTCGTGCCGGTGCCGGGCGACGGCCGTTACGAGTGGGATGGCTACCTCCCGATCCGCCAGCTGCCGCACACGGCCAACCCGGACGAGGGCTTCTGGTCCACGGCCAACGACAACCGGATCCCGCGTGGCTACCCGCATCGGAACGCGGTTGGCTGGACCTGGTCCGACCCGTTCCGCGACAACCGCGTCCAGGAAGTGCTCGGCTCGGGCCGGAAGCTCACGCTGAGCGACATGATGCGGCTGCAGCACGACGAGCTGTCGATCCCGGCGCGCACGCTCCTCCCGCTGTTGCGTGACGTGCCGTTGACCACGGCTGCGGCGGACGCCGCGCGTACCCGACTCCTGGACTGGGACTACGTTCTGGACGAGAGCTCGGTCGCGGCCGGGATCTACGTCGCGTTCGAGCGACGCCTGAGCGGCAACGTGCCGGACCGCGTCCTCACCCCGGAGGTGCGGCGCGCCGTCCGCACCGTGCAGCTCTCGCGCGTGATCCAGTGGCTGCTCGCGCCGGACGGTCGGTTCGGTGCCGACCCGATCGCCACGCGCGACTCGCTGCTGGGCGCGAGCCTCGAGCAGGCCGTCGCCGAGCTGACGGCGAAGCTGGGCCCGGACCCGGCCGGTTGGGCCTGGGGCCAGGACCGCTACCACCACGCGCTGATCCGCCACCCGATGAGCGCCGCCGTTTCGGCGGACGTGCGAGCGCAGCTCGATGTCGGGCCCGCGCCGCGCGGCGGCTACAGCTATACACCGAACGCGACCGGCAACGGCGACAACCAGACGTCGGGTGCGTCGTTCCGCATCGTGGCAGACCTCTCCGACTGGGACAACAGCGTGGGGACCAACACGCCCGGCCAGTCGGGCGATCCCGCGAGCCCGCACTACCGGGACCTGTTCCCGCTCTGGGCGGAAGGCCGATATTTTCCCGTGCTCTACACCCGGCCGAAGGTCGAGTCGGTCACTGAGGCGCGAACCGTGCTGACTCCCACGGCCGGACGCCGGCCGTGAGCACGGCGGGACGCCGCGCGGGTGGCCGGACCTCGTCGCACGCTCCCGGAAAGCGCGGCAAGACGTCCGCGAAACGAGGAGGCCCGGCGGGACGTAAGGTCCATGAGAGGACGACACTTCTCGGAGTAGCCATGGACGTCGCCACGAAACGTCGCCTGAAGTTCCTCGCGGCCTTCGCCGTGTACTTCGTTGCGCTCTGGTTACTCTGGAACACGCCCGTCGTGTACCCGCTCAAGGTGTTCGTCGTGCTGCTGCACGAGATCAGCCACGGCATCGCGGCGGTCGCGACCGGCGGATCGATCCAGCGGATCGAGCTGACGTGGAACCAGGGCGGGTCCTGCCACTGCCCGGGCGGCAACGCGTTCCTCACGCTGTCTGCGGGATACCTGGGCAGCCTCGCCTGGGGCGTGCTGCTGCTCCTCCTCGCGACTGGGCCGGTGCGGCGCTACAAGGTCGTGCTGCTCGGGCTGGGCGCGCTGCTCGCGGCGTTCACCGTGCTCTACGTGCGCACGTGGTTCGGCATCGTGTTCGGCACGTTCGCGGCCGTCGCGCTGATCGCGGCGGCGCGACTGCTGAAGCCGGCCGCCAACCGTATCGTGCTCACTGTGCTCGGGCTCACGAGCTGTCTCTACGCGATCCTCGACATCAAGAGCGACGTCCTCGACCGGCCCGACGTGCACTCGGACGCGTATATGCTCTACCAGATGACGGGCATCCCCACGCTGGTGTGGGGCATCGCCTGGATCGCGGTCGCGCTCGTCGTCAGCGGGTTGCTCTTCAAGCGGATGTACGACCGCGCCTGATTCCCGACCCGGTCCATCCGCCGCTCACATGCGGAGCCGCAGGACCGCCGCGGCGGCGAAAATGCTGTGGGGAAGTCCCCCTGGAGGAGTCCGTCCGGTTCCTTCGCGGGGGCGCGTCAGGCCAGCCGGAGCCGCTTGACCAGCGCCCGGAACCGCGGCTGCTCGCGGACCGGGTCGAGCAGCGGGTGGATGTTCAGGTAGGCCATCCAGCCGCGCCGTTCGTCGTACGCGCGCTCCATCCAGTCCAGCGCGTTGTCGAATTTTCCGAGGCCCGTGTACAGCGTGGCGAACGCGACGGCCGATACGTATCCCTGTTCCTTCAACGCGACGAGCTCATCGAGCAGCCCACGGGCTTCGCCGGTCTTGCCGGCCTTCGCCAGCACCCAGCCGAGCGAGGAGAGCGAGTACGGGCCGGCGCCGGGCAGCTCGCGCGCCTCGCGCAGCACGCGTTCCGCGGTCGGCAGGTCGCCGGCCAGGGCGCGGGCCAGGCCGAGCACGCGGTAGCTCTCCTCGGCGGTCGGGTTCATCTCGATGGCGCGCGTGAGGTGGTGGATCGCCTGCTGGTAGCGGCGCGCGTAGAAGTAGGTCCAGCCCATGCCGCGCCGGATCGAGACGGAGGCGGGGTCGAGTTCGAGCGCGGTGTGGCCCTCGATGATCGCCTCCTCGTGCCGGCCGAAAGCGGCGAGCAGCATCGTGTACCACTGGTGCGCCGGCGCGTAGCGCGGGTTGACCTCGATGGCCCGGCGGAACTCGCGGCCGGCGGCCTCCCAGTCCCAGTCGTGGATGAAGAGCGCCCAGGCGAGCGACGCGTGCGCCTCGGCGAGCGAGTCGTCGAGCTCGAGCGCCTTCCTCGCGTAGAACTTCGCGCGCTCGAACCCTTCAGCGACCGGCACGCTGCGGTAGTCGAGTTGCAGCGCATAGGAGTCCGAGAGACCGGTGTACGCGAGCGCGTAGTCCGGGTCCTCCGCGATGGCCTGCTCGAAGTAGCGGATCCCCTCGGCCACGCCCTCCTGCGTTCGCTTGTTCCAGGCGAAGCGGCCCTTCAGGTAGAGGCCGTACGCGTCCACGTTCTCGGTGTAATGGCGGGCGACGGGCTCGACGAGGTGGGCGAGCGAGGTGACGCTGAGGGTGCGGACGATGGTCTGCGCCAGCTCGTCCTGCAGCGCGAACACGTCCTCGAGCGTGCGGTCGTACCGGCCGGACCACACCGGGCGCCCATCCTCCGTGCAGGTGAGCTGCGCGGTGATGCGGAGCCGGTCGCCGGCGCGGCGCACCGTGCCCTCGAGCACCCAGGCGGCATCGAGCAGCGTGCCGATGGCGCGCACGTCCTGCGGCTTGCCCTTGAGGGCGAACACGGAAGTGCGTGAAGCGACGCGGAGCCCTTCGACGTTGGCGAGTGCGGCGATCAGTTCGTCGGTGATGCCGTCGCTCAGGTACTCATTGTCCGGGTCCGGGCTCGCGTTGACGAAGGGCAGCACGGCAACGCTGCGACTCGTGGTCGAGACGGGTGGTGTGCGCGCGACGTCGCCCTCGCGGGAAAGGGCGGCGACGAATTCGGCGAGCGTCGTGAACCGCTTCGCCGGATCCTTGTCCAGCGCGCGGCGGAGCGCGTCCTCGATTGCGGGTGGCGCGTCGGGCCGGAGCGCGCGCAGCGGCCGCGGTGTCTCGGTGACCTGGCGCGCCATGATGGCGCGTGCGTTGGGCCCGGTGATGGGCGGCTCCCCCGCGACCATTTCGTAGAACACGCAGGCGAAGCTGTAGAGATCGCTGACGGTCGGCAGGTCAGGCTCGCCTGCGGCCTGCTCCGGGCTCATGTACTCGGCGGTCCCGAGTGCGAGCCCGTATTCGGTCAGAGGCTCAGCGCCCGACTCGCGGCAGGCGCGCGCGACGCCGAAGTCGGCGAGCACCGCGAGCCCGTCAGCGAACAGGATGTTCTCCGGCTTCACATCTCGATGCACGAAGCCCTGCCGGTGCGCGAAGTCGAGCGCCGACCCGACTTCGCGCGCGATGCGGAGCGCGTGCGCGATCGGCAGCATGCGCTCGCGCTTCAGCAGGTCGCGGAGCGAGCCGCCCGTGACGTACGGTGCCACGAAATAGAGAACGCCATCGACATTGCCCGAATCGATGAGCGGCAGGATGTGCGGGTGCGAGAGCCGGGCGACGATCCGGATCTCGCGCAGGAACCGCTCCGCGCCGACCGACGCGGCCAGCTCCGGGTTCAGCACCTTGATCGCGACCTGGCGCTCGTGCTTCCGGTCCTCGGCGAGGTAGACGACGGCCGCGCCGCCGCGCCCGATGGGGCGCTCGACGGCGTAGCGGTCACCGAGGGTGCGTTGCAGGGCGTCGATTGTCGTCACGTCGAAGGCGGTGGAGGTGCGTCCGGGAGCCGGCAGATCCCGGGTACCGCCCAAGATGGTCGATCGGGGCGGGGAACGGTACTGCTCAGCCGTCCGCGGCGGGGTCGGCCAGGCCCGCGGCCGAGGGTGCCGGCGCGGGTGCGGCACGCGGCTGTCGCGCGATCGTGATGAGCGCGACACCTCCCACAATGACCGCCGCGGCGATGCCCATGCGCGGCGTGAGCGACTCGCCGGCGAAGGCCCAGCCAAGGATCACCGCCACCACCGGATTGACGTACGCGTAGGTGGCCGCCTTGGCCGGCGTCGAGTGGCGCAGCAGATAAAGGTAGGCCGAGTACCCGACGATCGCGCCGACCAGGATGAGGTAGACCAGCGAGAGGACCGACTTGAGCGAGATGGCGGATGGGTGCACCCGCGGCAGCTCGTTCGTGAGCAGCCCGGCGATGATGAGGACGGATCCGCCCACCAGCATCTGCATGCCGGCGGCGAGGAAGGGGGTGGCCGTGAAGCGCGCCTGTCGCGAGTAGATGGAGCCGCTCGCCCAGGAGAGCGTGGCGATGACGAGCGCGAGCGCGCCCAGCGGATCGATGCGCTCCCCGCCCATGAGCGATTCCGGCCCAACCAGCAGCGCGATCCCGCCGAGCCCGAGCAGCAGGCCCATCAGGATCCGCCCGGTCGGCCGCGTCCCGCCCGGCCGCAGCCAGTCGATCAGCACCATCCAGCAGGGCACGATCGCGACCATCAGTGCGGCCACGCCAGAGGGAACGCGCTGCTCCGCCCACGTCACGCCGCCGTTCCCGCCCATGAGCAGCAGCGTGCCGGTCACGGCCGCCGCGATCCACTGTTCGCGGCGTGGCCGCGCGCCGCGTCGCAACACGGCCCACGCGTACATCAGCGTACCGGCGACGACGAAGCGAATGCCGGCCATCAGGAAGGGCGGAATCGTGTCGATCGCGAAGCGGATCGCGAGATACGTCGAGCCCCAGACGATGTACACGGCCGCGAAAGCGGCGATCAGGGTGGTGCGCGCGGCGGACGCCTGCTCGGTCGTCAGATTCTGCCTCCTGCGGGGAAACCGGCGCGGAAGATGCCGGTCCGGATCGCGGTTGTAAACAGCGACCTCGTGTGCCATCCTCAGGCATCCAGCCACCGCTGCCGGAGGTGAATCCTGCGTGCCACGATTCCGTTCCTGATCGGCCTGGCGCTGGCCGCGCCCGTGCGGGCGCAGCAGCCGGCCGGGTCCACGACCGACACGATCCGGATCCTGGCCTACAACATCCATCATGGCGAGGGGATGGACACGGTCGTCGACCTCGACCGCATCGCGAAGCTGATGCGGTCCGTGTCGCCCGACATCGTAGCCGTGCAGGAAGTGGACAGCGTGGTCGGACGCACCGGCGGCGTGGATCAGGCCAGCGTGCTCGGCCAGCTCACCGGCACGCACCAGATGTTCGGTGCGTTCATGCCCTACCAGGGCGGCGGCTACGGCATGGCGCTGCTCTCGCGCCTGCCCGTCGTCGAGTGGTGGAACCACCGGCTGCCGGACGGTGACGAGCCGCGCACCTCGGTCACGGCGCGCGTCCGGCTTCGCTCGGGCCGCACGGTGCTCGTGTCCGGCATCCACTTCTACCGGACCGAGCCGGAGCGCCTCGCCCAGGCGAACCGCCTCCTCGAGTACATCGCGAAGGACGCCGACCCGTCGATCCTCGCCGGCGACTTCAACTCGACGCCCGGCACCGCCGTGCTGCAGAAGCTCGCGGAGACCTACACGATCCCGGACAAGGGCGCGGACCACAACACGTTCCCGTCGTATGCGCCCGACCACGAGATCGACTTCGTGATGTTCCGGCCGGGCCCGCGCTTCCACGTTCTCGAGTACAGGCCGCTGGACGAGCCCGTCGCGTCCGACCATCGCCCGATCTTCATGGTGCTCGAGGTGAGGGGTGAAGCTGGCCAGCAGCCGTTCGACGTGATGGAGACGACGATCGTGGACATCCACCGCGCGATGCGCGAGGGGCGGCTGACCGCGCACCAGCTCGTGCAGATGTACCTCGACCGGATCGCCGCGTTCGACGACCGCGGCCCGTCGCTCAACGCCATCAGCATGGTGAACCCGCGCGCGCTCGAGATCGCCGACTCGCTCGATGCGATCTTTGCGCGGACCGGCGAGTTCGTCGGGCCGCTCCACGGCATCCCGGTCATCGTCAAGGACAACTACGACACGTATGACCTGCCGACCACAGGCGGCTCGCGCGCCCTCATCAACTCGGTCCCGCCGGACGATGCGTTCATGGTGAAGAAGGTGCGCGAGGCGGGCGGCATCGTGATGGCGAAGAGCGCGATGGCGGAGTGGGCGTTCAGCCCGTACGAGACGATCGGCAGCTCGCAGCCCGGCTACACGTTCAACCCGTACGCGCTGAACCGCGTGCCGGCCGGCTCGAGCGGCGGGACGGGCGCGTCCGTCGCCGCGAACCTGGGCACGGTCGGGCTCGGGACGGACACCGGCAACTCGATCCGCGGCCCGTCGTCGCACAACGACCTGGTCGGGATCCGGCCCACACGCGGGCTCACCAGCCGCGACGGCATCATCCCGCTCTACCTCGAGCGTGACGTCGGCGGGCCCATGGCGCGCACGGTCGAGGATGCCGCGCGCATGCTCGACGTGCTGGCCGGCGAGGATCCTGCCGACAGCGTGACGGCGAACAGCCGCGGCCACATCCCGGACACGTATACGTCGTTCCTCGATGCGAACGCGCTGAAGGGCGCGCGGCTCGGCGTGGTGCGGAGCCTCTCCAACCGCCGTGGCCACGACCCCGAGGTGTTGCAACGCTTCGAGGAAGCGATCGCGAAGCTGCGCCGCCTCGGCGCTACCGTCATCGATTCCGTGAACGTCGGCGTTCTCGACTCCGTGCGCGTCGGGCTCTGCTCCAGCTTCCGGCTCGACGTCGAGGCGTACTTCGCATCGCTCGGGCCGAACGCGCCCGTGAAGTCACTGCAGACGGTGGTCGATTCCGGCTGGTACAACGTGACGGTGGGCGACCGGCTCAAGGCGCGGCTCGACAACGGCAACGCGGGCGATCCCGAGCGCTGCCGCCGCGCGGCCGAGAGCGTGGCGCGGTTTCGCGCGGGACTGACGTACGAGTTCGAGAGCCGCGACCTCGACGCGCTGATTTACCCGACCTGGGCGAACCCGCCCCGCCTCATTGGCGACCTCGACACGCCCGCGGGTGACAACAGCCAGACCCTCGCGCCGCCGTCCGGCTTCCCGGCGATTACCGTGCCCATGGGCTGGGTGCACGACGGCGCGCTGCCGACGGGCCTGCAGTTCCTGGGTGAGGCGTGGAGCGAGGGGAAGCTGATCGGGCTGGCGTACGCGTGGGAGCAGGCGACGCACTACCGGCATGCGCCGGCGAGTGCGCCGCGGTTGGGGGGCGGGGATTGAAGACCGTGCAGTGGCTGCGGTCGGGCGCCACCGCGGCGGCCTTCCTCGCGGGGGCCGGCTTGGCGGGTTGTGACACGGGCACGGCCGGCGCCGGCCGGATTGCCGGAGAGGACGTGGCGCTGCGGCCGTCCGACGTACACGTGTTCGGCACGGCCCGGTCGATCGCGGTCGTCGAGGACCTCGAGGTCCTCCCGGACGGGAGGGTGTGGGTCCTCAACTCCGTGGAGCCCTTCTTCGTCGGCTTCGGTCCGGACGGCCGACTCCTCGGTGAGCACGGCCACCTTGGCGGCGGTCCGGAAGAGTTCGGTGCGCCCGTGGGCTTCGTTACGGGTGGCATCGATGGCGAGGCGTGGGTGTTCGACGGCGTGAGGCAGGCGGTGATCGAGGTTTCCCGGCCGGACGCGCCGCGCTCCGAGATCCGGTTGCCGCGAGACTCGCTGCCGCCGGGCAGCCTGATCGGTGGCCGCGACCTGACCGACAACCGTGTGCGGACGGCACGCCTGGGCGACGAGGTCCTCCTCGCGAGGACGACCGGTTCCTTGCGCTCCGGGATTTTCTCCTTCTGGCGGGCCATCTGGGGCGCGGACCTGCTCGCGCTGGACCCCGCCACCGGTTCGGTGCGGAAGGTGATCTCGCTGGCCGACGCGCTCGGCGACCCGACGCCGCAGCTGCAGACGACGGGCGACTCGCCGCCGTTCCCGCTCTGGTTCCGCCTGTGGGCCGTGTGCTCGGACCGGATTCGCGTCTACGACCGGATGCGCATGGAGGTCCGCACCTTCACGAGCGACGGGAACGAGCTCGAGGCGACACCGCTGCCGCGCGTCGAGCTCGGGAGGGTGACCCGACGCCAGTTCGCCCGGGCCGTCCTCGGGCTCCTGGTTGCCGAGCGGCTGGGCGAGGTGGGAGGGCAGGTATCCGCCGAGGATACCACGAGGTTGCTGAACGACGTGGTCGGCGAGGTCGAAGGCGACCCGGCCGTGCTCGCCGCCTTCCTGCCGCGGTACGTCGACGTCCGTTGCGCGGCGGACGGCACGCTCTGGCTTCAGCCATTCGACATCGAGGAAGGCGGCCTTCGGGGCGGGCGTTCCTGGTTCCGGATCACGACCGGCGACGTCGTTCAGAAGGTCCGGTTCCCCGATCGGTTTGACGCGTTCCGTTTCACGCCGGACCGCATCTGGGGCGTGCAGCGGGACGAGCTGGACGTAGCCGCGTTGGCATGGATCGAGGTGTCGGCGGCTCGCTGATCTAGCCGACCTGGACGAACCCGCCACGGTCGTGAACCGCAAGGACCGGGGGCGCCAATCACAACGGCGTCCCCCGGTCGGTCGCCGGCATCACATCGAGGGCAGAGGGACGTGCAAGTCGATCGGGCGGCCGCACGCGGAACCGGTAATGTGGTACTGGTTGGCTTCTCTGTCGAAGACGTGAGTCAGGTCGAGGTCGCAGGACCGGGATTCGCCGTCCGCGGTGGTGGTCATGGATCCCTGCTGCCCCGATTCCTGCATGGCGAGGGTGCCGATCCCGTTCACGGCGGGGCCGAAGCGGGCCTCACCGAACACGTGCATTTCGCCGTTGGCGATGACGACGCGGCCGTCCACGGTCATGGCGCAATCCTCGTGGCGCATGACCTGGTCCCAGGTGTTGACGGCGATGCCGTCCTCATCGCTGTACGAGTCGGAGCCTTCGACGACCAGTCGGCCGCCGTCGGGGCACACCTGCGTGTACGTCTGGTTCATGCCGGGAGTCCCCGACCGCATTGTCATGGACAGGCTCGCGACCGCCATGACGAGATCCGCACGATCGGTGGCGGGCGCGGCTGTGTCGCTCTCGCATGCGGCGACCGCCAGCCCCAGCAGCATGAGAGCGCTCAGCGCGGCTCGGTTATGGCTTCGCATCGTGATCCTCCTCGATCGGTTGCAGTGTGAGCAGCCCGGTCACGCCACCGAAACCGTCCGGCACTGCCGGAAAGCCCTCGGGCACGTACCACGGGCCGCCGTCCACGCGAATGTTGATGTGGTAGAGACCGGGCGCCGTCTCGAGCACGGTGTCCCAGGCGCCGCGTCCGTCCGGTGCCTTCCGGAGTGCGACGATCTCCCAGTCGGTGACGTCGCCGGTGAGTTCGACGGTCCGCGCGCGTTCGACGCGGAGGCGCAGTCGGTACCGGTTCGGGCCCAGCGCCGTCACGCTGAACGGCGGCGCGGGATCCGGCGCGAGCACGGGAGCGGGCGGCGCAGCCGGTCCGATATCGAACCGGATCGAGAGTTGTGTGAAGCGCCCGCCGGGCTGGGCCAGTTCGACGCGCTCGGGCCGGATCCCGCCGGCCAGTACGAGGCTTACACCACGCCGCACCGGCACCGCCGCCTCTCCCCAGAGCCATTCGGGCGTCGTGCCGGCGGCCCCGCCGAACCTCATGCCGCCGGTGAGCTGCAGCCGAGCGTTCCCGAATCGATGCTGCGCGGCGAGTTCTCCATCGGTGTAGTTGCCGTACCCGACCGGTCGGGCGAGCGAAAGCGAGCCGTCGCCCGCGGTGTAGAGCGAATCCGAACGCGAGTCGCCGAACCAGGTCGTGCGCACATCGAGCGTGAGCACGGGCAGCCCGGCGCCGAACACGACCGAGTACACCTGCTGCGGTCCCGCACCGCTGCCCGCGCTGGCGCTTGCCGAGACCGTGTACGAGACCGGACCGGCCGCCTGGGCGAGCCGTCCCCCGACGCCGGCACGGCGGTAGGACCGGCCTCCACCCATCGTCAATCCGGCGTTCAGCAGGAGCGCCGCGCCAGTGCCGTCGTCGCCGTCGGGCCAGAGCAGGCGAGCGTCGAGCGTACGCTCGGCCGCGCAGCACGCGAGGAAGGAGAAGCCCGGGTGCACTTCGAGGCGCGGCGGGTGGTGGAGCAGCGAGCGGAACGGACTCGTCCATCCGGGAACCTGTGCCGCGACGGTCGTCACGTCGAAAGAGAGGCATGCGACGAGCGCGACGGACGCGGCGACGGCGTGCCGTTTCACAATCCGGTTCCTCCGCGCACCCGGCGTACGCCGCCCTGGATCAGCGCGCGAGACCGGAGCCGCGCCGCATCCGTCGAAGGCACGCCGCTCCGCAGGTCCTGCTCGACCAGGCGCTGGAGGGACACGAACTCCGCCGGCGAGAGGTCGGCCTCGAGCATCCCGGCGAGGATGCCGACGGACGCATCGCTCGAGACGCCGCGTGAGAGCAGGTAGACCAGGCCGGCCAGCGCGCCATCGAAGGAACGGCGCGCGCGGAAGACGCTCAGGCGCTCGAGGGCCGCGGGTGGCGCGCCGGCCTGCAGCGCGGCGGCCGCGAGCTGGAGCGTGATCGCCGACGGATCATCAGCCAGCACCTGCCGCGCTGCCGCGAGATCGGCGAGGAGCCCGCGCACCGCGGCGACGATCGATTCGGCGTCGGCTCCCTTGCTTGCACCCTCCAGCGCCTTCTGCACCAGCGGATACGGGGGCAGGGAAAGGGCGCGCGCGCTGTCGACGAGAGCGCTTACCTCGGTGGCGGTGCGCGCATCGAGCCGTTCCGCGAGCCGCTGCTGCTGCGCCGCCGCCGGCACGGCGCACAGCAGCGCGGCACCGACCAGCGCGATGGCTGTTCTCATGAGCCGCCCCCGGGTTCGGGGACGAACGCCAGCGACGTAGGCCGGCCGAAGTCGAGCGGCGCGGGCGGCGCGGCCGGGTCCGCGCGCCACTCGCGACCATCGATCAGGAAGGAGAAGCGGATACTGCCGGGCTGGAGCGGCACCACGACGGACCACACGCCGTCGCCCGTCTCCGCCATCGGTGTCGCGTCCGGGTCCCAGTCGTTGAAGTCGCCGACCACGCTCACGCGGGCTGCGTCCGGCGCGCGCAGCACGAACTGCGTTGGTGTCGATCCCTCGATCCCGCCCGGCACCAGCCGGCCGGCACCCATCCAGAGCAGGCTCGTGAGCGCCGCGACCACTGAGACCGCGACGACGGCCGCTCCCGGCGAGAGCATGATCCACCGGACGGTCCGGTGCCGCACTTCTTCCGCGCGCACCGCCGCACGGAGGCGCTCCAGCGCCGCCTCGTCCTTCGCCGGTTCCCGTCGCATTGCCGCGACGCGCCGGGCCAGTCCCGCATCCAGCCCGCTCACGATTCCTCCTTCAGCGATTCGCGGAGCCGCTCCGTCGCCCGCTTCACGCGCATCTTCAGTGCGCTCGGTCGGACGCCGGTCACCTCCGCCATCTCCTCGTACGTGAGCTCCTCCACGTGTTTCAGCAGGAACGCCTCTCGCAATTTCGGCCGGAGTCCGGCCAGCGCCGCCGTCAACGCCGGGTCAGGGTCCGCTACCGTCACGCGCGGGTCCTCGCTCGTCTCCGGCGGCTGCCGCGTCTGCCAGAGCGTCAGCAGGCGACGACGACGCGCCCTCCGCGCCGACATCGAGCGGCAGCGGTTCACGACGATCCGGAGCAGCCATGGCCGGAACCGGTCGGGCGATGCCCCCCGCAGAAGCGCGCGGAACGAACGAACCAGCGCGTCCTGCACCGCCTCCTCCGCATCCTCGCGCCGCCCGAGCTGCGACTGCGCGAACCGGAGGCAGATCGTGTAGTACCGTTCCGCCAGCGGTTCGAACGCGGATCCATCCCCGGATCGCACGGCCCGGACCAGCTCTTCGTCCGACTTCACTGCGATAGGGACTCCACCAGGCGCACGAGTCGTCACATCCAGCGCCTGAAAGGCGCGAGGCGCGGAGGAACGGCCGGCGCGCGTCGAAGCACTGGGGCCAGCCGTGCAATGTGGCGGTGCCGCGGGACTGTCAGCGAAGCCCGAGTGCCCGCGCCAGTGCGTCGGTGTTCGCCTCGATCTTCTCGATCGATACGCCGCCGCCGAGCGCGGTGTCCGGGTCCTTGAGCCCGTGGCCGGTGAGCACGCAGACGCACGTCGAGACCGGATCGATGCGGTCCTCGCGCACGGCCGCGCGGAGCCCGGCGATCCCGGCCGCGGAGGCCGGCTCGCAGAACACGCCCTCCTTCCGCGCCACGGCGCGGTAGGCCTCGAGGATCTGCTCGTCCGTCACGGCGCGGAGATGGCCGCCCGAGTCGCGGGCCGCGTCGATCGCGGGTTCCCACGTCGCCGGCCGGCCGATCCGGATCGCCGTCGCCACCGTCTCGGGGTTCTCGACGGGCGCGCCGTTCACCAGCGGCGCCGCGCCCGCGGCCTGCACGCCGAGCATCAGCGGCGTCCTCGTCGCATGCCGCTTCCATTGGTAGCGGCGGAATCCGAGCCAGTAGGCCGTGATGTTGCCGCCGTTGCCGACCGGCAGCGCGAGCACGTCGGGGGCATCACCCAGCGCGTCGACGATCTCGAACGCCGCCGTGACCTGGCCCTCGATCCGGTACGGGTTCACCGAGTTCACGAGCGCCAGCGGGAAGCGCTCCGCCGCGTCCCGCGCGATGTCGAGTGCACGGTCGAAGTTGACGTCGAGCGAAATCACGCGCGCCCCGTACATCACCGCCTGCGCGACCTTGCCCGCCGCCACCTTGCCGCCCGGCAGCAGCACGACCGCCGAGATCCCCGCCCGCGCCGCGTACGCCGCCGCACTCGCCGCCGTGTTGCCGGTCGAGGCACAGAGCACCGTGCCCGCGCCCTCCTCCAGCGCCTTCGCCACGGCCACCACCATGCCGCGGTCCTTGAAGGAGCCCGTCGGGTTCAGCCCTTCGTACTTCAGGAACAGCTCCCGGACGCCCACCCAGTCCGCCAGCGCCGGCGCCCGGAGCAACGGCGTTGATCCCTCGAGCAGTGACAGCATCGGCGTGTCCGTCGTCACCGGCAGCCACTCGCCGTACCGCTCCAGCACTCCCACCCGGTCGTTCATGCCCCCCCGATCCGTACGCCTTCGACGTCCGCCCGCACCACGAACCCCAGCACCGCCCCCGCTCCCGCCGCTCCCGTACCCGCCCCCGCAAACGCACCCGCCTCCACCCCCGTAGCGCGAAGCGCGCCCCGCATCCGTTCCGCCACGTCCTCCTCGATCCCGGCCGGGCACGCCGCGATCAGACCGCTCCCGCTCCCGGAAACCGTGACCGCCCACGCGCCCGCGTCGAGCGCCGCCTCGACGGCTTCGGCCGCGCCCGGGATCAGCGGCAACCGGTAAGGCACGTGCAACTCGTCCGCGAAGCCCGCGCGCAGCAGGTCCGGGTCCGCTTCGGCGAGGCCGCGGACGAGCGCGGCGACGCGTCCCAACGCGCGCACGGCCGTCGTGTGCGGCACGGTCGCCGGCAACACGCGGCGGGCGAACTCCGTCGTGACTTCGACCGGCGGCGCCGCCCAGGCGAAGCCGATCCGCCCGGACAGCGGGAGGCGGAACGCGCGTGGCCGGCCGTCCGGACCGGCCGCGATGCCGACCAGCCCGCCGAGCAACGCGGGCGCCGCGTTGTCGGGATGTCCCTCAATCCGGGCGGCCGGCTCGAGCGCCGCTTCGCGGTCGAACGGCTCGCCGCAGGCGGCGGCCGCGAGCGCAAGGCCGGCGACGGTCGCGGCCGCGGACGAGCCGAGCCCGCGCGAGACGGGGATCTCCGACCTCGCGCGGAGCACGCCGCCGAACGTCGCGACGCCGCGCGCGGCGAGGGCTTCGCCGAGCGCGCGGACGATGGCGTCGTCGCCTGGATCCGGGGGAAGGTCGGAAAGCGTGCCGGCGCGTTCGACGCGGAGCGGGTCCGGTCCCGGCTCGTACTCGACGTCGAGATAACGATCGAGCGCCAGCCCGATGCAATCGAAGCCGGCGCCCAGGTTCGACGTGCTGCAGGGCACCCGCACCCGTGCCGGCACGAGCGCGCTTGCCGTCATTGTCAGATCAGCTCGAGGACCTGATCGGTGTGCTGCGCGGGTTTCACCTTCTCGAGGACCTGCTCGACGCGGCCCTCGCCATCGATCACGTAGGTCGTGCGCGCGACGCCCCAGTACTTGCGCCCGTACATCGACTTCTCCTGCCAGACGCCGTACTTCCCCGCGACTGCGTGGTCCTCGTCGGCGAGCAGTGTGAAGTTGAGGCCGTACTTCGCACGGAACTTCGTGTGCGACGAGGGGGAGTCCGGACTCACGCCGAGCACGACCGCGCCGCGCGCGTCGAACTCGGTGATGTGGTCGCGCAGGCTGCAGGCCTGCGTGGTGCAGCCGGAGGTGTCGTCCTTCGGGTAGAAGTAGAGCACGACCTTGCGGCCGCGGAAGTCCGAGAGCTTCACCGGCTCCCCGTCCTGGTCGGGGAGCGTAAACGTCGGCGCCTTCTTTCCCACCTCGATCATCCCGGCCTCCCGGCGAGCGTCGTCATTCCACGGTCTTGGCGACCGTCGCCTCGGCCGGTTCCGGCGCGGCAGCGTGCGCGGAGCCGTCGCGCCACATGGTGAGCGCGAGCAGGCAAGCCCCGGTCGTGATCGCCATGTCGGCCACGTTGAAAATGGGCCAGAGCATGAAGCCGAGGTCGATCGGCCCGATGAAGTCGACGACGCCCTGATCCCAGCGCACCCGGTCGATCAGGTTGCCGAGCGCGCCCGCGGCCACGAAGGAGAGCGACAGGATCCGGATCCAGTCGTTCGGCCGCGCATGCCGGAACATCGCCGCCAGCATCACGACGACGAGCACCGACGCCACGATCAGGATCCACCGCCCGGCCTCCGGCACGTCCAGCCCGAACGCGATCCCCTTGTTGAACGCCAGCGTGAGCGGGATCCCGAACTTGCCGGTGAGCGTCGCGCCGCCCGGCGGCAGCACCGCCATCGCCCATTGCTTCGTCACGATGTCCGCGACCAGGATCGTCAGTACCAGCGACAGCGCCAGAGTCAGCTTCTGCTTCACTTTGTCGTTTCCAATCCGCGATCCGGGGTCTTCCACTCCGTGGGGCCGGGCGCCGCCCTGGCCGCCCGACCGTGGCTTCTATCCCGCCCGGCGGTCCGGGTTCCGCGCCCGCCGGGCCGAGCGTACGTTTCCGGCGGCCCCTGCGCAACCCGAGACAGGAGAGGACGCGCATGAGCACCCGGATCGCCCTCGTCATCGTCGACGTGCAGAACGACTTCTGCCCTGGCGGCGCCCTCGCCGTCAATGACGGCGACCGGGTCGTGCCCGTGCTCAACGACTACGCCCGCAAGGTCCGGCGTGCCGGTGGCGACGTCTTCGCCTCCCGCGACTGGCACCCGACCGATACCATGCATTTCCAGGCGCAGGGCGGGCCCTGGCCGCCCCACTGCGTCCAGAATACACACGGCGCGGAATTCCACCCCGACCTCGACCTCCCCGCGGACACCGTCATCATCACGAAAGGGGACGACCGGCGCGATCACGGGTACAGTGCCTTCGACGGCACGGCGCCGGACGGCCGCCGGCTCGCCGCGGCGCTCGAGGCCGACGACGTCGGCCGCGTCCTGATCGGCGGGCTCGCCACCGACTACTGCGTGCTCAACACGGCGCTCGACGCGCGCCGGCACGGGTTCGACACGGTGCTGCTGCTCGACGCGATCGCGGGGATCGACGTGGAGGCAGGGGACGTGGCGCGGGCGGTCGATCGGATGATGCGGGTGGGCGTCAGGACGGCTGTGCTCGAGACGGTGCCGGAAGAGCTGGGGTGAACGGAGCGGGAGGCGGGAGCGGAGGCGGAGGCGTTTGCGGGGGCGTTTGCGGGAGCGGGGAACGGATGAGACGGCGGGAGAGCGTGACGGTCGATGTGGGTGGGGTGAAGGTGGGGGGTGGGCATCCGATCGTCGTGCAGTCGATGACCAACACGGACACGGCGGACGCGGCGGCGACGGCGGACCAGGCGCTGAAGCTGGCGACGGCGGGCAGCGAGCTGGTCCGCGTCACGGTCAACACCGGTGAAGCGGCGCAGGCGGTGCCGGAGATCGTGCGGCTGCTGCAGAAGTGGGGTGTGCCGGTCCCCATCATCGGCGACTTCCACTACAACGGGCACCTGCTGCTGACGAAGTACCCGGCCTGCGCGGCGGCGCTCGCGAAGTACCGCATCAATCCGGGCAACGTCGGCGCGAAACGGCGCGACGAGAACTTCCGCACCATCATCGAGGTGGCGATCGAGCACGGCAAGCCGGTCCGCATCGGCGTCAACTGGGGCTCGCTCGACCAGCAGTTGCTCACCGCGATGATGGACGAGAACGCGGTGAGCGAGGCGCCGCGCGAGGCGCGCGATGTCACCATCGAGGCGATGATCGAGAGCGCGCTCCGCTCCGCGGCGCTCGCCGAGGAGACCGGCCTCCCGCACGACCGCATCATCGTCAGCGCCAAGGTCTCGGGCGTGCAGGACCTCATCGACGTGTACCGGCGCCTCGCCTCGCGCTGCGACTACCCGCTCCACCTCGGTCTCACCGAGGCGGGCATGGGCGCCAAGGGCATCGTCGCCAGCACCGCGGGCCTGGCGGTGCTGCTGCAGGACGGCATCGGCGACACCATCCGCATCTCGCTGACCCCCCGGCCGGGCGGCGATCGCACCGAAGAGGTGCTCGTCGGGCAACAGATCCTCCAGTCCATGGGGCTCCGCAGCTTCACGCCCCAGGTCACGTCGTGCCCCGGCTGTGGCCGTACCACCAGCACCTTCTTCCAGCAGATGGCCGAGGACATCCAGAACTACATCCGCGAGAGGATGCCCGACTGGAAGACGGCATACGCCGGCGTGGAGGAGCTCAGTGTTGCCGTCATGGGCTGCGTCGTGAATGGACCCGGCGAGTCCAGGCACGCCAACATCGGGATCTCCCTCCCTGGCACGTTCGAAGAGCCCAAGGCCCCCGTCTACGTGGACGGCCGGTTGTTCACCACGCTCAAGGGCGACGGTCTCGTCGCCGACTTCCTGCGCATTCTCGACGAGTACGTCGCGTCGCGGTACGGACCGGACGCCGCGATTCCGTCCTGATGCAGGCGACGCCGGCTCCCGGACGGGGGCCGGCGTCGCTCGGGTTCGGGGCCCGTGTCCGCGCTCAGCGACCCATGCCGAAGAGTGTGACCATGAAGCTGGTGACGGAGCCGAGCCGGTCGGCGTTCCGGTGGAGCACGCTGGCGGCGAGGTTCCAGGCGCCAATGTCGAAGCCGACACCGCCGCCGGCCTGCCAGCCGCTCGCGTTCTCACCCGCAGAGATTGCGGCCCCGCCGACGTGCAGCGGCAGCCAGGGCACGGGCCGGTACTCGAGGCCAGCGCCAATGTGGCGGGCGGCGTCCATGCGGATGCCGGTGTCGCTGGTGAAACGGGCATCGCCGGCGACCATGAGCTGGTCGGTGACGCGGTAGGCGATGCCGGCGGCGATGCCGGGCCGGAAGGTGAGGTCGTCGACGCGGCTCCGCAGCGACGCGGGCGCCAGGGCGGCCGGCATCTCGTCGGTCACGGTGAAAGCCGTGTCCTCGTCGAGCCGGACCCGGAGCGGGCTGAAGCGGAGCTCGCCGGTGTTCCATTCGAAGGTATTGACGACGTTCCGCAGGACGAGGCCGAGGCTCCAGCCGCCGGGCGTGTCCCATGCGAAACCGAGGTCGAGGCCGAACCCGTTCCCGTCATTGCCATCGATGCCATCACCCTCCGACCCGGAGTGCAGGGTCGGGAAATCGAGCAGGACGGAGACCGGGTTGACGGTGGTGTTGCCGGTCGAATTGTCGCCCAGCGCCATAGCGTGGCCGACCACGTACTTGACGGTCACACCGACCGCCGCCTGGCCACCCTCGCCCGCCGGGAACGGCATCGCATAGCTGGCGCCGATCGCGCTGTGCGCCGTGGCGATCGCGGTCGAGCCGTCGAGGTCGAGCGCCCTGGCCTGGCCCGTCTCGCCGACGTTGCCGAACAGCAGCAGCTCGGTGATGCCGGGCGCGAGCACGGCCTGGGCCCGGACACTGGTCGAGGCGTGGACCGCGAACCGGCCGAACTGCAGCCCGAACCAGGTCACGTCCGCATCGGCGGAGCCCGTCTCGCCGCCGTCCGCCGTGATGCGCGAGAGCCAGTCCCGCTTGACGTTGGCCGGGAGGAGCTTGTCCGACCAGTTCGAGAGGTCGCCGAGCGTGATGGGGCCGATCCCGGTCCCGCCGCGGCCGACGAGCGCGGCCCACGACGAGCTGCCGGTCCCGCGCAGGCCGAGACCCGCCGGGTTCCAGGCGACCGCGTCGAAGCCACGCGCGACCGCGGTGTAGTTCTCGCCCATGCCGAGGGCGGCCGTGCTGCCGTTCGCGATCTGGGCCGCGAGCTGGAGCGGAGCGGCCAGCGCGGCCGTGAGCAGGGCGGCGGCCGCGAACCGTGCGCGGCCCGGGACGATGACGCCGATGCATCGCAGACTCCGGATCCTCATCGCTCAGCCCTCCCCTCCGACCCGGACCACCACCTCGAGCTCCGAATCGAGCGTCACCATCGAAAACGGCGGCGAGGCCGGGCCGCACCCGCTCGCCGGGCAGAGTGTGCCCGTCGCGCGGAACGTGACCACGCTGCCGAGCAGAGCCCGGATCTGCTCGCCCGTCAGTGGGATCGCCTGCTCCGGGCCGCCCGCGATGTCCACCGTGCCCAGCACCGTCACGCCTCCACCCGCCAGGACGAAAATGACCGTTCCCGTGGCGCCGTCCGGATTGGTGGGCGTCACCAGGATCCTGCCCGACTGGACCTTGTCGGCCAGGTCAATGTCGCTCATGTCCCGCGTCGAGATGGTCGTCGCGGACAGGCCCGATACCTGTACATCCAGCGGCTCGGTCGGGAACCGCCACGTCGTCTCGATGATCGGTGACGTCGTCGGGATGTCACACCCCGACAGGAACGGGGACAACACGAGGAGGAGCAGCGTTCGCTGCACCATCGAGGCTGAAACCTTCATGGTTCGATCTCCGTCCTTGGGATCGGGGTCTCCGTTGCCGGTGAGGCAATCGATGTGCCCGCGCGCCGGTGGCCCCCCGAGGGCCGCCGATCACTGTCCGATCCCGGGATTCCGGCTCTCAGTATCGGTCAGAACAGGTCCGGGGTTGAGCCGGAAGATCAAACGTAAATGATTGTGGCAAAAACATTTGTCCGAACCGTACCGGAATGGCATACACCTTCCCACTTACCGACGGCGACACCCGTGAACGGTGTCGCGAGCCGGACGTGTTGAAGGAGCGCACATGAGACATGATACGACACGCGGAATCGGGCTCCGGGCCGCGTTGACCCTGATACTGGCAATTCCGGCCGGGACCGCTGCCCAGGAACCTGCAGCGCCGGCGACCCTGTCGCTTGGGGAGGCCATCGCGCTGGCCCGGCAGAACAACCCGACATTCCGGGCGACGGCGAACAATGCGTCGGTCGCCGACTGGCAGGCGCGCGAGGCGTACGGCCGGTTCCTGCCGTCGCTCTCGCTCGGCAGCGGGTTCTCCTACCAGGCCCAGGGCACGCCGCAGTTCGGCAACTTCACCGGCGCCGATGTCGGCATCGCGACGACGCCGACCTACTATTTCTCCTCGTACTCGATCGGCATGGGCATGAGCCTGAGCGGCGGGACGTTCTTCCGAGCGGCGCAGGCGAAGGCGAACGCGGGGGCGACGGACGCCCGGATCCAGGCGGCGGCGTGGACGCTGGCCTCGGACGTGACGCGGCAGTACCTGGCCGCATTGCGGGCGAAGGACGAAGTGGGCATCGCGCAGTCCGCGCTGGAGAGCGCGCAGGAGGCGGAACGGCTGGCCGATTCGAGGCAGGCGGCGGGCGCCGCCACCCGGATCGATGCGGCCCAGGCGGAAGTCACGCGAGGCCGGGCGGAGGTCGCGCTTCTGCAGGCGGAGAACCTGGCCCGCACGGAGCGGCTCCGGCTGCTGCAGCAGATCGGCATCGACCTCGAGCGGGACGTCGAGCTGACGAGCGAGTTCGGCGTGTTCGAGCCGCAATGGACGGTGCCGGATCTGATCGACACGTCGCTTCGCGCCAGCCCACAACTGCTCGCGGCGCGGGCGGACGAAAAGGCGGCAAACGCCGGCTCGCGGGCGGCCAAGACCACGTACCTGCCCTCTCTCCGCATCAGCGCCGGCTGGTCCGGACGAATCCGGAGGACGGGCAGCGACCAGTACCTGATCGACCAGGCGAAGTCGTCGGCCGAGTCGCGGATCGCGAACTGCGAGTTCACGAACGCGATCGCCAACGGGATCACGACCGAACTGCCGGACTACCCCAGGGACTGCTCGCAGTACGCGTTCACGCAGGCACAGGCGGATGCCGTCGTCGCGTCGAACCACCTGTTCCCGTTCAACTACGAGAAGAACCCGTTCGGCGCGAGCATCGACATCTCGTTCCCGATCTTCGACGGCTTCACCCGCGAGCGGCAGCTCCAGGAGGCCCGGATGGCCGCCGACGACGCCAGGTACCGTCGTCGTGCCGAGGAGCTGAACCGGAAGGCCGACGTCACCACCAACCTGCTCGCGCTCCAGACCGCGTACCGTTCCGTCCAGCTCGAGGACCGGAACGCGTCCACCGCCGCCGAGCAGCTGTACCTGGCCCAGGAAAGGTACCGGCTCGGCGCCGGCTCCATCATCGAACTGACCCAGGCGCAGGAAACGAAGGTGCGCGCGGACCAGGCGAAACTGGCCGCCGTGTACTCCTTCCACGAGACACTGGCCGCACTCGAGGCCGCCGTCGGCGTGCCGCTTCGCGAGCAGCGGTAGGAGATAGAGACGATGGACAAACCGAGAGCGAATCCGCCCAAGAAGCGTGGCCGGCTCTATGCCGTCGTCGGCGCCATCGTGGTGATCGCCGCCACCATCTACTTCGCCCGGCTCAAGCCCGCGCCGCCCAGCGTGGACCGGGAGCTGGCCTGGACCGACACCGTCCAGCAGGGACCCATGGTGCAGCAGGTCCGGGGACCGGGCACCCTCGTGCCCGAGCAGATCCGGATCATCCCGGCCGTGACCGCGGGCCGCGTCGAGCAGGTCCTCGTCCAGGCGGGCAGCGAGGTCCAGCCCGGCACGCTGATCATCAGGATGAGCAACCCGGACGTCGAGCTGCAGTTGCTCGAGTCCGAGCGCCAGCTGACCTCGGCTCGTTCCGAGCTCGTGAACCTGACCGCGACCCTCAAGACCGCGACCCTGGCCCAGGAGGGCGCTGTCGCCCAGCTCGAGAGCCTCTACAACGAGTCCGTCCGGCAGGACAAGGTCAACGAGGAGCTCCACACCAAGGGCCTCATCACGGAGAACGAGTACGCGGCCGCCAAGGACAATCTCAAGGAAACGGAGAAACGCCTCGACCTCGAGCGGCAGCGGTTGGAGGTGCAGAAAGGGTCGATCGATGCGCAACTCGACGCCCAGCGGGCCCAGGTCGACCGGCTCACCAAGATCGTCGCCTTCCGAACCGACCAGCTCGAGTCGATGAACGTCAAGGCGCCGACGGCCGGCACGCTCCAGCGCCTCGGCACCGACGGTCGCCTCGAGATCGGCGAGTACGTCCTCGCCGGCATGGAACTGGCCCGCGTCGTCCAGCCCGACCGTCTCAAGGCCGAGCTCCGGATCCCGGAGAGCCAGGCGGTGGACATCGTGATCGGGCAGGAGGCCGAAATCGATACGCGAAACGGAATCGTCATGGGGCACGTAGTGCGTATCGACCCGGCGGCGCAGGGTGGTAGCGTAGGAGTGGACGTGGCGCTGCCCACGAAGCTGCCGGCCGGAGCGCGGCCGGACCTGAGCGTAGATGGCCGGGTGATCGTGAACCGGCTCGACAACGTGCTGTTCATGTCGCGGCCGGGGTACGGCTCGGCGAACTCGACGATCGGGTTGTTCCGGATGGAGCCGGACGGGAAGACGGCAGTGCGCGTGTCGGTCCAGCTGGGCGTGGCCTCGGTGAACGAGGTGGAGATCAAGTCCGGGCTCAAGGAAGGGGACGTGGTCATACTGTCGGACCTGTCGCAGTGGGATAGTTACGACAGGATACGGCTGAAGTAGGGGGACGGATGCGGGAGGCGGGAGTGGAGGCGGGGGCGGTTGCGGGGTAGGGAGTGGGAGCGGCGGGAGCGGGGTTGCAACCTTTTTGGATAGCGAGAGCATCTCACAAGGCGGCGCCGGCGAGAGGGCCGAGAGGGCGCCGCGCAACGGGTCACCGGAGGACACGCGATGGAAACGCTCATCCACCTGAATGGCGTCAACAAGGTCTTCTACACGGACGAGGTCGAGACGCACGCATTGTCGAACGTGCACCTGAAGCTCGACCGCGGCGAGTACATCGCGATCGCGGGTCCGTCCGGCTGTGGCAAGACGACCCTGCTGTCGCTGCTGGGGCTGCTCGATTCGCCCACGGACGGGCAGTACCTGCTGGACGGCAAGGATGTGACGACGCTGTCGGCATCGGAGCGGGCGCGAGTGCGGAACCGTGAGATCGGGTTCGTATTCCAGGCGTTCAACCTGATCGGCGACCTGACGGTGTACGAGAACGTCGAGCTGCCGCTGACGTACCGCGGCATGCCGTCGAGCGAGCGGAAGGAGCGGGTGCAGGCGGCGCTGGAGCGCGTAGGCATGGCGCATCGGACGAAGCACTATCCATCGCAGCTGTCGGGCGGTCAGCAGCAGCGGGTCGCGGTCGCGCGGGCGATCGTGGGCAAGCCGCTGATCGTGCTGGCGGACGAGCCGACGGGGAACCTCGACTCCAAGAACGGCGAAGCGGTGATGGACCTGCTGAAGGAATTGCACGAAGATGGCGCCACGATCTGCATGGTGACGCACGATCCGCGGTACGCTCGGCACGCGGAGCGGACGGTGCACCTGTTCGATGGCCAGGTCGTGCGAGACGAAGCAACCACTCAGGCCCACGAGCTCGAGGAGAGCGGTTTCGAGATGGGTCACTGAGCGGTTCCCCCGGGCGGGCGTCCCTTGCGCGCGTCGTTCTGACCCAGGACGCCCGCCCATCCCTCCTCATTCGGGCTCACGTCGGTCCGGGCCGGAGCCTCGCATGGACGACATCCTGATCATGGCGGACCGCACCGAGTTTTACGAGCGGCTGAACATCCCCCGAAACACCTGAGACTCATGGACCACCTGCGTGCCGACGTGCGCTTCGCGATGCGGAGCGCGGTCCGTTCCCCGTTGTTCGCGCTCACCGTGATCGCGACGCTCGGTCTGGGCATTGGCGCGAACACGGCGATCTTCAGCTTCGTCGATGCGCTGCTGCTGCGGCCGTTGCCCTACCCGGATCCGGACCGGGTGGTGGTGGTGTGGCAGGACTACAGCGGGACGGGCGGTCCGGCGCAGGAGTGGTTCACGCCGCCGGACTACGAGGATCTTGTTACGAATGCGACGACGCTGGCGGCGTCCTCGCCGCTCGCCGGGTTCCAGGCCAACCTGACGGGCTCGGGCGAGCCGGAGCGGCTGCAGGGGCTGGCGGTGACGCCCGGCTACTTCGAGGTGGCGGACGTGCAGCCGGTGGTCGGCCGGGCGTTCGACGCGGCGGAGGCGGACCGGGACGCGCGCGTCCTCGTGATCAGCCACGACCTGTGGGTGCGGCGGTACGGCGCGGATCCGGACATGGTGGGCAAGACGGTCGAGCTGAACGGGTCCGCGTGGACGGTAGTGGGCGTGATGCCGCGCGGGTTCCGGCCGCCGTTCGCGCCGGCCGACGCGTGGCGACCGTACCGGCGCGAGTTGTTCGGTGACGGCTGCGGGCGCGGCTGCTACGTGATGCGGGTGATCGCGCGGGTCCGGCCGGGCGCGAGCCCGGACCAGGTCGCGGCCGACCTCGGCACTCTGTCCGGCTACATCGTCGGCCAGGCGCCGGACTCGAAGAAGGGGCTCCGGCTCCGCGCGGTTCCGTTGCAGGAGCAGCTCGCGGGCCCGACCGGGCCAGCACTGATCGCACTGCTCGGCGCGGTCGGGCTGCTGCTGCTGGTCGCGTGCGTGAATATCGCCAACCTGCTGCTCGCGCGGGCGGGCGGCCGGGAGCGCGAGATGGCGATCCGGACGGCGATCGGCGCCAGTCGCGGCAACCTGTTCGGCCAGCTGCTGACGGAGAGCGTGGTGCTCGGGATCGCCGGCGGCGCGGTCGGCGTGCTGCTCGCGTTCTGGGGCGTGGACCTGCTCGTGGCGATGAGCCCGCCCGGCACGCCGCGCCTGGATGAGGTCGCGCTGGACGGCCGGGCGCTCGGCTTCGCCGCCGCCGCCGCGGTCGTGACGGCCGTGCTGTTCGGGCTGGTCCCCGCGCTGCAGTTGTCCGCCACCCGGGTCGCCGACTCGCTCCGCGAGGCGGGCGGGCTCCGGAGCGGCGCGGGCCGACGGCGCGTACGGAGCGTGCTTGTCGTGGCGGAGACCGCGATCGCGTTGACACTGCTCGCCGGCGCCGGCCTGCTCATGCGGAGTTTCCTGCGGCTGCAGGCTGTGGATGCGGGATTCGACGCGTCGCACGCGCTCACCGTCCCGCTGATCCTGCCGCAGGCGCGCTACCCGGCGCAGGCGCAACGGGACGAGTTCTGGGGCCGGCTGGTGGACCGGCTCGACGCGCGGCCGGGCGTGACCGCCGCGGCCGGCGTCTCGGTGCTGCCACTCTCGGGCTCGAACACGGACATTGACCTGATCCTCGAGGGCGAGCCTCTGCCGACGTCGCGCGAGGACCAGAAAACGGCGAACTACCGCTCGGTCACGCCCGGCTTCATTGCCGCCATGGGAATGCGGCTGCTGCGCGGGCGCGGTATCACGGCGGCGGACCGCGCGGACGCGCCCGGCGTCGCCGTGATCAACGAGACGATGGGCGCGCGCTACTGGCCGGGCGAGGACCCGATCGGCAAGCGCTTCTCGACCGAATCGCCGAATGGGCCGTGGACGACGGTGGTCGGGGTCGTCGCCGACGTGCACCACGACGGCCTGGACCAGCCGGTCCGCCCCGAGATGTGGCTGTCGGTCGGGCAGATGCCCGATCCCGGCCTCACGCTCGTGATTCGCACCGGGGGCGAGCCGCTCGACTTCGCTCCCATCGTTCGCGCGGAGGTGCGCACCCTCGATGCCGACCTGCCGCTCGGCCAGATCTCCACGCTCGACCGGCTGATCGCGGACTCCGTCGCCGTGCCCCGGCTGTTCCTCGCGTTCTTCGGCTTTTTCGCGATCGTCGCGATGCTGCTCGCGGCCGTCGGCATCTACGGCGTGACCGCGTACACGGTGGGGCAGCGGACGCAGGAGATCGGCGTGCGCATCGCGCTCGGCGCCGACGCGCGCGGCGTGGTCTCCATGATCGTCGGCCAGGCCATGCGCGTCGCGGGCGCCGGCATCGCGATCGGCGTCGTCGTCGCGCTCGCCCTCTCGCGCGCGTTGCGGACGTTGCTTTTCGAGCTGAGCCCGACCGATCCGGCCACGTTCCTCGCCATTGTCGCGCTGCTCGCCGCCGTCTCGTTGATTGCCTGCTGGCTGCCCGCGCGCCGGGCGGCCGGCGTCCGCCCGGTCGAGGCGCTCCGGCGCGAGTGAGGTCGGGCCCGCCTCGCGGCCCCGGCCGCCGACGGGCGATCAGCTGGCGAGTGCCGCGTGGAGCGGTGCCACGGTGACCGGCGTGACGCCGGCAGCCGCGAGAAGGGCGGGCTCGGCACGGTCGATCATGGCATCGATCGAAAACCACTCGACCACTCGGGCACGGGCCGCTTTGCCGAGCCGGCTCCGGAGCCTGGAATCGCGGTACAGGCGGTCGATCCCGCCGACGAGCGGCCCCGCGGTTCCCGGCTCGATGAGCAGTCCGACGTCGCCATCATCGAGGGCCTCGGGGATCCCGCCAACCCGGGTCGCGATGACCGGTCGTGCGGCGGCCATGGCTTCGAGGATGGCGAGCGGCAGGCCGTCGCTGAGCGAGGGTGCCGCGAAGACGTCGAACGCGGGGAGCAGATCGCGGGCATCGTCGCGGTGGCCGAGAAACCGGACGTGCCGCGTCAGATCGAGTTGCGCCGTGAGGCGTTCGAGGGAATCCCGCTCCGCTCCGTCACCGACCAGCAGGAGGTGCAGGCGGGGGATTCGTGCGCGCAGCACGTCCGTCGCGTGCAGCAGGTGGCGCTGCCCCTTCGTCCATGCCAGCCGGGCCGTGCAGCCGACGACGAAATCGCGGGTGTCGAGGCCGAGCCGCCCGCGGACCCGCTCGCAGTCCGCCGCATTGGGCGCGGTGCCGGGATCGACGCCGTTGTAGCACACCGTGAGATCGCCGAAGCCGTGCGCGGCCACGTCACGGAACACGTCAGCGGAGCCGCAGAGGATGCGGTCCACGGAGGCGGCCGCCCGCCGGTACCGCCGCATGGCGGTCGGCACGACGCGGAGGAAGCGGGAGAGGTGGTCGTGCTGGGACCAGACGACGGGCAGCCCGAGCGCGGCGGCGGCCGGCGTCGCCAGCAGCTGTTCCTTCCTGAATTGCACGTGCAGCACGTCGATCCCGAACCCGCCGACGACATTGGTGAGAAAGGCCTCGAGCCGGCGCCGGCACCGGTGCCGGCCCAGCGTCGCGTCGAGGGCGGCATGGTGGCCCGTCGCGGGACCCGGTTCGAACGGAAGCCCCGTGATGCCCGGGCCGGCGGCCACCGCGTCGAGCGTGGAACTTCCGGGCGGCGCGGCGAGGAAGCACGTGTGCCCGCGACCGGCAAGGCCGCGGGCGAGTGACACCGTGTAGCGCTCGGCGCCGCGGTACAGGCGCGAGTTGCAGAGGAACAGGACGCGCATCGGCTGATCCTTGCGCCGGCTTGTCAACTCGCCGCCGCCGTGGGCGGCCCCGCACGGATCGGCACGGTTCGTCCGAGTGCGCCGAGCATCGCGGCTTCCGTGGTATCGAGCATGCCATGGAGCGAGAAGCGGTCGATCACGCGGCGCCGGGCGACCGCACCCAGTTCGGCGCGCAGCTTCGGCGCCTCGAACAGGCGCTCGAGGGCCGCCGCCAGGGCGCCTGGCCGGCCCGCATCGATGAGAACGCCGGCCGCGCCGTCGGCAAGCGCTTCCGGGATTCCGCCGACGTGGGTTCCGATCACGGGCCGCTCCGCCGCCATTGCCTCGAGGACGGCGAGCGGCAGGCCATCGACGATCGAGGCCGCGACGAACACGTCGAACGCGGGCAGAATCACCTCGGCGTCGTCCCGGCGGCCGAGGAAGAGGACATTGCCCGCGAGGTCGAGCTGGTGCGCGAGCAGTTCGAGCGAGGCCCGCTCCGGTCCGTCGCCGACGATGACGACGCGGAGCCCCGGGATCCGCTGACGGACCCGCGCCGCCGCTTCCAGCACCGTGCGCTGCCCCTTGCTTCGCGCCAGCCGGCCCGCGCAGCCGACGACGAAGTGATGCGGCTCGAGGCCGAGCACGTTCCGCGCCTTCGTCCGCGCGGGCTGGCCCGACAGGCCGGGAATCGGGATGCCACTGTAGCAGACCCCGATGTGCCGGCCGGTGATGCCGTGCGCGGCGAGATTGACACGCACATGCGTCGAGACGCACAGGATCCGGCTCACCCGGTCGGCTTCCCGGCGATACCGGTCGAGCACGGGTGGCGCGAGCGACAACAGCCGGGGCAGGGGCCCATGCTCCGTCCAGACGACGGGGAGGCCGATATCGATCGCGGCCGGTGTCGCCAGCAGCTGCTCCTTCTTGAACTGTGCGTGCACGATGTCGATGTCGTGCGCCGAGATCAGGTTGTCGAGGAACGTGCCGATCAGGCGGCGGTAACCGCGCCAGTGGATCGCGAGGTCGAGCGCGGAGCGGCGACCCAGCTTCGGCCCGAGATCGAACGGAATCTCCGTTACCTCTTCCATGGCGCAGACCGCGCTGAACGCAGGACTGCCCGGTGGCGCCCCGACGAAGCATGCGTGACCGCGAGCGGCGAAGCCGCGGGCGAGCGCCAGCACGTACTTCTCGGCGCCTCCCCAGGTCCTCGAGTTACACAGAAAGAGCAGCCGCATCGAAGTCCTCCGAGGAGCAGCGTGGCGCGGCGGGCAGCGCGCCGGCGTCCGACTCGCCCCGCACGGCAATGCCGGACGCTCCCCGCCCGAGCAGGTCGGTTCGGTCCGCCTCGCGGGTCACGGTCGTCCATCTCATGGCTCGGCCCCTTCCTCCGGAATCCGGTCCGCAGCCTCGTGTCGAGGGTCGGGTCGCGTCCGCTCGCCTGTCGCGCGCGTGCACCGCGACCCGGACTCGAGCCATGATGATCGGGAGCACGGCGCATTTCTTGACCGGAAGCGACCTGCCGGCCCGCCCGCGACTGGCGACCGGCACCGGCGGGCGTGCATGATTCCGCCGCGATGGACTTCGAGAGGTTCGTTCCGGACGCGGCCACGGTCGCGGTGCTGCTGCCCATCGGCCTGGCGGTCGCTGCGGTCGCCGGCGGGTTCGCGGGCTGGCTCCGCGCGACGCGCGGCGTGGCGGCGCCCTACACGCGGAAGGTCTTCCACTTCGCGATCTTCACGACGGCGGCGGCAATCCACCTGTGGAAGGGGCCGTCGGGCGTGGTCGTGTTCGGCGCGGTCGTCACGCTCGTGGTCGTCTACGTGGCCCTGCGTGGCGAGGGGCACGCGCTCTACGAGGCGCTGGCGCGGCCGACAGACGCACCGCACCGGACGCTGTTCGTGCTCGTGCCACTGGCAACGACGGCGCTGGGCGGCATCCTTGCCAACGTCCTGTCTCCGGGGTACGGGTACGTCGGGTACCTCGTCGCCGGATGGGGCGACGCGCTCGGGGAGCCGGTCGGAACGCGGTGGGGCCGGCACCGGTACCGCGTACCGACGCTGGCCGGCGTGCCCGCCTCGCGCAGCCTGGAAGGCAGCACGGCGGTCCTGCTGGGCGGCTTCGCGGCCGCTCTCGTGGGCCTGCTCTTCGCGGGGATCGCGCCGGGCCCTGCGGCAAAGGCGGCGGCGCTCGCGGCGGCGGCGGGCGCAGTGGTGGAGGCGGCGAGCAGCCACGGCACCGACAACCTGACGGTCCAGGCGGCGGCGGCGCTGGTCGCGCGACTCGCGCTCGGCTGAACCCCTTCCCGGACCCGGCAACGCACGATGGCAGAGACGAAACGGATCCTGATCGCCGATGACCAGCCCGACGTGCTCGAAGCGCTGCGGCTGCTGCTCAAGGCGGAGAACTTCACGGTGGAATCGGCTACGTCGCCGGCGGCGGTGCTGGCGGCGATCGAGGAGCGCGACTTCGACGCGCTGCTGATGGACCTGAACTACACGCGCGACACGACGTCGGGCAACGAGGGCTTCGACCTGCTCACGCAGGTGCAGCGGCTGGATGCCTCGCTGCCCGTGGTCGTGATGACGGCGTGGGGCAGCATCCAGGGCGCGGTCGAAGCGATGCGTCGCGGTGCGCGCGACTACGTCGAGAAGCCGTGGGACAACCAGCGGCTGCTCTCGACGCTGCGCACCCACATCGAGCTGGGCCGCGTGCTGCGCGAGAGCCAGAAGCTGCAGAGCGAGAACCAACTGCTGCGGAAGCAAGGGCAGCCCGACCTGCTCGCGGAGTCGCGCGCGATGCAGCCGGTGCTCACCATGATGGAGCGGATCGGCCCGTCCGACGCCAACGTGCTGATCACGGGTGAGCACGGCACCGGCAAGGAGTTGGTCGCGCGGCATCTGCACGGCATCTCGCCGCGCGCCAGGAAGCCCCTGGTGACGGTGAATGCGGGCGGCCTCTCCGAGGGTGTGTTCGAGTCCGAGCTGTTCGGTCACGTCAAGGGTGCGTTCACCGACGCCAAGACGGACCGGGTCGGCTACTTCGAGCTGGCCGATGGCGGCACGCTCTTCCTCGACGAGATCGGCAACATGCCCGCCAAGCAGCAGGCCAAGCTGCTGCGCGCGCTGCAGAGCGGCGAGTTCCAGAGGGTCGGCTCGAGCAAGACCCGGCGCGCCGATGTCCGCGCCTTCTCCGCCACCAACCTCGATATCCGCAAGGAAGTCAGCGAGGGCCGGTTCCGCGAGGACCTGCTCTACCGGCTGAACACGGTCGAGATCCACCTGCCGCCGCTCCGCGACCGTCACGAAGACATCCCGCTCCTCGCCCGGTACTTCCTGCTGCGCCAGGTGGCCCGCTACGCCAAGAAGATCGAGGGCTTCGACCGCGAGGCGATGAGCGCGCTCATGGAGTACCCGTGGCCCGGCAACGTGCGCGAGCTCGAGCACGTGATGGAGCGCGCCGTGCTCATGGCCCGCGACTCGCGCATCCGTGCCGACGACCTCGGCCTCCACAGCCGCGGCGATTCCGGCGCCCGCCTCGAGGCCATGACGCTCGAGGACGCCGAACGCTACTTGATCCAGAAGGCGCTCACGCGGAGCGAGGGCAACGTCAGTCGGGCCGCCGATGCGCTCGGACTCTCGCGGTCCGCGCTCTACCGGCGGCTGCAGCAGTACGGGTTGAACGAATGAGGGTGGCGGGTGCGGAGGCGGGAGCGTTTGCGGGGCAGGGAGCGGGAGCGGCGGGAGCGGGAGGATGCCGTGCATGCCGAACGTGACATGGGGATCAGCGTGACCGGCCGCCGCGAATTTCCGGCCTCCGGGAGCGGACCGCTCCCGCGCCCGCGCCCGCCGCTCCCGCCGCGCCCGCCGCTCCCGCCGCGCCCGCTCCCGTTCCCGCAAACGCCTCCGCCTCCGCTCCCGCCTCCCGCTCCGTAACCCGATGCCGAAGCGCTCTCTCGCCTACGAGACCCGCGTCCTGCTGCTGGCGCTGGCGGCCGGCCTGCCGGGATCGGTGGTCGCGCTGGTGCTGCTGCTCACGCAGGGGTACACGGCCAAGGTGCAGTGGACGTTCGGGCTGCTGGTAGTGGGCTCGTGGCTGACGTTCGCGTTCGCGCTGCGCGACCGCGCGGTGCGGCCGTTGCAGACGCTGTCGAACCTGCTGGCGGCGCTGCTGGAGGGCGACTACTCGATTCGCTCGCGCGGCGCGTCGGGCCAGGACGCGCTCGGCCTCGCGATGCTCGAGGTGAACGCGCTGGGGCAGACGTTGCGCGAACAGCGGCTGGGCGCGCTCGAGGCGACCGCGCTGCTACGCAAGGTGATGGACGAGATCGATGTGGCCATCTTCGCGTTCGACGGCGAGCTGCGGCTGCGGGTCGTGAACCGGGCGGGCGAGCTGTTGCTGGGTCAGGCGGTGGAGCGGATGCGGGGGAGGACGGCGCACGGACTCGGGCTGGACGCGTTCCTCGAAGGCGAGCCGCAGCGCATCTTCGATGGCCCGTTCGCCGGCACGGCGCGCGGCCGCTGGGAGATCCGGCGCACGACGTTCCGGCAGGGCGGCCTGCCCCACCAGCTGCTCGTGGTCTCGGACGTGAGCCGCACGCTCCGTGAGGAAGAGCTGGCGGCGTGGCAGCGGCTGATTCGCGTGCTCTCGCACGAGATCAACAACTCGCTCGCGCCCATCAAGTCGATCGCCGGCAGTCTGCAGGGGCTGCTGTCACGGCCCGCGCGGCCGGACGACGCGGACGACGACCTGCGCCGCGGCCTCGACGTGATTGCGGGCCGCTCCGATGCGCTCGCGCGCTTCATGCGGTCGTACGCGCGCATGGCCAAGCTGCCCGCGCCGCGGCTGGCCCCGCTCGAGGTCGGGACGTGGGTCCGGCGCGTGGTCAACCTCGAGACGCGGCTGCCGGTCGACATCGAGACGGGACCCGCGCTCACGATCCAGGCGGATGGCGACCAACTCGACCAGCTGCTGATCAACCTGGTGCGGAACGCGGTGGACGCATCGCTGGAGACGGGCGGTGCGGTGCGCGTCGGCTGGAGCCGCGCCAACGGATACCTCGACCTCTGGGTCCGCGACGAGGGGCCCGGCATCTCGGACACGACCAATCTCTTCGTGCCGTTCTTCACGACCAAGCCGAAGGGCACCGGGATCGGGCTCGCGCTGAGCCGGCAGATCACGGAGGCGCACCGCGGCGAGCTCAGCCTGGAGAACGCGAAGGACGCGCGCGGCTGCATCGCCCACCTCCGGCTGCCCGTCACGCCGCAGAGCTGAGAACGGGGCGGCCGGGCCGCGCTCGACGGCGCGGGCGGCAGCGGGATCGCGTCTCAGCGCACGACCGCGTCCGCGTCCTGTTTCAGGTCGGAGTAGCCGGGTGGCGTCGATGGCGGCGAGTCGGGCAGCCACAAGATGAAGGTGGACCCCCGGCCGGACCGCGTTTCGAGGGTGAGGTCGCCGCCGAGCAGGCGCGCCATGCGCCGGCTGATCGCGAGCCGGAACCCGGGCTGCACGCGGTGGCGTTCGACCCGGAAGACTTCCTCGAACACCCTCGCCTCGTCCTCGATGCCGGGGCCCGTGTCACTGACCGACACGCAAATGAAGCGGAGCGGCCCCGTCTTCCGTCGCGCCGGCCGCACCTCGGCGGCGACGCGGATCCGTCCGCCCACCGGTGTGTAGCGGACCGCGTTGGAGAGCAGATTGTCGAGGACCTGGCGAACCACGTCGATGTCCGTCTCGATGACCGGCAGGTCGGGGATCGACACGTCGAAATCGAACCCGATGGTCCCGACCGAGAGCTGGAAGTCGCGCACCATGCCGCGCGCGAGCACGCCGAGGTTGATGCTCTCGGGGTGCAGCGCGACGCGCCCCGTATCGAGGCGCGAGAGCTGGACCAGGTCGTTGATCACCGAGATCACGGCCTCGATGCTCTGGCGGGACCGGTCAATGTAGCGCTCCTCCCGTTCGTTCAGCTCGCTCTCGGTATCGAGCAGTTGGACGTACTCAATGGCGACGCCCAGTCTCTCGCGTACCTCGTCCGCGATGCCGCTCACCAGCCGGTACTTGTCCTCGACGATTCGGCGCGCCTCGCCGCGCGCGCTCGCGATTTCGTCCTGCAACGCGAGCCGGCGAAGCGCGATCGCGGCGAGCCCCGAGAGATCGCTGATCCGCTCGATGTCCTCCGCGTCCACGGGCGGCGCCGGCTGGCTGCGATGCAGCACCACGGTGCCGAGCCGCTCGTTGCGGCGGCCAAGCGAGATCACCAGGCGGCCCGCGTCGTCGGGGTCGGCGGCGGCCGCATCCGCGGCGTTGCCGGCGGTGGCGATCGGGACGGCGCCGCCGGTGCCGGCGTAGCGTTCGATCTGGACGAAGACGGCGGAGGCAAGTCGGCGCAGCGATTCGGCGAGGGTGGCGAGGACGCGCGCGTCGTCGCCGGGCTCAGCCGCCATGAGACGGAGGTGCGACCGGAGCTCGTCCAGGCGGTCGGCAGCTCTGTCGGTCGCGTCGGTATCGCGGTCGGCCGGGTCTTTCATCATGCGAACCCGAAAGGAATGCGCGATTCCGGAAAAATGTAGGGAAGGCTGGAACGGAGCGCGGCGGCCGGCATGCGGCTCCGGTCAGCGCGGGGGCACGGCGTCCTCGCCGTCCGCCCGGCGGTAGGCGCCGGGGCCTGTCAGGACGTACCGGCCCCGCCCGTCCGTGGAGACGACGGGCAGGCTGCGGGTTTGCTCAAAGTACTCGTAGCCTGGCTGCAGGTTCGTCCAGAAGGCGACGAGGTCCGGCCGGTTGCGGAATGATCCGGCCAGCTGGCCGAGCTCGTCATCGGTCATGCGGGCCGGGAAGATGTGGACCGGGATCCGTTCCTGCCCGCCGGCCCGTGCCTCGACCGCGATCCAGTACAACTCCTCGATCGCGTCGTCGGTGACCGCGATGCAGCCGAGCGTCTTGCAGCCGCCGTGGATGTAGATCGAACCGCCGGGCGCGCGCTGGTCACCCAGCACGCGGTCCACCGCGTTCGGGTAGTTCACATGCAGCGAAAGCAGGTACGAGCTCGACGGATTGAACGCGTCGATCTCGTAGAATCCCTCGGGCGTCTGGTGGTCGCCCTGCTGTCGCTTGGGCCCGACCGCGCCCGTCAACGCACAGATCGGGTAGCTCTTGAGCAGCATGAACCGTTTCGTTTCGCGCGGCCGAGCCCACAGCTCCAGCACGCGCTCCCGCTTGAACACCCGGATGAAGATCTCGGCCGCCGGGTACGGCAGCCCGCGGTCGCGGTACAGCTTCTTGATGCCGTAGCGGGAGTCGATTCGTGCCTTCAGCACGCGCGGGTTCCGGAGTTGCTCGCGCGCGAACTCGGAATGAAGCGGGTCGAGCAGGAAGGCGGAAGTGCGATCGCTCACGGTCCCGATGGGGCGTGCGGCCTGGGCCCGCGCCGGTGAGGCGGAAGCGGCCACGCCAATGCCGGTGGCCAGGGCGAAGAGCCCGAGCCGGGCGGCGAATCGCGGGACCTGACGTCGCATACAGAACTTCAATCGTTTCATCGGACGGATATTCGGGGCAAGGCGCGGGCCATCCGCCGGAGCGTAACAGAACGTTGCAGCCCCGGCCCGTCAACACCTGTACCGCGTGACGTTGACAGGGCGAGTGTGGACGAGCAGAATGGGCGCCATGCTCCCCCCGCCTCCGGTGCCTGCGACCGCCGCCGGCCCGCCCGGTCCCACGTGCGGACTGGCGGGTGTCCGGTCATGAGCAAAAGAGTGGCGGCCCGGATCGGTCTCGCGAGTGCCGTCTCCGCGATCGTGCACCAGGGTCCCGAGGAATCGTTCGACCGCCTGACCCGGCTCGCCGCGATCGCGCTCCGGACCGACGCCGCCGTGCTCTCGCTCATGAGCGATGGCAGGCTCCTGATCAAGAGCCAGGTCGGGATGCCCGAGCCCTGGGCGAGCGACCGCGACGTGCCCCTGCCGCACGCGATCTTCCGCCATGCGCTCGCCACCAGCAAGGCGTTCGTCGCGGCCGACCTGACCCGCCACCCGCTCACCCGCGACATGCTGCTCGGCGACGAGTGGGAGCACGCCGCCTATTGCGGCGTTCCACTCGTGCTCGCCGACCGCAAGGTCGTCGGCGTGCTGTCCGTACTCGCCCGCGAATCGCGCGAATGGGCGTCCCACGAGATCGCCTTCCTCGAGGACCTCGCTCGCTCCGCGGTCGAGGCGATCGAGGAACGGATCGAACCGGCCCCGCCGGCCCCGCCGCCCGCGCCGCCGGCACCCGAGCCACCACCCGCGCCCGCCCCGCTGATCGATGCGCTGGTACCGGCCACCGACGCACTGCTCGCGCTCGACGCCGACTGGCGCGTGACCGGCGTCAACGCGCGCGCCGAGGCGTTGCTCGGCCGCCGTTCCGAGGACCTGCTCGGTCATGGCCTGCTCGACGTGTTCCCGAGCCTGCAGGGCAGCGTGTTCCACGCCGACTACTCGCGCGCGTTCACGGACCGGGCCGGCGCCGAGCTGGAAAGCTGGTGCGGCACGTTGCACCGCTGGCTCGAGTCGCGGGCCTGGCCTGCGCAGGGCGGGATCGTGATCCAGTTGCGGGACGTGACCGCGCGGCGCGAAACGGAAGAAGCGCTGCGGCAGAGCGAGGCGCGCTACCGCAGCGTGTTCCAGCGGTCGCGCGACCCGATCTTCTTCACTGCGGCGGACGGCACGGTGATCGAGTGCAACCGCGCCACGCTCGACGTGTTCGGCTACTCGCGCGAAGAGCTGTTCCGCATGCGTTTCGACGAGCTGTTCGTCGAGAGCGAGGCGGCGACCGCACTGCGCGCCGCGGTCGAGGAGACAGGTCAGGGCGAGGGCGAGGCCCGGCTCCGGACCAAGACCGGCGCGGTGCGCGAAATGCGCATTGGCCTGGCCAGCCGGCTGGGCGCGAACGGTGAAAAGCTGGGCCTGCAAGTCACGGCGCAGGACCAGTCGGAACGCGTCGAGTTCGAGCAGGAGCGCGGCAAGAACGCGTTCCACGACCCGCTCACCGGCCTGCCTAACCGGGCAGTGTTCCTCGACCGTCTCGAGCGGCTGCACATGCACGCCCAGCGCCGGCCCGGGTACCGTTTCGGGGTGCTGTTCATCGACCTCGACCGGTTCAAGCCGGTGAACGACACGTTCGGCCACATCGCCGGCGACGAGCTGCTGACCCATGTCGCGCGCCGGCTCGAGAGCTGCCTGCGCCAGGAGGACAGCGTCTCCCGTTTCGGCGGTGACGAGTTCGCTGTGCTGCTCGACAACGTGATCGACATCCGGGACGCGACGCTGGTTGCCGATCGTATCAACAACGAGCTCTCGCTGCCCATCCGCATCGGACCGCGCGAGATCGCCGCCTCGGCCAGCATCGGCATCGCCATCAGCAGCGACGAACATGAAAGCGCGGAAAAGGTGCTGGGCGACGCCGACGCCGCCATGTACCGGGCCAAGGATCATGGCGGCGCGTGCTACGAGGTGTTCGACACCGAGATGCACCTCAAGGCGCTGGCGCAGCTTCAGCTCGAGGACGAGTTGCGGCGGGCGGCGCGCGAGGCGGAGTTCGAAGTGCATTTCCAGCCGATCATCGGGCTGGAGAGCGGCGCGATCGACGGCTTCGAGGCGCTGCTTCGCTGGCGGCATCCCGAGCGCGGCCTGCTGCACCCGGTCGAGTTCGTCCACGTCGCCGAACAGATCGGACTCACCACCGACATCGGCTTATTCGTGCTGGAACAGGCGACCCGCCAGATGAAGGAATGGCGGGACCTCTCGACCGGCCCGCCGCTCGGTATGGGTGTGAGCGTCAACCTCTCGCCCCGCCAGTTCCGCCACCCCGAGCTGATGCGCCACATCGAGGAGATGCTCGCCAATGTCGGGCTCGTCGGCAGCGCGCTACGCCTCGAGATCGGCGAGGACGCGCTCATGGCTGACACCGAGTACGCCGCCGACCTGCTGGCCCGGCTTCGCGACCGTGGCGTGGCCGTCACCGTCGACAACTTCGGGACCGGCTTCTCCTCGCTTCGCTTCCTGCAGCGCCTGCCACTCGCGGCGCTCAAGATCGACCGCGCCTTCCTGCGCGGGCTCGACCGTGACCCCTACAACCGGCGCGTCGTCGGCAGCGTCGTTGCGCTCGCGACGAACATGGGGGTCGACGTGATCGCGCCCGGCGTCGAGACGCTCGAACAGCTGAGCGAGGTACGGAAGCTGGGTGTCCGCTACGCCCAGGGCTACCTGTTCTGCGAGCCGCTCGACGCGGACTCCGCCACCGACCTCGTGCTCGAGCGCGTGCGCGCCTGACTCCCGGAGATGCGACCGTGAGCGCTTCCGGGAAGGCGGCCGCACCGGCCCTGCTCCGGCCGTTCCAGGAGTTCTTCGAGAAGGAAGCGGCGGGCGCCGTCCTGCTCATGCTGTGCACCGGCGCGGCGCTGGCGTGGGCGAACTCGCCCTGGTCGGAGAGCTACGTCCACCTCTGGGAGACGAAGCTCTCGCTCTCGCTCGGCGGTGCCGGCATCTCGAAGTCGCTTCACCACTGGATCAACGACGGCCTCATGGCCGTGTTCTTCTTCGTCGTCGGCCTCGAGATCAAGCGCGAGTTCCAGGTCGGCGAGCTCGCGTCCGCACGCCAGGCCGCGCTACCACTCGCGGCCGCCGTGGGCGGCATGGCCGTGCCCGCGCTGCTCTACTCGGCCGTCAACGCCGGCGGCCCCGCGGCGAGCGGCTGGGGTGTGCCGATGGCGACCGACATCGCGTTCGCGCTGGGCGTGCTCTCCCTGCTTGGCCCGCGCGTGCCGCTTGCGCTCAAGATCTTCCTCGCCGCGCTCGCGATCGTGGACGACCTCGGCGCCGTCCTCGTCATCGCCATCTTCTACACGGACACGATCCTCGTCTGGTGGCTCGGCGTCGGCGCCATCTTCCTGGTCGGGATGTTCGCCATGAACCGGCTGGGCGTGCGCCACCCGCTGCCCTACGCGGTGCTGGGTGCCGCGCTCTGGTTCGCCGTGCTCGAGTCCGGCGTACACGCGACCATCGCCGGCGTGCTGGCCGCGCTCCTCATTCCCGCGCGCCGGCTGATCGATGCCGGCGAGTTCGCGGAGCGTGGCCGCACCCTCCTCGCCGAGTTCGCCGATGACCTGCCCGCCCGGCCCGGTGAGCTGACCGAGGACCAGCGGGATGCCGTCCACTCGCTCGAGGTCGCGACCGAGGCCGTGCAGACGCCGTCCGCCCGCCTCGAGCACACGTTGCACCCGTGGGTCGCGTTCTTCGTCATGCCCGTGTTCGCGCTGGCCAATGCAGGCGTGCCGCTCGGCGCCTCGTTCCTGCGTGCGCTCGCCGAGCCCGCCGCGATCGGGATCATGCTCGGCCTCGTGGTCGGCAAGCAGCTCGGGGTCGGACTGTTCGCGTGGCTCGCACTGCGCAGCGGCCTCGGCCGGATGCCCGCCGGCGTGAGCGCCCGCCAGATCTGGGGCGCCGCCTGCCTCTGCGGCATCGGCTTCACCATGTCCCTCTTCATCGCCGACCTCGAATTCGGGTCGCCCGCGTTGCTCGAGAGCGCGAAGGCCGGGATCCTGGGGGCGTCCGTGCTGTCCGGCGTCCTCGGCTGGATGATCCTGCGCCGTTAGCTCACGCGGCGCCGTGGAGGGCCGGCACCCCGCTACGCAACGGGAACGGTCCGGGCGTCCTCCAATGGAGGGGCGCAGGGTACCGGTGTCGGGGCGTGAACGCAGCCGGGAGAACGCATGATCGGTCGACCGGAGAGCCGGGCCACTCACCGTAAGGCGACGCGCCGCTGTCGCGGCTTCGTCCTCACCCTCGCGCTGCCGGCCGTGGCCGCCTGCGCGGAGTCCCCTGCCGATCCCGTGGCGTTCGACGTCACGCTCCCCGATCCCGTTACGGTCGTATCGCTGGAGAGCGAGCTCATCGGCTTTCCGAGCGGCCTCGATGTCGCGCCGGACGGTCGGCTCTGGATCGCGGACTCGCGCGGCCGCCGCGTCATCTCGGTGGCGCCCGACGGATCCGATCCACGCGCGATCGGCCGGGAAGGCGAGGGCCCGGGCGAGTTCCGCGCGCCGCGCGCGGTCGCTGCCGGCGCCGACCGGGTCCGCGTCGTCGACGTGGTGAACGGCCGGCTCGAGGACTTCTCGCCCGAGGGCGATCCGCTCGGGGATCACCGGATCGATGCGGCGCTCGGCATCGGTGCGGTCGCGGTCGACCGCGCGGGGCGCGTTGTCGCACCATCGGCCGGGATGGACTCGAGCCTCGCCACCCTGCACGCGCTGGACGAAAGCGCGCCCGTGGTCCGGCTCGGACCGGTTGTCGAGGCCACGCCCGCGATGTTCGACATGGTGGCGATGAGGAACCAGATCGAGAGCGGCGGCGTGCCCGGCTTCCTGCGCAACGTCGTCGTGCCGGTGTTCGGTGGGGCCGGCGACGTCTGGCTGCTGCTGCAGGCGGAGGGCGAAGTCCGCAAGTACGCGGCGGACGGCACGCTCCTCTTCAGCCGGCCGCTCGACGTGCCCGAAGTCGAGCAGGCCCGCGAGGACTTCTTCCGGAAGAACCGGGAGAGCGAGAACCCGGCCACCATCATCGGCCTCGTCGCCATCCTCGACGGTGTCGAGTCGGCCGGGAGGCTGTGGGTCCTCATGGGTACGCGCGAGGGCGAGCCGGCCGCGTTCTACGTACTCAATGCCGCGACCGGCGCGACGCTTGGTCGCGTCACGGTGCCGGTCCCGGCACCCGTGAGCGGGTTCGCCATCGACGCCGCGCGCCACCGGCTCTACCTCGCCATCGGCGAGGACGCCACCGTCCTCGCTGCCGACCTCTCCGCGCTTCGCGGCTGAACCCTGCGCGGCGTCGCAAGCCGCGCATTCCCACTCGAGGGAGCGCACGGCTGAGCGAAACCGCCCAGCCGACCAGCGCGTAGGTCCGGTGTACGACGACCCGGAACGCGGACGGACGCCCTGACCACGATCACCCGCAACATCCGCCACCTGCTGCGCAGCCTCGCGCGCGCTCCCCTCTTCACCGCCGCCTGCGTCTTCACGCTGGCCGTCGGCATCGGCGCCAACACGGCAATCTTCACCGTCGTCAACGGCGTGCTGCTGAAGGCGTTGCCCTACGACGACCCCGGCGAGCTGGTCGGCGTGTGGCACACGGCGCCGGGACTCGGCTTCGACGAGGTCAACCAGTCGCCGGCATTGAACTACATGTACCGGGCACGGAACCACGTGTTCGAGGACATCGGCATGTGGGACGAGGCGCAGGTCGCGGTCACCGGCAGTGACGAGCCGGAGCAGATCCCGGCGATGTACGTGACCGACGGCACGCTCCCGGTCCTGCGAGCGCGCCCGCTGTTCGGCCGCGTATTCACCCGCGAGGACGATTCGCCCGGCACGACCGAGACCGCGATGCTCAGCTACGGCTACTGGCAGCGCCGCTTCGGTGGTGACCGTGCCGTGATCGGCCGGTCGATCCGCATTGACGGCCGCGAGCGCGAGATCATCGGCGTGCTGCCCGAGAAGTTCGACATCCTCGGCCACGAGGCGGGCGTCTACCTGCCGTTCCGCTTCGACACGACCCGCATCATGCTCAGCAACTTCAGCTACCAGGGGCTCGCCCGCCTGAAGCCGGGCGTGACCACCGCGCAGGCCGACGCCGACCTGGTACCGATCATCACGGCGACGGCCGCGCGCTCCTCCAGCGGGCTGACGCTCGAGATGCTGAAGCAGGCGAAGTTCGCGCCGATGGTCCGGCCGCTGAAGCAGGACGTGGTGGGCGACGTCGCCAACGTGCTCTGGGTCCTGCTCGGCACGGTCGGCATCGTCCTGCTCATCGCGTGCGCGAACGTCGCCAACCTGTTCCTCGTACGGGCCGAGGGACGGCAGCGCGACGTCGCCATCCGCACCGCGCTCGGCGCGGGGCGGCGCCGCGTCGCCTTCGGCTTCTTCGGCGAAAGCCTCACGCTCGGGCTCGCGGGCGGCCTGCTCGGCACGCTGCTGGCCTAGGGCGGGATCCGGCTGCTCGTCGCGCTCGCGCCCGACAACCTGCCGCGGGTCGGCGAGATCGGCATCGATGCGACGACACTCGGCTTCACGCTCGTCGTCTCGATCTTCGCCGGGCTGCTCTTCGGGCTCTTCCCGGTGATCAAGTATGCCCGGCCGCAGCTGATCAGCGCGCTCAAGGAGTCGGGCCGCGCCAACAGCGCGGGCCGCGAACGGCACCACGCGCGCAACGCGCTGGTCGTCTCACAGGTCGCGCTCGCGCTCGTGCTGCTCATCGGGTCCGGCCTCATGATCCGCACGTTTCGCGCGCTCCGCGCCGTCGATCCCGGGTTCCGCGATCCCGCTCACGTCCTGACCGTGCGCGTGTCCGTGCCGCACGCGGAGGTCGAGGACGCCGAGGCGGCGATTGCGACGCACCGCGAGATCGCGGACCGGCTGGCGCAGATCCCGGGCGTCACGGCCGTTGGACTCTCGTCCTCGATCACCATGGATGGGCACGACAGCAACGACCCGGTATACGTCGATGACCATCCCGTTCCGGATGGCCAGCTGCCGCCGATCCGCCGCTTCAAGTTCATCGCGCCCGGCTACTTTGCGACCATGGGCAACCCGCTGCTCGCCGGCCGCGATGTAACGTGGGACGACATCGGGAACCACGCGTCCGTCGTCATCCTCACCGACAACCTGGCGCGTGAGTACTGGGGCTCGCCCGAGGCCGCGGTCGGCCATCGCGTGCGCGTGGACCCGACCTCGCCGTGGGGCGAGGTGATTGGCGTGGTCGGCGACGTGCGCGACGACGGCGTCGCCGAGGATGCCACGACGACGACATACTGGCCGCTGCTGACTGCCGACTTCGGGCTCGACTCGCTCCATGTGCAGCGCGTGGTCAGCTACGCGATCCGCAGCGACCGTACCGGCTCGCCCGGCTTCCTCGACCAGGTCCGAGAGGCGGTCTGGGCCGTCAACCCGAACCTCCCGCTGGCCAACGTCGAGACGCTGCAGCAGATCTTCGACCGGTCCATGGCGCGCACGTCCTTCGCGCTCGTCATGCTCGCCCTTGCGGCCGCGGTCGCGCTGCTGCTGGGCGCGGTGGGGCTCTACGGCGTGATCAGCTACATCGTCTCGCAACGGACGCGGGAGATCGGCGTCCGCGTCGCCCTCGGCGCGAGCCAGGCCGACGTGGGACGGATGGTGCTCCGCCAGGGACTCGGCCTGGCCGGCATCGGCGTCGGCATCGGCCTGGTCGGCGCGGCCGCCCTGACCCGGCTGTTGTCGGCGCTGCTCTTCGGCGTGAAGCCGGTCGACCTGGCCACCTACGCCACGGTCGCCGCCGGTGTCACGGCCGTCGCCGCCCTGGCCAGCTGGCTGCCCGCGCGGCGGGCGACCCGGGTGGATCCGATCAAGGCGCTCCGCTTCGAGTGAAGGCACCGGGTGCAGACGTGCCGGGCTCCGGCGAGTAGATTGGAGGCATGGCGCAGATCTACCGGCACCGGCAGGGTGGGACGCCCAGCATCATCGCGCTCGGCGTGTTCGCGGCGCTCGCGGTCGGGCTCGGTACGGCCGTTCCGATGGCACGCCCGGAGCGTGTGGTTGCCAGCGTCGTGATCATGGCGGTCCTTCTCGTGCTCTTCCTGTTCAGCTCGCTCACCGTCACGGTCAGCCACGAGCGCGTCGAGGTGCGCTTCGGGCCCGGCCTGGTCCGGAAGCGGTTCCGCAGCGACGAGGTGCTGCAGGCGAGGCCGGTGCGCAACCACTGGTACTACGGCTGGGGTATCCGGCTCACGCCGCACGGCTGGCTCTTCAATGTGTCCGGCCTCGACGCGGTCGAGCTGCTGATGCGGAACGGCAGGACGTACCGCATCGGGACCGACCAGCCGAAGGAGCTGGCCGCGGCGATCTCGAGCGCGCGCAAGGGCCGGTGAGCGAAGTCCGCATTGCGCAGTCCGCGCTGCTCGACATCCCGGCGGCCACCGCGTACGCGATCATCGCGGATTACCGCAACGGACACCCCCGCATCCTGCCGCCCGACGTGTTCGTCAGCCTCGAGGTGGAGAGCGGCGGGCGCGGCGCCGGCACCGTGATCCGTTTCCGCATGAAGATCGGTGGCCTGGCCCGGACAGTCCGCGCCGTCATCGCGGAGCCCGAGCCCGGCCGCGTCCTCACCGAGACCGACCTGGACACGGGTGCGGTGACGAGCTTCACCGTGGATGGCGCGCCCGACGGCAGCCGTTGCCATGTCGCCATCGCCACCGTGTGGCAGGCGACCGGCATCGCCGGGCTTCTGGCGCGGTGGCTGGCTCCGCGTATGCTGCGCCGGGTCTATGCCGACGAGCTGGCGCTGCTCTACCGTGTGGGACGGGCGGACGGCCCGCCCACGGAAGGAGGGGATCCCGGGTAATGCGTGCAGCCTTCTTCATGATCGCCCTCGTGGTGGCCGTGATCGCCGCCATGATCGCGAGGTCGCGCCACCGCGCGCAGGGGTCGGTCTGGATGGACCGCTTCGCGGTCGAGCCCGGCGAGCTGTCATCGACCGGTCGCAACCCGTACTTCGTGCTGGAGCCCGGGTACGTGCTCGAGCTCGCGGATGGCGACAACCGTCTCGTCATCACGGTGCTGGACGAGACGGAGACAATCGATGGCGTGGAGACGCGCGTCGTCGAGGAGCGGGAAAGCGAGGATGGCCAGCTGGTCGAAGTCTCGCGCAACTTCTTCGCCATCAACCCGCGCAACAGTGACGTGTTCTACTTCGGGGAGGACGTCGACGTCTACCGGAACGGCGCCGTCGCCGGACACGAGGGCGCGTGGCGGTCCGGCGTGGACGGTGCCCGCTTTGGCCTGATGATGCCGGGCGAGCCGCTGCTGGGCGCGCGTTTCTACGAAGAGGTTGCGCCCGGCATCGCAATGGACCGCGCGGAGGTCACCAGTCTCACGGACTCGCTCGATGCGCCCGCCGGCCACTTCCGCGATGTGCTCGAAACGGCCGAGACGACGCCGCTCGAGCCCGGCGTCCGCGAGTTCAAGTACTACGCGGACGGGATCGGGCTGCTCCGCGATGGCTCGCTCCGCCTCGTGAGGTACGGCCCGGGCTCCTGATCGCGCCCGGGCCGCACCCCCGACCCGGCCCGCCCAGTCCCGATCCGCTCAGTACCAGGGCTCGTCCGCCGTCGGTCCGTAGATCGACGGCACCTTGCCGCCCGCCATCCGCTGGTAGACCGAAAGCTGCCCGCGATGGTGGATGTGGTCGTGCAGCAGGAACCACAGGAACTCCATCTTCTGCCAGTCGTCCAGCGTGCCCGGGCCCGTGAAGAACTTCACCGTCCCCGAGAACTGTTCGGCGGGCCCGCTGCGCATCATCTCGAGCATCGCGCCGCGCGACTTCTCGAAGGAGCCCAACACCTCGCCGAACGTGCCCGGCGCGGGCGGCATCCCGCCCGACAGCTCGAGCTTGTCGCCCAGCGCCATCATCGCGAGGGCGAGCTCGAGCGAGAACGTCCAGACCAACTCGCGCGCGCTCCGGCACGTCGGATGCGGTTTGAGCTCCGCTTCCGCCGCGGGGAACGCGGCCAGCAGCTTGAGCGTGGTCGCGGTCTCCTTCTCGAACGTGTCGATGAATGACTCGCGGGCCGAGGACGAGGGCTGATCCGGCATGCGGGACCTCCAGTCGGAGTGAAGCGAGGAAGCGGACTCTCAATATTCCAGCCCGCCCACCGCATCGCCAGCATTGATTCGCACCGATGGCGGCACGGGGCGCCATGCCGCTCCGGGCGAGTGGTCGCGACTCCCATGGCAAGGTGGGTTCCACTATGTTTGGCTTGATTTCTGCCCATCGCGCCGGGCAATCCCGGGCCTACGAACGACAACCATCTGCAGCCGCACTCCGGAAGGTCCCCGGAGCCGGAACCCGGCATCAACTCCGGCGGTTTCGTGAATGTGTGTCGTCGCATCTTCGAGCGCATTCCCGACGCGCTCCTCGTCATCGACGCGGCTGGGCGGATCGCGATGGTCAACGTTCAGGCCGAGCGGCTGTCCGCTGGCGCGGAAGCTCAACAAGCTGCTCGACTCGCCCGGCGGGCGGTCCGGAGGCGCGTGGTGATCCACAAACTCGCGGTGGCCGCGTGCTTCGCCGCTGGCGGTTGCACGGGCGCCGCAGTGCAACAGACATGGATCGAGCCGGTCAGCGGCATCGAGTTCGTCAGGATACCACCTGGCACCTTCCGCATGGGCTCGCCGCCCGGCGAGCCGGAGGACATCCGGCCCGCGCCCGTGCACGAGGTGCGCCTCGCACACGGCTTCTGGATGGCGCGCACCGAGGTGACGCAGGAGGAGTGGCAGCGCGTCATGACCGACAACCCGAGCTGGTTTCCCGAATGCGGTCCGCGCTGTCCGGTCGAGCGGGTGAGTTGGTACGCGGTACAGTCGTTCATCGAGCGGCTCCGGGAACGGAGCGGCGAACCGGGGCTCCGGCTCCCGACCGAGGCCGAATGGGAGTACGCCTGTCGCGCGGGCACGACGACCGCGTTCTCGACCGGCACGGACCTCACCACCGGGCAGGCCAACTACGACGGCCGCATGCCGTACCCGGGCCGGCCGGAAGGCGAGTTCCGCGGCGGCCCGACCCCCGTCGCCTCGTTCCCGGCCAATCCGTGGGGGCTCTACGATATGCACGGCAACGTCTGGGAGTGGACGCGGGACGAGTACTGTCCGTATGCGACGGGGCCGGTCACGGACCCGGTCGGCGACTGCGGCTCCGGCATCGAGAACATCCGGGGCGGTAGCTGGTACTTCAGTGCGTCGAGCGCGCGTTGCGGGCGCCGGTACACGCACCATCCGGAAGATCGCGGCTTCAGCATCGGGTTCCGCCTCGTGCGAGCCGGCTGACGCGGATCCGAACGAGGAGACCACCACGTACCGGCACCCGGCTGAAGCCACAGCGGTACTCCTGACGCTCGCCGCACTGGCGGCGCTCACACCGCGTGCGGTCTGGGCGCAGGACCTGACGCAGCTCCGCGAGATCGGCGTCGCGACCGGATCGCCCAGCTACACGTTCGACCGCATCCAGGACATCGCGGTCGATGATGCCGGCCGCATCTTCGTGCTCGACGGCGGCGACCGCACGATCCGTGTGTATGACTCCGCGGGTCGCTTCGTCCGGCGCATCGGCCGCGAGGGCGAGGGACCGGGCGAGTTCTCGCGCCCCGTCCGGGTCCGCGTCTACGGCGACACGATCACCGTGACCGATGCCCGGCTGTCCCGCATCAGCCGGTTCCGCCGGGATGGCACGCACAACGAGACCGTGCCATTGCCGGCGCCGGCCGGGCTCGGTTTCTCTGACCTGCGCGTGCTGCGCGACGGGCTCCAGCTCGGCACCACGATTTTCCGCGCCTCGCTCGGCGACGCCGCGACCCGCGACCCGTACGTCCGCGCGATCCTGCTCCGGTCCGGCTCCCCGCGAGTGGACACGGTGGCCACGTTCCAGAGCAGCGCAGCGATCTGGCACGTGGTCGGCGGGAAAGGCAGCTGGGGCGTGGAGCCGACCGCGCTCGGCACCGGCGCCGCCATCGCCGTGGATGGCGACTCGCTCGTCGCGATCGTCGATGGCACTTCCGGCGTCGTGCAGTGGTACGTCCCCGGACCCGATGGTCTCGTCGCGACGCGCCGAACGGAACTGGGCGTCCGCTCACGTCCCGTAACGGATGACGACCGGCGCGCGGCCGACGCGGCGCTCCACGCGAGGAGCCCCAACCTGCCCCCGCGCGTCGAATTCGTGATGCCGCCCGCGCGCTCGGCCGTGACCGGCCGCGCCTTCTTCGACGACGGGCACGATCTGTGGGTCGAGCTCAACGGCGACGACGGGTCGCAGGGCCGGGTCTGGGCGCGCGTGGCGCCGGATGGCACCGTGTCCTGCGCGTCGGCGCCGACGCAGCTCACGCTCCGCGCCGCGCGGGGTGACGTGCTGTACGGCGTCTGGACGGATGCGCAGGATGCCGAGACCGTGCGCGTGTACCGACTGAAACGGGGAGTGGACGGAATGCGAGGGTGCGGATGGTGAATCGACGGCGCGCGGTCCCGGAGGTCGGCGCGGCGCGCTGGGTCGCGCTGCTCCGCGCCATCAACGTGGGTGGCCGCACCGTGAAGATGGACCGGCTCCGCGCGCTCTTCGAGGAGATGGGCTTCGATGGGGTGAGCACGTTCATCGCGAGCGGCAACGTGCTGTTCGAGGCGGACGTGAACGAGGCTCGCCACACGGAGCGTATCGAGCGGCACCTGCGCGACTCGCTCGGTTTCGAGGTGACGACCATCCTGCGCGACGCCGTCGAGCTCGAGGCCGCGTCGCGCCACGACCCGTTCCCGGGCGAGGCCGGCGGCGGCTCACGGTACGTCGCCTTCCTGCGCGAGGCGCCGCCGGCGGCGGTGTCGCGGCGCATCGAGGCGCTCAGCAACGACAACGACCGGCTCCGCCTCGTCGGCCGCGACATCCACTGGCTCACCCGCGGCCGCTTCTCGGACTCGACGGTGACAGGCGCGCTGCTCGAGAAGACGGCTGGCGCGCCGGCCACGGTCCGCAACGTCAATACGGTCGGCCGGCTGGTGAAGAAGCTGTCCGCCTGATTTGTTCGACCGGAGGTGCATTCGCCAACCCCGACCAGGAACGACATGATGCGCGCACGATGGCGGCGTGTCCTGGCTCCGTTAGCGGCGACGCTCGCGGCCGCGGCCATGGCCTGTGACAGCCCGACCGACGCCGGCGAGGACGACACGCCACCCGTACTCTCCGTCCCGATGGTGGACCTGTCGACGATCCGCGAGTTCCTGCCCTTCGGGTCCGTGCTATCGAGCGGCGTTCAGAACCCGGCGTACGAGATGGTGCTGGAGGGCACGTCGCTGGAGATCCGCGCGGTGACGGCCGGCCGCGTCGAGCGCATCGATGCCAACGATCCATCACAGGGCGACTTCGAGCTGCACATCCGGCCGAGCCAGAAGTCGATCTACCTCGTGATCTACGACCACGTGCTCGACCTGAAGGTGAAGGAGGGCAATGCGGTGGAGCCCGGCACCGTGCTCGGCCGCATCGGCAACTGGACGGCGACCGAGGGCCGCATCGAGCTGCAGATCAACCGCAACGATCTCTCGGTCTGTCCCCGCGACCTCGGCACCGCGGGCTTCAATGCGGCACACGACGCGGCGCTCGCCGCCTCGCTCGAACCCGCGGCGAGTGTCTGTCTCGCCGAAACGGTGCACCCGTGAATCGAAAGGGTGTGCAGCTGTCGCTCCTGGTCGCCGCCGCGTGCGGCATGCCGGCGCCAGCGCCGCTTCCGGCCGACAGCTTCGCGTTCGCCGTGTTCGGCGACGGGCCCTACCGCCCGTGGGAGAACGGCCGGTTCCGCGCGTTGATCCGCGACGTGAACCGGTCGGACGTAGCCTGGCTCCTGCACATTGGTGACCTGTTCTGGTACCCGTGTTCCGACAAGCACTTCGAGGAGCGATTCCGCCAGCTCCAGTCGATCCGCCACCCCGTCGTCTACACGCCCGGCGACAACGAGTGGACGGATTGCCACGAGCGGATCACAGGCGGATACCGTCCGCTCGAGCGGCTCGAAAAGCTGCGCGCTGTGTTCTTCCAGCGGCCAGGCACAACGCTCGGCACGACGCCAATGCCCGTCGAGACGCAGAGCGCGGAAGCCGCGTGGCCGGAGTTCGTCGAGAACGTGCGCTGGGTTCGCGGCGGCTTCGTGTTCGCGTCGGTGCACATGGTCGGCTCGGGCAACGCGACCGCGCCGTTCGAGGGCCGGACCGACGCGGACGATTTCGAGTCCGCGCACCGGACGGACGCTGCGGTCGCGTGGATCGACGAGGCGTTCGACCTCGCGGACTCGAGCGGCGCGCACGGCGTCGTGATCGCGCTGCACGGCGACCCGTATTTCGAGACCGAGCCGGACGAGCGCTCGGGCTACGCCGCCTTCATCGGCCGGCTGCGCGAACGCACGCTCGGGTTCGCCGGCCAGGTTCTCCTGATCCACGGCGACTCGCACATCGAACGCGTGGACCGTCCGCTATCCGATCCGGCGACCGGCGACACGATCCGCAACTTCACCCGGCTGGAGACGTTCGGCTCGCCCGACATCGGCTGGGTCCGCGTCGTCATCGATTCTGTCACCGGCCGAATCCACGACTTCGAGCCGCGGCTCGTGCCGCGCTGGCGCTTGTGGTGACGCCGTTCTCCTTCGGCTTCGCCACCGAGGACGACACCGCCGCGTGCGCCGCCCTGCGCAAGGCCACGGTCGACAAGCTCATCCGCGAGTACGGCACCGGCGCCTGGGCCGTAGCCGGGTCCGTGGACGGCGTACGCCGCTCGCTTCGCAATTCGCGCATCCTCCTGGCCCGGCGCAAGGACGAACTCGTCGGGATGCTCCGGCTCATGACGAAGAAGCCGTGGGCCATCGACGTCGACTATTTCACGCCCGTGAGCCGGCCGCTCTACCTGCTCGACATGGCGGTCAGGCCGGACCTGCAACGCCAGGGCATCGGCCGGCGGATGCTCGACCGGGCGCTGGAGGTCGCGCGTGACTGGCCGGTCAATGCGGTCCGCCTCGATGCCTACGATGCGCCCGCCGGCGCCGGACCGTTCTACGAGAATTGCGGGTGGCAGGAACGCGGCCGTGTGGTGTACCGGAAGTGTCCGCTGATCTACTACGAGCGCCTGCTCAACGTGGAGTCCTGAATGCCGAAGTACCCGGGCGACCGGCAGATCCGCTGGCGCTGGCCCGTCATCGCCGCACTCGCCGGCGCGGCCGCATACCTCGTCTCACTGGTGCTGGCCCGGATGCCGGCACGCGCCGAGTCGCTCTACGGCGAAGGGCTCGGCCCGCTCATCGCGCGCCCGCTCTCCAGGCTCACTGGTCGCGTCCCTTTCTCGATCGGCGACATCCTGATCGCGGCGTACATACTCTGGCTGGTCGCGCTGCTGCTCGGAGCGCGGAAGGGCGTCGCAACCGGGCGGCGCAGCCGCAGGAACGCGCTGGCGGGCGGCGTGCGCCGCGTCGTCCGGGACCTCGGGCTCATCGTCCTCACGTTCTACGTGCTCTGGGGCTGGAACTACGCGCGGCCGACCTACGCGCAACGCGCCGGCTGGCCGGAATGGAAGGGCGCCGGTGGGGAGGAGCTGCTGAGCCTGGCCGAGGCCGCCACGACCGCCGCCAACCAGGCATACCTTGACCTGCACGGCGTCGCCGACGCGGGCCACCCGACTGCGTTTCCCGACGACACCCTCGACATCGACGCGTCGCTCGACGCGGGCTGGAAGCGCGCGGCCGGGCAGCTCGGGCTCCCGCCGGCGGCCGGCCGGCCCTATGGACGCGTAAAGTGGCCGCTCGGCAGCGTCGTGCTGCGCTGGTTCAGCGTGAGTGGCATCTACTTCCCGTTCACGGCCGAGGCGAACGTGGTGCGCGGCATGCCGGCCATGCGCGCGCCCGTCGTGATGGCGCACGAGCAGGCCCACCAGCGCGGCACCACGAGCGAGGGCGAGGCCAGCTTCCTCGGCTTCGTCGCCGCAGCGCTCGCGCCCGGCCGGCTCAGCCGCTACAGCGCCGCCGTCTACGCGCACGGCGTCCTCGTTGAGGCTCTCGCCCGCATCGACCGCGACGCCGCACGGCGGCTCATCGCCGATCGGTTTCCCGGCGTGCAGCGCGATGTCGAGGACCTCGCCGCGTTCTACGACCGCTACACCAGCAAGATCGGCCAGAAGGTCGAGCGGACCGTCAACGACCACTACCTCCGCGCCAACCGCGTGCCCGGCGGGGTCGCCAATTACGGCATCAGCACACAGCTGCTGATCGAGTACGCGCGCCAGCGCGGTGGGCGGCTGTTCGGCGAGTAGCGGGAGTCATTCCTTGATCAGGCGGTACACGCGGGCGTGTTCGATGTCATCCGCGTCACGCCAGACACCCGCCACGTAGTCGGTGCCGATCTCGCGCACACTGAGGTGCGGCGGTGTGCTGACCGGCCCCTGCCAGAATGCCCTGCGCGTCGAACACGTCCCACACCAGCGGGTCGGCCGGCAGGCCCGTCCCGTACAGGACCGTGCGTTGCACCCAGAGGTTGCCGGCGCCGTCCACCCTCATCGGTCCGTGCGCCGGGTACCGCTCGGCGAACTGCTGCCGGGCGAGCAGGGCTTCCCTTTGCGCGCGAAGCGCCGGCGGCAGCGAGCCGCCCCGCTCGCCCGGACCGTTCAGGTACTCCTGCTTGTAGCGCTCGATCGTCTCTTCGGGGACGGTCTCGATCGGGCAGCTCCAGCGGATGCGGCGGAGCTCGGTGGCCGAGAAGTCGTAGACCCCAATGTCGCAGTCGTCCGGGTAATTGGCGAACAGAACCCCGTCCCCGGCCGCGAGCATGAAGATCGGTGCGAAGATCACCGGATAGCCCATGCGTGCGTCGAGTCGGGCGAACTCGACAGCCGGCAGCCGGAGCAGGCTGTCGGTCATGGACCGGTCCGCCGCCACGCGGAAAACGGTGGCGCTGTCCACCCACCGCTCCCCTCGCACCTGCCTTCCCTGCGGGAACGTCGAGTAGAGGTAGCTCCCGTCCGGGAACACGTCGAACACCGACATGGAACGTCGTGGGTCGCCCTCATAGCGCGGTACGGTACCGATGTGCCGGCCATCCAGGTCGTACACGTGGTCGGGCCGAGCCTCCGACTGGTCGAGGGCCAGGATCCTGTCGCCGAGCCGCTTCACCCGGCCGACCGCCGCATACTCCTCCGGGCCGCCTCCCGTGCCTCCGGCCTTCCATACGAACGTCCCGTTCGCATCGTAGTGGCGGATCGTGTTGTCACCGCCGTTCGCCACCACGATCCCGCCGTCCTCCAGAAGCGTGATGCCCGTCAGCCCATTGAACAGGTAGTCGTCATCGCCTTCACGCAGGCCGACATCGAGTAGCGGCTCCTGCGCGATGCGCCAGCCGTCGTGCTCCCACGCCGGCCCTGTCAATGTCACGATGCGGATGCCCGCACTGTCCGCGACCGTGTGACCGCTATCGCCGGAGCGCGCGTCGCAGCCGAGGATGAAGATGGGGGTCAGGAAGGGAAGGAGCAGGCTCTGCGCGCGTCGATTCGAGGCAGCCATCTTTCCGCCTCCGTCCGGGAGCCGCGGGAAGGTGATGCCGGGACCGCCGCCCGCGCCGCCGGCCGCTCCATGATGCGCCGCGAGCCGCCGATTGGCAAGCCTCTTCGCCTCTACCCGCACATCATCGCCGATCGCGATTCCGGCCTCGTGCGGCGCCGCTCCGGCCGACATGTTGGCACACGAATCGAAGTACAGATACGCGCGCTGAACACGACGTTCTCCGCGTCACGTGCAGGGCTCGATCACGAAGCTCGCCCGGACGCGGACGCCGCTGCAGATGCCGGAGACTCCCGTGCTCAACTCGACGGGGCGCATCACGGTCCGTGAGTGCGGTCCCGGGCCACCAGCTGTCAGCCGGCGGCCCGTTCCGGCTGTTCTACGAGCTGTACGGTGTGAAGCCGGGTGAGACCCTGCGTACGCGGATCACGATCGGGCCGGGGACGGATCCGGGTCTACTCTCGCGACTGCGCAGCGTTTTCGGCGGCGAGCGCGTCATCAAGCTGAGCTTCACGGAGAGCGCACGGCCCGGACCGGATGGTAGATTGCAGGTGGATCGGACGACCACGCCGTCGCTGGAGCCGGGCCGCTACGCGTTGGAGGTCACGGTCGAGCGGCCGGATGGGGGCGGATTGGTGACCATGCGGACGAGCATCCTGCTGCTGGAGAGCACAGCCGGCGGTTGACGGAGAGCCACCATGCATCACTCGCCACGAACGAGGACACGTCATGCAACGCGCTGCGGACCGGCCGTCCCGCCCGGGGCGCGCTCCGCGTTGGCGGGCCTCGTGATCGTGGCCGTCCTGCTGCCCGCCGGGGCAACCGCCCAGAACGCGCCGCCGAATCCGCTGATCTCGGCCACCTGCGGCTGGCCGTCCCACGAGACCGCGCCCGAGCCGCCGGTTCTCGCGCAGATCGAGAGGCGACTGGCCGAGACGACGGACGGCTACGTCGCCGAGACGGCAAATGACGGTCTGGCGGAGCTGAAGCGCTGGATCCGTGAGTGCGATGAGAGTGCTTCGCGACGGTCGGTGCAGGAGCTCCGGCGGGCGCTGGACCGTAACGGCTCGAATCCGGCGGTCGTCGCCGCGCTCGGTGTCGCGCTCGCACGCGGCGTCGACATCCAGCCACCGGGTGCCACGGGGCGAAATTTCCGGCCCGTGTACATCCAGAGCAACGCGGAGCGCGAGGTGCGGCGGCTGCTGCCGCGGGCGCTCGAGCAGTGGCCGGACGCGGCGCTGGGCGACGAGCTGGCCGCGATGGCGCTGGCGACGCGCGACGAATCCTCGCTGAAGGTCGCGGCGGACGCGCTGAAGAAGCTCTCGGGCGAATTGCCGTCGGAGGCGACGGTGTGGACGGCGCGTGCGGAGGTCGCGATCGCGCGGCACGAGTACGGCGAGGCGGTCGAAGCGGCGGGGAAGGCGGCGGAGCTGGGCGCCGCGTCCGGGTTCCACGCGCTCGGCGTCGCGCGGCTGCTGCGGGACGAAGACCCGGACGAGGGCGCCCGGGTGTATTTGCAGGGTCTCACGTCGGCGGATGCCGCGGCGTTCTACCGCTACCATGAGGACATCGCGCCGCTGCTCTCGCTCGACGAGGAGCGCGAGTGGGCGGCCCTCGCGGACACGGCTCGCGCGACCTGGCTGCGGGACAAGTGGGACTGGCGCGCCTCGACGTCGGGCCGCACCACGGCCGACCGGCTCGCCGTGCACTTCGCCCGGATGGCGACGGCGATGGAGCGATACCAGCGGATGGCCCACCGTGGCGCGCGGCCCGCCGAGGCGATCGTGTGGGACTCGCTCCAGATCCGGTTGCCATACGACGACCGCGGCCTCATCTACATCCGGCACGGCGAGCCGGACGACATCGAGCGCGCGCCGAGCGGGCGGATGGGGCCGGGCAAGGAGGCCTGGCTGTACTTCGGCCTGGCCAACGGCCGCGCCGTGTTCGAGTTCAACAAGCTGCGCGACTGGTCCGACTGGATCGTGACGGCGCCCGGCGGCTGCGACCCGTTCATCTACATGTACGGCGTGGGCGGTGTGTCGGGCGAGGCGAAATACATCGCGAACGAGCCGCCCAACACCGCGTGGTTCGAGGAGTTCCAGCGTGGCGTGCTGGACTGGGGCATGAAGCTGGCCGCCGCCGATCCGTCGATCGGGGTCGAGGCGGCCCGCTGCATGGGACTCGTCGTCCAGGCACGCCGGTCGAACCCGCTCCTCGGGGCCCCGCAAGGGCAGGATCCGGTCCGTTCCCGTCGCTCGGGCCGCGGCCAGGTTGCGCCGGACCCGATCCCGGACCCGCTCCTGGAGGAGTTGCCGTACATCCACCTGGCCGACGCGTCACGGCGTCGCGAGGCGCGCGAGGAGGTCGATGAGGCGCTCGCCACGGAGACCGCGGTCCCGCGCTTCGAGCACTTCATCCAGGCGCTCAGCTCGATCTACACGTTCCGAGGCGATGCGGAGCACTCGACGGTCGCGGCGTTCCTGCTGCTGCCGGCGGGCCAGCTCACGCCGCGGCCGCTGGAGCGCGGCGTCGCCTATCCGCTGAAGCTCTCGCTCTCGATCGAGGACAACGCGGAGCAGACGGTGCAGCGGCTGGACACGCTGATCGCGTTCGGCGCGCCGCAGGCGCTTCCGGCGAGCGCGCAGATGCGAACCGCCCTGCAGATGCCGGCGACACCCGTGCTGAACGCGACGGTCCGCATCACGGTGACGAACGCGGACCACCCCGATGAGGGCCAGATACTGGTGGGCACAAAGCCCATCCCGCTGTACCCGCCCGACGCGCTGACCATGAGCGACCTGGTCGTGGGCCAGCCGGGACCGGGCACCTGGCGGCGCGGCGCGGTCTCGATCAGCCCGCTGCCGGGCCACCAGATCGCGGCGGGCGGCAGCTTCCGCCTGTTCTACGAACTGTACGGCGCGAAGGAGGGCGAGACGCTGCGCACGCGGATCACCATCGCGCCGGGTACCGATCCGGACCTGCTCTCGAGGCTGAAGGCGCTGTTCGGCGAGCAGCGCGTGGTCGAGCTGAGCTTCACCGAGACCGCGATGCCCGGGCCGGACGGGACGCTGCAGGTCGAGCGCACGATCACGCCGTCGCTCGACCCGGGCCGCTACGCGCTCGAAGTCACGATCGACCGGCCCGACGGCGGCGGATCGGTGACCATGCGGACGAACATCCTGTTCCTGGAGAGCAACGCCGGCGGCTGACGGCCGCGGCGCCGTCAGAACTTCACGCTGAACGCGTCGTTGGTCACGACCTGCGTGCCGGTAGCGCCGGTGGTCGCGACCGGCTCGAACGTGAACTGGAAGGTGCCCGTCGCGCTGTTCTCGTCAGCGCGAGCGAACCCGTCATCTGATCGCGGAGACCTCTTGGGTCGGCCGATCACAAGAGCAGTTCTGCCAGCGCTGGCGCTCGCGCTGCTGCTTCCGGGCGCGCTCTCCGCGCAGATCGTCATGGGCCGTGTCGTGGCGGACTCGGTGCCCATCCAGTACGTCGAGGTGGTGATCGCGGACTCGGCGGGCGAGGAGTCGCACCAGTCCACCGGCGCCGACGGCCTCTTCAGGTTCGAGCTGGGCGGTGCCGGCGTGTACACGCTGCGTGCGCGTCACAGCGGCTACGCGCCGGCCGGCCCCGAGTCCGTCACGGTGGCGGCCGACGAAGAGGTCGCGGTCGTGATCCGGCTCGAAACGCCGATCCCGCTCACGCCGATCGAGGTGACGGCGCGTCACCGCATCCCGCGGAGCGCGGTGCGCGAGGCGCTGGAGGAGCGGCTCGCGTGGAACAAGAAGGTCGGCCTCGGCCGCGTCATCCGCCGCGAGCAGATCGACGCCACGCCGGTCAGCGACGTGCGCGACCTGCTCCGCACCGTGCCGCGCATCCGGACGGTGTCCGTCGGCAACGTGCAGCGCGTGTATTTCGCGAACGCGACCGGCGACTGCATGCCCCAGGTCTACGTCGATGGTGTTCGCGACGTCAGCCGCCAGGGCATTCTCGACATGCTGACGCCTTTCGATCTCGAAGCGGTCGAGATCTATCGTAGCGCGATGGAGGCGCCACCCGAGTATGTCGACCCCGGTGGCTGCGGCGTGATCCTGTTCTGGACCCGCCGTGACACGGACCGTGGCAAGCCGATGAACTGGAAGCGGCTGCTCGCTCTGGCCGGCATCATCGGCTTCATGGTCTTCACGCTGAAACGATAGCGCGGCGGGTTTCGAACGGCGCGCCTTCCGCCGCGGGCAGCGCTGGACGGTGGCGCGGGGCTTTCAACTCCGCACATTGTGTTCGGTCGGCCGTGCGGCTCTGCGCACCCGACCCGCTCCACCGCACGTCTTCACCCGGCACCGGGGGCTGGTACGGGAGTTGCCACCCGGTCCCTGGGATGTCAGCATTCGGTCCCCGGCGACCGCCCCGGCGCGGGCGCGCCGCCGCTCCACCAGCCGGCCGGATCCGGACCATGATCGAGAGAGGCAATGCAGGAATCGCGTTGCGACGCCGCCCGTGGCTGGCGCTCGCTCTGCTCGCGGCCGCGGCGTGCGGCACGACGCCGGACGGCTCGTCCGCGTCGTCGGCCCGGCTCGCGCTGGTGGACGACTCCGTCTCGCTTGATGGCGCGCGCGCGCTGATCGGCAAGGTCGGAGCGGAGACGCTGTTCGAGCGCGTCGCCGAGCCGGACCCGTACCTGAGCGACGCGTTCGGGATCCAGGTGCTGCAGCCGGTGCCGCCCGACCGCGTCCTCGCCGACCTCGTGCCTGACCGCGCCTCGCTCGTGAGCCGCGACCCGCACGCGCTGACGCTCGACCTGCTGGGCGGACCCAGGGTCGTCTTCGCGTACGACACCCGGCTCATCTTCAACGGCAACTTCGTGGACGTGCCGTACGCGCGGATCGTGATCGCGGACTCCGCGTCCTATCCGGCCGAGCCGGTGGCATTCCGCGACGTGCTGGCCGATGCCGGCCTGTCCGACGGCTACCTCGTGCCCAACCCGTACTACGCGGCCGAGCAGGTGGTGTCGCTGCTGATGAAGGAAAGCGCGAAGATCGAGCCGGCCAGCGTGAAGCACGACACGGCCGGGTTCGGCGCCGCGGCGCACGCCGCCATCATCGTGGGCGAGACGCACGACGGCACGGAAGCGTACGACCAGACCCGCGCGCTGCTCGAGTCCCGTTCTGTCGATTGGATCGCGATCGAGATGCTGCCGGAAGACCTGCAGGATGCGGTGGACGCGTACCTGACCACACCCGGTGGCGACGCGAAGGCGACCCTGCTCGACTACTACCGCGCCAACTGGAACACGCATGGCCACGAAGTCACACCGGACCCCGCCGACAACCCGTACTTCCGGCTGATCGACGTCGCCCGCGGCCTCGGCAAGCCGGTATACGCGCTGGACGCGGAGATGCGCTACGTCCTGTTCCGCTTCGGCGAGTCTCCACTGGGCGCCACCGTGCGCGACTTCGTGTGGGCGTCCAACATCCCCGATACCGGCCGTGGCGTCGTGTACGGTGAGTCCTCGCACTTCCAGCGGGACCGCCGGCCGAACATGCTCACGTTCCTGCGCGAGCGGTTCCCGGATATCGAGCTGTTCGCGAAGGACGCGGCAGGCGCACCCGTCCCCTGATCAGGCCGGCCGTCAGCGGTTGTGAGCCATGGCCGTAGCTTCGCACTCGGTGAACGAGCCGAGGCCGCGGCACGCCGCGTCGAAGCGCTCCGCCGATACCGCAGAGCCGAGCCAGTGCAGTGGCAGGAACCCATCCAGCACGACGTATCGCGACAGCCACCGGCCGAAGGAGCCCGAGCGCTGAAGCGCCCAGTCGCTCGCCGGTACCGCGTGCAGGCCCGTGTCCCGAACATCCTGGAGCAGGTGCAGCGTTTCGTGGCGGAGGCAGGCGTCTCCGTCGATCGCATACGCGAAATTGCCGAACCGGTGCTGACCGACCGTGCCGACCGTGCACTGCGGCGAGAGGCATTCCAGGACGTCGTCGTCCACCGCGAACACCAGCGCGCCCGTCTCGAGCGATCGCTTCAGGTCCGGCCACGACCCGTATCGCCGCCCCGCCCGGATCGCCTGAATGATGCCGACCGCCGAGAGGCGCACCGCTACCTTCGATTCGCCATGCGGTCGGACCCGGACGTAGAACGGCAGCAGGATGAAGTTCAGTTCGGAGAACGCCGGCGCGCCCATCGCGATGTTCCGGGTCAGGCTCGTGCCCACCGCCGCCGTCTGGAGCGCCACGATCCGCAGGCGCGGCTCGCCCGCACCGATCATTCGCTGGCCCGCGTACAACAACGAACCCCCGGCCAGCCCGCCCAGTAGCGCACGGTGGAGCGGTTGACCGCTGGGCCGGCCCTGGATCCAACCGGCGACCGTAGCGATCCCCGCGTTCACGGCCCAGTAGAGGAGGGGCCGGGGCTCAGGGTCGTGGACCGCGCTCTGCGCCGCGGCGGGACCGGGCGCCACGAGTACGGCGATAAGGAGAACGGCCGCGCGCAGGTACACCCGTTCGCGCGGCGGCCCCTCGGACGGGTCGTCACGGAGTGGTCTGCACGGCATCATCGCCCATGTGCAGAAGGAATCCCCGTTCCCCTCGTGGATCTTCCCAGTTTCGGATGCAGGACGCCGCCGCGTCGTAGGCCGAATACCGACGGTGGTAGGGGTTTTCCCCCGTCGCGGTTGCCGTGGCGCGGTCGATCTGCTTCATTTCGTGACGGTCGAAGCCGTTGCCCCCTCTCGTTCCCGGAGATGTTCCCGTGCGCCGAGTCCTCTCGATCCGGGTCACCGCGGCCGCCGCGCTTGCGTTGGCCGCCGCCGCGCCTGCCCGCGCCCAGACCTCCGACTATCACCGCGCGGACGTGATCCGAACCGCCGCCCGCTACGTCTTCGGAACCAGCGTCAGACCCGGCTTCCTGGAGGACAGCGTCCGCTTCTGGTACACGTCCTCGGACAGGGACGATCGCGGCGTGACGTACATCGTCGATCCGGTGCGTGCGACGCGCCGGCCGCTGTTCGACAACGCTCGCCTCGCGGCCGCGCTTTCGCTCGCCGCCGACACCGCGCTCGACCCGACGAAGCTGCCGCGCTTCGCCGTCGTCGACACCGGACGGACCATCGAGATCCAGTTCCGGAAGAAGGTGTTCCGCTGCAATGCGACGACGTACGCCTGCGAGACACAGGACACCATTGTCCGGCAGACGGAGCGCCAGCTGGAGAACGGGCCGTCCTGGGCCTCGCGCTCGCCCGACAAGAAGTGGGACGTGTTCGCGTACGACCTGAATCTGTACGTCCGGCCCGCCGCGCTCGCCGACTCCGAAGCGGTCGCGCGCCGCGACTCCGTGCTCGCCGCCGCGGGCGCGAAACAGGACACCACGAAGCAAGACACGACGGCGGCGAAGCGGACACCGCGCGCGAGTCAGGACTCGGTGGCGCTGCCGAAGGGCTCGATCCAGCTCACCACGGACGGGGAACGGGAGTGGAACTGGGCGGAAGGTTCCGGTTTCGGTACTGTGGACCTGAAGCGCTACAAGCCGAGCCGGCCGCCCGTCAGCTGGTCGAGCGACTCGAAGAAGGTCGCCATGCAACGGCTCGACTACCGCGGGGTGGGGAAGTACCCACTCTACTCCTCGACCTCGACGAAGCCCGTAGACCACAGCTACTACTACGCGGCGCCCGGCGACACCGCGATTCCGCGGTTCGACGTGCGCATCGTGGACATCTCGAGCAAGGCCAACGTCCGCGGCGACGAGGCGCCCTCGCCCGCCATCAACTTCGGCGCCGGCATCCAGTGGTCGCGCAGCTCCGACCGGCTCTTCGTCATGAGCTCCTCGCGCGGCTACAAGCGCATGACGCTCTCCGCCGTGGACGCCAACACCGGCGCCCTCACCACCATCACGAAGGACTCGGTGCCGACCTGGATCGAGCAGCGCGGATTCGACGTGGTCAACGGCGGCGAGGACATCCTGTACCTCTCCGAACGCGACGGCTGGTCCCACATCTACCGGTTCGGCGCGGATGGCACGCTCAAGAACCAGGTCGAATCCGGACCGTACGCCGTGCAGCGGATCGCGAAGGTGGACAGCGTCGCGAAGCAGGTCTGGTTCCTGGCCAACGGCAAGGAGCCGGGCATTCCGTACTACTCGCGGCTCTACCGCGTGAACTTCGACGGTTCCGGCATGACGCTGCTCACGCCCGAGGAGGGTGTGCACAACGCGACGTTCGTGCCCAAGGCCAACTACTTCATCGACACGTACGCGCCGGCCGACCAGCCACCCGTCATCACGCTGCGGAGCGGAACGAACGGCAGGATCGTGATGGAGCTGGCGCGGGGCGACGTCGATCTGCTCAAATCCATGGGTTGGACGCCGCCCGAGATCATCACGGTCAAGGCGCGCGACGGTGTGACCGACCTCTACGGCCTGATGTACAAGCCGTCCGACTTCGACTCGACGAAAAGCTACCCGATCCTCGACCACATCTACCCGGGCCCGCAGGTCGGTAGCGTCGGGTCGTGGCTGTTCAACGCGCGCCACGAGCCGCGCGCGCTGGCCGAGCTCGGCTTCATCGTGATCGAACTCGACCACGAGGGCACGCCCGGTCGCTCCAAGGCATTCCACGAGTACTACTACGGCAACATGGGCGACAACGGGATCCCCGATCACATCGCCGTGATCCGGCAGCTCGCGGCCGAGCACCGCTACATCGACATCGACCGCGTCGGCATCTACGGCCACTCGGGCGGCGGCTTCGCATCGACCGACGCGATCCTGCGCTACCCCGACTTCTTCAAGGTCGCCGTATCCGGCTCCGGCAACCACGACAACCGGACCTACGGCTATTTCTGGGGCGAGAAGTACCAGGGCCTTCTCAAGAAGAACCCGAACGGCACGGACAACTACACCGCGTCCGCGAACTACACGATGGCGGCGAACCTGAAGGGGCACCTGCTGCTGATGACGGGCGACATGGACGACAATGTGCACCCGTCCAACACGTTCCGCGTCGTGGATGCGCTGATCAAGGCGAACAAGGACTTCGACATGCTGGTTGTGCCCGACGCGCACCACGGCCTGCCCGACTACACGATCAAGCGGCAGTGGGACTACTTCGTCCGCTACCTGCTCGGCGAGGAGCCGCCGCGGGACTACAGGATGATGGGCCGGCCGCCCTTCTCCTTCTAGGCCTATGCCCGACCTGACGGAATACGGTTGGAGCGAGGACTTCGAACGGGCGCGGAACGCCTTCCCGTTCGACCTCGCTCCGGCTCGCGTCGTCGCCGAGCACCGGAGCCGCTACCGTGTGCAGGCGGAAGCCGGTGAGGTCGCGGCGCGCCTGGCGGGTCGGCTGCGCCACGAAGCTGTGGATCGGAGCGAGTTGCCGGCCGTGGGTGACTGGGTGCTCATCGAGGCGGCGGAGGGTAGCGACGTTGCCGTGATCCGAGCGACCCTGCCGCGGACCTCGCGGTTCTCGCGCAAGGTGGCCGGCGTCCGGACGCGCGAGCAGATCGTCGCCGCCAACATCGACTCGGTATGGATCGCGAACGCGTTCGATCAGGCGCTCAGCCTGCGGCGCATCGAACGCTATATGACGATGGCGTGGGAGAGTGGTGCCAGCCCGGTCGTTCTGCTGACCAAGCGCGACCTTGCCGATGACGTCGAGACGGCACGGGCCAGCGTCGAAGGCATCGCGTTCGGGGTACCCGTCCTCGCCGTGAGTGGGCTCACGGGCGAGGGTGTGGATGCGCTCGACCCGTACATCGTGCCGGGCCGCACCGTAGCGCTGCTCGGACCTTCGGGAACCGGCAAGTCCACACTGATCAACCGGCTGCTCGGCCGCGAAGAGCTGGCCACGGGCGCGGTCCGCGAGGGAGACCACAGGGGCCGGCATACGACGACGCACCGCCAGCTCCTGCGCCTGCCGTCCGGCGGCATGGTCGTGGATACGCCCGGCATGCGCGAGCTGCAGCTGTGGGACGCGGAGGACGGCGTCCGTGACACGTTCGGCGACATTGAAGAGCTGGCCGCATCATGCCGGTTCGGCGATTGCCGGCACGCGGGCGAGCCCGGCTGCGCCGTGACGGCCGCCGTGGACGATGGACGCGTGGACCGTGGGCGTCTGGCGAGCTGGCACAAGCTGCAGCGCGAGCTCGAGTATCTCGAACGCCGGGGCGATCCGCTCGCGGAAGCGCGGGAGGAGCAACGGATCAAGACCATCATGCGCAGCGTGAAGCATCACCCGAAGTACCGGAAGTCGTGAGCGAAAGGCCGCGGATCGCGCGGCCATCGCAGAGGAGAACCGTGGCGGAGCGGGAAACACATCGGACCCACCGGATCGGCTGGTTGCGGGCCGCCGTGCTGGGCGCGAACGACGGCATCGTGTCCACGGCCAGCCTGGTGGTCGGCGTCGCCGCGGCCGAGACCGGCCGCAACAGCGTGCTGGTCGCGGGCGTAGCCGGCCTCGTCGCCGGTGCGATGTCGATGGCGGCGGGCGAATACGTGTCGGTCAGCTCGCAGGCCGACACCGAGCGCGCCGACCTCGAGCGCGAGCGCGCCGAGCTGGCCGCCGATCCCGAGTACGAACTCGGGGAGTTGGCGGCTATCTATGTCGGGCGCGGCCTCGAGCCCGCACTCGCCCGCCAGGTCGCCGCACAATTGATGGCTGGCGACGCGCTCGGCGCCCACGCCCGCGAGGAGCTGGGCATCTCGGCCGTGCACAGCGCGCGACCCGTGCAGGCCGCGTTCGCATCGGCCGGAACGTTCGCGGTCGGCGCCGCCCTTCCAATGCTCATGGCCGTCATCGCGCCGGACGGCGCACTCGTGCCCCTGGTTGCGGGTGCTTCGCTCGTCTTCCTGGCCGCGCTCGGCGCACTCGCCGCACGCGTCGGCGGAGCGCCCGTCCTCAACGCGGCCGTGCGCGTCACGTTCTGGGGCGCGCTCGCCATGGGCCTGACCGCCGCCGTCGGCAGGCTGTTCGGCGCTGTCGTCTGAAACACGGACCGCGCTCACCTCGGTGACGATACCGACATGAAGCTCGAGGACCATTTCGAACATTCCGGCAACTGGCTGTTCCGCTGGCGCAGCTACCTGCCGCTCTTCTTCTTCGTGCTCGTGTTCGTCGGACTGCGCGGGTTCCGCTACCCGAACGACAGCGCGGCGCTCAACCTCGCATGGTGCACGTTCTGCCTTGTCGTCGGGCTGATCGGGCTCGGCATCCGAGGCTTCACGGTCGGCCACGCCGCGCCCGGCACGTCCGGCCGGAACACGCGCGCGCAAGTCGCCGAGGCGCTCAACACGACCGGCATCTACTCCGTCGTGCGCCACCCGCTCTACCTCGGCAACTATCTGATGTGGATCGCCGTCGCGCTGGTGCCCCGCGCGTGGTGGGTGCCCGCCGTCGTCTCGCTCATCTTCTGGATCTACTACGAGCGCATCATGTTCGCGGAGGAGCGGTTCCTGCAGCGGAAGTTCGGCGCCACCTTCGACGAGTGGGCCGCCCGCACGCCAGCGTTCTTCCCCGCGCTCTCCCGCTGGGTCCCGTCCGAGCTGCCGTTCCGCCTCCGGCTCGCGCTGCGCGGCGAGTACTCCGGCATGCTCGGCCTCGTCGTCGCCATCACGGTCGTGATGTTCGTGGGCAACCGCATCGCGGCTGGCGCCTGGAGCCTGGACCGGCGCTGGCAGGTCCTGCTGGCCGTGGCCGTCGTTCTCTACCTCGTGCTTCGCCTCCTGCGCAAGAGGACGAACATCCTGCGCGGGGGCCGTGATTGAGGTCGATCGGCCATCGAATCCGGGCGCTGCCGCCGCCCTCCGCTGTCACACGACGTTACCGCGTCCCGCCGTCAGCTCCGGACCGGACCGCTGCCCGGTCGCCCGGCCGTCTCGGCAACTCGGTCCCGCCCAAGGAATTGACCGGCAAACCGGGCGCCACGATCTTCGGGCTGTGCCACGGCCTCGCACTGGCAGGGCCGCGTCCTTCGAGGTTGCCCGGCTCTCACGCTCTTCCGGACCTGGGCCGGGCTTCCTCATTCCCCCGGACCCCGGGTGGCAGCGGCCAGACGAGCATGCAGGGCGACAGGCAGAGTCTCGATCAGATGTTCAGCGTGACGTACGAGGAGCTTCGCCGGCTCGCGTCCAGCGTCCGGCGCGACGACCCGAGCGCCACGCTGAACCCGACCGCCCTCGTCAACGAGGCGTACGTCAAGTTGGCCGGCTCGCTCCGCGTCGTGCCCGTTTCCCGGTTGCACTTCAAGCGGATCGCCGCCCGCGCCATGCGCCAGGTGCTGGTTGAGGCCGCGCGCCGGCGCTCCGCGCTCAAGCGGGGGGGCGACCTGGCCTTCGTCACGTTCGATGAAGGCGCGGACGCGGCCGTGCACGGCTCCGAGGAGTTGATCGCGCTCGACGCCGCGCTCGAATCGCTCGCGCGGATGCAGCCCCGCCAGGCCCAGCTCGTCGAGTACCGGTTTTTCGGTGGCCTCGACATGGCGGAGACCGCGGAGCTGCTCGCCGTCTCCGAATCCACCGCGCTCCGTGATTGGAGGGCGGCCCGCGCATGGCTCGCCGTCGAGCTCAGGCAGGCCCGGTAGATGCGATTTGACCCGGAACGCTGGGAGCAGGTCCAGTCCCTCTTCCACGATGCGCTGAGCCGGTCTCCGCGTGAACGCAGGGCGTTCCTGGAGGCGCGTTGCGAAGGGGACCCGGCGCTGCTGGCGGCGGTGTTCGAGCTGCTGGACGCGGACTCGGCGCCGTCGAGCCTGCTGGATCGCGACCTTGCGGACGTCGCGAACGAGGTCCTCGAATCGGTGGCTCCGCCAATCCGCAGCATCGGGCCGTACCGCATCCGCTCCGTGCTCGGGCAGGGTGGGATGGGCGTGGTGTACCTCGCGGACCGGAAGGACCTGGGCAGCCGGGTCGCCATCAAGGTGCTGCGCGACGCGGCGCTCTCGCCCGCGCGGCGCGAACGTTTCGCGAGTGAACAGCGCGCGCTCGCGCAGCTGAACCACCCGGCGATCGCGCGGCTCTACGACGCCGATGTCCTGCCGGACGGCACGCCGTACTTCGTGATGGAGTTCGTCGAGGGTGTGCCGCTGACGACCTGGTGCGAGGACCGGAACGCCACCGTGGGCGAACGGCTCGCGCTGCTCCGCTCCGCGTGCGAGGCGGTGCAGGCGGCGCACCAGCAGGCGATCGTACACCGCGACCTCAAGCCGTCGAACATCATGGTCACGCCGGATGGCCGGGTGAAGCTCCTCGACTTCGGCATCGCCAAGCAGCTCGAAGGCCTCGACGTGCCGGCCGACCCGACGCAGACCGGGCTCCGCCTGATGACGCCGGCCTACGCCGCGCCCGAACAGGCGCTCGGCCAGCCGATCGGGACGTACACCGACATCTACGCGCTCGGCGTCCTGCTGTACGAGCTGCTCGCCGGCCGGCTCCCCTTCGACCTCTCACGCAAGACGCCCGGCCAGGTCGAGGCGATGATCGTCGAGCGGACGCCGGACCGGCCCTCGGTCGCGGCCGCCGGCAGGGGGACGCCGTTGTCGCGCGAACCGAACCGCGCCGAGTGGGCCGACCTCGATGTCCTCTGCCTCACCGCGATGCACAAGGACCCGCAGCGCCGCTACCGGACGGTGCCCGGCCTCGTCCGCGACATCGACCACTTCCTTCACGCGGAGCCCCTCGACGCGCGGCCCGACTCGCTCGCCTACCGCACCAGCAAGTTCCTGCGCCGACACGCGCGCGCTGTCACCGCCGCCGCCGCGATGCTCGTGGCGCTCCTCGCGCTGGTCACGTTCTACACGGTCCGGCTCGCCGCCGCGCGCGACGACGCCCTCGCCGAGGCCGCGCGCACCTCGCGTATCCAGGACTTCATGCTGAACCTGTTCCGCGGCGGCAATGAGGTGGTCGGGCCGGCGGACACGCTACGTGTGCTGACGCTGATCGACCGGGGTACGCGCGAGGCGGCCGTGCTGGATGCGGAGCCGGCCGTGCAGGCCGAGCTGCTGTACACGCTCGGCACGCTCTACCAGCAGCTCGGCCAACTCGACCGCGCCGACTCGCTGCTCCATCTCGCGCATGACCGCTATCGCCGCCTCGAGGGTGAGCGCGGGCAGGATGTCGCTCGCAGCCTCGTCGCCATCGGCATGTTGCGAGTGGACCAGGCCCGGCTCGACGACGCGGAGCGCGACGTACGTACGGGCCTCGACGTCGCACGCCGTAGCCTGTCTCCGACGGACGCGGTCACCCTCGAGGCCGAGGTTGCCCTCGGCCGCGTGCTCCAGGAGAAGGGCGAGTACGAGGAAGCGATCGGCCTGCTCGAGGCCGTCGTCCGCACCCGCTCGCACACCGCGCCCGGCAGCCCCGAGCTGGCCGACGCGATGATCGAGCTGGCGAACACCCACTTCTACGCCGGCCACCTCGAGGCGTCCGACTCGCTCAACCGCATCGTGCTCGCGATGGACCGCCATATCTATGGCGAGCGGCATCCGGTCATCGCCGACGTGCTGATCAACCTCGGGGCGACCCAGTTCCAGTGGGGGATGTACGCGGAGGCCGAGCGCTACTACCGCGAGGCACTCGGCATGACGGAGGCGTTCTACGGGCCCGATCACCCGACGACCGCATCCAACCTGACCATGCTCGGGCGCGCGCTCAACTACGAGAACCGGACCGACGAGGCGCTCGGCATGCTGCGCCGCGCGCTCGGCATCGAAGAACGCGTCTACGGCCCCGTGCACCCGGCCGTCGCGTCCACGCTCAACGACATCGCGCTCATCGCGCTCGCCCGCGAGGACTACGCCGGCGCCGAGGAAGGATTCCGGCGTATGGCCGCCATCTACGACTCGATCTACTCCGGCCCGCACTGGCTCAAGGCCGTAGCCCGCGCCAACCTCGGCAGCGTCTACCTGGCCGCCGGCCGCTACACCGATGCCGAACGGCTGCTGCACCAGTCCGTCGACCTCTACGCCGCCACGCTCGGGGCCGACAACATGAACACCGCCATCGCCCGCATCAAGCTCGGCCGCTCGATCGCGCGCCAGATGCGATGGGCCGAGGCCGAACGTGAATCACGGACCGGCTACGACCTGCTGAAGGACCAGACGGACCCCGGCGTCAGCTGGCTCCAGTCAGCGCGCCGTGACCTGGCCGACGAGTACGACGCGCTCGGCCAGACCGAGAAAGCGAAACTGTTCCGGGAAGAGGCCGCGAAGTACGACAAGCCGGCGTCGAATTGAAGGCAGCGAACGAACAGGCCGGCGCGGAGATGCCCCCGCGCCGGCCCGTGCGCGTCATTCGCCCGTAGCCGCTACATCCCCGAGCCGCTCGACAGCGTGAACATCACGCCAAGGTTGATCGTCGATGCGCCCGTGCCGCCGTCCGCGTACGCCGCCATGGCGGGGGAGAAGAAGTACCGCACTCCCGCCCGGCCGACGAAGTAGATGCCGGAGCTGTAGCCGCCGCAGTTGAAGGCGCCGCAGTCAGGGGCGCTCACCACGAAATCACCGAGACCGAGACCCACGAACGGATCCCACTTGCCGTCCTCGATGTGAAAGTGGTAGTTGGCGGTCGCCGAAATCGCGAAGTAGCTGATATTCTCGTTGAGGTAGAACGTGTACCGCCACCAGTCCACGCTCGCTTCGATCCCGAGAACGCCGTTGCCCATGTCCGGCAGTGCCTTGATCGCGCGCTCGAAACGACCGCCGATCGACAGGCTGGCACTTCCGATTCCGCCGAATCCGACCACCGGCCCGACATCGGTATGGCCAACAGTGTAGCCCTGTGCATGGGCCGACGAGCTCAGGGTCAGCAGCAGGGCCGCTGAGACAGCCATGATGCGGGTCATTCTCGGCATCTTTCCTCCTTCGGGCAGGAATATTCGGGCGCACGGTCGTGCACTCCCGGGACGATCGCCAGGCACAACGTGGCGTCCACTATACATTGCGTGAAACCGACGTTGCAACCGTCACGTCGCGCGCATATGCCTTGACAGCCACCCGTCCCCTGGCTTCCACAACGTAGAAAACGCCTCGCGCCCGCCATCGGATCCGGTACGCCCGTCCCCCGGGCCTTGCACCTGCGCGCGTTTCGCCCGACCCTTGGACAGGGCCGGAGCTCCCCCGTTCCGGCGAGCGCACTCGACACGCACGGAGTCGCCCGATGGGCGCAAGAACCGGTATCCTCATTCTCGTGGCCGCGGCCCTGCTCACCTTCGTCGGCTTCGGATCCCACGCCGAAATGCCCGCCATCCTCGGGCTGCTCCTCGGGGGCGCAGGCCTCGCCACCCTCATCGGCGCCGCTTCCCGCAACCAGCGCCAACTGCCACCCCCCGACGACCACCGCATCGAGAGCCGGCTACAGCAGCTCGAAAAGCGACTCCAGGTCACCGAGGACGAGCTCACCGCCACCTCCCGCGAACTCGCCAGTCTCCGCGAAACGCGCGACTTCGACCGCCAGCTCTACGGCTCCGCGAAACGCGCCATCCCTCCCTCCGACCCCGACCGCACCGGCCAGTCCTGAGACTCGCTGCCGCGCCGCCCGGTTGCTCGGGGCCGGCTACTACGTCTATAGTCACCAGCAGCGAAACCACGCGTCCGGCGATGTCCTGGTCGGGGTCGAGCCGGACGAGCTGGATGTGCCGTCCATCGTGCGGTACCGCATCCTGAAGAGGTAGCCGATGGTCCGTCGTTCGGTGTCGGTGGTGCTGCTGGTTGTCCTCACGAGCGCGGTCGTCGCGGTGGCGGCGGGTGGCTCCGGCCTGTTCGTGCCGTCGGCCGTTCCGGGCGAGGGGTGGCTGAGGCCGGTACGGCTGGCCGGTGCGGCGGCCGCGATCGCGGGCATGGTGCTGCTGCTGGTGCGCGGCCGGCAGTTGCGCGCGGAGGAGGAACGCGACTTCGATGCGACCGGTTCGGCGCTGGCCGGGGCCGCGATGATCATGAGCGTGGTGGCGCTGCTCGCGTTCCTCGCGCCGCGCGTCGGGTTCGGAAGGGACGCCGGGCCGGATGGTGGGCCGGGCCGCGCGGGCGGGGAGGGCGGGGAGGCCCGGTCCGGCATCTGGTCGCTTCCCCCGATGCCCGGTGCGGCCGGGAGCGCCCGGGGTTCGGGCCGCCGGGACCGGCGCCCGGGCACGGGTCCCGGCCGGAGCTCGAGGCAGGCCGTCGCGGGCGAGTCGGGCGGCGCGCCCACCCTGTCCGGCGGCACCCTCCTCGAGAAAGTGGGCAACCCCCTTCTGCTGGTCGTGCTCCTGCTGGCAGCGGTGATCGGGTTACGGATCCTGACGGGCCGTGGTGGCGAAGAGGAATTCGGGCCGGAGCCCGAGCCGGAGGCGGAGCCGCCCGTGGCGGCGGTCGACGCGGAGGCAGGGCTGCTGGCGTCGCTGGACGACGTCGCGTTCGAAGGCCGCGATCCCCGCGAGCAGATCACGATCGCGTACCGCCGGTTGCTCCGCGCGCTGGCGGGGGCCGGCGCGCCGCGCGAGCCGCAGGAAGCGCCGCACGAGTACCTGCTTCGCGCGCTCGGCCCGCTTGGCGTCCGGCCGGAGCCGATGCACCGGCTGACGGGCCTGTACGTGATGGCGCAGTTCAGCGAGCACCCGATCACGGAGCGGCACCGGACGGGCGCGGTCGAGGCGCTCGAGGCTGGCCTGCTCGACCTGCGCGCCAGGATCGCCGCGTCCGCGGGACCGGTGCCGCAGTCGGCGGGCGCATGAATTCGCAGATCCTCCGGCCCGGCAGCATCGCCGCGGGTGCGGTCGTGATCGGCGGCACGCTCGTCATGCTCCTGCCGCAGCACACCATGAGCATCGTCCGGCTGGTGATCGTCACGGTCGCGGCCGCGGCGGCGCTCTACGCGTTCGGCGTTCACGCGCCACCCCGGTGGTGGCGTTCGCCGTTCGACGGGACGCCGGGCGGCGAGGACACGGGGACGGGTTCGCGTGACATCGATCGCATCCGGTCGGAGTTCTCCGGCAGGCGGCGGCGCATCCCGAACGGGCCGCCGCTTCCGCCCGAGGTGCTGCACCTGCTGCGGCCGCTGGTCGAGGTGGCGGTCGCGCGGGCGGGCCTCGATCCGGATGACTCGATGGTCGCCGGGCGCCGCCGCCTCTCGCCGCTGTGCCGCGCGGTGCTCGCGGCCGATCGGTCGACGCGGCCGCCCTGGTACCGGCTGGTGCGGCCCGACCGGCGAGAGGTCGCCGGCGCCGCGCACCGCATCCTCGATGAGCTCGATCGTCTCGCCGCCGGCACGGCCGGCGGACACGACACCGATTCCCGCCACCCCCGAACGACATGACGATCCCGGAAACGTTGCACGCGACGGCCGACACCGCGCTTTCGCTCGAGGAAGCCAGCCGGGTCGCCGAGACGATTCTCGACGAGGTGTGCCGGGCCGTGATCGGGAAGCGCGAGGTCGTGCGCCTGATCCTCGCCGGCCTGATCGCGGACGGCCACGTCCTGCTCGACGACGTCCCCGGCGTCGCCAAGACGTTGACCGCCCGCTCGATCGCCAGGGCCGCGGGCCTCCGCTTCAAGCGCGTGCAGTTCACGCCCGACGTGCTGCCGGCCGACATCACGGGCTCGCTCGTGCTCGACCTGGCCACACACAAGCCCGAGTTCCGGCCGGGCCCCGTCTTCACCGACCTGCTGCTCGCGGACGAGGTGAACCGCGCGCCGGCCAAGACGCAGTCGGCGCTGCTCGAGGCGATGCAGGAGCGACAGGTGACGGCGGACGGCGTGACGCACCGGTTGCCCGAGCCGTTCCTCGTGATCGCGACGCAGAACCCGATCGAGTCGGAGGGCACGTACCCGCTGCCCGAGGCGCAGCTCGACCGGTTCCTGCTGCGCAGTACGATGGGATACCCGTCGGAAGGCGACGAGCTGACCATGCTGACAACGCGGATCGAGCGGCGCACGGAGGATGTGATCCTCGAGCCGGTGTGCGATGCGGCGACGTTCATCCGGGTTCAACGCGCGCTCGAAGACGTCCACATCGATCGCCGCCTGCTCGAGTACTGCGTTGCGCTGGTGCGCGCCACACGCACGGAGCCGCAGCTCGAGGTCGGGTGCAGCCCGCGCGGAACACTCGCTTTGCTCAAGCTGACCCGCGCCGCCGCGCTGCTCGCCGGCCGCGACTTCGTCGGCCCCGACGACATCCGCTCCATGGCCGTCCCCGCGCTCGCGCACCGCGTCCTGTTGAGCGACGACGCGTGGGCGCGCCGCACGAACCCCGAGGACATCGTCCGTCGCGCCGTGGATCGGGTCCCCGTACCGCAGGCGACGTGAGCGCCCCGCGCGCCGGGGCGTCCGTGCCGGCCGCGTCGTCGCCTCCGGGGACCGGGCGCCGGCGGGCGGATCCACGTCTGACCGCGTACCTGGTCGCCGGATTCGGTGCGCTGGTCGCGGCCATCGCGACCGGACAGGCCGCGCTCGCCGCGCTGGGCGCGCCGTTCCTCGCCCTGGCCGCGATCGGCCTGCTCGAGCGCGAGCCGACGGGCCTCGTCGGCGGCGTGACGCTGCCTGCCGACCGTGCGATCGAGGGCGACATCGTGGAGGGCGAGGTGTGGGTGGACTGGGACGGCGAGGCCGAGGTCGACGTGATGCTGACCGGCTGTCGCGCGGTCGCGCCGCTCGAGCCGGCCCACGTGTTCGCGTGGTCGTTGACGGGGACGGGGCCGATCACTCTGCCGTTCCGGCTTCGCGCCGAGCTCTGGGGCCATCACGACATGGGCGCCCTCTGGGTCCGGTCGCGGCGGCCGGGCGGACTCGGTATTCGCGAGCGGAAGGTGGCGACGGCACCCATGCTGCAGGTGCTTCCCAAACCACTCCGGCTCGGCCGTCTGTTGAAGCCCGCCGAACCGCGCGCGGTCGCGGGGATGCACGTCTCGCGGTTACGCGGCCACGGCACCGACTTCGCCGAACTGCGCCCCTACCTGCCGGGCGACCGCCTGCGCGACCTGTCGTGGGCGACGTCGGCGCGGCTCGGCACGCCGTGGGTCACGGTCCGCCATTCCGAGCGCACGGGCACCGTGCTGCTGCTCCTCGATGCGGTGTTCAGCGATGAGCGGAGCAGCACGGAAGCGCTCGCCCGCGCGGCTCGCGCCGCTTGGGCCGTGGCGTCCGTCCACCTCCGGGCGCAGGACCGCGTCGGACTCCTCGCGCGAGGCCGGACCACCGCGTGGCTCCCGCCGCAGGGCGGCCGCCGCGCCCGCTGGCTCCTGCTCGAGGAGCTGCTGACGGTCGGCGCCGCCGCCGACGACCTGTGGAGCCGGCCCCGCCGCGGCGGCCGCGCCGTCGTACCCAAGGACGCTCTGATCGTCGCGGTCACGGGCCTTCACTCACAGCTCTTCTCGCAGACCGTGCTGCACTACCGCCGCGCCGGACACACCGCCGTCGCGCTCGTCATCGATTCGGCCGACCTGCTGCCGCGAGCCGACGGGCCGGTGGACACCGCGGCCCGCCGCATCTGGGTCGCGCAGCGCGAGGCTGAGCGGTACCACCTCGAACGTGGCGGCGTGCCGACCGCGCTGGTCACCGCAACCGAAGGCGTCGGTCCCGCGATCTCATCGCTTCGACGCAGGATGGGCGCGCTCCAGCCTGGAAGGAAGGGCGCATGGGCGCGCTGACCGTCGAGCCGACGCCGGACAGGAGGGCGCCCTCCCGCGGGCGGCTTCGGGCGATCGCGGTCACGGTCTCTGTCGTGACCGCGACAGTCGGCGCCGCGCTCGGCGGGACCACCGGCCACGTGGTCCTTGCCGTCGCGCTCGTCGCGAGCACGATCGCGGCGCTGCGCTCGCCGGCCTGGATCGCCGTCCAGGTCGTGGCCGGCCAGCTGCTCGCCGCGCGACTTCTGCTCGGAACCGTCGGCATCACCGCGCTCCACGTCCTGCCGCTCGTCGCCGGCGTGATCGCGACGGCCGAGTTGCTTGCCGCCACAGCGCGGATGGACACGCCCGTAGAGCGCGCTCCAGGCAGTGGGCTGCGCGGGCCGGCGTTCGCGGCCGTGCTGGGCGCCGCCGTCTTCGGCGCGGTCGCGCTGACCGCCTCGCTGCCGGGGCCGTCCGGGATGCTGGCGGTGGGCATCGCGTCCGCAGCCTGTGTCGTGCTCGCGATTCTGCTCGTGACCCGGCGGGCGGGCGGCGCCATCACGAGGACGTGACACGCGACACGTCCGTAGATCCGGGGACCGGGCGGCCGGACACGACGCATCGCGAGCTGAACGGCTTCATCACTGGAGCGCGAGGCGCGACCCTCCGATACTTGCCAATACTGGGCGTCTGCCCGATTCGGGAGGTTTGCAATGTATCCGCTCCGTGCCGCCGCCCTCGCCTTCGCCATCCCCGTCATCGCCTGTCAGTCCATCAGGCCGACCGAAGAAGAACGCTGGATCGTCGATGCGACGCCGACCACGACCATCGACTGGGATTCGGACATCGACGGCTACGATCTGCACGACGTCAGGGCCGCGATGCGGCTCGATGATGGCCGCATCGTCGTGGTCGACGGCGGCTCGGCCGAGATCCGCTGGTTCGACCGTCCATCGCATCCAGTCCGCGGTTCGCGGCCGCGGTGACACGATCATCGTCCGGACGATGGATCCGGCGATCGTCCGCGTGGACGGACAGACGGGCGCAATCCTCGACCGTGTCACGCTGCCGCCCGCCATACCGGCCGACTCATGCATCAGTGTCAGCACGAGCCTGTCGCCTGACGGCTCGCTCCTCCTGAGGCTGGCCGCGATGTACTGGAGACCATGTGCGCATCCGCCGGAAGGAATCTGGCGACGCCCAGAGACACTGGCCCGATTCGATCCGGTCACGGGAGTCATCGACACCCTTGGCGTGATGCCGGGAACCGAGCTGAAGGGCAGCCGCCAGATTCAATTCGCGCGTGGTCTCGAGTTCGGGCAGACCGTGGACCGGCTATTCGTCGGCGACACCGGGGCGGACTCGATCGTGGTGATGCGACTCGATGGTACGCGTCTCCGCGTCCTGCACACTGGCCTCGAGAGCGCCATCGTTCCGCAGGAAGTCATCGAGAAGTTGGCCTCCAGCCGCTTCCCTCGCGAAGCGTCTGACCGGTATCCAGGCTTCACGCGAATTCTCCCCGACCGGCACGGCAACGTGTGGGTCATGGCGTATCCAGTTCGCGAAGGCAACAATGGCGCCAGCGCGGGGGGCGCAATCGAGGGCTACGACTGGGTGGTGCTCGGCCCGGACGGCGGTCGGGTGGCGGAGGTCCGCACGTCGCCCGCCCTGACGATCCTTGAGATCGGTGAGGACTACTTGATCGACGTCGTCAGCGAGAACATGGGAATCGAATCCATCAGGTTGTACACGTTCCGCAAGCACGAGTGACGCTCATTTCGCGGCTCGCGCCCACCGATTCAGGAGCTTCGCCATGGATCCGTACCGCACCGCCGCCCTCGCCGTCGTGCTCCCCGCCATGGCGTGCCATTCAGCTCCCCGGACCGACGAAGCCCTCTGGATCGTAAATCCGGCTCCCTCCGTTCGCATCGACTGGGATGCGGACATCGACGGCTACGATCTGCACGACGTGCGGGCCGCCATCCGGCTCGACGACGGCCGCATCGCGGTCGTCGACGGCGGCTCGGCCGATATCCGCTGGTTCGACCGTGACGGCGTGTTCGTCGGAAGGCACGGGGGCGACAGCATCTTCCACCGCATCAAGGAAGCCGTACGCGCGGCTGGTGACACGATCACCGTCCGTACGCTGGATCCGGCGATCGTCCGGATTTCGGTCGGGACCGGCGCGATCGCCTCGCGGGTCGCCCTGGCGCCTGCCATGAACGGGATGGGATGGCTGTCGCCGGACGGCTCCCTCCTCATCCCGTCGGACGGGCCGTCCGATCCCGGGAGCGACAGCGCCGGGGCCAGCACCGTCACGATGGCCCGGTTCGATCCCGCAACGGAAACCTTCGACACGCTCGCTGTCATACCGGGCGGCGAGCGACCCCATGGCCGCCGGTTGGCATTCCCGTGCGTCCTCACGGTCGGGCAGGCGCCCGACCGGTTCTTCGCGGCCGGGATCTGTGACGACTCGATTGTGGTCAGCCGGTACGACGGCGCGCGGGTCGGGGTCCAGCACAGCGGTCTCGAGCGAAAACCCGTTCCGCAGGCTGTTGTCGAACGGGCCAGTGCGAGGCCGTATCCGCCCGAGGTACCCGCGGAGTATCCACGCATCGCGCGCCTGCTGGCCGACCGGACCGGCCACCTCTGGGTGATGGCCTATCCGCAGGTGGATGCCGACTGGGGCATCTGGCGGCCTGATTGGAAGGTCGCCAATGCGGTTGACTGGGTCGTCCTGGATGCGGCCGGTCGCCGCGTCGCGCGGGTTCGTACGCCGCCCGGGCTGTTCGTGCTGGAGATCGGCGAGGACTACGTGATCGGTGTGGTCCGGGAGGACATGGGCATCGAGTCGGTCCGGATGTACACGTTGCACCGGCACGTCTGACTTCCGGAACCGGGTCGCAGTCATACCGGCCGGCGCCCTGCGGCGCCGGCTGGTTCGCATTACCTTGTCCCGCGGGGACGCACCACCGGCCGTTACTCATGCTGCTCGGAGGTCCGCATGCGTCTCGTTGCCGGTTTCTCCATCCTTCTCGCCGCGTGCTCCGGCCCGGATTCCGGCCGTGGCTTCGCCGTCCGTGACAGCGCGGGCATCACCATCGCGGAAAGCACGATGCCCGCGTGGGCGGATAGTGACGGCTGGCGTCTCGCCGCGGAGCCGGAGCTGCAGATCGGCGTGATCGAGGGCGATTCCGCATACCAGTTCTTCCAGCTCCTGAGCGGGAAATTCCTGTCCGACGGACGCATCGTCGCCGTCAACGCGGGGACCAACGCGCTCCGCGTGTTCGGCCCGGACGGCCGGTTCGAGCGGGAGATCGGGCGGGAAGGCGAAGCGCCGGGCGAGTTCCGCGGTCTGAGCGGTCTCTCGGTCTGGCCCGGCGATTCGCTGCTGGCGTTCGATGCGGGACTGGGCCGGCTCACGCTCTTCGACCCTGGCGGCAAGATTCTGGACATGATCGTTCCGCGGCTGCCCCCGACCGAGCAGTTCGGCGGCTTCCTGCGCCTGGGCGATGGCACCCTGCTCATGACGAGCGGCTGGAGCCCGATGCGGCTCGCCCCGAGCGCCGGCGAGCAGATCCAGCGGTTGCCGACACCCGTGCTGCACTTCGCGCGTGACGGCGAGCTCCGGGATACGGTCGGACCCTTCCCGGGGATGGAGATCGTTGTCCAGCGAAGTAGCCGGGGCGCGATGGTCGGACCGCCGCCGTTCGGGCGCTCGCTCGCCATCGCCGTGCACGATGATGAGCTGTACGTCGGCACCGGCGAAGAACTCGCGATCCGCGTGATAACGCCTGACGGCGCCCTGCGACGGATCATCCGCGTGCCCGGCTACGACCTCACGATCACGGCTGCCGACATCGCCCGTGTCCGCGAGACGATGCTGGCCGAAGCGACATCCGATGCTGCGCGTGCCTTCCTCGAGGAATTCCTCGCGAACGCGAAGGTCCCCGAGAAACGCGCCGCGTTCAACAGCTTCCGGGTCGACGACGAAGGCAATCTCTGGACCAGTGGATCCGACCTCGGCAGGCTGGCGCTCGGCAACTGGAACGTCTTCGGTCCCGACGGCCGCTGGCTCGGCGAGTTCACCATGCCCGACCAATTCCGCATGTTCGACATCCGGAATGGCCGCATGCTCGGCCGCTGGCGCGACGACGCCGACGTCGACTACCTCCGCGTCTACCGCATCGAGAAGGGCTGAGCGATGGCATCGAGACTGCCCGGCAACGGCCGCCTCCTGCTCAGCGGTTGGCAGCGGGTGGACGCGGAGCAGCGACTCTGGGAGAGCGGTCCGCTCGGCCGGCGCTGGCTGAGACTGCGCAAGCTGTGGACCGGTGAGACACGGCCGCGCGGCCGCCACCAGGAGTGACGAACCGTCGGTCCGCATGTACACGCTCGGACCCACCCCGACGACGCCATGAGCCCGCCGAAACCCGCCGGATCGGGATCGATGGAGCCAATCACACCGGTTTCGCGTATTACGAACCACAGCCGGGCGAGGGCCGGGCCCGAACACGGTAGCCGAACGAGCGGTTTGTCTTCATACTGTTGAATCCGTGCCGTGTGCATGCCCGTACGGCGTGCCAGGGCCGGGACCCCTCCGAATCCGGGAGACGCGACCATGCGGAAGGATCGCACCGCTGCCCCAGTCCGGATGTACAACGAGGAAGAGCTCCGTACCATCCTCACCCGCGCGCTCGAGCTGGACCGTGACCCGCGCGAGCTGACCGAGGACGACGTGCGCGAGATCGCGCGTGAGGTCGGGGTGAGCCGCTCCTCCATTCTGCAGGCCCTCGACGAGTACGCCGCCACCAATCCGTCGGAGCTGCCGCGCTCCAGCGCGCGCGGCTGGCGCGATCGGCTCTCGATGTTCGGCACCGGCGCCCTGCTCGGCGCCGCCTTCACCAGTGTGACCTCGATCGCGCTGCTCCACGACATGTCGCCCCTCGCGTGGACCGGCGTCGTCGCCGTCTTCGGTTCCGCCGGCTCCTTCGCGCTCTGGATCCGCGGCAGATTCCGACACCTCGACTTTCAGCTCGGCAACCTCGGCATCTGGGGCGGACTCGCCGCCGCCATGGCCATCGTCGCTCCCGGCGCCCACTATCCGGGGCTCCTGCCCTGGGCCGCCGCCACCGGCATCGTCGGCGCCGCCATCATGCGGATCCGCGATGCCATCGAGCGACGCCACGACGGCGCTGACGCACCCCCGGCACCCGCACCCGAACTTCCGCAACGGATCGAGAAGTCCGCCGTTGGCGACGTCTTCGGGTTCCTGCGCCGGGTGCGTGTCGCAATTCGACCCGTCTCCGGACCGGCGCCGGTCTCCGGCTGAGCCACGCCGTGTAACGATCGGGCGCATTGACCGCGGGCCGGTGGCGAAGACGAACCGCGAGATGCTGGAAGCGGTCTCTCCCTATCCCATACGGGGGTCCATGCGTATCTATCGTGAGGGCGCTTCCGGTGTAGCAGTCCGGAGTCAGCGGACGCCAGCAAGGAGGAAAGTGAATGGCGGATCGGATCCTGGTCACCGGGGCGACGGGGAAAGTGGGGCGCGAGCTGGTGACCCGACTCCTCGAGCAGGGCCACTCCGTGCGCGCGGCGACGCGCAATCCGGTTGCGGCACGGGAAGCGTTCGACGCTGACGTCGAGATCGTCGAGATGGATTACGAGACGACGGCAACGTGGGACGCGGCGGTCCAGTGGGTGGACCGGATCTTCCTGATGCCGCCGCCGTACGACCCGGACGCGTGGTCGTCGATCGGCTCGTTCCTCGACTGGGCCGTGACGATGAGCGTATCGAAGGTCGTGTTCCTCTCCGCGATGGACATCGAGAATGTGCCGGACAGTCCGCTGCTCCGGGTCGAGCGCCACCTTCTTGGGTTGGGTGTGGCATGGGTGATCCTGCGCCCGAATCTCTACATGCAGAACTTCTCGAGCGGCTGGCTGCGGCACGGCGTCTGCCGGGGTGAGATCGAGCTTTGTGTTGGCGACGGTCGCGTGAGTCTCGTGGACAGCCGCGATGTGAGCGCGGTCGCGGCGCTCGCGCTCGGCGGCGACACACTCGACGGCACGACGTCCGTGCTCACGGGACCGGAGCCGCTCTCACTGGAGGCCGTGGCGAGGACACTGTCCGATGTCGCCGGCCACGAAATCCGCTACGTCCCGGTCACGGAGGCTCGCGTGCGCGAGATCCTGGCCGCGCGGCGGATGCGTACCCCGTGGATCGACACGGCGCTCGCGCTCTTCCGGTCCGTGCGCGAAGGCCGCCGCGAGGCCGTCCAACCGGACCTGCATCAGCTGCTCGGCCGCCCGCCCACGCCGTTCCGCACGTTCGCGATCGAGCACGCTCGCCTGTTCCTGGACGACGGCTGAGCCGCGGACCGCGCGGCCTCAACCGGATTGGTCACTCGCCGCGCGCCCCGGGTTGCATCCGCCGCCTCGCCGTGCGTCCCCTGTAGCTGTCGCTTCAACTACCCGTTCTTCGCGAGCGGCGTTATCGTGGTGACCGACGGCCGGGACCACCCCGAGAACAACGAGGAGAAGACACCGATGGCGATCCGGGATTCGCTGCTTCCCGAATTCGATCACGAGACGGCCGGCGCCCGCAGGGTGCTCGAGAACATCCCGAGCGACGGCCTCCAGTTCCGGCCGCACGAGAGGTCGTGGAACATGGCCGAGCTCGGCACCCACCTCGGCCGGCTGCTGAGCTGGGCCCCACTCACCCTGGCCAACGATGAGACCGACATCGGCGGGTACGAGCACGAGCCCGCGCTCGAATCCACCGCCGCCATCATCGAGGCGTTCGACCGCAACGTCGCCGACGCCCGCGCCGCGATCACCAACGCCTCCGACGAAGACCTCATGAAGCCCTGGACTTTGAAGGACGGCGACACCGTCTACTTCACCATGCCCAAGGTCGCCGTGCTCCGCAGCTTCGTGATGAACCACCTCATCCACCACCGCGGGCAACTCACGGTCTACCTGCGCATGGCCGGCGGGAAGGTACCTGGACTCTACGGACCGTCCGCCGACGAGATGGAGAGCCAGGCGTAGCCTCTCGGACACACGGGCGCGGCGGCCGCTGGAACCGGCCGCCGCCCCGTCGATCCCGACCCGCGCGTTCCCATCACCGCCGCCCGCTCGATGCTCGCCAGCTCCGCCGAGATGTCCGCCAGCATCGTGCTCGCTCACTCGCTCAGAAGATCGCCCGCACGATGCGGAACGCCCAGTCGAAGCTCACCAGCAGCGTCGGCAGCAACACCAGGCCCACCGAGAACGTCAGCCCGATCCGGTACAGCGCCGGTCCCGTCGGCAACACCTTCCCCCCCGACAGCTTCTCCACCAGCGTTTCCGCCACCGGCCCGAGGAAGTAGCACACGTTCGCCGCAACCCCCACCACCACGATGGCCCCCAGCGGGATCCCCGGCCGATTCGGACCCGGCGGCAGCATCGACACCACACGCGCGAAACCCATCGAAAACAGACCTGCCCCGCCTACGATCGCGTTGTACGCCAACCGCCGCCTCTCCCACCACCGGTAGATCGCACCCGCGCTCCGCCGTGCCGGTGCCGGAAACAGGAACTCCGCCAACGCCGTCATTCGTCTCCGTCCTCCATCCATCCCCTTCGCGCTCTTCTTCCCGCCCATTCTACCGCAGGCATCCCGTGTTCGTCAAGTACTTTGTGACGCCAAGTACGACGCCTCGCGTTTGCCTCCGCCTCCGCCCCCCGGCCACCCGCAGCCCTTGAGCCCACCGTCCGCCCCGATTACCCTCAAGCATTCCCTCGACGCCGACGTCCCTTCTGTTCAGGAGCCCATCCATGCCCCTGACCCTGCACGTGAACGGTACCCAGCACGAGATCGAGTCCTCGCCGGACACCCCGCTGTTGTGGGTTCTGCGGGACGAGTTGAACCTGACGGGCGTGAAGTACGGCTGCGGCATCTCGCGGTGCGGCGCGTGCACGGTGCACGTGGGAGGCGAGCCGGTGCGGTCGTGCCAGATGTCGGTGTCGGAGGTGGGCACGCTGGAGGTGGTGACGATCGAGGGCCTGTCGGCGGACGGGTCGCATCCGGTGCAGAAGGCGTGGATCGCGGAGGAGGTACCGCAGTGCGGCTACTGCCAGTCGGGGCAGGTGATGGCGGCGGCGGCGCTTCTGGCGACGAACCCATCGCCGGGCGATGCGGACATCGACCGGGCGATGGTGCGGAACCTGTGTCGGTGCGGCACGTACGGCCGGATCCGCGCGGCGATCCATCGTGCGGCGAAGGAGGGCTGACATGGCGAGCGTGACGAAGCTGGGCCGGCGCGACTTCCTGAAGCTGGGCGCGGCGGCGGGTGGCAGCCTGCTGTTGGGCGTGTACTTGCCGGAGCGCGGCGCGGCGCTGACGCCGGCGGCCGGTTTCCAGCCGAACGCGTTCCTGCGCCTGGACGCGGATGGCTCACTCACGATCTGGCTGGGCCGCTCGGACATGGGGCAGGGGGTGCGCACTGCGCTCCCCATGATCGTGGCGGACGAGATGGACGCGGACTGGGACCGCGTGCGTGTGATTCAGGCGGACGCACATCCCACGGATTACGGCCGCATGATGACGGTGGGCAGCAGCAGCGTGCGGGGTGGCGGCTGGATGGTGCTGCGGCACGCGGGCGCCGCGGCGCGCGAGATGCTGGTGCGCGCGGCCGCGGAGCGTTGGGGCGTGTCAAGCGACGGGTGCACGACGGACACCGGTGTGGTGATCCACGCGCGTACGCGCCGCCGGTTGTCGTATGGCGAGCTCGCGGATGCGGCGTCGAAGCTGCCGGTCCCGGGCGAGCCACGGCTCAAGGACCCGAAGCGGTTCCGGCTGATCGGGACCAGCCCGCCGCAGCTCGACCTCGCGGACCGGGTGACGGGGCGCGCACGGTACGGTCTCGACGTGCGCCGGCCGGGCATGCTGTTCGCCACGGTCGTGCACCCGCCGGTGTTCGGCACGGGCGTGAAGAGTTTCGATGCGACGAGGGCGCTCGCGGTTCGCGGCGTAAAGGACGCGTTCGAAGTCTCCCAGGGTGTGGCCGTGGTGGCGACGGGCACGTGGGCCGCGTTCCAGGGCGCGAAGGCGCTCGAGATCGAGTGGACGGGTCGCAGCGCGCTCGACAGCGACGCCATCTTCGCGGAGTTCGAGAGGCTCGCGGCCACGGACGGGCAGGTCGCGCGCGATGATGGCGACGTGGACGCCGCGTTCGGCCGGGCGACGCACCGGCTGCAGGCGACCTACCGCGCGCCGTACCTCGCCCACGCGACCATGGAGCCCATGAACTGCACGGCCGATGTGCGGCCGGGCCGCTGCGAGATCTGGGCGCCGACACAGAACCCACAGGGCACGCAGAGCGCGGCCGCGCGGATCACGGGCCTGCCGCTCGAGGACGTGACCGTGCACGTGACGTATCTCGGCTGCGGCTGGGGCCGGAGGAGCAGCACCGACTTCGTGCAGGACGCGGTCGAGACGTCGATGAAGGCGGGCGGGCCCGTGCAGCTCGTGTGGACGCGCGAAGAGGACATGCAGCACGATTTCTACCGTCCGGCCGCGCTCGTGAAGCTGGAAGGCGCGCTCGACGGTGCGGGGAAGGCGACGGCGCTCCGCGTCCGCGTCGTCGCGCAGCCGATCAGTGGCGGCCGGGGCGGTCGCGTGGACGGTCCCGCCGTCGCCGCCATCGCGGACGCGCCGTACGCGGTTCCGGCGTTCCACGTCGACTACTGCCGGCCCGACCTGCCGGTGCCGGTCGGCTACTGGCGCTCGGTCGGTCCGTCGCAGAACGCGTTCATCCTCGAGAGCTTCCTCGACGAGATGGCGCACGCCGCCGGTCGTGACCCGGTCGAGCTGCGGCTCGAGCTGCTCGCCGGCGATCCGCGTCTGAAGCGCGTCGTGCAGCTCGCGGCCCGACGTTCCGGCTGGGGCAGGCCGCTGCCCGCGGGCCGCGCGCGCGGCATCGCCTGCGTGAACGACACGGGCAGCTACGTCGCACAGGTCGCGGAGGTCTCGCTCGAGGCGGGCGCGGTGCGCGTGCACAAGGTCACGTGCGTGGCCGACTGCGGTCAGGTCATCCATCCCGGCATCGTCGAGGCACAGTTGTCGGGCGCCATCATCGGTGGCCTCGCGGCCGCGCTCTACGGTGAGATCACGATCCGCGACGGCCACGTGGAGCAGGGCAACTTCGACGACTACCCTCTGCTCCGCATGAGCGAGGCGCCCGCGATCGACGTGCACATCGTGCCCAGCACGGAGGCGCCGGGCGGCGTGGGCGAGCCCGCGCTGCCGCCCATCGCGCCGGCCGTCGGCAACGCGCTGTTCGCGCTGACGGGCAAGCGGCTCCGCAGCCTGCCGATCCGGGTGGAAACGCTGGCGAGCGAAGGCTGATGGCGGGGAGACGCTCCAGCCTCGCCATGGCCGCGCTCATCGTCATCGCGGGAATGTGGCTCTGGACCGCGCGCAGCGAGCGCGTCCCCGCGACCGGCATCGCGAGCGAAACGACAACCGGCGGCCGGTCCCGCTTCACACGCGCGTTGCCGCTGGAGAGCGAGGCGACAACGTCGGCGAACGTGAGCATCGGCGACGTCAACGGCGACGGCCACCCGGACCTCGTCCTCGCCCGCGGCCGCCACTGGCCCGTCGTGAACCGCGTGCTGCTCGGTGATGGGCACGGCGCGTTCCCCGAGGCGTACGACCTCGGACCGGCGGAGGACCGGACCTATTCCGGCCTGCTCGCGGACCTCGACGGGGACGGCGATCTCGACGTCGTCATCAGCAACGACCGGCCCGACCCCAAGCGCATCTACCGGAACGACGGCACCGGCCACTTCGCGGAGAGCGGCACGTTCGGCGATTCCGCCTGGTCCACGCGCAACGCGGCGATCGCCGACCTGAACGGGGACGGCGCGCTCGACATCGTGGTGGCGAACCGCGGGCCCGTCGCCAACTACGTCTGCCTGAACGACGGCGCGGGTGCGTTCCCGGCGTGCAGCCGGTTCTCGCCCGAGTCGGCGACGACCATTACGCCCGCCGACATCGACGGCGATGGCGACATCGACCTCGTCGTGCCCAACCGCGACGGCGGTCAGAGCCGGATCTGGGTGAACAATGGCGCCGGCGCATTCCCCGAAGCGGATGCGATCCCGTTCGGCCCCGATGACGCGACCATCCGCATCGCCAATGTCGCGGACCTCGACGGCGACGGCGCACTCGACATCGTCACGATCGACGAGAACCGCGGCGTCGCCATCCACTACCGGCAGGTGGACCGTTCCTTCGGACCCGCCGTCCCCGTCGGCGATAGCGACAAGGTGCCCTACGCGCTCACGATTGGCGACCTCGACCGGGACGGCCACCCCGACATCGTTGTCGGCTTCATCGAGGCGCGGCCCGCGGTCTGGTTCAACGGCGGCTCGGGCCGCGCGTGGACCCCCGTCGAGTTCGGCGATGCCGAGGGCGCCGCCTACGGCTTCGCCATCGGCGACCTCGACGGGGACGGCCGGCCCGACATCGCCGTCGCCCGCTCCGGCGCACCCAACATCGTGTATTTCGCCGATCCCCCGGCCGGTGCCGTGCCCCGATAGGGTTGAACGGAGCGGGAAGCGGGGGTGGAGGCGGAAGCGTTTGCGGGGGCGGGAGCGGGGTCGGGAATGGATTCACGGAGGGAACGGAGGGGGAATGGGGACGGGTGACGTGACGGTGCGGGACAACCAGGAGGCGAGCCGGTACGAGATCGGCGTGGACGGGGCGACGGCGTTCCTGCTCTACGAGCGGCGGCCCAATTCCATCGTGCTCGTGCACACGGAGGTGCCGGAATCCCTCGGCGGGCGCGGGCTCGGCGGCATTCTGGCGCGGCATGCACTCGACACCGCCCGTACCACGGGCAACCGCGTCGTCGTGCAGTGCCCGTTCGTGCAGGCGTGGCTCCGTCGCCACCCCGACTACTCCGATATCGTGGTATGGCCTCGCGGCTGAGCCGCGACGGCGGCGCTTCTACTTGCAGTCCACGCGGGACTGGTCCACGCTCGCGCTCACCGAGCCGTCCGGATGCACGGTCGTGTGCGTGAGTTCGTGCACGCGGTAGTTGTTGCCCGGTCCCTGGCCGATGACCCGGAAGACGTTCACGTACGTGTGCGTGGATCCGACCCTCGTCGTGTACATCTCCTGCGTCGCACCCGTACCCTGGTACCGGTCGCCGGTGATCGAGCCGACACCCGACACGTGCTGGGGTTGGAAATGCGACTTCACGTGCACGTCGCCCCGGTTGTTCGTCGTCACGTTGTAGAGCAGGTGCAGGCTGCCCGTGAGTGTAACGACCTCACCGGTTCCGCCGTTCGCGCACGGGATGAAGGTCGAGATGTCGAGTGGGACTACGACGTTGGTCTCTACGCCGCCCGCCACAGCCGCGAAGGCCGGCTCGAGGCCCATCGCCGGCACCGGCTCCATCACGTCGCGCTGGCAGCCGGCAAGCAGACCGGCCGCGATCGGAAGGACGACCGCGAGCTTTCCCGTCATGAACTACCTCTATCGGTGTCGATGACCGCGCCCATGCAACGGGCCCGATCATACCCGCTCGCAGGGCAATGGGTCAAGCAACGACCCGCTTCCCTCGACGACAACGCTGGAACTGCCGCGGGGTAACAGAGGGCACGAAATCGATGGAGGACCGACCCGTGAGCGAACCCGACGTACCACTCATCCTGGACGTGATCGTCGCCAGCACCAGGCCCGCGCGCGCCGGACTCCACGTCGCGCACTGGTTCCTCGAGCGCGCCATCGATCACGCCGGTTTCCACGTCGAGCTCGCCGACCTCGCCCAGATCGACCTCCCCATGTTCGACGAGCCGCGCCACCCGAAGCTCCGCCGCTACGAGTACGACCACACGAAGGCATGGAGCGCCATTGTCGAACCGGCGGATGCCTTCGTCATCATTACGCCCGAGTACAACCACGGCGCGCCGCCCGCGCTCGTGAACGCGCTCGACTTCCTCTCGCAGGAATGGGCTTACAAGCCCGTCGGTTTCGTCAGCTACGGCGGCGTGTCCGGCGGCACCCGCAGCGTCCAGATGACGAAACAGATCGTCGCCGCCCTCAAGATGGTGCCGCTCTTCGAAAGCGTCACGCTGCCCTTCTTCCGCGAGCACCTCGACCTGGAGAGCGGCATCTTCGATCCCGGAGAACGGCAGGAAAAGGCCTCCACCCGCATGCTCGACGAGCTGGTGCGGTGGGCGCGCGCCTTGCGCGGAATGCGCTTCACCGAAGGCTGACTCGCCAGAAGCGCTTCAGCGCGAGGAGCACGCGGTATGTGATCCGCGGGCTCGACCAGCCGCGCGTGTCCAGCGCGGGGTCTGCTGCGCTCGCGGTCGTCGCCGAGCTCAGTTCCGCTCCCCCGGATGGTATTGCCTCTCCGTGTGCCCCGTCAGCTGCGCCGGATAGAAGTACACTTCGCGGAGGTCTCCGTCCGCGTACCGCTGCGCCTCATCGTTGAAGTGCGGCGAGTCCGGATGCCCGCTTTCCCCGCCCGCCGTGATCGCACGTGCCCGCACGCTGTCCCCGAACTCGACGACCGCGACGAAACTGTTGCCGCTGGTGCCGTACCACTTCTTCGTGCCCGGGTACGGCCGCGCGCCGAAGGACGCGAGCGAGCCCCAGGTAGCGGACGTGAACGGGACCGGGATGCTCGGCCCATCATCATTGAAAGGCTGCACGATGTCGCCGGTCAGGCGCTGGAACCGGTTGATGTCGCCCCAGGGCGTGTCCCACTTGCCGAAGTCGGTGGCCAGCCGGTCCACGGCGGCCTCGAGGCCCTCGAGCATGGCGCGGTTGGCGCGGCCACTGGCCATGTAGTCGTCGCTCGACATCCCGGCGCGTCTCGCCTCGCCGCCGACCGAACGATTGATCTGCGTTCCCCAGAAGACGGCGACGGCGGTGGGCACGGACCCGGCGCCCCAGCGAAGGTCCCAGCTCCGGAGGGCGTCGACCGGTTCGGCGAGCTTCGCCTTGAGCGGGTCGGATGCCGGCAACGCGTCGTATGCCTTCACCAGCGCCGGTACCGGCTTCTCGAACCACGGCAGGTAGCTGTCGTATGCGGCCGTGACGAGCCCGTCGAGCGTGAAGTCCTTCCGGTTCTCGAGGATCATTACCGCGTGATGGCCGCGCGCCGACGGGCCGCCGTTCTCGACGTACTTCGGGAAGTTCTCGCGCTTGCGGCTCGACGGGCCGGCGGCCTGCCACGGCCAGTCGTTCGAGTTGTAGATCCAGCCGCTCTCCGGGTTCAGCAGGTCGGGCGTCGAGTCCACCGGCAGCACGCCGTTCCAGTCGGTGGCCGGGTTGCTGCCGTCCACCGGCCGCGTCCAGTCGAACGACGTGTCGCGCCGCGGTATGAAGTTGCCGTGGAAGTACGCGATGGACCCGTCCGCGTCCGCGTAGATCGTGTTGTTCGACGAGTTCGTGTGCAGTTCCATCGTCTGCTCGAACTCCCCGTAGTTCTGCGCCTTCGTGCGCGTGTACGACTGCGTCAGCGCCTTCACTGGCGCCTGCATCAGTGCGATCGTCACCCACTTGTCGTCCTGCTTTCGGACGACCGGGCCGTGCGGCGTGTAGTACGCGGTGAATGTGCGCTCCGCCACCCCCGCATCCGTCCGGTAAGGCACCGTGATGGTGCGCGTCGCGAGTGGGTGCTCCTCATCGCCGTGCCGGTACATCCGAGATGCCGTCCCGATCGGTCACCGTCTCGAGGAACTCGTCGATCGCGTCCACACCGCTCGACGTGTGCATCCAGCCAGTCCGTTCGTTGAACCCCTGGTACACGAAGAACTGGCCCCACGTCACCGCGCCGTAGGCGTTCAACCCCTCGTCGCTCGTCATCTGCAGCTCGGACCGGAAGAAGAACGAGGTGTGCGGGTTGATCAGCAGTAGCGCGTGCCCGTCCACGGTGTTCGACGGCGCGATCGCGATCCCGTTCGAGCCGCTCGGCTCCGGCGGCGGGCCGTCACCGGTAACCGCGCCGGCGTTCCCGCCCGTGGGAACGGCCTCGTCGCCATAGAAAGCCTCGAGCTGACGCAGGTTCACCCGCTCAATGTCGCCGCCGATGCTGCCCTCCGTGAAGCTCAGCGCCATCCACGGCTCAAACCGCGTGATCACCCGTGGCGTCGTCTCGGGATGCGTGTGCAGGTAGTAGTTGAGCCCGTCCGCCCACGCGTCCATCAGTCCCCGCAGCCAGGCCGGGCTCGCCGCGTACTGCGCCCTGAGCGAGTCCGGGTCGATGAACAGCTTCTGCCGAAGGTCCGACCAGATCGCGGACTCGCCTTCCGCTTCCGCCAGCCGCCCGAGCGAGTTCAGGTAGTTCATCTCGACCCGGTTGAAATCGTCTTCCGCCTGCGCGTAGATCATGCCGAACACCGCGTCCGCGTCCGTCTTCCCCCTCACGTGCGCAATGCCCCAGTCGTCGCGCACGATCGTCGCCGCGCGCGCATGCTGCTCCTGCCGGCCCAGGTCCGGGTCGCTCACACGCGTGCACGACGCGAGCACGACGATGGCGACGAGTGCGATTCTCTTCATGTCCGACTCCCCTGTGGCGATATGGAATCCGGTTTCCGTTTGCGACGTCGCGGCGTCACGCCCGCAGCACAGGCGCCAGGCTCCACGGACTTGACGTCAGGGTGCCGGCGAGCCGGCGTCAACTTGCGCGGCGCGCCCTCCGCCTGCCAGCGGTGCATGCAAACGCCGTTCGGTATCCATTCGGTCTTACCGTCTCTGGCCAACAGGTCGCAACATGCACCATCACAAGGTGTTATGTCCCTTCTTTGTTTCATGCTTCGGTTTTTGTTCGTAGGTAGTTATTGCCCATGCGCGGCCTCCTAGCTTGGAAGCACAGGGGCGTGCCGGGAGGGCCCCCGGAACGTGATGAGGCGAATGGACTCGAAGCGACTCACAGCCGACAACTTCCTTCTTCCCGACCCGCTCACCGGCGAGTTCACCGGCCCGGACGGGGACAGTCGCGTGCATCGTCTCTCGGCGATGGACTGGGCGCACGAGATCCTGTCGATCGAGCTCGGCGAGAGTGTGCCGGAAGCGGTGCGGAACCGATTCGAGCTGGCGCGCGGCGTCCTCCTGTACGGCTACTTCTGGTACCCGCTCTGGGTGCAGGGCACCATGGAGGCGCTGCATGCCGCCGAGCTTGCGCTGGAAGCGGCGTGCGCAGCGGAGCACGGTCCGAAGCGACTGGCGACGGCGGAGTCTCGGATCGAGTGGTTGGCGAAGCGTCATGTGCTGGGTGCGGAGGAGGCAGGCACGTGGCGGTCCCTGCTGGACGTTCGGAACGCACTCGCGGATGCGGGTGAGACGACCATCCTCACGCCGCGGACGTCGCTCGACGTTCTCGATCGGGCGTGCAGCGCCGTCAAGGTGTTGTTTCGCATTGGGGAAGAGGATGGAGGGGAAGCATGACGAAGGCGGGCGCGGACATCGTGACGGCCTTGTTGGGACTGCATTACGGTGCGCGGAGCGTGACATCCAGCCGGTCGCGACGCGGCTTCATGGAATGGATGGTACGCCGCGCGGTGGACCGCGACTTCTGCATCGTGTTCACGGATGAGGCACTGATGGCAGGCCAGCAGCGGATCGGGCGCTGGTTGGACGCGATCCAGGATGACGCGCTGAACGACGCGCCCGTGCCCCCCGCGTATTACCACGTTTCGCCGCACCGCATCTCCGTGCGCGGCATGAAGGAAGTGAAGTTCGAGACGTACGGCCAACGCATCCGTTGCCTCATCGATCGGGGCCCTCTCGAAGGCTGGAACGGCGCCGCCAGCGGCGAAGGGGAGCGCTGGCGCGTGGAGCTGGACGGCGTCGACGTCGGTCCCCTCATGCCGGCTGAACCCTCCGACTCGCGCGAGGACGTCGCGGAGCGCGCGGTCGCGCTGCTCAAGGCCAACGACGAGCTGCGCGTGCCCGACCCGCCCTGGCAGTGGTCGGTGCTCGACGCGTCCGGCGCCGAGTGGTGGGCGCGCATCACGCCGCCATGGGAGCCGGACGACCACGACGACGCGCCCTGCCAACTGGTGCTCCGCTCCGTGCGGACCGGCCGCGAGCGGCGTGTCGTCTGGGACGACCCCGTGAGTGTACCATCTGCAGAGCAATTGAAACGACTGGTGTCGGCGTGACGTCGGACCGCCGATCCGGCCGGGACTGTCAGTGCCCCGCCGGATATTCGTTCGCGGATCCGACGCTGCAATTGCGAAACTTGCCGCCGGACCATCATCCAATGGCTCTCCTCCCTCCGCCCGCTGGACGGCGCCCGCATTCTCGAGATCGGCTGCGGCACCGGCAGCTCCACGGTGGCCCTCGCCGAGCAGGGCGCCTGCGTTACCGCCGTCGACATCGTCGAGCCGAGCCTCTACGCCGCGCAAGTGCGCTGCGACGCGTACGCACTCGACGTCGAACTCCGCCGCGCTAGCGCGACCGACGTCCACACCCGCTTCGCCGGCGAGACATTCGATTTCATCATCTTCTTCGCCGCCCTCGAGCACATGGACCACGACGAACGCATCGTCGCCATGCGCGCGACCTGGCCGCCCTGTATCGCGACATGGACCCCGAATCCATCGTCGACTTCCTCCGCCGCGGCCGCGGTGTCAGCTACCACGAGGTCGAGCTGCCGACGGGTCCCGTCGAGCAACTGGCCGCCGTTACCAGCATCGCCGAGTACTCTGGCAGCAACGCTTCGCCGCCCGCCTGCTGTACCGCCACCGGCGACGCTGTCGCTACCACCGGATCCTGGCGCGCGTCGGACCACAGGTGCATCCCGGCTTCTTCGAGGAATCGCTGGATCTGGCCGTACAGAAGAAGTAACGTGAAGGCATTCGTGGAGTGGATGTTCCTGGAAGCAGGCGGCGTGAAACTGGACGAGGGGCGGCAACTGTTCGACCGCGGGCACGTTGTACTTCTCGAGCAGGCGTTGGGTGCTGTTGCGGGTGCTGACGCGCTTCTGGACGAGGAGCAGGCGAGCGCGGAGGAGATCGCGCAGGGGCCGGATCTCGGGTGAGACCATGTGGGCCTCCGGGATGAGCTGAACTCGGAGGAGCCGGGCCAGGGTCAGGGCGTCGATGGCGTCGGTCTTGACCTTGGCGTAGGCGATGGCCTTGAGATACTTGGCATGGGCGAGCACGAGCGCAATGCCCTGGGCTTGGAGGAAGTCGTGGAGCCAGTACCAGCTGCCGGTGGCTTCGACGACGGCGGTGTGGGGCTCGGGGTGTTGGCGGAAGTAGGAGGCGAGGGCGACGCGGTCGGTGGCCATGCGGGCCTGATCGACGACGTTGCCACGCGCGTCGAGGGTGGCGATGCTGCAGGTACGCTTGTGCAGATCAATGCCGGAGTACAGCATGGCGGGCCTCCCAGAAAGAGTCAGCCTCACGATGCGCGTGGCCGGTCCTTTCTGGAAATATCACGCTGGGTTCATGTAACGCGGCCTCCGGCCGCTACCGGCGCGGGCACCAGAACGGGTAGCTTGGGAGAGCCGCCGGACACCCCTTCGCTCACCTTTCGGTGAGCTCTCGGGGCGTCATGAACCGCGAACGTCATCCGAAATCAGGACCGCCGATCGCGGAGTCTAGCCGATGGGCTCCTCATCCGAGCTTCGGATCAGGTTCAGGAATTCGGCCGGAGTGAGGGCCGGGATGGAGAGCGCGTCGAAGAGATCTGCGTCGCGCGTGATCAGGAATTCCGCTCCAGCTTCGATGGCACAGACACCTTGAATCGCATCCTCGAAATCGGACCAACCCAGCGAAAGGGCCTTGAGGATCACGTCCTGGTCCACCGGCACAATGGAAACGAGCTTGAGGAGGTCGACCAGAGCCGCGGTCGCCCTTTTTTGGCTGAGGTGGCGGGACGTCAGGTAGTGCAGGGTGGTGATCGAATGGGCGGCCACGACGCCCTCGATCTCGTCCGACTCCAGGAGCGAGAGCAGAGTGGCGGCATCCACGGCCCAAGGTTCCCGGTCGGCCAGGACATCGAGGATCACATTGACGTCGAGGAAGATTTTCACCGGGCGTACTTCTTCTCTAGGTGTTGACGGTACTCGTCGAGCGTCACGTCCGGAGGCAGGATCCCGCGGAGCCGTCGCACGGTCTTTGATACCCGGGGATCCGACTCGGAGTCGGCGAGTCCGGCGAGATAGTTGGTGACGAGGCGAGAGATACTCACATTGTGCTCGCGGCTATAGCGGTGCGCAAGCTGGATGACGCCTTCGTCGATGCTGAGCGTAAGTTTGCGAAGCGTGGCCATAGGTCGGGCTCCTGGGTACGTATCAATACCAGAAGCTAGTACGTAACTACACTCGGGGCAAGTGCGTGGTTCGGCGCAGGGCGGCCAAGTTGGCCGATCGAAGAGGGATCGCTCAGCAACCAGACGGTCCTGGACATCGGATACCAGCCATTACGGCTGATGGGGGTTTTCATGCTACTCACTGACCTCATCCCCACACTGCAGCTCTCTATAAGTCCGGTCATCCTGATTTCGGGTATTGGACTGATCCTCTTGAGCGTGACCAACCGCTTCGGCCGCGTTATCGACCGATCCCGGCTCCTCAGTCACGACCTGCATGGGGCATCCGAAATGGATCGTGCCACGATTCTGGCGGAGCTGAGGATTCTCTCGAGTCGGGGAAGAATAGCCCGGACATGCGTTGCCCTCGCGGCCCTCAGCGCCCTTCTCGCGGCGGTCCTCATCATAAGCCTGTTCCTGGGGGCATTGCTTGAGCTTGCGATCGGAATTGTCCTCGCGATTCTGTTCATTCTATGCATGCTCAGCCTCATATCCGCGCTCCTGCTCTTCCTCTGGGACATTAACCTGTCTCTTATGGCTCTGTGGTTGGATATACCACCCGAAGGACGTGGCGATGCCCAACTGCCGACTGCGTAGACTCGATGCGATCTCCGCAGCAGGCAGTTGGAAAGTGCTGTATATGTGGAGGAAAAGGCTGTCTAACACCCCTCTGCCGAATTGCCGCTCGGCTCCCGGGGCGTCATGAAGCGCGGAACGTTTTGGGTAAAGGCCGACCTTCGCTTTGCAGGAGAGACGAGTACGGGCAAGTTCTCTGGAACGAGGCTGCGCCATGGACGCGATGATCCAGAGCCGCATGGAAATGGCAGTCGATCCGACCGCCGCCTTCGATCAACTTCTCGGAGACCTGACAACGGCGTTGGAGCGCTATGGTCTGGCGTTTGAAGCCGGTCCCCAAGGTCGAATCGTCGCCGGTCCCGATGAAGTGGCCCGAATCGTGGCATGGCAACCGGGGGAACGCTTGACCCTGGCATGGGGAAAGGCGTACTCGGCAGATGCCGGCACGGAAATCGAGATTCAGTTCGAAAGCTACGGGGCGGGAACAGTAGTGAAGTTCGAAGTTCGCAACTGGACCGCGGCGATGGGTCCGTGGGTCGATGCGTCCGGCTGGTTTGCGTCTCAGATTGCGGCACCGCTGGTTCACGCGCTTGCGCCGGGCACGATCGGAGACTGGATCACGGACCGCGCAGCTCGTCGACCCTCCGGTCGGCAGGCCCGCGCGACGTATCGGGACCCGCTCTACCACTATCCGGCCTTCCGGGTGATCCTGGATGAGTTGGTGCTGCGTCCGGGCGACTTTCTGCTCGACGTCGGCTGTGGAGGGGGCGCCTTTCTGCGGGAGAGTCTGAAGAGTGGCTGTCGGGCGTTCGGCGTCGACCACAGCCTCGAGATGGTCCGCGTAGCCCGAGAAACGAACGAAACTGCAATTGCCGATGGCCGGCTTCAGGTCGTCCAGGCACGAGCGGAGCGCTTGCCGCTCGAGGTCGCTACGTTTACTTGCGCGGCCATGACCGGCGTGCTTGGCTTCCTGCCCGATCCGGTGGCGAGCCTCGTGGAAATCCGGCAAGCCCTGAAGCCCGGAGGTCGGCTCGTGATCCTAGGAAGCGACCCGAAACTTCGTGGTACGCCCGCGGCGCCCGAACCGATCGCCTCCCGCCTGCGATTCTACGAGGATGAGGACTTGAAGAAGCTGGGAGACGCGGCCGGATTCGAGCATACCGTCGTGGTCCGGCGTGACCTCGAGAGCCATGCCCGTGAGGTGGGTGTGCCGGAGGAGCATCTCCCACTCTTTGCGGGTCTCGCACCATTCCTGGTAGCAAGAAGATCCTGACCAGTCGGTGAGGGAATGCGTGCGCATCGGTGTGCCCGACCAACGCCGGCCGTCACCTGACACCATTGGAATTCCGGCTGCATTCGCCTGAAGGGGAGCACCCGCGGACGCTTGGGGGTGGAGGAGAGGGTCCGGACGAATATCGCGGAACCTGCCACCTCCGTCAGTGGCCACCGACGGAAGAACGGGAAGCTCGTGACTTCCGGGCTTGCGATGGCTACGATCCCGAGGGCAAACGTGCTGTCCAACGTCTCGGGCGGTGGCGGTCGCACATGAAGACCAGGCAGATCGGGCCCCACGAAATCGTCGCGTTCCACCGCGGGCGGAACGCGACGATCGATACGCTCCGCTGGGCGAAGAAGCGCCTGGCAATCCCGACATTGTTCGAGATCGACGTCACGAACGCCCGGAGGGCTATCCGCACCTTCCGCAGTCGGACCGGGACGGGCCTCAGCTTCACTGCGTGGGTGGTCAGCTGTGTAGCCAGGGCCGCGGCCGAGCATCCGCGTGTTCATGCGATCCGTCTGGGCCGACGGCGCTTGATGGTCTTCCGCGAGGTGGACGTGGCGGTGCTGGTCGAGCGCGCGGCCGGTGACGAGACACAGGCAGAGACCATTCCGATGCCCGTCGTCGTCCGCAGGGCGAACGAGAAGAGCCCCGCGGAGATTCACGACGAAATTCAGCGTGCCCGGGGCGTGAGCGTTCCGGGCGGTGCCGTGTCGATCGAACAAGCCGCACCGATCTGGCTGCAATCCCTGTTCTTTCGCCTGCCTTCCTGGTTGCGCGACCTCGTGTTCTGGCATTGGCTGTTTCGGAGTCCGACCCGTATGAAACGGACAATGGGTACGGTGGTGGTGACGTCCGTCGGGATGGCGACTCCCGGCGTTCTGGCATGGGGAATACCGTCGTCCACCCACCCCTTGGCCGTGGCAGTCGGCGGAATCGCGAAGCGGCAGGCTGGTTCGGCCACCTCGGAAATCCTCGCGCTGACGGTGGTCTTTGATCATGCTGTGACGGATGGGGCACCCGTCGGGCGTTTCGTTCATCGATTACAGGAACTCATGACCCGAGCGGATGGGCTGGCCCCGGAAGAGGGGGAGGGGAAGGACGGCTGATCCGTGCCACGGCCGGCCGGGCGGGTCTCCGCGGCTGTCCGGGTCTCCGCAGGACGCGTAGCTTGGGGAACTCCCGACAGGTTCGACGACTTCTTCGATTGCGGCAGGATGAACGATCCACTGGATGTCATCGCGGTTCGAGTGCTGGGGGCGCTGATCGAGAAACAGTCCACGACCCCCGACAACTATCCGCTTACGCTCAACGCGCTGGTGGCTGCCTGCAACCAGACTTCGAATCGCGATCCGGTGCTCGCGCTCGATGAAGCGGCCGTGGTAGCGACCCTCAAGGAGCTCTCGCCCCGCTCACTCGTGCGTGAGGTGCACCGCAGCGACTCACGCGTGAAGCGTTACCGGCAGTCGCTGTCGGAGGCGATGAACCTGCACCCAGCGGAGACGGCCGTCATGTGCGTGCTGATGCTGCGCGGCGCACAAACGACCGGCGAAATCCGGACGCGAACCTCGCGGCTGTTCTCCTTTGTCGATCTCGCACACGTTGAAGTGACACTGCAGGCGTTGATGACGTTGTCGACACCGCTCGTCGCGCAATTGCCGCGGCAGCCCGGGCAGAAAGAGGCGCGTTATGCGCACCTGTTGTCGGGCGAGCCCCGGGCGGAGCCGGCCCCACCCGTCCCGGCCCCACCTGTGCCGGTCGCGCCCGTGGAGGTAGATCGACTTGATGCGCTCGAAACGGCCCTGGACACGTTGCGCGCCGAAATGGCGGAGCTGCGAGCCCGGTTCGAGGCGTTCAGGCGAGAGTTTCAATGAGGCTCACCGGATTCCGTGAGCGTGGGCCGAGAGTCCGGTGAAATGGCCGCAAGCTCTCCGCTTCGATCCGAGGAGGATGCATGACGAGACAGAACTTCACGCCCGCACAACGGGATTCGGCGTTCGAGAACAACGCCGATTGGCTGCGCCGGCACAGGGTGGACGGAGTCGCGATCGTCGAGCGTTACCGTCATCTCCGCGAGGAGGGCTCCATCTACTACTGCGAGAACTGCCTGTTCTGCCACACGGACCGTCGCTTCTTCGACATCGATCACCTGGTGCCGGATCGCAGCTTCCGCGTGTGGGGAAAGCACGCGGACGCGCGCCAACCGATCAACATGGTGGTGCTGTGCAAGTCCATCGTGAAGGGTGACTTCGGCTGCAACCAGTCGAAGGGGTCGCGGACCCACGTTCCGACGCACCGCGGCCTCGCCTTTACCCGGTCGGATCTCGACATGAATTACACGCCGCTCGGCGAACGACCGTTCGATTGGTCGCAATCACGGTGACGCAGCCTCACCGGTCGTGGTCGTGCCCGACGGGGCGGACCCGGTAGCCGTCGATGGCCGCGATCATGATCGCGCTCGGTTTCCTGATGCTCGCCGCCGGCGTTCTGCTGGGAGGCACCTACGTTGTGGGCGCGGTAGCCGTGCTCGGCGAGTCGGACCGCTCCTGGCTGTTCTGGGGCGTCGCGCTGCTGTTCATTGGCATCATCCTGGCCCGGCTCGGCCTCCGGCTGATCGCCGCCGGACGCAACGCTACGTCGCGGGTCGGCGCGCGAGTTCGAGGTTCTGCCGGATCGCGTCGTGCAGGCCGAGCAGGTCGCCATTGACGGCGGGTACCGCGCGCGCGTTGCCGAACCGGTCGAAGACGACGACGGCGAATTCGTTCCCGGTACGCGCGATGTCCACGTCGGCCAGCGCGGCGACCAGGATCGAGTCGCTGCGGATGGGTGAGCGCACCTCGATCCAGCGCACGTCGACCGACACGCCGAACGCCATCCTCGAGAGACGCCACGTGGTCACGGCCAGCGCGATCGCGCCCGCCACCATGAGTCCCGGTGCGCGCACCGCGCCGACCCCCAGCATGGCGAACTGCAGCGCGACGAGCGGCAGCAGCAGCCGCAGTCCGCGCCGGAACGTCTTCGTCGCTGAAGCCGCCTCGATCTCGGCGCGCTTGCGTGGCGGCTGCGGCGTGGCCGGCCGGGCCGTGGCCTCGCGGCGCGCGGCCATGACACGCTTCACCACGGCGTCGCACAGCAAGGGAAACTCCGGACGGCGCGTGGTGGCCCGCAGCACGCCGGCGTTGCTCCAGAGCACGAGCGCGCGGCCGCGCAGGCCGATATCGCGCACCTCTGACCATTTCAGGTCGCGCGCGTCCCGGTCCTCGCGCACGATGATGCGGTCCGCGGTCAGGTTGATGTCGCCGATCAGCCGGCGGTACAGCGGCAGCAGTCCGAGCAGCGCCGCGGTACCGAGCAGGCCGGCGTCGTAGAGGTTGGAATAGGGTATGCGACGGGGCGTGAGGTAGATCCAGGTGATGATGCCGACCGCGACCGCGGCAACCACGAGCAGCGCGACGGACGCGTACACGCCGGTGCTCGAACCACGACGGAAGCGGAGCGGACTGGGGCCGGGTGCCGGCGCCGGCGTATCGGTCTCCGACCGCGCCGCCCTGACGCGAGTCCGGTCGGCCTCGGACATGGGCGTGGTCCAGGCACCTGACACGTGGCGATCCGCTGTGCTGTCCCAACACTGTTCGAACGCGGCCGCGTCGCGATCACGGCCGAGCCGCCGGAGCAGGCCGTAGCCAGCGGCGAGGCCGGTGCGCGCGCGGGCGGGATCGCGCGACATGGCGAACTCCAAATGCGCGATCGCGTCGGCATCGTCGAGTTCGGCAAGGATGGCGCCCAGCAGGAACCGGACATCGGGGTCGTCCGGATGCGCGACCGCCAGGTCGCGTGCCGGGTTCCTCGCCTTCCGCGCGCCCTCGAGCGCGAGCGTCAGCTCGACGGCACGAACGCCATCGCCCGGCTCGGCCCGGCGCAACGCGACTCGCGCCTCGAGCGCCCGGGCCTCCTCCCGCAAGCGGGTGTAGTGCTCGCGCCGCTCTACCCACGTCCGGCCCGCAGACTCCGCCCATTCCACGCCCAGTTGGCGCGTGTGTTCTTCCGGCGAGTCGAGCAGCGATTCCGCGGTCGTTATGCCGACCCGTGAGCCGAGCCGGCGGCACCACGCGGACGCGTCCGGCACGGGAACGCCCGCCGCGCGCAGCCGGTCCGTGAAGCAGGGGTGCGTGTCGGCGACATGCGTCGTGCCGGCGAGCGCCTGGCGCAACCACAGCTCGCCGTTCCGGCTCTCGAAGGCTCGCTGCGCCGCCTGCCGCAGCAGGTCGGGGTAGTCGGAGGGCGGCTCCGCGTGCCCGACCGGGAGCCGGCGCGCCACGGGCTGGAACCGCGCGCCCAGGAATCGGCCGGTCACGACCGTGCGGCCAAGTCCGTCCGCGAACGCCTGTCCCCCGCCGATCGCGACCGCTCCCCGGTCGGCGGCGAACTCGTGCTCGCGGGAGAGCGGCATCGAGGTTGCCTGGAACCAGGGCGCGTACCACTCGAAGAAGTGGCGGTACAGGAAGCGGCTCCAGCGCCCGTTCGCCGTGAGCGAAGCGAGCAGCTGCAGCCAGCGGGCGCGGAGCCCGTAGACCCAGACGGCAAAGCGACCGTGGCGACCGGCGAGGTGTGCCATCTCGTGCGCGAGCACGGTGCGGAACTCGTCGAGCGAAAGCGTCGCCATCAGGGCCTGGCCGAGAACCAGCAGGTTGCGCTGGCCGAACGGTCCGAAACGCGGGACCTGCATCACGGCGGCGTTCAGCTCACCGTCCAGGATCACGCGGTGGATGCGCGGCGCCCTGAGCGTGCGCCGGATCCGCTCGATCTCCGCGAACAGTCGCGGTTCGAGCGCCGGCGTCAGCGTGATGCCGCGCGGTGGGGTCACCGGCACGCGCAGCGTGCGCAATACCACCCAGGTCGCGGCTGCCAGCGAGGCGCCCAATTCGACCAGGGCCCCGGCGTGTGCCCCGCCGCCGATCGTACGGAGCAATGCCCACGCCAGCAAGCCGAGCAGCAGGACGACCAGCGCGATGTACGCATACCCGAGCAGCCCCAGCAGGAACAGCCGGTAGCGGTACCCACGCGGATTGTTGCGCGCCAGCACGGTGCAATCGACGACGCGCTGGCTGAATTCGTGCGACGTCATTGCGGAACTCGACGGCGGCGAGTCCACCCTTGCGCCCGCTTCGCACCCCGGCACGGTGTTGGGGGGGTGCGGCGGCAGCGTTCGGCTCGCCCGGAGGATTCGATGCACCTCTCAGGATCGGCGTGCGCGAACCCGGTCTTTATGCGACACGAATCGTTCCGCGCGAAGACTTCCCGAAGACGGCCAGCCCGCCATCCGCGAAGTGAAACGTCTCGTTCCAACGGCGCCGCCGCACGACGGGTCGGAAGCCGCATTCGTTCAGAAACGTCATGGCTGCAAGGCTGGCGGTGTTCGCGCCCGCTACCGGGAGGGGCGTCAGTACTCGCCGAACGCGTCGTCGGGATAGCAGTACAGCCAGCGCTCACCGGGTTCGGCCGAAGCGACGATCGGATGTCCACTCGCATGGGCGTGCTTCGTAGCATGGCGGTTGGGTGAGTTGTCGCAGCACAGGGTCACGCCGCAGGTCTGGCAGGTGCGCAGGTGCACCCACCGCGAACCGGTCTTCATGCACTCCTCGCACTCACGGCGGGCGGGACCCTTCACGTCGGTGATCGCGCGGATGTGGTCGCAGGCCTTCTTCGCCATCGTCGCCTCCTTCGGGTACGGTGCGGATCGGCGCCACGCGTTCGCGGGGTCCGTCCTGTACCCCGGTTCCGCCCGGCGGTGCGCCCCGCAGCCCGACCTTGGGGGCCGCACGACGCCGACCGTTCCATGCCGCTACCGTTGATGCGAATGTTCCGTCGGGGCGGCCGGCGCGATTCTCGACGCGCGACGGCACACGATGGCCCGTTGTGAAGTATGACATTGTTGCGGCACGCACGTCGCGGCCGGAAACCCGAACGGGACCGGGAAAGGAGAACAATGGTGTCGACGCAGTATTTCACCCGTCCGGAAGGTACGATCGCCTACGACGATCTCGGCGGCGATGGCGCGCCGGTGCTGATGCTGCCCGGCATGGGCGCGCTGCGTAGCGAGTACCGCTTCCTCGCGCCGGCGCTGAGCGAGGCCGGCTACCGCGCGGTGACGATGGATCTGCGCGGCCAAGGCGAGTCGAGCGTGCCCTGGCCGGCCTACGACGTGCCGGCCGTCGGCGGCGACATCATCGCGTTGATCGAGCATCTGGGCGTCGGGCCCGCGCACATCATCGGTACCTCGTTCGCACCGGCGGCCGTGGTGTGGGCGGCGGTCGAACGGCCCGACCTGGTCGGCTCGCTCGTGCTCATCAACCCGTTCGTTCGCGACGCGAAGATCAACCCGTTCATGCGGGCCGCGTTCTGGCTGATGATGCACAACCCGTGGCGCGTGCGGACGTGGGGCATGTACTACAAGACGCTCTACCCGACGCGGAAGCCGGCCGACTTCGCCGACTACCTGGGTGGTCTGACGCGGAACCTCGCGGAGCCCGGCCGCTTCCACGCGACCAGCGCACTGGGCACCTCGTCGCGCAAGCCGTCGGCCGAGCGGCTCGACAGGGTGAAACGGCCGACGCTCGTGGTCATGGGCGCGAGCGATCCCGACTTCCCGGACCCGGCCGAGGAAGGCCGCATCGTCGCCGGCCGCACGGGCGGCACGATGGCGCTCGTGGAAGGCGCGGGCCACTACCCCCAGACCGAGATGCCGGTGGAGACCGCACCGGTCGTGATCGAGTTCCTCGACCGCGCCGGCAGGTGAGCGCCATCCGCGTTTGGGCCACAATCAGCGCCACGCTGTTCGTCACCTTTGCCGGCTTCGTCATCGCCGTGCCCGCCATGCGCAGCGCAGGCTTCGACCAGAGGTCCGGCACGGTCACCAGCCGGCCCGGCGGCCCGCTCGGCATCGGCCTCGCCATGAATCTGCTCATCCTGGCCGGTGCCCTCTGGATCTACCGCTGGTTCACCGCGCGGCCGTTCGCCGACATGGGGCTGCGCTTCGGCGCGTCCGACCTCGAATTCGCCGCGCTCGTCACCATGCTCACCGCCGCCCTCGCCTACGGCACGCTCCGCACCGTGCGCACCTCGGGGGGCGATGGGCCCGCGCCCGTTGCACGGCCGGAGCACCAGACGTCGTCCACCCTCCGGCTCCTGATGGCGCTGACGTTGCTCGCCGGCGGATTGCAGGAGGAAGTCGTCTACCGCGGCATGATGGTGACGCTGCTCCGCCCCTGGGGCTGGCTGCTTGCGCTGCTGGTGTCCGCGACCCTGTTCACGCTCGTCCATTTCGTCACCAGCCGCGTGACGTGGCGCCAGGCCGTCAACTGGTTCGTCGGCGGCATCTCACTGTTCGTGGTCTACGTCGTCAGCCAGTCCGTGCTCGTCGCCGCCTGCGTCCACGTCGCCCGCAACCTCGCCAACAGCTTTCTGCTCGTGACCGTGCCCGGCGTCTCCTTCACCGTGCCCGCCAGGCCGCTCTCGGAACGCACGAGGCTCATCTACTACACCGTGCTCTCCACGCTCGTCACGCTGCTCGCCGTGCTCTGGTACGCGCGGCCCGCGGGATGACGCTCTTCGACGCTTCGCGAGCGCTCGGAATCGGGCTCGCGCTCGTGGTGCTCCCGCCCTTCGCAGCGCAGAACGGATGGCGTCACATCAGGCTCGATGGCGCGGAGTGCGCGTTCGGAACACCGTACAGCTTCTTCTACCGCCCCGGCGCCGACCCGTCGCGACTGCTCATCTGGTTCGAGGGCGGCGGCGCGTGCTGGGACCCGGTGAGCTGCTCCGGACTCTTCGATTCGACCGTGAGCGACGACGAGCTCGCGTCGTACCGGGGGATCTTCGACGCCTCGAACCCGGACAACCCGTTCCGCGAGTACGCGATGGTGTTCATCCCGTACTGCACGGGCGACGTTCACATCGGGTCCGCCGACCGGCTCTACGGCGGGGAGACAGGCGGGCGGACCGTGGCCCATCACGGTGCGGCGAACGTGGGCCGGACGCTCGCCTGGGCGACGTCGCACCTCGACGCACCAGACCGGATCGTGATCGCGGGCGCGAGCGCCGGATCCTACGGCGCCCTCTTCAACGCGCCCCGTATCGCGAAGCTGTTTCCGTCCGCCGACCTCTTCACGATCGGTGACTCGGGCGTGCCGCTCCTGCCCGGCTACGCGAGCGTGCTGGATGGGTGGGGCGCGGGAGCGGTCCTGCGTTCGGCGTGGGACGCGTCGGCCGACGCGCCGTTGACCCTCGAGCGCGCCTGGCACGAGGCGGCCCGACTCCCCCGCATGCGGGCCGTCGTCGCGGTGATGAGCGACCAGGACCGGATCCAGTCCGCGTTCTATCTGGTCGCCGGCTCGTCGGCGTGGCGCGAGGACAGCTATGCACTGCTCGACCGCGTCGAGCGCGCGAACGCCGGCGTCCACAGCTTCGTGGTCGCTGGTCCCGATCACGGGCTGCTCCGCACGGACGCGTTCTATCGCTACGAGGCCGACGGCACACTCCTTGTCGCCTGGATCGGACGCCTGCTCGACGGCGCGCCGATCGAGGACGTCCGCTGCTCCGGGTGCGTCATCACGAGGTAGTCGACGATTTCCGGATCGAGGGGTGCGGCCTCCGCCCTCGCGAATTCCCGGTCCCCGCGCGATCGTCCGGCGCAGGCCGCTGACCTCTCTCCTGTCTCGCAACCTTTTCCCGATGTCCCGTGTCCAAGCGGATACCTACGTGAAAAAGGGGTACACCCTCGCTGCCCGGGAGCCGGGCGGAAGGCCGGTACGGTGAGCGGAAGCAACATCATCACGGGCACGCTGGACCTGCTGGTGCTGCGGATCCTGGAGGGAGGCGCGCGGCACGGGTACGCGGTGGGCCGGGCGATCCGGGAAGGATCGGCGGGCGTGCTGGATGTTGAGGAAGGCGTGCTGTACCCGGCGCTGCACCGACTGGAAGAGCGCGGGCTGCTGAAGTCGCGCTGGCGACCGAGCGAGACGGGCCGGCGGGCGAAGTTCTACGAGTTGACGCGGTCGGGAAAGAGGTCGCTGGCGGACGCGGTCCGGGAGTGGGAATCGGTGACGGGGGCGGTGGGCGCGATCCTGCGGGATGGTGCAGCGTCGTGAGGTCGGCATGAGGCGGAATCGTGAGGGGTGGCGGGACCGCACGGAAGAGGACGTGGCGGAAGAGCTGGGCCACTACGTGGAGCTCCGCGCGCGGGAACTCGAAGCCGGCGGGCTCTCGCCGGCGGAAGCGCGGCGGGAGGCGGAGCGCCGCTTCGGCGACCGTTCGCGGATCGAAGAGACGTGTGTGCGGATCCAGCGGCGCGCCGAGCGCCGCGAGCGCCGGAGGCTGTCGATGACGGGATGGCGGAGCGACGTGGTGCAGGCGTTTCGCGGGTTGGTGCGGACGCCGCTGGTGACAGTGGCGGCGCTGGTCACGCTGGCGCTCGGCATCGGCGCGAACACGGCGGTGTTCTCGGTCGTGCGGGGGGTGCTGCTGAGGCCGTTGCCGTTCGCGGATCCGGGTGCGCTGGTGCGGGTGCAGGAGACGCGGCCGCCGGGCCGGACGACGCGCTCGGTCTCGCCGGCGGACTACCTGGACTGGCGGGAGCGTTCGCGTGCGTTGGCGTCGCTGGCGGCGTACACGCGGCGATCGGCGAACCTCGTGGAAGGCGAGCGGCCGGTGCGAATCGGCGTCGGCCTGGTGTCGGGCAATTTCTTTGCGACGCTGGGCGTGAGCGCGGAGCTGGGTCGCGTGTTCGAGCCCACGCTCCGCATCGACAAGGGGATCCGGCAGGTGGTGCTCGGCCACGCTCTTTGGCAGACTCGGTTCGGCGGCGACCGCGAGGTCATCGGCCGCACGGTCCGGCTCGATGCCGACGAGTGGGAGGTGATCGGTATCGCTCCGGCCGGCTTCGACTATCCGGAGGGTGTGTCGCTGTGGCTGCGGAACCCGGAGGAGGCGCCCGGGATCCCCGGCTTCACCGGTGAGCTCACGCAGCTTCGCGGCGCGTGGTACTTCGACGTGGTGGGCCGGCTGGCGCCGGGTGTGACGCTTGCCGCGGCGCAGTCCGAGCTGGATGCGATCGCGGCCTCGTTACGGGACGAGCATCCGAAGGAAAGCGAGGGTGCGGGAGTGCTCGCGAGCCCGCTCCGGGAGGAGATTGTGGGCGAATCGCGGCCGCTGCTGCTCCTGCTGCTCAGCGCGGTCGGCCTCGTGCTGCTGGCGGCGTGCGCGAACGTGGCCAACCTCTCGCTCGTTCGGGCCGAAGGGCGACGTCGTGACTTCGCGGTGCGCGCCGCGCTCGGCGCCGAGGGCGGCCGCCTGCTCCGCTTCGTGCTGATCGAAGGGCTCGTCCTCGCGCTCGCGGGCGGAGTGCTGGGCGCGGCGCTCGCGTTTCTAGCGCTGCCCGGCCTCCGCGCGATGCTGCCCGCATCGCTCCCGCGACGAGGCGCGATCGCGCTCGACGGGACCGTGCTGCTCTTCACGTTCGGCGCGTCGCTGCTGGCGTGCCTGCTGTTCGCCGCGGCGCCCGCGCTGCTCGCGCGCCGGACCGCGCCCGCCCGTGCCCTCGCCGGCCGGGCCGGCGACGAGAGCGGACGCGCCGGCGCGTGGCTTCGCGCCGGGCTGGTCGTGATCGAAGTCGCACTCGGCGTCGTCCTTGCGGCGGGCACCGGCCTCGTGATCCGGAGCCTCTCCGCCATGGCACACGTCGAGCCGGGCTTCCGCGCCGAGGGTCTGGCCACCGCACACGTCTCGTTCCCGGACGCGCTCACCTCGAGCGAAAGGGAGCGGACGTTGCGCTGGCGACAGGTCCGGGATGCCATTGCGGCGCTGCCCGGTGTGAGGGAAGCGGGCGTCGGCATCGCGTCACCCGTCGAGCGCGGACCGCAAGCAGGACTGAACGTGGTACGCGGCGATCGGTCCGGGATCGACGCGGAGCGGAGCGTCGTCTGGCACCCCGCGACGCCCGGCTATCTCGAGGCGCTCGGCGTTCGCCTGCTACGCGGCCGCTCCATCGAAGAAACGGACCGCGCCGATGGCGTGCCGGTGGCCGTCGTGACCGAAGGGCTCGCCCGCGAGTTCTTCCCCGACGAGGATCCGATCGGACAGACGGTCACCATCGGCCTGGACGAAGGGCACCACGTCCGCATCGAGATCGTCGGCGTGGTCGCCGACACGCGGAACCGTGGGCCCGTCGAGGCGCCCACGCCCATCCTGTACCGCCCGCTCGCGCAGGCCGGCGACTTCGGCGGCAGCGCGATGACCGTCGCCGCGCACGGGCCGGGCGACGCGCGCGCCCTGCTGCGTTCCATTGCCGATGCGGTGCACCGCGTCGAGCCGACCGCCGTCGTTTACGACGAAACGATCGGCTCCGATCTCGGCGCCGCGTTCTTCGCGCAGCACCGGTTCATCTTCCGCTTGCTCGCACTCTTCGCCGCGCTCGCCGTCACGCTCGCGGCCGTCGGCATCTACGGCGTGACCGCACACTCCATAAGCCGGCGCCGCCGGGAGCTCGGAATCCGCATGGCGATCGGCGCGACCCGAGAGCGCGTCCTCGCTTCCGTCTTCGGTAGCGGACTTCGCCTCACCACCGCCGGCGTCGTTCTCGGCATCGTTCTCGCCCTCGTCGTCGGACGACTGCTGACTTCGTTCCTCTTCCGCGTCCGGCCCGCCGACCCGCTCACGCTCGGCGCCGTTTCGTTCCTGCTGCTGGTTGTCGCCGCCCTCGCGCTGGCTCTGCCCGCGCGCCAGGCCGTGCGCGTCGACCCCGCGGAATCGATGCGCGGACAGTGACGACGCAACGGGCGGCGGCAGCCACGGCTCCGGCTTGACAGCCGCCCACCCCGTCCCCATCGTTCTGGTAGAATGTCTACCCGAAAGCGGCAGGAACGGGATGCGTTGCTGCAGGGGACGCTGGATCTGCTGATCCTGCGGACGCTGGAACTGGGCGCGGAGCATGGCCAGGGGATCGCGCGAGCGATCGAGGAGCGGTCGGGTTCGGTGCTGCTGGTGGAGCACGGCTCGTTGTATCCGGCGTTGCAGCGTCTGGAATCGGGAGGGTTGATCCGGGCGAAGTGGGGCGTGTCGGTGAACAACCGGCGGGCCCGGTTCTACGAGCTGACGGCGAAGGGAACGCGTCGGCTGTCGGAGGAGGCGGGTCGTTGGAGCCGGCTCGTGGAGGCGGTGGGCCGGGTCCTGGGACCGGAGCGGAGCGGCGGCTGAGATGAGTCGTCGTCGATCGATGAGCGATTTCGAGGAAGAGATCCGGTCGCATATCGCGCACGAGGCGGACCGACTGGAAGGAGAGGGCCTGCCGCGGCGGGAGGCGCTTGCGGAGGCGAGGCGCCGGTTCGGCGATGAGCGGGCGGTGGAAGCGCGGTTCCTGGAGGGACGGCGAGCGCCGAGGCTGGAGGCGATGGTGCGGGATCTGGTGCACGCGGTGCGCGGATTGAGCCGGCAGCCGTGGTTCGCGGCGGCGGCGGTGTTCACGCTGGCGGTGGGGGTGGGACTCAACGCGGCGATCTTCAACGTGCTGTACGGCCTGGGCTCGCGGAACCTGCCGCTTCCGGGCGGTGACCGGCTGGTGACGATCCACCAGGAGTTTCCGGAATTCGGGATGTTCCAGTCGAGCGCGTGGATGGGCGATGCGCAGATCGGGCTGGGCACGTACCAGCGGTCGGTAAGCGGGTCGTTGGACATGTCGTCGCTGCCGGAGTACCGGGCGCTGCGCTCGGAGAGCCGCTCCCTGGAGAGTCTGGCGGCGTTCGCGCCCGTGGAATTGACGGTAGCGCGGGACGGACCGGTGGCGGCGTCGGGGCTGCTGGTGTCGTGCGACTATTTCGGGGTGTTGGGGGTCGGCATGCGTCTGGGTCGCGCCTTCGCCGCGGATGAGTGCGAGCGAGCGGGCGAGCCGCCTGTGGTGATCTTGAGCGCGTCGTTCTGGCGGCGGCAGTTCGGGGCGGACGAAGGTGTCGTGGGGCGTGAGATCCGGGTGAACAACGAGCCGTTCACGGTGATCGGCGTGGCGGAGCCGGGGTTTGCGGGGACGGAGTTGTACGAGCGGGACCTGTGGCTGCCGCTGACGACGCAGCCGCGGTTCGGCCCGAGCCGTCTGGCGGCGGAGGATCGGAGCTGGCTGTCGTTGATCGGGCGGTTGCGCCCCGGGGCGACGCCCGGGTCGGCGGAAGCGGAGCTGAACGTGATCGTGTCGCGGTGGGACGCGACGACGCCGGGCCGGGAGACGAAGCTGCACGTGTACCGGGCGAGCCGGATGTCGCAGCCGGGGAAGCGGCACGAGCTGGGCACGACCGGGACGGCGACGCTGCTGCTCACGCTGTTCGTGCTGCTGATGGTGTGTCTGAACCTGATGAACCTGCTGCTGGCGCGGGCGCCGGCGCGGCAGCAGCAGGTGCGGATCCGGTTGGCGCTGGGCGCGAGCCGGCGTCGCATCGTGTCATCGCTGCTGGCGGAGAGTGTGCTGCTCGCGCTACTGGGTGGCGCGGCGGGCCTCGCGCTGGCGTACTGGTTGTCGCCGGTGGCGATCCGGGCGATCGGCGGAAGTGGCGTGCAGCTGGATCTCTCGCCGGACGTGCGCGTGCTCGGCTTCGGGCTGCTGATCGCGCTGGGGGCGTCCATCACGTTCGGCGTGCTGCCGGCGCTGGAGGCGACGCGGGTCGATCTGGCGGCCGGCATGCGAGGCGGGACGGAGGGGCCGCGGCCAAAGCGAGGCGCGCGTCTGCGTCACGGCATCGTCGCGGTGCAGTTGGCGGGCTCGGTCGCCCTGCTGCTGATGGCGGCGCTGCTGGTGCGGGCCATCGTGCGGGCGGGCGCCCTGGATCCCGGCTTCGCGGTCCGGAACGTGTACGCGTTCCGGCCGGAGCTGCGCCTGCAGGGCTATGGCGGCACGACCGGCCGGGCGTTCGACCGCGAGTTCCGCGACCGCGTGACCGCACTGCCCGGCGTGGAGGCGACGGCGCTCGTCGCGTTCCTGCCGCTGGGCGCGCGGAGCACCGGGCGATTCCACCACGGCACGCCGCCGGCGGAGCCGACGCCGGGCACCGGCATCGTGGACAACAACGTGGTCTCGAGCGGCTACCTCGAGGTGGTCGGCGTTCCGGTGCTGCGGGGGCGCACGCTCGAGGAGACGGACGAGCGGGCGGACGGGCCCGTAGCCGCCGTGATCAGCCAGTCGATGGCGGAGGGCTTCTGGCCCGGCGAGGACCCGCTCGGGCAGATCTTCTCGGCGGCCTCGCGCGTCTACCGCGTGGTGGGCGTGGCGCGGGATGCCGAGAACCTGTCGCTCGGCGAGACGGATCGCGCGTACTTCTACGCGGCCGCGCAGGTGAACGCCGCCGCCCCCGCATCGAGCCCGGACACGACGCGGCCTCCGGACTACGCCCTGATCGTGCGCGCGTCACCCGGCAGCAACGTGACGGAGTCGGTGCTCGGCGTTGCGCGGGCGATGGACCCCGGGGTGCTGGTCTCGGTGGACTCGTTCGAGGCGCTGTACGACGAAGAGATCCGGCCGGCGCGGATCATGGCGTTGTTCGCGGGGATCTTCGGCCTGCTCGCGACGGTCCTCGCCGTGGTCGGCGTGTACGGCGCCATCGCGTGCACGGTCAGCCTGCGCACGCGCGAGATCGGCGTGCGCGTCGCGCTGGGCGCGGCGCACGGCGACATCGTCCGGCTCGTGGTCCGCCAGGCGCTGGCCGCGCTGGCCGTGGGCGTGACCGGCGGCATGCTGCTCGCCGGCGCCGGCTCTTTCCTCGCCCGCGGCCTGCTCTTCGGCCTGCCGCCGTTCGATCCGCTGGCGTTCGGCGGGACCGTCCTCATCATGATGGTAGTGGCGGTCGCGGCCATGGCGCGGCCGGCGCGGCGGGCGGCGCGCACGGACCCGATGCTCACGCTCCGGCACGAGTAGCGTCTCGCGCAGCGCAACCGCAGGTGTGGACCCCGGACGAGATCCGGGCGGCGCTCACCGGTGCGAGGTAGCGGGCTCCTCCGAGTCGAGCAGGGCAAGCAGGCCGAACGTCGCGATGTCGGCGTAGAGCATGGGCGCGAGCAGGGGCGCGCCGCGGATGAACCGTTCGCCGACGACGGCGCCCTGCACGACGAGGTTGGTCTGCGCGTGGAGCACGATCCCGATGAGGCCCACGAGAATAATGGCCACCATACCGACGATGTAGACGCGGACGTCGCTCCGCGCCGGTTTCTCAAGGAACCCGATGAGGAGCGGCAAGACGGTGCCCGCGACCCCGGCGGTCGTGGGCACCCAGAGCCACGTGTTGGAGAAGTCGGTGTGCGCGTGGTCGAGCACGGAGCTGATCAGCGTGGCGAGCATGCCCAGGCTGATCCAGAAGAAGTACGCGCGGGTCTTGCTGAAGGGAAGGCGGAGCCGGACGCCGCGCGGCAACAGCAGCGTGCCGCTGTCGGGCGGGTCCTCGACCCAGAGCGCGCTGAGCCCGAACATCCCGATGAGCGCGAACGTGAGCGGCGCGATGATGGGCGGTCCCCAGACGAGGAGCCCGAAGTTGACGCGCTCGCCGGCGGGCGCCCAGGGCAGGACGGCGCGATACAGGTGGAAGTACGCGCCGAGCAGGCCGACGCCGATGCTGGCGAGGTAGACGGGCACGGCGAGCCAGACGGCGAATGTCCGGTTCCGCCGGTTGGCCAGGCCGGCGACCGCGAGGATGGCACCGGCAATCGGACCGAAGATGATCGGGATCCACTCGTCGGGCCGGATCGTGCCGCTGATCGAGTGGGCGAGCCAGATCTCGATGGCGAGCACGAACTCGTTCACGGCGGCCATGAGCAGGAACAGCTGGTCGCGGCTGAACGGGATCCGCCAGCGCCGGACGGCCGGAAACGCTTCGGCCAGCAGGTACATGGCTCTGGCTACCGGGACCCGGATCGCGCGCCGCCGGCCGCCCGCAGCCGGTCTCCCGCCATCTCCCGCAGTTCGGCGAGCGACTTCAACATCTCGTACGCGCCGTGCCACTGTGTGTAGTCGGCGCCCTGCATCCACATGCCGAACTTGGCCGTGCGTCCCCAGTGGTGCCAGTTCTCGAAGTAGGCGTAATCAATCGGCTCATCGAACGGCGCGGCAGTCAGCAGGCCGCGGTCCATGAGCGGCCGCATGATGGAGTCGGCTTCGTGGACGCGCGCATTGACGGCTTCGACGCCACGGTCGGCCGCCTGGTAGAAGTCGTCGATGAACGCCTGGTTGTGGCACTCGGCGCAGACCGACTGCATGCGGGCCCGGTTGTCCTCCCAGCCGGGCCGCCGGCCGCTGACCTCGGCGGCGAGGAACCACGTCAGCCGGTCGCCGGCATCGTGGGTGGTAGAGGCTCCGCCGAATCCACTGAAATGGCACGTGGCGCAGGTCGGCGCGGGGAAATCCCGGGGCCCGAGCGTACCCGGCCGCGCGGTCCAGTTCCAGCGGTCGCCGCCCGTGGCGTACGCGATGCCGTGCGCCGACTCCGTGTAGATCTCCCACTGCGGGTGATCCGGTCCGATATGGCAGTTGTTGCAGGTTTCCGGTTTCCGCGCCTGTTCGATGCTGAACTCGTGGCGGAGATGGCATTTCTGGCACTGTCCGACGGAGCCGTCGGCCGCGGGTCGGCCGACGTCGTGACAGGCCTCGCAGGCGAAGCGCGTGATGGCGGGGCCCTCGAGCGCGAACAGCGCGTTGCGCAGCTTGCGCGGATCGAATTGGCCCTCGGGGACGGCACGGTACTGCGCCATCTGCGCGTCGGTCAGGTCGTCGGTCCCCGCGAAGGCGACGAACGCGGGGATGGCGTGCCGCGACTGCTGGAACTGTATCGTTTCCGACTCGTGGCAACGCCGGCATCTGGCGGTCGTGGGCGACGCCAGCACAAACGTTCCCTCGTGCTCGATGGCGCCGGGGTAGTCCGCTGCCACGACGTGGCAGTCGCGACACTTGACGTTGGCGGCGGCCATGGTGCTCACGCCGTATTGTTCGACGATGCCGGGTGTCGCGTTGCGGTGGCAGCGGACGCAGGGGTCATCGCTCGCCGCGAGCGCATCCACGCGCCCGACCTCGGAAGGCTGGCCCGCGCGGCCGATGGCGCGCAGCACGGCGGCGAAGCCGACCACGACCACGACGATCAGGAGGGTGGCGAAGAGGACCTGCGAACGGCCGAAGAACGAGTGGGGAGAGGCGTCGGACACGGGGCCTCCGGGAACGCGGGAACAGGACCGATCCCGGTCCCCGTCCAGCACCGGCCCGAGTCGGTGGTTGAGCGGACGTCGCTCGCACTCCGGGAACCATGCGACGCCCGCTGCCCGATCGCAAGGCCGTCTAGGAGAGAGCCTGCATGGACCGGACCGCGGATTGGTTGATCAGGATGCGCAGGTTGTTACTGCCCGGATCGACCGGCACGACGTAGTGGAACGGCTTGATGGGCGGGAACCGGATGGCGAGGCCGACAACCGTCTCGTCATCCTCGAACGTGAACGACACGGTCGTCGAGCCGCGGGCGCGCGGATCGCCGGGATCGAGGGCCTGCATCTCGGCGCGCTGTGGATCACCCTCGAACGAGCGCACGAAGAAGATCGCTTTCAGGTCGTCGAGCCGGACCTCGCTCGCTTTGCCGCCCTCGACCGGCCGCAGGTGGAACATCGGCTTCGCGGGATCGAGGTCGAGCGCCATGCCCTTGAGCACGCGCCCGTCGCGAAACCTTGCCACCACCTTGTTCATCGCGCGATCCCGTGTTCCCTGTTTCAGACGGTACGGACCGGCGCCAAGATAGCCATGGCCGCCGCGCGGGTCGAGGACCCCGGACACCGAACCCGCGGACTTCCAGTGAGAATCCGGTGGCGGTGCCAGTCGTGCGACACGGGTCACGGCGAGCATGCGCGACGACGCGCACACGGCGAAGCCGCCGGCTGAGTGCTTCCGGCCGGTCGCGATTCCGGTTGCGAGCGCGCCGGCGCCCGGCTATCCTGGCAACGGTCGGTCAGGAGACGTCGCTGGCTCGCGTGACGCGACTGGAGCCAGTCGAATCTGCGAGAAGCGGGACAGCGTCCGGCTACCGGATCGTGTGGCCGTGAACTGCCGACCACGGGAGGAACGGATGCGCACTCGCCCCTCGACCCGTCGTGCCGCCGTGTGCATGCTCCTCGCGCTCGCGGCGCCGGTCGTGCCAACGGTCGCATCGGCGCAGCGGATCCCATTGGAGGCGCCGCCGCTGCCACTTCATCTCGAGTGTTCGGTCGGCGCGGACGACGGCCCGCCCGAGGTGCTGTTCGGCCGCGTCAACAGCGTCGCCCTCGACGAGCGGGGCGATCTGTACGTCCTCGACAACATGGCGCAGGTCGTCCGCGTGTACGACGCATCCTGCCGGCATCTGCGGAGCTTCGGCCGGCGCGGCGGCGGGCCCGGCGAGTTCGAGATGGCGGTGGGCGTCACCGTGAGTGGGGACAGCCTCATTGTCTTCGACATCACGGGCCACGGGAACGGAACGCGTCACCTGGCGTTCACGACCGGTGGCCGTTTTCTCGGCGAGCTGGCCGACAAGTCGGCGACGCCGGGTCTCTGCTGCGGCTACACGAGTGTGGAAACACGGATGAGTCGGGGGAGCGGGATGGCTACCACCGCGCTCCTCCTCGTGCGAGCGACGGGCGAGGACACGGTCGCGCTCATCAACACCGGCACGGCGTTCGCCTGGCCACGTGGCGAAGAACGACAGGCCCGACCCGTCGGCGACTACGGAAGGAGTGCGACCCCCGGACCGATGGACGATACGCTCCTCGTCCTCATCGATGGCTACCGCGGCACGCTGACCCGGTACGTCCTGTCCGACACGGCTCCACCCCGCGCGAGCTCGACGCGGCAACTGCCGCTGGAAGGCCCGGAGTTGACGGCAGCGGACCACCGGCGAAACCGCGAGGCGGCGCGCAAACTCTTCGCGGGCCGCGCAGAGCTGGTGGAGCCGGATCGCTGGTCGATCGCGGCCAACGCGCGCTACGACCACGAGTCCCGGATCTGGGTCGGAACGGCCGATCCTTCGTTCGTCCTCGTCGTTCCGCTGGACAGCGGGACCGCGCGGCCGTACCGGCTACCCGACGGTTTGCGCCTGCTGACCGTCACGCTGACACATCTGGTCGCGGTGACCACGACCGATGCGGGTGCGCCTGTGGTCGCGAAATACCGGTACGACCTGCGCGAGTGACCTGAATCCACCGGTCCGGGTCCGCCGTAGTTCTCCCGGGAAGCCCGTTGGCGATGATGCCCCCCGGGAGCGCGCGATGCACACAGTCCGTGAGCCGGACCACCGGCCGACCGCCCGCGATGGCTGGATCGGTCTCGCGTACTACCTCGCCTACCTCGCGTGGCTGTTCCGCAGGCCCGAGAACGAGGCCGCGCACTGGCTGACCATGGTGCTCATCCCGCTCGCGATCGCGTGGCTCGCCCTTCCGCGCGGCACCCGCGGACTCCGCGCCGCGCTGGCTTCCGTCGGGCTCCGGCGCGGCAACCTGAGACGCGGCGTGGGCTGGGCGTTGCTCGTGGGCGTTCTCTTCACGGTGTTCCAGGTCTTTGCGGGTGGACACGCGGAGGCGATCCAGGCGCTGTTCCGGTCGGGCCGCGCGTTCTGGCTGCTTCCGTTCTCGTTCGCGATGATGCTCGTGCTGGCCGGCTTCACCGAGGAGTTCCTGTTCCGCGGCTTCATCCAGACGCGTCTCGAGGCGCTCTTCCGGTCGCGCTGGGCGGCGGTGCTCGTCACGGCCTTCCTGTTCGGCGTCTACCACCTGCCGTATGCGTACCTGAACCCGCGGTGGCCGAGCCACGGCGAGTGGGGCGCGGCGTGGACGGCGGCGCTCGGCAACGGCATGCCCGGCGGACTCGTGCTCGGGCGCGCTCTATGTCCTGTCGCGCGGCAATCTGCTCGCCTGCATTGTGCTTCACTCGCTCATCAATGCCGCGCCCGCCATGACCCTGATCCATTTCGGTGGCGGCTGACTTGTCCTCGCGGGCTGTCTCCATGAAGGCTGCGCTCTGGCCTGCGCCGGGTCGCGTCAACCATTGACGCGCTCGCCTCGTCGACGTATCGAACAGTGGCGCAAAGGTCGGGGTGGCGTTGAACCCGGACCGGGGACAATCCATGGCGACGCATCCGAGGCCGTCATCGTGGTCGGCCGCATGGTTCCTGTCGTTTCTGTTGACGGCGTGCAATGCCGGCGACGCACCGCCTCGCACGCGCGAAGTCGACTCGCTCTTCCACGGCGATATCGCTGCGGTCACGCGGATCGGGAACGCGGACGACCCGGTGCGTTCGTTCACGCGGATCGTGGACGTCGCCGCATCACCGGACGGTTCCCGCGTGGTCGTGCTCGATGCATCACCGCCGTTCGTCCGCCTGTTCGACCGCGAGGGTCGCGACCGGGCGTTCCTTCAGAGAGGCGATGGACCGGGCGAATCGCGAGGCCCGTGGGCGGTCGCGGCCGGCGCGGATGGCTTCCTGATCCTCGACCGGGCCCCGAAGCTGTTCGACTGGGGCGGCGCTCTGGTTGCGGAAGGCCGACTTCCGGGGTTCATCGGTCTTGCCGCGATCGCGGGCTGCAAAGGGGACTGGCTGGTCTACGGTCCCGGGCAGGGGCAACACGAATTCGCCTGGCTGCATTCGCTGAACGTCACGGCGCCCGATTCCTTCTCGGATCACGCATGGCTCGCCGACACCGCCCGGCCCCGCCGGATCGGCCTCGGTGCGCTCTACGGCCTGAGCCGTGGCGCCGGCCGGTTCGTGTTGTACCACACCAACGGGTCGCCACCCGGGCTGATGCAGTGGTCCTGCGAGAACCCCGAGCCGCAGTCGATGCCGGACCTGGCCTTTCTGGTGCCGCCACCGCCGGAGACCACGGTCGAGCCCACCGAGGGCGGAGTGATGATCAGCGGTACGATCGGCTTCAATGTGCCCTCCTTCGCCGGCCTGGCCTGGCTGGACGAAGCTCTGCTCTGGATCGAGCACGTCATGATCGTGCCGCTCCCCGGCAAGGAACCGGATGTCGAGACCCGGTTACGCCTGGTCGAGAACGGCATCGAGTATTCGGCGACCGTGCAGGGGGACTTCACGCTGCGCGGCAGCACGGCGGAAGGGACCCTGCTGTTCACCACGATCGAACCCTGGCCGCAGGTACTGCTGGTGGACGGAGCGGCACTGAGGGCGGCGTTGCTGCAGGCGCGCCGACGGGTCCTGGACGCAGCATCATGAGTCGTCGACGCATCGCGATCGGAGCGGCCGGAACGCGACCGGCCTGGCGCGTCGGGATCGCCGCCGTCGCGGCCGCAGCCGGACTCGTGCTCGGCCCGGCCTGCGCCCGCCGCGGTACTGACGCGGGTCCCGCCACGATCGTGCAGGACAGTGCGGGTGTGCGCGTCGTCCGGAGTCTGCGCGCCGCGTGGCCGGCGGACGGCGGCTGGCGCGTCGAGTCGCGGCCGTCGCTCCGCATCGGTCTCCTCGATGGTGATCCCGCCTACCAGTTCGATGGAATCCGCAGTGTCAGGCTGCTCGACGAGGGCGGATTCGTCGTGCTCGACGGCGGTTCGCGGCAGTTGCGCCGCTACGACGCGGCCGGCCGGCACGCGTGGAGCGTGGGCAGACAGGGGAGGGGTCCGGGCGAGTTCGAACAACCGAATCTGGTGGGCCGCGCGGCCGACGGCTCGTTCCTCCTCTGGGACCGCTCGCTCTCGCGCATGACCGTGGTCACGGCGGACGGCGACTCGATCCGCACGGAACCGCCTCCCTCGGCCGTCAACGGCGAGGTTCCGATCGTGCACGGCGTGTTCGCTGACGGCGCGTGGCTGGCCACGTACCCGAACGCGATCGCGCCGCCTGCGCCCGGTACCCTGATCACCGACACGATCCGGTTCTGGCGCGTCCAGCCCATCTCGTTCGAACGGCGCAGCCTGGTCGAGCTGCCGGGGCCCATCTGGATGTTCACCGGCCGGTTCCAGCTGCCGGTGCCATTCACCGCGAATCCGCTACGCGCGATCTCGGGGACGCGACTCGTCGTGGCCAGTGGGGCCTCGCCCGACGTGCGCGTGCTCGATGAGGATGGCACGCTGAGCGCGCGCTACGTGCTGCCCGTCGCTCCCTCCGCCGTGACGCCGGCCGACGTGCGTGCGCTCGTGGACTGGCTGGTCGGGCTGCGGGCGTACGGTGCGACCGCCCGCGTGTGGGACGAATGGCTGGACCGCATGCCGGTGCCCGACAGCGCACCCGCGTTCGACCGCCTCCTGCTCGATGGCGACGGTGGAATCTGGCTGCGTCGCTTCCTGGCGGAACCGGCCGCCACGGCGCCTTCCACCTGGGACGTGCTCGGCAGCGACGGCGCGTGGCTCGGCACCCTCGACACGCCCGCCGGACTCGAGGTGTTCAGTGTGGCGGGCGCTGCACTGGCCGGCGTGGCGCGCGATTCGCTCGACGTGGAGCGCGTCGATGTGCACAGGATCGTGAAGGATGGAGAGGTTTCGCGGAATTGAGCGCGGACCGGACTCTGTGGAGGCGACAATGAATCCGCGATGCCGCGGTGTCTCGATGCTGTTTCTCGTCCTTGCTCCCCTGGTCGCGAGTTGTTCCGATGCCGGCACGGCCGGCGACTGGGCCGGCACGGTCGAAACGTTGGCGAACGGAGCGACGCGCATCACGAACCCCGAGCGCGGGCTGTGGCAGGACGGCTCGCCCTGGCGCCTCGAACCCGAGCTCGTGCTGGGCAAGGTCGAAGGCGAGGACGCGGACGTGTTCGCGTCGATCATCGCGTTCGAGACGGACGGAGACGGCCGCCTCTACGTGCTGGACATGCAGGCGAACGAGTTGCGCATCTTCGGCGCCGACGGCAGCCACATCCGCACGGTCGGGCGAAAGGGCTCCGGTCCGGGCGAATACACCCGAGCGAACGGGCTGCTCTGGATCGCGGACGATACGCTGCTCGTGGTGGACCAGGAAGGCGGCCGCTACAGCGTCCTCACCCGGGACGGCGATTTCGTGCGTTCGGTGCCCAGACGGCTCGGGTTCTACGGCGGTGCCTTCAGCGGCGGCTACGATCGTGGCCGCGTGTACGAGATCTCCTCGGTAGGCCGAGGCGAGGACCGTCACGCGGCGCTGCTCGGCACGCCGATCCGCGATCCCGTCGGCGGCGCGTCCGTGCTCGGGGCGACGGATACCGTCATGCTGCCCGAAGGGCCGCCGGCCGAGTACTTCCGGGCGGAGACCGCAGTGGGGCAGATGAGTTTCGGCGTCCCGTTCAGTCCGCGAACGGTGTACTTCCTCGACGGAACCGGTGGCATCTGGCACGGACATGGCGGCGCCTTCCGCGTCTACCGCTCGAGCCTCGACGGCGACACGCTGGCGGAGATCGTGTTGCGGGGTACGCCGGAGCCCGTATCTCAGCAGGAGCGCGATGCGTGGCTGGGCTCGAGTCCGTTCCTCGACCAGTTCCGCAAGCTCGGCGGCAAGCTGGACCCGGACCGGATCCCGACGTCGAAGCCGTACTTCGACAACCTGTTCGTCGACGCCGACGGCTACCTCTGGCTCCGGGTGCCGGCGGCGCCGGGCGAGACCGTGCTCGCCGTGGTCGATCCGGACGGGCGCTACCTGGGCCGCGTCCGGATCGAGGGCAACGGCCACGGATCGCTGTTCCGCTTCATCGTCCGCAACGGGCAGCTCTACGGGATCGCCGGTGACGACCTCGGCGTCCCCCACATGTACGTGTATCGCATCGAGAAGTGAGCCGTTCGAATGCCCGGAGACGCGACCGACGGCTCGTTTCATTGGAGGGACACCGGGTACCGAGCGAGCCCGGCGCTTGATCGGTCTGCGCGACGCCGTGATCTTGTTGGGTCGATCCCCTCCATCCTCGTCCCCAGGAGGTCGCATGTACGCGCCATCGACCAACACCGGCAAGGCCGTCATCGCTTTCCCCGATGTCTGCAAGACGCCCGGCCCGGGCGGCTCGCCCTCCCCGGTGCCCATCCCGTACCCGACCGCGACCGGCACGGCGGCGCCCACTCGCCGGATCATGTCGATGAAGGCGCCGCTCGGATTCCCCGGCGCGCCGACGCCACCGAGCGCGATGGCGGCGCAGCTCAAGTCGAAGCTGGCGACGCTGCACGGCCAGATCCTCGCGCTGCCCGGCACCGACCCGAACCGCTGGCACTCGCTCCTGGACCAGTACGTCATCGGCGTGGCCGACCTCTACATCGCGCTGGCGGGCGGCTGAGCCGGGCGGACGTGAACAGGGCTGCGAACGCGCTACAACTACACACGTCTCTCGAACGAGCCTCTGGCTCAGCGTGCCGGCGGCTCCCGGCGAGACTGTGCTCGCGGTGTTCGATCCGGATGGCCGCTACCTGGGCCATTTCCGGATCGAGGGCGACGATGAAGGCGAAGCCGCGGTGGCGCCCGGCAGTGATCGCAGTGCTCGTCCTCGGCGCAGGCTGCGGCGGCACCGGATCGTCCGATCGCTGGACGGGCTCGATCGAGACGCTGCCGAACGGCGCGGTCCGCATCACGAACCCGGCACGTGGGCTCTGGGAGGACGGCACGCCGTGGCGGCTGGTTCCGGACCTCGTGCTCGGCAAGGTCGAGGGCGACGGCGCGGACGTGTTCGGCGCGATCAGCGGGCTCGCGGTCGACGGTGCGGGCCGCATCTACGTTCTCGATCGACAGGCCAATGAGCTGCGCATCTTCGCCCCCGACGGCAGCCACTTCCGCACGGTCGGACGCTCGGGCGAGGGGCCCGGCGAGTACAAGGCCGCGAACGGCCTGCTGTGGCTCTCGGCGGATACGCTCCTCGTCGTCGACCAGCAGGGCGCGCGCTATTCCGTTCTCTCTCGTGACGGCGATTGGGTCCGGTCCGTGCCGCGCCGGCTTCCTTTCTTCGGCTGGGCGTTCCAGGGCGGCATCGCCAACGACCGCGTGTACGAGAGCTTCGCGGTGGGACCGCCAGGCGGGGAGCGTCATCCCGCGCTGTTCGGTACGCTGCTGCGGGACGAATCCTCCAGCGAGGCGGGACGCGTCGCACCGGCGGAGCCGCGGCCGGCGGCGATGATCGGTGGCGCCGATACGGTCCTGCTGCCCGAGCCCGACGCGCCTCCACGCACCAACTTCAGCGTGCAGACGGCGAGCGCCGGGATGGTCATGGGCGTTCCCTTCACGGCCGCGTCCATCTACACTCTTGGCGGTCCCGACCGGATCTGGCACGGCCACGGCAGCGCGCCCACAGTCTTCCTCACATCCTTCGCCGGTGACACGCTCACGGAGATCGTGCTGGATCTCATGCCCGCACCCGTGACCGACGCCGAGCTGGCGGACTGGGAGGCGGGTCCCGCGGTCAAGCAGTTCCGCGAGATGGGCGGCAAGCTGGACATGGATCGGATTCCCGAGTCCAAACCGTTCTTCGACGACATCGCCGTCGATCCCGAGGGTGACCTGTGGCTGGGCCTTCCGGCCGCGCCCGCACAGTCGGCGTTCGCCGTGGTCGATCCCGAGGGTCGCTACCTCGGCCGGTTCGACATCGCCGGCATGACCCGCACCACGTGGCTTCATCCCGTCGTGCGGAATGGCCGCATCTACTGGGTCGGGACGGACGATCTGGACGTGCCGCACGTGTACGTCTACCGCATCGAGAAGTGAGCCACGGCGCCCGGTCTCGTACCGGGTGCGAGGCGAGAATCCGTCGGGCCGGCCCGGAACGACTCGCTCCTCGTGTACGACCCCGATTTCACCCATCGGCTCCGCGCCCTCGGACCGCTCCTCTGATTCCGGATCCGGACACCACGGCGCGCGAGCCGCATCACACCGCCGCGAACCCGGCCGGCACACTCGTCGCCTGCACCACCGCCGGCACCACCCGCTCGAGCACCTTCGCCGAGCTCAACACGCCGGGCACACCGCCACCCGGGTGCGTGCCCGCCCCCACGAAGTAGAGCCCGCCGATTCGCGCGCGGTTGTGGTAGCGGAACCACGCCGACTGCGTGAGCACCGGCTCCGGTCCGAACGCCGCGCCATCCACCGAGCGCAGCGAGTGCTCGAAGTCGTCCGGCGTCAGCGTGCGACGCGTCACGATCCGCTCCCGGAGTCCCGGCAGCAGCCGTCGCTCCAGAGACTCCAGGATCCGCTCGAAATACGGCTCCGCTTCCCGCGACCAGTCGATCCCCGAACGGTTGTTCGGCACCGGCGACAACACGTAGAACGACTCGTGCCCCGGCGGCGCCAGCGACGGGTCCGTGCGTGTGGGCGCATGCAGGTACAACGAGAAGTCCTCCGCCAGAACGCGGCGCTCGAAGATGTCCTTCAGCAGCTCGCGGTACCGAGGTCCCAGCACGATCGTGTGATGGGCGAGCTCCGGGTACGTGCCGCGCACGCCGAAATACCCGACGAACAGGCTCATGGACTGGCGCATCCGACGCGCGCGCGACACGCCCCGGTCATCCGAACCCGCATCGAGCAGCCGCGTGTAGACCCATGACGGGTCCGCGTTGCTTACCACCACGTCGGCCGCGTATCGCTCTCCATCCCGCGTGATCACGCCCGTCACCCGCCCGCCGCTCGTCTCGATCCGCGTCACCTCCGCGCCGTACTTCATTTCGACGCCGAGTTCGCCCAGCAGGCGCGCCAGACCGTTCACGATCGACGTCGTCCCGCCCAGCGCGAAGTGCACGCCCCACTTCCGCTCCAGCCAGTGGATCAGCAGGTAGATCGACGTCGTCCGGAACGGGTTGCCACCCACCAGCAACGGCTCGAACGTGAACGCCTGCCGCAGCCGCTCGTCCCGGATGTAGCGCGATACCAGACCCCACACCGTCCGATGACTCTCCAGCTGCACCATCGACGGAAGCACTCGAAGCATGTCCGACAGCCGGTCGAACGGCCGGTCCGCCAACCGCTCGTACCCGACCTCGAAGATCCGCTCCGCGTGCGCCGCCAGACGACGATACCCGTCCACGTCCCGCGGACTCAGACGCTCCACCTCCGCCAACAGTCGCGTCTCGTCGCCCACGTAGTCGAACCGGTTCCCGTCGGCGAACTCGATCCGGTAGAACGGGTCCACCGGCACCAGGTCGAAATAGTCCCGCGCCTCCCGTCCCACGCGTGAGAACAGCTCGTCCAGCAGGTGCGGCGCCGTGATCACCGTCGGGCCCGCATCGAACGTGAACCCGTCCTGCCGGAACACCCGCGCCCGGCCACCCGGCTGATCCAGCGCCTCCAGCACCTTCACCCGGTACCCGCGCGCCACCAGCCGCACCGCCGCCGCCAGCCCGCCGAACCCGCTCCCGATCACGACCGCCCGGTTCCGCATCCTCGCCTCTTGTCCAAGAAATATCTAAGGTATTATATTGACAAACGGGCCAACGCGACAAGGGGTGCACCAATGACGGGTGACGGACACAGAGAGAGCGGGATGACTCGGGGCGAGCAGCTGGGGCTGTGGGCGCTGGGTTTGTTCGTGGCGGTGTCGCTGCTGGGCTATGGCACGTACGGCCGGCATCCGGAGTGGCTGGCGAGCCAGCCGCCGTGGGCTGCGGGATTCTACGCGGCGTCGTTCGGGCTGTTCGCGCAGGGGCAGGTGTGGCTCGCGGGGGTGGTGCTGGTGGTGTTCCTGTCGAAGCGGGTGGGTCGAGCGTGGCTACCGGCGTTCGTCGCGCTGTATGGAGCGAGTCTGCTCTCGGAGCTTCTGGGGACGACGTACGGCATTCCGTTCGGCGCGTATCGCTATGGCGAGGCCCTGGGTGCGCAGTGGGTGGGGCGGGTGCCGGTGGTGATCCCGCTGAGCTGGTTCTGCATGGCGGTGGCGTCGTACGGGGTTTCGCGGCTGGTGGTGGGCGGGCCGGGCCGCTGGAGGCGGGCGGCGGTGGCGTCGCTGGTGCTGCTGAGCTGGGACCTGAGTCTGGACCCGGCGATGAGCTGGGTGACGAAGTACTGGTTCTGGGCGGAGGCGGGTCCGTACTACGGGATGCCGTGGTTGAATCTGGCGGGCTGGTACGTGACGGGACTCGTTCTGATGACGGCGCTGGTGTGGCTGCGTGCGGATCGCTGGATCGATGCGTTGCCGGTGTCGTGGCTGGCGGGCTACTGGCTGGTGAACCTTGCGTTGCCGCTGGGCATGAACGCGCTCGCGGGGCTGGGCGTGGCGGTAGTGGTGGCGGTCGGGTCGCTGGGGGTCTGGGTGGTGATGGTGGGCCTTCGTTCGCGGCGGAGCGCAGCGGGATGGTTGACGTGGGTGGCCGAGGCGCGAGGAGGTGCAGCGTGAGGGGAGCGGAGTGGTCTCGGGCATCGGTCCTGGCCGGTTTCGACCGGGTTGGTTGCGAATTGGAGCGGGAAGGCATGGCGGTGATCGAGCCGCGCGGCCGGATGATCCGTCCGCTGCTCTCTCACGCGGTGCAGTCGGCCCGCGGCTGGGATGCGGACGAGTCGTACTGGCGCGCGGTGGCGGCGGTGCAATACGCGCACGAGGCATCGCTCGTTCACGATGACATTCTGGATGATGCGGGAGAGCGACGAGGCGAGCCGACGTACGTTGTGGAACGAGGCGTGAAAGCGGCGCTGGTGCGAGGCGATCACCTGCTGACGACGGCGTACCGTCTGGCTGCGTCAACGGGCAGCGGTACGTTCGTGCGCATGTTCGCGCGCTCGGTGGAGCGGACCGTTGCGGGGGAAGTGCGGCAGGCGCGGAGCGCGGGGTCGCGGCTGACCGAAACGCAGTACTACGAGATTGTCGCGGGGAAGTCGGGCGAGTTGCTGGGCTGCGCGCTGGCAGCGGGCGCGGCGGTACGCGGTGACGCTTCGGCGGAAGCACTCCACGATCTTGGCCGGCGACTGGGTGTTTGCTATCAGATGCTGGACGATCTGGTCGACTACTGTCCCGATCATGACTCGGGCAAGCCGGCGTTGCAGGACTACCGGAACCGGCACTGGACGTGGCCGTTGTCGGAGTGCGACGTCTCCGGCTTCGAGCTCGAGCCCGACGAGGTCGTCTCGTTGCTGCACACCGCCGGCGTGGACGGCTCACTCTCTCCCGCGCGGCGCTGCATGGTCCGGCTGGACGGCGAGCTCTCAGCGCTGGCGCGCGACTTCGAGGCCCTGACGGGCGGCGCGACGCCGGTTCCGGCGCTTCTGGAAGAATGGCGGCGAACGGCGCGACGGGCGGTGGAGAGCTCGGCGCGGATGGCCATTCCGGCGCCGCCGGCGCCACGCGTGACGGAGCGTGGGAGTATCATGACGTTGCCGGACGAGGCGAGCTGGAACCGTTCGCTTGGCCGGCACGCCCGCTCGTTCTCGTTCGCCTCGCTCTGGTTTCCACGTCAGGAGCGCCGCCGCGTCGCGGACGTGTACGCGTTCTGCCGCTTCACGGACGACCTGGTGGACGAGGCGGATGGTGCGGACGCGGATGCGTTGAACGGTCGGCTCGACGAATGGGTTGCGCTCGCTCGCGCTGCGTGGGAGGCGCAGGGCAGTGGCTTGCCCTCGCTGGACCGGGTGATGCGGGACGCGGCGGAGTCGGGTGTGCCGTTCCGGGTGGTGGAAGAGCTGGTCGAGGGCATGCGCATGGACCTGCGTGTGAGCGAGTACGCTTCGCTTGCCGACCTGCGTGTCTACACGCACCGGGTGGCGGGCGTGGTCGGAGTGTGGCTCACGCACCTGTTCGGCGTGCACGCGCCGCGGGTGCTGGACCGCGCGTCCCTGCTCGGCCACGCGATGCAGGTGACGAACATCCTGCGCGACGTCGGCGAGGACCTCGACCGGGGGCGTGTCTACCTGCCGCGCGACCTGATGGCGCGGCACGGCGTGACCGTGGCCGACCTGCACACGATGCGAAGTACGGGCAGGCCGGTAGCGGGCTGGGCGATCCTGATCGAGGCGCTGATGCGCCATGCCGACGACGCCTATGCCTCCGCGCTCGATGCGCTGCCCTCGCTGCCCGGCTTCTTTCGCCGTCCGGTGGTGGTCGCCGCGCGGGTGTACCAGGGCATCCACGACGAGATCCGTGTGAACGGCTACGACAACCTCACGCGCCGCGCGCATACGTCGGGCCGGCGCAAAATGGTCCTCGCGTCGCGCGCGCTACTCGATCCGCGTGTCTGGCAGCGCCGCGATGAAGCCGCGCGCGGAAGCGTCGTGCTGGACCGGGTGGGCGCCGATGCGCGTTCCGGGCTGTCGGCATGATCATGCCGCGCCTGATGGTCTCGTTGTCACTGGCGGCCGCGCTCGTGCTGGCCGCGGCCGGTCCGCTCCGGGCGCAGGAGCCGGAGGCGCCCGTGCCGCCGGATCGCACGGAGCTGGGGATCGACTCCTTGCTGGCGGAGCTGCGCACGATCGACGAGGCCCTGGCGCGCGAACCCGCAGACCGCTCGCTGGCGTTCCGTCGACTGGATGCGCTGTACCGTGCAGGCGTCCACGAGAAGTGGGCGGCGGAGGCAGGGTTGGCGTCACTGGATTCGCTTCCGACGGAGACGCCGTCGGACAGCGCACTCTCGTTCGCGTATCGCGGCGCGTTCCGCACGCTCATGGGCAAGCACGCGTTCTGGCCGCACTCGAAGATCAACCATGTGCGGCGGGGCATGAGTCTGCTGGATCGTGCGGTCGGGATCGCGCCGGAGTCCGCCCGGATCCGGTACCTGCGCCTCATGAGCGGGTACTACCTGCCCGGCCTGTTCCAGCGGGGCGACGAGGTGCGCGCCGACTTCATGGCGCTGTCCCGGTTGCTGCCGCATGCGCGTTGGGAGTTTCCTCCCCGCCTGTACGCGGAGGTGTGCCGGTTCGTGCTGGAGAACGGTGACCTGTCCGGGGCGGAGCGCGCTTTGCTCCACGACCTGGTCGTGCCGCTGCCGCAGGACGATGGTGCGCGGGAATCAATCGGAGGTGAAGCATGATGCCGGCCGAACAGGTGGTGCTGGTGACGCCCGACGACGTGCCGATCGGCCTGGCGGAGAAAGCGAGCGCCCACGAGCGGGGCCTGCTTCACCGCGCCTTCTCCGTGTTCGTCGTCAACAGCGCCGGGGAATGGTTGCTGCAGCGTCGCGCGACGCACAAGTACCATTCCGGCGGACTCTGGTCGAACACGTGCTGCAGCCATCCGCGTCCGGGTGAGGCCGTGGAGGACGCGGCGCACCGCCGGCTGCGCGAGGAGATGGGTTTCGACTGCGCGCTCGATCCGCTGTTTTCGTTCGTGTATCGCGCCCGCATGGACAACGGCATGATCGAGCACGAGCTCGATCACGTATTCCTCGGGGTCCATGAGGGGGAACCGGATCCCGACCCGGAGGAAGTGTCGGCGTGGCGCTGGAGCGGTCCGGACCGCATCCAGCGGGCTCTGGCGGATCGGCCGGCCGAGTTCACCGCGTGGTTCGCGCTCGCGTTCGACGAATTGGGCCGCGCGCTCGGCACCGGGGCGCGGGCCGCCCTCGTCCCCTGACCGCTCTTCCACGCGTTCGGGCCTCGGGCCTGTGGCTGGCCGTGTGGACTGGCCAGAAACCAGTACAGGCCGCATCTTTGTTGTAATCGAAAGCCTACAGGGAGGTATTGTCTATGGACGCCGTAGAGCGCGTCAGGAACATGGTGCGCCATTCACTGGTAGCGAGCCCGAACGTCAAGAACAAGGAACTCTTCGACCGGGCACGGGAGATCGCGCCGGAGGTCGTGAAGGACCTGACGATTCAGCAGTTCCACGCGAAGTTCCGGTTGCCGGTGCTGCGCAACGAAATGGGACGAAAGACCTCGCGACAGCCGGGTTCCGCGCGTCGCTCCGGGGCTTCGGATGCGGCGAAAACGGGCACGACGTCACCGCGGAAGCGAACGGCGCGCTCGACCCGTCGCAGCCGCACGGCCGCGCCGTCCGGCCAACAGGGTGCGGTGCGCGAAGTGCTGGTCGAATTCGCCATGGAGCTGGAGAAGGCGGAGTCGCGGAGCGACCTGATCCGCGTCATGGGCGACATGGATGGCTGGGTGGCCCGGATCCTCGATGCTTCGCAGGGTTTGCGCCGCCGGCCGACCGCACCGGAAGCGAAGGCGGCGAGCAACGGCCGCCCGGCGGAGGATCCCGAAACGGCGGCCTGATACGCGGGCGGGACGCGGGCCCCCGGCGCAGGGAATCGTGATCAACCCATGAGCGATCCACTCGGTGGTGATCCGCGTGCCGCCTTCTTCGAAGCATCCGTCCTCCATGGCCCGCTCGAAAGGGCCATGGCGATCCTTGCCGCGCATCCCGACATCGCGACGGCCGACATCCACACCGCTGCCATTCTCGGCGACGCCGACTCGGTGCGGCGCTTCCTCCGCCTCGATCCGCACAACGTCGTGGCGAAGGGTGGCCCGCGCCTGTGGGACGCGCTCACCCATCTCTGCTTCTCTCGCTGGCTCCGCCTCGATCCCGCGCGTTCGGAGGGCTTCGTCGACGCGGCGACCGCTATGCTCGATGCGGGCGCCAGCGCCAACACCGGCTTCTTCGAGATGCAGCACTCCCCCACGCCCGCACACGAGAGCGTGCTCTACGGTGCGGCCGGCATCGCGCACCACGCCCCGCTGACGCGCCTGCTGGTCGAGCGGGGCGCGGAGGTGAACGAGGACGAGGTCGTCTACCACGCGCCGGAGACGCACGACAACGACGCATTGCGCGCGCTGGTCGAGAGCGGGCGGCTGACGGCCGACAGCCTCGCTACCCTGCTGCTCCGCAAGGCGGACTGGCACGATGTCGAGGGTGTGCGCTTCCTGCTGGAGCGCGGCGCGGATCCGAATCGCATGACCCGGTGGGGCTTCACCGCGTTGCACCAGGCGCTTCGTCGCGACAATGAGCGGGCGATCGTCGAGGCCATGCTCGACCATGGCGCCGACCCGTCGGTGGCCACCGCGAAGGCAGGCACGACCGCAGCGGCCATCGCCGCGCGCGGCGGACGCGGCGACGTGCTCGACTCGCTGGAGCGACGAGGCCTGTCCGTGTACGCTGGACGGCGTGGACCGGCTGATCGCGGCCTGCGCGCGGAACGATGCGGAAGCCGTACGCCGGATCGCCCGTGAGCCCGGCCTGGTGAGCCGGCTCGTGCGACGGGGCGGCGACCTGCTCGCCGCGTTCGCGGGCACGGGCAACGCGGCGGGCATCCGTCAGTTGCTGGCGCTGGGAGTGGACGTGCGCGCGCCGTTCCGCGACGGCGATGGGTACTGGGACATCGCACCGGACAGCTCCGCGCTGCACGTGGCCGCGTGGCGTGCGCGTCACGAGACCGTCCAGCTGCTGATCCGCAGCGGTGCGCGGGTGAACGTGGTAGGACGGCAAGGATCGCACGCCGCTGTCCCTCGCCGTGCGCGCCTGCGTCGATTCGTACTGGACGCAGCGACGTGCACCGGACTCCGTCCGGGCCCTCCTCGATGCGGGCGCGAGTGTGGAAGGATCCGGCTATCCCTGCGGCTACGAGGAGGTTGACGCGCTGCTGGCCGCGCACGGCGCCGCCTGACGGAGCTGCACCGGCGGACGCGTTGTTGCGACGTTGCGGTCGACACCGGATATTGCTCGGGTCGGTTCGTGCGGTCCCTTCCGGACGACTGCCGAGGCGGTCCCATGCTGGTCGGCGCAACGTTGTTCGCGGTAGCGTTCGTTGCGAGCGGGTTCTTCCTGTATCGCAAGGCCTGCAGCCGTTTCGGCCGCCGTGCCGCTGCCGGGATGGTGAGCGGTTCCCACCTTCGTGCCATCGGCATCCTCTCGGTGACGGTGCTGCAGGCGAGCCAGGGCCTGCCCGTGCTGTTCGAGGGTGGCGTGCTCCGTCGGTACGGCTTCCTGCCCTGGTCCCGCGTTCGCGCCTACCGCTGGATCGAGGACGAGGACATGGCCGAGTTGCAGCTCGTGCTCACACGGCCGTGGTGGATCCGGACCGAGATCACTGTGGTAATCCCGAGGGCGAACCTGCCGACCATGCAGGCCTGGCTCGGCAGCCGCCTCCCCTGTCTCGGAACGCAACGGCAGCTCACGCCGAAGGCGTACCGGCCGGCATGAGCGCCGGGCCGACGCGCACGAGCGGTACGTGCGTCATCGCCACTACCCTCGACGAGCCGTGCGTCCGCCGTGCGGCGATCCATCGCGGCGACAGGGAAGGGAGTTGACCATGTCGAAGGTCCCCGGGCAGGTCGCCGGTTTCCTCGAGGGCCGGCGCTTCGCCGTGGCCGGTGTCTCGCGCAAGGGCGACGTCGCCGCGAACGCGGTGTTGAAGAAGCTGATGAAGGCAGGCTTCGAGGCGTTCCCGGTGAACCCGAACGCGACGGAAGTCGAGGGCGTGACCTGCTACCCGGACATCGCCGCCGTGCCCGGCCCGCTCGACGGCGCGGTCATCGCGACGCACCCGGACGCGTCCGCCACAGTGGTTCGGCAGTGCGCGGACGCGGGCGTGAAGCGGGTCTGGTTCCACCGCTCTTTCGGCAATGGCAGTGTTTCCGTTGAGGCCGTCGCTGAGTGTGAGCGTCTCGGCATCGAGGCCATCGTGGGTGGCTGTCCGCTCATGTTCTGCGAGCCCGTCGACGTCGCGCATCGCTGTATGCGCTGGTGGCTGCAGCGGAAGGGGCGGGTGCCGGGATGAGAGGTGCCACCCGCTGGAGCGCTGTGCTCCTCTCCGGCCTCGTCGCCTCGTGCGGGGCGGGTGGCGGCCCCGGACCGAACGACGCGGATTCGCTGCCCGTGCTCGAGGCCACCGAGACGCTCCGCCTGGGCAGCGTCGACGACCCCGACGTCGGGTTTTCGTCGATCGCCGACATGGCGGTGGATCGCGACGGTCTCCTCTACGTGCTCGACACGCAGGCCGTCGAGGTCCGCGTGTTCGATGGCGCGACGCGAGTTCGCACCATCGGCGGCGCGGGCGGGGGGCCGGGCGAGCTTCGTGGTCCGGGGAGCATGGGTCTGCGCTGGGTGATACGCTCTGGGTCATCGATCAGTACGGCCGCCGGGTCACGTTGTTCACCCGGGACGGCGCAGTGCTGAATACATGGTCGCTCAGCCCGCCACGATTCGGGCCGATACCGCGTGTGGGCGTCAGCTTCCTGGGAATGCGGCTGCGGCCTGATCGGCGAATCATCAGTTCCACGATGATCGTGGTTTCCATGTCTTCCCCGGGCGAGATACCCACCGGCTCGTTCGACATCCCCGTCCTGCTGCTCGACACGACGGGCGCCGCCGTCGACACCCTGGGCGTCCGGCCGCATTCGCTTTCGAGTCCTTCGATCCAGGTCGAAGGCCGGCGGCTGTGGCTCCCGCAAATCCCGTCCTTCGATTCCTGGTTGCGCCCGACCGATGACGGCTCGTTCACCGTCGACATGCCCGTGCCGGAAGACCCGGGTAGTGGCTCGTTCATCGTGACCCGCATCGGCGAGATCGGGGATACCGTCTACCGGACCGTGCTCCACTATCGTCCTCGCGCGATGACCGGGGACGTGGTCGGATCCCTGCTCCGGCCATGGGCGGAGGAATCGAGCCGGGAGGTCAGCGTCGATGCCGACGTGCTCGAGGCGCAGGCGCGCGCCGCGCTCGAGCTGCCGGCGTTCCTGGTGCCTCTTTCCAGCGCGCACCTCGGGACCAACGGCGTGATCTGGTTGCGTCGTCCGGATGATGGGGCCGCGTCGTTGGAGTGGGTGTTGATCGATCCCGTCGGACATCCCTCGGGGCGGGTCGCTCTCCCGCGCAACGTGATGCCGCGCTGGAGCGATGGCTCCACGGTCTGGGCCGTCCTGACCGATGAGCTCGACGTGCCCTGGCTCGTGCGCTACGAGATGACGGGCGGATGAAGCCGGGCTCGGAGCGCGGGGAGCATTCGGCAGTCCTGCTCCGCTCGCGGATCCGGCGAAGGCGTGAAGGAATGACACGCAACCTCATCCTGCTGTGTGTCGCGTTCGCAGCGCTCGGCGGGTGCGGGCCCGGAGCGGACCGCGTCGCACCGACCAGATTCCGGGACAGCGCCGGGATCCGCATTGCGGAGTCGGATCCGGAGGCGGGCGCATTGCCGACATGGACGGTATCGGAGTCGCCGGCGCTCGAGATCGGCGTTGTGGACGGCGACGTGGTGTACAAGTTCTACAACATCACGGGTGTCGCGCGGCTGGCGAACGGCGACATAGTGGTCGCGAACTCTGGCACGGGCGAGCTCCGGCTGTACGCACCGGACGGCGGCCACCGGCGCAGCACCGGCGGCACCGGTGAGGGGCCCGGCGAGTACCGTTACCTCCGCACGCTGCTGCACCTCGCGGGCGACTCCCTCCTGGCCGCGGATGCGCTGACCTACCGGTTGACCGTTTACGACGCCGGCCTCGACGCCGTCCGCTCGTGGCAGGCGCCCGAGCTGGGGCCGTTCACCGCACCGCCGCCGGTGGCGCGGGTGGCGGCCGGACGGTGGCTCGCGCTGACGTCGCGCACGATCGGCGATATTCCGGGTGCTGTCGAATTCCGCATGCTGCTGGTCACGTACGACGACGATGGTTCAGCCGTCGACACGATCGCCGAGCTCCCGGGGCCACGGTCCCTGATCGAGCCCTGCGGCCCGGACCTGAAGCGGATGTGCAACCGTGGCTCGCGGTTTCCGGCAGTCGTGCGCGTCGCCGTGGCGGGAGACTCGATCTTTGCCGGCAACGGCGATGGCTTCGAGATCCGCGTGCTCGATGCGTCCGGTCGGCTGGCCGGAGTCTGGCGCGTCGCGGCACCGCCTCGCCCGGTAACCAATGCGGAGCTCGAGCGGGACCGGGCCCTGCTTCTCGCGTCGGCGCCGAGCGACGACGTTCGGCGCCAGCTCGATCGCGAGTACGCGCGGACGCCCGTTCCCGCTGTGATGCCCGCTTACTCGAAAATCCTGGCCGACGACGACGGAAACATCTGGGTCGAAACGTATCACACGTCCTACGACTCGGAGCGCCGCTTCCTCGTGCTCGCCCCCGATGGCCGGCTGCTGGCGCGGTGCGTGCTGCCGGGCACTCTCGACGTGCGCCAGATCGGGGCGGACTACATTCTCGGCATCTGGAGGGATGAGGACGGTGTCGAGTTCGTGCGGGTGTACGCCCTGGACCATTCCGGCGATGCCCTCGGCGCGTGAAGGCGCGGCCGCGAGCCGGTCGCGGCGATCGGGGTGCGCATGGGCTGGCTGATGGCCGCGCTGTATGAGCGCGTCACGGCGTCGAGCGAGGCCGGTTCGATCCGCGGCTGGCGGGCGGAGTTGCTGGAGGATCTGGCCGGTGATGTGCTCGAGGTCGGCGCCGGCACCGGCAAGAACATCCCCCACTATCCGCGCACGGTGACCCGGCTCGTGCTCACGGAGCCCGACCGACACATGCGGCGGCGGCTCTACCGGCGGGCGCGCTCCGAGCGGCCCGCGCACACGGAGGTCGTCGATGCGTCGCTCGAGCGGCTACCCTTCCCGGCAGACGGATTCGACGCCGTCGTCGCCACGCTCGTGCTCTGTTCCGTGCCGCGGCTGGACCGGGCACTGGAAGAGATCCGGCGCGTACTCCGGCCGGGCGGGCGGTTCCTGTTCATCGAGCACGTAGCGGCGGACGACCATCCGCACCGGCTGAAGTGGCAGCGTCGGATCGAGCCCTTCTGGAAACGCGTGTCGGGCAACTGCCACCTGACCCGGCGCACGGCCGGCGCCATTAAGGATGCGCACTTCGACATCGTCGAGTTGCGGCATGAGAGTATGCGCACGGCCTGGACACTGGTCCGGCCCACCATCCGCGGAATCGCGCGGAAAACCTGACCGAATGATCCTGCGCACATGCGCGGGGTATACCTTCGAGCCGTTCCCGCAGCGAGGCGTTCGGTCGCGCCTCGCATGTCTTTGCCCGCCGCCGGGTCTGGAACGCGGACCGTGATGCCGCCGACGTCGCCGGACACGGTCCGAGCGCACCACGTGCTCACACCGCACGGCATCGTGTTCCCCGTGGCCCGCATCTCGCAACGTCGCGGTCCGGAAAGAAGAAGCGTTTGACAAGAGAAACGCGACCGCCGAAGTGCCCACCCCGCCGCCGCCCGGCAGCACGGCTCGAAGTCGACGAGCCCCGGCTCGAAGTCCACATTCCCGACAACGGAACCGCATGAGAAAATGGCCCGGCAAGCCCTTCCCCCTGGGCGCGACCTGGGATGGCATGGGCGTCAACTTCTCGCTCTTCTCGGAGAACGCCGAGCGCGTCGAGCTGTGCCTGTTCGATTCCGTGAATGCGGAGCGGGAGAGCCGGCGCGTCCCGCTCACCGAGCGGTCGTACCACGTCTGGCACGCCTACCTGCCCGACGTCCGACCCGGGCAGCTGTACGGCTACCGCGTGTACGGTCCGTACGCGCCCGAGCGGGGTCACCGCTTCAACCCGAACAAGCTGCTGGTCGATCCGCATGCGAAGGCCGTGCTCCGGCCGACTCGCTGGGACGACGCCATGTTCGGCTACCGCCTGGGCGATCCCGACGAAGACCTCTCCTTCGACGAGCGCGACAACGCGGCGTTCGCGCCGCTGTCGGGCGTGATCGAGCACACCTACGACTGGGGCGACGACCGCCCGCCGCGTACGCCCTGGAGCCGGACCATTATCTACGAGGCGCACGTCAAGGGCATGACCTGGCGCCATCCCGACGTGCTGCCGGAGTTGCGCGGCACGTACGCGGGCCTGGCGAGCGAGCCGGTGATCCGGCACCTGAAGGAGCTGGGCGTCACGGCGGTCGAGCTGATGCCCGTGCACCACCACGTCGATGATCGCCGCCTCGTCAAGCACGGGCTCGTCAACTACTGGGGCTACAACACGCTTTCCTTCTTCTCGCCCGACTTCCGCTACGTCTCGCCGGAGAACCGCGAGAACCTGCCGCGCGAGTTCAAGATGATGGTGCGCGCGCTGCACGCGGCCGGACTCGAGGTCATCCTCGACGTCGTCTACAACCACACGGCGGAGGGCAACCACCTCGGGCCCACGCTCTCGCTCCGCGGCATCGACAACCTCGCGTACTATCGCACGCAGCCGGACCGGCCACGCTGGTACATGGACTTCACCGGCACCGGCAACACCATGAACATGCGTCATCCGCAGGTGCTGCGCATGATCATGGACAGCCTGCGCTACTGGATCGTCGAGATGCACGTCGACGGCTTCCGCTTCGACCTGGCCAGCGCGCTCGCGCGCGAGCTGTATGAGGTCGACAAGCTGGGCTCGTTCTTCGACATCATCTACCAGGACCCGGTCATCTCGCAGGTCAAGCTGATCGCCGAGCCCTGGGACCTGGGCGAGGGCGGCTACCAGGTCGGTGAGTTCCCCGTGCTCTGGACGGAGTGGAACGGCCGCTATCGCGACGCCGTGCGCAGCTTCTGGCACGACCGCTCCATTTCCATCGGCGAGTTCGCCACGCGCATCGCCGGGAGCGCGGACCTGTACGCGCACACCGGGCGCCGCCCCTCCGCCAGCATCAACTTCGTAACCTGCCACGACGGCTTCACGCTCCAGGACCTGGTGAGCTACGATCACAAGCACAACGACGCGAACGGCGAGGAGAACCGGGACGGCGAAGCGCACAATCGCAGCTGGAACTGCGGCGTCGAGGGCCCCTCGAATGATGCCGCGGTCAACGCGCTGCGACGCCGCCAGAAGCGCAACTTCGCGGCCACGCTCATGTTCTCGCTGGGCGTTCCCATGATCTCCGGCGGCGACGAGCTGGGCCGCACGCAGTCGGGCAACAACAACGCCTACTGCCAGGACAACGAACTCTCCTGGTACGACTGGGATCTCGACGAGGACGGCCGCCGTTTCCTCGCGTTCGTCCGCCACGTCATCGCGATCCGTCGCCGGCAGCCGGTGTTCCGGCGACGCACCTTCTTCGACGGTAACCCGGCCAGCGAAGCCGGTGACCGGGACATTGTCTGGCTGCGACCCGACGACGTCGAGATGAAAGACGACGACTGGCACGAGGGTCAGGCCTGCCTGGGCGTGCTCCTCGCCGCCGACGCGACCGACCTGGTCGATGAGACCGGAGCCCGCATGCCGGGTGACCCGCTGCTGCTGCTCGTCAATGCCGGCGACGACAATGTGCCGTTCACATTGACGAGGCGTCTGCCCGCGACTCGCTGGGAGCCGCTGCTCGACACCTGGGACGAGCAGCCGCCCGCCCGCGCGCGGACGGAGCGGAGCGGCGCGGCCTACACCCTGCGTGGCCGGAGCGTGGCGCTGTTCCGGGCGGTGCCCCGCAAGACCCGGCCGCGGCGGACCGGAACCACGAACGGAAAGACGGGAGAACGGGGATGAAAGTGACGCGCGACAGCGAGGCCGGTGACCTTGCCGATGCCATGGCGCGGCGCGTCTGGGTGCGCAACCTGCGGCCCGGCGTCGAGCACGGCGAGTTCTCGGTAAAGCGCACGGTCGGCGAGACGGTCGAGGTGAGCGCCGACATCTTTGCCGATGGCCACGACCGGGTGGCCGCCGTCGTGCGCTGGCGGCCGGCATCGCGGGATTCGTGGGCGGAGGTGCCCATGCGGCCCACACCGAACGACGTCTGGACGGCCGCGTTCACGCTCGAGAGCCAGGAGCCCTGCCACTTCACGGTCTCCGCGTGGATCGACCACTTCGCAACCTGGCGCGATGCGCTCGAGAAGAAGTTCGAGGCCGGCCAGGACGTCGCCAGCGAGCTGCTCGAGGGCTCCGCCATGGTGGACGCCGCGGCCGGTCGGGCCGTCCCGCCGGACCGCGCCGCGCTGCGTTCTGCCGCCGAGCATCTCGCCGGCGACTCGCCGCAGGCCGGTCGGGTCGAGCGTGCGCTCGGCTCCGAGCTGCTCGCGCAGATGCGACGTTGGGATGCGCGGCCGCGCATCACGCACGCCGACCACGTGCAGACGATCGAGGTGGCGAGAGAACGGGCACGCTTCGGCGCCTGGTACGAGATGTTTCCGCGCTCCGAGGGACCCGACCCGTCGCGTAGCGCGACGTTTGCCGAGGCGTCGTCGCGCCTGCCCGCGATCGCGGACATGGGCTTCGACGTGCTCTACCTGCCGCCCATCCATCCGATCGGCCGGACCAACCGCAAGGGTCCGAACAACACGCTCAGCGCCAGCGGACGCGACCCGGGCAGCCCGTGGGCGATCGGCGGTCCGGAGGGCGGCCACAAGGCGGTGCACCCGGGGCTCGGCACGCTCGAGGACTTCGACCGGTTCCTCGCGCGAGCCGTCGATGCCGGCCTCGAGATCGCGCTCGACCTCGCGTTCCAGTGTTCGCCCGACCACCCCTGGGTGCGCGAGCATCCGGAGTGGTTCCGGCACCGGCCCGACGGCACCATCAAGTACGCCGAGAACCCGCCCAAGAAATACGAGGACATCTACCCCCTCGACTTTGACTGCGACGATTGGCGTGAGCTGTGGCGCGAGCTGAAGAGTGTCGTGAGCTTCTGGATCGAGCGGGGCGTGCGCATCTTCCGCGTCGACAACCCGCACACCAAGCCGCTCCGGTTCTGGGGCTGGCTGATCCGGGAGATCAAGGCGGAGCACCCGGACGTGATCTTCCTGGCCGAAGCGTTCACCCGGCCCAAGGTGATGTATACCCTGGCGAAGCTGGGTTTCGACCAGAGCTACACGTACTTCACCTGGCGCAACACGCGCGCCGAGATCACCGCGTATCTGACCGAGCTGACGCGGACGGGAGTGCGCGACTTCTTCCGGCCCAACCTCTGGCCCAACACGCCCGACATCCTGCCCGAGTATCTGCAGTTCGGGAATCGCGCCGCCTTCCAGAGCCGGCTCGTGCTGGCGGCCACGCTGGCCGCGTCCTACGGCATCTACAGCGGCTACGAGCTGTGCGAGAACCAGGCGCTGCCCGGGCGTGAGGAGTACCACGACTCGGAGAAGTACGCGATCCGCCACCGCGAATGGAAGCGGCCCGGCAACATCCGCGAGTGGATCGCCCGGATCAACCGCATCCGGAGAGAGAACCCGGCGCTGGCCTACGATCACCGGTTGCTTTTCCATCCGTCGGATAACGACGAGATCCTGTTCTACAGCAAGACCACCGAAGACCTCTCGAACATCATCCTGGTGGCGGTCAACCTCGACCCGCACCACGTTCAGGACGGGTTCGTGGAGGTACCCATCCACGAGCTCGGCATCGACCAACGCGATTCCTACCAGGTCCACGACCTGGTAGGCGACGGCCGCTTCCTCTGGCATGGGGCGCGCAACTACGTGCGCCTCGATCCCGCCGCGGCGCCCGCGCAGATCTTCCGCGTGCGTCGTCGGGTGCGGACCGAGCGTGATTTCGACTACTTCCTCTAGAGCCGGCGGCGCGGAGAACGTGAGCGGACCACGATGAGCGGACTCAACGGCGAATCTCTCTGGTACAAGGACGCGATCATCTACGAGTTGCACGTCAAGGCCTTCTTCGATGGCGACGACGACGGCTACGGCGATTTCCGCGGCCTCATCCGCAAGCTGGACTACCTCGAGGACCTCGGCATTACCGCGATCTGGCTGCTGCCCTTCTACCCATCGCCGCTTCGCGATGACGGCTACGACATCTCCGACTACCGCGGCGTCCACTCGCGCTACGGCACGCTGCGCGACTTCCGCGCATTCGTGCGGGAAGCACACCGGCGCGGCATCCGCGTGATCACCGAGCTGGTCATCAACCACACCTCCGACCAGCATGCCTGGTTCCAGGCCGCGCGCCGCGCCCGCCCCGGCACCTCGCGGCGCGATTTCTACGTATGGAGCGACACGGACACGAAGTTCCCCGAGACCCGGATCATCTTCACGGACACCGAATCCTCCAACTGGTCGTGGGACGCCACGGCCGGGTCGTACTACTGGCACAGGTTCTTCTCGCACCAGCCGGACCTCAACTTCGACAACCCGCGCGTGCGGACCGCGCTGAAGCGCGTGCTCCGCTACTGGCTGGACATGGGCGTGGACGGGCTTCGTCTGGACGCGGTGCCCTACCTCGTCGAGCGCGAGGGCACCAACAACGAGAACCTGCCGGAGACGCACGACGTCATCAAGGAGCTGCGCGCGGAGGTGGACGCGCACTACGATGACCGCATGCTGCTGGCCGAAGCCAACCAGTGGCCGGACGACGTGCGTCCCTATTTCGGGGATGGCGACGAGTGCCACATGGCGTTCCACTTCCCGGTCATGCCGCGAATCTTCATGGCGCAGCGGCTGGAGGACCGGCACCCGATCGTGGATATCATGGAGCGCACGCCGGACATCCCCGACAGCTGCCAGTGGGCGTTGTTCCTGCGCAACCACGACGAGCTGACGCTCGAGATGGTGACCGACGAGGAACGCGACTACATGTACCGCGAGTACGCCGCCGACCCGCGCATGAAGGTGAACGTCGGCATCCGGCGCCGGCTCGCGCCCCTGCTCGACAACGGCCGGCGGCGCGTCGAGCTGCTGAACAGCCTGCTCTTCTCGCTGCCGGGCACGCCCGTGCTGTACTACGGCGATGAGATCGGCATGGGCGACAACATCTTCCTCGGCGACCGGGACGGCGTGCGCACGCCCATGCAGTGGACGGCCGACCGCAACGCCGGCTTCTCGCGCTGCGACCCGGCGCGTCTCTACCTCCCGGTGATCATGGACCCGGTCTACGGCTACCAGGGGCTCAATGTCGAGGCGCAGGAGCGCGATCGGTCCTCACTGCTGCATTTCATGAAGCGGCTCATCTCGCTGCGCCGTCAGCACAAGGCGTTTGGTCGTGGCTCGATCGAGTTCCTGAGTCCGCGCAACCGCCGGATCCTGGCGTACCTGCGGCGCTGGCGAGGCGAGGTGATCCTGTGCGTGGCCAACATGTCGCGCTACGTGCAGCCGGCCGAACTCGACCTCTCCGCCTTCAACGGCTGGACGCCGCTCGAGATGATCGGGCACACGGAGTTCCCGCCCATCGGCGAGCTGCCCTACTTCCTGACCCTCGGGCCCCACGAGTCCTACTGGTTCCAGCTGGAGCCCCAGACGCAGCCCATCCGGGTCGGCGGTGGGGCCGGCGCGCTCGACGCGCTGCGGACGATCGTGCTGGAGGAAGGGTACGACCGGCTCTTCGCGGCGGAATACCGGCTCACGCTGGTCGATGACGTGATCCGCCCGTTCCTCGTCCGGCAGCGCTGGTTCCAGGGCAAGGCGCGCGAGGTCGTCGCGACCCGCCTTGCCGACTGGGTCAAGCTGGGCGCCGCGTTCTACTTTGCCCTCGTAGAGGTACGCTACGCCGACGAGGGGACCGAGACGTACGTCCTGCCGCTCCGGCTCGTCCAGGACGACTCCGCCCGCCGCGTCATCGAGGACGCGCCCGCGACGATCCTGGCACGGATCCGGACGGTGGAAGGGCAGGGCGTGCTGTACGACGCGCTCGCCGACCGGAACGCATGCACGGCGCTCTACGGCGCCATGGCCGACGATCGCAGCTACCGGACCTCGAACGGCGCCGTGGTCGACGCCTTCTCGACCCGCGCGCTGGGCGCGCTCGACCGCGCCGTGCAGAGCGTGCGGCGCCTGTCGGCGGAGCAGAGCAACACGTCGGTGGTGCTCGACGACGCGTTCATCTTCAAGGTGTTCCGCCGCATTGAACCGGGGCCGAACCCGGACCTCGAGATCGCCCGGTTCCTGACCGAGCGGACGGACTTCGACGGTCTCGCTCCAGTCACGGGCGGCATCGAGCACCACGCCGACGGTGCACCCGACACCGCGCTCGCGATGATGCAGGCGTTCGTGCCCAACCGCGGCGACGGGTGGACGTGGATGCGGGAACTGCTCGCGGACTACTACGAGGCGTGCCTCGCCGACGGGCTCGGCGGCGACGTGCTGCCGGATCCGCACGCGTCGCGCATCGAGATCGCGCGGCTCGAGCCGCCCGCCGCCATCGCCGGACCGGCTGCCGCGGCACTCGCGTCGGCGCGCCAGCTCGGGCGCCGGACGGCCGGGTTCCATGTTGCCCTGGCCAGCGAACGCCGCGATCCCGCGTTCGCGCCCGTGCCCATCGACGCCGGCTGGCTGCGCGAACTGTCGGACGGAATGGTGCGACACGCGCATGAAGTGCTCGAGCTTCTCAACGAACGGGTGCGGCTGTTGCCGCACGCGGTCGTGGAACCGGCGCACGATGTGCTGTCCCTCGGCTCCGCGCTGGTCGGCCGCTTCACCGCGCTCGACACGATCACGACGACCGCGGCCCGCATCCGCTGCCACGGCGACTACCACCTCGGGCAGGTGCTGCGCACGGAAGACGATTTCCTCCTCCTCGACTTCGAGGGTGAGCCGCTGCGGACGCTGGCCGAGCGCCGCGCCAAGGCATCGCCCCTCAAGGACGTGGCCGGAATGATCCAGTCCTTCGACTACGTCGCCAACTCCGCGTTCATCGACACTGTCGAGCAACGCCCGGAATTCGAGCGGATCCGTGAGCCCGCCGTGCGCGCGTGGTCGGCGTGGGTGTCCGCCGCGTTCCTCGGCGCCTGGCTCGAGGGCGTCGCGGGCGCACCGTTCCTTCCTCGCACCGACGCGAACCTCACTGCGTTGCTCGACGCTTTCCTTCTGGACAAGGCGTTCTACGAGCTGCGCTACGAACTGAACAACCGGCCCGACTGGCTGCCCATCCCGCTGCACGGGATCCGGGCCATCGGTGCCCGAATCGAAGAACCGAAGGGAGATGCACGCATTGAGTGACGAGAAGAAGGAGAACGCCCGCAAGCCGGCTGTAAAGGCAATGGCGCGGAAGAAGGAGAGGCCCGACCCGGTCCCCGGCATGATCCGTGACGGAGACGCTTCGCCCGCGCCGCCGGCCGCCGTCGCGACGCCGGTTCCGGACTCAACGACTGCCGCCGGCCGGCGTGAGATCACCGACTACGATCTGTTCCTGTTCGGCGAGGGCAATCATCGCCGGCTCTGGGAGAAGCTCGGCTCGCACGTCGTCGAGCGCGACGGGCGCACGGGCACGCGCTTCGCCGTGTGGGCTCCGAACGCGGAGGCCGTCTCCGTGATCGGCGACTTCAACGGCTGGGACGCCGCCGTTCACCCGCTGGCGTCGCGCGGCGAATCCGGCGTGTGGGAGGGCTTCGTAGCGGAGGTCGGACCGGGCGCGCTGTACAAGTACGCGATTCACTCGCGTTACGAGGGCTACCGCGTCGAGAAGGCCGATCCGTTCGCGGTCTCGTTCGAGATCCGGCCGAGCACTGCGTCTCGAGTATGGGACCTCTCCGGGCACGACTGGGAGGACGGCGACTGGATGGCGGCGCGCGAGCGGCGCCAGGCGCTGGACGCGCCCATCTCTGCCTACGAGGTGCACCTCGGTTCCTGGATGCGCGTCCCCGAGGATGGCGACCGCTGGATGACGTACCGCGAGCTGGCGCCGAAGCTGGCCGCTTACTGCCACGAGATGGGCTTCACGCACGTCCAGCTCATGCCCATCACGGAGCACCCCTTCGACGGCTCCTGGGGCTATCAGACGGTCGGCTACTTCGCGCCGACCAGCCGGTTCGGCACCCCCCAGGACTTCATGCACCTGGTCGACACGCTGCACCGGGACGGGATCGGCGTCATCCTCGACTGGGTGCCCGCACATTTCCCGCGCGACGAGCACGGCCTCGGCTTCTTCGACGGCACGCACCTCTTCGAGCACGCCGATCCGCGGCTCGGCCTGCACCAGGATTGGGACACGTTCATCTTCAACTACGGCCGCAACGAGGTGCGCAACTTCCTCGCCGCGAACGCGCTGTACTGGCTCGAGGTGTTCCACATCGACGGACTGCGCGTCGACGCCGTCGCATCGATGCTCTACCTCGACTACTCGCGGAAGGAGGGGGAGTGGGTGCCCAACCGGTTCGGCGGCCGCGAGAACATCGACGCGATAGAGTTCATCAAACGCTTCAACATCGACGTCTATGAGAGCCACCCGGGCGCCATGACGATCGCCGAGGAGTCCACTTCCTGGCCCATGGTCTCGCGACCGACGTATCTCGGCGGACTCGGGTTCGGCCTGAAGTGGAACATGGGCTGGATGCACGACACACTCGAGTACATCGCGCAGGACCCGATCCACCGGAAGTTCCACCACCACCGCATGACGTTCGGCCTGCTGTACGCGTTCCACGAGAACTTCGTGCTGCCGTTCTCCCATGACGAAGTCGTGCACGGCAAGGGCTCCATGATCGGCAAGATGCCCGGTGACGAGTGGCAGAAGTTCGCCAACCTCCGCACCCTGTACGGCTGGATGTGGACACACCCGGGCAAGAAGCTGCTCTTCATGGGCGGCGAGTTCGGGCAGTGGCAGGAATGGAGCCACGACCGCAGCCTCGACTGGCACCTGCTCGAGCATGACCGCCACCGCGGCCTGAAGCGCTGGGTCCGGGACCTCAACACGTTCCTGCGCGGCGAGCCCGCGCTCTTCCAGCGCGACTTCGAGGCCGACGGCTTCGCATGGATCGATTGCAACGACAGCGCGAACAGCGTGTTCAGCTTCCTGCGCTGGGACGCCGCCCGCGAGCGGCCACTCGTCTGCGTGTTCAACTTCACGCCCGTGCCCCGCGCCAACTACCGGCTCGGCGTCCCGTTCGAGGGCCGCTGGGTGGAATGCCTGAACAGCGACGCACCGCTCTACGGTGGCGGTGGACAGGGCAACCTCGGCGGCGTTGACTCGACGCCCGTCGCCGCGCACGGGCACTACCAGTCCCTCAGTGTGACGCTGCCTCCGCTCGGCGCCGTCGTGTTTCGGCCCGATGCGACGTCCTGAGTGAAGCAAGCCTCGGCGGACCGGCCGGGGGTCCGGGGCGAGCTCGACGTGCCCTGACTCGTGCGCGCCCGGTTGACCGGCCTGGCGCCGTGAGTCGGGACGGCCCGCCGGCGCGGGTCCGGTTGACAAACCGGCGGACCGCGCCGTAGGCTGCCCACACGGTCGTTCGGTTACTAATTACGTGGCGGGCGGCGCACCTGCTACACGCGATCTCCGACTCCCATGAAGGTACCCGAGCAGCACGGCGGCGGCCGCCATGTCGCGCGCCTGACGGAGTCGGCCCTGTCGGGCATCATCGCGGGGCTGCACGATCGGTATCCCGGCCTCGAGGAGGACGCGGTCCGCACCGGCATCGCGATGGTCGATTTCGCCAATCGCTGCCTCGACGCGGTCGATCGACATTTCCGCCGGTACGAGCTGTCACAGGTCCGCTTCTCCGCGCTCATGATCCTCTATCACCAGGCGGAGGAGAGGTGGACGCCGGCGCGGCTCGCGGATGCGCTCGGCGTCTCGCGGCCGACGCTCACCGGCATCCTGCAGGTTCTCGAGCGCGACGGCTGGATCCGCCGGCGGTCCGATCCGGACGACCGCCGCAAGGTCCGGATCCGGCTGAGCGCCGCGGGCCGGCGCCGATTCCCGCGCACCATGGACGACCATTTCCGGCGGGTCGTGGCCGCGTTCGAGCCGGTCGAGGCGCACGACTACGAGGTGTTCCGCGAGGAGATGACGAAGATGCTCGCGGCGTTCGAAGACCTCGCGAAACTCGCCGTCCGGAGACGCAATCGCGTCAGCGGTATTCCGGGTTGACGGAGTCGAAACGGCAGCCCGCGTCCCATTCCGACCGCTGGTTGCCGTGCGCCGGGATGCCGCCCGCATCGCGCACCATGAGCGCCACGTGCATCAGGTTCCACGCCATGAACGTCGTGTTCCGGTTGGTGAAGTCGTTCTCCGGGCCGCCGGAGCCGGGATCCAGGTAGGAGGGTCCGGGGCCCGCTTCGCCCAGCCAGGCCGCGTCCGCCTGGGGCGGGATCGTGTAACCGAGGTGCTGGAGCGAGTACAGGATGTTCATGGCGCAGTGCTTGGCGCCGTCCTCGTTGCCCGTCACCAGGCAGCCGCCGACCCTCCCGTAGTACGCGTACTGGCCCGCGTCGTTGAGCAGGTGCGACGCGGAGTACAGCCGCTCGATGACCTTGGTGCAGACCGAGGACTTCTCGCCCAGCCAGATCGGGGTCGTCACCACCAGGATGTCGGCGGCCATGACCTTCTCCAGGATGGCGGGCCAGTCATCGCGGGCCCAGCCGTGCGCGGTCATGTCCGGCCAGACGCCGTACGCGATTTGGTGGTCCACCGGCCGCAGCTGGTCGACCGACACACCGTTCCGACGCATGATGCCCGCCGCGATGTCGATCAGGCCCTGCGTGTGCGAGAGCTCCGGCGATCGCTTCAGCGTGCAGTTCAGGAACAGCGCCTTCAGGTCGGAATACCGGGTACGGTCGGCGTCGTCGCGCGCTCGGGCATTCGTCACGCGGAACCTCCGGGGTGTCGATGGGAGCGGAACCGGTTTGATGGTCGAAGCCGGAGCGTGCGCGATCGGTTCCGCGGACTCGCCGCGAGACGAGCGCTTCCGCGCCGCGTGCTCGCTGTGCGCCCGGCGAGGCCTGCCGTGGCGGCCTCCGTGCGGTGCGGTCCGGAAACTCCCCACAGCCCCGGGGCAGGCGCCCATGTCAGACGCTCGCGCCGGTCGATATCTTGGTACGATCGAGTCCACAAGGGTGAGAACGGGGACCGGATGGTGGAGCCCGGCCGAGCGCCGGAAAAACAGACCGCCCGGTTCCGGCCGCAGCTTCTCCGGGAGGCGGAGCCGGACCCGCAACGCGTGGTCGCCGGCATCCGCGCCAGCGACGTCGCGGCGTTCGAGTTCCTGTTCCGCTCGCTGTACCCGCCCGTGCTCCGCTACGTGACGCACCGGATCGGTGCGCGCGCCATCGCGGAAGAACTGGTCCAGGACGTGTTCGTCGGAATCTGGCGCCGGCGCCGGACCCTCGATCCCGAGCGGCCTATCCGCGCCTACGTCTTCCGCTGCGCCCGCAACGCCATCACCAATCACGGCAAGCGCCAGCGTCTCGACCGCCGGCTTCGCGACTGGCTCCGGAACCGGCCGCGCCGCGCCGCCGCCAGTCCCGACCACGCGGCGACCGACGAACTGGCCGCCGCGCTGGCCGCGGCCGTCGGCAATCTGCCGCCCCGTTGCCGCGAGGTCTTCACGCTCAGCCGCGATGGCCAGCTGACCTATGCCGAGATCGCCGCGACCCTCGGCCTGTCGACCAAGACGGTCGAGAACCACATGGGCCGCGCGCTGAAGCTGCTGCGCGAGGCGCTCCACCCCTTCCTGGACTGAGCGCGCCCCCGGATCCGGCCGCTTCGTCCCCCGCCACTTGGGGGTTCCGTCCGTTTCGCTTGTATTCCAGGCAATGAGTCGTTCACCCGGCTGGCGCCGTCTGGGCCGGCACTTCTCCGGAGAGAGCAGCGAGCAGGACGACCTCCTGGTCGCTGCATGGGGCGCGTCGCATCCGCGACATCGCCGCCTGCTCGACCTGCTCCGCCGCGCGTGGAGCCGGCCACTCGAGCCGGTGGACACCGATGCGGCCTGGCATTCGCTGCGCCGCCGCATCCGCCGGCCACGCCGCCGTTGGAACGGTGCCGTCGCGGCCGCGCTCACGGCGGCCGCCGGCATCGTCGCCGTCCTCCTCTGGGACCGGCCCGCGCCGCCACCGCCGCCGCCGGTGACCGTGCCCGCACCGATCGCCACGGCGGCCGATCCGACCGACCTGCGGCTGCGCGACGGCAGCCTCGTCCTGCTCGCGCCCGGATCGCACTTGCGCACCGCTCCCGAGAACGATCGCGAAGTCTGGCTCGAAGGGCGCGCCTTCTTCGCCATCCGCAGCGATCCCATGCACCCCTTCGTCGTCCACACGCGGGCGGGCGATGCCCGCGTGCTGGGCACGCGCTTCGTGCTCGATGCGCGCGGTGACAGCGTGAAGCTCGGCGTCGTCGAGGGTCGGGTCGAGCTCGACGGCGGGGGCGAACAGGTGGTGGTCGGCGCCGGACGCGTTCTGCGCGGCAGCTTCGGCGAGCCGCCCACGGCGGAAGTCAATGCCGACGTATCCGGCCTGACCGCCTGGATCCAGGGCGTGCTCGTCTTCCAGGAGACGGGGATCGGCCAGGCCGCGCACGATATCGAACGACGGTACGGCGTCCGGATCGTATTCCCCGACACCACGATCCGGACGCGAACGATCACCGCGATCTTCCACGACCAACCACTCGACTCCGTCCTCTATACCGTGTGTCGCGCGCTCGACGTACGGTGCAGTCAGCGGGGCGACACGGTGGAGATCCGCCCTTGAGCCGATGGCCCGGGGGCCCGTTTCAGAACCCGAGATCCGCGAGGTGATGATGCGAATAGTGCGATCGATCACGGCGGTCCTGCTGACGCTCCTGGCCGCAGGCAGCGTGCAGGGGCGCCAGGCACCCGCTTCGACGCAGCACGCGGCACGGAGCGAGAGCAGTACGTTGCTCGAGCAACCGGCCCGGCTGCACGTCGAAAGCGCGCTCCTGAACGACGCGTTGCGTGAGCTGCAGACGCGCTCCGGCGTGCCGCTCGCGTACAGCCCCAGCCTGCTCCCCGGCGGATTCCGCGTGACGTGCGCGTGTGGCGCCAGCACGGTGGGCGAGGCCCTCGATCGGCTGCTCGAAGGGACCGGGTTCCGCTACGAAGAGCTCTCCAGCCAGGTGCTCGTCGAACGAGAGCCGGTACCTGTGCCGGCGCCGGAACCGGTTGCGGTGGCCTCGGTCGCGCCTTCCCTCACCCTCGCGGTGCCGGAAGTCGAGACGACCATGACGACCGAATCGTCCTGGCTGAGCCGGCTTGGCAGCCGGATCGGCTCCTTGTTCGATACGCGTGCCGCCACCATCACGGGCCGCGTCACCGAGGAGCAGACCGGTCAGCCGCTCGCGTCCGTGCAGGTCTATCTCGTGGGCACCACGATCGGATCGCTGACCGACGGCAACGGCCGCTTCCTGATCAACAACGTTCCGCCCGGCATCTACGCGGTCGAGGCGAAGCTGATCGGCTACGCCGACGCCCGCGCCGAGAACGTGCGCGTACCCGCGGACGGCACGGTCGAGGTCAACCTCGCCATGCGCATCACGGCCCTGCCGCTCGACGCCGTGATCGTGACCGGCGTGACTTCGGCCACATCAGCCCGGCGCGTGCCCTTCACGGTGGCGCGCATCTCGACCGACCAGCTCGAGGTCCCGACCAACAACGCGATCGCTTCGATTCAGGGCAAAGTCGCCGGCGCCTCGATCATCACGCCCGGCCAGCCCGGCTCCGGCGTCAACATCCTGCTGCGTACGCCGACCAGCATCAACAAGTCGACGGCGCCGCTTTTCGTGGTGGACGGTGTGATCCTGGCCAGCACGTTCGGCCGCTCCAGCGCCGACCTCGACGCGCTCGACATCGAGAGCATCGAGATCGTGAAGGGCGCGGCCGCCGCATCGCTCTACGGCTCGCGCGCCGCCAACGGCGTCGTCCAGATCCGGACCAAGCGCGGCAGCGGCCTGGCCGACGGGCAGACCCGGATCCGTGTCCGCTCCGAGTTCGGCAACAACTCGCTCGGCCGCGCGATCGGCCTCGCCACGCACCACTACTACCTGACCAATTCGGCGGGCGACTACGTGGATGCGACCGGCGCCGTCGTACCGCGCGACAACCGGGTCGAGCGCCCGGCGGAGACGCGCTTCCTCGACGTGCCCTACAAGGACCCGACCTACAACCACGTGGACCAGTTCTTCGATCCGGGCACCTTCTGGGTCAACTCGGTGTCCGTCGCGCAGAACACGGCCGCGACCAACTTCTTCGCCTCCTACGGCAACAACCGGACGGACGGCGTGCTGCTGGGCGCCGGTGCCTACAAGCTGCAGGACCTACGTCTCAACCTCGATCACCGGCTGCGCGACGAGCTGACCCTCTCGATCAGCGGATTCCACTCGCGCTCGAACCGGGAGAACCTGGACGGTGACGCGTTCTTCGACCTGGTCCAGCAGGCGCCCGACGCCAACCTGCTGCTGCCGGACCCGGACGGCACGAAGTACATCTACCAGCCGGATCCGGAGGGGGTGACGATCAACCCGCTCTACAACATCGTCGTCCGCAAGGACACCGAGGACCGCGTCCGGACTCTGGGCAACGTCGAGCTGCGCTGGACGCCGATCAATTTCTTCAGCGTCAACGGCACACTCAGCTACGACCAGTCGAACCGGCTCCAGAAGTTCGAGTGGCCGCGCGGCAAGAAGACGGACGTCGCTTCCTACGCGGCCGGCTACCTCTCGCGGGGTAGCGGCACGACGACCGCGCTGAACGGTGCGGTCAGCGCCAACCTGCTGGGCAGCATCGGCGACCTGACCACGCGCCTCACGGCGCGCGTTCTCACCGAACGTGAAACCTACGAGTTCTTCGAGGCCGACGCGGCCAACCTGTCGGTCGAGGGCGTCCCCGACCTCAGCGCGGGGACGGAGCAGCAGGTCAGTGAGAGTTCGCAGGAGATCCGCTCCAACGCGTACTTCGTGACGACGGATCTCGACTACCGCGGCAAGTACATACTCAACGGCCTCGTGCGCCGGGACGGCAGCTCGCTGTTCGGCCCCGACCAGCGCTGGCACACCTACGGCCGCGGCAGCATCGCCTGGCGCATGACGGAGGAAGACTGGTGGCCCTGGCAGAGCGTCGGCGAGTTCAAGCTCCGCTATTCGATCGGCACGGCCGGCGGCCGGCCGTCCTTCGCCGACCAGTACGAGACCTACTCGTTCACCGCCGGCGGCACGGTCGTCAAGAGCACGCTCGGCAACCGGGACCTCAAGCCGGAGCTGGCGCGCGAGCAGGAAATCGGCATTGACGCGCTGCTACTCGACAAGGTCTCCATCCAGCTCAACTACGCTCGCGTGAAGACCACGGACCAGCTCATCGCCATCCCGCTCACGGCCGCGTACGGGTTCAGCTCGCAGTGGCAGAACGCGGGCACGGTCGAGGGCAACACGTGGGAGGCCACGATCGACGCGCAGCTGATCAGCACCGAGGCCACGCGGCTCTCGGTGGGCCTGATCGGTGACCGCTCGCGGCACAAGATCACCGCGTTCGACCGGCCCTGCTTCCGCACGGGCACGGCCAACCTGAGCTATCGCTGCGCCGGTGAGAGCCTGGGCGTGATGTACGGCTACAAGTTCATGCGCAGCACGGCCGACCTCCCGTCCGATGCGCCAGCCGCCGAGTTCCAGACCAACGACGACGGCGTGCTGGTCTGGGTCGGCGCCGGCGGCAACTACCGGAACGCGGCCTGGAATACGTCGACGACGTACGGCAACACGACGTACGAGTGGGGCATGCCGATCCTGTTCACGGACAGCACCCAGACGCCGACCGTCGCGCGCATCGGCGACAGCAACCCGGACTTCCACATCGGCCTCAACAGCAATCTGCAGTGGAAGGCGTTCTCCCTGTACGGCCTGCTCGACGCGCAGATCGGCGGTAACGTGTACAACCGCACGAAGCAGCGCATGTACCAGTACTTCCGCAGCTCGGATACGGACCAGGCGGGCAAGCCGGACGAGCTGAAGAAGACGACCGATTACTACACCACGTTCTACGCGGCGAACCTGATCAACGACTGGTTCGTCGAGGACGCGAGCTTCCTCAAGCTTCGTGAGCTGTCAATTCGCTACACGGTGCCCACAGCGAAGATTCCGTTCCTCGCGGCCAGCGGCGTGGACGCGCTCCGGATCGGCCTGGTGGGCCGCAACCTGTTGACGTTCACCGGCTACAGCGGCTACGACCCGGAGGTCGGCTCGCCGCTGCTGCGGATGGATGACTTCGTCTATCCGCCGTTCCGCACCATCACGGCGATCGTGGAGATCGAGTTCTGATGCCCGCAACCCGGAGGAACAGCATGCGAAGGATATTTGCCGCCATCGCGGCCCTGACTCTGGTCACCGCGGGTTGCCAGGACCTCGCCGTGACCAACCCCAACAACCCGGACCGGGACCGCGTCCTGAGCCGGCCGGACGACATCGAGTCGCTCGTCGCCTCGTCGTTCCGGACCTGGTTCATGCGGGCCCAGTACGAGTACCCGAACATGGCTCTCGCCGCGGTCGCGGACGAGATCACCGGAGGCTTCTTCGACTACGGCGTGCACGACATCTCGACGGTGCCGCGCTCGGCGTACAACAACAGCGTGCTCAACACGCGGAACGGGGTCAACGAGAACCCGTGGAACGACATGTACCGCATGATCTCGTCGGTGAACGACGCGATCAACGCACTCGCGCTCGTGGACCTCGACGAGGGGAACCCGAGCGGGACGCGGCAGGAGCGCGCACTGGCGTTCGCCAAGATGATGGAGGGCGTGGCACACGGGTATCTGGGGATGTGGTACGACAAGGCCCTGATCGTGCGCGATGATGCCGACCTCGAGTCGCTCGACCCGCAGGGCTTCTCGGACTACAATGCGGTCCGGGACGCGGCGATCGGGCTGCTCGATGAGTCGATCGCGATCGCGCAGTCCAACAGCTTCACGATTCCGGGCTCGGCCGACTGGGTCAACGGCATCGACATGGACAACAACGACCTGGTCCGCCTGGCGAACTCGTTCGCGGCCCGGTTCATGGCCTACACGCCGAGGACGCCGGCCGAACGCGCGGCCGTGGACTGGAACGAAGTGCTCGACCGGACCAGCAACTCGATCCAGGTGGATCTGGCACCGATCGGGGTCCTGGACGTGTTCGAGAGCAACTACCGCCGCCTCCTCGCCCGGATCCGGACCACCTCGAAGCCGAGCGACCACATCCGCCCGTCCCAGTGGGTGGTGGGTCCGGCCGACACGTCGGGCGCGTTCCAGGCGTGGGTCGCGACGACACCGGAGGACAAGCAGCCGTTCCAGGTGTTCACGCCCGACCGCCGGATCCGGGGCTCGACGCAGAGCGCGGCCGGGCTGTACTTCGGCTACAACAAGAACACGGTGTGGGTGGCGAGCCGCGGGACGTACCGGTGGTCCTACTACTTCTACAACCGGAGCGGCGCCTACGAGTCGTACTACACGGGGCCGCAGCCGACCATGACCGTGGACGAGATGCGGCTGCTGAAGGCGGAGGCGCTGATCCGCCTGGGCCGCGCGGCGGAAGCCGTTCCCCTCATCAACGTGACCCGGATCAACAACGGGCAGCTCGAGCCCGTGACCGTGGACGGGCCACCGGACAACGCGGCCTGCGTGCCACGCAAGCTGAACGGCGGCTGCGGCAGCCTGTGGGACGCGCTTCGCTACGAGTTCAACGTGGAGATGGCGGGGATCGAGGGCTCCGTCTCCTGGTTCAATGCCCGCGGCTGGGGCGCGCTCCAGGAGCTGTCGCCGCTCAGCCTGCCGGTTCCTTCTTCGGAGCTCGAGATCCTGGGGCTCCCGCTCTATACCTTCGGTGGCTCGAATCCGGGCAGCGCCCCGGCGCCGCATCCGGAGGTCTGTCCCGTGAGCCTGGCGCGCTGCTGACGGCGCGGTCCGGCTCAGCCTGACCCCGGCCCCGTCGCGGCTTTCACGGTGCGGCGGGGCCGGTCTTCCGGGGCCCCGCCTCGGCTCGCCTGACGATCCCGAAGCCAACGATTTCGGCGGCACGAACGTCATTGATGGTCGGAACCGGCGGGCCCCCGCCGGCCTTTTGACGTGGCGCAGGCCGTGCGCAAGCGGTCGGCGCCCGGGCACCCACGGAACAGGAGCCACTACATGCCCGCGACGTCGCATCTCTCCCGGTTCCTGCCGGCACTCGTCGCCCTGACCCTGGTCCCGGCCTCCGCGCTGGCACAGGGCGGGCAACAGAGCCCGCAGGAAGAGCAACCGCCCCCCATCAACCAGACGACCGACCCGCTGCTCGGCGGATTCCAGTGGCGCTCGATCGGGCCGGTCGGGCAGGGAGGTCGGGTCGATGACATCGAGGGGGTCGAAAGCAACCCGTCGATCTTTTACATCGGCTTCGCGACGGGCGGCCTCTGGAAGACGGTGAACAACGGCACCACGTTCGAGCCGATCTTCGACACGCACAGCACGCACTCGATCGGTGACATCGCGATCGCGCCTTCGAACCCGGACGTCCTGTACATCGGCACGGGCGAGGCGAACAATCGCCAGAGCTCGTCCTTCGGCAATGGGATGTACAAGAGCACGGACGCGGGCAAGACCTTCACGCAGATCGGCCTGCGTGGGACGCAGAGCATCGCGCGCGTCGTCGTGCACCCGACCAACCCGGACGTCGTATGGGTCGCGGCCGCCGGCCATCTGTTCGGGCCCAACCCCGAGCGCGGCGTTTTCAAGACGACGGATGGCGGCCGCACCTGGAACAAGGTGCTCTACACGGACGAGAACACGGGCGCCACGGACATCGTGGTCAATCCGCGGAATCCGAACGAGCTGTGGGCTGCGATGTACACGCATCGGCGCACGGTCTTCGGCTATGCGAGCGGCGGGCCCAACACCGGGATCTGGAAGAGCACGGATGGCGGCGAGCACTGGACGCACGTCACCGGCAGCGGCCTGCCCCGCGGCACCATGGGCCGGATCGCGCTCGCGATCTCGCGCAGCAACCCGAACGTGATCTTCGCGCAGATCGAGGTCGCACCCGACAAGGAGCCGGTCCAGGAACAGCCCACCGCCGGTCGTGGCGGTGGTGGTGGCGGGGGGGGCCGGGGCCAGCAGGCGCCGCCCGATTCGCAGGTGACCGGCCTGTGGCGCTCGCTCGATGACGGCGTGACGTGGGAGTTTCTGAACAACCAGAACAACCGTCCGATGTACTTCAGCCAGATCCGGGTGGACCCCAATGATGAGCGGGTCGTCTACACGGGTGGCCTCAACGCCTCCAAGAGCGTGGACGGGGGCAAGACGTTCGAGACGGTCCAGAACAACATGGGTCACGTGGACAACCACGCGATCTGGATCGATCCGACCAACAGCCAGCACGTGATGTACGGCAACGACGGTTCGCTCGACGTGTCCTGGGACGGCGGCGCCCACTGGGAGTCGGTCCGCCTCTGGGCGGTTGGCCAGCCCTACTTCGTGTCCGTCGACATGCGCCGGCCGTACTGGGTCTGCGCCGGACTCCAGGACAACGGCAGCTGGTGCGGTCCCAGCTCGGTCCGCAGCGGCAACAGCGTCGCCACGGACTGGTACCGCGTCGGCGGCGGCGACGGCTTCTACAGCCAGATCGACCCGACCGACTGGACCGTCATCTACAGCGAGTCGCAGGACGGCAGCATCAGCCGGGTGGACCTCAAGGAGGGGGCTTCGCAGAGCATCCGGCCGCGCGCGCCCCGCAGTGGCCGGGGTGGCGGTGGCGGCGGCCGCGGCGGCGTCAACGTCCCGTCCAACGTGCAACCGCCGCCGGATTCGGGCACCGAGTTCCGCTTCAACTGGAACTCGCCCATGCTGCTCTCGCCGCACAACCCGAGCAAGATCTACTACGGCGGCAACCGGCTGTTCACGTCACTGGACCGGGGCAACACCTGGACCATGACGAAGGACCTGACGCGGAACATCGATCGCGAGACGCGCTCGATCCTCGGCATGAAGCTCGACCTGCCCACCTGCGGCCGGGCCCACGTCGGCGCGTGCATCATCGCACGCAACGACGGCATCGTGTCATGGGGCACCATCATCTCGATCTCCGAATCAACCATCGTGCCCGGCATCCTGTGGGTCGGCACCGATGACGGTCTGATCCAGGTCAGCAAGGACGGAGGCACGACCTGGACCGAGGTGGCGAAGAACCTGCCCGGTGGCGGCGCACGCGAGTACTACGTGTCGCGCGTCGAGGCCTCGTACTTCGACCCGGCCACCGCCTGGGCCTCGCTCGACGGCCACAAGAGCGACGACCTGAAGCCGTACGTCTACGTCACGCATGATTATGGCGCGACCTGGACGTCCATCGTGAACAACCTGCCCGCCATGGGCAACGTCAATACGATCCGGCAGGACCCGAAGAACAAGGACCTGCTCTACGTCGGCACGGAGTTCGGCTTCTTCACCTCGCTCGATGCGGGCAAGACGTGGAAGCCGTTCATGACCGGTCTTCCCGTGGTCCGGATCGACGACGTCATCCTTCACCCGCGTGACAACGACCTCGTGCTCGCCACGCACGGTCGGAGCGTCTGGATCATGGACGACGTGACTGCGCTCCAGCAGCTGACGCAGGAGACGATGGCGGAGGACGCGGCCCTGATGCAGCCGCGCGAGGCGGTGCTCTGGAAGCAGGACATCCGGGAACGTCGCGAGGTGCCGGGCAACAAGGTCTGGCAGGGGACGAACGCTCCGGAGGGCACCGCCCTCGCCTACTACCTGAAGAGCCCCGCGTCGGACGTCAAGCTGACGATCACGGATCTGGCCACGGGCCAGCTGTTCCGCACCATGGAGGTCACGGGTACGGCCGGCCTGCACCGCATGCAGTGGGACCTGTGCAGCGATCCGCGCGAAGTGGATCCGTCACAGGGCTTCGCGGCGTTCGGGGGCGGCGGCGGCGGCGGCGTGTGCCGCGGCGGTGGCCGTGGTGGTTTCGGTGGTGGTGGTGGCCAACAGGGACCGCGCACCGTTTCCATGCGGGCGGGAGCGGGACTGTACAAGGTCACGCTCACGGTGAACGGCAAGGAGTACACGAAGAACGTGTCGGTCGTGGACGACACGTGGATGACCATGGACTAGGCGACGCGGCCGGGTCCATTCCGGAACGGGAGCCGGTGGCCGGTCGGCCGCCGGCTCCCGGCGCATCTGTGGCGAGGAGTCCGTGCCATGGCCGAAACGCGACCGGCTGGCTACCGTAGGGTGCCACAGGGGCCGGCGCGCGGCGCGGGCTCAGCACGAAAGGAGACCCGATGGGCGCATGGGACCGGGTTCGCGAGCTGATGACTCGCGCGAAAGCGGGTGCGGCCGACGTCGCACAGACCGCGAATATCAAGTTGGACATCCGTGGCCTCGAGGGCCGGCGCGATCACCTCTTCCGGGAGATCGGCCGCAAGGTCTGGGCGCTTCGGGGCGAGGGTCGCACGATCCCGGAGTTCGAGACGCTGTGCGAGGAGATCGCGCAAGTCGAGCGCCGGATCCGGGAGAAGGAGCAGGAGTTGCAGTCGCGGAAGGATGGACCCGCTGGAGAGACGGCGGCCGGCGGTCCGGCCGCGACCGGCTGAACCGCGAGGCCGGGGATGCGCAGATTCGGCTCGTTTCTGACGTTCATCGCGGGACTCGCGTTTTTCGCGACCGCTGTCCTGCACGCGACGGGATACGGCTCGATCGTCGCCATGCTGGAGTCCACGACCGCCGAGCTCCAGCTCGTGGTGCCGGCGCTCTGGCTCATGTTCGCGGTGTTCGTGGGGATCCTGGCCCTGATCCTGTTCGTCGTAGCGCTCCGGCCCGGGCCCGGCGGCCCGTCCATCGTGCTGGCCGCGGCGCTCGGCCCGCTCGCGGCCGCCGGCCTGCTCGCGCGCGGCATCCGGCTGGATGAACCGGTCCCGCTCCTGCTCGGCGACACCGGCCTCGCGCTTCTGGCCGCGGCGGCGCTCGCGCTGCAAGTTCGTCTTGCCCGACGGAAGTCCGAACCCGAACCCGAACCCGTATTCGAGGGACCGAACGCATGAGAACCGATAAACGGGCCGCGATCGCGGCCGCCTTCGCGCTCACCGGCCTCGCCGCCTGTTCGGGCGGCGCGTCCCACGCCGTGACCCTGCTCGACTACGCGGCCAATGTGCCTGCCAGCTGGCAGGCCCGCACGCCGAGCAACGAGATGCGGCTTGCCGAGTTCACTGTCCGCAGCTCCGGGAGCGCCGACTCGGCCGACGTCGTCGTCTACTACTTCGGCGAGGGGCAGGGCGGCACCGTGCAGGCGAACATCGACCGCTGGTCCAGCCAGTTCACGTCGGTCGATGGCGAGCCGGTGACGCCGGCCGTCTCTACGCTCGAGGACGCCTCGTTCCCGACCACGCTCGTGGAGTTGGCGGGCAGCTATGGCCGTGGCATGGGAATGGGACCCGGCCGGGAGGCCGCGACGGCCGGCCAGGCGCTCGATGCCGCCGTGGTGGAGACGCCGAAGGGCAATTTCTTCATCCAGCTGTTCGGCGCCGCGGCGATCGTGCAGTCGGCCCGCTCGGAGTTCCTCGACTTCGTCAAGAGCATCAAGTGACGTAGTCGAGCAGGCTCGTGAGGCGGCGGATGGGGTATAGCCGACACGGTTGCCCGGTGCGCCGGGCCCGAACCGTCGAGCACCGTGAGGCACCATGACCGGAATTCTCGCTCGCCGCCGGCCCGAGTTGTACTTCGGGCTCGCCGCGCTGGCCGTCTACACCGTGTGCGTGTTCGCCCTGGCCAGCCCTCGCGCCGGTACCGTGGTCCCGACCGCGGTCTCGATCGATCTCACGCTCTTCGTACCGGCGCTCTGGTACCTCTTCCTCGTGCGCGGGCGCGGTCTGCCCGCGGTGACCGTCGTGCCGGTGTTCCTGCTGAGCCTGTTGACCGCGCCTCTCGTGCTGCCCGCCGGCGATCCCGGCGCGCTGCCGCTCATCGGGTGGCTCGGCGTGCCGGCCGAGCTGCTGTTGCTCGGGCTGGTCGTGCGGCAGATGGCGCGGGCGCGCCGGACCGCGCGGGCAGTCGGTGACTCCGACGTCCTGTCCCGGCTCCGGGCCGCCGCGCGGACGGCGCTCGGCAACGAGCGGGCGGCGGCTGTCGTTGCCTGGGAGTTCGCCGTGCTGTACTACGCGCTTCTCTCCTGGCGCGCGAAGGCGCAGCCGACGGACGAGGAAACGTATTCGTACCACCGGAAGAGCACGTACGCGGGTGTCGTGATCGCGCTGTTGCTCGCGATCGCCGCCGAGGCGGTGCCGGTCCACCTGCTGCTCTCTCGCTGGAGCGTGAAGGCGGCGTGGGTCGTGACCGCACTGGGCGTATACGGCGCGCTCTGGCTGATCGGCGACTACCGCGCGATGCGGCTCCGGCCCACGCGCGTGGGTGGGGACGGGCTCGCGCTCAGGTTCGGGCTGCGCTGGGGCCTGGACGTGCCGCTCGCACTCGTGCGGAGCGTGCAGGAGAGCGGCCGCGCGGACGCGGCGACGGACGCCGACCTGTCGCTGGCCCTGCGCGGCGCGAGGACGGTCAGGCTGGAACTCGCGGGCCCGCTGGTCGCGCACGGATTCTACGGCAGGAAGAAGGTCGTTCGGAGCGTGGAGGTCGGCGCCGATGAGCCGGCGCGCCTGGTCGCCGCGATCGCACGGGAGATCTCTGGAACGGGAACGAAGACCGAAACGGAACGGGAGTGAGCATGCGAGGGGTGGGATGGTGGTTGCCTCTGGCCGCGGTGCTGCTACCGGCGGCGCTCGAGGCGCAGCAATCGTGTCCGGCGGTGCCGGGCAGCGTGGTGGTGTACGGCGATGGCGCGACGACGACGACGTTCGGCGCCGCCGACCTCGCCGCCTTGCCGCGTCTGCACGTGACCGGCCCGAACCATGACGGCGACGGGACGTCCGCGTTCGATGGCGTCGCCCTGAAGGAACTGCTGGTCCGCGCCGGCGCGATCGATGCCGAGCGCCTGACCTCCAGCGACTATCGCCGGTTCGTCGAAGTCGAGGCGGCCGATGGCTACAGTGTGCTCTACACGGTCGTGGAGTTGGAGCCCGATTTCCGCCCGGCCGTCCCGATCCTGGCCGACCGGCAGAACGGCGAACCCCTCGCCGCCGACGTCGGCCCGTACCAGGTCGTGATGTCCGATGAAATGAAGCACGCACGGTGGGTCCGGCAGGTGACCTGTCTTCGCGTGGGGCGCATCGAGTAGAGCCATCGTGCCTCCTCACCGATCCGCGTCGGTGTCACCACGATTCCACAGGCTCGCCGTGCCGGTCGCGTTCGTGCTCGCGGCTTCCTCCTGCCGCGCCGGCGGATCCGCGCATGCGCCGATATCGGAACGCGACAGCGCCGGCATTTCCATCATCGAGACCCCGGATCCCGATGGCAGCGCCGTTCCCGAGTGGTCCTTCACGCTGGCGCTCGACATCGGCGAAGCGGGGGGCGACGGGCCGGAATCCTTCTACCAGGTGGCGGGCGCGGCGCTCCTGGGCGACGGCCGGATCGCGGTAGCGGACCGCGGCTCCGGCGAGATCCGATTCTTCGATGCGCGGGGCGCGTTCCTCGAGGCCGTGGGCCGCCGAGGCGGCGGCCCGGGCGAGTTCTTCGACATCGCGCAACTGCTCCGCGGCCCGCACGACTCGCTATTCGTCTACGACGCCAAGGCACAGCGCGTATCGGTTCTGGCGGGCGGCAGGTTCGTTCGCGAGTTCCCGCTGTTCACGGGAGCGGCGCCCGGTGCGCCGCTCGGCCGGCTGCGCGGTGGGGCGTGGCTCGCGCGCACTACCGACCTGCCCTCGAAGCAGGACATCCAGCCGGGACTGAACCGCGGGCCGATACACGTGATCCGGATCCCGCAGGGCGATGGACCCGTCGACACCATCGGCGTGTTTCCGGGCCGCGAGTACTTCTTCCGGTCGGCCGGTAAGGGCACGACCTTCGCATCGCCGCCGTTCGGCCGGACCTCCACCTTCGCGTTGGCCCGCGACCGCCTGTTCGTGTCGACCGGAGATGCGCCGGAGATCCGCGAGTACGGCTTCGACGGGCGGCTGCAGCGCATCATCCGCACCGGCCGGCTGCCCGTCGCCGTCACGCCCGGGATCGTCGAGGCCTGGGTGCGGGAGCGCGCGGCCCGGCTGCCGCAGGTGAAGACACCGGTGGATCGCTCGCCCGAAGAAGCGATCCGCGCCTCGATCGAGGGTGTGCCGGTGCCGCCGACGCTCCCGCCCTTCGGCGCCATGCTGACGGACTCGACCGGGAATCTCTGGGTCGGCGACTTCCAGGACCCGGCCGCGCCGTCGGGTGGCTGGACGGTCTACGGTCCGGACGGCAGCATCCGCGGGCGGGTCCGCCTGCCCGACGGATTCCGCCTGCTCGACGCGGGTCCTGATCGCCTGCTCGGCACCGTACTCGACGAACTCGAGGTCGAGCACGTACGCCTGTACCGGCGGAAATAGGCGATCCGCGCGCGTTGCGGCGCCCGCGACCGGCTGCTTAGCTTGCCCGCCATGACGACAACGAACTGCCGGCTCGCGGGTCCGCTCGGGCTCGTCATGCTCGGCCTGATCGGCTGCGCGCCGAATGATACCGCGATGACGCATGCCGTCTCCCGTGCGCCCTTTGGCGCGCTCCCGTCCGGTGAGCCCGTCGAGGTGTTCACGCTCACCAATCCGCAGGGCATCGAGGTCCGCGCCATGACGTACGGCGGGATCATCCTCTCGCTCAAGGTGCCGGACCGGAGTGGCCAGCTCGGCGACATCGTCCTCGGCTACGACGACCTCGACGGCTACCTCCGCGAGACTCCCTACTTCGGCGCGATCATCGGACGCTACGGCAACCGCATTGCAAAGGGCCGCTTCACGCTGGATGGCGAGACGTACACACTCGCCGTCAACAACGGCCAGAACGCCCTGCATGGCGGCCTCAAGGGCTTCGACAAGGTGGTCTGGGCTGCCGAGCCGTTCGAGAGCGACACCGCTGTCGGCGTGATCTTCCGCTATACCAGCCCCGACGGCGAGGAAGGCTATCCGGGCACGCTCCAGGCCCGCGTCACGTACACCCTGAGCGACAACGGCGCCCTCATCTTCGAGTATCATGCGACGACGGACCGCGCCACGCCGGTCAACCTCACGCAGCACAGCTATTTCAATCTCGCGGGCGACGGCAGCGGCGACATCCTCGGCCACGAACTGATGATCGATGCCAGCGCCTTCACACCGGTCGATTCCACGCTGATCCCGACGGGCGAGGTGGCCCCGGTCGCGGGCACGCCGTTCGATTTCCGGACGCTCACGCCGATCGGCGCCCACATCGGCGAGGCCGACGAACAGCTTGCCAACGGCGGTGGCTACGACCACAACTTCGTGCTCGACCGTGACGGGCTCGGTCTGCTGCACGCGGCGCGGGTGGTCGAGCCGACCAGCGGCCGCACGCTCGACATCTGGACCACGGAACCGGGGCTCCAGTTCTACTCGGGGAATTTCCTCGACGGCACGCTCACGGGGAAGGGCGGCCACGTGTACGCGCATCGGAACGGCTTCTGCCTCGAGACGCAGCACTACCCGGACTCGCCGAACCAGCCGTCGTTCCCGTCCACGATCCTGCGTCCGGGTGAGGAATACGCGTCGCGCACCATGCTCGTGTTCGGCACGGTGCCATGATCCGGATCCGGCCGGGGACGCCCGCCGACGCGGCGGACCTTGCCGGATTCGCCGCGCGCACGTTCGAGGAGGCCTTCGGCGCGCACAACCAACCCGACGACATGGCGGCGTTCCTGGCGGAGAGCTACAGCCCCGCCGTGTACTCGGGCTCGACGTTCTCGAAGAACAGGCCCTGAAACTGGCCGGGCCGGAGCGGCGGCAGGCGCAGCTCGACCGTGTGTTCGACGTCTGGCACGATCGCGGAGACGTCCGCCCAGAAGCCGACAAATGTCCGCCGCACTGTGCGCACCGCCGTGTACGCCTTCCGCATCTCGACCGGCCGGCCATCGATCCGCAGCTCGACCTCCATCGAGTCGTCCGGCTCCGCGATCTGGACGAACAGCAGCAGTCGTTCCGGCACCAGCCACGTCGCCAGCGAATCCGTGGCCGTCCACGGGATCGGCCACCTCCGCTTCCGCTCCGCGAGCTGGTCGAGGATGCGCCCGGGCACCACGAACGAACCCGACCACGCGCCGCCCGCGAACGCCGGATCGTAGGTCCCGACCTGCTGGTAGTGACGGAAGCGCGTTCCATGGAACCGGATCGTCGCGCGCAATGCGGCCGGCGCCGGCCGCTCGAACGGGACGACGTTCCCGTTCACCCGCAGCGTGTCCACGGTCGTGCCCGGGGGCAGCAGCACGAGCACGTCGCGCGCCACGCCCGGTTCCTCGCGCACGTCGTCGATGTAAATCGCGTCGCCGCGCAGGTGCGCACTGCCGGCCACGCCGAACAGCAACGGTCCCGCGCGCGACGCCGGTGCCGGCGTCACCTCGAACACCTTCACGGAGCCGCCATCCATCTCGATCCCGACCGCGTCGCCCGCGCTCCAGAAGCCGGTGCCCGGTTTGCCCACGAGGCGGCCGCGCGCCGGATAGATCTCACGCAGTAGCCACGGTCCCTCGCCTTCCAATCCGATCGAGGCGTCGAGCGAGACGTTCGCGTCCAGCACCCGGCCGTTCGGATTGAAGAGGAACACGTAGCCGCTGTCGCCGAGGATCGCCGACGTCCCGTCCACATGACCGAGCGCGGGCTGGCCCAGGATCGTGCGCGTGTTGCGCAGGTATTCGCGGTTCGTGTCGGTCCACTCGAGCCAGCGCCGGAACCAGACCGCATCGGCCGGCGAGAACGCCTCGAACTCCGCCACGTCGCGGGCCGGGATCATGTCGATCACGTTGTTCCAGCCGGCAACCGCGATCGAAGAGAGCAGCGAGTAGCGCCAGCCCAGCCAGTCCCAGTCACGCGCGCGGATCGGCGTCAGCACGACACCCCGGTCCGACGTTCGTTCGCTCGGCATCCGGCCGCCGTCGTCGCTCCGCGATGTCTGGTGCCCGATGAAGCCCGGCACGATCTCGCTCGGCGCGAAATCGTGGTTCCGGTACCGGTACGCCGTGAAACGCTCACGGTCCGCCGATACCCGGTCGAAATGCAGGTCCGGGAACGGTACGAAGCTCTCCGGCTGCTCGTCGCTGTACGTCGGGTGCGGGTAGCTGCCCGCCAGCCAGCCCCACGGGCCGTACAGGTGGTACGCCTGGCGGCCGTCGATCACGATGTCCGGGATCCGGCGGCGGAGCGTCTCCATCACCCGCCGCCAGCCGTACCATTGCGCGTACCGGCTCGCGCCCGGGTAGCCGAGGAACGTGTGGTCGAACGCGTAGCCGCCGATGCCCGTCCGCTCGTGGAACGTCACCAGCGTCTCGATCAGCCAGTCCTGCAGGCTGCGCACGCCGAGATTCGCGTACCGCCGGTCCGGCGCGTTCGCCGGCGTCACGAGCCAATCCGGGTTTCCCGCGAAGGGCAGCACCGGATACACGTACGCCAGCAGCCCGAGCTCCCGCGACCGCGCGTAGCCCACCATCTCCCGCACTGTCGCCGGGATCGTCCCGGTCGCGACGTCCCACTCCCCGCTCCGGATCTTCTGGCCGAGGCCCAGCCACAGCACGTGCTCCCAGCTCCAGTCGTCCACGCTCTGCTCGCGACGCGAGAGCGCGGAATTCGACGGCGCGTAGAGCACGTACTTCGCGCCCAGCTCCGCCGCGCGGTCGAGCAGGCGACGGTACTCCGCGCGGCCCGCCGCCGTCGCCACATCGATCTGGTAGTCGTTCGCCGTCCAACCCACGAACACGTCCAGAGGGTGCTCGCGCGGCGATATCAGGAACGCGCGAACCAGGTCCGTGTACGCGGCCACTTCCGCCTCGTCCAATCCGTCCTCGCCACCCCGCTCGCCCATGCGCCATTCCGGGAGCATCTCGCGCGGAATGCGACGGCCGGTGAGCGTGTACGGCGCGAGCAGACCGCGATCGCTCTCGAACGGGCCCCACGACGTCGCCCACCGCATTTCCGGTGCGTAGGACAGCGACAGCGACGGACCTTCACGTCGCACGGCGAGGAACGGATTCTGTGCCGTGATCCAGAGCCCCGCGTCGCCCGAAAGACGTAGCGCGGCGCCGTAATCGCCGAGCCCCAGGTTCTGGCGCCCGTATGTGGGGACCACGCTCTCGGATGGCGCTTCGGAAAGCCGCACGGAGAACACGGTCACGGAGTCCACCGTGTACATGGGCGTTGGCGACGCCGTGAGGAGGATCCGCTTGCTCAGGAAACGCCATTCGGGCCGCAGCTCGTACTCGACGTCCAGCCGGTAGCCGGCCGCGTTCCACGCGTAGCGGACGCGCGTCGAATCCACCGTCCGCACGGGATCCGGCAGCGCCGCGCTCATCAGGGGCTCGCCGTCCAGCGAGAGCGCGAACCCGTCCGCCTCGAAGCCGAAGACCCGCCCGCTCTCGCGGTCGGTAAGCGAGGTGAGCCCGCGGGCACCGAGCTCCGCCACGATCCGTCCGTTTGACAGCGTCACGGCCTGCGCGTCCGCCTTCCGTCCACTGCTTGGCACCGGCGCCTCCGCTGCGCTCGTCATCGCCAGGACCAGCAGGATCGCCAGTGCCGCTCCAGCGCCCGCCCTTCCGCTCATGAGCCGTCTACGACCTCGACGATGCCGACGTCGATGTACTGCGCCCCGCGCGTGTTCCGCACGTGCACGGCGAGCGTGTTCGTGCCGGGGTGGAACGCGCGGCGCGCGTCGTCATCGAGCGGGATCACCGAATAGGCCTGATCGTTGCCGGCCAGGCTCGCCACCTGCCGCCCGTTGATCCAGACCTCGGCGTCCTCGTCATGACGGATGAGCAGCGCGGGCGCGGCGAGCGGCGCGTCGGTCAGCTCGAACGTCCGGCGGAGCCAGAGCTGTGGTGTGGTCCACGGCGTACGCACCCGCGTCCCGGCATCGGTGATCCGTCCGAAGCCGCCGATGCCCGCGGCCCATGCCCGATCATCGAAGTCCGGCGCTGTCCACGATTCCGGCGGCGCCTCCGTCGCAAACCGCCACGGCTGGCCCTCGCCACGCGAGGTCGCGACCACGGACCGAAGGATGGGTGGCGGTCCGTAGAGCCGCAGGTGGGCCTCGATTTCCGGCAGTTTGGTCACGGCACGGTCGTAGGTCATGATGCCATTGACCTCGATCTCGACGTCCGTGGTCTGGGTGTAGATGGCGGCGGCGAGGCCGTCCGCGATGAGGTAGCGGAGCTGGCCGAGCAGCGCGCGGTACGCGGCCCGGAGCGCGGTCGTGTCCGCAAAGCTGCGGTACCCCCAGTTGTCGCTGTCGAGCCAGGTGTGCGCCTCGACCGGGAGCCCGAGCCCGCCGAACTCGCCGAGCACGACGGCGCGACGGCCGTCGCGTTCGGGGATCGTGGGACCGGGGTACGCGTGCAGGTCGGAGACGTCGCCCGTGCCGCGATCCGTCCAGCCGCTGGCGCTGTTGACGAGGCGAGTCGGGTCGTACGCCTTCAGCCACGCGGTGGTGCGCTCGGTGTCGTGCTGGCCCCAGCCCTCGTTGAACGGCACCCACATGACGATCGAGGGATGGTCGCGGAGCGCGTCCACGACGTTGCGGAGTTCCTTCGCGAATTCCTCGCGTGACGCGGGCGTTCGGTTGCCCGCGCTGGGCATGTCCTGCCACACGAGCAGGCCGAGCCGGTCGGCGTGGTAGTACCAGCGGTCAGGCTCGACCTTGACGTGCTTGCGCGCCGCGTTGAAGCCGAGTCGACGCGTGGACTCGATGTCAAAGCGCAGCGCCTCGTCGGTCGGCGCGGTGTAGAGGCCGTCCGGCCACCAGCCCTGGTCGAGCGGTCCGTACTGGAAGAGTGGGCGGTTGTTGAGGAAGAGGCGCAGCACGCCGACGCTGTCGCGGGCCACGGCGATCTTCCGCATGCCGAAGTAGCTGGATACGGAGTCACCGCTGGCGAGCCGGACGCTCAGGTCGTAGAGGAACGGGTCGTCCGGCGACCACAGGTGGGGCATTGGCAGGGGCAGCGTGAACGCCTGGCCGACCGGTCCCTCGGTTTCGGCCACGGTCTCGCGACCGGCGCGTGCGGTGATGCGTACCCGTTCATCGGTGGCGGCGCCGGTGGCGCGGACGCGAAGCACGACGCGCGAGGAGTCGATGTCGGGGACGATGTCGAGGTCATCGATGTGTGCACGCGGAACGGGCTCCAGCCAGACGGTCTGCCAGATGCCGGTGACCGACGTGTACCAGATGCCGCGAGGTCGCCGGACCTGTTTGCCGCGCGGCTGTTCCCCGGCGTCGGTCGGGTCCCACACACTGACCACGAGTTCCTGTTCGCCGCCGGGCGCGAGCGCGTCGGTGATGTCGAACGTGAACGGGTCGTAGCCGCCCGTGTGGCGCCCGACGCGCGTGCCGTTGACGTACACGGTGGCGGCCCAGTCCACGGCGCCGAAGTGCAGCAGCATCCGTCCGCCGCCGGGCGGCGTCGCGCGGAAGGTGCGCCGGTACCAGAGTCGTTCGGACTCGGCGACCGGGCGACGCACGCGGCTCAGCTGCGACTCGATCGGGAAGGGCACGAGGATGCGGCCGTCCCACGCGGCGGGCCGCGCCGCGGCGCTGTCGGTCACCGCGTACTGCCACCAGCCATTGAGGTTCCGCCAGCCGGGCCGAACGAGCTGCGGCCGGGGGTACTCCGGCAGTACGCTCGCGGTGTCGACGTCGGCGGCCCACCGGGTCTGCAGGGTCGACGTCGACTGCGCGGATACCGGCAGGGCAAACGCGGTGAGCAGGGCGGCGAGGCGGATCGAACTCGCGGCTGGACGGAGCCCGCGAGCGGATGGACCGTGCATGCGATTCACCGTCCGATCAGCCGCGGAAATAGCTGTACGCGATGATGATGAGCACGACCACGATGCAGGAGCTGATGACGTCCCACTTGTTCCAGCTGCGTCGTGACTCCTCGCGGTTCGCCTCGGTGACCGTCTCGTAGGTGAGCCCCTCGATGCGGGCGGCGTCGGGCGCGGGCGTGAGCAGACTCACGCCGACCATGACGGCGATGGAGACGAGGAAGATGAGCACGCCGTAATACTGGAAGTAGATGTTGTTGACGACCCAGAGGAAGGAGCCTTGCGGGTATCCTCCCGCGAAGCCGGCGAGCTTGAGGTTGACGGGCGTGTCCACGGCGAGCCGGAAGAGACCGAGGAGGAACCCGACGACGAGCGCGGAGAGGCAGCCCTTCGCGTTCATGCGCTTCGAGAAGACGCCGAGGAAGAACACGGTGAAGATGGGCGGCGCGATGTAGCCGGAGACGCTCTGCAGGTAGTCGTAGAGACCGCGCGCGCCCTGGATGACGGGGATCCAGAGCAGGCCGACCACGACCATGACGCCGGTCGCCACGCGCCCGACCCAGACCAGCCGGTGCGTGGATGCCTCGGGTCTCACCGTCTTGTACAGGTCCATGGTGAAGAGCGTGGACGACGCGTTGAACACGCCGGCGAGCGAGGACATCAATGCGGCGAGCAGGCCGGCGACTACGATGCCCCGGACGCCCACGGGCAGGATGGTCGTGACCAGCAGCGGGAACGCGGCCTGCGCGGCGAGCGGTATCGCCTTGCCGTCGGGCCCGACCAGTCCGTCCAATCCCGGGATCTGTCCGCTCTTCGCGAGCGCGAACGCGATCATGCCCGGGATGATGAAGATGAAGACGGGCAGCAGCTTGAGGAACGAGGCGAAAATGGTGCCGCGTCGCGCTTCCCGCTCGCTGGCGGCGCCGAGCGCGCGCTGCACAATGTACTGGTCGGTGCACCAGTACCAGAGTCCGCTGATGGGCGCGGCGATCAGCATGCCCGGCCACGGGTAGTGGCCGTTGAAGTACCACGCAATGCGACCGGCCTCCTTCACCGGCGCCCAGGTCCCGGCCATGCCGGCCGGGATGATCGGCTTCCAGAGATTGAACATGTCGGGGTCGAGCGCGGCGCGGAACCCTTCCCAGCCTCCCAGCCGGGCCAGCCCGAAGCCCGTGAGCAGGAGCGAGCCGGTGACGAGGACGAGCGTCTGCAACGCTTCCGTGTACGCGACCGCGCGCATCCCTCCCGCGACCGTGTAGAGGCCGGTCATGAGGACGACCGCGATGGAGCCGATCCAGAAGCTGTTGAGCGTGATGGCTCCGATCTGGATGGACAGCTCGGGCAACAGGGTGCCGAACACGACGCCACCAGCGAAGATGCCGACGGCGACCTTGGTGAGCACGTACGCGACGAGCGAGATGATGGAAAGCACCCAGCGCGCAGCGGGGGAGAACCGCTTCTCCAGGAACTCCGGCATCGTGTAGACGCGGGAGCGCAGGTAGAAGGGTACGAAGACCCAGCCGAGCACGAGCAGGCACCACGCGTGCAGCTCGAAGTGGGCGAGAGCGACACCGTCCGTCGCGCCGGAGCCCGCCAGCCCCACGAGATGCTCCGACCCGATGTTCGACGCGAAGATCGAGGCGCCGACGATGAGCCAGCCGAGGTTGCGGTTGGCCAGGAAGTAGTCGTCGGGCGTGTCGGCACGATTCCGGTAGACCCACGCGGCCAGACCGAGGACGAGGCCCAGGTAGGCCACGATGATCAGCCAATCGATTGTCGCCATGGTCCGAAGATTTACAACGAGGGGCGCGTTGGGGCCAGTGTCGCGTCGGAGCGGTCCTCAGGGGGCCACGGCAGGGTGGTCGGGCCCGCAGTGGCGGGTGATGCCGCCGTCCTCCGTTTGAGAGGGTGGAACAGGCTGCTCGAACCCTCCAGACGAGGTTGACTCGATGAACCCGGACTCCCGCGGCACCCGTTGCCTCGCCGCTCTCCTGCTTGCCCTGCTCACCGCCTCGCCCGCCGCGGCCCAGTTCGGGATCCGCGGCGGGATGGATCTCACCCGGTTCATCGGAGCCGGCGGCGAGGGTACGGACAGCCGGAGCCAGCTGGGCTTCGGCGGAACGTTCGGACTTTTCTCGTTCGGCCCGTTCACGCTGATGGCGGAAGGGTACTACCGGCAGAAAGGCGCGAAGAACGTGCAGGAGTTCAACGACCAGATCCTGCAGGGCGGCTCTGCGGAGATCGGGCTGGACTACGTCGAGGTCCCGGTTCTGCTGCGGCTGAACCTGCCCACACTCGCGCGCCGGATCGTGCCGTACCTGAACGCGGGTCCGGCGTTCGCCTGGCGGATCGACTGCTCGATCCGGTTCGACGCCGCGAGTGGGACGGCCAAACAGGCGTGCGCCGATCTGCAGAGCGACAACATCGAGCAGACGCTCAAGGACTATGAGCAGGGCGTCGTCGCCGGGGGCGGCATTGACATCGCCGTGCTGGGTGGAGCCGGCGCGATCAACCTCGACGCACGCATCACGCAAGGGCTCAGCCGGATCAACGAGAACACCGATGGCACGGCGGAGATCCGGACCCGCGTCTTCTCCCTGATGCTCGGCTACTCCTTCGGCATCCCGGGCGGGCTCGGCGTGCCGGGCGGCGGGTTCAGGTCGCGCCAGAGATAGGCGCGGGCGCGCGTCCAGTCCCGCTCGACAGTGCGGAGCGAAACGCCGAGAGCGCGCGCGGTTTCCTCGACGGTCATGCCGCCGAAGAACCGGCATTCCACGACTCGCGCGAGCCGGGCATCCCGCTCTTCGAGACGGGTCAGGGCGCGGTCGAGCTCGAGCAGCTCCACGCCACGTGCCTCTTCGGCCTGTGCCATTTCGGACAGCGGGATGCGGATGGCGCCGCCGCCTCGCTTGACCGCGCCGCGGCTCCGCGCGTAGTCGATCAGGATGTGTCGCATGGTGCGGGAAACGAACGCATAGAAACGGGCGCGCTCATCGACGTCGGCGGCGCTGTCACAGAGACGGAGATACGCCTCGTGCACCAGTGCGGTCGTGCCCAGCGTGTGGTCGGACCGCTGGGCGCGGAGGTGCTTGTGCGCGATCTGCCGGAGATCGGCGTAGACCAGCTCGATCAGCCGGTCGAACGCCGCGTCGTCGCCAGCGCTCCAGCTGGCCAGGAGGCGGGTAATCTCGTCGGTCGGAGCCGACATTGAAGCCGTCCGTCGATCCGGGTCGTGCGCGCGCGGCGCGGCCCGATGAAGCGATTCGGTGATCTGGAATCATAGAGAGGCACGGGATGGTACGCAAAGACATGGTCCTCGAGCCGCCACGGCGGGGCGGCGAAGTAACTCGCCTCCTGGTCGCCTCCGTCGCGGGCGACGGTCACGCGTTCGACCGGCTGATCCCGCTGGTCTACGACGACCTCCGCCGCATCGCGCACCGGCGGTTGCGCTCCGAGCGCGCGGATCACACACTGAATACGACCGCCGTCGTACACGAAGCCTATCTCCAGCTCGCGAATCACGACGGCGCGGACTGGCAGGGCCGCGCCCATTTCTTTGCGGTGGCCGCCCGCGTCATCCGCCACGTACTGGTCGATTACGGCCGGGCCCGCGGCGCCGAGAAGCGGGGCGGCTCCGCCATCCGGATCCCGTTGAACGAGGACGTTGCGGGCCGGTCGCCACGAACCATCGAGCTGCTCGCGCTGGACGAGGCACTCACGGAGCTGGCCCGGCTCGACCCGATCCTGGGCCGGGTCGTGGAGTGCCGCTTCTACGGCGGGATGTCCATGCGCGACACGGCGGCGGCACTCGCTCTCTCGCTGCGGGCGACGGAGCGCCACTGGACCCGCGCGCGAGCGTACCTGTTCCACATGCTCGAGGACCGCGATGGTTGAACCCCGCTGGCACGAGATCGACGCGATCTTCCAGGCGGCGCTGGAGCGGCCGGCCGGGGAGCGCGCGCGATTCGTCGCCGGCGCCTGCGGGTCGGACGCAGATCTGCAACGAGCCGTCCTCTCCCTGCTGAACGCGGCCGAGGATTCCGGGGACTTCCTCGGTACGCCCATCGAGGCCGTCTGCGAGCTGCCGTGGGACGACATGCTCGAAGCCGTGTCGGCGGCCAGCGGCCGTGCCGCCGTCCCCGAGCCGGTGGATCGGAGCGGTGAGCGGATCGGACCCTGGAAATTACTGCGCCAGATCGGGCGTGGCGGCATGGCCACCGTGTACCTCGCCGAGCGCGACGACGGCGAATGGCGGCAACAAGCCGCACTCAAGCTGATCCGTCGCGGCCTCGACACCGAGGACGTCGTCCAGCGCTTCCTTGCCGAACGCCAGATCCTGTCCTCTCTCGGGCATCCGAACATCGGGCGGCTCTTCGACGGCGGCAGCACGGGGGATGGCGTGCCCTGGTTCGCCATGGAGTACGTGGACGGGACGCCGATCACGCAGTACTGCGATGCCGCGGCAGCGTCCGTCGAGACGCGACTCCGACTGTTCCGCGAGGTGGCGCGCGCGGTTCAGTATGCGCACCAGAACCTCGTGGTGCACCGCGACATCAAGCCGTCTAACATCATGGTCGACGCACACGGGGTGCCGAAGCTCCTCGACTTCGGGATCGCGAAGTTGCTCGACCCCGTGCACGGCGATCCGCGGACGCGGACCGGGCTGCTGTTGCTGACCCCGGAGTACGCGAGCCCCGAGCAACTGCGGGGCGGGCCCGTCACCACGGCCTCCGACGTCTACCAGCTCGGCCTGTTGCTCGGAGTGCTGCTTTCCGGACGGCGGCCGGTGGAGACGCACCCGGGAAACGTATTCCTGCGGCGGCCCGGCGCATCGGAAATGCAGCCGAAGCGACCGAGTACGCTGGTGACGGACGAGGCTGCGCGGGCGCGCGGACTCGGGCGCGCGCCCCTGGTGCGCCGGCTCGAAGGCGACCTCGACACGATCGTCATGAAGGCGTTGCGACCGGAGCCCGACCAGCGCTACGCCTCCGTGGAGGCGATGGCGGCGGACGTCGGCCGGCACCTGGAGGGCCTGCCCATTGACGCTCGGCCCGCTACGCTCGGCTATCGCACGAAGAAGCTGCTCCACCGGAATCGCTGGCTCATGCCCGTCGTCATCGCGCTGTTCACCGCCGCGGGCGGCTACCTGTACACCGTGCGCAGCCACGCCCGCGAGCTCGAACGGGAGCGGAACGCCGCACGCGTCGAAGCGGACCGTGCACGCGAGATCCAGGATTTCATGGTCGGCCTGTTTCGGAGCGCGAACCCGTACGAGCCCGCCGATCCCGACCGCGGGGCCGACATCACGGTGAGGGAAGCGCTGGACATCGGCGTGGTGCGGGTTCGCGCCGAGTTGGCCGGCCGGCCTGCCATGCAGGCCACCCTGCTCGGCGCGATCTCCGATGTGTACGCGAGCCTCGATCTGCGGGATCGCGCCATCGAGCTCGCGAACGAAGCGCTCGACATCGCGCGGACGGCCCCTCCCTCCGCGGACCACGCGGTCACCGCCGGCATCCTCCGGCTGGGTCGCCTCATGCGCGTTTCGGGACAGGAGGATTCCGCGCAGGTCCTGCTCGAGAACGGTCTCGCGCGCGCCGAAACGCAGCTCGGCGTGAACGACACCCTCACCGCGAGGTTCGTGGAGGAACTGGCAGCGCTCCGGCTCGCGCGGGACGATTTCAAAGGCGCGGAGACCGGGTTCCTCGACGCCATCGCGCGGTTGCAGACGGTGGACCCGCAGCCGGCGGCCGAGCTGGCGCGGGCCTGGTCCGGGCTGGTCGACGTGTACCCCCAGCTGAGCCAGCCGACTCGCGCGCGCGAAGCGGCAGAACGCGCGCTCGGCCTGACCACCGAGGCCTACGGGCCCGGCCACCCCGAGACCGCGCTCGCTACCGTGGACCTCGCCGACGCCCTCGACTGGGAGGGCCGGAATGACGAGGCGATCACGACCTATCGGCGTGCGATCGAGCAGCTGGAAATGGCGTTCGGGCCGCACCACAACGAGACGCTGAGCACGCGCAACAACCTGGCGGTCACGCTGCAGGAGGTCGGTGACTACAAGGAAGCGGAAAAGGTGCTTCGCGAGAATCTCGAGATCCGCATCGCGACCGAAGGGGACCAGAGCGAGGACGTCGCGACCACGCTGCAGAACCTCGCTGTCAATCTGCAACGCCAGGGCCGGCTCGACGAGGCGGAGGCCCTGCTCACCCGTGCCCACGCGATTTACACCGCCGTCCTCGGGCCCGACCGTTACCAGACGGCGTATCCGCTTCTCACGCGTTCCGGTATCCAGCTCGAACGCGGTGACTTCGAGGGCGCTCGCGCCAGCGCAGGCGAGGCCGTGCGCATCCTGCGCACCGCGCTCCCGGAAGGACACTTCGCCACCGCCGTCGCGGAATGCAGGGTCGGCCGCGCGCTCGCCGGCCTCGGCGACACCGTCTCCGCGATACGTACGATGGATCCCGCGGTGAACGTCCTCGTCGTGTCCACGCAGACGCCACCCGCCTACGAGATGGAGTGCCTCGAGGCCTTCGCCGACCTGCTCGAGGCGGATGGCCAGACGGAGCGCGCCGCACCCTACCGCGCCCGCATCGCCAACGTCCGCGCCGCGCTGCCGCCTTCGCACTGAGGCGGGCCCGCGCTGGTCCCGGCCGGTCCCTAGCAGGGCATGCTCTCGCCGGGCCTCAACAGGTGCACCTTCGCGGATGTCTCCGCCTCGACCCGGCCGGCCCAGCCCATGGCATCGACGGCGATCAGTTCGAACGTGTTGTAGTGGACGGGCACGACGTGCTTCGGCCGGAGCAGCTTCACGGCACGCAACGCGTCGTCCGGCCCCATCGTGTAGTTGTCACCGATGGGCAGCGTAGCGACGTCGATGCCCTCGTCGCCGATCAGGCTCATGTCACCGAACAGGCCGGTGTCGCCCGCGATGTAGATCTTCTTCCCGCCCGTCGTGAGCAGGAAGCCGGCGGGGTTGCCGCCGTAGGAGCCGTCGGGCAGGGCGGAGCCGTGCAGCGCGAGCGTCAGCTTGAGGTAGCCGAACGGGTACGTGTGCCCGCCGCCGAGATGCTGCGCGTGCGTCTTCTCCACGCCCTGCGCAGTCAGCCAGTTGACGATCTCGAAGTTGCTGATGACCTCGGCACCGGTCCGTTTCGCGATCGCGACCGTGTCGCCGACATGATCACTGTGCCCGTGCGAGATCAGGATGTAATCCGGTGACACCTCGTCCGCCGTAGTAGCGGCCGCCGGGTTGCCGGTGAGGAACGGATCGATGAGCAGGCTGGTGCCTTCAACGTCGAGCTGCAGGGCGGCATGGCCGAGCCAGGTGAGTACGATCGACATCGCGCGTCACTCCAGTGGGCCGGCGCCCGACGGGCGCCGGCCCGGTTCTGCTCGAATCAGTCTCCGGCGGTCGCCGCGAGCACACGATCGGGCGTCATGGGCAGGCGATACAGGCGCTTGCCCGTGGCGTCGAAGATCGCGTTCGCGACGACCGCCCCCATGTTGATGATGGCCGGCTCGCCGCCGCCGGTCGGGAGCAGGTCATCATGCTCGACGAAGGCCGTCTCGATCCGGGGCATCTGCGAGAAGCGCGGCAGCTGGTAGGTGTCGAAGTTCCTGACCAGGATCCGGCCGCCTTCGAACCGGATCTCCTCGCTCAACGTGTAGCCGAGCCCCATCATGATGCAGCCTTCCATCTGCATGCGGGCGCCCACCGGATTGACCACGATGCCCATGTCCTGGGCGCACACGACCCGGTCGACCCGCACTTCGCCCGTCGCACTGTCCACCGTGACGTCCGCGATCAGCACGACGTACGTCTCCGCGTCGAGGCCGCAGGCGATGCCCCGACCGTGACCCTCGAGACAGGGTGCGACCGCCGGTTCCCAGCCGTAGACCTCCGCCGCCTTGCGCAGCGTGGCGAGGAGCCGCGGGTCGGTCGTGTTCTTCAGCCGGAACTCGAGCGCGTCCATCCCGGCGGCGGTTGCCATCATGTCGACCTGCTGCTCGATCGCGAACCGGTTGGAACTGGCACCCGGCGCCCGCCAGGCACCGGTCGCGAACGGGTGCATGCTCGGCCCGCCCCGCGCCTCGCCGTACACGCGGACCTGCCGGTTCGGTACGTCGTACAGGACATCCGTGCCCCGGGATCCCGCCGCGTACGTTTCGTAGTCCCAGAAGGTGAGCTTCCCGGACGTGTCGATGCCGGACGCGAACTTCATCACCGCCGCTGCCCGGTAGGTGTCGTAGAAGAACTCCTCCGGTCGCGTCCACTGCACCTGGACCGGCCGGCCGGCGATCTTGGCGAGCACGGCGGCCTCCACCGCCTGCTGGCCCGGCGCCTTGCCACCGAACGCGCCACCCACGTACGGCGTGATGACGCGCACGTTCGCGGGCTCGAAGCCGATCGCCCGGGCGATCTCGGGCTGCTGGCCGAACGGCGACTGCGTCGAGGACCAGACCGTGGCCTTGCCATCCTTCACTTCGGCCAGCGCCGTGTGCGGCTCGATCGGCGCGTGCGCGAAGTAGCTGTCGTGGTACGTCGTCTCGACCGTCTTCGCCGATCCCGCGCGGCCGGCGGCGAGATCGCCCGCCTGGTTCGACGACCTCGGCGCGGCCGCGACCTTCACGATGTGGTCGAAGATGCTCTCCGTGTCCACCTCGGGCGTGGGGACATCCCACGACGCGTTCACCAGCTCCAGCGCCCGTTCCGCCATCTCCGGATCAGCCGCCAGCACCGCGACCATCCCGTCCTGGTTCACGACGGTCACGCCCGCCGTGCGCTCCGCAGCGCCGGTGTCCACGCTGGTGAGCGTCGCGCCGTGCGAGGGCGGCCTCAGGATGCGGGCGTACAGCATGTCCGGCAGCCGGATGTCGCCCGCGTACTTCGCGGCGCCCGTCACCTTCTCGACGCCGTCCAGCCGCAGTGGCGACGTCCCCATCGCCGTAAACTCCTTCGCGGAGCGGAGCACGGCCTTTTCGCCCACGGTGTGCGTGATCTTCTGTCCTTGTGCCAGCTCGCCATAGGTGACCCGGCGGCTCCGGTCGGCGGTCACGAACACGGTGCCGTCCTCCGCGGTGAGCGCCGAGCGCGCCACGCCGAGCCGCTCCGCCGCCAAGTCGGTGAGCACGAGCCGCGCCTGTGCGCACGCCGCCCGCACCGCGGGCCCGAAGACTCGCGTCGTAAGCGAGCCCCACGTGCCCGCATCGTAGGGGCATGTGGCCGTGTCGCCCATCACGATGTGGATCGCGTCCATGGGCGCGCGCAGCTCTTCCGCCGCCATCTGCGTGAGCGACGTCATCACGCCCTGGCCCATCTCGATCTTGCCCGAGTAGAACGCGATCCGCCCATCCTCCGCGATGTGGAGGTACGCGTTGATGTCCTCGGGATAGCCGCGTCCCTGCGGCTCCGCGAACAACGCCTCGAGCGGGTCGCATCCGGGCAGGCTGACGAACACGAAGATGCCGCCGCCCAAGCGCTTCGCGAACTCGCGCCGGTTCATCTGCAGGAGCTCACTCATGATCGCCTCCCGTCTGGCCGGCCGCCGCCGCGATGCTGTCGATGATCCGCGGGTGCGCGCCGCAGCGGCACAGGTTGTACTGCATCTCCTCGAGGATCTGTTCGCGCGTCGGCCTTGCGACGTCCTGCAGCAGCGCGTACGCCGTCATGATCATGCCCGGCGTGCAGTAGCCGCACTGGAAGCCGCCGTGCTCGTGGAACGCCTGCTGCAACGGGTGCAGCGCGCCGTTCGCGGCGAGCCCTTCGATCGTGATCACGTCGCGGCCGCGCACCGACGCGAGCGACTCGCGACAGGATCTCACGACCCGTCCGTTCACGAGCACCGTGCAGGCGCCGCAGATCCCCTCGCCGCACCCGTACTTGGTCCCGGTCAGCTCGAGGTCCGTGCGCAGTGCCCAGAGCAGCTTGCGCGACGAGTCGGTATCGAGCGTCACGGGTTTGCCGTTCAGTGTGAACCGGATGATTTCCTTCATCGCGCCTCCAGCCCGGACCATGAGCGCGGCGCGGCGACCGGCCGGCGGGCGTACCCGGGGCCGACGTCGCGCAACCACTGTCCGCGTGAGTGTCGAAATCGGATTGTCGGTGGGACCGAGGGGGAACGGATCGGGAAGGGCGAAATGCCGGTCGAATGCAGGGCGCACGATACTCCGCTTTTCGTGAGCGCCGTGCCGCCGGCCCACGCCAAGCCTCGTATCAACGAGAGACCACCGCCACCCCTCCACACGTCCGGAGGGCATTCGGCAGCGGCGGCCCTCCAGTGTGTTCGCTGCCCCGGCATCGGCTTTCCTCCGCCGAAAGATCCAGGGTCATCATACGCCGCGGCGGGCGACGCGTCCACCGCCGGCGCCGGGCCGCCGGCCGCCGACGCGGTCCCTACGCCGACGGCCGGGTCCGCATCCTGCCGCTACCCCTTGTCCAGCAGGGTCTGGAACGCCGGGTAGTTGGCCCGAACGGGCTGCGTCTCCCAGTCCCGGTGCCGCCACCACTCGCCGCCCCACGCCTGGTGGTACGCGAAGCCGGCTTCCGTGGCCGGGTCCGGAGTATCTGCCTCGGCATGACCGGCTCGAGCACATCGTACCCTTCCTGCGTACGGCCGGCGAAGCCGATTCAACCCGGAAATAGCGTCGGGCAAGGGCTTCGCGGGCCCGCGTCCCTAGTCGTGCGTGTCAGCGGGCCGCAGGCGCTCCGCTCCCGGCAACTTGCCGGCGAGTTTCGTCGGGTCATGGATGAGGACGGGGAGATGCTGGGCGCATATCCACAGCCTCGCGCCCTGGTACGCAAGCGCAACGAGCGGAGTTTCGTCTTCACTTCGGCCGCAGGCCAGGCACTCCGGTCGGTCCATGGGTCCTTCGATCCTGACGCCACTCGTCGGCAATCAATGGGCGGGTTCGGAATCGACAAGCATGCGTCCCGAGGCGGCGAAGGGCAAGCTCGTGGATTCTCTTCAGAGGGCCGGCGGTCGCCCGGTTGCGGATCAGCGCGCAACCGTTGGCCCGCAACGCCCGAACGACCCGTCCGACCGTCCGGATTCCCATGAGGCACCGCCAGGAGCCGGTTGACCTGCGCCGGCCGATCGCTGATCCTGACCCGGGCCCCGGTTCCAGCAGAGGGTGAACGAATGACCGAGAACCCGTCGGACGCACCGCCGCCGCCGTCACTCGAGGGCAACCACAGCAAGGTCATCCGCCACGAGGGCGGCTTCTCCTGGCGCGGCGTCCCGATCGAGCCGTACAAGGCGACGACCGCGTCGTGGAAAGGCGTCACGCGCCGCGAACTTTCCGGCAAGCGCGGCGAGTCACAGGGCTTCCACCTGCGCTACTTCGAGATCGAGCCGGGCGGATTCAGCACGCTCGAGAAGCACGACCACGAGCACGTCGTCGTCCCGATCCGGGGACGCGGCACTGTCCGGTTCGGTCGCTTCACTCAGGACGTCGGATTTGGCGACGTCGTCTACATCGCCCCCGGTGATCCGCACCAGTTCCGCACCGCGGACGATGCCGGGGGACCCTTCGGATTCCTCTGCATCGTCAATGCCGAGCGCGACCGGCCCGTCCCCGTCGACGCCGCCGGCCCCTGCTGGATCTGCGAATGAACACGACGGAGTGATGCGGCCCGGCTTCGCGCCGGGCCGCAACCACTGGATCTACGCGAGCAGCGTCTCCAACCGGTTCACGCAGCTCGTCCAGCCTGCCTCGTGATTGTCCCGCGCCTCTGCGCCCGGGAAACCCTCGTGCATCAACACCACGTCGCTCGTGCCATCGCCACGGCCACGGAACTCCACCGTCACCACCGTCTCCCCGATGCGCATCCCCTCGTCGACCGTGCCCTCCCACGTCCACGTGTACACCAGGCGACCCGGCCGCTCGATTTCCCGATACACACCCGCTGCCGTGTGCACCGCGCCGTCCGGGGCCCGCATCACGATCCGGTACCGGCCGCCAACGCGAAGGTCCACTTCCGCCTTCTCCACCGACAGACCCTCCGGGCACGCCCACTCCACGAGCTGCTCCGGATCCGTCCACGCCCGGAACACACGCGCCGGGTCCGCCTTCACCACCCGTGTCAGTCGAAGCGATGTCACCGCCTGTACGCTCATGTCTCCTCCTTCCGTCGCCCGCCGGGCTCCGTTTCTCGTTCCAGGTAGCGCGACAGCGCGTCGAGCCGACCTTCCCAGAATGCGCGGTACCGTTCCACCCACTCCGCGGCGTCCCGCATCGGGTCCGCGTCCAGCGCGCAACGGCTCAACCGCCCGGTCCGCGTTCGCTGGACCAGACCCGCACGCTCAAGCACCCGCAAATGCTTCGAGATCGCCGGTCGCGACACCGCGAATGGCGCCGCCAGCTCACCTACCGTCGCCTCGCCTGCCGCCAGCCGCGCGAGGATGGCGCGCCGCGTCGGGTCGGCCAGCGCGCCGAACGTCCGGTCGAGCGTGGGATTGGTAACCATACGGTTACGGATAATGGCGGGGGGGCGCATTGTCAAGGCGGGCGACGAGGGGCGGGCGACGTGAGGCGGGCGACGAAGGGCGGGTCGTGGGGCGGGAATGGGGGGGCGGGAACGAAAAGGGGGGCAGGTGGTTAGCTCTTGGGGAGTTCACGCGGAAGGACGGGCGCGGAGAAGGGAGCGGGGTGTGACTCGGTCGGCGGGAAAATCCATCACAACGATCGGTGTGGATCTGGGCGGCACGAAAGTCCTGACGGGCATCGTGGACGCGGAGGGAGTGGTACGCGCATCGCAGCGGCAGAGCACTGCGGTGGGCGATTTGGAGGCGGCTGTGGAGGAGATCGTCGAGACGGTGTCGATGTGTCGTGCGGCGGCAGCGGACGAGACGCCGGTTGCGCTGGGGATCGGGGTGGCGGGGCAGGTGGAGCGGGAGACGGGGGTGGTGCGTTTCGCGCCGAACCTGGGTTGGCGGGATGTGCCGCTGGGCGCGCGTCTGAAGGAGCGGCTGGGTGTGCCGGTGTACGTGACGAACGATGTCCGGGCGGCGACGTGGGGCGAATGGATGCACGGTGCGGGTGTGGGTACGCGTGACCTGGTGGTGCTGTTCGTGGGGACGGGGATCGGTGGTGGAGTGGTTGTGGATGGTCACCTTCTGGAGGGCGCGACGAACGCGGCGGGGGAGCTGGGACATCAGACGCTGGTGGCGGGTGGTCGGATGTGCCGGTGTGGCAATCCGGGCTGTTTCGAGGCGTACGTCGGGGGCTGGGGGATCGCGGAGCGTGCAACGGAGGCGATCGCGGCTGATCCGGCGGGAGGCCGGGCGCTGGTCGAGCGGGCCGGATCGGCGTCTGTGACGGCGGCGACGGTGATGGCGGTGGCGGGGCAGGGTGACGCGTTGGCGGTGCGCCTGGTGGACGACACGGTCGAGTACCTGGCGTCGGCGCTGGTCGGGATCGTGAACGGGTTCAATCCGGCGCGGCTGGTGCTGGGCGGCGGTGTGATCGAGCACAATCCGTGGTTCGTGGAGCGTGTCCGACCGATCGTGGCGCAGCGTGGTTTGTCGGCGGCGACGCGGCAGCTCGAGATCGTGCGTGCGCGGCTGGCGGGGAACGCCGGAATCGTGGGTGCGGCGGCGGTCGCGCTGCACGGAGTGAGGCAGGGTGGCTGAGGCACGGGACGGACGGGACGCGTTCGGCGCGCCGGGGATCGAGCCGCGCTGGACGCAGGGAGCCAAGGACGGCGTGGGGACGGCGTACAGCACGGCTTCGCGGGTGTGGTTCACGCTGTTCAACGGCTCGGTCACGGAGGTCTACTATCCGACGGTGGACCGGCCGCAGATCCGGGACCTGCAGTTCCTTCTCTCCGACGGCGAGAGCTTCTTCCATGACGAGAAGCGCATGCCGAGCCGCACCACCCCGTACGCCCGAGACGGTCTCGCGTACCGCGTGGTCAGCGAGGATCCGGACGGCCGGTTCCGCCTGGTGAAGGAGGTGGTGACGGACCGGTACGCGCCGTGTCTCCTGCAGCAGGTCCGGCTCGAAGGGGACGCCGACATTCTGCGACGGCTCCGGGTGTACGTGCTGTGCGCGCCGCACCTCGAAGTGGGCGGTTGGCACAACGACGCGCAGGTCATGGAAATGGCGGGCCGCCGGATCCTGACGGCGCACAAGGAGGGCCGCTGGCTGGCGATCGCGGCGACGCGACCCTTCGCGAAGCTTTCCTGCGGATACGTCGGCGCGAGCGATGGCTGGACGGACCTGCGCGCCGATTACCGGATGGACTGGGAGTTCGAGCGCGCACTCGACGGCAACGTCGCGCTGACGGCCGAGATCGAGGCGGGCGCGACGGAGCCGTTCATGCTCGGTCTGGCGTTCGGCGATTCGCTGGAGAGCGCGGCGACGACGCTGTTCCAGTCGCTCTCGACGCCGTTCGCCGACCATCTCCGCCGCTACCTCGAATCGTGGAGCCGCTGGTCACGTCGAATCGCGCCGGTCGAGGGCATGTCCGGCGATGACGGCCTCCTCTACCGCCGCAGCTATAGCCTGTTGCTCGCGCACGAGGACAAGACGTTCCCGGGCGCGTTGATCGCGTCGCTCTCGATCCCGTGGGGCGAGGTGCACGGCGACGACGACCAGGGCGGCTACCACCTGGTCTGGACGCGGGACATGGTGAACAGCGCGCTGGCGCTGATGGCGGCGGACCACGCGGGGACGGCGCACCGCGCGCTGATCTACCTCTCCGTGGCGCAGCGTCCGGACGGCGGGTTCCCGCAGAACTTCTGGATCGACGGCCGCTCGTACTGGCAGGGCATTCAGCTCGACGAGGTCGCGTTCCCCATCCTGCTGGCGTGGCGGCTGACGCGCTCGGGCTCGCTCGGCGATTTCGATCCGTGGCCGATGGTCCGGCGCGCGGCGGCGTACCTCGTCAGGCACGGACCGGCGACCGAGCAGGAGCGGTGGGAGGAGGCATCGGGCTACTCACCCTCGACGCTGGCGTCGAACATCGCGGCGCTGGTCTGCGCCGCCGATCTCGCCCGGCTACGCGGCGAGGAGCCGCTCGCGAAGTGGCTCGAGGAGTACGCGGACTTCCTCGAGAGCCACGTCGAGCAGTGGACAGTGACGACGTCGGGCACACTGCTGCCGGGCGTGAGCCGCCACTACATCCGGATCCTGCCCGTTGCGGTCACGGACGTGCAGCCGGACGAGAACCCGGATCAGGGCGTGCTCCGCATCGCGAATCGCGGACCCGGCGAACGGGACCGTTTCCCGGCGAGGGACGTGGTGGACGCGGGCTTCCTCGAGCTGGTCCGGTACGGGATCCGCAAGCCGGGCGACGCGCTGATCGAGGACTCGCTTCGCGTCGTGGACGCCGTGCTCCGCGTCGAGACGCCGGCCGGTCCCTGTTGGCGCCGCTACAACCACGATGGCTACGGCCAGCGGGCGGACGGCGGTCCGTTCGAGGGGTGGGGCGTCGGCCGGGCGTGGCCGTTGCTCACCGGGGAGCGCGGCCACTACGAGCTGGCCGCCGGACGCGATCCGGTCCCGTTCATCCGCGCGATGGAAGGCTTCGCAAGCGGAACGGGCATGCTGCCCGAGCAGGTGTGGGATGCGGAGGCGCTGCCCGCGCGCTACCTCGTCCCCGGTGGACCGACCGGCGCCGCGATGCCGCTCATGTGGGCGCACGCCGAGTACATCAAGCTGCTCCGCTCCGCGTCCGACGGTCAGGTGTTCGACCGGATCGGGGTCGTGGCCGGGCGCTACCTCGGCAACGGCCCACCGCGCCGGCGCATCGAGGTCTGGAAGCCGAACCGGCGCGTACCCGCCGTGCGCGCCGGCACTACGCTCCGCATCCAGGCGGACGCGTCCTTCCGGCTGCGCTGGACGAACGACGCCTGGGTGCACGCGGCCGATACGCGCTCGCTCCCGACCGGCATCGGCATCGAGTACGTGGACCTGGAGACGGCCGGCGCCGGCGGCACGCAATTCCGCTTCACCTTCTTCTGGCTGGACGGCGAACGCTGGGAAGGCCGGGACTACACGGTGGATGTCGGATGACGACGCGACGCAGGATCGTGTTCCTGGACGTCGGCGGCGTCCTGCTGAGCAACGGCTGGGACAGCGCGGCGCGCCGCCGTGCCGTAGCCCGCTTCGGGCTGGACCGGCGCGCGTTCGAGCGCCGGCACCAGTTCGTCGTCTCGGACCTCGAGACCGGGCGCATGTCGCTCGACGAGTACCTCGACCGTGTCATCTTTCACGAGCCGCGTGGTTGGACCTCCGCCGAATTCCGCGCGTTCATGCTGAGCCAGTCGAAGGCGCGGGCGGCCACGCTCCGTTTCGCGCATGCCCTGGCGACGACACCGGGCCTCGTGCTCATCGCGCTGAACAACGAGTCGCGCGAGCTGAACGAACACCGCATCGAGACGTTCGGGCTGCGCGACATCTTCACGGCCTTCTTCAGCTCGTGCTACCTCGGCGTCGCCAAGCCTTCCGTCCGCATCTTCCGTCTCGCGCTCGACCTCGTGCAGGCGGAGCCGGAGTCCTGCGTGTTCGTGGACGACCGCGAGGTCAATCTCGAAGCCGCCCGCCGCGTCGGCATTCGCACCATCCAGTACCGCAATCTCGCCGGGCTCCGCGCCGATCTCGAGCGCGCGGGAGTCCGGGTCCCGGCAGCACCAGGACGAACCACGAAGGAGAGGAGCTGACCTTGGAAATCGGAATGATCGGCCTCGGCCGGATGGGCGCCAACATGACGGAGCGCCTCGTGCGGGGCGGACACAGGGTCGTCGGATACGATCGCAGCCCCGATGCGGTGAAGCGGGTCGTCGCGTCCGGGGCGAAGGGCGCCGACTCCCTCGCCGCGCTCGCCGCCGGGCTCGCCGCGCCGCGCGCCATCTGGCTCATGGTCCCCGCCGGCGATCCCGTCGACCAGACCATCGACGCGCTTCTGCCCATTCTCCACGAAGGCGACACCATCATCGATGGCGGCAATTCCAACTTTCACGACTCGCAGGCCCGCGCCGAGCGCGTGTCCGCTGCCGGACTCCACTGGGTCGACGTCGGCACCAGCGGCGGGATCTGGGGACGCACCGAGGGCTACAGCATGATGGTGGGCGGCGAGTCCGACGTCGTCGAGGGCCTCCGACCCATCTTCGAGACGCTGGCGCCCGGCGTCGACCGCGGCTGGGGCCGGGTCGGCCCCGCCGGTTCCGGCCACTTCGTCAAGATGGTGCACAACGGCATCGAGTACGGCCTCATGCAGGCCTACGCCGAGGGCTTCGCCGTCATGGACGCGAAGAAGGAGTTCGAGCTCGACCTCGCGCAGATCGCCAACATCTGGCGCTTCGGCAGCGTGGTCCGCTCCTGGCTGCTCGACCTCACTGCCGACGGCCTCGCCCGGAACGCCGGCCTCGACGGCATCGCGCCGTACGTCGATGACTCGGGCGAGGGTCGCTGGACGGTGGCCGAGGCGATCGCGCTCGATGTGCCGGCGCCCGTCATCACGCTCGCGCTGCTGGCGCGACTCCGCTCGCGGGTCGACGACTCGTTCGCCGACCGGTTGCTCGCCGTCATGCGCAACCAGTTCGGCGGCCACGCCATCCATTCGGAGGAATCGGCGTGAGCGACGCGCCGACCGGGACCGGGATCCCGGCGCGCGCCGAGCCGCACCTGTTCGTGATCCTCGGGGCGAAAGGCGACCTCACGCAGCGCAAGCTGCTGCCCGCCGTCGCGAAGCTGATCCGGCGCGGCGCGTTCGCCGACGACTCCGTGATCCTCGGCGCGTCGCGCGGGACGGAGCCGTCGGAAGCGGACTACAGGAACTGGGCGATCGACGCGCTCGACGCGGGGGATGCCGGGCTCCGCGCGTGGTGCGAGGAGTGCGTGTTCTACCAGCCGCTGGGCGATGCGGATGAGGCCGGGTACGCGCGTCTGGCGGAGCGGATCGGCGAGATCGAGAAGGCGCGCGGGCTGCCCGGCAACCGGATCCTCTATCTCGCGCTGCCACCCGCGGCCTTCCCCGATACGATCGAGAACCTCGGCCGGGCCGGGCTCAACCACGGACCCGGCTGGACACGGCTCGTGATCGAGAAGCCGTTCGGCCGCGACCTCTCGAGCGCGCAGTCGCTGAATGGACTCGTGCACCGCTGGTTCGATGAGAGTCAGGTGTACCGCATCGACCACTACCTCGGCAAGGAGACGGTGCGGAACCTGCTCGTGTTCCGGTTCGCCAACCCGATCTTCGAGTCGCTCTGGAACCGGACCCAGGTGGAGAGCGTGCACATCACGGTGGCGGAGTCGCTCGGCGTGGGGCGCCGGGGCGGCTACTACGACCAGGCCGGCGCGCTTCGCGACATGGTGCAGAACCACATGACGCAGCTCTTCACGCTGATCGGAATGGAAGTGCCCGCGACGTTCACCGCCGATGCGATCCGGGCGGAGAAGGTAAAGGTGCTCCGCACGCTGCCGCCGCTCGGGCGCGATGCGGCGGTCTTCGGGCAGTACGCGGCCGGGCGGATCGATGGTGCCGACGTCCCCGCCTACCACGCGGAGCAGCGCGTGCGGAAGGACTCGAGCACGCCGACCTGGGTCGGGCTCCGCCTTTCGTTGCCCAACTGGCGCTGGCAGGGCGTGCCCTTCTACCTGCGCACCGGGAAGCGGCTCGAGCGACGCGTGACGCGCATCGTCGTCACGTTCCGCCGTCCGCCGATCGCGCTCTTCGACGGCTTCGCGGCGTTCGAGGTGGGGCGCAACTCGCTGGTCATCACACTGCAGCCGGACGAGGGTTTCGCCATCGGCTTCGAGGTGAAGAAGCCGGGCGACGACATCGCGTTGTCGAGCGAACATCTCCGCTTTCGCTACGCCGATGCGTTCGGCGCGCTGCCCGAGGCGTACGAAACGCTGTTGGCCGACATCGCGACCGGTGACCAGACGCTCTTCGTGCACGCCGACGAGGTCGAGCAGTCGTGGCGCATCTATCAGCCGCTGCTCGACGACGCCGGACCCGTGCACCCCTACCGCGCCGGTTCCTGGGGGCCGGCCGAGGCCGACCGCCTGATCCTGGGGCCGGACACGGGCTGGCCCGATCCGGACGAGGACGACGCCCCATGACGCCGACGCTCGAGTTGCTGCGCGATCCCGAGGCGCTCGCCGCGGCGGCGGCATCGCACATCGCGGAAGCCGCCCGCACCGCCTTCGCCGATCGGGGTCGCTTCGCCATCGCGCTCGCGGGCGGATCCACGCCCCGGCGGACGTACCGGAGGCTGGCGGCGGCGTTCACGGCGGAGGAGTGGGCACGCATCCACGTGTTCTTCGGCGACGAACGCTGCGTCCCGCCCACCGATCCCGGCAGCAACTACCGGCTGGCGCGGGAGTCGCTGCTCCGGTCGGTGCCGGTGCCGGACGCCAACGTGCACCGCATCCGGGGCGAGCTGGGACCGGTCGAGGGCGCTGCCCGCTACGATCGTGAGCTCGCGCAGTTCTTCGGCGCGCCGACTCCGGCGGATTCGAGCTCGTCGACCTTCGACCTCGTGCTGCTCGGCCTCGGCCACGACGGTCACACCGCCTCGCTTTTCCCGGATTCGGCGGCGTTCGACGACCCGCGCTGGGCCGCGCCCGCCCACGCGCCGCCCGGGGTCACGCCGGCCGAGCGCGTGACGTTGACGCTGCTCGCGCTCGGCTCCGCTCGCGAGGCCGTGTTCCTCGTCTCCGGGATGGACAAGCGGGATGCGGTCTCGCGCGTTCTCGGGACGGACCGTGACACGGGCCTGCCCGCCGCGCGTATCGCACCGCGCCACGCCATCGTCTGGTTCCTGGATCGGGGGGCGGGGCCGGGGCTGGTCGGGGTGGGCGGGTCCCGGCGGTCCCGGGGGTAGGACACACGGTGGCCCGGTCCATGTGCGCCGCCGGGCACGGCCGCGGGCAGGGCGGAGATCGGGACGACTGACCTGCCCTATTCCTTCTCGTTTTCTTTCTCCCTGCCGAACACGCGGTCGAGACCGTGTTGCAACGAACGCGCGGCGCCGATGCCGACGGCGAGCGCGAACGCGACGCCGATCGCGCCGAACGTGATGAGGAAGGCGGCCAGCACGAGCTGTCGCGCGAAACCGATCTGCCAGACGCCGAGCGCCACGACCACGGCTTGAAGCACGGCCTTCACCATCTTGCCCACGAACCGCGATCGCTGGAACCCTTCTTCTTCGAGCGCGTTCGTTACGCGGTTGCCGGCGATGTTGGCGAACAGGAACCCGGCGGCGACGATGAGGGCGACCAGCGCGAGATTCGGGACGTACGTGATGGTCCGGTCGACGAGTTGCCGCAGGACTTCCAGCCCCCAGATCTGGAGCGCGTTGTCGAGGAAGAGCAGGATCACCGCCGCCATCACGATGTTTCCGATCATGTTGTAGAACGCGGCGCGGACGTCGCCCTTGCCGAACGCCGCGCGCCAGCCATGCCGGGCGCCGAGCCGGTCGAGCCGGAACCAGATCATGGCGCGCATCACGACGCGCTTCGCGATCCAGCCGGCGGCGACGCCCAGTGCGGTCACCGCGAGGCCGGCCGCGAGCGTCGGCAGGTAGGCAAAGACCTGGTCGGAAAATCGACTCAGCTGTCCACCGGAGGCTTGCATGGCGCCCTAGTTCCTTCGGAAGAAGAGACGTTCGATACGGCCCGGCTCCCGCTGCGCTACGTCGCGTACCACGACCACGGCCCGGCGACCCATCCGGGCGACGGCCGCGGGCACGGTCTCGCCGAACGGCGCCGCCACGGGCGTATCGGTCGGCGCACCCATGACCACGAGCTCGCGGGCGCGCAAGTCACGGGCGAGCGCATACGCGATATCGCGGTGCTCGAGCACCTCGAGCTCGCCCTTGAAGCCGGTGGCCTCGAGGATGTTGCGCGCATCCGCGATGCCGTCGTCGCGGCTCCGCTCCGGCTGGTCGGGTGATACGACCGTCACGGCGCGCGCGGCGGTCTCGAACCACGTGGCCAGCGCGGGCACCAGCTCGGCGGCCAGCGCCGTGTTGGCGCCGTGCGTCGTGGGCAGGACGATGCCCGAGGGCCCGCCGCGCGGCAGGTTGCCGTACACGATGGCGACCTGGCAGGGTGCGTTCTGCAGCACGCGCTCGACCGCCGTGCTCACCAGCCGCTCGAACCACGACTGCATGTGCGGCTGGCCGATCACGATGAAGTTGCACGACTCCTCGCGCGCCGTCTCGACGATGCCGTGGCTCGCCCGCCGCGCGATCTTGATCACCGGCAGCACGGGCACCCCGCGCTTCTCGCCGTACGCGACCGCCGCCTGCAGGTGCGGCTCCAGCTCGCGAGCGGCGCGCCGGCCCGACATCAGCGATTCGCCGTCCGGCACCTCCGCGACGGAGAGCGCGACCAGCTCGCCGGAGTGCTGCCGCGCTATCGCCAGCGCGACTTCCATCAGCGGCTCCATCTTCTCTTCCGCCGCGAGCGCGACCAGCACGCGGTACTCCTTTCGCTCGATGCGCTCCATCCATGCCGCACGCTCGACGTGCGCCGCCTCGCGGTCGCGAGCGTAGTAGTAGTAGACAAACCCGCCCAGCGCGATCCAGCCGCCCGTCGCCGCGAGTGAGAGCGGGTAGCGGCTGACCAGGAACACGGCCAGGAACGCCATCGTCAGGATCGCCACGATCGGGATCAGCGGTACGAACGGCATGCGGAAGCCGCGGTCCAGGTCGGGCCGGCTCTTGCGCAGCCGCACGAGCGCGATGTTGACCTGGACGAAGAGTAGCAGGAACATGATGTCGGCGGCCGCCGCGACCGACTCGATGGGCAACGCAACCGCCATGAAGACGATGAGCAGGGTCGAGAGCAGGATCGCCCTGTACGGCGTTGCCCGGCGCGGGTGCACCTTGCTCAGCAGCGACGGCAGGTTCGCGTCACGCGCCATCGCGAACGCGACGCGGGAGGAGGAGTAGATCGTCGCGTTCAGCGCCGACAGCGTGGAGAGCAGCCCGCCGATCAGGATGAGTGTACCGCCGCCCGCGATGAACTGGTCGGCCGCCGTGACCAGCGCCGTCTCCTTGGCTTGTCCCAGGTAGTCGGTGACCGCCATGCCGGCCGGCGGCGTGGTGGCGCCGACGGCCACGAGCGCGACCAGCAGGTAGATGGGCACCACGATGAGCAGCGAGAGGAAGGTCGCTCGGGGCACGTTCCGCTTCGGGTTCTCCACCTCCTCGCTCGTCTGCGCGATGATCTCGTAGCCTTCGAACGCGATGAAGGTCAGGCCCATCGCCGCGAACACACCGCCCCAGCCCTTCGAGATGAGCGGTGTGAACGCCGCCTGCCAATCCGGCTTCCGGCCCATCACCCAGATCCCCAACGCGACGAAGGCGAGGATGATCACGATCTTGCCGACCGTCACCACGTTCCCCGCCTTGCCCGTCTCCGACGCACCCCGGTAGTTCACGTACGCGAACAGCACGCACACCACCACCGCAAGCCACTTCTCGAGCGTCAGGAAACCGAACTGCAGATCCGGCGCGCCCGCCGCCGCCAGCACCAGATGGAAATAGGCGCCGAACCCGAGCGCGTAGAGCGAGCACGCCACCGCGTGCGCGAACCACGACATCCAGCCGCTCAGGAACCCGTTCGGATCCGGGAGCGACGTCTTCACCCAGAGATAGCCGCCGCCCGCATCGTGGAAGGACGAGCCCAGTTCCGCGTAGGCCATGGCCGTGAGCAGCGCCACGAACCCGTTCAGCAGGAACACGATCAGGAGGGCGGGGCCGGCCACGCCTGCGGCGATCCCCGTGAGCACGAAGATGCCGGCGCCGATCATTGCCCCGACGCCGATCATGGTAATGTCGATGAGCCGCATCTCGCGGCTCAGCCGGACCTCTAGCGCCATACGCGACCTTTCCAGGAATAGTCGAGAATGGTGCTCCGTACCCCGACGTGCAAGGTGACGCCCGAGCACCCGCTCCACCCCTGGAGGAATCTCCCACCCCCGCACCGGATTGTCGTAGAGCCCGACCCGCCCGCGTTCCGCTCCCGTAGAAATCCCGAATTCCGATCGCGATGACCCGGATCGCCATGTCCTGCCGGCCGTAGGTCGCCTATGCTTCCAACATGGACGCGGAACTGAAGGCGTACCTCGACCGGCGATTCGACGCGATCGGAGAGCACTTCGAGCGGGTCGAGGCGCGACTCGGTGCTCGGATCGAGCGGGTCGAGCAGCGACTGGACGCGGTCGAGCAGCGCCTGGACCGCCTCGAACGCCGCGTCGATCGGATGGCGGCAGAAAACCACGATCGCTTCGTGGCCATCGAGGAGCGTCTCGCCTCGCTCGAGCTTCGCCTCGAGCAATTCGAAGCGAGGGTCGGGGCGGAGTTCCTGGAGATCCGCCAGCAGCTCGCGCAGCTGATGCTTCGCGTCGACCACCTGACCGTCCGTGTCGATCGGGTCGAGGAAGGCCTGCTTCAACTCGGCGGTCGGGTGGATCTGCTGGCGGACGACATGCGGCAGCGGTTCAGGGTCGTGAACGACCGGCTCGCCGGCCTGGCCGCCTGAGATCTCGACACCCAACCCCAACGGCTCGAATGAGGCGCCGCCGTCTGTCAGCCCTTCAACGTGGCGGGCCTTTGGCGTGCGTGCTCGACGGCGCGTCGTATGTCGCTCCAGTCGCTCAGCCCGTACCAGAAGATGGTCCAGTCCGGATCGCGAACGGCGCCGTCGCTGTTGGCGAAGTAGAACTCGTTGATGGCGTTGCCGCGGCGGGAGCGCCAGAAGAGCCGTGGATTCTCGAGCCGCATCGCGTGCCAGATGGCGCGGCCCAGACCCTCGCCCTGCGCTTCGTCGGCGACCACGAACTTGTCCATGTAGACGAGTCCGTTCTCGCGAGTGAGCACGATCGCGGCACGATACTGCTCGCTGCAATAGACGCGGAACGGCTTCGTCGCCTCGAAGTAGTTCCGCACGAGCTTCCGGCCGAAGCTCGACTCAATGAGCGCGCGCAGCCGATCCGTATCCAGTCGCTTCCACGACGGCCAGGCCCGGATCCGCTCGCCGCGGCGCACGAGCGTACCGGAGCCGCGGTGCGTGAACAGCTCCTTCGCCAGCTCATCCGGCCGCGTGACGGAGAGGGAGCTGAACGGCGGCAGCTGGACGAGGAGGTCGTGGATGCGCCGGATCTCGGTGCGTGTGTCCTCGGGCAGGCCCGACTGTCGCATCAGCTCGTCGTACTCCGTGCTCAGGTTGATGGAGTCGATTACCCGGCCGTGTTCGTCGAGCAGGCCGCCGGCATGCGTGAGGAGCAGGATCTTGTAGGGTTCGAGCCGCCTCACGAGCGCGTTCGTGGCGTGGTCCGCCGCGAGGTTCAGAATCTGGCCGGCGGCCGTTTCGCCGAGCGAAACGATGACCGGGATCGAGCCGACGTCGATCGCCGCTTCGATGCCGGCTGTGTTCACCCTGGTGACCTTGCCGACGAGACCGTACTTGCGGCGGCCGAGCAGCTCGCACTCGAAGACACCGGTGTTGATGGACGTTGCGCGCACGCCCTCCGCCTGCAGCGCCTCGACGAGGCGCAGGTTCTCGAGCTGGAGGACGCGGCGCACGATCGCGAGCGTGTCGGGTGCGGTATAGCGGAGCCCATCCACCAGCCGCTTCTCGATGCCGGCCGCGGCCAGCTCGGCGTCGAGGCGCGGCCCGGCGCCGTGGACGATGATCGGCGTCAGGCCGACCTGCTGCAGGAACGCGAGCGAGGAGACGAGCGCGCCGAGGTCCCCATCGAGCACGCCGCCATCCACCTTGACGACGGCGAAGCGCGCGGCGTCGAGCTCGGAGAAGCGCTCGAGGTAGAGCTGGATCTCGCGCGTGCTGGCCATGTTGGACAGCAGGCGGATGATGGTGGGGCGCACGTTCTTCATCCGGTTCCCGGCAGGTTCGGCGGAGCGGCCGCCAGGGTTGGCTCCGGCCGGCGGTGGATCCGCAAAGGACGAGGTCCGCGCGCCTCGCGCCCGCCGGACCCTGTCTTCTATTATGCTGTGCCATCCGGTCGCTGCAATACCCCCGATCGCACGAGACGGACACGCGCATGAGAATCGCCGTCAGCACCGACGAGCGCACGCACCTGGTGGATGTGTTGCTCGATGAGTTGCGGAAACGCGGGCACGAGGTCGTTTTCTCCGGTCCGGCGCCGGGTGGTGCCGCCGTCGACTGGCCCGACGTGACGCTGGACGCGGTGGAGAAGGTCCGCGTCGGGGAGGCGGATGAGGCGATCGTGCTGTGTTGGACGGGGACGGGCTGCAGCATTGTCGCGAACAAGGTGACGGGGATCCGCGCTGCGCTGTGCCACGACGCGGAAACGGCGAAGGGCGCCCGCGTCTGGAATCATGCCAATGTCCTGGCGTTGAGCCTGCGCGCCACGCCCGAGCCGGTCCTGTCGGAGATCCTCGACCGCTGGTTCGACACGCCGCTGAGCGAGGACGAGTGGAACCGTGCGTCAGATCGCGCGGGTCCGGGAGATCGAGGGTCGGTAGGCGCACGATGGTGCGTCGTATGTCGCTCCAGTCGCTCAGCCCGTACCAGAAGATGGCCCAGTCCGGATCGCGAACGGCGCCGTCGCTGTTCGCGAAGTAGAACTCGTTGATGGCGTTGCCGCGGCGGGAGCGCCAGAAGAGCCGTGGATTCTCGAGGCGCATCGCGTGCCAGATGGCGCGGCCCAGACCCTCGCCCTGCGCTTCGTCGGCGACCACGAACTTGTCCATGTAGACGAGTCCGTTCTCGCGAGTGAGCACGATCGCGGCACGATACTGCTCGCTGCAATAGACGCGGAACGGCTTCGTCGCCTCGAAGTAGTTCCGCACGAGCTTCCGGCCGAAGCTCGACTCAATGAGCGTGCGCAGCCGATCCGTGTCCAGTCGCTTCCACGACGGCCAGGCCCGGATCCGCTCGCCGCGGCGCACGAGCGTACCGGAGCCGCGGTGCGTGAACAGCTCCTTCGCCAGCTCATCCGGCCGCGTGACGGAGAGGGAGCTGAACGGCGGCAGCTGGACGAGGAGGTCGTGGATGCGCCGGATCTCGGTGCGTGTGTCCTCGGGCAGGCCCGACTGTCGCATCAGCTCGTCGTACTCCGTGCTCAGGTTGATGGAGTCGATTACCCGGCCGTGTTCGTCGAGCAGGCCGCCGGCATGCGTGAGGAGCAGGATCTTGTAGGGTTCGAGCCGCCTCACGAGCGCGTTCGTGGCGTGGTCCGCCGCGAGGTTCAGAATCTGGCCGGCGGCCGTTTCGCCGAGCGAAACGATGACCGGGATCGAGCCGACGTCGATCGCCGCTTCGATGCCGGCTGTGTTCACCCTGGTGACCTTGCCGACGAGACCGTACTTGCGGCGGCCGAGCAGCTCGCACTCGAAGACACCGGTGTTGATGGACGTTGCGCGAACGCCCTCCGCCTGCAGCGCCTCGACGAGGCGCAGGTTCTCGAGCTGGAGGACGCGGCGCACGATCGCGAGCGTGTCGGGTGCGGTATAGCGGAGCCCATCCACCAGCCGCTTCTCGATGCCGGCCGCGGCCAGCTCGGCATCGAGGCGCGGCCCGGCGCCGTGGACGATGATCGGCGTCAGGCCGACCTGCTGCAGGAACGCGAGCGAGGAGACGAGCGCGCCGAGGTCCCCATCGAGCACGCCGCCATCCACCTTGACGACGGCGAAGCGCGCGGCGTCGAGCTCGGAGAAGCGCTCGAGGTAGAGCTGGATCTCGCGCGTGCTGGCCATGTTGGACAGCAGGCGGATGATGGTGGGGCGCACGTTCTTCATCCGGTTCCCGGCAGGTTCGGCGGAGCGGCCGCCAGGGTTGGCTCCGGCCGGCGGTGGATCCGCAAAGGACGAGGTCCGCGCGCCTCGCGCCCGCCGGACCCTGTCTTCTATTATGCTGTGCCATCCGGTCGCTGCAATACCCCCGATCGCACGAGACGGACACGCGCATGAGAATCGCCGTCAGCACCGACGAGCGCACGCACCTGGTGGATGTGTTGCTCGATGAGTTGCGGAAACGCGGGCACGAGGTCGTTTTCTCCGGTCCGGCGCCGGGTGGTGCCGCCGTCGACTGGCCCGACGTGACGCTGGACGCGGTGGAGAAGGTCCGCGTCGGGGAGGCGGATGAGGCGATCGTGCTGTGTTGGACGGGGACGGGCTGCAGCATTGTCGCGAACAAGGTGACGGGGATCCGCGCTGCGCTGTGCCACGACGCGGAAACGGCGAAGGGCGCCCGCGTCTGGAATCATGCCAATGTCCTGGCGTTGAGCCTGCGCGCCACGCCCGAGCCGGTCCTGTCGGAGATCCTCGACCGCTGGTTCGACACGCCTCTGAGCGAGGACGACTGGAATCTTCGCCAGATTGCGCGGGTCCGGGAGATCGAGAAACGTCCGCGCTGATCGACAGCGCCGTTGACCGGCCTGTATCCCGCCTCGGTTGACGACGACCGCTGGATCGAAGCACCGAACCTGTCGCGGCCATCGGCGTGCCTCTCCTGAGGTGACCACCCGGCGTGATCGTGCCTGCGGCCCGATCGACCCGGCCTCCATGGCCTGCGTGCGAGTCGATAGCCTACCGGGAGCACTACGACCGGTTGGCTCGCCTCAAGGCGAAGTGGGACCCCACGAATCTGTTCGGGATGAACCGGAACATCCGGCCGGCCACCTGACGCGGACATCTCTCTCGTCGGATCCGCAACCGACCGTGACGCTCCGATCCGCCGGCGTTACTTTCCGCGTCGCACCCCCGATCGGAGGACCGAATGCGACGCCATCCCGTCCCGCGCCTCGCTCTGCTCGCCGTTCTCGCCGGTCCGCTCACCGGCCTCGCGTCGTGCGCACCTGCGGCCGACAATGCAGGCACGACCCGCATCGAGGACCTCTTCGACCGGCAGGAGGCACGAATCCCGATGCGCGATGGCGTGCACCTGTTCACGGTCATCCTCACGCCGAAGAACCGGACCGGCGGGCCGCTGCCGTTCCTGCTCTCGCGCACGCCGTATGGCACCGACGGCTGGGGCGGCACCGAAGAGATCCTCTACGGGTGGCAGGACCTGATCCGCGACGGTTACATCCTCGTCTTCCAGGACATCCGCGGGCGCTACCAGTCGGAGGGCGAGTTCGTGATGAACCGCGCATCGTGCCCGGCGCCGACGGATGCGTGCGTCGATGAGGCCTCGGACACGTACGACACGGTCGAGTGGCTGCTCGCCAACGTGCCGGACAACAACGGCAGGGTCGGGCAGCTCGGCATCTCGTACCCGGGCTACCTCGTGAACGCGACGGCGTACGCGCCGCATCCCGCGATCCGCGCGCTCAGTCCGCAGGCGACGATGGGCGACACCTGGATGGGGGACGACTTCTTCCACCAGGGCGCGTTCCGCCTCTCCTACGGCGTCGAGTACGCCTGGGAGATGGAAGCGAGCGAGGACATGAGCGTGCCGCCGAGCCCGTCGCGCTACGACACGTACGACTGGTACCGCTCTTTCGCGACCCTCTCCGACCTCGCGGACGCGATCGGCGCGAGCGAGTGGCCGACCTGGCGGCGCTTCGTCGAGCACCCGACGTACGATGCCGAATGGCAGGCCCGCTCCGTGCCGCTGCATCTGACGCACGCGCCCGTTCCCACGCTCACGGTCGGCGGCTGGTGGGACCAGGAGGACATCTGGGGCTCGCCCCACACCTACGCGTCGATGGAGGCGACCGACACGGCGGGGATCAACTACCTGGTGATCGGGCCGTGGAAGCACGGCCAGTGGTACACGGACTCCGGCGACTCGCTCGGCTTCGTGCCGTGGGGCAGCGCGACGAGCGACTACTTCCGGCGCGAGATCGAGGCGCCATGGTTCGCGTACTGGCTGAAGGACGAGGGCGACGGACAGTTCCCCGATGCGACGGTGTTCGACGCCGGCGCGCAGGAGTGGAAGCGCTTCGACGCGTGGCCGGCGCCGGAGGCGGTCACGACCTCGCTGTATTTCCGGGAGGACGGTGGTCTCTCGTTCGATCCGCCGACGGCTGCTGACGGCTACGACGCGTACGTGAGCGACCCGGCGCACCCGATCCCGTACCGGCACCGGCCGATCGAGCGGACGTACGATCCGCGCGGCTCGCACTGGGGCCCGTGGATGACGGAGGACCAGCGTTTCGTGGACGGTCGATCCGACGTGCTCACGTACCAGACCACACCGCTGGACCACGACGTCACGCTCGCCGGCAACGTCGTCGCGCGGCTGTTCGCGTCCACGACGGGAACGGATGCGGACTGGGTCGTGAAGCTGATCGACGTCTACCCGGACACCGTCGCGGAGCGGCCGTGGCTCGGCGGCTACGAGCTGATGGTGGTGGGCGAGATCATGCGCGGCCGCTACCGGAACGGCTGGGATACGCCCGCGCCGATCCCGGCGAACACACCGACGCCGTTTACGGTGGACCTTCACCAGCAGGCGTACACGTTCCGGCCCGGCCACCGCATCATGGTGCAGGTGCAGAGCACGTGGTTCCCGCTGCACGACCGGAACCCGCAGACCTTCGTGCCCAACATCTTCGAAGCGAAGGCGAGTGACTACCGGGCGCAGGAGCACCGCATCCAACGGTCAGCGCGGTTCCCGTCGCATCTCGAGCTGGATCTGCTGGGTGGGTCCGCGGCCGGATCCTGATTCGCTTGACGTGAAGACGCGCTGGCCGGGTCGCGGCCAGCGCGTCCCGACATCGTGCTCAGAGGCGAATCTCGCTCACCTGCATGACCGGCTCGGCGTTCGTGTAATTGGGAATGTCGCCGAGCAGGCTCTCCGCGTGGGGACCGAACGCGGCCTGAAACGCATCGACCGACTCGAAGTACAGGTGGCCCATGACCCGGTAGGTCGCGGGGTCGCCCGGGGCGCCGCCGCCCAATCCCTCCTCCGCGGTCACCCGCAACAGGCTCGGCCCCAGCGTTGACTGCACCATGGGGAGATGCCGGTTCAGGTAATAGTCCATGTCGAAGGAGGTTTCGGGACCGTTCGGGTAGAGCACGCTCACCTTGATCATCGGGGCCTCCGCGCTGGGGTTCGGTGACGTGTCGGCGCTCCGGGACCGGCTGGCCGGTCCGACAACGCCGTCATGAACGAACGATGCGTCCGCACCGGTCCTGCGCGGTATGGGGAAAAGTCCCTATGGGGAGAACAGGCCGTGCTTCAGGGCGAAGAGCGCGACTGCGACGCGCCCGCGGGCTCCCGTCTTCTCGTACACGCTCTCGATGTGGTGGCCGGCGGTTTTCGGCGAGATACCGAGCGCCGCTGCGATCTTCTTGGTGGATGTGCCCTGTGCCAGGTAGGCGACGATCTCCAGCTCGCGGGGTGTGAGTCCGGCGGGCCGCGCCCGCCGGGTCGTGCTTCGCGGGTGTCCTGCCCATCGAGGACCGCGCCCACCGCATCCGCCAGCAGGCTACCGCACGGATCGGAGAGATGCAGGCGACGATGGTAGCCGCTCCCGTCGCAGCGCTCGTGCGCCATGGACGCGAGATCCGAGACACCGGCGAACGCGTCGGTGCTGGCCAGCGTCAGGGCCGTATGGTACGGGTGGGACTGCATCCGCGCGCGCTCCATGCGCGTGAGCGGGCCCGGCTTGTCCCAGATGCCGTTGGCCACGGCCGCCCGCCCGATGTCGTGCACCAGCGCGGCACGCCGCAACGCGTTCGCTGCGTCCGCGTCCAGCGCGCAGGCCTCCGCAACATCGTCCACGCCCTCGGATTCGATGCGAATCGGTTCGCCGGGCTCCGCATCCAGCCACCGCTCCCAGTGCGACGCCGCGGCAAAGCCCTCGAACAACGCGGACGCATCCCGTTCCAGCAGCCGGCAAAGCTCGGGGTCGAAGTGCCGGCCCGCCCGCGAACGCAGCATCTCGATGGCTGCGGGGACACCGCCCGCGCGGCGGAACGCCTCCGCGGCGGCGGCAAGCGATATGATCTGCGCCGGAAGCGGAATCGCGTCGCCCGCGCTGCCCGGTACGAGTCCGTCCCAGAGGTCGTATATGTGGGAGAGCAGCGCCGGCACGCCGGCCGGCACCGGGAGCCGCTCCGCGAGAACCATCGCCTGGGTGCAGTGCGCGAGCGCGATCGAGGGAATCGCTTCGTGCGCCTCGCGAATGGCCCGGAACGCTTCACGCCTGCGCGCGGTCGGCGCGTCCGGCGCGATGTGCCGGTCCACGGCTGCCTGCACTTCGTCCGCGTCCGTCCAGTCGCACATCGCGAGGGCCAGGTAGAGCGCCTGGTCCTCGCTCAGCGCGAAGGACGCGGCTTCGGCCGACGTCGCCGTGCAACCCAGGAAACGCGTGATCGCCGCGTAGTACGTCGCGGCGAGCGCTTCCTCGTGCAGGCCCAAGCGCTCGCCCAGACGCACTGCGAGGATCGCCGAGCCGAGCCCGGTCTCGGGCGGCATCCCGACCACCAGGTCGGTGGCGAGCGATAGCGCGCCGAGGGCTTCCGCGAGACGGGGCTGTTCAGTCAGCGGGTCCCTCCATGGATCGTGACTCTCGAGCGCTCATCGATTCGCATCCCGCAGGCGCGACCGCAGCTCCGTGAACCAGTTCGCCACGACCACGAGGGGCGAGTGCAGCGTACTGTCATCCGTGCCAGCCGTCCGGCTGACGAGGATCCGGCCATCGGGGTGGATGTCGATGATAACGCCGTCCACAGCTTCATTCGTGAGGTTCGTTCGATCGGCCCGGAACGCGGGCTCGAACTCGAGCCGGGCACGGACGAGCTGACCGCCAATTCCCGAATAGACGATGGCGCGGCCATCCGGAGACCAGCGGCCATTGAAGCCGAGCCCCGCGGACACCTGCCACGGGCCACCCATGCCGGGGAACTCGCGGACGTACAGATGCGGGCCGCCACCCTCGTCCGAGCTGTACGCCATCAGGCTGCCATCGGGGGAAATCACCGGGGCCAGCTCATCGGCCGCGCCGCCGAGCAGGACGGTGGGTTCGGTCCCCTCCGGACGAAGCATGAGGATGTCTGCCGGAGCCCGGTCCGAGTCGCGCGCGACGAACACGAGGGTCCCGTCCTCGAGCCACTGTGACGGGTACTCGTCACGGTCGCCGCCGTACAACAGCTCGGCAGGGGACCGCCCGTTCACGTCACGGGCCCGGATGTCCATGCTGCCCGTGCCGGGAGGCCTGGAAGCGAACGCGATCCGCGTGCCGTCCGCGGACCAGATCGGAGAGCGGACCGGCGTGCCGTCGAACGTGAATCGCACGTTCGTGTTCGTGGCCAGGTCGTACAGGTAGAGATCGTCGTCGCGCACGTAGACCAGGCGCCGCCCGTCCGGCGATAGGCGGGCAGGCGACGGGTCATAGAGTTCGAACCTCGTGGGTTCGAAGGGGATCGGCGCGATCACGCCCCTCGCGTCGAGCCACGCGAAGCTCATGAGGGTGAAGTCGAGGCTCGATGAGGCGGCCAGGAAGGCCAGCGTCCCGGTGGCGGAGACGCTGAAAGCACAAAAGGCGCCGTAGTGGGAGACGTCCTGCAGCACGGGCACCGCGGGTCCGTTGACGGCGCGGCGCTCGAGATCGAACGGGAGCGCCTGGATGGCTCCGTTCGGATCGCAGTACAGGATGTGCCCCGTGGGCGACCAGAACGCGTTGGCGCCGGAGGCGACGAGCGTCATCGTGTCTCCCGTCACGAGGTCTTCCATAACCACGCTCGCGCGGCTGAAGCTCGCATCGAGCGAATCGAACAGCGTGAAGAGCAGCGTCCGGCCGTCGGGCAGGATTCGGGGGTATGCAATCGCGGCGAACGTTGCGGCGGAGTCCTCCCTCAGCACCTCCACGTTCCCGCCGGTGTCGGGCACGGCCATGATCGTAGCCGTGGCCATCCCCGTGAACAGGATGCGGCCGTCGCCGGACCAGAACGGGTTGTATGCCGCTACCACGCCCGCCGGAACCAGCGTCACCGCGGCCCCCGTGTTGATCTCGACCTTCCGGAGTTCGCCTTGGTCGGCGTCGCCCATTCTGAACGCGACCCACCTGCCATCGGGCGAGAACGTCGGCTGTCTCCCGCCCGTCGAGTTCGGCAGCTCTACCACTGCCATGTCGTTGGCCCTGCGGAGCCGTAGATGGTAGCGGCCGTCCGTGACAGCCGTGTAGGCGACGTCGCCATTCCTGGACACGTCGAACGACGGGCCTTGCTCCAGGTCTGGATCCGCGATCGCGTAGCGGTGCGGCGGCGCATCGGCGCCGACCTTCGTCGGTGTGCCCGGGCTCAGCACCACCCAAGCCAGCGCGGCCACGAGAAGGAGATTGGCGGCGACCAGGACCCGGATCGCGAGGCCGCGGCCCGCGCGCGTCGTCCCGGCCCGGCCCGCGGCCGATCCCGCTCCACCGGCCCCGGACTTCCGCCGGTACGCGTACGACTCGTCGGTGAGTGCACGCCGGAAGGCGTCCGCCGATTCAAACCGGTCGGCAGGGAGCTTCTCGAGCGCTCGCGCCAGCGCGTCCCGCACGTGGGCCGGCACCGACTTCCGGACCGTGCCGATGTCGCGCGGCTCCTCGGTCAGGATGCGGAGCAGGACGGCCTGTGCCGTGGAGCCCGTGTGCGGCGGCTCTCCGGCCAGCATCTCGTACAGCACGCAGCCGAGCGAGTAGATGTCGGACCGCGCGCTCACGTCCCGGTCGGCCGACGCCTGCTCCGGGCTCATGTAGTGGGGCGTGCCCACGCTCATCCCGGTCTCGGTGAGCCGGCCGCCGCCCGCCGCGCTGATGGCCAGCGCGATGCCGAAGTCCGCCACCACCGGCTGGTCCGCGTGGATCAGGATGTTGGCCGGCTTGATGTCGCGATGGACGATGCCGCGCTCGTGGGCGTAGTGCAGCGCGCTGGCGACGGCGCCGGCGATCCGGACCGCGTCCTCGACGCCGAGCTGCTTCTCGCGGTCGAGCCGCTCCCGCAGCGACTCGCCGTCCACGAAGGGCATGACGTAGAACAGGAACCCGTCCGCCTCTCCCGAGTCGAAGAGCGGCAGGATGTGGGGATGCTGCAGGCTCGCGGCGGTCCGGATCTCCGCGAGGAACCGCTCGCCGCCGATCACGGCAGCCAGCTCCGGCTTCAGCACCTTGATCGCGACCTTCCGGTCGTGCTTCAGGTCCTGGGCGAGGTAGACGGTGGCCATGCCGCCCGCGCCGACCTCACGCTCGACGCGGTAGCGGTCGGCGAGGGCGGCCGCGAGGCGGGTGGTTTCCATCAGCGCATGCCGTCCACGGTGAAGAGCGTCGACGTGTGCCGCTGTTGGACGTACGCGAAGACGTGCGGATCGTCGGCGAGCGTCAGCCCGCTGAGCGACCGCGCACCGGCGACGTCGCGCAGCTCGAGGTTCAGGAGCCCGGCGCGATTCCCGGTTTCGGGATCGACGTGGTCTACCCGGATGACCGACGTGGACGTGTCGTTGGCCCACACCCAGAGCTCGCGTCCATCGGGACTCCAGCGAACCACAACGTCTTCGGGCGCGAGCCCGAGGGCCGGCCGCGGCGCGCCTCCCGCGACCGGATAGACCCGCGCGGTGTCGTCGACCGTCGCGAATACGCGGCTGCCGTCGGGTGACAGGACCGCCGCCATCGTCCCTTCCGGCGTCACGGGGGAAGGGGAGCCTCTGCCCCTCTGTACGTAGCAGCGCTGACGCCGCCCCGACTCGGCACCGCAGAAGAAGACGACGGTATCGGCGCCGATGACCTCGGCGGCACCAGTCTCGTAGTCCAGCGCATCGAACTGTCCGGCGTCGAGTCGTCGCGACTCGCCCGGTCCGGTGGGATGCAGCACCAGCTGCGCGGGGGTCGTGGGCAGGACACCGAGGACGAGGCCACCATCACCGGAAATGGCAACGGGACTGCCCTCACCGAGACGGATCTCCGGTGAGCCGTCGGTCTTCCGCACCAGCGTCGTGTAGTTGACGCCACCCAACGCGCCCTCGTCATCGAAGGTGAGGAAACGGCCGTCGCGGCTCAGGAACGGAACGAGGGAAGCGTCCCGGACACCCATGTTCGACGCCACCGCCCGGCCCGGCCCGCGCCCCAGGATCCGCGTCGGATCCTGGTCCAGCGTGACGAGCACGCGTCCCGAGGGAGAAACGTCCAGCACGGTCAGGCTGCCGGCGCTCGACAGCGCCGCGCGGAGGTGACCCGACCGGTCGAGCTCGTGAACCACGAGCGAGCCACCGCCGTCGGGCTTGGCGGAGAACAGGATGCTCCGGCCGTCCGGCTGCCACGCGACCCCCTCGATGCCCCAGAAGATCGCCTGCGACCGTGCGATGACCTTGCCCGTGCGATCGGCGATCACGACAGCGCCGCGATCGTCGTATCGCGTCGGGTGCTCGACGTACGCCACGGCGTCGCCCGTCGGCGATATCCTGGGGTCCGAGAGGTAACCCGACGAGCGTGCGATCACCGTACCTACGGGGTATTCGAGCCGGTCCGCACGCGCCGTGTCGCGGATGACCGCCATGCTCGTGCCATCCGGCGCCCAGTCGGCCTCACGCACGCCCGTCGCCAGCTCGCGCGGGGATCCGCCTGCCAGGGGCAGGGTGGCCAACGTGCCGCTGAAGAGTCGCTGACCGAGGCGTGTGGCGTGCGTCAGAACGGCCAGCTGCCCGGTCGTCGAGATGCTCAGCAGGTGTGTCGAATCCGGGCCGAGAGGCACGGGGTCCGGATGGTCGGACCGGATGACGAAGATGCGGGGCGTCCACCCGGACTCGCCGGCCGCGCTGTAGACGATCGTCTCGCCGTTGTCGGTGAATCGCGCGTTGAGGATCGCCTCGGACTCGAACGTTCGCGGGGTGAACACCGGCGCCTGCGTCTCGCCGCCGCCACGCGCCGCGAGGACAGAGGTGACGACTGCGCCCGCGGCAACCGCCAGGGCGGCCCAGGACCACGGGCTCCGGATCCACGCTCCGATGGCGCGAACGTCCGAAACCGGTTGCGCGGTGCCTCTCGAAGCAGGCGTGGTCATGAACGCCGGGTTCGCGAGCGCGTCCGCGAACGACTTCGCGCTCTCGAACCGGTCCGCCGGCAGCTTCTCCAGCGCCATCGCCAGCGCGGCCGCCACGTTCGGGGGAACGGTCTTCCGGAGCGACGTCACCGGCTTCACCGGCTCGGTGATGATCTTCATGATCACCTGCTGCGCCGAGTTCGCCAGGTGCGGCGGCTCGCCCGCCAGCATCTCGTACAGCACGCTCGCCAGCGAATACTGGTCCGCACGCCCCGTGATCTCCCGGTCTCCGGTCGCCTGCTCCGGCGACATGTAGTGCGGCGTGCCGACGCTCGTGCCCGTCTCCGTCATGCGCCCGCCCGCGGCAGCCGAAACGGCAAGCGCGATCCCGAAGTCGGCGACCATGGGCCGGCCGTCGTGCAGCAGGATGTTCTCCGGCTTGATGTCGCGGTGGATGATGCCGTTCCGGTGCGCGTAGTCGAGCGCGTCCGCGACTTCCCGCGCGATCCGCACGGCTTCGTCGATGCCGAGCTGCGTCTCGCGGTCGAGCTTGTCGCGCAGCGTTTCGCCTTCAATGTACGGCATGACGTAGAAGAGAAAGCCGTCGGCCGTGCCGGAGTCGAAGAGCGGCAGGATGTGCGGGTGTTGGAGACTCGCCGTGGTCTTGATCTCGACCACGAAGCGGTCGGCGCCGAGGACTGCGGCCAACTCGGGCTTGAGCACCTTGAGCGCGACCCTGCGGTCGTGCTTCAGGTCCTCGGCCAGGTAGACGGTGGCCATGCCGCCGGCGCCGAGCTCGCGCTCGATGCGGTAGCGGTCGGCGAGGGCGGCAGCGAGGCGATCCAGGGGAGCGTTCATGGAGTGCCCCCGGCAGTCGTCTGCTTCACCAGCCAGATATTCGACTCGACCTGGCGTGCACCATAGAAGAGCGTGCGCCCATCGGGCGCAGCCACGATGCTCGCCAACTGATCGGGCGGGTACGGCAACGCCGCGCTGATGACGTGCCGTTCCAGCGATTCGATGTCCTGCACCACGAGTGCGCCCGACAACGCGAAGTAGACCACGCGCCGGTATCCCGGCAGCCAGGCGAGGTTACTTGCCATGGCATCGTCGCTCAACTGACGGATGCGGCCGGTTTCCACCTCGTAAATGGCGTTCCCGCGGATCTCGCCCGAGAGGAACTGGATTCCGCCCGAGAGCCAGCGTCCATCGCGGGACCAGTCCGTGACGGACAGTGTGCCCCCCCCGACATCGAGGCCCGTCAATCTCTTCGCTGTCTGCAGCGTCAGCGGCCAAGGCGCGGTACCGATCATGGCGATGACGCTGTCCGAACGCGTCACCATGAGACGTCGGCCGTCCGGCGCGAACACGGCGGAGGAGGCGCCCGCGGTCCCGAAGTCGGTCAGCCGCGTGCGCCCGCTCCCGTCCCGCCGCAGCGAGTATGCGTCGTAGTCGCCACCCTGGTTGGAATAGAACGTGACCGCCTCGCCATCGGGCGTGAAGCGTGGCCGCCAGTCGCGCCCTTCGTCGTCGGTGAGTCGGGCCAGGTCACGGCCGTCAGGACGCATGAGGAACACATCCTGCCGCCTGTCCGGCGAGTTGATGAGCGTCAGCCACGAGCCATCGGGCGAAATATCGCTGGGCGCCAGGATCCCCGACCGATGCTGGAGCAGCGTCACCGCGCCGATCCGGTCCGTCACCGGGTCGAACGCGATGGCGGCGGGATTCACGGATTCGAGCCTCGACCGGAATATGATCGTGGCGCCATCCCCGGAAACCTGCGGCAGATCCATGGCGACATCGACACCGGCCACCACGAGTTCCGGCGCTCCAAGGGCACGGCCGGACGCCTGGTCGATACCGATCCGCCAGAGTCCCATGGTCCCGCCCCGATCACTGGCGAAATACAGAATGCCGCCCGTCTGGTGACCAGGTGGGCGCCCAGTCGACGGCCACATCGTCGGTAACCTTCACGGGCTCACCGCCGGCCGCCCCGATCGTCATGAGATCACGCTGCCCGGCCGTAACGGACCAGTACGCGATGCGGTCGCCCGACGGGGACCACGCGGGCTGGTACGCTGCCGTCACCCCGCTTGCGAACAGGGGCGCGGGTTCCCCGCCGTCGACGTCGGCGATCCAGAGTTCGGAATTGGACGAAACCGAGTAGGGATTGCGCGTTTCTTCGGTCGCGAACACGATCCGGCGGCTATCGGGGGACCATGCCGGATCGGAGCCGAACGTGGTCAGCCGCCGCGGTGACTCGCCGGTCGCACCGACGACGAACACGCCGCCGCCACCGTGGCTGTACGCGATCCGTTGGCCGTCAGGGCTGTACTTCGGCCCACGCTCGTCGATGCCCGTGTCTCCGGCGACGAGCACCGGGTTGCGACCTCCCACCCGCTGGACCCAGACGTCCCACGTACCGCGTGCATTGCTCGCGTACGCGAACGATTCCCCGTCCGGCGAGAGGCTCGGCGACGTCTCCTCGCCCGATGCGTCGGTGAGCTGCGTATACGCGTTCCAGCCCGCCGCTGCCTCGCCACCCGCGGGCCGGAGCAACCAGCCCGCAGCGAACAGGATCAGCCCGCCGGCGACCGCCGCAGCGGTACGCAGCCGGCGTCGGGGCTCCAGCGTCGGCCGTGTGCCGGCGGTCCGATTCGCCGGGTCGCCATGCACCAGGCCCTCGGCAAACTGCCCGGCGCTGGACCATCGATCGGCCGGCAGCCTGGCCAGTGCCTTGAGTACGGCGGCTTCGACCGATGGCGGGATGGTGTCCCGCACGGCGCTCGGCGGGGTCGGCTTTTCGGTCAGCACCTTGGCTACCACCGTCTGGGCGTTGGCGCCGGTGAACGGGGGCTCGCCGGTCAACATCTCGTAGGTGACGGCACCCAGGGCGTAGATGTCGGTACGCGCATCCACCGTGCGCTCGCCCATTGCCTGCTCGGGTGACATGTAATGCGGCGTACCGAGCGAGAGCCCCGTCTGCGTCATCCGCTCGCTGCCGGCCTCCTGCACGGCCAGTGCGATGCCGAAGTCGGCCACCACGGCGTGCCCGCCCTGCAGTAGGATGTTGTCCGGCTTGATATCGCGGTGCACGATGCCCAGGGCGTGCGCCGCGCCGAGCGCGTCGGCCACCTCGCGCGCGATCCGCAACGCGTCCTCGACAGGTAGTTGCCGTTCGCGCTCGAGCCGGGTCCCCAGCGTTTCGCCCGCCACGTACGGCATGACGTAGAAGAGGAGACCGTCCGCCACGCCGCTGTCGAGCAGGGGCAGGATATGCGGGTGCTGGAGCCGGGCGGTGGTCCGGATCTCGGTCAGAAACCGCTCACCGCCGAGGGCGGCGGCGAGGTCCGGGTGGAGCACTTTGATCGCGACGTCGCGGCCATGCTTGAGGTCGGTGGCCAGGTAGACCGTGGCCATGCCACCCTCGCCGAGCTCCCGCTCGACGTGATAGCGCCCTTCCAGCGCTGCGTTCAGCCGCTGTTCGGTCGTCATGACCCCGCCAGGCGGCGCAGCTCGGCTTCCGATGCGATGAACCCGAACGCGGGCCATCCGCCGGACTGCACGGACCGCTCGAAGGCCGCGCGGGCCTGCGCCGTGTCGCCCTGCAGCAGGTACCAGTTGCCGAGGCCGTACTCGAGCGTCGCGACCTGCACGTCCTCGGTGTCGGCCGGCGTGATCAGCGCGTCCGGCGCGATGCGTCCGCGATACAGCTCGAGTCTGCGCGTGTACGCGTTGTCGGCGGGCAGCGAGTCGTCGTTGGCTGCGAGCCAGGCCAGCGCGTCGTCGGCACGGCCGGCACGCGAAAGCGACATCCAGCCCCAGTCGATCGAACCGGCGTGCTCGCCCGGGTCGGGCGCGAGCGGCAGCGCGTGCGCGAACGCGTCCGCGGCGCCATCGAAGTCGCCGGTCACGTACTTCACGATGCCGAGGTGGTACCAGCACCCGTAGAGCGTGGAGTCGAGCGCGAGTCCCCGTTCCAGGTCGGAGCGCGCGGCGTCGAGCTCGCGGATCGACAGGTGCCGGTGGCCGCGCCAGCGATAGAGGACGGCGTTGTCGGGCTCGATCTCGAGCCCACGTGAGAAGGTCGCGATCGCCTCGCGGTACTCGCGGATGCTCGATTGGGCGAGGCCGAGCTCGAGGACCCGGTCCACGTTTCCGGGATCGGCGGCCAGCGCGGAGTCGGCGCGAGCGACGGCGCCGGTATCGGCCTGGGCCATGTACTCGATTCCGGCCGGCGATCGGTACTCGACGATCGGCGCGGCAGGCGTCTCGGGCTGGCTGCAGCTCGCGACCGCGGCCGCGACAACCGCGAGAGTGGCCATTCACAATTCGGTGGTCAACGGGCATCATCGCGTTTCGCCTCGAAGAAGCGGTGATCATACACGCGGCGAGGCGCCCGTTCGGTGGGCGCGTGACCGTGGGAGCGTTCCCGTCGCCTATGAGTCGTAGGTCGTGCGCGACGCGCCCGTCGACGATGGGGGCCTCGAACAGAACCCGCGGTTCCAGCTCCCGCGTGTCCGGGTTCACGGTCAGCGCGAGAATCGCGTTGCCCCGTCGGTACACACTCGCGGCCACCCTTCGTCCAGCGCGGCTCCGTTACACCATCCAGCGACACCGTTTGCCGGTCGGTCAGGCCGGGCCGGAGGCGACGTAGACTTCGTAGCGTCCCGACTGGGACGAGCCGTAGGCCAGGAGGTCACCTCGGGGAGAGAGCTGGGGCGACGCCAGCTCTCCTCTCGCTTCCGCCCACCGTCCGAGAGACCTCGCACCGTCCAGGGTCACGGTGCGAATGCCGGAATGGGGAAGCGTGCCCAGCTCGAAGAGCAGGCGTTTTCCATCCGGCGTGACGAGTACGGGTATTTATCGTTCGGGCTCGTGACGAGCGGCTCCCCGGGCCGCCGCCGTCCGAGCGTCGCGAGAACAGGTCGAACACGGGAGACCGGACGAAAAAATGATCTGCTTGCCGTCGAGGGTCCAGATAGGCTGGAATCGGCGCCGCCTCCCACGGTCAGCGGAGTTTTCGTTCCCCGCACCGGGTCGAGCACCCACACGTCCGCGACTGCGCAGGAGCGAGTCATGGCGACCGCGATGAAGCTCCGTCGAGTGAGATCATGGCGCGGCCCATGCGCAGCTTCGTGTTCGCGCGCGTCTGGTTCCCTTGGCGATCGATACACACGAGATCGGCGAGCGCCTCGAACTCGAAGCCCACGTACACGGCCACGCGTTTCCCGACACCGCGAACGTGGCGAGTCCGTCCTCGTGAATCATCGCCACGTCCTCGACCACCGCAACCGGCTGTCCGCTTGTCGTCATCGTCGCGAGATCGAAGCGGATCGCGTAAATAGTGTTCTCGCGGGCGTACAGCAGGTGCCCGGTCGGCACGTACCGCCCGTACACGGCGCCACGCAGCACCGTACGCCGCTCGCCCGTGCGCTGACGAAGACGGCGATGCTGGCGCTGTCGATCGGCGTGCGGAACGCCGTGAAGAGATGTGCCTCCGTCCGGCAGCAGCTGGGGATGCCAGTGTGCGAGCTCCGCGCTGCCGGTTCCGTCAGCATCTCCGGCGCACCGTCCGCGTTCCGCCAGAGCCCGCTCACGTAGCTGCGCGCGTAGTACAGCTGCCTCCGCGACCAGTACTCGGTGGCCCACGCGGCATCGGCGTCCAGCACCGTGGTGGGTCCCCCCTCGAGCGACACCTGCCGCATGGCCCCGCCGCCCCGGAAAGCGAGCTGGCTTCCGTCCGGCGACAGGAACGGCAATTCAGCTCCTCTGTGTTCGGCACCGCCGTGAACCGGAACGAGGAGAGGTCGCGCGTCAGGATCTCGGCGACGCCGCCTTCGGCTCCCTCCAGCACGATTCGACGACCATCCTCCGAGATGGCGAGAGCCGCGCTCGAGATGACCTGATCGGCCGACATCTCCAGCACCGCCCGTGTCACCGGAGCCAGCGCGGTCGAACCGGAGTCCGGCGCGTGCCGACGATGAAGAAAAGCGCGGCCAGCGCATCCGCGACAGGCCCCACGGTACGAGGCTCCGTGCCCCCCTTTCGTTACCCGGGGGGCGCGCCTGGCACTCGCGTCGGATCCTTGAGTGCCTCGGCGAAATCGCTGCGATCGGAACCGGTCCGCGAGCACCTTCTCGAGAGATTGCACGACAACGACATAGATGGCGTCGGGAATCGACTTCCGGTGCGTCTTCGGCGGTACACGTCAGCCGTAAGGATGCGTCCGAGCACAGCCTGCGCGGTGGAGCCGGTGAACGGCGGTTCGCCGGTGAGCATCTCGTAGAGCACGCAGGCGAGGGCAGTAGACGTCGCTTGCCGGACTCGGATCCTGGTCCGCCGTGGCCTGCTCGGGGCTCATGTAGTAGGGCGTGCCGAGGCTGAGTGCCAGTCCCGTCAGCCGCCACCGCCCGCACCCCCGGATCGCGAGCGCGATGCCGAAGTCGGCCACGACCGGCTGCCCGTCTGCAGCAGGATGTTCGCGGGCTTGATGTCACGGTGGATGACGTCGTGCCGGTGCGCGTAGTCGAGCGCGCTTGGCGACGCCCGCGGCGATCTCGAACGGCTCGTCGATCGGCAGCTGCTTCTCGCGGTCGAGCCGCTCGCGCAGGCTTCTCGCCCTCGACGTACGGCATCACGTAGTATAGGAACGCGTCCGCTTTCCCCGAGTCGAACAGCGGCAGGATGTGCGGATGCTGCAGGTTCGCGGTGGTCTCGGATCTCGGCCAGGAACCGCTCCGCGCCGACCACCGCGGCGAGCTCTGGCTTGAGCACCTTGAGCGCGACCTTGCGGTCGTGCTTGAGGTCCTCCGCGAGGTAGACGGTGGCCATCTCGCCCTGTCCGAGCTCGCGCTCGATGCGGTAGCGGCCTATGAGAGCCGCGTCCGACGCGGCGCGTGGGTTCGCTCGTGGATTGCCGCCAGATCGCGCCGTACCCCAGCGTCGACAGCTTCGCGTTCAGGGCGGGGATGTCATGGTCGATCATCGCGTCGGCGCGCGCCTTCAGCCGCGCCCACTCGGGTTGCAGCTCCGCCAGCCGATCCCGCGAAGGCTGGTTCACCCGGGGCAGGTCGCTCTCCGTCGCGTTGAGCAGGAAGAGCCAGTTGGCCGTGAACTTCTGCGCGAAGTTCTCGACGTCGTCGTAGGCCCTCGACTTGCGCGAGACCATGTCCGCGTCCCACGCCTTCAGCTTCGCGAGCAGCGTATCCCCGTCCTGCCGGACTTCGGCGTACTGCGCCCCGGCGGGTAGCGATGCCAGGATCGAACCGAGCTGTCCCTGCGCGTCGTGCAGCCGGTTCACGGTCTCGTGCATGAGCGTGACCTCGGCCTCGAGGCCGGACATGAACGCGTCGTACTCGGCGTACGTCGTCGCATCGGTCGGATAGAGCGGATTGGCGAGGATGTCCGCCTCGGTCGTGAGCGACCCCTCGCCCGACTTCAGCGTGAAACGGAAGCGGCCCGGCGACGCCTTGTGTCCCCGGTAGCTGGCTTCGATGTACACGCCCGGCACGCCCGGAATCGTGGCGTTGCGCATGTCCCAGACGAACCGGTTCAGTCCCTTGTCCTTCGGCAGGACCGACGCGGCCGGCGGGCCGCCGTCCCACTTGTGGAACGACGTGTCCTCGGCCGACGTGAAGGTCCGGATGATCCGGCCGGTGGCGTCCGCGACTTCGAGTGTGAGCGTGTCCGTTTCCGTCAGCTCGGGGAGGTCGTAGTAGACGACGATCCCGTTGGCGGGATTCACGCCGCGGAACGTGTCGGCGCCGGTGAAATCGTCGTCGGGGTCGTTCAGCTCGCTGCTACCGTTCGCCAGGTACGCGTCCGCCGGCGAGTAGAGATGAAAGGCCGGCGTGTCCGTCGCGTACTGGCGGATCAGCGACAGGTCGTCGAGGATCCAGAAGCCGCGTCCCGACGTGGCGGCGATCAGGTTGCCCCAGTGCACCTTCAGGTCGGTGATCGGCGTCATGGGCAGGTTGAGCTGGAAGGGCGACCAGTCCCGGCCGCCGTTCCAGGAGATGTAGAGGCCCAGCTCCGTGCCGGCGAACAGCAGGTCACGCCGCTGGTCGTCCTCCCGCACGACCCGCGTGAACGCGCCGTCCGGGATGCCCCGGTCGATCTTCGTCCAGGTCGCTCCGTAGTCCGTGGTCTTGTACAGACCGGGCGCGTGGTCGTTGAACTTGTAGCGCGTCGTGGCGATGTACGCGGTCGCCTTGTCGAATGGCGAGACCTCGATCGCATTGACCAGGCACTCGGCGAGTCCTTTCGGCGTGACGTTCTTCCACGTCGCGCCGTTGTCGCGCGTCAGGTACACCAGCCCGTCGTCGCTCCCCGTCCAGATCACGCCGGCCTCGTGCGGCGACTCGGCGATGTAGGCCAGGGTGCCGTAGTTCTCGGCGCCGACCGCTTCGTTCGTGAAGGGAACGCCCGGCCGGCCCTGCTTCTCCTTCTCGTTCCGGGTCAGGTCGGGTGACGCTTCCGTCCAGGTCCGCCCCATGTCCGTCGTCTTGAGCAGGAACTGGGCGCCATGGTAGAAGGTGTTCGGCTCGTGCCGGCTCCGGATGATGGGCGCGTTCCAGTTGAACCGGTACTTCATGTCCTTCGCGTCCATGCCCAGGTACTGGATCGGCGCGGCCATGATCTGCGTCCCGGCGGACGCCTGGGTGTCGAGCACCTCGATCGTCCCCTGGTAGCTGCCACCCATGACGTAGCGCGGGTTGTCCGGGTCGAACGCGAGGAACGCGCTCTCGCCGCCGGCCGACCACGTCCAGCTCTCGGTGGTGATGCCATTGCCGGCCAGCTCCCGGCTCGCGATGACGACCGACGTGTTGTCCTGCTGCCCGCCGTAGATCCGGTACGGGAACCGGTTGTCCACGTTGATGCGGTAGATCTGTGCGGTCGGCATCGTGGCCTGCGAGCTCCAGCTCTTCCCGCCATCGAACGTGATCGTCGCGCCGCCGTCGTTCGCGATGATGAAGTTGTCGGGGTCGTCCGGGTTGATCCACATGTCGTGGTAGTCCCCGTGCGGGCTTTCCACTTCTTCCCACGTCTTGCCGCCATCGTCCGAGCGCAGCGCCGGCGCGCTCAGCACGTAGATCCGGTTCTCGTTCTTCGGGTCGACGAACAGCTCGATGTAGTACCATGCGCGTTGCACCAGGCGCGGCTCGCCGGTGACCCGGCTCCAGCTCTTGCCCGCATCGGAAGACGTGTACAGACCCCGTTCATCTCCTTCCGATTCGCTCTCGATGAGGGCGTAGACCCGGTCCGGGTTCGAGGGGCTCACGGCGATGGCCATCTTCCCCATCTTCTCCGGCAGGCCTTCGGTCATACGCTGCCACGTGTCGCCGCCATCGGTCGACTTGTACAGTCCGCTGCCCGGCCCGCCGCTTATGACCTTCCAGGGCAGGCGGCCGTGCTCCCACATCGCGGCGTACAGGATCCGCGGGTTGGTCGGGTCCATGGACAGCTCGACGGCGCCGGTCTTCTCGTCCACGTACAGCACGTTCTTCCAGGTCGTGCCGCCATCAACGGACTTGAAGATTCCTCGCTGGTGCGACGGGGCGTAGAGCGCGCCCTGCGCCGCGACGAGCACCACGTCCGGGTCCTTCGGGTCCACCACGATGCGGGAGATGTGGCGCGTCGAATCCAGGCCGATCTTCTGCCACGTTCTGCCCGCGTCGGTGGAGCGGTAGACGCCGTCGCCCGAATGCGTCATGACGCCGCGCACGGCGTGCTCGCCCATCCCCACGTAGACCACGTTCGGGTCGCCGGGCGCCACCGCGACGGCACCCACGGACCCGGTCTTGAAGTAGCCGTCGGAGACGTTGCGCCAGCTGATGCCCATGTTGTCGGTCTTCCACAGGCCGCCGCCCGTGGTGCCCATGTAGTACGTCTTCGGGTCGCCGATCACGCCGGTCGCAGCGTTCGAACGCCCGCCGCGGAACGGGCCGATCGAGCGCCAATCACGGGCTTGAAAATGCTGTCCAGGTCGGGCGTCGCGGGCGCAGTCTGTGCCGACAGCCCCGGCGCGGCGGCGGCCAGCGCGAACAGGAGCAGAAGCGCGCGGTTCACGAACGAACGGGAGGGATGGTGGAGCCTCGCGTTCAACGGGTCACTGCTCCGCACCGGTGTCGACATCAGACGATGCCCGGCGGTGTGTCGCACGGTCTCCTCCTGTGTTTCTCGTGTGCACGGATTCGCGGCCCGGGGACTGAGGCGGTAGCGGCCGGCGAGGGCCGCCGCGAGGCGGTCAGGCAGCCCCATCGTCATGGCTCCGGCTTTGATTCCACGCGGGAATCCGCCATGCGGGGAAGGACGCCACCGGGAGTGCCGAAATGCGGCACGATGTCCTGGTCGTCCAGACGCGCGTCGGATTGTGGGACCACGAAACACTCCTGGCCGGTCGAATAATAGAGGCACCCGAGCTCATTCGGGGGTCTGCTCCTGGCGAATGCCTCAGCCTCGACGAGGGCCTCGAGCCACACCCGCTTTGCCTCGACGAGGTCGAACGGCTCGGCAAGCCGGAGCCGCGCAAAGTCCTCCGGACGATAGCGCCCTCGTCGCTTCAGGAGCTCCAGGAGCGAAAGCGGCGTCAGGCCCGGATCCTTGCCGACCGCTGCCCAGTTCAGGGCGGCGAGCCTCAGGATCCGATCGTGCACGAAGAGGATGTCCACGAAATCTCGTGGCTCATCCCGGCCGGCCACGGCCAGTACCTTGTTGATCGCCAGATCGACCGGGTGCAGAAGGAGGCCGCCCAGCTCATCCCGGACCAGCGGCATGAAACGCCAGGCCGAGTCGTGCGCCCAGTCCACCCGCGTGGCGCCGCCATCGCGACGGACCACAGCCCGCACGAACCCCGGCAGGCTCAGCTCGACTTCCACGGCGTACGCAGCCTGCTCGAGGTGCTCCCGGTCGGCTGTAAACGCCGACGCTACCCGAGACTCCGAGTCGTGGAAGAAATCGAGGTCGTCGCTGTACCGGACCGAGTTCGGAGCGAAGTGCAGCGCCGCTCCACCCGCCAGGTAACGCTCGTCCGTCGGCGACGACGCGAGAACCGCCAGCAGCTCCCGCTGAAACCGCGTCAGTGGCACAGCTTCGCTCCCGCTTGCCATGCTTCCCGGTTGCCACTCTTCATGAGCTGCTCCGCCACCCATGACACATCCTCCGCCCGGATCACGAGATCGGGCCGGTACGACCAGAAACAGAGATGGCGAAAACGGCGGAACGCGCGCCGCGCCTCCCGCACGCGCACCATCGAGCGCGCGGTTTCGGCGTCCAGGCTGCGCCGGCTCACCCGCCCTCCGCGAGCCCCGATCTCGGCCAGGTATCTTCGAACATTCTTCATCGAATGATCATAACCGGCTTACGATGTAAATGCAATATTGATAATTAAATACATCAATGTAAACGGGTCGGCCAGTTCTGCACCAGCACGGCGCTCGTCCCGGAAGCGGTGAGCCTCACCGCGAAGCGCTCGCCGCGAGGACCGGCCTCGACGAGCGGACTCGTTACGAGGTCCGATATCCTCACAACGCCGAGGCCACACGTGCCGAATGCCTGGAGGGAGTCGGCGGGGGACCAGACCGGGTTCGTCACGTTCGGCAGACCGCCGTCATCGCGCGACACCAACCGGTTCGGGATGCCACGGTCCAGGTCGTACAGCCGGAGCTGGGTGGTTCCGCCCATTGCGACCCACGGCTGTACCGACGCGAAGGCATGCGTCCACGTGCCCCGTTGGCGAAGCGTGTGGACGGCCTCGCCTCCGTAGCCGGCGGCGAAGAAGGTCAGCTCGGAAGCTACCTTGACCGGCGTCGCGTACGTGCCGGCCTCGAGGGCGGGGTTCAGGCGTTCGACGACGTCGCTCAACACGAAGCCTCGGCGTGGGTCGTTCGCGCCATCAGCGGGTCACTCCGTCGATGTCGATGAACCAGATGTCGCTGCGGAAGTCATCGACCGAGCAAACGGCCGCTTTTCCGAGGGCGCCCACCGAGATCGAACTCGGGGAACAGGGCGCGGGCAGTTCGGTGACGCGGCGGAGTCCGGCCCCGTCGGGCGCCAGACGCCAGATACTCGGCCTGTCGTCCTCGCCGAGCCACCGGCCCAGGTAGAGGGTTCCGTCCCGGTCCCAGTTGACATTGGGAGCCGGCTCGACCCCGTCGAGGACGCTGACGATCCGTACATCGTCCCGCATCAAGGAAACCAGACCCACAGCGAGAGGGACACTGGCGGACACCGGCCGAATCCCCACGGACGCGACGCGGGAGGGCTCGGCCCAGGCGACGAATGCGGCCGTGGTCCCGTCGGGCGATGCCGTGAAGCTCACCACCTCGAGCGAGTCCGGGATCGGAAGCGGCTTCCACTCGGCCCCGATCGAATCGAGCAAGGCCAGCCTTCCGTCACTGGTCAACGCGAGGAAGCCGCGCGAAGCCACGGGCACTACGAAGCCGGTCTGGATGGGCGCCGACTCGCTGACGATCTGCCGCGACGGCAACTCGATGAACTCCAGGCGCGGCCCGTTGTCCGAGTTGTGACCGTACGCGAGACGACGTCCATCGCTGGCGAGCCGCATCGCATTCCCGCCGGGGAGCCGCTGCGCGGTAAGCGCTTCCTCCGTCCCGGTCGCCAGGTCCAGCACGTACACGTTGTCCCCGAGGGCATCGCCGCGGTAGTAGTAGATGAGGCGGCCATCGAGAGAAAGCGTCGGGTCTCCATACCACGTCGTGCCGCGGGTTTCGCGGCGGCCGACGACAGGCCCGGAGGTCAGGTCGAACGACCAGGTGTCGGTGATGGCATCGCCGGTGCCGATCACCATGCGCCCCGTTCTCCGCGCGATGTCGAATTCACCGCGGTAGAGCGTGGGGACCCGCGCCATGATGATCTCCGGGTCGGCACGGATCCCGCCCTCACGGTCCACCTCGAAACGAAGCAACTCGTCCTCGCGGACGGATCCGACACGGAACAGCAAGAGCGACAGCCCGTCCGGGCTCCAACGAAGCGTCGGTCGGCCGGCTATCGTCAGCGAAGCGGTCGTCACGCCTTCGCGATCCACGATCTGCAGAGTGCCACCTGCGATCGCCGCGATGAGACGGGCGCCGGGGCTCCAGGCCACGTCGTCCGTGAAGGCGTACGGCAGAGCGAAGCTGTCCGCGACCGTTCCGGTGTTCAAATCAACGATCAGCGCTTCCAGACTGCCGCGATTCCGGAAGGGCACGAGCAGTACGCTGTCCGCCGAGGGGTGCGTGTCGTAGATCCCGGGTGGTCCGATGAGTTGAGCGGTCCCGCTGAGACGAGGTACCGCAAAGAGGCCCTCGCGCTCCGGATCGAGCTGGCCGGCAACCACCACGATCCGCCCGTCATGATTCCAGCGCGGTGCACCGAGCCAGATGGCATCGGCAATGACGACTCGCGGCTGCGTGCTCCCGACCTCCTGAACCAGCAGCGACGAACGGCAGAGACCTGCCTGGCCGTGCTCGCAGGTGATCTCGATGTAGGCCACGAAATCGCCATCCGGTGATATCGCGGGTCGCTGGGCCTTGCCGTTGAACGTGAGCTGCTCACGAATCGGTTCACCGGCCGGTGCAGAGCTGCCGAACAATGATCGAACCCCCAGTCCACCCAGAACCACGCCAAGAAACAGGCCGGCAAGTGCCGGGATCCACCGGGAGCTTCGGGTGGCGGAGCCGGCCGCACGGATTGTTGCGGCACCGAAAGCCGGGTTCTTCAGCGCAGCGGCGAACGCCGCGGCGCTCTCGAACCGGTCCGCCGGCAGTTTCTGCAGTGCCTGGTCGACCGCGGCCGCCACGTTGTTCGGCACCGTCTTTCGAAGCTCGGAGACCGGTCGCGCGGCGTCGGTCACGATCTTCATGATGATCTGCTGCGCCGAGGAGCCCACGTGGGGAGGGTTCCCGGTCAGCATCTCGTACAGCACGCTCGCCAGCGAGTAGACGTCGGAGCGCGCCGAGATCTCCTTGTCCGCGGTCGCCTGTTCGGGCGACATGTAGTACGGCGTGCCGAGACTCAATCCCGTCTCGGTCATCCGCCCGCCCGCGGCAGCGCTCACGGCCAGCGCGATCCCGAAATCCGCGACCATGGGCCGGCCGTCGTGCAGCAGGATGTTCTCCGGCTTGATGTCGCGGTGGATCACGCCCCGCCGGTGGGCGTAGTCGAGCGCATCGGCGATTTCTGTCGTGATCCGGACGGCCTCCTCAATGCCGAGCTGCGTCTCGCGGTCGAGCTTGTCGCGCAGCGTTTCGCCGTCGATGAATGGCATGACGTAGAAGAGGAAGCCGTCGGCGGTGCCGGAATCGAACAGCGGCAGGATGTGCGGGTGCTGGAGCAATGCCGTGGTCTTGATTTCGACGACGAAGCGGTCCGCGCCGAGGACAGCGGCGAGCTCGGGCTTGAGCACCTTGAGCGCGACCTTCCGGTCGTGCTTGAGGTCCTCGGCGAGGTAGACGGTAGCCATGCCGCCGGCGCCGAGCTCGCGATCAATGCGGTAGCGGCCCTCGAGGGCAGCGTTCAATCGGCCGACGACGTCGGTCATGCGGTGGCTACCTTCCCGGTTTCGCGCGAAGTTCGGCGAAGAAGTTCTCGATCAGCACGAAGCCGCTGACGACCGACCGTTGTGTCCGGTACCGGATGACGAGGAACCGGTGTCCATCGGGGGCGGGCTCCCAGAGCCAGCCATCGCGGGACTGGTAGATACCCTGCTGCCAGATGAAAAGCGGTTCGACCGAATCCACGGCGAACGCTGGCTCGGTGCGGACGTGCGCGGCCAGAATGCGATCACCCTCACCTCCGAAATCGGAGAAGAACAGCTGCCGGCCGTCGCCTGACCAGCGCGGGTCGACACCACCGTCTGCGGAGACCTGTGTCCGCCCATCCTCGACGTTCGGGAACGGCCGCACGAAAATCTGGGGTTCGCCGGCCGCCATGGCCTCATATGCGACCCAGCGGCCATCCGGCGAGAGCGTCGGGTCTTCGAGCGTCGAGTCGGCGAGCAACGCGACCGGAACGCTGTCGACCCCTGCGGTGAAGGCGTAAAGGCCGTCGTACGCTTCGAGTGCGAGGGTCGGTTGATCCATGGACCAGTGGCCCACGTCCATGCCGGCGGGGAGTTCGAGGATCGTCTCGGGACGGCCGCTCCCGTCCGAACGGCGCCGAACCAGCCGTCGTCCGACTCTCATTCCGATTTCACGTCCGTCGCGGGACCAGCCCGGCCGGAGTTGCATCCCGGATCCGCCGAGTGCCGTGACCGGGCCGCCCGCCACGTCCCGGACGAAGATCCGCAACGTGTCGCCATCGGGAACGCTCAGTGCGAGACGGGTCCCCTCCGGCGAGAGGGCCGGATCCACGGGTAACTCACCGCCTTCGATCGGCCAGCCGGCGTCCGTCGTGTTGCCCGCGCGGTCTATCCATACGATTTCGGGCACGTTCGTTCCCGGAGTCCCCTCCACGTACAGGAGGTCGCCCGCCCGCGACACCGCGAACCCGACAATGCCTGCGGCGATTACGGTCGGCGTTCCCCTCAGCTCGAGGGCTTCGAGATCGAACGGTGCGGCCAGGAGATGGCCCTCCCAGTTCCGGATCAGCAAATGCCCGCTGTTCGCATACTTCGCCAGCGATCCCGCGGCCAGGACCCGCACGGAATCCTCGGCCGGATCGAATACCCCGATCGAGTCAGTCCGGGGGTCGGCCGAGGTCCAGAGCGTAATCAGGATCCCCCGACCACCGGGCAGGACATCGGGGACTGCCGGAATGGCGTTCCGATCGGAAACGACAGTGTCGGGATCGCCACCTCCTTCCGGGAACCGGATCACGAACGGATGGTTCGTGCTGGAGTAGGCGCCGTAGATGTAGCCGTCGTCTCCCCAGTCGATATGCGAGAAGCCAATGTCACGAGCGAGAGTGACAGGCTGCGTTCCGTCGAACGATGCGATCTTGAGATCGCTCCGCTTGCTGATGAAGGCAATGCGTTTCCCGTCCGGAGAGAACGACGGTGAAGAGACGGCGTCCCCGGTTCCCGGGATCAGAGTCGGCTGCCGCTCGCCCTTCGAGCGCACCCAGAGCCCGGTACGGACCTCGCTGCGCATCAAGGCCTCCAGGGAATCGGAAACCGTGTACGCGATCCGGAACCCGTCGGGCGAGATCGCGGCCCGGATCGAGCGGGCGTCTCCGGCCGGCATCTCGAGCCGGTAGCGGGCTTCCTCCGGAGCATCGTCCGACCGGAACAGCAGGACGGCGAGCGCGACCGCGAGCGCGCCGGCGACCACGGCCAGCCCGATCGCCGCCCGCTGCCAAATCCGGCTCGTGGCCGATGCTCCGGCAACACCGCCCTCCTCGCCGTACCGGAAGGAAGGATCCGCCAGCGCCGAGGCGAAGCTGCGCGCCGAGTCGAACCGGTCCGCCGGCAGCCGTTCCAGCGCCTTCGACAAAGCAGCGGCCACGTTGGACGGTACCGATCTCCGCAGGTCGGTCACGGGCCGCGGCGCGTCCGTGATGATCTTCATGATCACCTGCTGCGCGGACGAGCCCGTGTGCGGCGGATCGCCGGCCAGCATCTCGTACAGCACGCTCGCCAGCGAATAGACGTCGGACCGCGCGGTGATCTCCTTATCCGCCGTCGCCTGCTCCGGCGACATGTAGTGCGGCGTGCCCAGGCTCGTGCCCGTCTCCGTCATCCGCCCGCCGGCCGCCGCGCTGACCGCCAGCGCGATGCCGAAGTCGGCGACCATCGGCCGGCCGTCGTGCAGCAGGATGTTCTCGGGCTTGATGTCGCGATGGATGATGCCGCGCCGGTGCGCGTAGTCGAGCGCGTCCGCCACCTCGCGTGCGATGCGGACGGACTCCTCGATGCCGAGCTGCGTCTCGCGGTCCAGCTTCTCGCGCAACGTCTCGCCCTCGATGTACGGCATGACGTAGAAGAGGAAGCCGTCGGCGGTGCCGGAATCGAAGAGCGGCAGGATGTGCGGGTGCTGGAGCTGCGCGGTGGTGGTGATCTCCTGCACGAACCGCTCGGCGCCGAGCACGGCGGCGAGTTCGGGCTTCAGCACCTTGATGCCCACCTGGCGGTGGTGCTTGAGGTCTTCGGCGAGGTAGACGGTGGCCATGCCGCCCGCGCCGAGTTCGCGTTCGATGCGGTAGCGCCCCTCGAGGGCGGTGGTGAGGCGGTCGAGGATCCCGGCCATGTGGTCAGCTTCCCCCGGATCGCCGCATGCGGGCCTGCAGCTCGGTTCGCCACCCGTACACCACGACGTACTCCGGGGTCTGGGCGCTCCGGATCATGAGCAGGCGGGTGCCGTCCGGCGATACGTCGTAGTTGGCATGGGGCGCCTGGGCGAACACGTAATCGTCCGTGAAGAGGTCGGTGCGACCGGTGACGGCGAACCCACCGGCCGTGCTCACGGAGGTTGCGACGAGATGGCGGCCGTCGCGGTAGAAGATCCGCCGTCCATCGCGCGCCCACACCGGTTCGGTTCCGCCCGAAACGGACACCTGTACCTGCCCGCCGGGCCCCGGGAACGGTTGCACGACGACCTGCGAGATGCCCGACGCATCGGTGACGTATGCGACCCACTTCCCGTCGGGGGATACGCGTGCCTGCGCTTCCACGAACCGGGTTGCCGCGATGGGGTGGGGCGCCGTGTCGCTGTCGAGCCCGCGGTACATCACGTCCGCCTGCTCGGCGCCGGCATTGTCGACCTGGTAGACGATCGTCCGGCCGTCAGGAGAGATCACGCCTTCGTAGTAGTCGTGGCTGTCGCTGGACAGCAGGGGCGCCGGCGCCGCACTCAGGTCGGCCGGTTGCCACCAGATGGCGGTGCGGTTGCCGCGGTCCGCCCGAAACAGCACGCGGTGGCCGTCGGGCGTCCATTCCGGCCGATCGTTCAGTGTGCCCGAGTTGGTGAGCCGCTGCGGCGTCGCGGACGCGATGTCGTAGAGCCAGATGTCGGAGCGCCCCACACTGCCGATGGCCAGGGCCACGCGTTTTCCATTGGGCGAGATGCGCGGATCGGTGTACGCCTGGGGCTCGCTCCAGAGCGGCTCGAACGCGCCCTGCATGTTCACCCAGCCAAGCGTCGCCACGGCATTTGCCGGCTGGAAGACGAGGGTCCCCGTGGGCGACATCGCGGCCAGGCTGGCCGGCGCGATCGTGGTGCTCACCGTGGGGCCGAGGGCGATGGCGGTGCCGGTCGTCTGTCCGGTTCCGACATTGAAGGGGGCCGCCATGAGTGCTCCCGACGGGATCACGTACACCAGCGTTCCGTCGATGTACCCGACCACGTCCAGCAGATTGAGGTCGGTGCGCGTCACGACCCCGTCCTCCAGCGAGATCCTGGCGAGGTGATTTCGGGCGAGCCCGCCGGTCGGCTGAATCGAGAAGAGCACCGTCTTTCCGTCCGGCAGCACGCGCGGCTGTTGGAAGTAGAGCTCGTGCAGCGCGGTGTCGGGACGGGCGAGAACGGTCGGCGAACCACCGCTGGCGGGAACGCTGAGGATGCCGGTGGTGCCGCCGACGACGATGACCCCGGTGCTGCTCCAGGAGAGTCCGACGGCGGCGACTCCGGCCTCGCCGACCAGCACGGGAGTGCCGCCGGTCGCCTGGACCTTCCAGATCGCCGTCCCGACCAGGTAGGCGATCCACTGTCCGTCGGGCGAGAAGCCCGGCTGTTGGGCTCCGTCAGTGCCGGGGATGACGTGTGGCGTCGCATCGCCGAGGGGACGCAGGTAGACGCGCGATGCCCCCGTCGCGTCCGGCAGCGCGTATGCGATGGTGTTGCCGTCCGGTGACACCGCCACGTTGGTCGCTACCGCCGCGTTGGTGACGAGCATCGACGACGGCAGGGGAAGGCCGAACCGCACGACGGAGCCGGGCGCTTCCCGGTGCGCCGCCCGCCACTGTGACGAGGCGAAACCGATGGCAAGGACGAGCCCCACCGCCAGGCCGAGCACCAGTGGGTGCCGCGCCAGCGCGCCAACGGTCACGGTACGATGCGCCGGTGCGCCGGCCTCACGGGCCGTCGAGAAGTGTACGTTCGACAGCGCGTCCGCGAACGCTTTCGCGCTCTCGAACCGGTCGGCCGGCAGCTTGGCCAGCGCCTGCGCCACCGCCGCGCTCACGTTGGGCGGAACCGACTTCCGCAGCTCCATCACGGGCCGGGCCGTGTCGCCGATGATCTTCATGATGATCTGCTGCGCGGAGTTCGCCATGTGAGGCGGCTCGCCCGCGAGCATCTCGTACAGTACGCTGCCCAGCGAGTAGATGTCGGAACGCCCGGTGATCTCCTTGTCCGCCGTCGCCTGCTCCGGACTCATGTAGTAGGGGGTGCCCAGACTGAGCCCGGTCTCCGTCATGCGCCCGCCCGCCGCCGCGCTCACCGCCAGCGCGATCCCGAAGTCGGCCACCATCGGCCGGCCGTCGTGCAGCAGGATGTTCTCCGGCTTGATGTCGCGGTGGATGACGCCATGGCGGTGCGCGTAGTCCAGCGCGTCGGCGACCTCGCGGGCAATGCGCACGGCTTCGTCAATGCCGAGCTGCGTTTCGCGGTCGAGCTTGTCGCGCAGCGTTTCGCCCTCGATGTACGGCATGACGTAGAACAGGAAGCCGTCCGCCGTGCCGGAATCGAAGAGCGGCAGGATGTGCGGATGCTGGAGCGAGGCCGTGGTCTTGATCTCGACCACGAAGCGGTCGGCGCCGAGGACGGCCGCGAGCTCGGGCTTGAGCACCTTGAGCGCGACTTTGCGGTCGTGCTTCAGATCTTCGGCGAGGTAGACGGTGGCCATGCCGCCCTGGCCGAGCTCGCGCTCGATGCGGTAGCGGTCGGAGAGAGCGGAGGAGAGGCGGGCGAGCGCGTCGGTCATTGCGACGTCCCCCGTTTCAGGGCCCGGAGGATATTCTCGACGCGCACGAGCTGGGGCAGCGCATCGCTGGCCTGTCCGACCATCAGAAAGCTGCGATCGTCGGGGGTCACATCGTAGCGTGGATAGTCCTGTCCCGTAGCGGCGTCGGAGTGGAACAACGAGCGCGGCGTCCCATGGCGGAACTCCGGCGTCGTCTGCACGTCCACGACCATCAGGTCGAGTGTGGAGATGCTTCGAAAGAAGATCTCCTTCCCCGCGTGCGACCACCGCGCCTCCACCCCGCCGTCCGTGGAGACCTGCCAGACGCCGCGGTTCACGTCGGGGAACGGACGCACGTACACCTCGCGGCGTCCGGACTCGGTCGAGACGTACGCCAGCCACCGGCCGTCCGGCGACAGCGCCGGGCTGGTTTCCGTCGCGGGGGTCGCGATGATCGGCTGGAGCGCGGTATCCCGGCCGATCTCCATCGCGAGGATGTCGCCCGATCCTGCCATCGACAGCGATGTGCGTGCGACCAGCCACCGGCCATCGCGGGACTCGTACGCTTCATGGATGTCCCGATCGGCGCGCGCGACGAGCACAGCGCTGCCGGTGCCGTCGGCGCGTCGCCGGAAGACGGCGAGCGGGCTCACGCGCTCCGACACGAACAGCACGTCCCGCCCGTCACCCGACCAGTTCGGCGCGAAGTCGTCCGCAGAATCGAGGGTGAGACGAGTGAGCGGGCCCGCAGGCAGGTGCTCGATCCAGATGTCGGCCCCTCCCGTGCCCAGCCGTGCCAGCTCGACCGCCACCTGCTCGCCGTTCGGGGAAAGCGCGACGCCCCGGATCTCTCCGCTTTCGTGCCACGTGGTGTCCACGGGCTGCACGACGCCGTCCCGGCTGACCCACTCGAGCGCCGCAGCCGCGCCCGCGGCGCCGGCCACGTAGTAGAGATCTCCGTCCGCGGTGACTGCGAGGTCCGCGCCGGCGTACGTGCCGTACACGCGGACCCCACGCGCCAGGCCGGCCGGCGGGCCGCTGAGCGCGAGTTGCCGTGCGTCGAAAGGTGCCGCCTGGAGCGTGCCGTCGGCCGCGACGAAGAACAGTTGGCCGGACACGTACCGTGCGGTGACGGCCCGCACCACTACCCGGCGGTCCGTCGTACCAATGCGAAGCGCCACGATCGTGAAGTCACCGGGAGCGTCGGTGCCGTGGCGGAGCCGGAAGATCGCCACCTTGTCGCCGGCCAGCACCTGCGGCCACGCGATGCCCACTTCGTTTGCCGCCGAGTCGAGCGGCATGACAGACTCGCGCGACGTGCCGTCGGGCTTCACCCGTTCCAGACCTCTGATGTCCGCATCGAAGTAGATGTATCCGTCCGTGGCCCACCAGGCGCCGCTCGTTCCAAGAGGGGAGCCGACGACAACGTGCGGCGTGCCGCCCGCAAGGCTCACCACCTTCAGCGTGCGGCCCCCCCGGTCGGAGACGAACCCGACCTGCCGGCCGTCGGGCGAGAAGAAGGGGTCGAACGCGCCCTCGGTCCCGGGGATCGGCTCGGCCGTGAGGGCGTCGCGTCGCTTCAGCCACAGCGTCGCCTCGCCCGATTCCCCGCCGCTGTACACCAGCATGGAACCATCGCGCGAGACGGCCATGTGTGTGCCCAGCAGCGAAAAGTCAGACGCCTGTTCGGTGGGGAAGCCGATGACGAACCGGGATACGGGCTCGGGATGCGGGCGTAGCCAGGACCAGGCGGCGAAAGCGCCAATGGCGACGCCGCCGACGCCGACAATGGCGACGACGTAGCGAAGGGCGCGGGGGCGCGGCCTGGCGGCTGCCGCGGAACCGGACGAGACCCCGCTCGCGGTGGTGAAGGCCGGGTTGTGCAGTGCCGCCGCGAAGTCCTTCGCGCTCTCGAACCGGTCGGCCGGCAGCTTCTCCAGCGCCTTCGCGAGAGCCGCCGCCACGTTCGGCGGCACGCTCTTCCGGAGTTGCGACACGGGCCTCGCCGGGTCGGTGATGATCTTCATGATCACCGCTTGCGCCAATGCGCCCGTGTGCGGCGGCTCGCCCGCCAGCATCTCGTACAGCACGCTCGCCAGCGAGTACTGATCCGCACGCCCCGTGATCTCCCGGTCCGCCGTCGCCTGCTCGGGCGACATGTAGTGCGGCGTGCCGACGCTCGTGCCCGTTTCCGTCATGCGGCCGCCGGCCGCTGCGCTCACCGCCAGCGCGATCCCGAAGTCCGCCACCATCGGGCGGCCGTCGTGCAGCAGGATGTTCTCAGGCTTGATGTCGCGGTGGATGATGCCGCGCCGGTGCGCGTAGTCGAGCGCGTCCGCAACCTCGCGCGTGATGCGGACGGACTCATCAATGCCGAGCTGCGTCTCGCGATCCAGCTTCTCGCGCAACGTCTCGCCTTCAATGTACGGCATCACGTAGAAGAGAAAGCCGTCGGCGGTGCCGGAGTCGAAGAGCGGCAGGATGTGCGGGTGCTGGAGCTGTGCGGTGGTGGTGATCTCCTGGACGAACCGATCGGCGCCGAGCACGGCGGCCAGTTCCGGCTTCAACACCTTGATGGCGACCTGGCGGTGATGCTTCAGGTCCTCAGCGAGAAAGACCGTGGCCATGCCGCCGGCGCCGAGCTCGCGCTCAATGCGGTAGCGATCCGCGAGCGCGCTGCTGAGACGATCCAGGACGTCGGTCACCAGCCGCTGCCTCCGTTCCGGCGCACCCCGCCATGGGCTCGCCCGCAATCACGTTCGATCTTGCGGTGGGGCGGGCGCGGCTTCATATTGATATGGGAGTATGGGCAACATAATATGGGTACCCGTATGAAGACGACCATCGAGATCGCGGACGCGCTGCTCGAGGCGGCCCGGCGGCGGGCGAGCGAACGGGGCACGACGCTCCGCGCGCTGGTGGAGGAGGGTCTGCGAAGCGTGTTGGAGGGCGAGAAGCGCACGCCGTCCTTCACGCTCCGGGACGCCAGCGTTGCGGGCCGGGGCCTGCGTGCGGACGTGCGCGAGGGCGGTTGGGAGCAGATCGTCGAGCGGGCGTACGAGGGGCACGGCGGATGATCGCGGTCGACACCAACGTGCTCGTGTACGCGCACCGTCGTGACTCGGACTGGCACGTTCCGGCGGCCGAGGCGGTGAAGGCGCTGGCCGAAGGCCGGGATGCGTGGGCGATCCCGTGGCCCTGCGTCCACGAGTTTCTGGCGATCGTCACGCATCCACGGATCTACGATCCTCCGAGCAAGCTGAAGGCTGCGCTGAGTCAGGTCGCGGCGTGGCTGGAGTCGCCCTCCTTGACGCTGCTGGCGGAGGGGCCGGGATACGGTGAGTGTCTTGCGGAGGTGCTCGCCACGTCCAGGGTGGTCGGCGCCAGGATTCATGACGGCCGTGTCGCGGCCCTGTGTGCGTACCACGGCGTATCGGAACTCTGGTCGGCGGACCGCGACTTCAGCCGCTTCGCGGGTCTCACGGTCCGGAATCCGCTGGTCGAGTAGGAGGGCGGCCGGACGCGTCTCCAAGCCCCCCTCGCCGAGCAGCCGCTCAATGCGGTAGCGGCCCTCGAGGGCCGCGTTCAGTCGCGTCATGGCGTCCGCTGTCATCGCGGCGCGAGCGTGCGGCCGATCACGACCGTGATGTTGTCGGAGCCGCCACCGTCCAGGGCATCCTGAACCAGCTGTTCCGCCGCCTGGCGGGCACTGGTCATGGTGGCGAGGCGCTCGCGGATCAGGTCGTCGGATACGTGCTTCGTGAGCCCGTCGCTGCAGAACAGCATCACCGTGCCCCAGTCCCGTACGACGCGGGTCACCACGGGCGCCGCCTGGTCTCCGCCGATGGCGCTGGACAGGACGTTGGACCACCGGCTCCGCTCGGCCACGGTGCGGGTCATCACGCCGCTGTCCACGAGGTCCTGCGCGATGGTCTGGTCGCGCGTGAGCTGGGTCAACTCACCGTCGCGGAAGATGTAGCAGCGCGAGTCGCCGACCTGCAGCACGTAGGCGTGCGGCCAGAGGCCGAGGAACAGGGTGAGCGTGGTGGCGAAGCGCCGGCCCCCGCCCTCTTCCCGCTTGCGCTGCAGCAGCGACTCGTGACACGAGAGCGCGGCCTCCTGCAGGAGCCGGGAGAAGACGTCCGGATCGTCCGGCTCGGAATCCACTCCTGCCTCGAAGAACCGCGTCACGGCCGCGAGCAAGTCGCGGACCGCGACCCGCGCCGCCTCTCCGCCATCCGACACGCCGCCCACGCCGTCGGCGACGATGGCGATCGACGCGAGCCGGGGCACGTCATCACCCAGCCCGGCCTCGTCGACCGCGCTGACGGGCTCCACCCCGTCCTTGCGGGCGAGACCGCCGACGAAGAAGTAGTCCTGGTTGTCCTGCCGGACGTGGCCGCGGTGGCTCGTGCCCCACGCGTCGATGTCGGAGAACCGTGGGCGGGAAGGCCCGCCAGGAGTCGTGTTCATCGAAGTCCCATCCGTGAAAGCAGCGCGACGTAGCGGGGGTCCGTCCGGAGCGGCGCGAATTCCCGGAAGCTGAGGAGGTCCACCAGCCACACCGTGCGCTCGGCCAGAGCCTGGTCGAGGTCGGCGAAGGCGGCGTCGAAATCGCCGAGGAGAACGTGCAACTCGGCTCGCTTCGTCGGGGCCCAGCGGGCTCCGGGCGCAGCGGCCTGGAGGCGCAGGACGGAGTCGGGTCCACCGGCCGCCATCGCGGCGCGGAGCGCGTGCACCGGCACGTTCGCGTTGCCGGATACCGCGTTGAGGCGCTCCCGGCGATCGAAGAAGCGGGCGGTATCGCCGATCGACCAATAGAATTTCGCGGCGAATTGGAGCGTGAGCGGAAAGGTAGGATCCATGTCGAGCACCCGTTCCAGCTCTGCCCGTGCCTCGTCCATGTGGCCCAGGTCCCATTGGCGGACCGCGAGTACCGTCCGCGCATTGGACGAGCGCGGATCCAGCTCGACGGCGCGCTCGGCCTCGGCGAGCGCCTCATCCGGGCGGCCCAGTATCGCCAGCAGATCGCTGTACCACTTGTGCGCGGTCGGATAGTCGGGGTCCAGCTCGATCGCCCGCTGGAACTCGCGCTCGGCCGTCTCCCAGTCCCAGTCGTACAGGGTCAGCGTATAGGCGAGGGAGGTGTGGGCCTCGGCGAGATCGGGGTCCAGCGCGAGCGCACGCTCGGCCGCCCGGCGCGCGCGCGGCATGGTGTTCGCCGAACGAATCGTGTCGCCGTAGAAGGGGAGGACGATCCAGGCGTCAGCCAGACCCGCCCACGCCGCGGCGTAGCTCGAGTCGCGCGCGATGGCCTCGTTGAAGTAGTCAATGGCCTGCAGCAAATCGGGCACGTCCCGCTTCTTCCAGAAGAACCGGCCCTGGAGGTACGCATCGTAGGCTTGCGGGTCGCGCGTGCCCGCACCCGCCGTCGCATCCCCGCCGAGCAGCTTGCCGCGGAGCGCCTCCGCCACGGAGTAATGGCGGTAAAAGAGGGAGGACCAGATCCAGATGCAAATTCTAGATTGAGAGCCGTTATACAAAATGCAAAGGCAGTGAACATGCCCAAGGATAATATTGAGCGTGCTATAAAAAGAGCGAGCGACAAAAGTCTTGGGGATTTTAAAGAAGTACTTTTTGAAGGATATGCCCCCCACGGTATTGCCATATTAATTGAAACGGCGACGGATAATAACACTAGAACCGTTGCCAATATCAGAAGTTATTTTAATAAATGTGACGGTAGTTTAGGAACTTCGGGGTCGGTGGAGTTCATGTTTGACCATACCTGTAACTTTAGGATTCCGGCAGAAGGTATAGACCCCGAAGAATTGGAATTGGAAATGATTGATTTTGGTGCCGAAGAAGTTTTTGTGGACGATGATGGTATTCTTATTTATGCCCCATTTGAGAGTTTTGGTGCCATACAAAAAGAATTGGAGAATAGAAATATTGAAATACTTTCCTCGGGATTTGAACGTATTCCACAAGTCACCAAATCTTTGAATGAGGAAGAGGCCGCAGAGGTAGAAAAACTTCTTGAGAAGATAGAAGAAGATGATGACGTGCAGAACGTTTATCATACCATGGAGGAGTAGTATTTAATGAATTTTTATTTTTTAAAACAAAAAGCCACCTTTAAAGGTGGCTTTTTACATCTAAAACTATTCTTGAGTTTTATTCGTTCAATACTTTGAGTATTTCCGTACCATATCCAGACGATAGGTGAATAAAATACATACCCGGTGACAGTTCTCCAACACTAAGGCCTATCTCGTTCTTCCCTTTCCTTAGCTTATGGCTACCAAAATCCCATACTTTTTGTCCAAGGGCACCATACAGATACAAATCACCTTTTGTTTCACTTGGGGACAACACCTCAATGGTAATGTCATTTTTAAAGGGAATTGGATAGCCCTTCAGTTCCACATTTGCAATTTGTCTCTTAACGGTTATGCTCTCGGTTGGACAAACATTGGCATGAAGTACTACATAGAAAGTATCGGCATCCCCTGTACCTATGTCCTCGAAGGTATAATTCGTAAAATCAGACTGTGGTTCGTATTTATAGGCGTACTGCCCTGGAGCGGAGGTGAACCCATTGCCTTGCGTTGGCAGAACTTGGGTACCAACATGTAACTGGGCCTCCGTCATTTTGTATCCACTCAAGGTAGAAACAGTTATGTCCACGCTGCCATTGTTATATACGACCTGTACATTACCTACCAAGGCGCCTTTTGAAATATCACACTGGCCGGCAGCTGCATAAAGGTCCATTTGATAGGTACCATTGATGGATGGAAACTCATTGGTCCATCCCCAATTATTACCATTGACATTAGCTAGATCCAAGAAGCAAGTCCTGACATTTTCATCCGCAGACCTGGCATATGCCGTCTCACATTGGTCAATGGTACCTGTATCACAATCTAAACCTTCATCAATTAAACCATCACCGTCATTATCAAGGCCATCGCATTCCTCTACATCCTGGCAATCGGAAATACCATCACCATCAGTATCTATCGTGTCATCGCACTCATCGGTACAGTCAGGTATGCCGTCTCCGTCCGAATCTATCGTGTCATCGCACTCATCGGTACAATCCGGTGTGCCGTCACCATCGCTATCGATCCTATCATCACATGGGTCCGTACAGTCCGGCGTACCGTCTCCGTCCGAGTCTATCGTATCGTCACATTGATCCGTACAGTCCGGTGTACCGTCACCGTCACTATCTATAGTATCGTCACATTGGTCCGTACAGTCCGGTGTACCGTCCCCGTCCGAGTCTATCCTATCGTCACATGGGTCCGTACAATCAGGTATGCCGTCACCGTCCGAGTCTATCGTATCGTCACATGGTCCGTACAGTCAGGTATGCCGTCACCGTCACTATCTATCGTATCGTCACATTGATCCGTACAGTCCGGTGTACCGTCCCCGTCTAAGTCTATCGTATCGTCACATGGGTCCGTACAATCAGGTATGCCGTCACCGTCACTATCTATAGTATCGTCGCATGGGTCCGTACAGTCCGGTGTCTACCGTCCCGTCTGAGTCTATCCTATCGTCACATGGGTCCGTACAATCAGGTATGCCGTCACCGTCACTATCTATAGTATCGTCACATTGGTCCGTACAGTCCGGAGTACCGTCACCATCGCTATCGATCGCTATCATCACAGGGGTCCGTACAATCAGGTATGCCGTCTCCGTCTCTGTCTATCGTATCGTCACATTGGTCCGTACAGTCCGGAGTACCGTCACCATCGGAATCGATTCTATCATCGCATTTATCATAACAATCGGCAATGCCGTCACCGTCCTGGTCGAAACCTTCGTCGACCATTCCGTCTCCGTCGTTGTCCACGCCGTCGCAGATTTCTTGATTAGGTTCTGTAATGGTAATACTACATTGTGAGGTTGCCCCCTTAGCGTCCGTTATCGTTACATAATGTGTACCTGCACTTAATTTATTGTTCACTCGTTCCGTAGTATCATCGTCCCATTGATAAGTAAAGGGTCTATACCCACCATTACCATGAACCTTGGCGGAACCGTCACTGCCCCCACGAACCGTAACGTTGCCATAAAGGTTGATCCAACAATATAGTTCCTTGGCTATGTCTATTTGACTACTAGTCTCACAGCCGTTCGCATCCGTTACCGTGACCGTTCTCAGGCCATAGGTCAATTTGGTCGCCGTTTTGGTGGTCTCCCCGTTGTCCCAAAGATAGTTGAACGGTGCGGTGCCCCCCTTTAGGGTATACCGTGGCAACCCCGTCTTCCGTTTCATGGTCCGTTGTAAGCTGGTCCTGTTCTACTGTTGAAAGGAACGAATCGCAATTTCCTCCCGTAGGCTCTGTAATGGTCACACTGCACTGGGACGTTGCCCCGGTGGCATCGGTTATCGTTACAAAATGAACACCTGCAGTCAACGAATTATTCGTTTGATCGGTGGAACCATCGTCCCATACATAGGTGAAAGGCATATAGCCACCGTTGCCACTGACACGGGCGGCACCATCGGTGCCTCCACGAATACTGACATTTTGTATCAAATTGGTCCAGCAATACAGTTCCTTGGCAATATCGATCTGGCACGTGGTCTCACAGCCGTTCGCGTCCGTCACCATTACACTGTGCATGCCATAGGTCAGCGTGGTCGCCGTCTGGCCCGTCTCCCCGTTGTCCCATAGATAGGTGTACTGGCCAGTTCCTCCGACCGGATACACTGTCGCCACGCCATCCTCGGTCTCATGGTCCTTGGTAAGTACGTCCTGTACAATGTTACAGGTCAACGGCTCATTATTGGTGACGATGAAGGCCTCCGAGGTGGCTTCACATCCAAACCCGTTGGTCACCGTTACCGTATAGCTTCCCTCAAGGGCCGTTATGGTCTGGGTGGTCTCCCCACCTGGAGACCAGAGGTAACTGGCAAAGCCCGCTCCGGCATCCAACACCACACCGTTGCCATCGTGGCAATAGCTGTCCTTGCCTGTAATCTCTACGGTTGGGGGTGAATTTACCGTAATAGTCTGGGAAACAGAACTATCGTTACCGCATGCATCTGTAAAAGTCCATGTTCTCAAAATTTTGTATGTATCAGGGGTTTCTCCTTCCAAAAATTCGTCATTTGGTATTCCAACTATTGAAATACCCGGTATTATTCCATTTAAATCATAAATATTAAGAGCATCTACACCTGCAAATGAATCAAAATAATCAGGTGAAAATAAATTAGCAAGGATACAGCTTTGAGCACCTGAAAGGAGATCGGCCTCAATATCTGCATTCCCTACTATACCACATTTATTCGCCGCTGATTGCACAAAAGCATCTTCAAACCAACCATCACTACCGTTTACCTCTACAACCTCAGGTCCCCAACCGCGTCCTCCGTTCGATAGGCCCATTGCGGTAAAATTGTCTCTTATCAACCTTGCCAAAACATCAGTGGCATCTCTTGACGGAATCAAACTCTCATCAAAATATTTTATATCTAACCTAAATCCCCCACCATTATATGTTATATAACTAACACATACATCTGCAATCTTTATGCCTTGCACTACCAAAGGAAGAGAATAATTACAAGAGACAGGGCCATTTGGATTATGACCACTGGTATCCAGAACATATAATTCTGCCGATAGCGGAATATCCTTTTCGCATTGTACTATTACATCAGCTGGCGGAGTGGTCGTACCTGGAGGCATCTTATCCACTATAGTAATGGTCTGTTCACAGGTACTACTTTTTCCAGATTCATCTGTTGCAGTCCAAGTTCTAGTAATGGTACCTGTTGAACCACAAGCTGTACTAAAAGAATCTGAAAACGTAACAATAGGATTAGCGTCCGTATCATCGTTGGCGGTTGCACTTCCGGTGTCGACAAAACTAGTGGAAGCACCATATTCAACAGTAACATCTGCCGGACATGTAATGACCGGGGGGCTTACATCCGGACAATTAAATTGACTTTTATCAACAAGAACATAAGTCTCGCAATAATCACTGTTGCCATTTACATCCTCTGCCCATATTCTTACTGTTGTTATGTCACTATCATTACAACTTAAGGTAAGGCCCGGTACTCTTACATCAGCACTGGAATCATCGGTTGCACGGGATATCGTGTATGTTACCTCACCACAAGGATCGGTAATTGGTGATGCTATAAAATCTGTGGCAACAATGGTTTGTATACCCGTAGTAACATCCAAAGTTGCTGTAAGGCCATTGATACATATAGGTGTAGGTGCCTTTTTATCGTTTACCGTCACCATGAATTTACATACCGCTTGGTTGCCTGCGGCATCGGTAGCTGTATAAATAACCTCCGTTGTACCAAAAGGGAAAAGGTCACCAGGTTCATAATTTGAGGTCAAAGTCACCCCAGGAAGATTGTCTGTAGCCAATGGTGGCTCCCAATCTACAAAATCACCACATTCATCGTTTGAAACAAAAGAATCCATTTCAATCGGTTCCGGACATGAAGTTATCACTGGAGGGGTATTGTCTAAAGGGGTATAAACATTGTTAAACGTAACAACTGCATTTTCACCTGCCTCCAATACTACCGTTAATCCATTTACCAATGCCGTATTATTATTACCATTGCCAGCATTGATGCTCACCAAATCCCATTCATTAGGAACCAATTCCGTTATTTCGTAATTACCTGGTAGCAAGTTTTCAACCACATATCCCTCTGTTGTGTTTTCGCTAATCGAAAATGGGGTACCTCCAAAAGAGAAATCGAACATCATATCGGCAAAACTGTTATCGTCCACATTTTTTAATACCGTGATACTGCCTAGTGGCAAATCTTCATATACACCAAAGAATCTGGTGACGTTGGTATTACTCGAAAGTGTTATAGTTTCACATATTTTACCTGATGATGTCGGGTCGGGTGAAGCCGATGCACCTGGTTGGGTATTTACCCAATTGGTTTGTGGCGTATAGCAGATAATATACTCTTCACCACTAATTAGATCTGGAAAATTTACTCGAATACCCAAATCTCCATTGGCCCCAGGGTTCTCCTCACTGGTTGTTCCTTGCGCCACCAGATTTCCAGAACTATCATAAACGGTAAACTCCCATCCGATCAGTGCATTGCCCGTCTGCGGGTCGCCCGCACCTAGGTTCAGTTCATTATTGGTGCCATCTTGGTCCAGATCATTGTACATGATCATTCTTAAATCATAAGTTTCAGCGGCAGTCATCACCTCAATATCATCAAAAACCGTTTGAGAAGGCGTTCCATTGGTTTGTCCATGATTCCAATTCGTTGGGTCTTCCAAATCTTCCTATTAACCGTGGTGCCTCTTGAGGCAGAATTAAATTCCGTGAAGTCTGGCTGGGCATTTGGAAAGCCATCCACTACTACTGCATTTGGAAAATCAATTGATGGATCTTGATCTGCAGGAATACTTCCACCATTTACACTTGGTGTTTCCCCACTACCGGTAAAGACAACACAAAATATTTCAGTAACGCCGTTTGTGGGGTCTGTATCATTATCGGAATACAAATAATGCCCCTCCCCGTCGGTAGCAATAGCGAAATTACCCGAAATAACCGTTGCACTCCCCGTACAACCACTAGAACAACTAAAAGAAAGTACGTTTGCAGAAGACTCCGAAAGAACTATTACATTTCCTTTGGCCACTGCAGAAGTAAGGCTTATCTGAACCACTCCTTCACCAGTAGCAAAGGCATTGGATGCATCACTATACTCAGAATCAGTATAGTAAAATGTTTCACCAGAAGGAAGATCTTCCAAGGCTACAATGGCTATGCCATCCGGAGTGGTATGATTCATACCTACTATCGCCACTTTTTGCGATATACCCAGAATGGGAAACGCCATAAGAGCGATGAACGATACTAAAAGAGTAATTTTTTTCATAATTGTGGAGTTTGTTTAGGTACAGATATATGGATTTTTCCAACCGGAGTACTGTATCTCCTCGAAGGTTTCGACAAGATCTATTGGTTCTCCTTTGGATAATTCTTCTATAACCGAATTGGTATAAGCACGTCCGTTGTATTCAAATTTGCGCAACAGTTGTTTCTTTGGTTTCGTTTGATTGTTTCTACTGATAAGTATTTGACCGCGTGGGGAACCCTCGACAGAGTTATTTTTAATTTTTTCGAAAGCTATCTCACCATTATTTATAAGAGCATTTGTTATGAGTCCTGATTCATACCCCAAGAGGGAAATAACATTTGGAACATTACCATATGTTGTTTTAATTGTTTCCAAAAAGGATTCCATGTTCTCTGAGCTATCCTCAAAAGACCAAGAAGCCACCGATAGTGTTTTTGGTAAATTCCCAAAATCTGGGTATTGCATGCTTTCATCCGTCATAACTGGCGATGCCATTATAAGGGGTAAGCCTTCAGTATTTTGTTCGGAAAGAAAGTCAAAGAAGTGCTTGGCCTCATTAAAACTAAAAAGGGAAAAAGCCACTTCTGCCCTACTCTCCTTTAGTTCTTTTAACATTTTTTCATGATTGCTGCTTCTATAGTCCATAGGGGATACATTATTATAGACTATAGTTCCACCAGCATCCGAATAACCCGAAACAAAAGAGGATGACATTTGATAGCCACCGTCATAAAATGAAGACAACAAAGCACCCTTTTCCCCGAATTTTTCAGCTGCTATTGACCCCGCCAAATAAGCAGAATCACACAAATGCAAAGAATGATGCAACACGTAAGGGCTAAAGTGTATTTTTTTTGGTACCGAGCCACCTAGGTCCACAAACAGTAATGGAATTTTATATTTGTCGAATTTTTCAACCATGGCTTCCAGATGAAAAATGCTACAGAAGGAAATTGTTAAATCAATATCTTCCTGTAACAACAACTTTTCCGCAACCTTTATGACGTCTTCATCGGATGCTTTTCCGATACTTTCTATAAAAAACTTCACTTCATCAATATTCTCGTGCATACCCAATTTAAAGCCATTCAAAAAATCCTTGGCTAAGGTTGGAAACATATCGGAAGTGGGAAGTAGTAAAGCTATTTTCATAAAACTAACTCCTTGATGGGTAGACACCTACCAATGCTATACAAACATACATGCCCAGATAAGGGTTTTGTATGGAGATACTATTGGAATTGCCTACGTTTAAAGTCGTTTCATCGCCTAGGTTTTCAGTACCAGGATCTTCATTGAAAGCCCCGTCATGGGCTGCAATATAATTATCCGAAGGATTGCTCAAATCACCCGCATCCGACGATGCATTCAGTTTTTGATTATAAGAATGGTTGTGTTGTGGCATTTCAACAGTGGTTAGTGTAAGGGAATCTCTCCCTCCCCTTTTCTCCGGCTCTAATATTAGTTAATCCAGGGCCATTGCCAACATGTCTTAAGGTTCTTCCCCTTAAATCAGGAAGACCGAAAGTGGTCCTTCCATCCCCACCAAAAGTGGTTCCTAATAATGAGAACAGTGCATCATACTGGGAGATTGGTAATAATTGCCCTTGACACACGGCCCATCCCCTTGGTGCAAAATTGAACCCAAAAACCTCTATTTGTCCTATAAATGGTGTTGCTGACATATCTTTTAACTTCTAGATGGAAATAATCCTTGTAATGCAATACAGGCGTAAATACCTAAATACGGGTTCTCAATGTTTACCGGTAGATTACTTCCAGTATTTGTTGTGGAGACCGCTGTACCTCCGTTTAAGGAAGCATTTGAAGTAGCCTTGAACCCATTGGTCCTTTCGGCAATATAATTGTTTGCCGGGCTGGATTCTTCCCCAGTTTCAGTGCTCACAGGCACCGAAATACCGTGGTTATGAGCGGGTAAATTACCAGTAGACAAAGTGATTTGATTTGCTCCTCCCTTTTGCCCCCAACTTACATTGGCAAGGCCAGGGCCCGATCCGACACCCCTAATACTACGGCCCCGTAAATCGGGGAGTCCAAAAGAAGTTCGACCATCACCGCCATACGTAGTACCCAGTAAAGAAAATAGGGACTGAAATTGTGAGATGGCCAAAAGCTGACCTTCACAAAGTGCCCAGCCCCTAGGGGCAAAATTTCCTCCGAACATCATTATCTGTCCTATAAATGGTTCCATAGTTTTCTAGATTTATTGGTTGATTGAAATATTGAAATTGATTTTTGTTTTATACAGTGATTTTTCCATTCTAGGAAAAAGAAGTTCTGGGTGCAACCTATTGTTGTTTTCCCAATGCTTATCGGTGATGTAAGCGCCGAAATCCGAAAACTTAAGTTCCGTATTGAATTCTTGATTATCCTTGGAAACCTTAAAGTGAATGGTCGTATACTTGCCCACCTCCCTGTTCGGAAAATCCGTTAAAATCTTAAAATTTCCGCTAGAATCTGTTACGACAGCGCTTCGATGATTATATTCCTTGGATTCTGGAGAAAGATGCCAAAACTCGATTTTCGCATTATCCAAGGTGCTTTTTCCTAAAGCATCAAATATTTGTCCTGAAACTTCAACCTGCTTACCAAATAGTTTGGTTCGTATGTCAGCTGTTGATTTTGAGTGGGAAGAAAAGGATTCTTTGGCCCACAAATTTGTTGTAGGCAGCAATACAGCACCGGTCGATGCCATTAAGGAACCCTTGAGAAAGTTCCTTCTTTTACGGGTGTTTTTCATTTTTCCTTTGGTGATTGGTTATATCTACCATAGGAAGTGGTTTGGTTCTTTGTATTGTGGGGTAACAAAAACCAGCTAATCTTCTCAGCCAATAATTATGTTAAGGAAAGTTAAAGGTTCGAACGGCTTTATATTCACTTTTGGGTTGAACGGTGTAAAAAAAAGGATGAAATGCAAAAATTACTAACTTTTATAGACCTAATTGTTAAAATATAGGTTTTTTCCCCAATGCTTTAATGGCTGTTTTTCCGAGGGAAAAACATCAAAAAATTTATTTAAGATTTATTGAGGCACTTACCTTCCACACCTTCATAAAATTGGGCATAGGTTTTAAAATCAGTCTCGATATTATTTGTTAGCCATTTAGGTTCGGATACCTTAATCTCCTTTTTTCCAAAATCAAAAGCTACCAAAACAATGGGAACCTCAGCTTGTTTAGCAATGTAATAGAATCCTGTCTTCCATTTTTCCACCTTTTTTCGGGTGCCTTCCGGTGAAAGGGCTAATCTGAATTTTTTCCGTTCCTTAAAAATTTTAACCGTCGCACTAACCGTATCACTATTCTTACTTCGGTCTATCGGAGCCCCACCTGTCCATCTAAAAAACCAACCAAAAGGAGAATCGAACAAGCTTTTTTTACCAATGTAATTGATTTCTTCGTTCCACACTTTTCGAATAATGAGTCCTAATAAAAAATCCCACCAACTGGTATGTGGTACAACAATGATGACACATTTATCCAAATGGGATGGGAAGTCCCCACTTACCGTCCAGCCCATAAGCTTAAAATAGATGAACTTGGCAAATCTTTGCATTGTACTATTTAAAGGGTAATTAATATGAAGGTTTTGGCCTATATCTTTTTGAATATAGCCCTTAATTTTCCGGGTGTAATAATTGAACGCCAATGGTCTCCCAAGGCATTTTCCCATAATGGCTCCATACCCATAGCTACAGTAATCATGGCATCCAATTCACCTTCCTTGAGATTCTTGCAAACTCCTTTGGGTAATTCAATTTGATGCTTCTCTTTCATCTTATTAAAAACCGCAACACCTTCTGGATAAAACTCTTCCAAGTGCTCGAAAAACTAGACAATTTCCTATACCATGTTTAGCCCCCAATAAGATATCCCAATCCATAACTCATGGCATGCGCTACACCTACTTGGGAATATGCAATACTCATACCTCCATGCCAAGATGCCATCATGAGTTTATCCTGAGATTCTTCTTCAGTTAAATCATTATCCAAAAAGACTTCTTTACAAAGTTCTAAGGCTTTTTCGCCATAACTCTGGCTAAATGCATTTAAATAGGTTCCGTTTAAAGATTCTATACAATGAATATAACAGTCCATCCCGGTATAGAACCATTGTTTTTGGGCACACCTTTAGTCAATTCAGGGTCTAATATCACTTGATCAAAGGTGGTATAATCCGAATTAATTCCTAATTTTTTTTCAGGACCAGTTAAGTACAGTAGTTCTAGATACCTCGGCACCCGTTCCAGAAATGGTTGGAATTCCTACATGATAAATGGCGGGTTTTTTTACCAAATCCCAACCTTGATAATCTGTTGCATTGCCTTCATTGTTAATCAAAATCGCAACAGCTTTAGCTAAATCCAATAGTGTACCTCCTCCAATACCAACAATCCCTGAAGGTATGCTTTATAGTCTTAGATTATTTTTTCACCAAAGCATCTACTTGAGATGTTTTTGGTTCTTCATCAGCAGAAACAAAAATTATGCTGATCGGAAAACACCTGTGGAATTCTTGTAGGTAACTCTGACCCTTCAAAAACGTCATCAACCAAATAAATGACGGGAGCATCGGAATTTTTTCTTTTTACCAGAAGAATATCTCCGAGTTGATCAAAACTTCCGCTACCGAAAACAACCCTAGGTACCATAGGAAAGTTTCTATACTTTTCCGAAGCCCTGGTGGGAATATTTTTTAATGCTATCTCCTTTTTTATCTCCATTAATTCATTTTAAAGGTACTCGAGAATATCTGTCAATTTTGAAATTGTCATGTATCCCATTTTCTCTTTCGGTTCTTCTACATCTTCGTGCTGCCAAGTGGTATGAAAAGGCACGTGTACCGCCTTTGCTCCTATATTAACTAAGGGAAGTACATCCGATTTAAGAGAGTTCCCTATCATTAAAAAGTTATTTACATCAATTTCCAGATGATCTAACAAATCCTGATAATTCTTCTCCTTCTTGTCACTAAGGACTTCTACATGATGAAAGTATTCGGACAGGTTGGACCTATTGAGTTTTCTTTCTTGATCCAACAAATCACCTTTGGTCAAAACTATCAATCTATAATTTCCTTTCAGCGCTTCCAAAACCTCTATAACGCCATCTAAAATTTCAACAGGATGGGGCTATCATAGTTTTTCCGAGATTTATAATTTCAGAAAGGTCTTTTGAGAAACTCATTATTTGAAAGCTCCAGAGCAGATTCTACCATCGACAGCATAAAGCCTTTTATCCCATATCCATAGAGTTCCAAATTCTTAATTTCCATTTTAAATAGCTCTTGGTCTATCTTGTTTTTAGTCTCATACTGGTCTAAAAGCTCTGCAAATTTTTCTTCGGCATCCCTAAAATAGGTTTCATTTATCCACAGCGTATCATCAGCATCAAAACCTATAACCTTTATGTCCTCCAAATTCATTTCCATGCTGCCTGTGCCTTTTTCCAAATCTTCTGGCGTATCAATTTCTATGCCAGTAACTGTGGTCTCTACCATTTTGATTTTTTTCCATATTCCAAATATCTTATAGCCTCTATTTTTTCAGTAGCTTCCAACGGCAACATTGGCAGCCGTTGGAAATCCATCAAAGCCCTTTTTCTAAAAGCATAAATCCCTTTATGTTTATAATATGTGGTATGTTCCATCTTTTGCTCTTGGATATGGAATAGGTGAACTGTGAAAAATACAAGTGCAAAATTTCTGTTATCGACAATAACCTTTACGGTATTTGGATTGTTTATTTCTTCCTCATCCTTTATTCTTAACCATTAGAGAGGCCAAATCTATTTCTTTTTCCTTATCTTTCTTAAAAACCTCAAGTATCCCGGCAAGGCTTTCCCGATCGGTAAAGGGTTCATCGCCTTGCACGTTTACAATAATATCAACATCCATATCCGTTACGGCCTCGGCAATACGATCGCTTCCACAATCATGTTCTTTCTTGCTCATCATGGCTTTACCCCCCTTCTGCATTTATGGTATCATAAATTACGTCACTATCCGTAACGACATAAACAGCATCGAAAAGCCCAGTTTTTACTGCAGCTTGGTAAGTACGAACAATTACCGGGTTTTCCCGAAAAATCTTGCATCAATTTTGCAGGAAATCTTGAAGCTGCATATCGAGCGGGAATCATTGCAATAATTTTCACGTAAAATTTTTTAAGTTTTTGCTTTAGGTCTTATACTTCTATAAATCCTAAAAATAATTAATAAAATGATGATGACCAAAACAGCTGCCAGTATTGGTGCGAAAATTGATGCTATACGTCACTACGGTTGCTGTTCCTGTTTCCACCGCAGTAATACAGGGTTAGCCAATCCTCCAGTAGTAGCGTGAAGAACCAATCTACCTGTGCTACCTGCTCCCTTAATTGCGGTTGCCGTACCACCACCGGCAATTATGGCCAAAGACCAAGTTACGACCGGGTCTAAATTCGCCACGGTAGAGACCATTACGGCCGTACCGGCTATTGCTGCCAACGGAACTGCAAAACTATCCAACAGATTATCCACCCATGGAATAAAATAGGCAAAAATTTCCACCAAGGTCGCAACACCTAAAGTTAACACAGCCGCCAAACTACCAATCCAATGCCAATTTTCGTTCAAATCCCAAAGTCCGAAATAGGAGGCTAAACTTAAAGCGAATAAAGGCAGAAAACCCTAAACCCAACAGAAGCGGCAAGCCCAACTCCTAAGAATAATACTTAAAATTGTTTCGAGTTGTCATACCTCTTATGCCGTAAAAAATCCAATATTAGCGATTGCTTTAATTCTCAACATACTAAAATAACCTTTTTCCTAAACAACAAAAAAATCACTCCTTAAAACCAATCAAATACAGTTTATTCTTTGCCCTAGTGACCGCTGTATACAACCAGCGAAGATATTCCTTATCCACTCCGTTTGGGAGGTAGGGCTGTTCCACAAACACAGTATTCCATTGGCCACCTTGCGATTTATGACAGGTAATCGCATAGGAAAATTTAACCTGTAAGTCCGTTAAAGTATTTATTATTCTTAACCCCCAGAAACTTTTTATATTTGGATTTTTCCTTGGCATAATCCTTCATTACTTCTTGATAAAGCCGGTTACCATCCTCATAAGATAAAGATACGGTGATTCCGCTGTAATCGTATCCAATAACAAAACGGTTTCAAAGGGATGATATTGGGATAATCGACCATTTTCACCTTTACTTCGGCGAATTTAAAACCATAAAGTTCTTTAAAAGCAAAAATTTCCAAAACTTCGATAATATCACCATTCGCAATAAAACCAGCTTCAGAATTGGGTTTCAACCAAAAGTAATTATTCTTAACGACCATCATAAAATCGCCTACCGCCAAATCGTTTTCCAGAAATAAAATTCGCTCCCGTATATTTTGATTATAAAGATTAGCCCTTTTGTTGGACCTAACGATAATAGCGGTCTCTTCCTTCCCATTCTCGGAATAGGAACCGTCGATGGCTTCTTGAATTTCATGTCCATCAATCAGCCGTAACAATATCCGTAAAACGCTTGACAGGTCGAATTTAAAATCATCGAAAAAATCTCCATCCAATTGTTCCCGTAGCAGAGTTGCATTTGCCAGTATTCCAGAATCATCGGCTTGACGTACTCACTTCGTCCAACTCCAACCGTCTCGACCTCCTTATTATAATTCTAATGCAAGCTTATCCGCATCCAAAGCCAGGACTCAATACCAAATGCACTGGAGGTAACTGGGCTGTATCACCAATTAAAAAAAATTTACACTTATGACCTGAATATACATACATCATCAAATCATCTAATAATGAACCATTTTCAAAAAGTTTGGAATCTGCAGCAGTATCCGGAATCATGGATGCTTCATCCACGATAAACAGCGTATCCCTGTGCTTATTGGGCGCCAGAACAAACTGCACACCTCCCCCACTTTGTTTTTTAGGAAAATAGATTTTTCGATGTATGGTATACGCCTGCGTCTTTGCATAATTGGACATGACTTTGGCCGCTCTTCCAGTTGGTGCCATTAATACCGATTTCATCCTGTTTTCCACAAACTATTCACCAAAGTTCCATAAGGTGTTTTTCCTGTACCGGCAAATCCCTTAAGTAAGAAAACTTCTCCTTCTTTTTTCGGATAATGTAAACGCTGGCTAATTTTTGCAGAGCGACTGATTGTGTGAGCGGTTGGTACGTGCGGAAACTTATTTTCTAGAATACTATAAAAAGAGGCAGGGCGTTATGGTTTCATGAGAGCTCAAAGATAAAGATGATTTTTACCCTAAAAACTTTTACCATTAAAAAAAAATTGTAGATTTGTGAAGACCACTAAATTAAAATAACACATACAAAATGAAGACCATTATACAGATTGTACTTTGGGTTGGGTGTATCGCTTTAGGATACCTAATTTATAATTCCATTACTGGACCAATTCAGTTTAGGGAAGTAAAACAAGAACGCTATGCAAAGGTTATTGCAAAATTAAAGGATATTAGAAATTCTCAAGAAGCCTTATAAAACGGTGAACGGAAAATATGCAAACGACTTCAATAGCCTTATTCGTTTTATCGATACTGGTAAATATGTAATTACCCAGCAGCGAGATTCTTCTTTTATGGAATTTGATAAAACCTATCAAATCGATATGTTGAAAGAAGTGAAAATCGTTGATACCCTTGGTTTTGTTTCTGTTAAAGATTCTCTTTTTAAAATGATAATCGTTATAAGAATTTGGCTGGACTGTTCCTACTGCACCAAATGGTGAGAAATTTACCATGAAAGCGGATATTGTTGAAAAAAGCGGCTATAAAGCTCCTGTTTTTGAAGCAAAAGTTGATAAGAGTGTTGTCTTATATGATCAACCAAAAGATTTGTTAGCCCGAGAAACTGCAGCAAGTGAGTGTGGAAGAAGTAAACGGACCATGAATTAAAGTAGGCTCCTGGATGAAGTAAGTACAACGCGGAAACTGGCCTTCAATTTATGACAAAAAGTCTGATCAATAAGAGCTTAGACATAGCGGATAAAAATTTTAAGAAATTGTCCATTCAGGTTAGCTTGAATGGACTTTCTTTTGTGTGGCGGATGGTGTCGCACAAATTGATTTCTATGCAAAACGTGTTTTTGAAAAAACCAAAATCCAATGGTTCTTGAAGAAGCCCTTAAAAAACTTTTAATCGCATCAACTCAGAGATGGAATTTGAAGATGAAGTTGTGGTTCATAAAAATAACCTGTTTGGCCTCGTACCTAAACCAATGTTCAATGCCAATAGCATGGGTGATTATCTTAAGTTCAATACAAAAATCCTATCCACCGATGTTTTAGCGGCACGAGAAATTGAAAATCAGGATATTGGTAAATGTGTATGTACCTTCTACATGAACATCAATAATCTTATATTTACGAACTGTTTGGAGAATTTACCTTTGTCCATAATGGCACAGTTCTGAATACAGTCCTTATTCAAAATATAGCAAAATCAAATCAAGAAACGATCTGTTTGTAAAGTGTGTAAAACGAATGGAATCATCATCTTAAGACAAAAAAGCCTGATGCTTATAATAGTTTTAACTATACCACTAAGGAGGATTTTCATATAATACTATTATTTGTTTTAGAGCAATTGGAATTAGATCCACAACTATTCAGTTAAGTTATTTGGAAGCATCGATGAAGAGAGATGACGAAATATATCAATTATGCTATACATATATTGAAAACTTTCCATAATTATTTATTTATCTCTCATCCATTAATGATTTAGGAGAACCTGAATCAGTGGACATAGATTTACTGTGATTAAAATAGTTTATAATGCGAATTATTTCTGGAAAACATAAAGGGCGACAACTAATAGCTCCTAAAAAATTTACCGGTAAGGCCTACAAAGGATATGGCCAAAGAAGGGCTGTTTAATATCCTAAATAATCAATATTATTTTCCTGATTTAAAGGTATTGGACCTTTTGGGGAACCGGAAATATTAGCTATGAATTTGCTTCAAGAGATGTTGAGGATATTTTATGCGATTGATTTAGATAGGGGTGCATCAATTATATCTGTAAAATTCCAAGGAGCTGGATATGGGTATCAAAACGTTTAAGAATGATGTATTTACCTTTCTATAAAAAATACTGAAACTTTCGATATCATTTTTGCCGATCCCATTTTATAGCATGGAACTAGTGATTTTGAAAAAATACCACCTTTGGTTTTCGAAAATAAGATGCTTAAGGAAGATGGCGTATTAGTCGTAGAACATGCTAAACACGACTTTTGAGCATTTACAGCATTTCTGATAATTCTCGAAAATATGGAAGTAGTGTTGTTTAGCTTTCTTTCAAGTCATAATAATACTTTAAAAGCTTACCCAAGAAGCTAAAAATACGATTATTTAAGTCTATTATAATCAACTAATAAAACTACTTTTGATGGCCGAATAATTCGCATGAAAAGAACAATAGTCCAGTTCAGAAATAGTGCCTTCCGTAAATTTATTAGAAGGCATGAAAAATATGCTCCTATACTCTTTTTTCTATTGGTGGTTTTATTTTCGATGTTCTTACTTTGGGACGTATAGATAGAACTTATGATTTGGTTATGTTGTGTTTGCATATGACCAACTTAAGTATAGCACTTTATCTTTATAATTTAGCGGATGACGGAAAATGGAAAAATACATTCCTTGAACGCTTTGAAGAATATTTACCTTTAGCTATACAATTCTTTTTTGGACCCTATCCAGTGCCTATGTGATTTATTTTTCCCGGAGCGTATCCCTCTCCAAAACCGTTTCCTTTTTTGTAATCCTCATTTTTTTATTGGTTGCCAACGAGTTTTTGAAACAGCGGATATCAAATAAGTATTTACAGTTTAGTGTTTACTTCTTTATTAGTTTTACATTCTTCACATTTATGATTCCAGTTTTCATTGCAGAGATAAATCCTACTGTCTTTCTTATTTTAGGATTCATAAGTCTTGGTAGTACAATTACTTTGATAACAATTGTTTATTCACTAAGCCCAAGTACTCGCCTAGAAATACATTTAGGTAAACTAGTTGCCTTAGTACTTTCCATCTATGTTATAATCAATCTTTTTTATTTTTTTCGTTTAATTCCACCGGTACCATTAGCCCTCGATGAAGGTATAGTTGCTCATAATGTGGAAAAAAAAGGAAACCGTTACATAGTTGCATACGAAAAAAATGAATCCTATCTGTTTTGGAGAGCGCATCGGACCCAATTTATATTTAGACCTAAGGAAAAAGTATATATCTTTTCTTCTGTTTTCGCACCCACCGATTTGGAGAAATCTATAATTCATCGCTGGAAATGGTATAATGATGATACTATGGAATGGGAATTAGTGGAAGATATAGGCTATGAAATTACTGGTGGAAGGGACAATGGGTTCAGGGGGTACACCTACAAAAGCAATATTTGGCCAGGAAGGTGGAAGGTTGAAGTAATTACTACAGAAGAATTGGTGTTGGGAGTTATTGATTTCGAAATAGTTCTGGATGAAAATTTAGAGCCGAAAAATATGGTAGAAAAAATCTTCTAAAACTTTAAAAAAGCAGGCCATAAGCCGGATTCTGTTTTCGTTAAAACGAACCTTATCATTTATCTGGACCTACGGTTACCCGGGAAGCTCTATCCGCCTACCCTTCAGCTTGGACGTGCAGCCCTCAAACACTGATTTACATGGCGTTTCACCACATAGAGTTTACCTGATTTCACTACAGCCTAACCTGTACATACTTTCTGTTGCACTGGTCCTACCCCGCATTTCTGCAGGGCGACGGGCGTTACCCGCTATATTGCACTATGGTGTCCGGACTTTCCTCCCCTGCATCGCGGAGCGATAAGGAGGCCTGCCGGGAACAAAGCGATAAGGTGGCCTGCTATGGCCGACAAATGCTACGGTCTAATTGTTGATAACTAAAGGATCGATCAAGGTTTTCCCGGATTGTTGATAAAATAGCCGATAAATCATTGAATCGGGCTATTTTTATATTTGTAAAGTGCCAGCCACAACGCCATATCGAATCATTGGAACCATTTATCGTATCGGCCCGAAAATATCAGACCCCAGACCTTCAAAGATGTAGTGGGGCAACAAGCGATTACCCACACCCTTCAAAATGCGATAGACAACAACCATTTGGCGCAGGCCCTGTTATTCTGTGGACCAAGAGGCGTAGGGAAAACTACCTGTGCCCGAATTTTGGCTAAGAAGATAAACCGGATGGTACCGAACGTGCAGATGAGGATTTTGCATTCAATATTTTCGAACTGGATGCAGCTTCCAACAATTCCGTGGATGATATCAGAAACTTGATAGACCAAGTGCGTATTCCTCCACAAGTTGGAAAATATAAGGTGTATATCATAGATGAGGTCCATATGCTTTCCCAATCGGCCTTTAATGCTTTTTTGAAGACACTGGAAGAACCACCAAAACATGCGATTTTTATTTTGGCCACTACGGAAAAACATAAAATCATACCCACTATCCTATCCCGTTGCCAAATATTTGATTTTAAACGAATTACGGTTAAGGATGCAGCGGAATACTTAAAATACATTGCAGAAAATCAAGGAATCGATGCCGAAGAAGATGCCTTGCACATCATTGCTCAAAAGGCTGAGGCGCCATGCGGATGCGCTTTCAATATTTGACCGGGTAGTGAGTTTTTCTGGAAAAGAACTTACCAGAAAGGCCGTTACCGAAAACCTGAATGTGCTGGACTACGATACCTATTTTCAGACAACGGATTTCATTTTGGAAAATGACATTCCATCAATTACTGTTGCTATTTAATAAGACACTTCTCACAAGGTTTTGATGGTCATCATTTTATAGCTGGTCTAGCATCTCATTTTAGGGATTTAATGGTATGCCAACATCGAAGATACCATAGATTATTAGAGGTAGGGGAAAATGCCCAGGGAAAGTATACTGAGAACAATCCAAAAAAACTTCCAGCTCTTTCTTATTAAAAGGCATTGGATATGGCGAACGATTGCGATTTAAAATATAAATCCAGCAAAAATCAACGACTTTTAGTAGAACTTACCTTAATGAAACTGGCCTCTATCGATTTTGATGGAGAAAAAAAAATCCTGAATCCCTAGCCCTACAAAATAAAACAATTGATTTTATTGCACCTGCTTCATTTTATCAAGAAGTTTACCCCAAAAAAATGAAAGGCAGAGAAAACAATCTCCACCTGAAGATTCCAAAAAGGACGACTCAAAAGGTGAGTCGGTCAATACAGAAGAAGCAATCAGGTAGTAGAAGATGACATTAAACAAAATCCAATACGCGATTACGGTAAAACTGCACCGGTAAGCCCAAAGTCGGAAAAAACGAACCCCAAACCACATCAGCGGTTCAAGAACCGGAGCCTAAAAAAATAAACATCACATCCCTAAAAAAACGTGTTTCCGGGCTTTCCTATCTAGTTTAAAAGCAAAAAAAGAGCATGAGTTGAATAAAATTGAGGTAATCGTTGATGAGGACAATTTACCAAAAGATAAATTTACAGAAGAGGACTTACAAAAACACTGGTCAGATTTTGTTGAACAGATAGACAAAAAAGGACAAAAAATTTTAGCTTCCAATTTAAATACAGATATCCCAAAACTAAGAGAAGACTTTACTATTTGTATTGAACTACCCAACAGTACAATGAAAAAGGAGATAGAACGGGAAAGTTATGAATTGATGGGGCATCTTAGAACAAAACTCAACAACCACTTTATTCAATTGCAAATTAGGGTAAACGAGTCTACTGCCAAGAAATTCGCATTTACCCCTAGAAGAAAAATATCAAAAATTAAGGGAGAAAAACCCAGCCATGGATTTACTTAGAAAAGAGTTTGATCTAGACCTTTAATATTCGTCTTAGACGGACGGTATAAAAAAACATCACCAAAGCGATTATAAGCAACCCAAAAGCTTCACTGCCCAACTCAACGGTCTCAATATCGCCGTCATCCAAATCAAATCCTTGAAAATCCGTAGGATATAAATACATAAACCCAATGAAACAAGCTGTACCAATTATCAATGGAACCACAGGCTTTAATTTGTTCAATGAAAAAAATATGGAGATTATTGCGGCCACAGCATAAATCAAAATCCAAAATAACGAATCCGGATCATTAAATTGAACCACAGCCCCTAGAGCAAAAAGCACAGCAAATAAATATCCAAAAGTCTTAAAAAAACATATTCATCCTAATCAACTTAATATGTGTTTCTCTATTAATTTATAAACCTCAACTGCCTCAATTTCATTTTTTTTCACTAAATCAACTTGGTTACTTATTAAAATAGGATAATCTTCAAGATCATCTGGTTTCCTACCATGGGAACCTTTAATCAAATTAGCATCTAAAGGAATAATATTCAAGACAGTCCTAAAACCTAATTTCTTTTTATTAATTTCCAAATTACCTTCGCCATGACCAATTTATCTTTAGGATTCGTCATCATTTCTACGGGATCGTACCCCGGCTTTTTGTGGATATCCACCATTCTTGCATAATCGGGTGCCAAGGCATCATCCAACCAAAAATAATAGGTAAACCAAGAATCGGAATCGGCCACAACAACTATAGTCGCCACAACGTTCATGGGAGAGGTGCTCTTCATTAATTTCATCTTAAGAAAGACCTTTTCAACACCTGTACCTTTTCAATCAAGCCTTCAATTCTCTCAAGGTTATCAGCGTTTTTTACATAAATATGTGCTACTTGATGGTCGGCAACGGCAAAGGCTTCACTTGCTCCTGCATCTAACAATTCCAATCCACGTTCTACTCTAATGCCAATAAATCCCTCTTTACGTAGAATACGGTTTAAATGTACAGGTCTTTTTACATTCGTAATTCCATATTCCGATAATAAAATAATATGGGTATCATTCTTCTCGTAATATTTCACCAACTGCCTTACCACTCCATCAATTTCCCTTAAATCCTTAGAAATTATATCAAAATTCAATCCATGGCGTTGTAGGTTATAGTCCAAATGAGGTAAATAGATCAAGGTTAAAGTTGGGTCATATTTCTCGTCTGTTTTTATAGCGCCATTCGCTATCCATTTAGAGGAATTGATGGTGGTCTTGGGGCCCCAAAATTCAAATAGGGGAAATGTTCCCAAACTATGTTGTAATTCGTCCCTTAATTCAGCAGGGTGTGAATAAACATCTGGAATCTTTCTACCATCGGCCAAATAATTTGGCCGTGGAGTAAGACTATAATCGACATTAGAATACATATTATACCACCAAAAGTGGTTGGCACATGTAAAATTTGAATCCAATTCCTTTAACCGGTCCCAAATTTTGGGTTGCTGTACCAATAGGTTGGATTGCCTCCAAAACTTCACTTCCAACTCGTCCTTAAAATACCATCCATTCCCTACAACTCCATGCTCAGAGGGCCATTTTCCGGTAACGTAGGTCGATTGTACGGAACAAGTAACGGCAGGTAGCATGGGTTTAATATATGTAGATGTACCGTTATCTAAAAATGATTTTATGAATGGTGTATGCTCACCTATTAACCGTTTTGTTAAACCCACTACATTAATTACAACGGTTTTTTTCATATTATATATGGTCTTTTAACCAATTTATTTCTCTAATAATAGAGCTTGATAAATCTTGTTTTAATCTCTCCGGTAGCACATCCCAAGTATACGTTTCAATTTCCAAATGCTCGGAAATGGGGTTATTCTTTAAGATAGGTCAAGGTTTTTATTATTTGGTCCTGGGTTGAAAATAAGGCTCCAAATTTCTCTAAAAATATAGGAACATGAAAATGAGCCCTTAATTCTTTTGCTGTCTTGCTTCTTCTCCAGAATAATGGGCAAGTCATTGTAGGTTGTAACACTTTCACCAATTTTCTCCGTTACTTGATGTAAGTACGTGGGTTCATTGAATTTTTCTAATAAACTCCATATTTCATCATTCCTACCTTTATCAAAAATAATCTTTAGCGCTGCACTTACCTGAATTTTTCCTACCAAAATACCGGCTGAATCCAACCTTTTAAAAGTTTCACTTGGCTCTTCATAAGCTAAGGAGAAATGGCAAACATCATAGCATATTGTTATATAACGCTTAATCAGTTTTTCAAATTCGAACGAATCCAAATCAAATTCCTTAAACAATATTTCTTTTGCTGTGGGAAGTAGATATTCCGAATAAAAAGATAAAACCTCATCCGTATTTTCCAAAAATCCGTCTGGTTCTGGCTCGATATCCAAATGCAAATATTTTCCGGTTGTCTGCTCGATTTCATATAATTGCTTGGCCACCACGACCATATGCTCAGCTCCCTTTTTTAATGCCGTGCTCTTTTCATCTTCCGTTTTGAACCAGTGCTTATAACTAATCGGGGAAGTAGATATGCCACCATGGAGACCTTCAGGAATTAATAGGGCCAATTGATTAAAAAGTCTTTGGGTATAATCAAGTCTTTCTTTGGTTGTCCAATCTGGTGTGTGCACATTTTCCTTTACACGCTCATTATGAAAATTACCATACGGAAAGCCGTTCATGGTAAAAACATAAACATCATTTAACTCTAACCATTGCTTAAAATCGGACATTGCATCCCCTCGATTTAGCTCTTCACTAGCTTTATTCGAAAGTCTTAGGCCTAAACCGAACGGCTGGTTAGGTGCAACCCTTTTTTTTATACCGGGAACATGTTTCTTTATACTATTAAAAGTACTGTTCCAATCCTGTCCAGGATGTATGTTGGTACAATAAGAAAGATGGAATTTATTTTTTAAGAACATTATATCTACTTAATTGCCATTTGATGATTCAGCTTTTCAATGGCTTGTTTCATGATTTTTATATCTATTTCATGTACATCATGTTTCTTTCCCAATCCAGAAATTAAAGTTATCGTAAGTTGTCCTCCCAAATGCTCCCTGAACTCCTCGATTCCTGCTAACAACTGTTCCACTTCCATATCTGAATTTAGGGGTAGGGATAAATCAAACCCAATAGTTCTCATGACATCCACAATAGTGGTCAGTTCTTCTTTTGTAATAAGGCCAATGAGTTGGGCATAGGTAACATCTAATGCAATACCCTTAGCAACTGCTTCCCCATGTCTTAAATTATAATTGGTCATAAATTCCAATTTATGAGCAGCCCAATGTCCAAAATCTAAAGGTCGGGAGGAGCCCGACTCAAAAGGGTCTCCACCCTGTGAAATGTGGTGCATATGCATTTCTGCGCATTTATAAATGACATATTGCATAGCCTCCAATTGCCTTTCTTTTAAAGCTTCGGCATTTTTAGCAATATATTCAAAGAAATCCTTATCTTTTATTAAAGCCACTTTTATGGCTTCTGCAATACCTGCTATCCAATCCCTTTGCTCAAGGGTGTCCAAGAAATCAGAATCATTGATAATCGCATAGGGTGGAGCAAAAGTTCCCAGGAAGTTTTTCTTTTTAAAGATATTTACACTGTTCTTAACTCCTACGGCAGAATCGTTCTGAGACAATACCGTCGTTGGGATTCTAATCAATTTTACGCCTCTATGTGCTATAGCCGCTGCATAGCCCACCATATCGATTACCGCACCTCCGCCAATAACCACAACAAAGGAGTGCCTACAAATGGCATTCTCATTGATACCTTTTAGTACCAAATCAATATATGCTGCATGATTTTTAGATTGTTCTCCACCGTCAATGACCAAAGATTGTGTAAAATTCAAATGATCAGAATGCAATCCACAGTAAGAACTAATCTTATTCAACAATTGAGGGTGATTTTCGGCCACTCCCTTATCGACCACGAAGAACAATTTAACAGCTTCATAATCTTTGTAATCCTCGATGATATCCAAAAACAAGGTATTTCCTTTATGAAACAAATCCTTTGTAAAATGGAGTTGATAATCATACTGTACCGAAAAGGACTGTTTAATAGGTTTTAATTCCATATAACTAGGTAACTGCAAAAATTCTTGAAAGTAATAAAGATAACGGCAAAAGTAATAAAACTCCGACTGCGATATACCAATTGGCGAATCCAACCACCCAACAAGCATCCATGACCACTAAGGATAAAACTCCGGCCATTACTGCTTTTTTAATATTCTGGGGAGCATTATCCTTATAGGCTCTAAGCAAGGGTCGAAAAACTAGAAAGCCAAATAGTAATATAAAAGGTACTGATACTAATATATTTTGAGTCATTTGACTTATTGAAACTGAAATAAGTAAAATGACCAAACCATAGAGTAAAGCAGCAATAACAATGTGTTTCTTATTATTTCCATGCACTTCACCCCTACTTATCAATGAATGGCAAAAATATAAACTAGGGGAATAATTGAAATCCACCATAATTCGATATGCCCAATAATTGATATTCCCAATAGTAGGTTTAATCCTCTACATATACCCATTACCAACGGTCCAAAAAATGAATGTTTTTTTGCTATGGCATCATAAATAATTATTGCAACTACCAAAATAATGGCAATAGAACCACTGAGTCCTTGGACACTCATAGCTAGATAAATCCCCAAAAACATTAATAAAGCTCCCCAAAAAACTGCTTGTTTCCTGGGTATTATTCCGCTGGGTATAGGTCTTTCGGGACGCTCAATTGCATCTAGCTTCGCATCAAAAACATCATTAAAAACAACCCCGCCTGCATATAAAAAAACGGATGCAAATACAAGAAACACGAAATCAAGTTTAATTTTCTTCCATAAAAACAGGAGCACTCACCTATATTGAAAAAAGTGACAAGCTGATGCCGGCAAGTAAATGT
>CAWAYJ010000017.1:0-317671 GCA_963786235.1 uncultured Gemmatimonadales bacterium
GGTGCAGTCTCATCCGGTGTCGCCCTCTTCATTGCGGTGTACCTCGGGGCGCTCGGCTACCTGCTGCCCATGCTCCGGGTACGGCAACGGCGTCGACAGCGCCAGAAGGAGGTCCAGCACGCGTTGCCCGACGCGCTGGACCTGCTCGTAGTCTGCGTCGAGGCCGGCCTGGGGCTGAACCAGGCGCTGGTCCGGGTTTCCGAGGAGATCCGTCACCTGAGCACGATCATGAGCCAGGAGCTCCTCTACACAAACGCGGAGATCCGGGCGGGCACGCCGCGCGACGAGGCGCTCCGCCACCTCGCGGACCGGACCGGCGTGGACGACATTGCTTCGCTGGTGACGATGTTGATCCAGACGGACCGCTTCGGGACGTCGATCGGACGGTCGCTGCGCGTGCATTCGGACGTGCTGCGTCAGAAGCGGCGCCAACGGGCCGAGGAGGCCGCCGCCAAGACGGCCATCAGAGATGGTGTTCCCTCTGGTGTTCTGCATCTTCCCGGCCATGTTCGTGGTCATTCTCGGCCCGGGTCTCATGGATATCCTGAGCGTGTTGGGTGGCCTGGGCGGATGAAATACCTGCGTATCGTAAACCGCACGAGGAACCGTGTCATCGGCTCCCGGGTCGGACTTGCCGACCAGTGGTGGCTCCGTGCGCGTGGCTTCATGGGCCGCCCGCAGCCGGGACCGGGCGAGGGGCTGCTGCTCAGCCCGTGCCGGGCCGTGCACATGCACGGCATGAAGTTTCCGCTCGATGTGATCTTCCTCGATCGGCAGGGCCGGGTCATGGCCGCCTACCCCGACCTGAAGCCGGGACGCCGGACCGGGTGGCACAGCGCAGCCCGCTATGCCCTGGAGATTCCCGCGGGTACGCTCGCTGAAACGGAGACGCGCGAGGGCGACCTCATCGCTTGGCTCCTCGTCACCGAGTACGACGGCGCCGAAACGGACACGTCCGCTGTAGAGCCCGTGCTCACCAGCAGCAATGATCGACGACCGGAAGGTCAGGTGGACTCATGAGCACAGCGGTGGACAACTCGACCCTGCGGATACCGCCGGCACCCGCAGCCCTGGCGGACACTGGCCTGACCGCGGAAATCGTAATCGAGCTGATCCTGAAGACCCTGTACGTCCAGGGAGCGCAGACCGGGCAACAGCTCACGCGTACCATATGCCTGCCGTTCGACATCGTGGATGAGCAGCTGCTCGCGCTGCAGGCTCGACGCTTCATCGAGGTCACACGCACCCAGGGCCCCGCCCGCGGCAACTATGTGTTCGATGTCGTGGGTGCAGGACGCGAACGTGCGGCCGCGGCCGTCGCGGCCAGCCAGTACGTTGGTGCGGCGCCGGTCCCGCTCGCGGCGTACCGGGAATGGCTGGAGCAGCAGTCGGTGCGCAACCTGCATGCGGGCCGGGAGCAGATCCGTCGCGGCTTCTCCCACCTGGTCCTGGATGACGACGTCCTGGAATCGCTCGGCCCGGCCATCAACTCGGCCAGTTCGCTGTTCCTGTATGGCGATCCCGGCAACGGCAAGACGGTGATCGCGGAAGCGATCGCCGGCCTGCTGGGCGGCGATATCTTCATCCCGTACGCGGTGGAGGTGGGCGGGCAGATCATGGTCCTGTTTGATCCGGTCCACCACAAACCGGTGATCGAGGAGGGATCGGCCAAGGACGAGGATGCCAGCCCGTGGCTCCACCTCGGGGCGGAGCACGACCGGCGTTTCGTGCGCATCCGGCGGCCCGTCATCTTCGTGGGCGGCGAACTGTCGCTCGAGCAGCTGGACCTCCAGTACGACACGTACTCGAAGATCTACCAGGCGCCGTTCCAGTTGAAGGCTGGTGGCGGCCTTCTGATCATCGACGACTTCGGCCGCCAGCTCGTGCCACCGCGGGACCTGCTCAACCGCTGGATCGTGCCGCTCGAAAAGCGCGTGGACTTCCTGACGCTGCACACGGGTGTGAAATTCCCCGTCCCGTTCGACTGCCTGCTGGTATTCGCCACCAACCTGAATCCGCACGAGCTGGTGGACGAGGCCTTTCTCCGCCGCATCCAGTACAAGATCAACATCCACGGTCCCGATCCGAACGCGTATCGCGACATCTTCCGGGCGGTCTGCGATACCAACGAGATCCGCTACGACCCGGCGGCCGTGGAATACATCTTCGACAAGTACTACGACGGCCGCGGGATTCCGCCTCGGGCGTGCCATCCGCGCGACATTGTCGACCATCTGATGCATGCCGCGCGATACGAGCAGCGCGAGCCGCGTTTCACGTTCGACCTGCTGGAACGGGCGTGCCACAGCTACTTCCTGGTCATGGCGCATGACGCCATGAATGGGAACCCGGAGAGGAACGCATGATGGACGAGCCGAGGATGGACCACTCGACGTTCGAGGAGTCCCTGCATCAGCGGGTCAGCGAGCTTGAAGAGCTCGTCGCGAGTCAGAAACGGACTACACTGCTCCTGATCATCGGAATGGTGGGAGCCGTGGCCCTCGGGATCGCGGGTCTCGCGAGCGCGCGCGCCATTGCGGGCTCAGGATCGATCACCGCCCGCGAGTTCGTGCTGCGCAACGATGACGGGGTCCCGCACGGGATGTGGCGGATCGGGGACGACGGTTCTTCGACATTCTCCCTGAACGACCGGAACGGTATCGAACGTCTGCGCCTCAGGGTGCTCGACAACGGCGCGCCGGGGCTGGGGCTGGCCGATGCCAAGGGTCGTTCGCGGGTCGTGCTGAGCCTGCTCCCGGACCTGACCGGCAGCCTGCTGTTCGCCGACGAGGATGACAACATGCGTGCCCTGCTGGGCCTCGGAGCGGACGGCGCATCGACGCTGGTCTTCGCGGATCCGACGGGAGATGCGCGGCTCGGCATGGGTGTGGAGGCCGATGGCCGGCCGACGTTCAGCATGACGGACAGCACGCGGGAATCGCAGCAGCCGAGCCCCAACGGGTCGCGCTGACAGTGAGTGGTCCCGCCATAGAGACCCTGCGTTCCGTCACCGGGTCATGAGGTCCGAACGCCGCCTTCGGCCATCGATCGTCGATCTCACCTTCATCATATTGGCGATCGCCGTTCCAGTCGTTCTGCGGACGTGGGTGCTCAACTCGGACGGTGATTTTCCCAGGCACCTCGCCATGGGTCACTTCATCCTCCGGGGCGGCTTGTGGCAAACGGACGCTTTCGCGTACACGCATACGGGCCGATTACTCACCACGGAGTGGCTGAGCCAGGTAACGTTCGCGCTGGCCGACCGGCTGGGCGGCTTGGCCGGTGTCACCGTGCTCTGCGGCCTGATCGTGGGCCTCGCCTACGCTCTCGTGGTCGCGTTCATGCGTCGATCAGGTGTCGATCCGTTTCTCGCCTTTCTGACCGGCATGACTGCCGCGGCCCTGGGTTCCGTGCACTGGGTGGCCAGACCCCACATGTTCACGTTTCTGGGCCTTGCGGTCCTGCTCCATGTGGCCCGTCAGGGCCGGCGCTGGTGGACCTACGCGCTCTTCTTCGCCGTCTGGGCCAACTTCCATGGAGGGTTCGTCCTCGGCCTTGCGGTGCTGACGGCAATGGCGGCCGGTGAGTGGGTGGAATCACGTCTCGTGGGACCCGGTGAGGACCGTACCCGCTGGTTCCGGGCGGCACGCCGGCACGCATCAGGCGTGGTCGCCGGATTGGCAGGGTCGATGGTGAATCCGATGGGTCCCTACCTTCTGTTCCGCGTGCACGGGATGTTGACCAACCGATTCCTGCTCACCACGACCTCCGAGTTCCAATCGATCGATTTCCACAGCTTCTACGGGCGCGTCTTCCTGCTGGTGCTCCTGCTCGTAATCGGCGCACTGAGCTTGGGATCGCGACGCCTGTCGATCCCTACCTTGCTGGTCGTGGCGATGACCCTGGCGGGCGCGTTCGTTTCCCAGCGCAATGCGCCGCTGTTCGCGCTGGTCGCCTTGCCGCTGCTGGCGATCGAATTCGATCCGGGATGGCGGAGCGCGCGGCTACGCGCGCTTCGGCGCGTGCGCGCCACGTTCGAGGAGGTCGAGCGTCTCGCCGCGCCGGGACGCTGGGCTCCGTGGTTCGCGGCGCTGCTGCTGATCTTCGCGGTCAGGGGCGGAGCGGTGGCCGGGATGCGGCTAATACCCAGCGAGTTCGACTCCCGGGAGTTCCCGGTCGAGGCGATCAGGACCGCACGCGCGGCCGGCCTGCAGGGCAACATCTACAACAACTTCACCTGGGGTGGTTACCTGCTGTACGCGTGGCCGGAGCAGCGCATCTTCATCGACGGCATGACGGACTTCCTCGGTAACGACATCGTTCGCTCGTACCTCGGCATCGAGCATCTCGATCCCGGTTGGCGGCGAGAGATGCAGCGCTGGGGAATTTCGGTGGTGATCATGCCGCCCCGGGCGCGGCTGGTGTCAGCGCTCCGGATCGATGGCGGTTGGCGGACTTGGCACGAGGACGAAACGGCCGTGATCCTGGTGCGCGAGGACGTCCGGCCGTGAGCTTCCGGGCGTCGAGGCGCGGGTCGGTCACAGCCGGCCGGCGGGTTCCCGCGGCCGACGGATGACAGTGACGCAGGTACCCATGAACGCGGCGGCCGAACGGCTGCGCGAGCTCCGGAACCCGGACGGCGGGTGGGGCGCGACGGCAGACCGCCCGTCGAACACCGAGGCGACGGCCCTGGCCGCCCTCGCTTTCGCTGCGGACGACTCCATGCACGCACCGGCGGTTGCCTGGTTGCTGGCGCACCAGCGGCAGGATGGCTCGTGGCCGTGGACGGAAGAACTGGACGAGGCGAGCTGGGCCACGAGCGAGGCCGTACTGGCGCTGGCGGACGCGGGAACCCAGGCCGAAGTGTCGAAAGGCGTGGACTGGCTGCTCGGCCGGGAAGGCCGGGGTTTCGACTGGCGCCAGCGGATCCGCGAGTTCTTCGGGGAAAAGAAGGTGGTGGAGCTGGACGGCACTCTGATCGGCTGGCCGTGGGGCGCGGGGACCTTCAGCTGGATCGAGCCCACATCGTTCGCCCTGCTGGCATTGAAGAAGGCGCTGCCCGGCCGGCGGAACGGCCAGGCCCGCTCGCGGATCCGCGAGGGTGAGGCGATGATTCTCGACCGGGAATGTCACGGCGGCGGCTGGAACTACGGCAACAAGCGCGTGCTCGGCGTGGACCTCCCTCCATACCCGGATACGACCGCCCTCGCCCTGCTCGCGCTCCAGGGATCGATCGACGCCGGAACGCGGGACCGCAATCTCGGCGCTCTCGACGGCCTGGTTGATTCCACCGGCTCTGGTCTCGCCCTGTCCCTCGCGGCGCTGTGTCGCCAGGCGTACGGTCTCGATGCAGGTGACCTGCTCTCCCGCGCAGATGAGCGATTCGACCGGAACGGCTTCCTCGATGACACGCGCGACATCGCGCTCGCCGTACTCGCGGCCCGCCGGCCCGAGGTGCTGAGGCTGCCGTCCGATGACTGATCGCCGCACGTTCGTGAAGCTGGCGGCGGCCGCGGCCGTCGCGCCGGCGCTCGCCCGCTGCGGGCCGCAGCAGACCGAGCTGCCGGCGCAGCCGTGGGCCGACCGCGCATACCGGAAGCTCGACCGCTCCAACGTGGCCGTGCTCGCCGCGGACGCGTACGACGACCGTCTCATCGACACCGTGGGGCGCGGACTCGACCTGTTCGGCATCGAGGCGAAGGACAAGCGAATCGTCCTCAAGCCGAATTTTGTCGAGTTCGATCCGGCCGGGGCCATCAACACCAATCCGGTGCTCATCGCCGCCGCCATCGAGGCGTTCCGTCTTCGCGGCGCCCGCGACGTGGTCGTGGCGGAGGGCCCCGGCCACCGCCGTGATGCGGACTACATCGTCACCGCATCGGGTCTCGCCGACGTCCTGCGTGATGCGGGCGCCCGGTACGTGAACCTCAACAACGACGCCGTCCGTCCGATCGCCGCGGCAAGTCAATATACCCGGCTCGGGTCACTCCATTTGCCGGTGACCGTGCTCGAGGCCGACCTGCTCGTGTCCATGCCCAAGCTGAAGACGCACCACTGGGCGGGCGCCACGTTGTCGATGAAGAACCTCTTCGGCATCATGCCGGGTTCGATCTACGGCTGGCCCAAGAACACGCTGCACTGGCAGGGCATTGAGCAGAGCATCCTCGACATCAACGCCACGCTGCCCGTGCCCCGGTTCAACATCGTGGACGGCATCATCGGCATGGAAGGCAACGGCCCGATCCAGGGTGTGCCGCGGAAGAGTGGTGTGCTCGTGTTCGGCGCCGATCCGGTCGCCGTGGACGCGACGGCCGCGCGGCTGATGGGGCTCGAGCCGCAGCGGATTTGGTATGTCGCCCAGGCCGACCGCTTCCTGGGCAACCTGGCCGATGACCGGATCGGTCAGCGCGGAGAGGATGTCGTCCGCCTGAGCCAGGAGTACGATGTTCTTCCGAGCATGCAGCACCTCCGTCCCGCCCCGCTGGCCGGATCCGGGTGACACCGGAATGAGTGCGACGAAGTCCTCCAGCGACACGCGGAGCCTGGCACCCTCCGGGGTGGCTGTGCCGCGGGTCACTGCTCGTGGCGTCAGGATCGCGGGGCTCGACATGGCTCACCCTGCCGGACCGTGTGAAGGCATTGACGCCGGAGAACTACGACGCGCCATACCGGGGGGCAGAACGCTGTTGCCGCCATGCCTTCAGTCCATTCGGCACTCACGTTCGCCGTTGCACCTGGGCTGGCCTCGCCGGCGCCACGTCTGCGTTTCATCTGCTGTGCGTACCTCGGTGCCATGCTGTTCGCTCTTGTCTGCCTCGGCGAGCATTACGTCGTGGACATCGTTGCGGGGGGGTCGCGACTGCTTGAGCGTGCTGGTGCCGGGTGGGACGAATGCCCGCTACACTATGCGGCTGCATTTCGAGATGAGTGCTCCCCTCCTATGCCACCATCAGTCGTGTATCCAATACTCGGTCATTCAGACAGCGGCAACGCCGGCGTCGCAAGTTAGTTCCGTTTCGTCAACACCGTCGCGCGCGGTCCTACACTGAGCTCCGGTCTAGGCAGATAGTTCCGACTGATCCAACCAAGAACCGGGTGCTTCGGAATCAGCGCCGCGTAGGCACTGTCGTAAACGATTACGGCAGGCGGGTGCTCGGCCAGATCAACCAGCGCCATCCTCGTCAAGCGCTCTGCGGCGGGGCCTTCGGCCATATGCTTCAGGAAGAAAACGCCCGTTGGAGGTGAGGTACCGGCGGCAATGGCGTACGCGGTTTGAGACCCGACCTGATACACTTGGTCATTCGGCAACAAGAGCCCGAGTACGATCGGCGTGGCATGCACTTGGGCCAGGTATCGATCGGCGTCAGAACGAAACGCCAGCCGGATCCAATCGTCACCGGTCGCACGGATCCCTTGCACCTGTGCGAGAATCGGAATTAGAAAGCCAGCAACAATCGCGGCAACACCGAGGCGTCTCCCCCGCGTCAAGAGCACAGCCACACCCCATCCGGCTCCCACACAAAGAAATGGAAGATAAAGCTGGTAGTAATGCCAATAGAAACGGCCAGGCAATGCAACAGCTATCCAGGCCGCGATGACACCTCCGGCGAGGAATTCACGAAAAATTCGTCGCGACTGCGCGAAAAAGACCAACCCGCTAAGAGCCACGAGAGGTAGTGATGCGGCAAGAACGGGATTGAATGCATTGTGGGGCACGAATCCAGCGAGAAGATTGTGAAGGATTGATCCGGCATAAAAGCGATTGTACGAAAAGACGGCTTCCACAAAATGTCCCAATCTCCGTTGGGCCGCGAACCAGAATGTGGTCGCGGCCCATGCAGCCGCTCCGACGAGTAGCCACACACCGACGTCTCGGAGGGCAGATCGCCGCTCTCTGCTTGCCGAGATGTGCGCAAGGCCGATCAACGCGGGAAAAACGACGGCGTTAGTCTTGACTAGAGTGGCCAACGCCCAGAGGCATGCCGGTATCCAGCGCGGTTTTCCACGGACGACCATGGCGAATGCCCAGATGATCGCTGCGTTGACCAGAGCCTCTCCGTTCGGTGCCTGTGCTTCGATCGCGATATCGGCCTGGAGTAACGTCCAGAAGGCGGCCGCTGCCAGCCCGCCAGCCGGCCCTGCTGCCCGGCCTGCCTTATACGCGCCGAGCATGGTCACCATGGACAAGACCACGCCGATGAGGAGAACCTGACCTGGTCCCCAGCCGGCGAGAATCTCAGCCGCCGCGAACGTGACGTACGTGAGGGGTGGCTTGTTGTCCCAGACTTCGGTGTACAGTTGGCGGCCGTGAAGTAGTTCGTGGCCGATCACCTGATACTCATTGACGTCGACGTTGACGGGGAACTCCGCAATGCGAAGCCGGCTTGCCAATATCAGGAAGGCAAGGCTGGCAAGGACTGCGAAGTGGAGCTTGCGTGACGCGCGCACAGCCGTTGGCAGGCCATTTCCCTGTCCGTGATTTCGAGGAGGCGCCGGGCCGCTGTTCGTTTCCATCGCTGTTCACCTTGAGTTGAGCCGGCACGACGACCGTCCACCCCGCGCTACGCCTCCCTGAGCCACCGCACCAGCTCGGCCATGGTCGGCCGCTTGCCGGTGGACAGAATCCCGATGCGGTAGACCTTCCCCGCCAGCCACGCGATCACGAACAGTCCGATCACGAGCAGGCCGAGCGATGCCGCAATCTGGACCGGCGGAATCGAGACGGTCGCGATCCGGATGGGCATGGCGATGGGCGCGGTCAACGGGAAGATGCCGAGCACCGTGGACAGGCGGGAGAGCGGTTCGCCCGTCAGTTGGAACAGGAAGAGCAGGGGCAGGAAGAGCGGCACCATGAGCACCATCTGCATGGACTGTGCTTCCTGCTCGGTGGTCATGGCGGCGCCGAGCGCGGCGAACAGAGCCGCGAACTCGAGGAAGCCGATCGCGAAGTAAGCGAGGAACAGGGCGGCCTGGCCGGGCGGCAGCGTCAGGCCTGCGAGCAGCTCCGTGGGCACGCCGAGCCGGCTCACGATACTCGACTGCGTCGTGATGAGCACGACGGCGCCGATCCAGACGGCGACCTGCAGCAGGGCGGCCGAGCCGACGCCCACGATCTTGCCCAGCATCATGTGCGTGCCGCGGACGGAGCTGATCATGACCTCGGCGATCCGGTTCGTCTTCTCTTCGATCACGCTCCGCAGCACGTTCATGCCGTAGATCGCGGTGATGAAGTAGATCAGGAAGCCGACGAGGTAGGCGAAGAGGAACGTGGATTCCGCGCCGCGCCCCTCCTCGCCGGTATCGGTGATCGCGGCCTCGTCGACGTCCACGCGCTTCACGAGCTCGGCCAGATCGGTCACCTCGAGGCCGGCCCGCTCGAGGCGGGCGCCCAGGACAGCGGCAGACGCGGCGGTGCGGATGTCACGCAGGACGAACTGGTTCGCGATGTTGCCGGCGCGGTAGACGATCTCGTTGCTCGTCACCACGTCCGCCGGCAGCACGACGAACCCGTCCAGCGAGTCGGCCCGGACCCGGCGGATCAGTTCCGCTCGGGCGGACTCGAACGGACCGGGCACCTCCTCGACCTCGTACCGATTGGTGGCATCGCTGTCGGCAGCGGCCGTGAGCGCGGCGATGAACCGGTCGCCGATGCCTTCCGGTGCCTCGTCCACGAGCGCCAGTCGCTTCACGGAGCCGTCGCCACCGATCATCGTCGGGAGCCAGAGGACGGCGAACATGAAGACGGGGAAGATGAAGGTGCCGATCAGGAAGGCGCGGGTGCGCACCCGTTCCAGGAACTCGCGCTTGACTATGATCCAGATTTCACGCATCGGACCCCGCTCCCATCGCGGTGGCGTTCGCCTCGCCGACCCGCCGGACGAAGATCTCATGCAGCGAAGGCTCGACGTGCTCGAACCGGGTCAAGGGCGCGTCGAGCGCCGCGAGTTCCGTGACGAGACGGCCGGAATCGACGCCCGCCCGCGGCTCGATCTCCCAGGCTGGGCCGTTGCGGGTTCGACGAGCCAGCAGCGGGCTCGTCTCCATGAAGCGGTCCACGCTGCCCGACGCGAAATCGAACTCGACGGAGTAGTGATCGCCGCGGTGCGCGCGGCGCAGTTCATGGACCCGGCCGTCCAGGATCTTGCGGCCGTTCGCGATGATGCAGACGTGCTCGCACATCGCTTCGGCCTGGCTCATATTGTGGGTGCTGAGAACGACGGTTCGGCCATCGTTCCGCGCCTCGAGGATCGTATCGCGCAGCACTTCCTGGTTGACGGGGTCCAGTCCCGACTGCGGCTCATCGAGGATCAGCATGTCGGGGCGGTGCAGAACGGTCGCGATGAACTGGACCTTCTGCTGCATGCCTTTCGACAGCGTCTCGACCTTCGACTGCGCCCGGTCCGCCAGCCCCATCCGCTCGAGCCAGACGCCGGCCTCCGACGCCGCGGTCTTCGCGTCCATCCCCTTGAGCTGCGCGAAGAATACGATCACGTCGAGCACCTTCATCTTGCGGTGCAGGCCCCGCTCCTCCGGGAGGTAGCCGACCCGGTTCAACACCTTCCGATCGGTGGTCGGGTCCACGCCCAGCAGCCGGATCTCCCCGGAATCCGGGAGCAGTATGTTCATGACCATACGGAGCGTCGTCGTCTTGCCGGCGCCGTTCGGTCCGAGGATCCCGTAGATCGTACCGGTCGGGACCGAGAGGCTGAGGTCGGCGACGGCCGTTTGTGCGCCGTACCGCTTGGTGAGTCCGCTGAGCTCGAGGGCTTCGGTCACGGGTGGTCATCCTCCCGGAAGCTGGGCGACGAATCGGTGGAACATAGCGGCGGAGGTCGGGATGGGCATCCGGAAAATGCCCCGCCGCCGGGACCGGGATCCGGGCGCGTGCCGACAATTGATAACATGCGCCGCATTCGCCATCCATAGAGCGTGGTCGGGATCGCCGGCCGGAAGCACGGAGGAGATCCGTTGATGAGTACGGTCCGGGGATCGGCATGATTCACGGTGCGCGCGGCACCGGGGGACGGTGGCCGACCTGGCGCGGAGACCTCGTCTTCGCGGCGGTGGCGGTGGCGCTGTTCGCGCTTCTCGTGATCCGGTTCCTGCCCGGCCTGATGCACGGGGCCCTCGTGGACCCGGACGGCTACATGCGGCTGGTACGCGTCCGGCGGCTGGCGGAAACGGGGGCGTGGTTCGACGGCACGATCCCGCGCAGCAACGCGCCATGGGGTGACACGCTCCACTGGACCCGCCCGATGGACGTGCTCATCCTGCTGGGCGCATGGGCCCTCGAACCGTTCCTCGGGTTCCAGGCGGCGCTCCACTGGTCCGGTGTCGCCGTGGCGCCGCTCCTCCTCATCGCGGTGTGCTTCGTGACCGCCTGGGCCGTGCGCCCGCTGGTGGGCGCGGGACTGCGTTACGTCACGATGCTGGCCGTGCTGGCGCAGGCCGGGATCATGGGTTACGCGCTGCCCGGCCGCGCCGACCACAACATGCTGATCCTGCTCGCATTCGTGGCGATGCTCGGATCGGCGTTGCGCCTGCTCCTGGAACCGGAGGCCCGCTGGGCGAGCTGGGCGACGGGCGCATGGGCCGGCTTCGGGCTGTGGCTGACCGTGGAATCGCTGGCGCCGCTGTTCGTGCTCCTCGTATCGCTCGCCGGCCTCTGGGTGGTGAAGGGGGAGGTCGCCGGCGCGGCGAGATCGGTGGCCCTCGGGACGGTGGCGGTCGTCGCGGTCGCCGTGGTCCTCGAGCATCCGCCGGGGGCGCTCCTGATGGTGGAATACGACCGCGTTTCCGTGGTCCAGCTCTTCGCGGTCGCGCTGGTCCTGGCGTTCTGGGCAGTGGCGGCGTCCCCGTGGGCTGCGCGACTCGGTGTGGTCGGCCGGGCCGCGCTGGCCACTGGGGCGTCGTCGTCGCCGCGGCGGTCATGCTCGCGGTCTTCCCCGGGTTCTTCGGGAATCCGGTGGAGGACAGCACACCCGGAGCTGAAGCCCATATGGCTCGACTTCGTCTCGGAGATGCAGGCGTACCTGGTCCCGCGAAGCCTCGCCGGTGTCGGCCGGCTCGTTGCCTACCTGGGCAACGCGCTGCTCGCGCTCGGGATGGTGGTTCACGGCATGCGGAGGGACCGACACAGACCGCTCCTCGGGGTCTGGGTCCTGCTCGGCGCAGGCCTGATCCTCTTCATCGCGCTCGGGATCCGCTGGGTCCGCTTCGCCATGTACGCCGAGCTGCTCGGTGTCATCGGAACCGTGGCGCTTCTTTCCGACGTGCTGCGGCGGGCGAACGAGCGAGCCACCGGGTCCCGCCGGTCGGTGATCCGCGTCTTCGTCACCGTCGGCCTCGTGGCCGGCCCCCTGTTCGTCGGCAGCGCGGTGTCGGCCCTCGGAGGCGAAGCCGGCGGGAAGGCACGCGGAGCCGCGGTCAGCGGAGTCGAGAGTTGTCCGGTCGGGCCACTGCTTTCGATGCTCGACGATCCGGCCGGCCTGGGGGACCGTCCGCGGACGGTGCTGGCGCACATGGACCTCGGACCGGTCCTGCTCTATCGGACCGCCGACTCGGTGATCGGCACGCCGTACCAACGGAACTGGCAGGGGATCACGGACTGGCACCGCATCATGACCGCGCGCGATCCGGAGGAGGCGCGGCGCCTGATCCGGGCCCGGGGCGTGGACGTCGTTGTCAGCTGCGGCGACGTTCCGGACGCCGCGGCGGCAACGGACCCCAGGCCGTCTTTCGACACGCTCCTGCGGGACGGGACGGCGCCCGGCTGGCTCGTGCCGATCCGCGTGCCGGAGAGCGCTCGTGGACTCCGGGTCTACGAAGTCCTCGACGCGGGCGAATCGACGGGCACCGGTCGAGCTCCCTCTTCCTCTCCGGCCCGGCTACCCTGACGCCGGCCGCACGCCCGGCTCGTCTCACACACCACTCCGCAGCACCCGCCCCGCCTTCGCCCCCGTGTGCTCACCCTCCCGGATCGCGACCGTCCCGTTCACCAGCACCCAGTCGATCCCCACCGCGTACTGGAGCGGCGCCTCGAACGTGGCGCGGTCCGCGACCGTGTCCGGATCGAATACGACGACGTCCGCGAACCCGCCCTCCACGATGCGTCCGCGCCCGCGAAGCTTCAGCCGGTCCGCCGCCATCGAGGTCATCTTGCGGACCGCGGTTTCCAGGGGCATGACGCCGAGTTCCCGGACGTAGTGGCCGAGCACGCGCGCGAACGTGCCGAAGTTGCGCGGGTGCGGCGCGCCGCGCGCGAGCGGGCCCTCCGTCGCCAGCGCGCTGCCGTCCGAGCAGATCATGCCGAGCGGGTGGGCGAGGAAGCGCGCGGTGTTCTCCTCGCTCATTCCGAAGCCGACCATGCCGGTGCGGCCGTTGTCGCCCTGGATAATGCGGAGCAGCAACGCGTACGGCTCCTCGCCGCGCTCCTTCGCGAGCGAGCCGAGGCGCCGGCCGCGGGCGAACGCGAGCGACTCGTTGCCGGTGGACGTGACCTGCACGGCGTCCCAGTCGCCGAGCTGGTCCACCTTCTCCTGCACGGCCTGCCGGATGCGGTTGGCGAGGGACGGATCCTCGAGCCGCGCCATGAACGCGGACGTGCCGCCATCGCGGGCCCAGAGCGGGAAGAGGTTGCTCAGCCCCGTCGCATACGCGACGTACGGGTAGCGGTCGTACATCACGTCGATGCCGTCGGCGCGCGCGGCCTCGAGCAGGTGCAGGATCGGCTCGGCCTTCCACCAGTTGCGCTTGCCCTGGGCCTTGAGGTGCGAGATCTGGACGGGCGCGCCGGCCATGCGGCCGACCTGGATCGCTTCCTCGACGGCGGCGAGCACGCGATCGTCCTCGTTCCGCATGTGGCTGGCGTATGGCAGGCCGCGTGCGCGCAGCGGTCTCGAGAGCGCGATCAGCTCGGCGGTGTCGGCGAACCCGCTGGGCACGTACTCGAGTCCGCTGGAGACGCCACACGCGCCGTCGTCGAGAGAGCGCTCGATGAGCGCGACCATGCGCGCGAGCTCGTCGGGCGTTGCCGGCCGGTCGTCGTCCCCGACCACGATGCCGCGCACGGTGCCGTTCCCGACCATGCTGGCGAAGTTGACGGAGCCCGGCCTCGCCTCGAGCAGGCGGAAGAAGCCGCCGAGCGAGGAGAAGTCGGCGTCGATGCCCTCGGCCGCCCACTGCTCGCGCATGCGGGCGTCGCGGTCCGGACCGACGGGCGCAACCGAGCTGCCATCCTGTCCGGCGACCTCGGTCGTCACGCCCTGCCGGATCTTGCTCTCTGCGAGCGGGTGCTCGAGCAGCACGGAGTCGGTGTGCGAGTGCACGTCGATGAAGCCGGGAGCGACGGCGCGGCCGCGCGCGTCGATGACCGTCGCCGACGGTTCGCGGATGCCGGCCGCGACGCGCGTGATGCGGTCGCCGCTGACGAGCACGTCGAGCTCGCGGCCGGGCGCGCCGGTGCCGTCGCACACCGTCCCGCCGCGGATCAGGATGGGCGCGTCCTGCGGCCGGGATCGCTGGATCGAGGGGCCACGGCCGGGCGAATCCGCGCGGCCCGGCCCGGCTGCTGCGGCGCCGATGGGGAGTGTGCCGGCGAGCGCGCTCGCGGCGCCGGCCCTGAGGAAATCGCGTCGCTTCATCCGTCTTCCGCTCCGTCCTGTGACGGTTCCGTGTCCTCCGGCTTCGTGAGCTGCAGCACGCGCGCGATCCGCTTGATCTCCGCGCCGGACACGACCTCGTGCTCCTGCAGCGTGCGCGCGACTTCGCGGAGCGCGGCCTCGTTCTCGCGCAGCAGTGCGATCGCCTTGTTCTGCGCCGCGTCGACAATGCGGCGCACCTCCTCGTCGATGCGCGCCGCCGTGTCCGGGCCGAGGTCCTGGCGCAGCCCGGTTTCGATGCCGAGGAAGCCGTAGCCGGAAGATGCGGTGTAGCGCACGGGTCCGAGCCGCGGGCTCATCCCGAACTCCGCGACCATGCGGCGGGCCAGCTCGGTGGCGCGCTCGAGGTCGTTGGCCGCGCCCGTCGAGGGCTCGCCGAACACGACCAGCTCCGCGGCGCGGCCGCCCAGCATCACGGTGAGCCGGTCGTGCAGCTCCGCCTCGCTCGTCAGGTACTGGTCTTCTTCCGGCATCTGCATGGTGTAGCCGAGCGCGCCCCGGCCGGTCGGGATGATGCTGACCTTGTGGACCGGCTCGGTGTGCGGCAGCAGCGATGCGACGAGCGCGTGGCCGCCCTCGTGGAACGCGACTTTGCGCCGGACCTCGCCCGCGAGTGGTTCCTTCCGCTGCAGCCCGGCGATCACGCGCTCGAGCGCGAGATCGAAATCGGCGAGCGTCAACGCCTGACGTTCCGACCGCACCGCCATCAGCGCGGCCTCGTTCACGATGTTGGCGAGATCGGCGCCGGAGAAGCCGGGCGTCATCTGCGCGACCTTCTTCAGGTCGTCGTCGTTGGCGAGCGGCACGCCCTTGGTGTGGATGCGCAGGATCTCGAGGCGGCCGCGCTCGCTCGGCAGCGGGATCTGGATCTGGCGGTCGAAGCGGCCGGCGCGGAGCAGCGCGCGGTCGAGGACTTCGGGGCGGTTGGTGGCCGCGATCATCACGACGCCCTGCTCGGTGTCGAAGCCGTCCATCTCGGCGAGCAGCTGGTTCAGCGTCTGCTCGCGCTCGTCGTTCGTCTGGATGTTGTTGATGCCGGTGCGGGCGCGGCCGATCGCGTCGATCTCGTCGATGAAGATGATGCAGGGCGCGCGTGTCTTGGCCTGCTCGAACAGGTCGCGGACGCGGGCGGCGCCCACGCCCACGAACATCTCGACGAAGTCCGAGCCGCTGATCGAGAAGAAGGGAACGCCCGCCTCGCCCGCCACGGCCTTCGCGACCAGCGTCTTGCCGGTGCCGGGCGGGCCAACCAGCAGCACGCCCTTGGGCAGCTTGGCCCCGATGCGGGTGAAGCGTTCCGGGTTCTTGAGGAAGTCGATGATCTCGATCAGCTCGGTCTCGACCTCGTCGATGCCGCCGACGTTCTCGAACGTGATGCCGGTGAGCGTGCCCGAGATCTCGCGCGCCTTGCTCTTGCCGAACGAGAGCATGGAGCGGCCACCGCCGCGCTGGCCGAGCATGCGCATCCAGAGGAACCCGATGAACAGCATCGGCAGGAGCATGAGGAGCAGGAAGCCGAGGGTCGAGCCGATCCCGCCCGACGGCTCCCGGCTGACCTTCACGCTGTCGGCGAGCAGCGTGTCCACGAGGGCCGGGTCCTCGACCGGGACCGTGTTCCTCGTCACGGGCTGCGCGCCCGCGGAGTCCGGCTTCAGCTGGTACTCGATGAGCCGGTCGCCGAGCGTGACCTCGCTCACCCTTCCCGATGCGACGTCGCGGCGGAACTCGTCGTAGCTGACCCGCTCGCGGCGGGTGGCGGCCGGTCCGAGCACGAACGTCTGCACCAGCCAGAACCCGAGCAGCGCGATCAGCACCCAGAAGAACGGGTTGCGCGGCCGCATCGGCGATTGCGGCTGCGGCGATGTCGGCGGCTGTGGCGGCCGCGCCGGTTGCCGGTCTGTGTCCATGTGCCCTTCCCGGCCCGCGCGGGAGATCGGCGGCGGGCCCCGGGAAGCATCGGCCTTTCCGCGGCGAGCGGCAAGGATGACGCGCAGGCTTGACACTGCCGGCGGCGGCGTCGAATCTCGGTCAGGCTTCCACCGTCCCTTGAATGCCGGATCGGCGTTCCGGCGGGAGCCGCACGGCTTCGAGCGGGAGGCGATTGTGGCGAAGCGACGCGGGTCGTTGGCAGGTACCGGTTCCGATTCTTCCGACGACACGGGTCCGCCCGCGACGCCGCTCCTCTCACGGCGCGGCTTCCTCACCGTCGCCGGCCTCGCGCTGCCCGCCGCCGGACCCTGGTTCGGCCGCGACTACCCGTTCCTCCGCGGCGACGACCGCGCCGCCCGGGACCTCGCCGCCATGGGCGGGCCGGACGCGCTGCCCGCGCGCGTGCCCGCCGACCTGTTCGGCGGACTCGAGTGGCGGCTGCTCGGCCCGTTCCGCGGCGGCCGCGTGGATGCGGTCACGGGCGTGCCCGGCCGGCCCAACGAGTTCTGGTTCGGCGCGGTGAACGGCGGCGTATGGAAGACGGTGGACGCCGGGCGCGTGTGGAAGCCGGTGTTCGACTCGCAGCCGGTCGCGTCGATCGGCGCGATCGCGGTGGCGCCGTCGTCGCCTGACACGTTCTATGTCGGCAGCGGCGAGTCCACGCTGCGCGATTCCGTCGGTTACGGCAACGGCATGTACAAGACGACGGATGCCGGGCGGACGTGGACGCGCATCGGGCTCGAGGACACGCAGCACATCGGCAAGATCGCGGTCGACCCGACGAATCCGGACGTTGTGTTCGTCGCCGCGATCGGGCACATGTACGCGGCCAACCCGGAGCGCGGCATCTTCCGCTCGCGCGATGGCGGCCGCACGTGGAAGAAGGTGCTCGGCGACGACAACGTCGGCGGCATCGAGGTCGTGATCGATCCGACGAATCCGCGCGTCGTCTATGCCGGGCTCTGGAACACGCGCCGCCCGCCCTGGTTCGTGTACGCGCCCACCAACGGCCCGGGCGGCGGCATCTGGAAGTCGACCGATGGCGGCGACACCTGGAAGCCGCTCACGAACGGCCTGCCGAAGGAGGGCATCGGCCGGACCGGCATCGTGGTGTGCCCGAGCGAGCCGCAGCGGCTGTACGCGGTCGTCGACTGCCTGCTGCCCGAGCCGGGCGCGCCCGCGCAGCCGGAAGGGCGAGGCGGCTTCGGCGGCGGCAGCAGCGGCCAGGGTGGGCTGTTCCGCTCGAACGATGGCGGCGGGAGCTGGGAGCGGGTCTCCTCCGAGTCCGCGCTCTGGGGCCGCGGCTGGTACTTCGAGCACGTGATGGTCGATCCGGAGAACGCGGACCTCATCTTCGTCTCCAACGTCTCGGTCTCGCGCTCCTTCGACGGCGGGAGCACATGGCAGCCGCTGCGCGGCTCGCCCGGCGGCGACGACTACAACCAGATGTGGATCTCGCCGGACGACCCGAACTCGATGATCGTGGCCAGCGACCAGGGCTGCATCATCACGCGGAACGCGCGTGAGCCCGACCCGAAGCAGGTCACCTGGAGCTCGTGGTACAACCAGCCCACCGCGCAGATGTACCACATCTCCGTGGACTACCGGTTCCCCTACTGGGTGACGGGCGCGCAGCAGGACAGTGGTGCGGTCGCGGTCCGCTCGCGCGGCAAGTTCGCCGAGATCTCGATGCGCGACTGGGAGCCGATCGCCGCGGGCGGCGAGAGCGGCTACACGGCCGGCGACCCGCTGCACCCGGGCATCGTGTACGGCGGCGCCGGTAGCCGCTACGACATGGCGGAGAACCGCTCGGTGCGGGGCACGACATCACCACAGTCACCCGAGATGGCGCGCACCGACTGGACCCAGCCGCTCGTGCTCTCGGAGGCCGACCCGCGCGCGCTCTACTACGCCAACCAGTTCCTGTTCAAGTCGACGGATGGCGCCCAGAGCTGGACGCAGATCAGCGACGACCTGACGCGGCCGGACCCGGGCATCCCGTCCAACCTCGACGCGGCCGCCGCGGCCGCGGTGGACCGGAACGGGAAGCGCGGCGTCATCTACACGATCGCGCCATCGCCACTGCTCGTGCCCATGCTCTGGGTCGGGACCGATGACGGGCTGATCCAGCTGTCAATGAACGATGGGAAGACGTGGCAGGACGTGACGCCGCCCGAGGTCACGGCGTGGAGCCGGATCACCATGATCGAGGCGTCGCACTTCGATTTCGACACCGCGTACGCCAGCGTGGACCGGCACCAGCTGCAGGACTTCGAGCCGTACATCTACCGCACGCGCGACCGCGGCCGGACCTGGCAGCGTATCACGCGCGGGCTCCCGGCCGGCGTCTACGTCCACGTCGTGAAGGAAGACCCCGAGCGGCAGGGCCTGCTGTTCGCCGGCACCGAGCGCGGCGCGTTCGTCTCGTTCAACGACGGCGACGACTGGCAGCCGCTGCAGCTCAACCTGCCGGTCACGTCCGTGCGCGACTTCGAGGTCTACGCCGGCGACCTGATCGTCGGCACGCACGGCCGCGGCATCTGGGTGATCGACGACATCAGCGCGCTCCGCCAGATCACGAACGACGTCGCGCAGTCCGACGTGTTCCTCTACAAGCCGCGCGACACCACGCTCGTCGACCAGGGCCGCGACAACGGCACGCCCGTGCAGAAGGGCGAGCCGCAGGCCGAGAACCCACCCGATGGCGCATACATCGACTACTGGCTTCGCTCCGATGCGACGGGGCCCGTCACGCTCGAGGTGCTCGACGCCGACGGCACGGTGCTGCAGACGTTCACCACCGAGCCTTCGGCGCAGGGCGGTGGCCGGGGTGGCAGGGGCGGCGGCCGCGGCGGCGGGATTCCCAACACGTCCGCGCTCTGGCGGCCGGATCCCGTGCCGTTCTCCGGCAGCGCCGGCATGCACCGCGCGGTCTGGAACCCGAACACCGGGCGTGGCGGGCGAGGCTTCGGCGGCGGTGGGCGCGGCGGCGCGCAGGCGCCGGCGGTGTCGCTGCCCGGCACGTTCACGGCGCGGCTCACGGCGAACGGCCGGACGCTGGAGCAGACGTTCACGGTGAAGCCGGACCCGCGGCCGATCGGCGGCTGATTCCGGTCACAGCAGGTCGGGTGGCCGTCGCTGGCTGCGCCGGCGGGTTGGGCGGTTGCGTGGCTGGCGCCGGCGGGTCGGGTGGTTGCGTGGCCGGCGGCGTGGGTCGGGCGGCCGGATTGGCGGCGCGTGTCCCCGTGATCGCTGACGGGCGATCCGCCGAGACCTGCCGCCGGCGACCGGCTTGGCCAGGCCCGCAACTGGCTCACCACGCCGACAGCTCGACGTCCGCCGCCGCCCGAGATCGCGTTTGTCACATTTCCCGCGCTATGGGCGGAATACGGGACATCCGCGTCGTCGGCCGCGCGCCGGATGACGAGTTGTCGGCTATAGAGGCGGGAAACGGGACACGGGCTGTCCGTGGCCGGCGCGAATGACGGGTTGTCGACGTGACGATGGGGGTCGATCCACGTGCGGCTGCGCCGTTGGGGTTCCTTCCGGCGGTATCACGAATATCCGACGACCGCGGGCCCGCAGTTGACGATCACGGGCCCGTTGTCGCCGCATCATCCAAGCGCCAGTCCGCGAGATCGCCGGGGGGTCGGGAACCGCGCTGCCGCCGTGTTTTCGGCGAAGCGCGCAGCGCGGCGCGGCGCGATCCGGTGGTCTTGAACGGGTGGCGGGCGTCCAGTGTCCGCCGTCGATGCGGCCGGGCGTGAGTTGGCGCGGGTTCAGCGGGCGGCGGGCCGCCAGAGTGCGCCGTCCATGCGGTGGTCGGGCGTCAGCCGCGAGGCGAGCGCGGCGCCGGCGACGTACGTCCAGCAGGGGATGCCGGATGCCATGACGGCCACCCGCCGGAACAGGCTCCGGTCCGTGCCTTCGTATTCGTCGAGCCGTTCGAGCAGCTCGAGCGGGCAGCGCCACACCTCGCCTCGCACGGGCGTGGTCCCGTACAGCATCAGCGCGGGATACTCGTCGAGATCGTAAAGTGTGCCCTCGACCGTCGCTTCGGTGAGCCGTTCCGCCGACGCCAACAGGTCGCCGTCCGACAGGTCGGACCGGAGCGTGCCGTAGACGAACAGGCAGAAGCGCCCGTCGCGCGCCTCGCCGGCATGCGAGTCGCCGGCCTTCACAGTCCGCCCGTCCTCCGCACGCGGCCGGGCTCGAGTCCGCCGGCTGCGAGCAGCTTCTCCTCGAGGCGCTCCGCCTGTTCATCGATGAAGGCGTCGACCGCGGCCAGGCGCTGGTCCGCGTCGGCGAAGGCGTCGGTGGGGAAGTCGGCGCCTTCCACGTGCTCGAGCGCGCCGCGCACGGCGTCCAGCTCGGCCACGGCCTTTTCGACAGAGCGACGCAGGCGGACGAGCGCCCGCCGCGCCTCGCGTTCCGGGGTATCGTTCATCGTCGTCTCCTCAACCGGTCAGTGCGCGGAACACGGCCCAACCGCCCAACCCGATCGCGACCAGTACCACGATCGCGCCCGCCGTGTTCGCGGCGAGCCCGTTCCGGTACCGGCCCATGCGCGGCGAGTTCACGGCGAACAGCAGGAACAGCGCGACCGCGGGCAGCAGCACGCCGTTCGCGACCTGGGCGAACAGGATCGCGGGCACGGGCCGGACGCCGGCCGCGGTGAAAGCGGCGCCGGTCAGCAGCACGATCAGCCAGACCGCGCGCAACCGTGGACTCCGCAGGTCGCGTTTCCAGCCGAGCGCGCCGGCGGCGGCGTACGCGGCGGCGAGCGGCGCCGTGATCGCGCTCGTCATGCCGGCGGCGAACAGGCCGGCGGAAAAGAACACGCGCGCCCACGCGCCGAGCAGCGGCTCGAGCTGTGATGCCATGTCCGCGGCGCTCGCGATGCCGCCGCCCGACCCGCCGAGCGCGGCGGCGGAGGTCACGACCACGGCCATGCTGACGAGGCCGCCCAGGATGATGGCCACGCCCAGGTCCGCGCGTGCGACCGGCAGGTCCTCTGGCCCGTTCCACCGCTCGCGCACCGCCGCGGCATGGAGGAACAGGTTGTAGGGCACGACCGTGGTCCCGATCAGGCCGACGACCACGACGAGGCCGCGGTCCACGTGCGGCAGCGCGGGTGTGAACATGCCGCGGAGCACGGCGAGGAACGGCGGCCGGGCGAGGATCGCCGTCGCCAGGAACACGACCGACATGAGCACGACCATGGCGATCATCGCCTTCTCGATCGCGCGGTACCGTCCCGTCCAGAGCAGGGCGAACGCGAGCGCGGCGATCAGCAGCGCCCACAGCCGGGTCGATCCTCCGGCCGCGCCGCTCAGCCCGAGGCCCGCGCCGAGCAGGTTGCCGGTCTCGTAGGCCGCGTTGCCGAGCCCGATCGCCGCGATCACGAGCACGACCGCGAGCACGCGCCCGCCGCCGCTGAACTGTTCCCGGATCGCCTCGCCCAGGCCCGCGCCGGTGACCAGGCCGAGCCGCGCCGACATCTCCTGCAGCGCCAGCGTCGCCAGCGTCGAGAACGTCAGCGCCCAGAGCAGGGCGTAGCCGAAGCTCGCGCCCGCCAGCGTCGCGGTCGTCACGGTGCCGGGTCCGATGAACGCCGCCGTCACGACGGCGCCCGGTCCGATCGATCGGAACAGCCCACGTCGGCTCATGCGGATCCGATCCGTTGGTGGGGAGTCAGGCGACGCCGGAATCCGCGACGCCGGGGAACGGGAGTCCGGCCACGCGGGCCTCCGCGCCGTCCGGGTCGCCGAGCCGCAGCACGGCGCCGGGCTCGACCTCGCGGCGAAGGTACGCCAGCGCGACCGTCTGACCCAGTCGCGGCGAGTGGCACGAGCTGGTCACGCGCCCCACGGCTTTCGGCTCGCCCGGCGCGAACAGCTCAGCGCCGCGCGCCGGCGCCGCATGATCGCCCAGCAGCAGGCCGCGCAGGTGCCGGTTCACATGCCCGCGGTGCAGGATCCGGACGATCACCTCCTGCCCCGTGTAGCAGCCTTTCGTCATGCTGATCGCGCGCTCGAGGTTCGCCTCGAGCGGGATCACGTCCGCGGCCAGCTCCGCGCCCCAGCGCGGCGTGCCCGCCTCGATGCGCAGCACGTCGAGCGTCGCGTGACCGGCCGGCCTCGCGCCCGCGGACACGGCGGCCGACCAGAAGGCGGCGAAGTCCGCGACCGGCACGAGCGCGTCGACGCCACCGACGCCCGCGTAGTCCGCGGGCCGGACGTCCACCGGTTCCCGGAGGGAAGGGCGCACGGCTTCGAGGACCTCGTCGCCTGGCGGTCCGTACACACCGATCACGGCGAGCCGGTCGCTCACGTCCTCGCTCCGCGCGAAGAGCGGCGGCACGTAGTGGGCGAGGTTCTCGCGGATGGCGGGCAGCACGGCGACGTCGGCTTCCAGCAGCAGGTCTTCAGCGCGGCGGATGATGTGCAGGTCGGCCAGCAGCCGGCCCTTCGGCGTGAGCATCACCGCGTACACCGACCCGCCCGGCTCCAGCGCGACGACGTCGTTGCTCACCAGCCCATGCACCATCCTCACCGGGTCGCGGCCGAACACACGGAGCACGCCCCGATCCGGCCGGTCGACGAGAACCGCACCGGCGCGCGCGGCCGCGTACTCGCCCGCCGGATCGCCGTAGTTGCGTGGGACCGGGATGGCAGAGCCGTCGCCGGCCGGGACCGAGCCCCACGTCGCGCCCGCGTCCTCGTGCAGCGAGCGGCGCGGCCCGGAGAGCGGCACCGCGGGCGCGGACTCCACGCTCAGTCCCCGCCGAGCTGGTCGATGAGGATCCGGACCCGCTGCGCGTCGGGCGCGCCCGGCGAGGATTCCAGGTACCGCTCGAGATCGATCACGGCCTCGTCCGTGCGGCCGAGCCGCGCCAGCAGCATCCCGCGATCGCGCACCTCGTCGTTCGCGTCCGGACGGACCAGCAGGATCCGCTCGATCGCCGCGACCGCGCGCGCATCATCGCGCGCATTCAGGTACACGTTCTTCAGGTTGGCCAGCAGCCGGACCACCATGTCCTTCCGGCCCGCCGGCCGCAGGTACTCCGGCTGCAGCCGGACCGCGCCGCCATACACCCGGTCCAGCAGCGCTTGCGCCTGGTCCTCGAACCGGATCTCGCCGTGCTGGAACGGATCCAGCAGCAGGTTCGTCGCCTCGCCCGCGAAACGGACCAGGAAATGGCCCGGGAAATTCACGCCCTCCAGCGGCAGGCCCAGCCGCCAGCCCACCTCCAGCATCACGATGCTCAGCGTCAGCGGGATCCCCAGCCGGCGGTCCAGCACATCGTTCAGGAACGAGTTGCGCGGGTCGTAGTACGCCTCCGTGTTGCCCCGGAACTTCTCCTGCTCGAACAGCACCTCGCTCAACTCCTGCAACACCAGCAGCGGCGCCGTCTCACCCGACAGCCGATCCCGCACCAGCTCCGCCAGCAGATCGAGGCGACGCAGGTACTGATCCGGGTTCAGCTGCGGATACTCCTCCGACGCGATCAGCAGCGCCGCGAGCGCGAGGTCCACCTCGTCGCCCGACACCGACATCAGCCGCGCGAACCGGTCCCGGGAAGCCGGCGACGGCGCCTTCATCCCGCCACGGCCTCCCGCACCAACAACGCCAGACGCGCCGGGTCCTCCGACAGCTCCCGCGACGCCCGATGCACGTCCGCCGTGCTCGCCGCATCCGGCCGCTCCACCTCCAGCGCCGGACCACCCTCGTGCGGGATGAATACCACAGTCACCCGGAACCCCTGGAACCCCGTTCCCTTGCGCGCCACGAGGTTGGCCGTGTAGTGCGCGCCACCGACTTCGACATCACCCGCCAACCGGTGCTCGAGCCACGACTTGCCCTTCGCGAACTTGCTCATCGATCCCCTTCGACACGTCGGAAATCCTCCCTACGCCAATATAACAAGCCCGCCTCCCCACGCGATTCCGCAACCCGCCATCACGCCCCCCTTCCCGGGACCACCGCAGGGTCCGGGCCGTCTCCCCTCCGCCCTCCGGCGCAACGCGGGCGCCGCGTCTGGTGTCACTGTAACTAGGAACATAGTATACCTCGGGCAGGCGCTGTCCGATTTCCGGACGGCGGGTTCCGGGACCGGACGCTGATGCCGTTGAGCGCCTCCTTCGACGCACCCGGTGGATTCGGGGCAAGCGGCACAGGGACAACGGATTGCGAATCGGCGATGGGTGCGGGCACCGGCCTTGCCCCTCCGCGCGGTGCGGGGCGGAGTGATCGCGGTGGGAATCGGTGGTCCGGGTGGTTCACGCGACGCGCGATCCGTACCCCGCTGGCGCAACAATGCGAAAAGGAGCGGACCGATGACGGACAGCCGTATCCTTCGATGGCTTGCTGCAATTTCCTTCCTTGCGATCCCTGGCGCGTTGGCGGCGCAGGAGCCGGGTCCGGAGCGATTGCGGGTGTATCTGGAGTGCGGCTCGTGCGATTTCAGCTATGTCCGAACGGAGATCACGTGGGTGGACTGGGTCCGGGACCGCCAGGACTCGGACGTGCACATCCTGGTGACGACGCAGAGTACGGGGGCGGGCGGGCGGGAGTACACGATGGAGTTCATGGGCCGGAACCGTTTCGAGTCGAAGCTGGACACGCTGGTGTGGCGCTCGACGAGGGACGACACGTCGGACCTGATCCGGCAGGGTCTTACGCAAGTGCTGAAGATGGGGCTGATGCCGTACCTGGTGGGGACGCCGGCGGAGCAGGCGCTACGGATCAGCCTCGCGCCGCCGTCGGCGGGCGGTGGACGTCCGGGTGGTCCGCCTCCGGCGCTCGGGGAGACGAAGGACCCGTGGGACTTCTGGGTGTTCTCGGTCGGAGTGAATGGGAACGTCAACGGGGAAAGCCAGCAGGAGTACAGCTCGTACAACGGCTCGCTGAGCGCGAACCGGACGACGGAGGAGTGGAAGATCAACTCGAGTGCGCGGGTGAGCTACAGCGAGAGCGTTCTGACGCTCGATTCGGTGACGGAGATCACGGCGATCCGGCGATCGTACAGCGCGAGCCTGCTGGCGGTGAAGAGCCTGGGTCCGAAGCTGTCGGTCGGGCTGAACGGATCGTACTCGTCGAGCACATACGGCAACATCAAGCTGGGGATCAACCTGGCGCCGACGATCGAGTACGACCTGTTCCCGTACGCGGAGTCGACGCGGCGGATCTTCGTGCTGCGGTACACGCTGGGGCTGAACAAGTACGATTACCGCGAGGTCACGGTGTTCGACCGGCTGCACGAGACCCGGCCGGTGCACACTTTCGACGCGGGGTACACGGTGCGTCAGCCGTGGGGCTCCGCCAGCTTCGGGCTGGACTTCTCGCAGTTCCTGCACGACACGGACAAGTGGCACTACTCGGTGGACGCATCGACGTCGATCCGGCTGATCCGCGGGCTGAGCTTCAATCTGTTCGGCTCCTACGGCCGGGTACGTGACCAGCTGTCGCTCGCGCTGGAAGGCGCGACTCGCGACGAGGTCCTGCTGCGTCTGAAGCAGCTCAGGACCAACTACTACTACTACTTCAACTTCGGGCTCTCCTACCGGTTCGGTTCGAGCCTGAACAACGTGGTGAATCCGCGCATGGGCGGAGCGGGGGGCTCCGAGGTGATGATCATCATGTGAGCGCGGGCTGGCGGCTCGCGTCGGGGTGGCTCACGGCGTTCGTATCTCCTTGCCGGACCGCACGTTGACAGGTTTCGCAAGGCGCCTCGATGGTGCACCGGACAGGCCGGTTCCTCAACGTTTTCGCGCCGCAAGGCGTCGTGCCCCTGTAGGGTTGTGGCGGGCTCGCGCCATCGCGGGGCTGTCACCGGCACGGGAAATCTGTCCCGGACTCCGGCGCAGCGGCGAAGTCCAGACGCGGGATCCGGGTGGGGAGCAGTGATATGATCCGGGGGGTATTGTGCGCCGTGATGCTGGTGGGCATCACGGCCGTTCCAGCCGTGCGGCCGGCCGCCGCGCAGGATAGCGAGCGGTCCGAGCGTCTGAAGGTCTTCCTCGACTGTTTCCGCTGTGACTTCGACTTCATCCGGACCGAGATCCCGTGGGTGGACTACATGCGCGACCGCCAGGACGCGGACGTACACGTGCTGGTGACGCAGCAGGGCACGGGCGCGGGCGGGCAGCGGTACACGCTGGACTTCATCGGGCTGGACTCGTTCGCGGAGACATCGGACACGCTCGTGTACACGTCGGATCGGGAAGATTCGGACGACACGCGAAGGCGCGGGCTGGCGCGCACGCTCGCGCTCGGGCTGATCCCCTACATCGCGGACACGCCGCTCGCCTCGCAGCTGCAGGTCGTGGTCGCGCAGAATGGGGACAGCGTCGAGGCGGCGCCGACCACGTCCGATGTGGACGATCCGTGGAACTTCTGGGTGTTCACGGTGCGGACGGGCGGCGAATTCCAGTCGGAGAGCCGGCAGGAGGAGGAGGGGGCGAACCTCGAGCTCAGCGCCAACCGGACGACCGAGAAGTGGAAGCTCGACTTCAACATCCAGGGCGACTACAACCAGAGCCGGTACGACATCGACAGCCTGACGACCATCACCTCGATCCGGCGCAGCTTCGAGCTGAACCTGCTGGCGGTGAAGAGCGTGAACCAGCACGTGTCGCTGGGGCTCCAGGGTGGAGCGGAGTCGAGCACGTACGGCAACGTGCGAAGCGCGTTCGACGGCGGGCCGGCCGTCGAGTTCAACGTCTTCCCCTACTCGGAATCGACGCGGCGGACGCTGACGGCGCTGTACTCGGTCGGCGTCCACTACGCCAATTACGACGAGTTGACCGTCTACAACCAGACGCAGGAGACGCGACCGCTGCACTCGCTCCGGATCGGCTACTCGACGCGCCAGCCGTGGGGCTCCGCCAGTGCGACCGTCAACCTGTCTCAGTACCTGCACGACACGCGCAAGAACCGCGTCTCGATCGGCGGCAACATGAACGTCCGGTTGTTCCGCGGCTTCTCGCTCGACGTGCGCGCCGACTACAGCAAGGTGAAGGACCAGCTCTCGATCGCGAAGGAAGACGCGACCACGGAAGAGATCCTGCTGAAGCTGAAGCAGCTGCAGACCAACTACCGGTACAACATGGATGTCGGTATCAGCTACCGCTTCGGCTCCAGCTTCAACAACGTGGTGAACCCGCGCTTCCAGCGCGGCTTCGGCGGGCACGGCTACTGACGCGAGACCCGGACGGCGGTGGCGAGGCCCGGAGGCGGGAGACGCTTCCGGGCCTCGTCGCCCTCAAGGGAACGCCGTACCCGTGTCGTCGTGGTAGTACGTCCGGAGCCTGCGGAGCTCCGCCTTGAGGTCCGCCACGGTGGCAGTCCGGGCGGGGTCGTCGTACACGCTCCGCATTTCCTGCGGATCCTCGACCAGGTCGAACAGCTCCCACTCGTCCGTCTGGTAGTAGTAGACCAGCTTGTAGCGCTCGGTGCGGACGCCGTAGTGCGGGGCGACGTGATGGGGCTGGGGATACTCGTAGTAGTGGTAGTAGATGGACTGGCGCCACTCCGCCGGATGTTTGCCGGCCATCAGACCCAGGAGTGACGCGCCCTGGATGTCCTCGGGAACAGGCTGGCCGGCCAGCTCGAGGAAGGTGGGCGCGTAGTCGATGTTCTGGATCATGTCGGAGACCCGGGTCCCGGCGGCGATCCGGCCGGGCCAGCGCACGATGAACGGCATGCCGAGGGACGGCTCGTACATCCAGCGCTTGTCGAACCAGCCGTGCTCTCCGAGATAGAAGCCCTGGTCCGAGCAGTAGATGACGAGCGTGTCCCGAGCCAGTCCCGCCGTGTCCAGCCAGTCGAGCATGCGCCCCACGCTGTCGTCCACCCCGGCGATGCAGCGCAGGTAGTCCTTGATGTAGCGCTGGTAGTACCAGCGGACGCGGTCGTCTCCCTGCGGATTCGCTTCCCGGAACCGCCGGTTCCGCGGCTCGTACGCCGCGTTCCATGCCGCCTTCTGCTCCGGCGTCATGCGGGCGTATCCGGCGAACAGATTGTCCGGGTCCTCGGGGTTCTCGGGCGTGATCTTCAGGTCGTACGCGGGCTGCAAGTGGTCGCGGATCGTCATCTCCTGCTCCGCCGCGGGCGACGCGCGGTTGGCGTAGTCGTCGAACAGCGTCTCGGGCTCGGGGATCTCCACGTCCTCGTATGTCATCAGGTGGTCCGGCCCGGGCATCCAGTTCCGGTGGGGCGCCTTGTGCTGGCACATGAGGAGGAAGGGCCGGGTGGGATCGCGGCCGTGCTCCAGCCAGTCCAGCGAGAGGTCGGTGATGATGTTCGTGACGTACCCCTCGATCCGCGTCCGCCCCGCCGGCGTGAGGAAATCCGGGTTGTAGTACTGTCCCTGGCCCGGCAGGACCTGCCAGAAGTCGAAGCCCTCGGGATCGGCCTGCAGGTGCCACTTCCCGATCATCGCCGTCTGGTAGCCGCCGGCCTGCAGTGCCTTGTTGAACGTGGGCTGGCTGGTGTCGAAGATGTTCTGCGCCGTGTTGTCGATCTTGCCGTTCACGTGGCTGTACTTGCCCGTGAGGACGACGGCGCGGCTGGGTCCGCAGATCGAGTTGGTGCAGAAGCTGTTCAGGAAGATGGCGCCCTCGTTCGCGATCCGGTCGATGTTCGGCGTCCGGTTGATGCGCGAGCCGTAGGCCGAGATGGCGTGCGGCGCGTGGTCGTCGGAGAAGATGAACAGGATGTTGGGTCGCTCTTGCGCCAGGTCGGGCGCGCAGCGGGCGAGCATGGGGATGCTCCCCAGGGCCCAGAGGCCGGCGCCCGCCCGGGCCGTCCGGCCGATGGCTTCCCGCCGGCTGATTTCGTGCTCCGCGGTCTCCCGCCGGGTCACGTGAAGGCCGGCCGTCCCGCGCCGCGCAGGGTCCCGGTCTCCGTTTCCGCTCATGGATCTATCCCTCCTCGATCACGATCTCGTCCGCGAAGATCCAGGCAGCGTCACCCGCGCCGTCCGGGTGCCCGCTCCTCCGCGCCGACCCGTCCGGTGAGCCGGTCACCGAGTGCGGCGCGCGCTTCCTCCGCGATCGCGTCCAGCCGCGCGACGATGTCGGGGTGCTCCGCCGAGACGTCGGTGGTCTCGGCGACGTCCCTCTCCAGGTCGTACAGGGCGTCGGGCACGGTCGGGAACGCGTACGGCCCGGGGTATCCGTCCTTCCCGGGCTCGACCCCGACGTACGACCGGGTGCGATGCTCGTACACGCGCTTCCACCGGCCCTCGCGCACGCCTCGCAGCTCATGGCCGTAGTAGAACCAGAACACGTTGCGGGGGGTGGCGCCGGCCTCTCCCTCGAGGAGCGGCAGATGCTCACGCCGTCGATCTCGAGGGCACGCGCGGGCCGCCCTCGAACGCCGTGCCTTTACCCTCGCGCAGTCCGCCGGTCGAGCCGGCATGGTTGCCGAAGTTGAGCCAGGGCCCGTTGTCGCTCCGGCCCACGGACCCATCGATCTCCTCGATGACGTCGCCGAACATCCCCCGCTCGCTCTTGCCGCGGTACCTGCTCGACACGCCGAGCGGCACGTGCGGCATGCTGTGCGGAGCGGGAGCGGCGGATACCGCAGCTTGTTGCCCGACGTCGCCGGCGTGCCGTCGTAGTTCACCGGCCACATGTCGTTCGAGTACGGGAGCCCGAGGTACTCGTCGAACCCGTTCTGCAGCGGGAGGAACGGCGGCGCGTTCCCGAGATGCCATTTCCCGACCATGGCCGTGGCGTACCCCTGCGCCTTGAGCATCTCGGCGATGGTGGTCTCGGACTCAGCCAGCCCGACTTCCGCGGCCGGGCCGAGCGCGCCCTGGATCCCGACGCGCTCGGAGTAGCACCCCGTGAGCAAGGCGGCGCGCGATGCCGAGCAGACCGCCTGCGAGGCGTAGAAGTCGGTGAACCGCATCCCCTCCGCTCGCCCAGGGCGCCGGTGCGCCGGAGGAACTCGCGTCGGGAAGGATCGGGCGGCGTCACGATCGGACCTCCGTTCTCGAGCCGTATTTCTCGCGGGGCGACGGGGGCATCCCCGTCTTCAGGGCCCGCATGATCCCGGCGGGTGGTTGGCGACGTCGCAACGCGTCCGTCATGTACTCCATGGCGGGACGGACGTGGTTGAAGAACGAGCGGTAGCCCTCGCAGAGCCAGTTCAGCCCGGGCTCGCCGTCCGGCGTCTCGAGGAGCCGGTTCTTCGGGCAGCCGCCGTTGCACACGAAGCGGACCTCGCATTCGCGGCAGTAGCGGGGAAGCGTTTCCTTCTTCGCCGTCCCGAACGCGCGCTGCCGGCGGCTCTCCGTCAGGAGCGGGAGCGGCTCGCGGAGCACGTTTCCCAGGTGGTGCCGCGGCTGCACAAAGTGGTCGCAGGAGTAGAGGTCGCCGGTGTGCTCGAGCGCCATGGCGCGGCCGCAGGTCTCCTCGAAGATGCAGAGTCCGGGGCGGTGGCCGTACCACGCCGCGAGCGCCACGTCGAAGATCTGGACGAAGACCTTGCCGACGTCGCGGTGCACCCACTCGTCGAACACCGCCACGAGGAATTCGCCGTACGCGCGGCCCGTGACGGAGCGGTCGGTTACCGGCGACCCGTTCGTTCTGTCCGGGGCCGGCTCCACGATGGGGATGAACTGCATGAAGCTCGTGCGCACAACGTCGCGCAGGTACCGGTAGACCTTGCGCGGGTGCTGCGCGTTCACCGCGTTGACGGTGGTGAGGACGTTGTATTCGACGCCGTGGGCTCGCAGCCGACGGAGCCCGGCCATGACACGCGCGTGGGTGGGCTTCCCGCCCTTGTCCACCCGGAAAGCGTCGTGGAGCGCGGCGGGACCGTCGATGCTGATCCCGACGAGGAATCCGTGCTCCCGGAAGAATGCGCACCACTCGTCGTTCAGTGAGACGCCGTTCGTCTGAAGCGTGTTCAGGACCTTCACCCCCGGTCGAGCGAACCGCTGTTGCAGGTCCACGGCCCGGCGGAAGAAGTCCAGCCCCATGAGCGTGGGCTCACCGCCCTGCCACCCGAAGGTCACCTCGGGGCTGACCTGGCACTCCAGGTACTGGCGGGTGAAGGACTCCAGGACCTCGTCGGACATGCGAAACGAGGAGCCCGGGTAGAGGTCGGCTTTCGCCAGGTAGTAGCAGTAGGCGCACTCGAGGTCGCAGAGGGCGCCCCGCGGCTTGATCATGACGTGGAACGGCTCGGTCAACGGCATCCTCCCGGCGGGCTGCGCGAGGCAGGCGAAAGATGCCGGTGCAGGGCGTGGCTCCGCCAGCGTGCCCGGAATGGTGGTCGGGTCCGGTGGGGCGCCGGAAGGAAAAGCGGCCCGGGGGTGGCTGCCCCCGGGCCGCTACAGCGTCGGGATCGGTCGAGTCAGGCCGCTTCCCTGTGGCCGCCGTGCGGTTCCTGGCTGAGCCGGATCGCCGCGGCGCGCTCGCACGCGTGGCAGTAGAGGATCACCGCGTAGTCGCCCTCGGGCGATACCCGCAGGGGCGGGCGCTCGCCGAGGCTCGTCGGATCGACGAAGTCCACGACCTCGACGGTCGCGGAGCCGCACGTGGGGCACGGCACGGACGAGGGGTCCTCGAGATAGGAAAGCGTGAGGGCCAGACCGTCGGCCCCGCTCCAGGCGCCTTTCGGCGTGACGTCGCTGTTGTCACCCATGGTGCCTCCTTGTTGTAGCCGCTACCATAGAGAATGCAACAGCCGTTCCGCGAGTTCGCATCAAAGCGTAAATCCCTGTCTCCATGACGGTTGGGCGAGACCGCGGGGCGGCCGTCGGTGCCCGGCCCCGGCATGAAATGTCCCCCCTGGAGTCCAATCGGTCCCATCACCGGTGGACGATCCTCGTCCTGCTCTCCATCGCCGAGCTGCTCGGGATGTCGCTCTGGTTCACCGCCAGTGCCGTCTCGCCGCAGCTCAGCCGCCTCTGGGACCTGAGCCCCGCACAGGCCGGCTCGCTGACTACCGTCGTCCAGCTCGGGTTCGTGGCTGGCACGGCCATGGCCGCGCTGCTCAACCTCGCCGACGTGATCCGGTCCCGATCCTACTTTGCAGTCTCGGCGGTCGCGGCCGCCGGCGTGAACGGTCTGCTCCTCGCCGCCCCCGGCTACGGCGCCGCCGTCGCGCTCCGGTTCCTGACCGGCTTCTTCCTCGCAGGTGTTTACCCGCCGGCCATGAAGATGATCTCCACGTGGTTCCGGTCCGGCCGCGGCTTCGCGATCGGCACGATCGTGGGCGCGCTCACGGTCGGAAAGGCCATGCCCTACCTGGTGAACGCGCTCACCAGCGTCCACTACGCCGCCGTCATCATCACGACGACCGTCGGCGCGCTGGTCTCCGCCGCGCTGGTCGCACTGTTCTACGAGGACGGGCCCGAGCCGTTCGAGCGGCGCGCCTTCTCCTGGGGCCTGGTCGGCGACGTACTCCGCGATCGCCGGACGCGGCTCGCCATCGGCGGGTACCTCGGCCACATGTGGGAGCTCTACGCCGTCTGGGTCGGCGCCAGCCTCTTCTTCCACGACTACTTCGCGCGGGTCGGCGGCAGCGCGGCCGCGCAGGCGCTGCACACGGGCCTGGCCGCGTTCGGCCTGATCGCCGCGGGTGGTGTCGGCGCCGTGCTCGCCGGCAGGTGGGCCGACCGCCTCGGCCGCGAGAACGTGACGATCGTGTCGATGGTCGTGAGCGGAGCGTGCTGTCTCATCATGGGCTGGCTCCTCGCCGCCCCGATCTGGATCGTCCTGCCGCTCGCCCTCCTCTGGGGTTTCGCCGTGGTCGCCGATTCCGCCCAGTTCTCCGCGCTCGTGACCGAGGTCGGACTGAAGCACGCGGTGGGCACCGCGCTCACGCTGCAGACGTCGCTCGGCTTCCTGCTCACCGCCGGCAGCATCGCGCTGCTCATCGACGTCGAGGCCCGCTTCGGCTGGGGTATCGCGTTCTCGATCCTCGCCATCGGGCCGTTCTTCGGCATCGGCCAGATGCTCCGGCTCCGAACGCTTCGCGGCCGCCGCGCCTGATCGCGAGATCGTGTTTCGTTCGTCCCGGCGGCGAACGATTCACGGCGTCTGGCGGACTTCCTCCCGATTTCCCGCTCTCCCCGGTAGTTGGTGACTCGAAACGGGAGGGCACGTTGGCGACGAATCACAGTACCCGGAAGCGCGGACAGGCGCGTGCGGCTCGGCTCGCCGCGCTGGCGGCGGTCGGCCTGGTCATGGCTTGCGGAAGCGGCGATTCCAAAAGCGTGACGGCGCCGCCGGATCCGGATCCCGGCACGACGACGCCGGAACGGATCGTGGATCAGGGCGTGGACATCACGCTGAAGCCCGGCACGCGGCGGATCTCCGCGTCGCTCGCGCAGTCGGCGCTCGTGTCGATGGACACGGCGACGCACCAGTTCACGCTCGATGCGAGCCAGCTCGCCGCCGCGGGCGCCACGCCGAAGACCGGCGACGTCCTGATGATCGACGGCATCGCCCTGCGCAAGGTCACGGGCGTCTCGACGTCGAACGGCCAGCTCGTGGTCTCGACCGGCGACGCGGTGCTGACCGACGCGATCCAGGATGGGACCATCGCCTGGGACGCGCCGCTTTCGTTCACGTCGGCGAGCGTGGCGCGGGCGCGGCTCGTGCGGCCCGACGGCGAAATGCTTGTGCCGCAGTCGTCGGAGAACGGCGCCGTGCAGTTCCATTACACGGCCGGCGACTACACCTACACGCTCGATCTCCTGCCGATCAACGGCCCGGCCCAGATCGTGTTCCAGGTAAAGAAGGAGACGAGCCACAAGGTCACGGCGGTCTTCACATTCAAGGGGACGATCTCGCAGGGCAGCTCCAGTGGCCAGATCATGATCGCGCAGGGCTCGACCCAGCAGTTCGACTACGAGAACAAGGGCATCCAGGGAACAATCGACCTCGACTTCTCCATCGCGGGCGAGGACGCGCAGGACTTCAGCTTCAAGTTCCCCCAGCCAGTCATCACGTTCCCCATCGAGGTCGGGCCCATCCCCGTGCTCGTCACACTCAAGCTCGAGGTCGCGACCCGCATCAAGGTGCCGCTCGCCTTCAAGGCATCCGCCGTGCTGAGTACGAAGTTCGTGTACTCCGGCGACAGCGGCTTCTCGTTCGCGGGCGGCAGCTTCACCAACACCTCGACCATGCCGGCACCCGTGCTCGGACCCTCCAACGCGGACCCGGCCGCGCTCATCGGCGGGCCCGTCGATGCCCAGATCCGGCTCGGCATCCCGCGCGTCGAGTTCGGCATCTTCGGCAACACCATCGTGCCCTTCTTCCGCATCGAGCTGTTCGCCGGCACACAGCTCTACTGGGGACCCGTCTGCAAGACCGCCACCGTGCAGTACCTGATCACCGCGGGCGCCGACCTGAAGTTCCTCGGCAAGTCGCTCGCTTCGCTACCCGGCGACACGCTCGTCGGGCCCTATACGTTGACGCCGCCGAACAATACCTGCGGACCGCAGGCGCACCTGGCGGCGACACCGGTCTCCTTTGCGAATCCGGGGGCCTGGGGCGTGGACGCTCGCGCACGCTGAGATCCGATCGAAGCCGCAACGCCCGCGCGCCGGCCCTTCGCGCCGTCCGCGCGGGCGTCGCGCGCCCGTGCCCGGATCGTTCGCCCGGATTGTCGCATTCAGCCATGTCCTCGCCTCTGCCCTCGACGCTACCTTCGGCCATGAACACGCGAGTCGTCGACCAGGAGGTGCCGGTGTTCACGCCGCCGCAGGACGCGCGGACGCTCTCGATCGCCGAGTTCGAGAGGCTGCCGGAGGAGGACGCGTACCGGATCGAGCTGGTGCGAGGCCGGCTGGTGCGGGAGCCGCGGCCGGCACCGCTGCACGGCCGGGTCTCCGTCATTCTGGCGACGCGCCTCGATACCTTCGTCGAGCGCCACGGCGGCGGGGTCGTGCTGGTGGATGTCGGCGTGGTAACGGCCCGTGATCCGGACACCGTGCGCGGACCGGACATCGCGTTCTACGCGCGCGAGCGGATCCCGGCGGACGGGTACGGCGCCGGCTTCTGGGGGCCACCGGACCTCGCCGTCGAGATCCTGTCGCCATCAAACCGGACAGCCGAGATGCGCGCGAAGGTGACGGAGTACCTCGACGCAGGGGTACGCACCGTGTGGGTGGTCGATCCGCCAGCGCGGAGCGTGACGGTGCACCGTCCGGACGGCGAGCCCCGTACGCTCGGCCCGGGCGGTGTTCTCGGAGGCGACGACGTGCTGCCCGGGTTCCGGCTCCCGTTGGAGGTCCTCTTCGCGCTCTGAGCGGGCCGGCGCCGGCCGGTCGCGCGCGTCAGTCGAACGCGATCCCCAGCCTGACCGGTATCCAGCGGACCCGGAAGTCGCCGGTGCCGTAGGAGCTCGCGATTCTCATGGTGCTCACCGCGGTCCCGACCCGGAACCGACCGCTCGCCCACTCGATGTCTGCCCGCCCGCTCGGGTACAGCGAGCTGAAGTCGTCGCCGATGGCAAGCGAGGCGCCCGGCCCGAGCGAGACCTGGATGCCACCGGCCCAGCGGACCCCGATGAGGGCGTACATCGTCGCCCACTCGTCGAGATTCCCGGTGTCGGCATCGACGAGCGTGACCCCGTGCAGCGGTCCGATGGTGAGACTCGCACCGAAACGGAAACCGCTGGCGGCGCCCCGGAGATAGCGTGCGCCCGCGGCGATCGGCTCCGCGGTGAGCGTGATCTCGTTCCGGCCGGCGCGATCGGCTTCCCGGGTCTGGGCGGCGACCTGTCTGGCGCCGGGTACTCCCGCGACTGCCGCGATCGCCAGGGTCGTGGCAGTGAACATGCGATGGGTCGACACCCGGATTCCCGTTTCGATGAGGGTGGACACACGGTCATGGGAGCGCGTTCGAGCTCCGCAGTCCCGGTGACTACGACCGGACCGCATGCCAGGATTCAAGGTGGACCGGGTGTCGCGCAACCGCCGGGGTGCCGGGGCCGATTTCCGTTGTCGCATCCAGCCATGTTCGCACGCTGCGGATGCCACTACCGTTCACCATGAGCACACGAATTCTCGAGCAGGAGATCCCCGTGTACCCGCCTGCGCCCGATGAACGGCTGATTTCGGTGGCCGAGTTCCAGAAGCTGCCGGAGGAGGATTCCAGCCGGATCGAGCTGGTGCGAGGCCGGCTGGTTCGAGAGCCGCGGCCGGCGTCGCTCCATGGCGTGACATCCGCGCGGCTCGCGGCTCGGCTGCAGGAGTACATCGAGACCCGCGGCCGGGGTCTGGTGCTGGTGGACGTGGGCGTCGTGCTGGCGCGGGCCCCGGACACGGTGCGCGGTCCGGACATCGCGTACTTCACGCCCGAGCGGATCCCGGAAACGCGATGGGGCGAGAGCTTCTGGGGCCCGCCGGATCTCGTGGTCGAGATCCTCTCGCCCTCGAACCGTCGCGGCGAGATGCGGGAGAAGGTGACGGAGTATCTCGACGCCGGTGTGCATTGCGTCTGGGTGGTGGACCCGTCGGGGCGGAGCGTGACGGTGAGTCTCGCCGGTGGGGTCGCGCGTTCCGTCGGTCACGACGGGATCCTGGAATGCGACGAGGTCCTGCCGGAGTTCCAGCTGGAGGTGGCGGCGCTCTTCGCTCGCTGAGCGCTCCGCCGCGCCGTATTCTCGCGCTGAGGACCCGGTTGCCCGTTCGTCGTGCCACGAACGTTCCGCCTTTCGCAGGACGCGGCCGCGGCGCATCTTGGAAGCTCCGCCGTCACACCTTTCCGGATGCGCCGTGGGATCGAATCAACCGTTTCTCGAAATAGGCCGGGCCGCGTTCCAGCGACACGCATGGGGGGCCGCACGGGACGCGCTGGCCGCGGCGCGCGAGGCGGAGCCTCTCGGCGGTGAGGATTCGTGGCGCCTGGCGCACGCGTACTACCTGACCGGCCGTGAGGACGAGTTCGTCCACTCGCTGCAGGAAGGCCACCAGGCGTATCTCGATGCGGGCGATCCCATCGCGGCCGCGCGGTGTGCGTTCTGGATCGGGTTCCACCTCGCGAACCGGGCGGAGATGGCGCGGGCGAGTGGCTGGTTCGGGCGGGCGGCCCGGGTGCTCGAGGGGCAGGAGGGCGACTTCGCGGAGCGGGGTTACCTGCTCCTGCCGCTCGCCCACAAGCAGGTCCTGGGCGGCGAGCCGGAGGCCGGCCGGCGGACGGCGGTGCGGGCCACGGCGATCGCCGAGCGATTCCGCGACCGGGAGCTGCTCGCCTTCGCGCTCCACTTGCACGGCCGCGCCCTGCTCCGGCTCGACCGTGTCGAGGATGGGCTGGCGTTGCTCGACGAGGCCATGATCTCGGTCGCGGCGGGCGAGCTCTCGCCATTGGTGACCGGCATCCTGTACTGCAGCGTGCTCGGGGCATGCCGCGAAGTCTGGGCGCTCGGCCGGGCGCGGGAATGGACGGCCGCTCTGACGGACTGGTGCGAGCGACAGCCGGAAATGGTCGCGTACACGGGCGAGTGTCGCGTTTTCCGGGCGGAGCTGCTGCAGCTGCGAGGCGAGTGGGGTGAGGCGATCGAGGAAGCGCACCGCGCGCTCGAGCGGTTCGCGCGCGGGTCGCTCCCGGACGCGGCCGGTTTCGCGCGCTACCAGGCGGGCGAGGTGCACCGGCTCCGGGGCGAGTTCACGGCCGCCGAAGAGGCGTACCGCGAGGCGAGCCGGGCCGGCTACGAGCCGCAGCCGGGTCTCGCGCTGCTCCGGCTCGCGCAGGGCGAGGCGGACGCGGCGGCCGCCTCGATCCGGCGCACACTGGCCGAGAAGCCGGGCCGGATCCGGCTGTCGCGGCTTCTGCCCGGCCACATCGAGATCCTGCTGGCGACCGGCGACGTCGAGGAAGCGCGGCGCGCGTGCGCCGAACTGGCCGGGATCGCCGAGGTCTGTGGCGCGGGCGTGCTCTCCGCCGTCGTATTGCGATCGCGGGGCGCGATCGAGCTGGCTGCCGGCGACCCCACGGCCGCGCTCGCGCCGCTCCGCCAGGCGCTCCGGAGCTGGCAGGCGCTCGGGGCGCCGTACGAGGCCGCGCGTGTACGGGTGCTGCTCGGCAACGCCTGCCGGGCACTGGGCGATGACGACGGCGCGGCCCTCGAGTTCCAGGCCGCTCGCACCGGTTTCGAGCGGCTCGGCGCCGCGCCGGACCTGGCGCGTCTCGATGCGCTCACACGGCCCGACCGGTCCCGTGACCACGACCACGGACTCACGGCGCGCGAGCGGGAGGTGCTCGCGCTCGTCGCTACCGGCCGGACGAACCGGAGGATCGCGGAGGACCTTTCGATCAGCGAGAAGACGGTCGCGCGGCACGTCGCCAACATCTTCCGCAAGCTCGGCCTCTCCTCGCGCGCGGCGGCGACCGCCTGGGCCTACGAACATCACCTGCTGGACCCGTCTGCATAGAATTACCCATTCGACGGTCCCCTCGAATTGGGTGATTCGGTCGAAGCGGGCGGCGCGCGGCCGTGGTTACAATGGAATCGGGGCGAGGTTGCGCGTACCCGGAACCCGGCAGGAGGCACCATGAAGAACGGCGAGCGAGGCATCGAGCGATACGGCACCCTGGTGATCGGCGGTGGTCAGGCCGGCCTCTCGGTGGGCTACCACCTGTCGCGTCGAGGCGAGTCGTTCGCGATCCTGGAGGGCCGGGACCGGATCGGCGACGCGTGGCGGGAGCGGTGGGACTCGCTGCGGCTGTTCACGCCGGCGGGCTTCAGCGGTCTGGACGGCATGCCGTTCCCCGCGCACCGTCACTCGTTCCCGCCGAAGGACGCGATGGCCGACTACCTGGAGGCGTATGCGGCGCGGTTCCATCTCCCGGTGCTGACGGGTGTCCGGGTGGACGGGCTGACGCGGCGGGGCGGCCGGTTCCTGGTGACGGCGGGCGAGCGCCGGTTCGAGGCGGACAACGTGGTCGTGGCGATGGCGAACTACCAGAAGCCGCGGACGCCGTCGTTCGCGTCGGAGCTGGACGCGGGCATCGTTCAGATCCATTCGTCCGCGTACCGGAATCCGGGTCAGCTCCGGGAGGGGCCGGTGCTGATCGTGGGCGCGGGCAACTCGGGCTCGGAGATCGCGAAGGAGCTGGCTCCGCATCACGAAGTCTGGATGTCGGGTCGCGACGTGGGTCACCTTCCGTTCCGGATCGCCGGGTTCATGGGCCGGCTGATCCTGGTGCGTCTGGTGCTTCGTGTCCTCTTCATGCGGGTCCTGTCGGTGAGCACGCCGATGGGCCGGAGGGCGCGCCCGCACGTCACGCACAAGGGCGGCCCGCTGATCCGGGTGATGCCGAAAGACCTGGATCGTCAGGGGGTGAAGCGAGTACCTCGGACGGCGGGTGTGAAGGGTGGTCTGCCGGTGCTGGACGACGGCCGCGTCCTCGAGGTCGCGAACGTGGTGTGGTGCACCGGCTTCCATCCCGGCTTCGACTGGATCGACCTGCCGGTGTTCCGTGACGGCGAGCCGGAACACCGGAGCGGAATCGTGGACAGTGTTCCCGGTCTCTACTTCGTCGGGCTGCATTTCCTGCACTCGCTCTCGTCGGCGATGATCCACGGCGTGGGGCGGGACGCGGCGCGTGTCGCCGGCGCGGTCGCGGCGCGCGCGGTTTCGCGGAACGGGACCGCCGACGAGCCGGCGCGGAGGGTTGCGATCCCTGCCTGAGCCGGACCCGGGTTTGACCGGACCCGGGATCGTCCAGATTATCAGGGCGAACGCCGGGATCCGCCCGGCGCAATTCGTCCGGTCCGGAGCCCGTCACGAACCGATCGAGGGAGAGCCGTTGGCCGGCAGTCCGGGCTGAAGCGTGGCCGGCCTGCGTTCGTCGTCGGGGGTCCGCCTGATGGCCGCGACGCGCGCGAGCAATCCGGGCGCGGTCGTGCGGGGCGGGCTCCGCTGGCTCGGCCCGTTCCTCGGGCTCGCGCTGGTGATCGCGGTGTTCGCGCTGCTCTCCGACGAGCCGGCCCGCTACCTCTCGCCGTTCAACCTCCGGATCGTCCTTTCCCAGACGGTGATCGTCGCGCTCGGCGCAATCGGCATGACGATCATCATCGTGAGCGGCGGCATCGACCTGTCGGTGGGCGCGGTGATCGCGCTTTGTGGCGTGGTGAGCGCGCTCGGCCTCGCGGGCGGCTGGTCGCCGGTCACGGCCGTCGCGGCCGGTGTCCTGGTGGGCGGTGTGGTCGGCCTTGTGAACGGCCTGCTCATCACGGGACTCCAGGTCGCGCCGTTCATCGCGACGCTCGGCATGCTCGGCATCGCGCGCGGCATCGCGAAATGGCTCGCGGCGGAGCAGGCGGTGAACGTGCCGGCGACGTGGGTCAACAACCTGGTGGTCACGTTCCCGGATCCGGCCTGGCTGGTCCTCGCGCCCGGCGTCTGGATCACGCTGCTGCTCGCCGTTCTCGTCGCGCTCGTGCTCCGGCGCACGGTGTTCGGCCGGCGCGTTTTCGCGCTCGGCTCGAACGAGGCGGCGGCGCGCGCGAGCGGTATCGCGGTCGGCCGGTTCAAGCTCCGCATCTACGGCGTCGCGGGCCTGTTCTTCGGGCTGGCCGGCGTGATGCAGATGTCGCGGCTCCGGCAGGGTGATCCCACCGTCGCGATCGGCGCCGAGCTGGACGTGATCGCCGCGGTCGTGATCGGCGGTGGCAGCCTGAGCGGGGGCGAGGGCAGCATCCTCGGCTCGATGGTCGGCGCGCTGATCATGGCGTTTCTGCGGAACGGCTGCCAGCAGATGGGCTGGCCCAACTACATCCAGGAGATCATGATCGGCGCGATCATCGTGCTCGCGGTCGCGCTGGACCAGCTGCGCGCGCGGAGCGGAGAGGCCGCATGAACGAGTCGGTGTCGGGCGACGACTCCGCCCTGCGCCACGGGCCGGCGGTCGATGCGCACGTGCACTTCTGGGATCCGGCCGAGTTGCGCTGTCCCTGGCTCGTGGACGTGCCGGCGCTGGACCGGCCGTTCGGGCCGGCCGACTACGGTGCCGCCTCGGGCTGGGGCGAAGACGACCGCCTCGTCTTCATCGAAGCGAACTGCCGTCGCTCGGACAATGTGCGCGAGGCGGCGCGGATCGCTCGGCTGGCGTCGGCGGAGCCGCGCATCGCGGGCATCGTCGCGTTCGCGGATCTCGCCGACCCGGCGACGCTGCCCGCATCGCTCGACGCGCTGCAACGGATCGACGGCGTGTGCGGGATCCGGCACAACATCCAGGGCGAGCCGCCCGGCTTCTGCGTGTCGCACGAGTTCGTGGACGGTGTCCGCGAGGCCGGCCGGCGCGGCCTCACGTTCGACCTGTGCGCGACGCACGACCAGCTGGCCGAGGTCGTTACACTCGCACGACGCTGTCCGCACACGCGAATCGTGCTCGACCACTGCGGCAAGCCGGCGATCGCCGCCGGATCGATGGAGCCGTGGCGGACGCGGATCGCGACACTGGCCACGCTCGCCAACGTCTGGTGCAAGCTGTCCGGCCTGTTGACCGAGGCGGGAGCGGACTTCAGCGATACGGACCTCGTGCCGTATGCCGAGCACGTGGTCGCGTGCTTCGGCGAGGGTCGCGTGATGTACGGCAGCGACTGGCCGGTGCTGACTCTTGCGGGCACGCTCGCGGACTGGCACGGTTTCACTCGCCGCTTCACGGCGGACTGGAGCGCGGCAGCGCGGCGGCAGCTCCATCATGACAACGCGGCCGGATTCTACGGCCTCTGAGAACTCGAGGAGTACATGCCGGATACGACGTTGAAGGACCGGGTCGCGATCGTGACGGGAGGCGGCTCGGGCATCGGCCGCGCGATCGCGCTGCGCTTCGCGAAGGCGGGCGCGTGCGTCGCTGTGCTCGACATACGGGCGGACGTCGCGGAGTCCGCGGTCGCGGAGATACTGGCGGCGGGCGGCGTCGCCGCGTCGTTTGCCTGCGACGTCACGAGCGACGCGGCTGTGCGCGCTTCGTTCGCCGCGGTGCAGGAACGGTTCGGTCCGCTGGATGTGCTCGTCACGAGCGCGGGTGTCGCGCACGTCGGCACCGTGGAAACCACGTCGGAAGCGGACTTCGACCGGGTCCAGGCAGTGAATGTGAAGGGCGTGTTCCTCTGCCTGAGGGCGGGCGTGACGGCAATGCGCGGACGGGGCGGCGCGATCCTGAACATCGCGTCGGTCGCCTCGATGATGGGCCTGGCCGACCGGTTCGCGTACTCCACGAGCAAGGGCGCGGTTCTGACCATGACGTACTCGGTCGCGCGCGACTGCCTCGGACTCGGCATCCGCTGCAACGCGGTGGCGCCGGCGCGCGTGCACACGCCGTTCGTGGACGGTTTCCTGGCGGCGAACTACCCGGGCCGCGAGGCGGAGATGTTCGAGAAGCTGTCGGCGACGCAGCCGATCGGACGGATGGGCAGGCCGGAGGAGATCGCGGCGCTGGCGTTGTTCCTGTGCTCGGACGAGGCCGCATTCATCACGGGAAGCTGTTTTCCGATCGACGGCGGCTTCCTGACGCTGAAGGGTTGATCATGAAACTGATTCGATGGGGTACGGCGGGGAATGAGCGGCCGGGTGTGATCCTGCCGGATGGGCGGCGGGTGGACGCGTCGGCGTTCTGCGGCGATTACGACGAGACGTTCTTCGCGACGGGCGGGCTCGACCTGCTGCGGCCGTGGGTCGAGACGGGCGCGGCGGCGGCGCCGACCGTGATGGACGACGTGCGGCTCGGTCCGCCGATCGCGCGGCCGAGCAAGATCGTGTGCGTGGGGCTCAACTTCCGCGACCACGCGGCGGAATCGAAGCAGGCGCCGCCGGCCGAGCCGGTGCTGTTCTTCAAATCGACGACTTCGCTGGTGGGGCCGGACGACGACGTCGTGATTCCGAAGGACGGCAGCAAGCTCGACTGGGAGGTCGAGCTTGCGATCGTGATCGGGAAACGGGCGAGCTACATCGCGGAAGCCGATGCTCTCGATCACATTGCCGGCTACGCGCTGCACAACGACTACTCGGAGCGCGGCTTCCAACTCGAGCACACGGGCCAGTGGGTGAAGGGCAAGAGCGCGGACACGTTCGCGCCGCTCGGCCCGTTCCTCGCCACGCCGGACGAGATCGCGGACGTCGGCAACCTGCGGCTCCGCCTCGCCGTGAACGGCGAGGTCCGGCAGGACGGCTCGACCGCCGACATGCTCTTCGGCGTCCCCTTTCTCGTCAGCTACATCAGCCGGTTCATGACGCTGCTGCCCGGCGACGTGATCTCGACCGGCACGCCTGCGGGTGTAGGCCTCGGCATGGACCCGCCGCAGTACCTGAAGCCGGGCGACATCGTCGAGCTCTCCATCGACGGGCTGGGTTCGTCGCGGCAGCGCGTACGCGCGTACGGCGCGTGATCGCGCAGGTTCGCGCCCTCGCCTGCGCCGCCGGCCGCGCCGGGACGCGATCGTGAGGATCACCGGCTTCGACGCGCTCGACATCCGGTTCCCGACGTCGCGCGAGCTGGACGGCTCGGACGCGATGCACACGGATCCCGACTACTCGGCCGCGTACGTCGTGCTGCACACCGACGCGCCCGGGCTCGAGGGGCACGGCCTCACGTTCACGCTCGGTCGCGGCAACGAGCTGTGTGTAGCGGCGGCGCGCGCGCTGGCGCCGCTCGTCGTCGGGCTCTCGCTCGAGGAGATCACGGCGGACATGGCCGGCTGGTGGCGGCGCGTGACCGGCGACTCGCAGCTCCGCTGGGTCGGGCCGGAGAAGGGCGTGATCCATCTGGCGGCGGCGGCCGTGGTGAACGCGGTCTGGGACCTGTGGGCGAAGGCGGAGGGCGTGCCGCTCTGGAAGCTGCTCTGCTCGCTCGAGCCGGAGCGGCTCATCGCGTGCATCGATTTCCGCTACATCACGGATGCGCTCACTCCGGCCGAAGCGCTCGCGCTGCTCGAGCGGAACCGTGCATCCCGAGGCGAGCGCGAGCGCGAGATGCGGGAGCGCGGCTACCCCGCCTACACGACGTCCGCCGGCTGGCTCGGCTACGACGACGACAAGATCCGGCGCCTGTGTCGCGAGGGGATCGCGGCCGGCTGGCAACACTTCAAGATCAAGGTCGGCGCGAACCTCGAGGACGACGTCCGGCGCACCGCGCTGGTGCGCGAGGCGATCGGACCGGACCGGAAGCTGATGCTGGACGCGAACCAGCGCTGGGACGTGGAGGAAGCGATCGAGAGCATGCGCGCGCTCGCACGCTTCGACCCGTGGTGGATCGAGGAGCCGACCAGTCCGGACGACGTGCTCGGCCACGCGGCCATCGCGCGGGCGGTCGCGCCCGTCGGCGTGGCGACCGGCGAGCAGTGCCAGAACCGCGTCATCTTCAAGCAATTGCTGCAGGCGGACGCGATCCGCTTCTGCCAGATCGATGCCTGCCGACTGGGCGGCGTGAACGAAGTGCTCGCGGTCCTGCTCATGGCGGCGAAGTTCGGCGTGCCGGTGTGCCCGCACGCGGGCGGCGTCGGCCTCTGCGAGTACGTCCAGCACCTCGCCATCTTCGACTACATCGCGGTGAGCGCATCGCTCGAGGACCGGCTGGTCGAGTACGTGGACCACCTGCACGAACACTTCGTCGATCCCGTGCGCATCGAGGCCGGACACTACATGCCGCCCACCGCGCCGGGCTACAGCATCGCGATGAAGCCGGAGAGCCTGGCCGCGTTCGCGTACCCGGGCGGTGCGGCCTGGACGGGCTCACGCGTGAGGCAGGTGTGACGAGCGACACGATGCGCGCCGCGGTGCTCGCCGATGTCGGCCGGATCGAGGTCCGGGACGTCGCGCTGCCAGCGCTCCGGCCGGACGAGGTGCGCGTCCGGGTGCAGGCGGTCGGGCTCTGCGGCACCGACCTCCACATCTTCGCGGGTCACGCCAACTACAACCGCGACGCGCGCGGCCGGCTGGTGCCGCTGCGCGAGGCGCCGCAGATCCTGGGTCACGAGATCGCGGGCGTCATCGAGGAGACGGGCGCGACGGTGCGCGATGTCGCGGTCGGCGACCGCGTCGTACTCGACCAGGGCCGGAACTGCCGGAGCGAGGCGCGCCGGCCGGTGTGCGAGTATTGCGCGACCGGCGACTCGCACCAGTGCGAGCACTACGCGGAGCACGGCATCACGGGCCTGCCCGGCGGTTTCGCGGAATCCATTACGGTCCCGGCCGTGAACGTGGTGCGCCTCGATTCCGCGCTCGATCCGGAACGCGCCACGCTGACCGAGCCGCTCGGCTGCATCGTGCACTCGACGCACCTCGTCGAAAACGCGGCGTCACGGTACTCGTTGCGTGCCGCTGATGGCGCGCGCCGCGTGCGGACGGCGCTGATCGCGGGCGGCGGCCCGTCCGGCCTGATGTTCGTGCAGTACCTGCGGAACGTGGTCGGCTTCGAGGGCACATTGCTGGTGAGCGAGCCGAACGCGATCAAGCGGTCGCTGGCGGAGCGGTTCGGCGCGGAGGCCATCGACCCGGGCACGGTCGACGTGGCGGAGGCGGTGCGCGAGCGGACGGCCGGCCGGAACGTGGAGCTGCTGATCGAGGCGTCGGGCGCGGGCGCGGTGTTCGCCCGCATCCCCGAGCTCATCCGCAAGCAGGCGACCGTGCTGCTCTACGGCCACGGCCATGCCGGCCAGGACCTGAGCGTGCTGAACGGCGTGCTGTTCCTGGAGCCGGCGCTGATCGCGAGTGTCGGCGCTTCGGGCGGGTTCGAGGCGGACGGCCGGCCGACGACGTACGTTCGTGCGCTCGGTCACCTCGAGGCCGGCCGCATCGAGGCCGCGCCGCTCATCACGCACCACTACGAGTCGCTCGACAGCATCCCGGCCGCGTTCGGCGGCGACCACGCGCGCCCGGACTACGTCAAGGGCGTGATCACGCTGTGAAAGGACCGGACGTCATGAAGGCATCGCGCATCGTCACCCTGCTGCTTCCGTTCCTCGCCGCCGTCGCCGCCTGCGCGGGCGGCGAATCGTCGTCCGCCTCGAGCGCCGCGTCCGGTCCGATCCGGATCGCCGTCATCCCGAAGGGGACGACGCAGGAGTTCTGGAAGAGCATCCACGCGGGCGCGCTGCAGGCGGCGGACGAGCTGGCGGCGGCGGGCACGTCGGTGGAGGTGATCTGGAAGGGCCCGATCCGCGAGGACGATCGGGAACAGCAGATCCAGGTGGTCGAGGGATTTCTGAGTCAGGGCGTGCAGGGCATCGTGCTCGCGCCGCTCGACGATCGCGCGCTGGTCCGGCCCGTCGAGGAGGCCGGCAAGGTCGGCATCCCGGTCGTCATCATCGACTCGGGGCTCCAGACGACGCAGATCGTGAGCTTCGTCGCGACCGACAATCGCCAGGGTGGCCGGCTCGCCGCCGACCGGCTCGGCGAAGTCCTGAACGGGGCGGGCCGGGTGCTGATGCTCCGGTACCTGGAGGGGTCGGCCAGCACACACGAGCGCGAGGAGGGGTTCCTCGAGCAGATGGCGGCGAAGTATCCCGGCGTCGAGATCATCTCCTCCGACCAGTATGCGGGCCCGACGCGCGAGACGGCGAAACGCGCAGCCGAGAACGTGCTCAACCGGTACGGCGCGGAACTCGACGGCGTCTTCACGCCGAACGAGTCCTCGACGCTCGGCATGCTGCTCGCGCTCCAGGACATCGACCGGGCCGGCAAGCTGCCTTTCGTCGGCTTCGACTCGGGCGAGATGGAGGTTCAGGCGGTACGTGACGGACAGCTGCAGGGCATCGTTCTGCAGAACCCGACGCGGATGGGCTACCTCGGCGTGATGACGATCGTGAAGCACCTGAAAGGCGAGCCGGTGGATGCGCGCATCGACACGGGCGTCATGCTCGTGACACCGGACAACATCGACTCGCCCGAAGCGAAGCAGCTTCTGACGCCGCCGGTGGACAGGGGCTGATGGCGGACGAGTCCGCACCGCTGCTCGAGGCCACCGGCATCGCGCGCAGGTTCGGCCCGACCATCGCGCTGGACGGCGTGGACTTCGCCGTGCGGCCGGGCGAGGTGCACGCGCTGATCGGCGAGAACGGCGCGGGCAAGAGCACCCTCATGAACGTGCTGGTCGGTGGGGTCCGGCCGGACCAGGGCGAGATGCGGCTGGGTGGCGAGTTGTACGCACCCGCATCGCCGCACGAGGCGAGACGGCGCGGCATCGCGCTGATCCACCAGGAGCTCTCGCTCTGCCCGCACCTCTCCGTCGCCGACAACATTCTGCTCGGCGCGGAGAGTGCGCGCCACGGCTGGATCGACCGGCGCGAGACCCGGCGCCGCGCGCTGGAGGCGCTGGCATCGTTCGATCACCCCGAGATCCGGCCGGAACGGCGCGTCGCGGCGTTGCCGCTCGCCGCGCGCCAGGTCGTCGAGATCTGTCGCGCGCTCGCCGCGGACGCGCGCATCCTGCTGATGGATGAGCCGACCGGAAGCCTGCCGCGCGCGGACGCGGACCGGCTGTTCGACCTGATCCGCCGGCTCGCGGCGGACGGGATGGCCATCGTCTACATCAGCCATTTCCTCGAGGAGATCCGCGAGGTCGCGCATCGCTACAGCGTGCTGCGCGACGGCCGCAGTGTCGACACGGGCGACCTTGCCGCCGTTGGCGACGATCGGCTGATCGCGTCGATGGTCGGACGCGAGATGGGCGGACTGTTCCCCGATCGCGCTTCGCGCACGCCGGGCGATGTCGTTCTCGACATCGACAATCTGGCTGCGCCGCCCGGCCTGCTACAGGCGAGCTTCAAGCTCCGGCGCGGCGAGATCCTGGGGATCGCGGGCCTGATGGGCTCGGGCCGGACCGAACTGGTGCGCGCGCTCTATGGTCTCGACCGCGTGGCCGGCGGTACGGTCCGGGTGCGCGGCGTCGGTGTCGCAGCCCGCGGGCAGACGCCGGCGGCACGCGTACGCCAGGGTTTCGGCTACCTGAGCGAGGACCGGAAAGGCGAGGGCCTGGCGCTGCCGCTCTCGGTCGCGGACAACCTCACGTTGACGCGGCTCTCGGCATGCTCGAGGATCGGCGGCTGGTTGGACCTGCGCCGCCAACGATTGCTGGCCGGACGCTGGATCGGATCGCTCGGGATCCGCGCGCGGTCGGCGCTGCAGCCGGTGCGCGCGCTCTCGGGCGGCAACCAGCAGAAGGTCAGCCTGGGCCGGCTGCTGCACCAGGACGCGGAGATCCTGTTGCTCGACGAGCCGACGCGCGGCATCGACATCGGGAGCAAGGCACAGGTCTACGAAGCGATCGCGCAGGCGGCCGCCGCCGGCCGTGCCGTGCTCATGGTCAGCTCGTACCTGCCGGAGCTGTTCGGCATGGCGGACCGGCTCGCGGTCATGCGACGCGGCCGGCTCTCCGCCGCGCGCGCGATCGCGGACTGGACGCCGCAGTCGGTGCTGGCCGAGGCGATCGGCGCGGTCGCCGCGTGATGCGGCGGACCCTGGCCGGGTCTGGCCTGTACGAATTCGACGAGTCTCGAACGTGAACCGGAAACCGGAGCCGTTGTCGTCATGCGACGTCTGATGCTGTTGTCACTCGCGCTCGCGCTGACCGGGTACGTCCGGCCGGCGGCGGCACAGACGGACGCGGGCGTGCGGGTCACCTGGCAGCCGGAACGGCCGGTGCAGGGCACGTTGTTCCGGATCACGGTGAAGCCGGCCGACCCGGCGGGCATCGTGGGGTTGGGCGCGACGCTGGCGGGCGAGACACTGCACTTCCACGTCCACGCGGACGGCACGCGCGAGGCGCTGGCGGCCGCACCGCTCGATGCGGGCGGCCGGCTCGAGCTGCCGCTCCTCGTGATACGCCGGACCGGCGGGGTGGACACGGTGCGCGTCACGATCCCCGTGGACAAGGGCGAGTACCGGATGGAGAAGCTGACGGTCGCGCCGCAGTTCGGCACACCGCCGGACTCCGCGACCGCGGCCCGCATCGCGAACGAGCAGGCGAAAGCGATGCGGGTGTCCCGCCGTGCGCAGGCCACGCCCCTGTTGCTCGGCGACACCGTCATCCCGCCACGCAGCTCGCGCATCACGAGCGGCTTCGGTGATGGCCGCGAGTTCAACGGCCAGGTGCAGAGCCGGCACACGGGCCTCGACTTCGCGGGCACCGTCGGCGCGCCCGTGTACGCGGCGGCGCGCGGCGTCGTCGCCCTCGTCGATTCCTTCTTCCTCGCGGGTAACGTCATCTACATCGACCATGGCGAGGGCCTGGTCACGGCGTACTTCCATCTCAGCCGGCAGGACGTGGCGGCCGGCGACACCGTGGAGGCCGGTCAACTCATCGGGCTCGTCGGTGCGACCGGGCGCGTGACCGGCCCGCACCTGCACTTCGTCACGCGGTTCGGCCGCATCACGGTCAGCCCGCAGAGCTTCCTCTCCGTACTGCAGAACCGCGACGGCGCCTGAATGTCCCGCCGCGTGCGCAGCTCACATCTTCAGGAGGTCCCGGTGCGGCACCGCAGTTCCACTGGATCGCGATCCGCCGTCCATACCCTGGCCGCGTTGCTCGCCTCGTTCATGTTCGCGGCATCTCTTCAGGCACAGACTCGGCCGGCGCCGGCGCTCGATCCGGTCGCGACGCGCGCGGGCAGCCGTCCGATTCCCGGCCCCGTCTACGAGTCGCCCGGCTTCACGCGCGCGGTCGATCGTGGCACGCGCACGCGCACCGGCCAGCCCGGTCCCGCGAACTGGGTCCAGCACGCGCGCTACTCGATCGACGTCGCGCTCGACCCGGCGCGGAGCCGGGTCACCGGCCGCGAGACCGTCACCTACCTGAACCACTCGCCGGACTCGCTCCGCACGATCATGGTGCACCTGCGCCAGAACGTGTTCGCGGAGGGCACGCCGCGCCGGCAGGCCGCGCCCATCACCGGCGGCGTCTCACTTGGCCGCGTCGCCATCGGCGGACAGGACATCGTGTCCGTGCCCGACCGCAACCCGGCGATGCCCATCACCGCCGCGCCGCGCCGGATGCCGCGTCCCGGCCAGTACGCGGTCAATGGCACCGTGATGACGATCCCGCTCGCATCGCCACTGCTGCCGGGCGACAGCGTGCGCCTCGCGTTCGAGTGGTCGTACACGCCGCCGCCCGCGCCCGCGGATGGGCGCGAGGGCCGGGAGGGCAACGTCTGGTTCATGGGCTACTGGTATCCGCAGGTCGCGGTGTACGACGACGTGGACGGCTGGGTCGCGGACCCGTACCAGCTCGAAGCCGAGTTCTACATGGACCCCGCCGACTACGACGTCCGCATCACCGTGCCGCACGGCTGGGTCGTCGGCGCGACCGGGTCGCTCCGGAACGGCGTCGACATTTTCACGACCGCCGCGCGCGACAGCCTCGCCGTCGCGCGCCGGTCCGGCCACGTCGTGCGCATGCTCACGCCGGGCGGCAACGACGCCGCGCGCGTCTTCGCCGGCACCGGCGCCACCACGCTCTGGCACTTCACCGCCGCGGACGTTCGCGACTTCTCGTGGGGCACGAGCGACGAGTACGCCTGGGACGCGACGCGCGCGCTCATCGCCCGCGCGGGCGGCGGCCGCGACACCGTGGACATCCACAGCTTCTTCCGGCTGACCGAGCCGGCTCGCGCGTGGCGGATCGGTGGTGCCCGCTTCACGCGCGATGCCATCGAGCAGCTTTCGGCGTACCTCTGGCCCTATCCGTGGCCGACCATGACGTCGATGGAAGGCGTGCTCAACAGCGGCGGCATGGAGTACCCGATGATGACGCTCATGACGCCGTGGGCCGACACGCTCTCGCTTGCCGGCGACCTGATGCACGAGACCGGCCACATGTGGTTCCCGATGCAGGTCGGCTCGAACGAGACGCGCTTCCCCTGGATGGACGAGGGCTTCACGCAGTTCGACGTCGCGCAGGCCATGCGCGTGCTCTACGGCGAGCCGCGCCGCGGTGGCCGGCCCAACGACTCCGAGCCCGGCCAGCGTGGCGCGTACCTGCGCAACGCGCGCGCCGGCGAGGAGGCGCCGCTCATGCTGCCGGGCGACGAGTACCCGCAGGACCTGTACTTCACCATGCTGTACAACAAGACGTCTCAGGTGCTGGTCGCGCTGCGCGGCCTGATGGGTGACGAGACATTTCACCGCGCGTTCGTCGACTATGGCCGCCAGTGGGTCGGGCGGCACCCGCAGCCGTACGACTTCTTCAACGCGATGTCCGCGGCGGCCGGCCGCGACCTGTCGTGGTTCTGGCGGACGTGGTTCTACGAGACGTGGCCGCTCGACCAGGCCATCGAGTCCGTGACCACGGTGGGCGATTCCGTGGCGATTACCATCGGCGACCACGGCGTCGCGCCAATGCCGGTGCTGCTCGCGGTCACGCGCGCGGATGGCAGCGTGCAACGCGTGACCGTGCCGGTCGATATCTGGCTGACGGGGGCGCGGGCGACCACCATTCGGGTCGCGGCGCGGCCGGGCGTTACGGCGGTGCGCATCGATCCGGACGGCGTGTTTCCGGATATCAATACCGGGAACCAGACCTGGACTCGAAGCGACGGCGCCGGTCCTAGCCGCTCTTCGCCCGGATCATCGTGAGCAGCATCCGGAAGGACGTGGTCGCTTCGACGGCGTGAGGCACGCCCCCGGGCAATCGGATCACGTGTCCGGCGGTCACGTCGTGCGAGACGCCGCCGACGGTGATGCCGGCAGTCCCATCCAGCACCTGGACGAGCGCATCGAACGGCGCGGTGTGCTCGCTCAGGCCCTGTCCCTCGTCGAACGCGAACAGCGTGACGGTGCCCGCCGGTGACTTGAGCAGCACGCGGCTCACGACGGAATCCGGCTGGTAGTCGATCAGCGACTGAAGTGGTGCGGGCGAGTCGATCGAATGCGCATCACTCATGAGGCCTCCGCGTGTCTCCGGCTTCGATCCGTTCGAGCGGGAACGCCGGGTTCAGCAGGTGGAACCCGATGTCGTCCGAGCCCTGGCCGCCCGAGTTCGTGAGGACGACGATGCCGGTGTGGCTGGACGGCCGGAACCCCACGAAGGTGCGGAACCCGGCGGTGCCGCCGTTGTGCCAGACAATGGTGTCGCCGTCGAGATTCAGTCGGTGCCAGGCGAGGCCGATCGACATCGCGGGTGAGCCGGCTTGCGCGCGCGGTTCGTGCGCCAGCGCCAGCGCGCGGCCGAGCAGGCTCGTGTCCGGGTCGACGTTGGCCGCGATGAACGCGAGCATGTCTTCGGCGTCGGAGCGCAGCGCGCCCGCGCCCGCGAGCGCGCCCATGTCCCAGAGCGGGACGGTGTCGCCGAGCGCGTTGTGGCCGGCGACGAGACGGTCACGCATCCACGGTGTCAACGCGATGCTGGTGTGCGTCATGTCGAGCGGGTCGAGGATGCGCTGCTTCACGAGGTCGCCGTACGACCGGCCGGCCGCGAGCGCGAGGACGTGGCCGAGCAGGCCGACACCGACATTCGAGTACTCGTACTGCGCGCCCGGATCCCGCGTCAGCGTGTAACCGGACAGGAACTCGTACAGCTTCTCCGGCGTGTAATCCGCGTACGGGTCGGCCATGTTCGCCGGCTGGAAGTTGGTCGGCAACCGCGGCAGCCCGGACGACTGCGTCGCCAGATGCGCGAGCGTGATGGCGATGCCGTTCCGCGATGGCATGGTCACGCCCGCGGGCAGGTACTTCTGCACCGGATCGTCGAGCGCGACGTCGCCCGTGAGAGACATTTGGGCGAGCAGCGTTCCGGTGAAGACCTTGGTGACCGAGCCGATCTCGAAGACGCTGTTTCGGTCGAGCGGCGGCCGGCCCGGGCCGGCCTCGCCGGCCACGAAGAAACGGGTCGTGCCGTCCGGCGCGCGCAGTCCGACCACGATCCCGATACTCCGGCCCGACGCGACACGCTGCTCGAGGATGACGCGGACGGCGGAGTCCGGTGGGACCGGGGACTGCGCGCCGGCGCCGGCAGGCGCGGCGAGCAGCGCGGCGATGATGCCGTGCGCGGGGAGCGTACTCGCGCGTCTCATCGCATGATCCGGATGTTGAAGCGCGGCGTGCCGAGCGTGCCCATCAGCCGGATCCAAATGGGCAGGTACATCTCGGTGCCGCGTGCGCCCGTGATGTCGCCCAGGTCGATAATGTGCTTCCAGCCGAAGTCATCGCGCAGCAACCGAGTGACGCCTGCCTTCGCATCCGCGTCGTTCCCGCAGACGAAGAGGTGGTGATCGCCGTCGGCGACGCCCTGCGGGTCGACCATCACGGTGGTATTCACCGTGTTGAGCGCCTTGACCACGCGGGCGTCGGGGAACGCGGCCTGGATACGCTCCCCGAGCGAGTCCGTGTTGCAGACGGTGAGCGAGGGCGGCATGCCCTTCGAGAAGTCGAGCGGGTTCGCGACATCGACCAGGACCTTGGCGCCGAGGTTGTCGGCGCCGGCCATCGCGAGCGCCTCGAGCGATGCGCTGCCCGCCGTCGCGTTGAACACCATTTCGCCGTGCGCGGCCGCTTCCGCGAACGAGCCGGCGCGGCCGCCCTTGCCCTCGGCGGCGAGCCAGTCGGCGAGCTTCGCGGGGTCGCGTGTGCCGAGCATCACGTCGTGGCCGTTGAGGATGAGCTTGCCACCAAGCGTTCTTCCGACGTTGCCGGAACCGAGGATGCCGAATCTCATAGCATGGACCTGCCGGTTCGGAGGATAGTGGCGAATATTCGAAGGTAGGCGCGTCGCGTCCGGGGTGGAACCCCGACGCGCGCTGGTGTGCATCCAGCCGGGAGGAATCGGAATGGCGTTGCAGGAGGATCTGATCCGGATCGAAGAGGAGCTCTGGGCGGGGGATGCGGCCGTGTTCCGCCGGCACCTCGACGACGACTGCATGATCGCGTTCACGCAGATGGCGGGCGTCATGACGCGCGACCAGGTCGCGGGCACGGTCGAGGGAGCGCCACGCTGGCGGGATCTTTCGATCGTCCCGGTCGGCCTGATCCGTCCAGTCGACGGTGTCGCGATCCTGACGTATCGCGCGTCGGCGACTCGTGAAGGGGCGGGCCGGTACGAGGCGCTGATCAGCAGCGCATACGTCCGACGGGAGGACGCATGGAAAATGGCCTTCCACCAGCAGACACCGCTGCCGGCCGGGGAGGCGCCCGCATCCTGAGATGACTGCCGGTCCCGCGTTGCTGCGGCGACGGCTCAGAGGTGCTGGTCGCGGGGGGCGTCGGCCGCGGGATCCGCCGCGACGCTGAGGATGAAGTCGCCGAGCCGGCGCCACCAGCCGTGGAAGGCGCGGGCGTCGGGCAGGTGCGTGATCGAGACGGCGCGCCAGCGGCCGGCCGGTCCGTCGAACGAGGTCGTGACCTCGACGGCACGCGTGTCGATGCGGAGCCCCTCCCGGAGCGCCTTCAGCGCGCTCTCCTTCGCGGTCCAGATCAGCGTGCCGCGCACCGCCCAGTCGTGCGGCTCGACGTTCTCGAGCATCGAGCGCTCGGCGGCCGTGAAGTGGCGCTCGACCGTGCCGCGTCGCAGCGCGCGGATCAACTCGATGTCGCAGCCGAGCGCGGTGCCGGCGTCCGCGAGCGCGGCGACGGCGGTTCCGGCGCTGTGGCTGAGCGAGAGCGAGAGGTCGAGCGGGCTCGCGTCGAGAAACGGCTCGGGCGCGCCGTCCGCGGCGGCGTGCACCTCGATGCGGGCGAGCGTCATTGTTGCGCGGTCGAGTTGAAGCTCGGAGGCGAGCAGGTGCTTCGCGGTCCAGCGGCCGAGCCGCCATTCGTTGCGGCGCTTGTCGATGCGGAATCGCGCGAGCTCCGCCCGTTCGGCCGGCGCGAGCCAGGCGTCCTCTCCCGCGGGTACGTCCGCCGCCTGCCGGATGAGCAGGCGCACGCTGCCTCGATTCATGCCCCTCGCCTCCCGGTGCCGGGCCGGGGCGAATGATGGCACAACCGCGGCCGCGGGCCAACCGGTCGCGCGGCCCGCGGTTCCGTCAGGCGACGCTTCCGCCTAGACCCGTCCGGAGCGCGGCCAGGGCGTCGGCGTCCGGGCCGCCCGGCAGCGCGACGGTCCGGTACCGCTCGAGCTGCACACAGACGTTGCCCGCGTCGTCCACGACGTCAGCGTCGTACCCGCCATCGGGACGCGGGCGAACGAGGATGTGGCAACCTTCCGCCGGCGGCGTGGCGAGTGTCCGGATCCGGCTCACCGCGAGCGGGAGGCCGAGCGTACCGGCCGTCGCCAGCTCGTGGAGTCCCGCCGTCTGGAAGCAGGCCTCGACGTGGCGTGGCGCGGCGGCCAGCGGCAGCTCGATCGGCTCGTGGTTGGGCGGCAGCGCGCCCGCCATGCGGCCGGTCACGACCTGGCCGCCATCGATCCACGCGTTGCCGATCACCTGGTACGCGGGGCCGTGGAAATAGATGCGGTAGATGTCGGACGCGCCGGCCATGCTGCCGCTCGAGGCCGGGATTGCGGCCGTTTCCGACGCGCGCTCCGCAACGGGCGAGAGCCGCACCCGCGCCGTGAAGTGCTCCGTCACCTGCGGCTCGTCCTGGCCCGGCAGCACGCGGCTGCCGAACAATGCGCAGTCCGCGACGATGGCCTCACGGTCACGGTCGAACCGCGCCTGCAACCGGACCGTGCGCGGCTGTGCGCGATAGAACTTGAACGGCGCGAGGAACTGCACGTCCTCGATCGCGTCGATCGCATGGCCGGGGAAGAGCAGCCGCGCCAGCTCCGCGAATGCCTCGACACCCATCACGCCGGGCAGCACCGGCGTGCCGTCGATCTGGTGGTCGAAGAGGAACGGCTGGCGCGCGGGATCCAGCTCGGTCTCGACGACAAGGCCGTCAGCCTGGCTCATGCCGATGACGCGTCCGATCATCGGGCCGTGCACCGCGGCCGACAGCCCATCCGCATCGAGACCGCCCGTCGGATCACGCTCGGTGAGCATCGCGCCGAGCGCGCCGGCGATCACGACTTCACTCGGGCCACCGGCACTGGCGATCTCGCGTCGTACGACCGGGATCCCGGATTCGGGCGAGAGCATGTCGATGCCCGCGGCCTCCATCATCTTCGGGATCGAGCCGCGCGTCGCCATGCCGATCCCGCCCCACGCCGTCCAGTCGATGGCGAGGCCGCGCGTACCGGGCCGCGCCGTGCGCAGCCCCGACACGCTCTTGCAGAGCAGGTCGTTCGCGGCGCTGTAGTCCGTCTGCCCGCCGTTGCCGAAACGGCCGGCGATCGAGCTGAACGCGACGACGGCGCCGATCGGCAGGTCCGCCGCCGAACGCACCAGGTTGAACCAGCCGTCCGCCTTCACGTCGAAGACGCGGTCGAACTCCGCCGGCTCCTTGTCCGGCAGGAACCGGCTGATCTCGAGACCGGCCGCGTGCACGAGCAGGTCGATGCGGCCCGCATCCTCGCGGACGCGGCCGATGGCGAGGCCGACCGCATCCGCATCGCGCAGGTCGAGCGAGTGGTACACGGCGGTGCCGCCCGCGGCGCGGATGGCGCGGATCGCGGCCAGCGCTTCGTGCATCCGCTCGATGCCCGCGATCTCACGCTCGACCAGCGCGGGCGTCGCCCGCTCGCCCGCCGCCTTCATGCGCTCGAAGATGTCGCGGCGGAGCCCGTCGCGATCACTCTCGAAACGCGCGATGTCCGGATCATCCGGGTCGGGCTCCGCGGCCAGGTCGAGCAGGTGGAACGTGCCGCCACCCGCCGCCCGGGCGAGGTCCTGTACGATCGCGCTCACAATGCTGCCCGCCGCGCCCGTCACGGCACACACGGAATCCGGCGATAGCGTCACACCGTCGGTCCGGTCGGCGAGCGTCTCGGCGCGTAGCGCGATGCTCCAGCGAAGGTCATCGCGGATGCCGACCTCGACTACGCCCGGGTCGCGCAACGTCTCATCGATGAGCAGGTCCGCGAGCGCGGCCGTCTTCCGGCTCGGCTCGAAGTCGACGACCTTGCAGAGCGCGTCCGGCCGCTCGCGTGCGAACGCCTTCACGAACCCGCTCACCGCGCCGCCCATCGGATTGAGCGCACCCGCCTCGTCGTACCCGTGCAGGCCGCCCAACCGCGTACCGGCGATGAGGAACGTGCCCGGCCTCGCGTACTGGTCGTACAGCGAGCGGGCGAGCGTGTAGAGCCGCTTCACGCGCAGGTCGAGCGCGGCGCGCCAGCCGCCCAGATCGAGATCGGCGAGCGGCACGTCCGCGTCCAGCGCGGGCAGCCAGTAGATCCCGTCGAGGACGCCGCCGTCCAGCCAGACATGAACGGTCTCCAGCATGGCCGCGGCGTCCTGCGACGGATCGAGTTCCAGCACATCGATGCCCCGCTTCGCGAGCCGTTCCGCGAGCGCGCGGCCCACACCGCCGCCATCGGGCATCAGGAGAAGGTGAGCGCCAGCCGCCAATGCGACTCCAGTCGGTTTGCAGAGTTCGACCGGTGGCCGCGGGGTCGGATGAGGAATCCGGCGTGGAGCGGCTGGCGCGGGAGTCGGAACGAACGCGGGCTCGGAGGCGGAAGCGTTCGCGGGACCGGGTGCGGGCGCGGGTTCCGCTGCCTCTTCGGGCAGGCGTTCAAGGACGAATTGGACGACGTGGTTGAGCGTCGGATAGTCGCGGAGCTTCATCGACTCGTCGCGCTCGAGGTCGTAGGCAGCACGTACCGCCGCAAAGGTTTCGGCCTGCTTGACGGTGTCGACGCCGAGATCCGCTTCGAGGTCCAGATCCATGTCCAGCATGTCGGGCGGATAGCCGGTCTGCTCGGCCACGATGGACAGGACGCGTTCGCGGATCGCGGCCGTGCTGCGCCCGGCCGCATCCGCGACCGCGTCGCGGGCGGCGGGGGCGGAGGCGGAAGCGTTCCCGGGTGCGGGAGCGGGGGCGGCGGGAGCGGGGGCGGGAGCGGATCCCGCGGGGAGACGCTCCAGGACGAACTGGACGACGTGATTCAGGGTCGGGTAGTCGCGGAGCTTCATCGACTCGTCGCGCTCGAGACCGTAGGCGGCTCTCACGGCGGCGAACGTCTCGGCCTGCTTCACGGTGTCGACGCCGAGGTCGGCCTCGAGGTCGAGGTCCATGTCGAGCATCTCGGTCGGATAGCCGGTCTGCTCGGCCACAATGGACAGGACGCGATCACGGATCGCGTCCTCGGGAGCGGAGGCGGAGGCGTTCGCGGGAGCGGGTGCGGGCGCGGCGGGAGCGGGAACGGATCCCGCGGGGAGACGCTCCAGGACGAACTGGACGACGTGATTCAGGGTCGGGTAGTCGCGGAGCTTCATCGACTCGTCGCGCTCGAGACCGTAGGCGGCTCTCACGGCGGCGAACGTCTCGGCCTGCTTCACGGTGTCGACGCCGAGGTCGGCCTCGAGGTCGAGGTCGAGGTCGAGCATCTCGGTCGGGTAGCCGGTCTGCTCGGCGACAATGGCGAGGACGCGGTCGCGGATCGTGGCCGTGCTGCGCCCGGCCGCGTCCGTGTCCGCGTCGCGGGGGGCGGGAGCGGAGGCGGAAGCGTTCTCGGGAGCGGGAGCGGGGGCGGCGGGAGCGGGTGCGGAGACGTAGGGTGCAGGCGCGGCGGGCGCGGGCGCGATGGCGGCCGGTGCGGGCTCGCTGAACGATGCGGTCACGGGCAGGGCGGAGCGGGGCTGCACGGCGGGCGGGCCCTGGTCCTTGATGCGCAGCCGGTGGTGGTCGACCTCGAGCTCGGGCACGGGATAGCCGCTGACCCGGGCGAGCCACGCCTGGAAGTTCGCGGGCGCGGCGACGCGTGAGGCGAAGCCGAGGCCGTCGAGCGGAACGCGGCGGCCGTCGGGCGGCGCGATCCAGCGGAGCAGCGACATGCTGATCTGCGAGCCGAATCCGGCGCCGAGCCGGAGCGCGTAGCGCACGGGGTACGGTCCGCCGCGCGACAGGTTGAGATTGCCGAGCTCGGGGTCGATCTCGCGCAGGTTGGGGACGGGCGGCACAATGCCGGTCTCGAGGATACGGACGGCCATGACGTCCTCGATACCGACGGCCATCGGGTGGCCGGTGTAGCCCTTGGTGTTCGCGATCACGATGTCGTCGGCGTGGGCGCCGAACACCTTGCGCAGCGCGTACACCTCGGCGGACGCGCTCCCGCCCCGGGCGGGCGTGTACGTCTCGTGCGAGACGAACACCGTCTCCGGTGCCAACTCCTCGCGGCGGACGTTCCAGCGTCGCTCGGCGATCGAGACCACGTTCTCCATGACTTCGCCGATATGCTCCACATCGAGGCGGGTGCCGTGGAACGCGCTGTTCGCCGTGACGGTTGCCATCACCTCGCAGATGGGGCGGATGCCGCGCTCGGCCGCCGCATCCGCATCCTCGATCACGAGCGCGGCGGCGCCCATCCCGGTGAGCATGCCGTGCCGGCGGCGGTCGAAGGGAAGTGCCGCGTCCTCGACGGCCGCGTCCGTGGCGGCCACACCCGAGGCGAGGAAGCCGGCGCCGAACCACTCCATCATGCCGTCGCGCGTGACATCGTCACCGGCGATGACGATCACACGACGGCAACGGCCCGCGCGGATCCAGTCTTCGGCCAGGCCGACGGCGAGGGTCGTGGTGGCGCAGGCGGCATTGACCTGCGTGTTGGGCCCGCGCGCGCCGATCTCTTCGGCGAACTGCGAGTGCCCCATGGCGAGGATGCGGAACAGAAAGCGACGGTTGAAGGTGAACTCGTCGCGTTCGATCGAAGCGCGGAGCGTCGCGATGCGCTCGTCGAACGCGGCCAGGGCCTGCGCGCCAGCGCCGCCGCCGGCCACCTTCGAGCGTAGCGCTTCCAGTCCGGACAGCTCCTCACGGCGCGCGCGATCCGTGTAGAATCCGGCCGCGTCGTGCAGCACCGACTCCACGCCCGGGAACGCGGAGCCGAAGATCACGCCCGTGTCATCCTGCATCGAATCGGGAAGGCGCCAGCGCTCGGGCAGGTACGTGCCGCGCGTCGTCGTCCGATAGTGCAGCACGAGTGGAATCCCGGCGTCACGAAGCGCATCGAGCCCGGCACCGATGGCCAGGCGCGTCGCCGTGTCGAACGCGGCGTCCCGCTCGGGACTCACGCCGAACTCGGCGGCCAGGTCGAACTGCCCGGCACGGCCGGCGAGCTTGATCACGTCCGCGGTGTCAGCGATCGCCTCGAACGTGGGATCGCCTTCCGCCCGCTTGATCAGCCGCGTCACACGCATGTCCACCATGCCCTGCTGCTGCGCCGGTGGCACCGCCTCGATCAGGACCTCGCCGTTCATCACGCGGATCAGGTTCGAGTCGTCGAACACTCGCTCCGTGCCGGGCAGACCGAGGCCGGCGCCGCTGATGACGACGCGGGTGGCGGGAGCGGAGGCGGAGGCGTTTGCGGGTGCGTTGGCGGGTGCGGCGGGAGCGGGGGCGGATCCGCTGCCGGACGGGATGCCGAGGCCGCGCTCGAGGAAGTCGGCGAGCAGGCGGGCGGCGGCGAGGACAGCGTCGGCTGGCGCCGCCGCTGTGGGAGCGGAGGCGGGAGGTGGCGGGAGCGGGGAGGCGGCCGGCTTCGCGGCCGCGGGTGCGGGAGCGGGAGCGGGTGCGGACATCGTTACGGGGGCGGGCTTCATCGTTGCGGGCGCGGGCGCGACGGTTTTCGTGTCGGCGACGGGGGCGGTGTCGGCGCGGGCGGCGCCGTGGCCGGCGGCGTAGAGGCCGCAGAGGCAGCGATTGACGGATGCGGCGTCGCCGAGGCGCGGGTGGTTGGTGTAGAGCGGCAGCGCGTCGGGGCGGTCACCGAGCACGTCCTGCACGAAACCGGTCAGGGCGCGCTTGGGGCCGACCTCGACGAACACGCGGACGCCGGCGTCGTACAGCGTCTCGAGACCCTTGACGAACTGTACGGGTTCGGCGACCTGCCTTCCGAGCAGATCGAGCGCCGTTTCCTGCGAGCCCTCGCCCGCGGGATAGAACTCGCCGGTCACGTTCGAGATGACGGGCAGCACGGGGGGGCGCAGCTCGAGCCGGCGCAGCACGTCGCTGAGCGGCGTGCTGGCGGGCGCGACGATGCGGGTGTGGAACGCGTGGCTCACGGAGAGCGGCACGGAGCGCATGCCATTTTCCTTGAGCGCGGCGATGGCGGCCTCGACGGCTTCGGACTCGCCGCCGATCACGGCCTGGCTGCGGCTGTTGATGTTGGCGATCACGACGTAGCCGTCGATGCCGGCCAGCACCGCCTCGATTTTCTCGATGGGGGCGGACACGGCGGCCATCGCGCCGTTGTCGCCGACGGACACGCGTTCCATCTCGCGGCCGCGCGCCGACACGGCTTCGAGCGCGTGCGCGAAGTCGAGCGCGCCGGCGGTCACGAGCGCGCCGTACTCGCCCAGGCTGTGGCCCATCACCATGTCGGGCTTCATGCCGTACGCGCCGAGCAGGCGCGCGAGCGCGGTATCGACGGCGAGCACGGCCGGCTGCGTGATGGTCGTGTTGCGGAGCGATTCCTCGGCCGCGGCGAGCGCGTCCTTGTCCGCGGGATCGACGAAGATGTACTCGCTCAGCGGCTTGTCGAGGAGCGGCGTCATCACGGCATCCGCTTCCTCGAAGACCTGCGCCACGATCGGCTCCGCGCTGCGCAGGTCGGCCAGCATGTTGGGGTACTGCGAGCCCTGGCCGGTGCTGAGGAACGCGACCTTCGCGGGCGCGCCGCGGCCGCGGAAGATCCCCTGCGACGCGAGCAGCTGCCAGCGCTTCGGCTCGTCCTTCTCGAGGGCGCCCAGCGCCTTGTCCAGCTTCTGCGCCAGCTCCGCCGCACCCTCGTAGTCGAGCGCGACCCGTTCGGCCGCCTCGATGTCGCTCCGGAGCGGCGCCTCGCGGAACGGCGTTTCGCCCATGCCGGTCGTTTCCCGCAGGTCCCGCAGTCGTGCGCGCAGCTCCGCCACCGTTGCGGCGCCCACGACCACCAGCCCCGATGGCGGCGGCTTCAACGTCTCGGCAACGGGCGCCGGGTCCGAGGCCGCGGCCGCTCCACCGTTCCCCCCGGGCACTTCGGCCATCGCGCCGCTCGCGAAGATGCGCCGGCCGTCGAGCATGCCGGGGACGTACTCCTCGAGCACCGCGTGGAAGTTGGTGCCGCCGAAGCCGAACGCGCTCACGCCCACGCGCCGTACGCCGCACTCCGGCGTCTCCCACTCCTGCAGCTCGGAGTTCACGTAGAACGGGCTGTTGGCGAAGTCGATGCTCGGGTTGGGCCGCTCGAAGTTCAGGCTGGGCGGGACGCGCTTGTGGTGCAGCGCGAGCGATGCCTTGAGCAGGCCGGCCGCGCCGGCCGCGCCCTTCAAGTGGCCGAGGTTCGACTTCACCGAGCCGAGCCGCACGCTGTGCGGCTTCGCGCCCGCACCACCCAGCACGTCCATCAGCCCCTGCGCCTCGATCACGTCACCGACCCGCGTCGAGGTGCCGTGCCCCTCGATGAACGAGGCCGTGACCGGCGAGAGGCCGGCGTTCTCCCAGCCGCGCTGCACGGCGAGCCGCTGCCCGACCGGGTTGGGCGCCGTGATGCCCTTGCCCCTGCCATCGCTGGCGCCGCCGAAGCCGCGGATCACCGCGTAGATGCGGTCGCCATCCCGCTCGGCATCGGCCAACCGCTTGAGCAGGAAAAGCGCCGCGCCCTCGCCCATCACGAAGCCGTCCGCGCCATCCGCGTACGGCCGCGTGCCGGTCGCCGAGAGCGCGCCGATCTTGCAGAACTTCACGTACGACGTCGGGCCCATGTTGCGGTCGATGCCGCCCGAGATCACCGCGTCGAAATGGCCCTGGACCAGCCCCTCGATCGCCGCGCTCATCGCGGCCATCGCCGATGCGCACGCCGCATCCGTGACGTAGTTCGGGCCGCGCAGGTTGAACAGGTTCGCGATCCGGCCGGCGACCACGTTCGACAGCTCACCCGGCATCGTGTCTTCCGTGATCTCGGGCGCGACCGTCTCGAAGCCGAGCCGCGTCTCCGCGCGCACCGCGTCCTGCACCTCGCGCGGCAGCGAGGCGAAGCTGGGTGAGTCCTTGAGACTGCGCGCGACCTCGGGATAGAAGATCCTCAGCGCCGTGAGGTAGTGCATCTCGCCGCCCATCGCGCTGCCGAGGATGACCGCGGTCCGCTCCTCGTTCAGCGGGCGGGACGGGTAGCCGTAGTCGGCGAGCGCGGCGCGCGTGCAGCCGACCGCCCAGCGCTGCGCGATATCCATCCGCTCCGCCACCTTCGGCGGGATCGGCAGCTTCCACTTGAACGGGTCCCACTCCCACTCGCGGACCCAGCCGCCGATCTTGCTGTAGCTCTTGCCCGGCGCGCGCGGGTCGGGGTCGTAGTAGAGCGCGGGGTCCCAGCGTTCCGGGTCGACATCGGAAATGCTGTAGCGGCCGTTCTGGATGTTCGACCAGAAGCGGTTCACGTCGGGCGCATCCGGCAACGTGGCGCCGAGCCCGACGATCGCGACGGCTCTGTGCTCGGTATCTCTCACGGTTCCGTCCAGTGGCTCATGCTTCAGGAATGGGCAGGCGCGCGGCCGTACAGCGCGTCCGCCACCGCATCCATGTCATTCATCAACCCGGCCAGCGACGCGTTCACTTCGGCGTTCCGCAACACGCGGCCGGCGCCGTTCGCGTCCGCGCCCGCGCCCACCACGAGGCGCGCGCCTTCCGTCGCCGCCCGCAGCAGCGCTTCCCGCGCGTTGACCCGGGCCATCGCCGCCAGCGTATTCGCTGTGAAGCCGCGGTCCGCCTTCTCCGGCAGCGCGTCCTCCGCCGCCAGCGCGGCCCGGCGCGCGAGTGCGGCCGCGCCCTCCGAGTACGCGATCAGCTCACCCAGCCGGAGCAGCACGTGCTGGTTCCGCGTGAGCCGGCCGATGCGCGCGCTCTCCATGACATCGGCCAGCACGTGCAGCGCGAGCGCGGCGATGTCCGCGCCCACGTTCGCGTGCCGCGCGTGCAGCGATGCCATGGCCGCCGCCTCGCCATGATAGTGCCGGCCCTGCGTCTTGAGGTGCAGCTGCCAGCGGTCGCGGCTGATGGTCATCTCCATGATCTCCGACGTGCCCTCGTAGATCGTGGTGATGCGGACATCGCGCTTGATCTTCTCGACAATGTACTCGTGCGTGTAGCCGTAGCCGCCCAGCGCCTGGATGGCCGCGTCCGCCGCGCCGTTGCCGGCTTCCGTCGACAGGTACTTCGCGATCGCACCCTCCGTGTTGAGCGTGCCCTCGTTGCCACTGTCGAGCCGCGTCGCCGTTTCCTCGATCACCGCGCGGCCGGCCTCGAGCCGGACCGCGTGCGGCACGATCAGCTTGTGCGTGTAGCCCTGCTTCTCCGCCAGCGGAGCACCCGCCTGGATGCGCGTCTTCGAGTATTCGATCGCGCGCGAAAGCGCCTCCCAGCCCGCGCCCAGCCCGAACGCCGCCACCATCAGCCGGGTGTAGCCGAACACCTGCTGCGCCTGCACCAGGCCCTGGCCCTCGACGCCGCCCAGCAGCTGCTCCATGGGCACGAACACGTCCTCGAACGAGACCGCCGCCGTGTTGCTCGAACGGATCCCGTGCTTGATCTCCGGCTTGCCGTGGCCGAGTCCCGCCGCACCTCGTTCGACGACGAACCACGTCGGGCCCGCCGGCGCTCGCGCCAGCACCGAGTACAGGTCCGCGAACCCGCCGTTGCTGATCCACTGCTTGTTGCCCGTGATCCGGTAGCCCGTAAGCCGGCCCTCCTCCTCGACCCGGACCGCCACCGTCTTCAACGCGCCCAGGTCGCTGCCCGCTTCCGGCTCCGTCGCCGCGTACGCCATGAGCAGGCCTTCCTCCGCCAGCCGGCTCATCCAGTGCGCCTTCTGCTCCGCCGTCGCACCCACCCGGATCGGGTCGCTCCCGAGAAACGTCGCCAGAACGCCCGTCGCGATGCCCACGTCCACGTGCGCCATCGCCTCGCACAGCCGGTACACGTCGAACGCGCCGCCACCCATCCCGCCGTACTCCTCCGGGATGAACAGCAGCTGGATGCCCAGACCCTCGCCGCACAGGTCCCGGATCAGGCCGATCGGGAATTCCTCCGTCTCATCGAGCTCCAGAAGCCGCTCGGGCGGAAGACGACTGCCGGCAAAATCGCGGAACGCGTCGAGCGTCATCTCCAGCGTTTCGCGGTCGAGACCGGACGAATGCATCGTGACCCCTCCGGGAGGTGATGGCAAGGCATATCGGTTTCGGGAGCGACACTCACCGGTTCGCCGGCGGGCCGCGGTATCGTCGGAGCGAGACGCACCACGAGGCACGCCCGGCCTGGCTCCAGCAAGTGTGCCGGCACGTTCGCGGCTGAATGTCCGCCATAGTGTCGGGATTGACCGCAAAGTTGTGGGGAATCCTCCCGAACCGGGACCGGGTTCCCCCGGCGGGATGGCCACTCTACCTTGTCCCGCGTTCCCGTTGGCCCGGACCGGGACCGGCTGGCGAAGTGGCGAGTGGACCGCTACATCGAGGCCGTCGCGGCCCGACGCGCCCGGCGGCCGCCGAGTCGAGGTGACGATGAGACCGAGAACATGCTGGTTCTGTGCCGCCATCCTGCTCGCGGCCTGCAAGCCGTCCGCGGAGCCGACGGTCACGGCCGAGCCGGGCGAACCGCTGCCCGGGCTCACCGAGGCGGAGCGCGGCCGGTTCCTGATCGGCAAGGGCGAGTTCGAGCGGCCCGTTACACCCGGGGAAGGGCTCGGTCCGCTCTACAACGCGGAGCGGTGCAGCGATTGCCACGAGGTGCCGGTCACGGGCGGCGCCGGCTTCCGGGTGCTCGTGGTGAAGGCGACGAAGTACGAGAACGACACCTGCGACCTGCTCGTGGCCGAGGGCGGCGACAATATCCAGCAGCGGGCGACGGCCGCGCTCGCCGTGCACGGCATCACGCAGGAACAGGTTCCGCGGGACGCGACCGGGGTGGCGCGCCTCACGGCGCCCGCGCTCTTCGGCGTCGGCCTGGTCGAAGCGATTCCCGAGGCGACGATCCTCGCCGGCGCCGACCCCGATGACGCGGATGGCGACGGCATCTCGGGTCGTGCCGCACGCACCGCCGACGGCCGGCTCGGCCGATTCGGACGCAAGGCCGGGCAGTCCACCGCGCTCGCTTTCATCGACATGGAGCTTCGCTTCGAGCTCGGCCTGACCACGCCCATGAATCCGCATGAGGAGAAGCCTGACGGCCACGACCTGCCGGATGGCGTGGACCCGTTGCCCGAGCCGGAGATCGATGCGCACAGCATGGACCTGCTGACCGACTACGTCCACTTCCTCGCCCCGCCCGCCCGCGAAGTGGCGCACGGCGCGGTCAAGGACAGCATCGACGAGGGCAGCCTGACGTTCGTCGAGATCGGCTGCGCGAAGTGTCACACGCCGACCATGCACACGGGCGACAACGAGGTGGCCGCGCTCGACCGCAAGACCGCGCACCTCTACTCGGACATGCTGCTCCACGACATGGGTCCGGACCTTGCCGACGTGTGTGGCCCGGACGCCGCGCCCGCCGAGTACCTGACCACCCGGCTCTGGGGTCTGCGCCATCGTGCGCGGTACATGCACGACGGCCGCACGGCCCGGCTCGAGGACGCGATCGAGGCTCATGGCGGGGAGTCGGCCGCATCGCGCGACGCCTGGCGCGCGCTCCCCGCCGACCGCCGCACCGTGCTGCTCCGCTTCCTTCGTTCCCTCTGATCGCGCGGAACGGCGGCGAATGGACGAGACGCGCAGAAACGACCGGCGGACGCTCGACGATCCGCCCGTTCACGGGCTGATCATCCCGGTGCTCGGCATCTCCGTGAGCTTCGAGGCCAACGACCCGACCGCCATCGCCATCGCTGCCGACGCGTTCTCCGCATGGCGCGGCGTCGAGCACGTGCCCCGCCTCGTTTCGGCCACCGACCGGGCTCGGCTCCGCGTCTGGGTCGAAGGCGAGGAAGCGGCCGGCGATGAGGAGGAATGGGCCGTGCCGCCCGTCTACCGCTGGCCCGACCGCGACCGGCTCGTGCTCCGGGCCGGTCCGAGCGTGGGCGTGGCCAATGCCGCGCGGCGCGACGCGATCCTCTTCACCACGCCCGCCGCGCTCGCCGACCGGCACGCCTTCCGGGCCGACTTCCTCGAGCCGCTCGTGCTCGGTTCACTCATCGGCACCGACCGCATCCCGATCCGGGCCGCCGCCGTCGAGTACGCGGACATCGTGATGCTGCTCGCCGGCCCGCCCGGCTCCGGCAGGAGCACGCTCGCCTGCGCCGCCGCGCTCGACGGGTTCCGCATCCTGAGCGAGGACCTCGTCCACGTGCAGCTCGAGCCCCGGCTCCGCGTCTGGGGCATGCCCGGCTTCATCTCGCTGCCCGCCAATGCCGCCCGCTTCTTCCCCGACATCGCCATCGCCGCGCCGCGCACCGGCGCGCCCCACCGCGAGCGCATCGTGCTCAACGTCCGCGAGCTCGGCGCGATGCCCACCCTGCCCGTCGCGCAACGCGCCGGCGTGTGCATCGTCGAACGGTCGGAAGGCGCGCCTCGCATCACGGCGCTCGATGCGGAAGAGCTGGAAAGCCTGCTGCTCAGGTCGCAGACGCAGGATGCGGCGAGCGAGATGTTCGCGGAGCCGGTGCACATGCTCTCGCGGCACGGAGGCTGGAAATTCGAGACCGGCGATGACCCTGCCGCCGCCATCACACTGCTGCGGCAAACGCTCGACGACCTGCTGAACGGCTGACGATTCCCGGACTCGACGCGCCCACGCGGGTGCGGCGGCCGGCCCCGCGCCTATGGCCGAGGCCGATCCCCGCCGTGATCCTCGAGCAGCATCTCGCCCACCCGCGCCATGCCCTTGCCCCGCTCCTCGAGGACCCGGCCCAGCTTCGCCAGGATCTCGCCGTTCGCGCGTTGCGGATTGACCCGCAGGGCGCGCAGGTCCGCGACCGGGATGCCGAGGGCGCGGGACAGTTCGTCCTCCGAGCCCATGAAGAGCTGTGCGGCGCGCGTGAAGTCGAGCGGCATGGCCGGGCTCCCGGGAGACCGTGCGGTCAGTAGATGATGACGGGAGTGCCTCGCGGCACCTGCGGGTAGAGCCGGGCGAGGTCGTCGTTGTTCATGCGCACGCAACCGTGGCTCACCGCCTCCCCGATCGTTTGCTCGTTGTACGGATGCGTGCCGTGGATCAGGTACCCGTTGCCCGTGTCCAGCTTGTACGGGCCCAGCGCGTCCGGCACCTTCCGCTGCGCCGTGTTGGTCGGCGGGATGTACATCCGGTCATCGAAGATGATCTCGGTGCCCGGCGTGAACGCCGCGAAGTTGCCGAACTGGTTCACCCGCCCGACCTCGTCACCACGGACCTCGAGCACGCTGCTGTCCGAGAGCACGACCTGGTCGTCCGGCTTCAGCCGCACGACCTCCGACAGGCCCATCGCCGCCGCCTTCTCGTAGTAGTGCCACTCGGGCACGATCCAGACCGGATCCGCCGCCTTTGCCAGCACCTGCCGCCGGCCGCGCGGTGTGCCGAAATGGTAGTCCCGCCCGTCGTACGTGAAGTCCTTCCCCATCCCGACCGCGACCGGCGCGCTCATCAACGTGTCCGTCCCATCCACCAGCCACAGCCGCCGGTCCTTCACGGACACGAGGATGCGACGGCCCATGTCCTCGGGCGCGGGCTCCGCCGAGTCCGCGGCCGGAGCCGCGTCTGCCGGAGCCGTGTCCGCCAACGGCGGCGCCACCGCCGGTGGCATGCCGTCGAGCGACGCGGCCGGCGCTACCGCGACGACGGGTCCCGGTCCCGCCAGGCCGGCCGGCTGTGCCGTCCTTCTCAGCAGAAGGACGAAGCCGGGGCCCGCGAGCAGGAGCATGAGGAGGAGAGTTCGCGGCCAGTTCACGTCAGGTCTCCGGCGGGGCCAGGCCGGACGCGCCGAGGCCGCGCGTCTCGAGGATCCGGGCGATGGTCTCGCCGATCTTGTTGTTCGGGGTCGACGCGCCGGCGGTCAGGCCAATGGTCAGCGGTCCGGCCGGGAGCCAGTCCTCGCTCACGACCTCCGGCGCATCGGCCGCGAGTTCCGGCTTGTGCCGGATCACGCCCGCGGCCGGATCGATGCAGACCGAGTCCGAGATGTGGTAGGTCGGCGAGTACTCGCGGCACAGGTGGGCGAGGTGGTTCGTGTTCGACGAGTTGTAGCCGCCGATCACGACCATCACGTCCGGTGGATCCCGCATCATCTTGAGGACCGCGTCCTGCCGTTCCTGCGTCGCCGAACAGATCGTGTCGAACGAGCGGAAATGCGCGGGCAGCTCCGCCTCGCCCCAGCGCCGGGCCAGGCACTGCCCGACCGCGCGCGCGATCGCCAGCGATTCGCTCGCCAGCATGGTCGTCTGGTTGGCGACGCCGATCCGCTCGAGGTCCTTGTCCGGGTCGAACCCGGGACTCGACTTCTGCCGGAAATGCGCCACGAACGCGTCGCGCGGGAGCGCGTCTGACCGGTTCTCGATCCAGGCCATGACCAGCTCCGCCTCGGCCATGTCCCGGACCACGAGGTACGCGCCGTGCGCGTGCGTGTTGACCTGCGAGGCCGTCGCCCGCGTCTCCTCGTGGAAGTACTTGCCGTGGATCAGCGCGGTGAACCCGTCACGGGCGTACGACTCGACCCGCTTCCACACGTTCAGCACGGAGCCGCACGTCGTGTCCACCAGGATGCAGCCGACCTCGCGCAGCCGCGCGAAGTCCTGGAGCGTGACGCCGAACGCGGGCAGGATTACGACGTCGTCGGGCGTGATCCCCGAGAAGTCGAACGCGCCGTCGTCATCCGGATACAGGAAGGTGACGCCGGACTCGCGGAGGCGCCGGTTCACGTGCGGGTTGTGGATGATCTCGCCCACCAGCCAGATCCGGCGGTCCGGGAACTTGTGCGTCGTCTGGTAGGCGTAGTCGACGGCCCGGTCCACGCCATAGCAAAAGCCGAAGTCCTCGGCCAGCCGGACCGAGAGGTCGCCGAACGTGGCGGTGTAGCCACGGGCGCGGATCTCGTCCACCAACGCGCTGTGGTACTCGGACGCGAGGACCGGCTCGACCTCCTTCTTGAGACCGAGGCCCCGCCGGAAGTACGTCTGCTCCATGGGCTTCCCTGATGGGCGGCACGGCGGTCGCCGTCCTGGCGGCCACGTGGTCGATGATAACCCGGCGGCCGGCGCCGGGTCCAACCGATCGTCCCGCTCCGGCTGGCCCGCACCTCCCGTCCGCCATTATCTTTCCGCGCTGTTCTCGCGCGTAATGGCATGTCGTGCAACCGGCATGCCGGAACCCGGCAAACGGAACGATCACATCGTGGAAGAACGGTCCTTCGATTTCCTGAAGCGGCTGCTGGACACGCCCGCCCCGAGTGGGCACGAGGCGCGGGCCGCCCGCGTCTGGCGTGAGGAAGCCGCGAGCTTCGCCGACCGCGTCGATGCCGACGTATCCGGCAACTCCATCGCCTGGATCAATGAGGGCGGCGCGCCCCGGGTGATGCTCGCCGGCCACATAGACGAGATCGGCGTGATGGTCACGCACATCGATGAGAACGGGTTCCTCTACTTCGAGGGCATCGGCGGCTGGGACCCGCAGGTCCTGGTCGGGCAGCGGATCCGGCTGCTGACCGCCACGGGCGACCTGGTCGGCGTGGTCGGCCGGAAACCGATCCACCTGATGAAGCAGGAGGAGCGAGACAAGGCGGCCAAGATCACGGACCTCTGGATCGACATCGGGGCGAAGGACCGCGAGGCCGCCACGAAGAAGGGCGTACGCGTCGGCGATCCCGGCGTCATCGATGCCCGGCTCGTCGAGATGGGCGACGGCATCATCGCCAGCCGCTCGATCGACAACCGCATCGGCGCGTTCGTCATCCTCGAGGCGCTCCGTATCATCGCGGCCGACAAGCCGGCCGCCGCGGTCGCCGCGGTCGCGACCGCGCAGGAGGAGATCGGCTACCACGGCGGCGGCGCGCGGACCAGCGCGTTCCGCGTGGACCCGCAGGTCGCGCTCGTCGTGGACGTGACGTTCGCGACGGACGCGCCCGGCATCGAGAAGAAGGAGCTGGGCGAGCACAAGCTGGGCGGCGGCCCCGTGCTCGCCCGTGGCTCCGCGTCGCATCCCGTGGTGTTCGAGCGGCTGGCCGCGGTGGCGGCGCGGGCGGAGATCCCGCACTCGCTGATCGCGTCGCCCCGCTTCACATCGACGGACGCGGACGCGATCCACATCTCTAGGGCGGGCGTGGCGACCGGGCTGATCTCGGTGCCCAACCGCTACATGCACTCGCCCAGCGAGATGGTGAGCCTCGACGACCTCGAGCGCACGGCCCGGCTCATCGCCGAGTTCGTCAAGGAGCTCGGCCCCGACACCGACCTCGTGCCGAGATAGCGTGCGGATCCACGACATCAGCCAGCCGCTGGGGACGGACACGCCCGTCTGGCCCGGCGACCAGCCGGTCCGGCTCGACTGGACGATGTCGCGGGGGCGCGGTGACTCGGTCAACGTCGCCGCGCTTACCCTGAGCGTGCATGCCGGGACTCACGCCGACGGGCCTCGCCATTGCGACGACGACGGGGCCCGGCCCGCGGAGTTGGATCTCTCGACGTTCCTCGGCCCGGCCCTCGTGGTCGACGGCCGCGGCAGAGACACGCTCGACGTCGATGCCCTCGAAGGTCTCGACTTCGGCGGCGCCGAGCGCATCCTGTTCCGCACCCGGACCGCCGGGGAGGCAGCTTCGTTCCCCGTCCGGTTCGCCGCGCTCACGCCCGAACTGGCGCAACGGCTGGGGGACGCGGGTATAAGGCTGGTCGGGACCGACGCGCCGTCCGTGGACCCGTTCGACTCGAAGACGCTCACGGCGCACCGGGCGCTCGCGAATGGCGGCGTCGCCATCCTCGAGAACCTGGTCCTCGACGACGTCGAGCCCGGCCGCTACACACTGGTCGCGCTGCCGCTCCGCCTCGTCGAGGCTGACAGCTCGCCGGTCCGCGCCGTGCTGCTGGAGGACGTGTCATGACCGTGCCCATCCAGATTCCGTGGGACCTGTACCAGGGCAAGGTCGCCGTATGGTGCGAGTGCGTGCGCGCGGGCGCGCGCCGGGCGGTGGTGCTGCCCCGGCTCGACACCATCTTCGCCCCGCGCGAGGAGGACCCCGGCCGGCTCACGGAGTACGACCGGCTCGACTGGCGGCTCGTCTCGCCGACCGAGTCCGACTGGAGCCGGTACCTCGAGATGGTCGCGAAGCAGGCGGAGCGGGCGCGGTTGCCGACGCACGTGCAGCGCGTCGAGACCATCGCGTCCTGGGCGGGCGGCCGCCGCGTGGCCGTGCCGCAGTATCACATTCTGGTTGTACGCGGATGAAACCGTGGGTGGCGAGATCCGCCGCCTCTACGACGAGCCCGACGCCGAGACGCGACGCGGGCTCTGGCAATGGCTGCTGGCGTGGACTACGCCGCAGACCGTCCACACCAACAAGCCGTGAGGAACGAGGTTCAATGGTCGACGCAGCGATGATGATCAAGCGCATCCAGGAGATGCGCGACGAGGGCTACCTCTCCGACGCGATCCTGCGCGAGACGGTCAAGAAGATCAAGGCGACCGACATCGATTTCAATTTCGTCGGCGTCTACCTGTTCAACCCGGAAGAGGCCCAGCTCTGGCTCCACAACTACATGGGCGAGTCCACCGAGCACGCCAAGATCCCCGCCGGCTCCGGCATCTGCGGCACCGCCGTCGCCGAGAAGACGAACCAGAACGTGCCCGACGTGACCCAGGTCGAGAACTACCTCGCATGCAGTCCGCGCACGAAGTCCGAGCTGGTCATCCTGATCCGCGCCGGCGATGAGATCTTCGGCCAGATCGACATCGACAGCAAGGCAAATGCCGCGTTCGATGCGAAGGATCAGGAGGCGATCGAGCTGGTCGCCGACAAGCTCGCCGAAGTCTTCATGGCGGAGAAACGGTAGCGCATCGGCAGGCGTAGCGGTGGCGGCGGGAAACCGGGCCGGGGGCAGCGTTTTCGGTGGGGAAAAGGCGGGCGACGAAAGGCGGGGGACGAAGGGCGGGCGACACGAGGCGGGCGACGAACGGCGGGCGACGAATGGCGGGTCTCAGAGGCGGGCGACGAACGGCGGGAATGAGCCGCGAGGCCCGACCCCACCGCCTCGACGACCCGCCCCGGGTCGCCCGCCCCTCGTCGCCCGCCGTTCCGCATTGTACCGGTCCCCACCAGCCACCGGTCTCCGTATGAGCCCGCGAACGTTCCACGCCCTCGTCGCCCCCAACCCGTCACCCATGACGCTCGATGGCACCCGCACGTTCGTCGTCGGCGGACGGCGCGTTGCGGTGATCGATCCGGGGCCGGCGTTGCCCTCGCACATCGAGGCGATCACGGACGCGATCGGTGAGGGTGTCGTCGCCGCGATCCTGCTGACGCACGGGCACCCGGACCACGCGGCCGCCGCGGACGGGCTCGCGGCGAGGGTCGACGCGCCCGTCCTCGGCATCGCGCGCGGCACGCTCGATGACGGGGCGGCCGTGAGCACCGATGCCGGGGAGCTCATAGCGCTGCACACGCCCGGACACACGCCCGACCATACCTGCTTCCACTGGCCGGCGGCGGACGCGGTCTTCTGCGGCGACCTCATGATGGGTGGACTCGACACGGCGCTGGTCGCGCCGCCCGAGGGCGACCTCGGGGAGTATCTCGCTTCGCTCGAACGCGTCCGCGCGCTGGAGCCGGGCATCATCCACCCGGCACACGGGCCATCTTTCGAGGCGCCCGGTCCCGCGATCGACGCGTACATTCGCCACCGCGAGGACCGGGAGGCGCAGGTGCTCGAAGCGCTCGTCGATGGCGGACGCACCGATCGCGAGATCGCGGCCGCGGTGTACGGCGAGGCCTTGCCGCCCGGTCTCGAGGCAGCCGCGACCGCCGCCGTCCGTGCGTACCTAGACTACCTGCGATCGCGCGGCCACGTTCGGAACGATGGATCGCGGTGGGTGCGCGCGTGAACCCGCTGCCGGCCGCGCTCGAACGCGAGCTTCGCGACGCAGTCGGTGACGACGCGATCATCACGGACCCGGACGCGCTGCTCGTCTACGAGACGGACGCTCTGCCCGCGCACCGGGCCCGGCCCCGCGCCGTGCTGCTGCCGCGGACGCACGACGCCGTCGTCGCCTCGGTCCGCAGCCTGGCGCGGGCAGGGGTCCCGTTCGCCGCCCGCGGTGCCGGCACCGGCCTTTCCGGCGGCGCGATCGCGCTGGACGACGGCGTCGTGGTCTCGCTCGCGCGCATGAACCGGATCCTCTCGCTCGATCCGGTGAATCGCGTCGCGCGGGTCGAGGCCGGTGTCGTCAACGCGCGGCTGAACGCCGCCGCCCGGCCGCACGGGCTCCGCTACGCGCCCGACCCCAGCTCCGAGCCCGTGTGCACGATCGGCGGCAACATCGCCGAGAACTCGGGCGGGCCGCACTGCCTGAAGTACGGCGTCACCATGAACCACGTGCTCGGCCTCGATGTCGTGCTCACCGATGGCTCGACCGTGCACCTGGGCGGCGCCGACCGCGACACCGTTGGCCTCGACCTGCTCGGTCTCTTCATCGGCAGTGAGGGCACGTTCGGCATCGCGACCGCGATCGAGGTCCGGCTCACGCCGCTGCCCGACGCCGTCGAGACGCTGCTCGCCCTCTTCGACCACGTCAACGACGCCAGCCGCGCCGTCAGCGCCATCATTGCCGCCGGCCTGCTTCCCGCCGCCCTCGAGATGGTCGACCGCCAGGCCATCCTCGCCGTCGAGGGCAGCCCCTACGGCGCCGGCATGCCCACAGACATCGAGGGCGCCCTCGTCATCGAGTTCGACGGGCCCGCCGCCGGACCCGCCGAAGACGCCGAGCGCGCCCGCGCGATCTGCACCCGGAACCACGCCCGCGAGGTGCGTCGCGCCGAGACCGAGGCCGAGCGCAGCCGCCTCTGGCACGCCCGCAAGAAGGCCTACGGCGCCATGGGCCGACTCGCGCCCGACCTGCTCGTGCAGGACGCGACCGTGCCACGCAGCCGGCTGCCCGCCACCATGGCCCGCGTCTACGAGATCGCCGACCGCTACGGACTCCGCGTTTCCAACACGTTCCACGCCGGCGACGGCAACCTGCACCCCAAGATCCTCTTCGATCGCCGCGAGCCCGAGACCGTCGAGCTCGTCGCCCGCGCCTCGAAGGAGATCATGCTCGCCTGCGTCGAGGCCGGCGGCACCATCACCGGCGAGCATGGCGTCGGCCTCGACAAGCGCGACTACATGGGCCTCATCTACGGACCCGCCGAGCTCGGTGCCATGCGCGCCGTCCGCCACGTCTTCGACCCGCTCGGTCTCGCCAATCCCGGCAAGGTGATTCCGCCGGGCGACGACGCGGGGCCGCCCCCTGCCGCCCGCGAAGGCGTCCATGCTTGAGACGCTCCGCGCCGAGCTCGGCACCGACGCCGTCCGGGCCGGCGCCGAAACCGACCTCCGCATCCACGGAGACCCGCCCACCGCTGTCGTCGCGCCCCGCGACGCCGATCAGGCCGCCGCCGCGATGCGCCTCTGCGCCGCGCGGGGCTGGACCGTCAGACCCGCCGGCGCCGCCACCTGGCTCTGCGCCGCCACCCGCGCCGCCGCCGACGTCGTGATCACCACCGACCGGCTCCGCGGCGTCATCGAGTACGAGCCCGATGACCTCGCCATCGCGGTCGGGGCCGGTACCACACTCCTCGAGCTCGACCGGACCGCCCGCGCCAGCGACCAGTTCTTCCCCGTGCAGCCACCCGCGACCGACCGCGCGACCGTCGGCGGCACCATCGCGACCGCCGCCGCGGGCCCGCTCCGCCTCGGCCACGGCACGCCCCGTGACCACGTCCTCGGGCTTCGTCTCGTCACCGGCGACGGTCGCGTCCTCGACCTCGGCGGCCGTGTCGTCAAGAACGTCGCCGGCTACGACCTCGTCCGCCTCGCCGTCGGCAGCCGCGGCGCGCTCGGCCTCATCACCCGCGCCACCCTCCGGCTCCGCCCCCTTCCGCAACGCGACATCACCGCCTTCTTCCGCGCCGACGACCCCGCCGTCCTGGCCGAAACCGCCATGAATGTCGGCGAGGGATGGCCCGTCGCCGCCGAGCTGATCGACCCCGGATCCGCCGCCACGCTGACCGGGTTCGAACGCTGGCTGCTCGCTGTCCGCTGGCACGGCAACGACACCTTCGCCTCGCACATCACGCGCTGGCTGGGCGGGCTCGATTCCCGTCCCGAGCTGGCCGCCGGGGACCGCGCCGCGCCGTTCTGGTCGGGGCTGGCCCGGCTCGAGGCGTCCGGCACGGCCGTGATCCGGCTGACCGGACTGCCGGACCGGCTCCCCGTGCTGCTCGGCCTGGCGTCCACTCTGACCGGCCATTCCGCGATATCGGCCAAATTGCGGTCCGACAGCATGATGGATTCGGAACTCGGGATCCGTTGGCGGGTCGCCGGCCACGCGAGATCGGGTATGCTCCGGATCTGGTCGGACCAGGTCGCGCCCATCCACGGCAACCTGGTTCGGAGCCGGTTACGCAAGGTCCGACAGGAACTTATGGGATCCGGATCGGTCGTTCCGCTGGTCTTCCCGTCGGTCCCCGGCCCGGCCGTGCCGGCCGCGGCCGCTGCCGCCGACGCGGGCGAGCCCGGCGCGGAGCCGGGGGCTGACGCCGCGCTGGAGCGCCTGACCTCCGGGATCCGCCGCGTATTCGATCCGGCCGGCATCCTCGAGACCGTAGGCTTGCCGAATCCGGACGGGCCCGGATGAGCGCGTTTTCGGAACTCGCGCGCGAGGAGTCGCGCATCCTTGCCTGCGTCCACTGCGGGTTCTGCCTGGACGCCTGCCCGACGTACACGCGTCTGAGCGACGAGGCGGACTCGCCGCGAGGTCGTATCTACCTGATCCGCGCCGTGGTCGAGGGTCGCCTCGAACCCGACTCCGCCGCGTTCGCCCGCCACATCGACTGCTGCCTGGGCTGCCGCGCCTGCGAGCCGGTCTGCCCCTCCGGCGTGCAGTACGGCCACCTGCTCGAGCGCGCCCGCGCCACCATTGCCGAGCACACGAGACCGCGCAGACTCGACCGGCTGCTGCTGCGTGTCTTCGGCAACCCCGCGCTCAACCGAATCGCCGGATTCGCCGGCCGGCTGCTCCGGGCCGGTGGCCTGGCCCGTCGGCTTGCCGCGATCGCGCCCGCCCGGCTGCGTTTCGCGCTCCGCATGCTCGATGCGACCCGGCCCGCCGACCTGCCCTCCGGTCGGCTTCCCGCGGATCCGAAGCCAGCCGCCGCGGCCACCGGTTCCTTCACCGGTCGGCCGGGCCGCGGATCGCCGACCGACGCGGTGGCCGCGGAGTCCCGGGCCGCGCTGGCCGGCGCCCCGGCCGGCGCCTCGTCCGGCGCGTCGTCCGGCCGGCGCGTCGCTGTCCTGTCCGGGTGCGTTCAGGAAAGCCTGTACAAACGGGTCAACATCGCGACGGACCACGTGTTGCGGGTCAACGGCTGCCGTGTCGTCGAGGTCCCCCGGCAGCGCTGCTGTGGCGCGCTCCACGCGCATTCGGGCGACCTCGAGGGCGCCCGGCGGCTGGCCCGCGCCAACATCGAGGCGTTCGACGCGGTCGACGCGTCGGCCATTATCGTGAACGCGGCCGGATGCGGCGCGTTCATGAAGTCGTACGGCGAGCTATTCGAAGACGACCCGCTCGAGGACCGTGCGAAAGCGGTAGCGGCCAGGGTCCGTGATGTGAGCGAGTTCCTGCTGGAAGTGGGTCCCACCCCGGGCGGCCCGCTGCCGATGCGGGTGGCCTACGATGCCCCCTGCCACCTGATCCACGGCCAGGGCCTCGGGCGCGCGCCGACCGATGTCCTGGCTGTGGTGCCGGGCCTGGATATCGTCTGGCTGGCAGGCGCCGAGGAGTGCTGTGGTGGGGCGGGGACGTGGGGCATGGCGCACCCGGAGCTTGGCGGCCGGATCCTGGAAGACAAGGTCCGGTCAGCGATTGGGGCGGACGTCGACGCCGTCGTCACCCCCAATCCGGGGTGCATGATGCAGATCGGGGCCGGCCTTCGCGCGGCGGGACGCGACACGCCGGTGCTGCACCCGATCGAACTTCTGGACGCGAGCTATCGCAAACGGGGAATGGCAGATGGCTGACATGGAGGAGGTGCTCGAACGCACCCTCGGGTTCGCCAGGGCCGAAGCGGAACGGCACGTACTGGCCCGGCTGCGCCCCTACATCGAGCTGGAGACGCCGAGCCGGAACGCGGCCAACATCGACGCGCTGGCGAAGCGGCTCGAACAGGAATTCCGGCTGCTCGGCGCGTCGGTCGAGGTCTTCGAGGTCACCGGGTTCGGCCGGAACCTGCGGGCGACGATCCCCGGCCTCGACGCCGGGCTGGCGCCGCAGCTCGTGCTGGCCCACATCGACACCGTGCACCCGGTCGGCACGCTCGAGACTCAACCGTTCCGGGTCCGGGACGACCGCGTCGAGGGCCCTGGCACCTACGACATGAAGGGCGGCCTCGCCCTCATGCTCGAAGCACTCGCCGTCGTCACGCGCCGGGGCTCCGGGCCGCGCCGGACCACCCGCTTCATCATCACGTGCGACGAGGAAGTCGGATCGCACGGCGCGCGAGACCTGTTCCGGGAGTCGGCCAGCGGCGCGTTCGCCGCCGTCGTGCCGGAGCCGTCCATGCCGGACGGCGGCGTGAAGACCCGGCGGAAGGGCGTTTCCACCTACCGGCTCAAGGTCCACGGACGGGCCGCCCACGCCGGCCACGACGACCCCGCCGCCGTCAGCGCCATCACCGAGCTCACCCACCAGATCGGCGCCATCCTCGCCCTCGCCAACCGCTCCCGCGGCACCACCCTCAACATCGGCGAGATCGGCGGCGGCACCGCGTCCAACGTCGTCGCCGCCCACGCCTGGGCCAGCATCGACCTCCGCTTCGCCGACCCCGCGGAGAGCGACCGCGTCGATCGCGCCATGCACGCCCTCCCGCCCCGAATCCCCGGCGCCCGACTCGACGTCGTCCGGAGCGAGAGCCGGCCCGCTCTCGAGCGCACGCCCGCCGTCGCCGCGCTCTTCGAACACACCCGCTCGCTCGCCGCCGAGTTCGGCGTGCAGTTCGGCGAGGGAATGAGCGGCGGCGGAAGCGACGGCTCCATCATCGCGACCTGGGGCCTGCCTGTCCTCGACGGCATCGGCCCGCGCGGTGCCGGCGCGCACTCCGCCGACGAGCACATACTGCTGTCGGACCTCGCTTTCCGACTCGGTCTCTACACCCGGCTCCTGGAAACGCTGTGATGCCCGGACCTCCCGGGACGGCCCGATCTGCCAGCTCCGGCCAGCCTTCGACAATGCCGTGATAGACTCCGTGAATCCTTTGCCGGACTTGGAGATCCGACCTCTCGACGGCTGGGACGAGTACCGCGCCTGCGTCGCCCTCCAGGAACTCACCTGGGGCGCCGGTTTCGGCGAGGCCGTTCCCCCCACCATCCTCCGCCTCACCCAGCAGATGGGCGGCATCGCCTCCGGTGCCTTCGATCCCGAAAGCCGCCTCCTGGGATTCGTCTTCGGCATCACCGGTTGGGTCGATGGCCGACCCATCCATTGGTCCGACATGCTCGCCGTCCACCCCGACGCCCGCGATCGCGGAATCGGACAGGCCCTCAAACGGCACCAGCGAGAACGGCTCCTCGGCCGCGGCGTCCACCTCACCCGCTGGAGCTTCGAGCCGCTCGAGGCCCGGAACGCCCGCCTCAACCTCTCCATCCTCGGCGGCACCGCGCGACAGTACGTCCGGGACTACTACGGCGACGGCGTCTCCACCCTCCACCAAGGCATCGGCACCGACCGGCTCATCATCGACTGGGAGCTCGACCAGCCCCGCGTCGAGCGCCGCCTGAGCCGGTCCGACCCGACCCCATCCGCCGCCATCCTGACTGGCGTCCCGGTCGTGAACGCGCCGCATATCCGATCGGGTATGCCAGACTGCGCGGGGCCGGATCTCGGGCTCGGCGGGCCGGTGCTCGCGGTTGCGGTTCCGGCGGACCTCCAGGCGCTGAAGCGAGCGGACGAGGCGCGGGCCCGTCGGTGGCGGGCGGTGACGCGCGAGGCGTTCGAGGCGTACCTCGGCGGTGGGTACCGGGTGGTGGAATTCGTCCGCTCGGGCGGGTGTGGCTACTACCTGCTGGAGCGCTGAGGTCGGCTACCGTCCGAAGCGCCGGAACTCGACGACATCCCAGGCCCGGAGCCCCGGCTTGACGCGTGCACCCCAGTACTGGAGCACGTCGGCGTCGGGGCGTCGGTCGGTCAGGACGAGCACGACGGCCTGGCCGTTCTCGCGGAGGTCGAGGATATCGGAGAGGATGAGTGCGGTCTGGCCGGGCCGGACGCTGCATCCGCCGGCGGTGCCGGGGGAGCAAAGCCGGTAGGCGTCGGGCTCGGCCTCGACGATCGCGGGGACGGTAGCGGTGTCGAAGTCGTTGAAGCGGAGCAGCGAGATTTCGGCGGGCCCGTTGTCGAGCTCGAGCATGGCGAGCAGGGGGTGGATCCGGACGGGCGTTTCGAGGTGCAGCCGGGCGCGAGCCTCGGCGAGGACGAGGGCGTAAAGCTGGGGGGAGGACGGCTCGGGCGGTTCTCGGCAGGCGAGGCCGCCGGCGATGGCGGCGGCGGCGGCGGTCCGGGTGAGGCAACGGAAAGCCCACGGGCGTGATCCGGTCATGTTCCGTTCCCGGAGCGCACGAGTCGGTTGGCGGCCTCGTCGACGACGAGCAATCGACCGGTTTCGCGGACGGCGTCGTTGAGGGCGCGGGTGTCGAGCGGCCGGACGGGAAACTGGAGCCAGCTGCGGGAGAGCAGCTTCGATTCGAGGAAGACGACGGGTCCGTCGTGGCGGAGCGCGGCGAGCATGAGGGCGCCGCCGTCGGCGGGTGTGGAGGGCACGACGACTGTGAGGCCGGGGATGTGGGCGAGCCAGCCCCAGAGCGACTGCGCGTGCTGGCCGCCGTCGCCGTAGCCGCCGCCGCAGGGCGCGCGCACGACGACGGGCGCGTTCCAGCCACCGCCGGAGAAGGTCTCGAGCTTGGCCGCGTGATTCAGCAGCGCGTCCATGGCGACGGCGAGGAAGTCGACCATGTAGAGCTCGACGACCGGCCGCAGGCCCGCCATCGCGGCGGCGACGCCGGCGCCGAGGAAGGCGCTCTCGCTGATCGGCGTTCCGAACACGCGGCGCTCACCGAAGCGGACGAGCAATTCCCGGCGCAGGAGCGGCACGTCCTCGCCGAACACGACGATGTCCGGGTCGTCGGCCATGGCGGCGCCGAGCGCGTCGTCGATCGCTTCCGAGAATCCGAGCGTCCTCACGCCTGGACCTCCCCCATCACGGACTCGACGAGTTCGCCGGTCTCGCGGGCCGCCGCGTCCTCGAGCACGCGCAGCCGTTCGGCATCGGATTCGAGCGCGGAGCGGGTACGGCGAATCGGGTCGTTGGCCGCGTCGCCACGCGGGTCGCGGATCGTGGCGACCAGCGCACCGGCGAGCGCGCCGACCCCTTTCAGCCGGTCGCGCAGCCGGCCGCCCGGCCGGCGGATCGCGCGAGCCAGCTCACCCGCGAGCGCCGAGCCCTCCCGCAGCGGCTCGCGCGCGACCTTCAGCAGTTGGTACCCGAGGAAGTGGCCCTCGAGGTGGACGCAACGCGCGTGCAGAAAGCGCGGACCGCCGCCGCCGCGGGCGTGCTCGATCGCGGCGCCGGCGGCTTCCCAGACGCGCGCGACGTCGAGGCCGTCCACCTCGACGGGGGGAACGCCGAGGCCGCGCGCCCGCGCAACCGGTCCCCCGCCCGTCGTGTCCGCCGACCGGGTGGTGATGCCCCAGCCATCGTCCTTGCAGACGAAGATCACCGGCAGCGTCCAGACGGACGCGAGGTTCATTGCCTCCATGAGCATGCCCTGATTGAGCGCGGCATCGCCGAAGAACGCGATCGTCACGGAGCCGGGACGGAGCCGCGTGCCCGCGAACGCGAACCCCACGGCGGCTGGACCCGCTGCGCCCACGATGCCGGAAGACGCCGCGAGGTGCTCGCGGGAGAACATGTGCATGTGGCCGCCCATGCCGCCGCAGAGACCATCGGGTCGGCCGAGCAGCTCGCGCAGGATCAGGGCGGGATCGACGCCGCGCATGAGGAGCGGCGGTGTGCCGCGGTGATCGAGGGCCATCGCGTCGCCGTCCCTGACGTGCGCCACAATGCCGGCGACCACCGCTTCCTCGCCCGTGCCGAGGTGCATCTCGCCGGAGATGAGGCCGTCGTTCCACAGGCCGGTGACCGCCTCCTCGAAAAGGCGGCTCCTGAGCATCAGGTCGTACAGCGCCCAGAGGTCGGCTGTCACGATGGACTCCCGGCGACGGTGTACGTTGCCGCGCTCTCAGGCGTCGGCGACCTGCTGCGCGTCGATCCAGGTCATGAGGCTGTCGGCGGCTGCCACCGAGTATAGCACCGGCGTTCCGCCCGACGCACGGACCCACGCCGCATCGTCCTCCTCGAATACGCGCACGAGCACGGGAACACGGTGAGCGAGCTCGAGGACGCGCGCGTTGTCGCGGGGCCGGCGGATGGTGGACGTAACGAGACGGGCATTGCGTGCGTTGGCGCGTTCGAGCACCTCGTGATCCGAGGCATCGCCGCGAATGCAGGGCACGTCCGCCTGCCGGAGCCTGGCGATGACGGCAGGGTCGTCATCGACCACCACGACCTCATTCCCGGCAGCGAGAAGCGTTTCGAGGAGCGGCATGCCGGTGGAACCGGAGCCGAGCACGAGCACGTGTCCGCCGACGGGAGACGGCGTGCGGCTCTCGGCGCGCACGGGGTGGAGCCGCATGAGTCGCCAGACCACGCGGTCGCCGGTGAGGAGCGGAGTGAGCGTCATGGTGATGAGCGTGACGAGGGCGATCACGGTGAACACGCCCTGCGGGATGTCGCCCTCGAGCATTCCGTGCAGGCCGACGATGAGGGAGAGCTCGCTGGTCTGGGCGAGGAGGAGGCCGGCCTCGAGGGCCGGTCGCGCGGAGAAGAAGCCGACGCGTTCGGAGATCCAGACGACGAGCGGCGGCGTGGCGACGATGACGAGCGCGGCGAACCCGAGCGCGAGCAGCAGCTCGGAGGCGCCGGGCAGCCGGATCAGGGCACCCAGCGCGGTGAAGAAGATGGCGGAGAAGAAGTCGGCGATGGGTGCGAGGCGGGGGCGGAGCATGCTTCGCACCGGGAATCGTGAAAGCGACACGCCGGCGACGAAGGCGCCGGCCACGACCGGCAGACGGAGCAGGCTCGCCAGGCCGACGAAGCCGAAGAGCACGGCGAGCGCCGTGAGCAGCAGGCCTTCCATGTCGCCGTCGAGCCGGACGAGCCAGGGCGTAACGTGGCGCCGGACGAGCCACGCCAGCGCCAGGAGGACGGCTACGGCGCCGACGTCGAGCGCCAGTCCTGCCATCCCGCTCCAGCCGCCGCTCACGAACGGAATCATCAGGATGACGAACAGGTCCTGGAGCAGCAGCACGCCGATCACGAGGCGGCCGAACGGCTCGAACATCTGCTTGCGATTGCGCAGGAGGCGGACGCCGACCAGCGTCGAACTGGCGGTGAGCGCGAGCGCGACGTAGGCCGATCCGACGACGCCGAGTCCCGCGAGCGCCGCCGCCCCGAAGCCGATCAGTGCGAGCGCCAGTACCTGCAGCACGCCGACCTGGAGCGTCGCCCGGCGCAAGGCCGGCGCGGTCTCCAGGTGGAGCTCCGTCCCGTTCGCGAACAGCAGGAACGCGACGCCCAGGGTCAGGGCCTCCTCGAGCAGGACATCGTCGAGAAGTCCGGTAGTGGAAAGCACGACGCCCGCGAGGAGCAGGAACGGGATCTGTGGCGTTCGGAGGGCGCGCGCGACGAGATGAGCGGCGGCGGCGCCGAAGAGCAGCAGCGCGATACCGGTCATCAGTCGACGACTCCGAGACGGCGCAACTCGATTGCAAGCTGACGGATGCCATCGTGCTTCGACACCATCAGGCGCGCCACGCCGATCGCCTCGAGCTCGGCGATGAGCGAATCGTCGAACGCGTGGATGGCGGCGGGGACTCCCGCGGCGCGCGCCCGCCAGGCGAGCAGTCGGTTCGTGTCCTCGATCTGCAGGGTGGAAACCAGCAGCCGGGCCCGGTGGAATCCGGCTTCCTCGAGCACCGCGGGTTGCTCGGCATCGCCGACCAGGGTCCTGCAGGACAGGCCGCGGAGTTTGCCCGGATCGACGTCGACCGCCATCACCGCGTGCCCCCGCTCGCCGAGCCCTTCCACCAGCCTTCGGCCGAGCGTGTTCATTCCCACCACGAGCGTGTGGCTCGACATCGTGTCTGCGGTCGCGGGCTCGCTGTCCGGGCCCGCGCCGAACGGCCGGAGCAGGCCGGCGCGCGAGACGACGCGCCGCACGCGCTCCACTCCGCCGATCAGGGTCGCGGACGCGCCGATCGTGATGAGCCCGACCATGCCGATGACGGAGAGCAGCTCCGGGTCGATGAGGCCGGCGGTCAGGCCGAGACCTGCGACGATGAACGAGAACTCGCTGGTCTGTCCCAGGAACAGGCTCGTCCGGAACGAGGTCCCCTCGCCGTACCCGAAACGGGGGAGCAGCAGCATCACGATCAACGGCTTCCCGGCCAGGACGAACAGGGACAGGCCGATGATGGCGCCCAACTGACCGGTCGCAGCGGCCGGGTCGAGGCGCACCCCCAGCGACACGAAGAAGACGGCGAGGAAGAAGTCGACGAGCGGCTCGACGCGGCGCACGAGGTCGCCGTTGTCCGGCAATTGGGCCAGCGCAACGCCCGCAATGAAGGCACCGAGCTCGACCGACAGGTGGACCTCGTGCGCGAGCAGCACGAGCAGGAAACACCAGGCGAGGCTCCAGATGAAGACGGCCTCGATCGAGCGGCCCAGCCCGGCGAAGAGGCGCGGCAGCACCCAGCGCGCGGCGACGAAGGCGAGGCCGGACAACAGGATCGCGCCGCCGAACGCGCGGCCCAGACCGCCGACCAGCGCCGCCGCGTCCATCCGCTGCATGCCCTCGAGCCCGGCCAGCAGCGTGAGCACCAGCGCGACCACCACGTCCTGCACCAGCAGGATGCCGATGGCGAGACGGCCGTGCGTCGCCCCGATCTGCCCGCCGTGCTCCAGCATTTTCACGACGACGACGGTGCTGCTGAACGTCACCGCGAGCGCGAGGAACGCCGCGGGCACGGGCGCAAAGCCCAGCAGCAAAGCCAGTCCGAAGCCGCCGGCCGAGGTGAGGAGGATCTGTCCCGTGCCCGCGACGAGCGCTGTGCGGCCGATGTCGCGGATCCGCTCGAGGCTCAGCTCGAGACCGACAAGGAAGAGCAGCAGCGCGATCCCGACTTCCGAGATCCGCTGGACCGATTCGCTCACCCCCACCAGGCCCGTCACCGGCCCGAGCAGCAGACCGGCGGCCATCCACCCCACCATCGCGGGAAGACGGACGGCGCGCGCGAGCCACAGCGCCGCCGCCGCCGCCAGCACGATCCAGGTCAGGTCACGAAGTAGGGGCAACTCCGTCATGTCCGCCCACGCTCGCGCGTCCCCGGATCCGGCCGCCCGCCGATTGCCCCGCGATGAACGCGATGACGTAGAGTGGCAGCGTGAGCAAGCGGAAATGCACGCCGATCAGCAGCCGGAACCCGATCGCGAGCCCGACCGGCAGATGAATCGCGAGGAACCACGGCGCCGAGAGCTTGCGCACCCCGTTCCGCCAGTAGCCGAACGGCAGATTCATGGCCAGAACCACACCCGCGATCACAATCGGATTCCTGATCACACCGACCATCGCCATCCTCTCCCGCTCTCACCCCGCTCCCGCTTCCCGCCGCCCCCGCTCCCGCCCCCGCAAACGCCTCCGCCTCCGCTCCCGCCTCCCGAGTCCCTTCAGACCTCCAGCCCCACCGACCGCATGAGCGCCAGCGCGTTGCTGTGCCTCACGACCCCGTCATGGATCCGGTAGTCGAACCGCATCTCGCCGTCAACGAGCGTGTCGGCGAAGTGCACGTTGCGCGCGGCCGGCCCGAGGCTGTCGGCGATCTCGGCGAGCGCGAGGTCGTGGGTCGTGGCCAGACCGATGGCGCCGCTCCGGATGAGCGAGCCGAGCACGGCCTCGGCGCCGATCCGCCGGTCGGACGAGTTGGTACCGTGGAAGATCTCGTCGAACAGGAACAGCACGGGCGTCTCGCCTTTCGTCAGGTCCAGCACCTGCCGGATGCGCGTGATCTCGGCGTAGAACCGGGAGCGTCCCTCGCGGAGCGAGTCCTGGATGCGGAGCGTCGCACCGGGAACGAGCGGCGACAGCCGCATGGACGTGGCCCGGGCCGGCGCGCCGGCCAGCGCGAGGACCGCGTTGGTGCCGACGGTCCGCAGCAGCGTGCTCTTGCCCGACATGTTCGACCCTGAGACGACGAGAACGTGGACGGGGTTCCCGAGGCGGACGTCATTGCGCACGCATTCGGTCGCCGGCAGCAGCGGGTGACCGAGCCCGTCGGCCTCGAAGAGGGCCTCGCCTTCCGCGATTTCCGGCATCACGTCGTCGGGGTTCTCCGCCGCGTAGCAGGCGACGGAGCAGAGCGCCTCGAATTCGCCGGCCGCCCGGTTCCATTCGCGGATCGCGGGTCCGTGCTCCGCTCGCCACCCTTCGATGAACGTGGCCAGCCACCCCCGCCAGACGAGGAGCGCCGCGAACGGGGCGAAGAACTGGTTCATGCCCGTGTCGAGCAGGTGAACCAGCTGCGCCAGGCGCGCGATGTGCGCCGATGCCGGACGCCCCCCGGTGTCCAGCCGCGAGCGCAGGGCCCTGAGCACCGGCGCGCCGAACGTTGTCGTCTCGATCGCGCCCAGCAGTCCGGCGAGGATCCGCAGGTCGCGCGCGCTGCGCTCGAGTCCGGCCAGCGCGAGCGTGACCCGTCGCTTCTGCGCGCGCGAGAACGAGACGGTGACGACGATGGTCCCGAACAGGGGAACGAGGCCGAGTCCGGCGGCCCACGCGACGACCGCCGCGATGTTGGCGATGCCGATGGCGGCCGCCGCCAGACGGACACCGGTATTCTCGAGTACGCGAGGCCGCTCGCCCCATTCGGCCAGCACATCCGGGTCGAGAGCAGCGCGTTCCCTCGTGCCGATCAGCTCGATCTCCTCGCGCAGGTCGAGACAGGGACGCAGCTCGGCGACGCCCGATTGCCGATCGCGGATCACGGCGGGCGAGTCACCCCTCGTCAGCCAACCGGCCAGCATCGCCTCACCCGCAAGTGTCCGTGCCTGGCAGAGCCGTTCGAAGAGCGAGCCGTCGCCGAACAGGTCGAGATCGGCCGCGTACGGATGCGCCTCGTCGAGCCAACGGAGCCCGCTGACACCCGTGCCGGCCCATCGATCGTCGAGCCGGTCGAGCCCGCGTTCGTAGAGTCGCGCCGCGCGCTCGGCCCGGTCGAGGCGCCGGCGCATCGGCTCGTGCGCGAACACGAGGCCGAGGAACGCCGCGGCGAAAGGCAGGGCCCACCAGAACGCGATGGCGGTCGTGAACGAAGCGGCGGCCAGGGACGCGAGCGCGAGGCTGAAGGCGGCGAGGCGCGCGTCGCCGATGCGGCGATCGCTGCGACGCAGCGCGGCGACGTCGGCCCGGCGCGCGTCGCGGCGGCGCTCGTACCGCTCGCGGATCGGCGGCTCTTCCGGGGAGCGGGCCGGTTCGGGGGTGGGTGGCATCGTCATCGCGGGTGCGGCCCCGTCAGCGGAGCCAGGCCTCGAGCGCGGTCGCCGTGTCCGTGCGGCTGTCGCGGTATTTCACGATTACCGGCGTCTGGAGGGAGAGCGACTGTGCCGAGCCCCAGTCGGAGCGGACCGCGCGCGCTCCGGGCACGACCACCGCGTCGGCCGGAATCTCGAGCGGCCGGTCCGCGGCGCTGCGGTAGATGGTCTCGCGCACGAGGTCGTACACGGGCGTGCCGCGGGTAAGCACGACACCGGCGCCGAGCACGGCGCGCTCGCGGACGACCGTGCCCTCGTAGACGCCGCAGTTGCCGCCCACGATGACGTCGTCCTCGATGACGACGGGCGCCGCGTTCACGGGCTCGAGCACGCCGCCGATCTGGGCGGCCGCGCTCAGGTGCACGCGCTCGCCGACCTGCGCGCAGGAACCGACCAGCGCATGCGAGTCGACCATCGAGCCGGCGCCCACCCACGCGCCCACGTTGATGTACATGGGCGGCATGCAGATCACGCCCGGCGCGACATACGTGCCGCGTCGGATCGAGCTGCCACCCGGCACGATACGCACGCCGTCGGCCGGTTCGAACACGCGCGGCGGCAGCGTGTGCTTGTCGAGGTAGCGGAAGGCGAAGTGCGGGGCCGGCGCGGCGCCGTCGCCGAAGCGCACGGTCGTGCCCACGCGGAACGCGAGCAGGATCCCCTGCTTCACCCACGGCACGGCGCGCCACACGCCGTCATCACCCTTCACTGCGGAGCGGACCGTGCCCGCCTCGAGCAGGCCGAGCAGCTCGTTCACGACCGCTTCGGCGTCGGCGGTGGCAGCCGCCTCGGCGGGCAGCGCCCAGATTTCGGCGATGCGCGCGCTCAGCGCCTCCACGCCACGGTCCTTCACGCGCTCAGCTCTCCCGCGGCCGCGAGCGCCCCCCGCACGGTCTCCACGTGCGCATCTGCGAGCGGGACGAGCGGCAGCCGGAGCACGTTCTCGATACGACGCAGCATGGCGAGCGCGGCCTTGACCGGGATCGGGTTGGACTCGACGAACGCGGCCATCATCCAGGGGGTCAGGAGCTCGTGCATCGCGCGGGCCGTCGCGAGGTCGGCGGCCGCGCATGCCTCGACCAGCTTCGCCATCGGCATTGGCGTCACGTTGCTCACCACCGAGATCACGCCTTCGGCGCCCAGCGCCATCGCCGGCAGCGTCATCGCATCATCGCCGGACAGGACGCCGAACCCGGCCGGCCGGCGGCAGAGCAGCTGCGCGATCTGCTGCAGGTTGCCGGACGCCTCCTTCATGGCCACGACACCCGGGATCCCGGCCAGCTCGAGCGCGGTCTCGACGGTGATGTTGCTGCCCGTCCGCCCGGGCACGTTGTACGCCACGATGGGCAGGTCCACCGCTTCCGCGATCGCCCGGAAATGCGCGACGATCCCGCGTTGCGGCGGCTTGTTGTACGCGGGCGAGACGTGCAGCAGGTGCGTCGCGCCCGCCTCCCGCATCGCCTTCGACAGCTCGATCGCGTGGGCCGTGTCGTTCGAGCCGGCCCCCGCTACCACGCGCACCCGGCCCGCCGCCTGCTCCACCGTGATCTCCACGACCCGCCGATGCTCGGCCATCGTGAGCGTGGCCGCCTCGCCCGTCGAGCCGCACGGTACCAGGAAATGGACGCCCTCCTCGATCTGCCAGTCCACCAGCGCGCGCAGCGCCGGCTCATCGACCGCGCCCTCCTTCGTGAAGGGCGTGACCAGCGCGGTGCCGCAGCCGAAAAGCGGTCCCCCCCTCATGCCTCCCCCTCTGTTCCGATGCCCAGGACATCATTCATGGTGAACACGCCGCGCCGGCCCTGAAGCCATGCCGCCGCGCGCAATGCGCCGTCCGCGAACACGCGGCGATCCCGCGCCTCGTGCACCAGCCGGATCTGCTCGAACGGACCGTCCAGCAACAACTCGTGCGTGCCCGGCACGTGCCCGACCCGGATGCTCGTGATCTCCGTCTCCGCACCCGCGCCCTCCGCACCCGCGTCCTCCGGTCCCGCTGCCCCGCCGAAGGCGCGGCCGAGCGACAGCGCCGTGCCCGACGGCGCATCCTTCTTTGCAGCATGGTGCGTCTCCACGATGCGCGCGTCGAAGCCGGCGCCGGCGAACAGCTCGCCGGCTCGCCGCAGCAACGCCCGGAACAGCACCACGCCGGCGGAGAAGTTGGGCGCCCACAACAGGGCGCCATCCCCCGCCTGCACCGCTGCCTCGACCTGCGGCAGCCGGTCGTACCAGCCCGTCGTGCCGACCACCACCGGAACACCCGCCGCGATGCACGCCAGCGCGTTGTCCGCCGCCGCCGCCGGCGCCGTGAACTCGATGGCGACGTCAGCCCCCGCCAGCCGCTCGCGTGAGAGGGCGGCGCCGTGTGCGTTACCCTCGAGCCCGATCAGCGCCGCGACATCGATCCCGCGCTCCGCCGCGAGCGCCGCGACCGCGCGCCCCATCTTCCCGTCTCCGATGACCGCAACCCGCATCACAACCCGCCCCCGCTCCCGAGAACACTCCCGCGCCCGAGCCCGCCCCCGCCGCTCCCGCTCCCGTCCCCGCCGCTCCCGTCCCCGCCTCCGTCGTTCCCGCTCCCGCTCCCGTCCCCGCCAACGCCTCCGCCTCCGCTCCCGCCTCCCGAATCCCCACCAAAGAACTCCCTGTGCAACCGCTGCATCGCTCCCGCGACATGCTCTCCATCGACCAGAATGGTCAGATTGATCCCCGTCGCGCTCAGCGAGACCATGTGCACGCGCACCGGGCCGACGGCGGCGAGCGCCCGGGCCATGACCCGGCTGTCCTCCGCGAGAGCGGAGCCGACCACGCTGATCAGCCCGCGGTTCCGCTCGACCGTGACATCGCCCAGGTGGGAGAGCTCGACGGTCAGCGTGTCGAGGTGGGACGGGTCGTCGATCGTCACGCTCACGCTGATCTCCGATGTCGCGACGACGTCCACCGACGTGCGATGCCGCTCGAAGACTTCGAAGATGGTGCGCAGGAACCCGTGTTGCAGCAGCATGCGTGGCGAGCGGATCCGGATCACCGTGACGCCCGTCTTGCCCGCGATCGCGCGCACCGCGCGGACCGGTGCATCATACGTGATCAGCGTGCCGTGCCCCTCGGGCCGGCGCGCGTTGTAGACGTAGACTGGGATGCCGAGCCGGACCGCGGGCGCGATCGTGTTCGGGTGCAGCACCTTCGCGCCGAACGAGGCCAGTTCGCTCGCCTCATCGAACCGGATCCGCTCGATCAGCCGGGCATCCGGCACGACCCGCGGGTCGGCGGTCAGCATCCCGTCGACGTCCGTCCAGATCTCGATCACTTCGGCGCCCAGCGCCGCGCCCAACAAGGCCGCGCTCAGGTCGGAGCCGCCCCGGCCTAGCGTCGTCGTCACGCCCTGGTCCGTCGCTCCGATGTAGCCGCCCAGCACCGGCACCAGGCCCCGCTCCAGCAGCGGTCGCAGCACCCGCTGCGTGCTCTCGGCGATGCGGTCCGTCCGCGGTTCCGCCCGCCCGAACCGGTCGTCCGTCACTATCACGTCGCGCGCATCGATGGGCTCGACCGGCAGGCCGAGCGCACGGAACGCGGCTGCCGTCAGCAGCGACGAGATGATCTCGCCCTTCGACGCGATCGCATCGACGCTGCGCGGCGTCTGGTGGCCCAGCACCGACAGTGCCTCGGCCAGGCTGGCCAGCTCGTCGAACGCACCGCTCAGCTCCGACGTCACGTCCTCCAGCGCCGGCGTGTCCCGCAGCAGTGCGGCCGCGGCCTCGAGGTGCCGGTCGCGGAGCGTCTCCACGCCGCGGATCGCGCCGATCAGCTGGCCCGACGACGCCTGGTCCGCGATCGTCAGCAGCGCGTTCGTCGTGCCCGCCAGCGCCGATACCACCACCAGCGGTTTCCGCTCCAGCCGGGCGCGCACGATTTCCGCCGCGCGCGTGATCGCGTCGGCGTCCGCCACCGACGTCCCGCCGAACTTCACGACGATCATGTCGGCAGCCACCCGCGCGCGGCCAGCAGCTCCGCGTTCAGCAGCGAGCCGCCTGCGGCGCCGCGGATCGTGTTGTGGCCGAGCGCCACCAGCCGGACGTCCAGGATCGGGTCCGGCCGGATCCGGCCGACCAGCACGGTCATGCCCGCGCCCGTCTGCGCGTCGCGCCGCGGCTGTGGTCGGTCCGCGCCGTCCGCGAGCACCAGCGCCCGCGCCGGCGCCGACGGCAGATCGCGGATCTCGTCCGGCACCGACCACGAGGTGAATGCGGCCACGCACTCTTCCGCCGTCACCCGCCGGGCGAACCCGAGCGAGAGGCACACCGTGTGCCCGTGTTCGACCGCGACCCGGTTCGCCTGCGCGCTCACCCGCAACGGCGCCGGCACCAGCGCGCCCGCCTCGAACCGGCCCAGCAGCTTGGGCAGCTCGCGCTCGATCTTCGGCTCCTCGTCCGCGATGTACGGGATCACGTTGCCCAGGATGTCGAGCGAAGGGACGCCCGGGTAGCCGGCACCGGAAACCGCCTGCATCGTGACGACGAACGCGCGCTCGATGCCGAACGCCGCATGCAGCGGCGCCATCGCCAGGGCCGCCACCGTCGCCGCGCAGTTCGCGTTCGTCACGATCCCGCCCGACCAGCCGCGCCGTTCCCGCTGCACGCCGAGGACATCGAGATGCGACGCGTTGACCTCCGGGATGACGAGCGGCACGTCCGCGTCCATCCGGAAGTTCTTCGCGTTGCTGAACACCAGGGCGCCCGCGGCCGCAAAGAGCGGTTCGATGCCGCCGGCCGCCGTCGAGTCCAGCGCCGAGAACACCACCCGCGAGCGCACCGCCGCCGGATCGCACGGCAGCACCTCGAGCGAAGCCGCCTCCCCCGGCAGCGCCCCCTCGAGCCAGCGCACCACATCGCCGTACCGCTGCCCCGCCGACCGTTCCGACGCCGCCACCTCCGCCAGCTCGAACCACGGATGCCCCGCCAGCAGCCGCACGAACGTCTGCCCCACCGCCCCCGTCGCCCCCAGCACGGCCACCCGCACCCGCTCCCCGCCCCCGCTCCCGCCGCTCCCGCTCCCGCCGCTCCCGCTCCCGCCGCTCCCGCTCCCGCCCCCGCTCACGCCTCCGCCTCCGCTCCCGCCACCCTCTCCGTCCCCACCAGTGCGCGCACCAGCCGTTCGTACGCCCCGACCGCCGCCCGCAGCTCCGCCACCTCGATGTACTCATCCGGCGTATGCGCCACATGGATCGAGCCGGGACCGAACAGCATGGGCGTGCCCCAGCGGTCGAGCAGCGGCAAGTCGGTCGTGTACGCGACGGGCGCCGTCTCGAAGCCCGGGATCGTGTGGAACAGCTGCGTCGGGATGGTGGAGCCCCAGGAGATCTCGGCCCGGTCGCCGACCCATTCCTCGATCATCACCTTGAGCGGCTCGACGTCGCCGACCAGCCGGAACATCAGCTCCGCCTCGCATTCGCCCGGGATGATATTCGCTTCCGTGCCGCCCCGGATCGTGCCGATGTTGACCGTCGTCTCGCCCAGCCGCTCGTCGACTGGCAGCGGTAGCGCGCGCACGGTCGGCAGCAGCGCGAGCATCGGCTCGATTGCCGACCGGCCGAGGTGCGGGTAAGCCGAGTGCGACTCCTTACCCCGCGTCCGCAGGTTCACCCGGAGCGACCCCTTCGCCCCCGTCGCCAGCGTGCTCGACGTCGGCTCACCGTCGATCAGGTACCGGCTGGTCGCCGGCAGGTGGTTCGCGGCCCGCGCCCCGTCCGACCCCTTCTCCTCGCCCACCACGAACAGGACGTCCACCCGCTCCTCCCCCGCGTCCGCCAGGTTCTGTGCCGCCGCCAGCATCGCGGCCGCGATGCCCTTCGCGTCGCACGCGCCCCGGCCTCGCAGTGTGCCGCCCACGAGGCGCGGCCCGATGAAGGGTGGCACCGTGTCGAGATGCGTGCTCAGCGTCACCACGCCGCCCGCGCGCGAGGCCCACACGTTGCCGCGCCCGGGCGTCACTTCCTGCACGGTCACGTTCCAGCCGCGGGCCACGAGCCAGCCCGAGACGAAGTCCACGGCCTTGCCCTCGCCACCCGTCGGCGACTCGATCGAAAGCAGCTCCGCTGCCAGTGCTACGACGTCAGTCATGCTCGCAAAGGTAATGGCCGGGCCGGCCCACCTGACAGAGCGACGGTCACGCAGCACCCGCCGCCGGACACGGCGGAACCACGGTCACACCGCACCCGCCGCCGAACGCAGCAGCTCCCAGGCACGACGCACATGCCGTTCCCGCGTCCGCAGGTTGCCGACCGCGATGCGCAACGCGACGCGGCCTCGAACACGCGTGTGCGAGAGGAAGATCTCGCCCGACTCGTTCACCCGCTCCAGCACCGCCTCGTTGTGCGCGTCCAGCGCCTCCGGATCGTCCAGCCCCGGCGGGTGTGAGCGGAACGCGATCACCGAGAACGGCGCAGGCGCCAGCCGCTCCCATGCCGGGTCCGCGTCCACCCACGAGCGGAACAGGCCGGCCAGCCGGATGTGTTCGCGGATCCGGTCGGCGATGCCCTCCGCGCCGAAGTACCGCAGCACGAACCACAGCTTGAGCGCGCGGAACCGGCGTCCGAGCGCGACGCCGTGGTCCATCAGGTTCTTCACCCGGTCGCCTTCCGGCGTCGTCAGGTAGAAGGGCACCAGGCTGAACGCCCGCTTCACCACGTCCGGGTGGCGCGTGTACAGCACCGAACAGTCAACCGGCACGAACAGCCACTTGTGCGGGTTCACGACCAGCGAGTCCGCGCGGTCGCAGCCGTCCAGCACGCCGCGCAGCTCCGGCACCGCCGCCGCCGCGCCACCGTACGCGGCGTCCACGTGCAGCCACATCCCCTCCCGTTCGCAGACGCCCGCGATCGCCGGGACCGGGTCCACCGCCGTGACCGACGTCGTCCCCACCGTCGCCACTACCGCGATCGGCCGGACGCCCCGCGCCCGGTCCTCCCAAATCGCCGACTCCAGAGCGTCCACGTCCATCCGGAACGCCTCGTCCGTCGGGATCCGGCACACGCCCTCGAGGCCCATGCCCAGCGTGATGACCGCCTTGTCCACGCTGCTGTGCGCCTCTTCCGAGCAGTAGACCCGGAACCGCGGGAGCTCCGGCCGGCCGGCCAGGCCCGAGCGCCGGCTTTCCGGGTCAGCCACCTCCCGCGCCGCCGCCAGCGCGTGCAGCGTGCTGAGCGACGCCGTGTCGTTGATCGTACCGTCCCACGAGACCGGAAGCCCCAGCAGGCCCGCCAGCCAGCGCGTCGCCACCGCCTCCAGCTCCGTCGCCGCCGGGCCCGACCGCCACAGCATCGCGTTCACGTTGAGCCCGGCCGTCAGCATCTCACCCAGGATTCCCGGTCCCGAGCCCGTGATCCCGAAGTAAGCCATGAAACCCGGGTGGTTCCAGTGCGTCGTCGCACCCGGGATCAGCCGGTCGTAGTCCGCCAGGATCCGCTCGAACGGCTCACCTTTCGCCGGCGCCGCGGCCGGCAGCGCGGACTCCAGATCACCCGGCCGGACCTTCGGCAGCACCGGCCAGACCTCCGGATCCGCAAGGTAGTCCGCGATCCGGTCCACAACCGCGTGGCCGTGGCGCCGGAACGCCTCCGGGTCCATGTCCAGGTGCCGCCCTTCCATCGGTTCCATGTCCGCCCATCCCGACGCCGTTCCCGCGTCGATTCCGTCGTCCGGGCCGTCGCCGCGCCGGGCCCCGCGCCACGGTCGCATCCGGTCCGCCCCGCCTGCCCGAACATAGCAGGTCGCGGGACGCCGGAAACCGGGGGGCGTTTCGAGGCTGCCGGCGCCCGCGCCACGGCACGGATGTCGTTCGCCGGCAACGGCCTGCCCGCCCACCGTGGCGCAGCCCCGGCCACCGCCACACGGATGGGTCACCGGTCCCGGCCGCCCGCCGTCCGGTCTCCGGCCGCGCCACCCAGATCCTGTTCTCAAACATGGATACAGCGGTTACCTTGATAGGCTGAACTACGGCGTTCCCGGCACGCCCGCGACGTGGCCCGAGTCAGGGTCACGGCGGGTCACCGGACGCCGGCGGGCGGCCGCGGCGTCCAACGGGATCGCGCCGTGCCGCGTCCAGTGGAGCGAGTCGCAGGGAAGCCGGGAAACGGAGGCGAAGCCGGGTGTTGAGGACGAGAATCGACGAGGGCGGGAGGGTGGCGGTGTGGTTGTCGCGGCTCGTTCCGATCATGCTGGGGCTGGTGGTGGCAATGCCCTGCGCGGCCCAGGTCGAGACGCACCCGGGCACGGACGCAGCGTCAGGGACGCTGGATCCGCACCTTGCGACGGCGCCGCTGGTTCGGGCCGCGCGAGTGCCGCGCGGCATCCACCTGGACGGTGTCCTGGACGAGGCGGACTGGGGCGAGGTCCAACCGTTCGGCAATTTCATCCAGACGGATCCGCACGAGGGCCTTCCCGCGACGCAGCCGACGGAAGTCCGGATCCTGTACGACGATGACGCGATCTACGTGGGCGCCCGGATGTACGAGTCCGCGGGTTCGGTCCGGAAGCGCCTGGGCCGGCGCGATTCCTACCTGGCGGATTCGGACTGGTTCTACGTGATGCTGGACAGCTATCACGATCATCTCACGGCGTACCAGTTCAGCGTGAACCCGGCGGGCGTGAAGCGCGACGAGATCACGGGCGGAGGCGGCCACCCGGACGCGTCGTGGGACGCGGTCTGGGAGGTGGCGACGACGACGGACTCCGCGGGCTGGACGGCGGAAATGCGAATCCCGTTCAGCCAGCTCCGGTTCAACGCGGCACCCGAGCAGACATGGGGCGTGCAGTTCTCGCGGCGCACGATCAGCGACCAGGAAGTCTCGGTGCTGGCGTACACGCCCAAGAGCGAGCGCGGCGGCGTGGCGCGGTACGGCCATCTCCAGGGGCTTCGCGACATCCGACCGGGCCGGCGCATGGAGCTGTTGCCCTACACGCTGAGCCGGGCCGAGTACCGCAACGTCAGCGCGGGCAATCCGTACCGTGACGGCTCCGACTGGTTCACGGGCGCCGGGCTCGACCTGAAGTACCGGTTGACGTCGAGCCTCACGCTCGACGCCACGTTCAACCCGGACTTCGGCCAGGTCGAGGTCGATCCCGGCCGTCGTCAATCTGTCCGCGTTCGAGACGTCATTCGACGAGAAGCGGCCGTTCTTCGTGGAAGGCTCATCGATCTTCCGGTTCGACGAGATGCGGCTCTTCTACTCGCGCCGCATCGGGCGCCGGCCGCAGGGCGGGCTGCCGGACGATGCCGCGTATTCGGACCGGCCGACGAACACGACGATCCTCGGCGCGGCCAAGATCACGGGCCAGACGCAGAGCGGCTGGAACATCGGCGTGGTGCAGGCGCTGACGGCGAAGGAGCGCGCGCCGTACGTTGATGGCGCGGGCCTTTCCGGTGAGGCCACGGTCGAGCCGATGACGAATTACCTCGTCGCGCGCGCCGAGAAGAACCTGCGCCAGGGCGAGACGCAGCTCGGCGGCATCCTGACCGCGGTGAACCGCGACCTCGGCGGCAGCGATCTCGGGCAGGCGCTCCGCAGCTCCGCGTACACGGGCGGCTTCGACTTCCGCCACGAGTTCATGAACCGGACGTGGGAGCTGAACGGCTACTTCGCAACGAGCCGGATCGCGGGCAGCCCGGAGGCGATCGTTCTCGCGCAGCGCTCCTCCGCCCGCTACTACCAGCGCCCGGACCAGGACTACCTGTCGGTCGATTCGAGTGCGACGTCAATGGAAGGGTTCGCGGGCCGGATCGAGCTGCAGAAAACCGCCGGCCTCCACTGGCGGGGCCAGGTCAATTTCTCCGCCACGAGCCCCGGCTTCGAGATCAACGACATCGGGTTCCTGACAGCGGCCGACCGCGCCAGCGGCAACGCCGAGCTCACCTACGTCGAGAACCGGCCCGGCACCACCTTCCGCATGTACCGGATCAACATGCGCCTGAGCCGCGAGTGGAACTTCGGCCGGGAAGCGCAGGGCGGCCGCGTCAACCTCGGCTGGATGGGCCAGTTCGCGAACTATTGGGGCGGCAGCCTCAGCTTTACGCGCACGCTTCGCGCGCAGGACGACCGGCTCACGCGCGGCGGCCCGACCGCGCTCGACCTGCCCGGCCAGAACGTGGACCTGCGCCTGAACACGGACGATCGCAAGCGGGTCGTGCTCCGCACCAACGCCAGCTACAGCTGGGGCGAGTCGGGCGGCTGGCACCGCCAGATCAGCGGCAGCATCAGCCTGCGGCCGCAGGAGTTCTGGACCGTGAGCCTCGGTCCGAAGCTCAGCCGGAGCCACAACACGGCGCAGTACCTGTGGCACATTGAGGACCCGACCGCCATTGCGACCTACGGCAACCGCTACATCTTCTCGCCCATCGACCAGACCACGCTCTCGATGGAGACCCGGCTCAACATCAACTTCTCGCCCGACGTGTCGTTCGACCTCTACGCCCAGCCCTTCGTCTCGACCGGCGACTTCGGCGGTCCGATCCAGCTGCGCGCGCCCGGCACCTACGACTTCGATCCGTACCAGGGCGATGGCCGCGAGGACTTCAACACACGCTCGCTCCGCGGCAACGCCGTCATGCGCTGGGAATGGCGCCCCGGCTCCACCCTGTTCCTCGTCTGGCAGCAGCAGCGCTCCGGCTACGCCGACTACGGCCGGTTTGACTTCCAGAGGGACACCCGCGCAATCTTCGAGGGCAAGCCGGACAACGTGTTCCTCGTGAAGCTGAACTACTGGCTCAACCTCTGACTGCGAGACCCACGATGATGCGATACGCCGCGATGGGCACCGCGCTCTTCGCGGCGTCCATCGTTCTGGGCGGTTGTGCCTCCGCGCCCGCCCGTCCTGGCGCCGGCCGCGCGCTCTCGCTCGAGGAGACCATCGATTCCGTGATGGCCGCCCCGCCGCTCGACCGCACGCACTGGGGCATTGCCGTCTGGGACGTCGCCGCCCGCCGCTGGCGCGCCCGCGTCAACGCCGACCGGCACTTCATCCCCGCGTCCAACACCAAGCTCGTCGTCGGCACCGCGTCGCTCGGCCTGCTCGGCCCCGACTACCGCTACCGCACGCCCGTCCGCCTCCTCGGCCTCGACGGCGACAGCGCCCGCGTCCTGATCATCGAGGGCAGCGGCGACCCGACCTGGTCCGCCCGCTTCCACGACTCCGACTTCACCGTGACCGACTCCATCGCGGACCTCGTCGCCGGCGCCGGGCTCCGCACCATCACGGGCGGCATCATCATCGATGCCAGCCGCTTCATCGACGCGCCCGTGCCCGGCACGTGGGAGGTGGGCGACCTGCCCGGCACCAGCGCGCCTCCCATCGACGCGCTCGCCATCGCGGAAGGCACGTTCGGCATCGTCATCAGCGCGGGCGCGAGGCCAGGCGAGACGGCCATCGTCACGCAACTCGGGGCGCCGGACCTGCAGCCGCTCTCCGCCTGGATCCGGACCGACACGGCCGGCGCCCGTTCCCGCCGCACCGCGAACTACCTGAACCGCGCCGACAGCGTCCGTATCACCGGCACGATCGGGCTCGGCCGGACCGACACCGTGCGCTACGCCATGACCGACGCCGCCGCGTACGCCGGCCGCGCCCTCGAGGACGCGCTCCGCCGCCGCGGCGTCGCCATCCGCTACCGGCTCCGTGTCCTGCGCGACACCGCGGAGTCGGCCGCCTGGTCGCGTTCCGGCCCGGGCGACACCACGCTCGCGACCGTGGTCTCGCCGCCGCTCGGCGAGATCGTCGCCGCCATGCTCCTGCCCAGTCAGAACTGGATCGCGGAACAGCTCGTCAAGACGATCGCCGCCGAGCGAACGGGCCGCGGCAGTTGGCAGCGGGGAATCGAGGAGGAGGCGACGTGGGTGGTCGAGCAGGCCGGCGTCGACTCGACCGCGTTCTTCCTGCGCGACGCTTCCGGCATGTCGCCCCAGGACCTGCTCGCGCCTTCCGGCATCGTCCGGCTCCTCGAGTACGCCGGCACCCAGCCCTGGGGCGATGGGTTCCGCAACGGCCTGCCCGCCCCCGGCCAGGACGGCGGCACGCTCGCAAACCGGCTCGCGGGGTATGAGAACAGGATCCGCGCCAAGACCGGCACGATCACGAATGTGAACTCGCTCTCCGGCTACCTGAGCGGGAGGCGGGAATTGATCTTCAGCATCATGACCAACGGGTCCGGCGTATCGTCCGCCGCGGTGCGACGCGGCATCGACCGCATCGTCCAGGCAGCGGCCCGGGAGGGAGGACAGCCATGAGTTCCCGCGTGAGGAATGTACTCATCGTCGTGGTCGCGATCGCCGTCTCGTTCGGCGGCGGCGCGGTCTGGCAATTCACATCTGCGCGCCAGGCCCGGACGGCACAGCAGCAGATCCAGCAGCAGCTCGACGAGCTCCAGCACCAGCGCGCACTCGACCAGCTCGAGACGAAGCTCGCCATGGCCGCGCTCGCCGCCGGGCTCGGCGACTTCGAGCGAGGACGGCAGCTGGCCAGCGATTACTTCACCGAGCTCCAGGATCAGGTCCTCGCCGCCGCGCCCGCCGACCGGGCCGGCCTCGAAGACATCCTCACCCGCCGCGACGCTATTATCACCGAGTTGAGCCGCGCCGAGCCCGCCTCCGGTCGCGACGTCGCCGCGCTGCTCAGCGCCTTCCAGCGCGCCATCGGGAAACAGCCCACCGTGCCACCGGCGCTGATGGCCGATTCCTCCGGCGGGCCCGCGATGTGACGCCTCAGCCGGGGCCGGCCGCGCGGTTCCGCCGCCGGCCGTCGCCCCGGACCGTGGGTAGCCGGTCAGCGGCCGCGAGCGCGTCCCGCATCGCGCGGTAACCCTCGTCGAGGAAGAAGCCGGTCCGGCCGAAGTCGAACGTGGACGTGCCATCGAGCGACGGCCTCACGTGCATCAGCTCGGGACCGGACCACGCGTCGATGATCGCCTTGCGCCGGGCGTACGCCATGATATCGAACACCCGGTGGTGGATCGCCACCAGCCCCTTCGATACGACGTCCGCCGAGTCCTTCACCTCGCCCGAGTTCACGTCCACCGCGATGATCACGTCCGCGCCCCGTTCCGCCGCGCGCCGGATCGGCAGCGGATCCCGCACGCCACCGTCCACGTACAGCTCGCCGCCGACCTCCGCCGGCGGGTAGAAGAGCGGCAGCGCGCACGACGCGTAAATCGCGTCCGCGAGCGGGACATCCGTGCGGCCGCCGCTGCCGAACCACTCCATGCGCCCACTCTCGAGATGAACCGCGTTCGCGGAAAACGGCATCTCCAGCTCGGCGAACGTTTCGACCGGTAGCACGTCCGCCAGGTAACGGCGGAACGCATCCGCGTGGAACACGCTCGCTTCCGAGATGCCGTTCAGCAGGAACGCCCAGCGGTTGAGCGTCACGATGTCCTGCCGCTTGAGCGAACGGGCCAGCTCCTCCAGCAGCGCGAGGTCGACGCCGCCGGCAATGCACGCGCCCACCAGCGCGCCGATGCTCGTGCCGATGATCTCCTTCACCACCACGCCCGCTTCCGTCAGCGCCCGCCACGCGCCCACGTGCGCCAGCCCCTTCACCCCCCCGCCACCCAGCACCAGCACCACGCGCTTCGCCATCAGGATCCCGCTCCGGATCCGGCGAAGCGCAGCAGCACCAGCGCCCGCGCGGTACGGAGTCGCCGCCCCTCGTCGGCCCGCGAGCCGTCGATGTTGCGGAGCAGCACCCGCGCCGCCGCACTCGGGCTCTCTACCTCGAACGTCATGTCGCTCACCGGGATCGGAGCGCCGTACGCCAAGCCCAGACCGGCGATCCGGACCAGCTCCGCGCCCAGATCGAAGTTCAGCACCGGCTCGCCGTTCCGCGTGACGGTCACCACCAGCGACGTGCTGTCCATCCGGAGCGAGACTGTGTCGCCGCCCAGCACACCCGTCCACGGCCGCACCAGGTCCGACTCGATCAGCCACGAGTAGCCCGCCAAGTCGACGCTCAACGAGTCCGTCGCCGCGTTGTAGTACACGTCCTGCGTGCCGCCCTCACGCCAGCGCGACACGTACTCGAGCCCGAGACCGTTCATCACCTTCACCGTCCGGTCCACCGCCTCGCGCGACGTCTGCCGCCCCGGCTCACCCGCCAGCTCCGCGCCCACCAGCGGCGCGATCGAGCGCGGACCGTGCGTCTCGATCAGGTAGTCGAGCGCGCCGCTGATCTCGCCGCGGTCCTCCTCCCCGACAGCGCCCGTCGAAGGCCGCGCAACGCCATCCGCAAGCATCCCGTTCCGCGCCAGAACCATCCTCACCCGCCCGAGCTGGCTCCGCCGCGACACGGCGTACGCGCTCCACGGACCCGCCAGCGTGCCGAACGCGACCAGCGCCAGCACCATCGGGATCCATCGGATCCGTCGCGAGCCCGTCACCCCGTAGAAGATCGCGATGCCGCCCAGGTACAGCGCCAGCACCAGCAGGAAGTACCGCCGCTCCGTGAAGCCGTACTGCCCCACCCGCTGCAGGGTCGCCGCCAGCAACATCCCGACCGAGGGCAGCAGCACCACGAAGAACCAGCGACCGTACGCGTTGATCCAGCCCAGCCCCTCGCGTTCCCGCAGCGGGTGAACCAGCAGCAGCGCGAGCGTCCCCGCCACCGCCACCGACGACACCAGCCAGCCGATCCAGCCGCTCGGCCACGTCCGCGTCGCCAGCACCCGACCCAGGTACGCCGTCAGGATCAGCAGGTACACCGCGACCAGCGGGATCAACACGAACTGCGTGAACACGCGGAGACCGGCAGGATACTCCTCCCGCTCCTCGAGCGCGACCGGGTCCGCCGGCACTCCGCCCAGGAAGAACCACGTGTTGAACACGAACGCGATCACGAACAGCAGGCGGACGTACGTTTCGCCTTCCACGTTCACGCCGAATAGCTGGTCGAGCGCCGCCAGCGCCAGCGCCAGCCCGATGTACAGCACCGCCGAGAACAGCGCCGACACCAGGAACCGGAGGAACAGCGTGCGGTTGTACTGCCAGAACCCGTTCTCGCCCGCGACCCCCACGAACGGCAGGAACGCCACCAGCAGATGAAGCCCCAGCGCCAGATGGAAGAACCGCGTGAAGAGGAGAATGAACGACCACCGCGCCGACAGCACGTAGAACCCGATCGGCACCAACAGCGCGACCCCGCTCACCAACGCCCGTCGCGACACCGGCCAGCCCCGCCGCTCCCCGTCCAGCGCCACTACGAACAGCAGCGGAATCCCGGACAGCGCCGACAGCACCGCCCGCAGGTACACCGGTGAGTCCGCCGGCGATGCACCCACCGCGATCCACGCCGCAACCGCCGCCACGAGCACCCGCGACCAACGCCAGCGGAAATCGCACCGCCGCCGCTCGCGCCCGGCCCGCCGCCTCCACCACCGAGGGGAATCGCATGATTGCATTATGGACGCGCTACCCGGCCCCGCGAAAGAGCCGCGCACACTTCCATACGCCGCCGCCTTCGCTGGTATTCCCGACACTTCCCGCGTACAATTCGCACGCTGGCCGGAACCCGATCCGTTCACTGCCGGAGCACCACCATGACCGACCTGCCCCCTCGCCGGGCCCGACCCAACCGCACCGAGTACTACATGGGCATCGCCATGGCCGTCCGCCGCCGCGCCAACTGCCTCGGCAGCCGCGTCGGCGCCGTCCTCGTCCGCGAGGACCGCATCATCTCCACCGGCTACAACGGAACCCCCCAGCACATGCCCAACTGCGACGAGGGCGGCTGCGAGCGCTGCGCGAACCGCGACAAGTTCCCCGCCGCCACCGGCTACGACGTCTGCATCTGCGTCCACGCCGAGCAGAACACCCTCCTCTCTGCCGCCCGCTTCGGCATCCCCGTCGAGGGCGCCGTCCTCTACACCACCCTCCGTCCCTGCTTCAACTGCGCCAAGGAGCTCGTCCAGGCCCGCATCCACGCCGTCTATTACCTCCACGACTGGAAACACCCCGACAACGACCTCTGGCACCAGTACCAGCTCCTCGAACGGAAATTCGCCGGCGGCGTCGCCCACATTGAGATGGAGGATCCGGACGCCGAGTGGGCCATCAGCGCGCTTCGCGCCGCCGGCGGCTGACGCCGCCGCGGCGCGCTTCGCGCTGCGGCGGGGGGCGGGGGCGGAGGCGGAGGCGTTTGCGGGACGGGGAGCGGGGGCGGCGGGAGCGGGTTGGCCGGTGCGCGCATCCCGCCCACCCGCCCGCGTTCTCGCCGTCCCGCCTCCGCCCCTTCCCGCCCCCTCCCCCACCCCCGCAAACGCCTCCGCCTCCGCTCCCGCCCCCCGCGTCCGTCCCCGCAAACGCCTCCGCCTCCGCTCCCGCCGCCCGCGTCCGTACACGCTTGACTCGCCCACTCGCACGCGATAGAATCCGGTGGGTTGTCAGTTGAAATCGATTCTCATTCTTGACGGACCGTCGCACCGCTCGCGACGGAGGGAGCGGAAATGAGCGATAAATTGCTGGTAATAAAGAACCTGCACGCCACGATCGCCGAGGACGGGACGGAGATCCTGAAGGGCGTGGACCTGGAGACTGGGGTCGGCGAGATCCATGCGATCATGGGGCCGAACGGGTCCGGCAAGAGCACGCTGGCGAAGGTGCTGACGGGCCATCCGGCATATGAGGTGACGGACGGCGAGGTGTTGTACCGGGGCGAGAACCTGCTGGAGCTGGAAGTGGACGAGCGGGCGCGGCAGGGTGTGTTCCTTGCGTTCCAGTACCCGGTGGACATCCCGGGCGTGTCGATCGCGAATTTCCTGCGTACTGCGGTGCAGGCGAAGGATCCGGAAGCGGAGCTGGACATTTTCGATTTCCAGGAGATGCTGCTGGACCGGATGCGGCTGCTGGAGATGGACCCGTCGTTTGCACAGAGATCGGTGAACGAGGGATTCAGCGGCGGCGAGAAGAAGCGGAACGAGATTCTGCAGATGGCACTGCTGGCGCCCAGCCTGGCGATCATGGACGAAACGGATTCGGGTCTGGACATTGACGCGTTGCGGATCGTGTCGGCGGGTGTGAACACGCTGCATGCCGAGCATCCGGAGATGTCGGTGCTGCTGATCACGCATTACCAGCGGATGCTGAACTACATCACGCCGCACCACGTCCACGTGATGATCGGTGGCCGCATCGTGCGGTCGGGCGGACCGGAGCTGGCGGAGGAGCTGGAAGCCGGCGGTTACGAGAATTTCCGCGAGGTAGCGGCGGAAGTCTGAGGCGGGGTCCGGCGGCTGGCCGTGCGGAACCCGCGCGGATCGCGGCCGAAGTTCGATAGCGATTGAGGGGAGCAGAAGCGAATGCCACGAAATGAGACCGTAGCCGAGCTCGGCCTGGAAGAATACAAGTACGATTTCGTGACGGCGGGCAAGCCGGTCTTCAAGTCGGTGCCCGGCCTGAGCGAGGAGATCGTGCGTCAGATCTCGGCGCACAAGGGCGAGCCGGAGTGGATGCTGGAGTTCCGGCTGAAGGCGCTGAAGATCTACTACTCGAAGCCGATGCCGACGTGGGGCGGCGACCTGACGACGCTCGAGTCGGTGCTGGGCGACATCTACTACTACCTCCGGCCGCAGGACAAGCTGGAGCGGTCGTGGGACGACGTCCCGGAAGAGATCAAGAATACCTTCGAGCGGCTGGGCATCCCGGAAGCGGAGCGCAAGGCGCTGGCCGGCGTGGGTGCGCAGTACGAGTCGGAGATGGTCTACCACTCGCTCAAGAAGGAGTGGGAGGACAAGGGCATCATCTTCGAGTCGATCGAGGACGGCCTGCGTCTCTATCCGGACCTGTTCCGCGAGCATTTCGCGACCGTGATCCCGCCCGCGGACAACAAGTTCGCGGCGCTCAACTCGGCGGTCTGGTCGGGTGGCAGCTTCGTCTACATCCCGTCGGACGTGAATATCGACATCCCGCTGCAGGCGTACTTCCGGGTGAACGCGGAGCGCATGGGCCAGTTCGAGCGCACGCTGATCATCGTCGAGGAAGGCGCCAACGCGCAGTACATCGAGGGCTGCACGGCGCCGATCTACTCGACGGAGTCGTTCCACTCGGGCGTGATCGAGATCATCATCAAGAAGAACGCCCGTTTCCGCTACGTCACGATCCAGAACTGGTCGCACAACATGTACAACCTGGTGACGCAGCGGGCGATGGTGCACGAGCACGGCCACATGGAATGGCTGGACGGCAACCTCGGCTCGAAGCTGACCATGAAGTACCCGTCCTGCTACCTGGTGGGCGAAGGCGCGCACGGCGAGATCCTGTCGATCGCGTACGCCGGTGACGGCCAGCACCAGGACACGGGCGGCAAGGTGATCCACGCGGCGCCGCACACGACATCGCAGATCATGTCGAAGTCGATCTCGAAGGGGACGGGGCGCGCGACGTACCGCGGGCTCGTCAAGGTCTACGACGGCTCGGAGTCGGCGAAGTCGAATGTGGAATGCGATGCGTTGCTGCTCGACTCGACCTCGCGCACGGACACGTTCCCGTACATCGAGATCGAGGAACAGACGGCGAGCGTGGGTCACGAGGCGACGGTCTCCAAGATCGGCGCCGAACAGCTGTTCTACCTGATGAGCCGCGGGCTGTCCGAGGAGGAGGCCGCGGCCATGATCATTCGCGGCTTCATCGAGCCGATCGCGAGGCATCTGCCGCTCGAGTACGCGGTCGAGCTGAACCGGCTGATCGAGCTGGAGATGGAGGGGAGCGTTGGCTGAGACGACGACGGCGGCCCAGGGCGTTACGGCCGCGTACAATAGAGATGCCGTGCTGGCCCGCGCCGCGGGCGAGCCCGACTGGCTGGGCGAAGCGCGCCTGGCAGCGTGGGACGCATACGAGAGCATGCCGCTGCCCACGACCCGCCTCGAAGAGTGGCGCTACACCGATCCCCGCCTGCTGAAATGGAACGCGATGTCCGCCCTCGCGCCCGCGCAAGCCGGCCCGCTGGAAGGCGGCTGGCAGGGCACGGGTACGGCGGCCGGTCGCGCGGTCCAGGTCGATGGCGGCATCGCCCGCGTCGAGCTCGCACCCGGGCTGGCGGAGCGTGGCGTCGTGCTGATGGACCTCGCCCGCGCCGCGGTCGAGCACGCCGGCCTCGTGCGCGAGCATCTGGGCGTCATGGCGCCACCGGAGACCGGCAAGTTCGCCGCGCTGAATACCGCGCTCTGGAGCGCGGGCGTGTTCCTGTCCGTTCCGCGCGGCGTCCGCATCGAGCAGCCGATCCGCATCACGCGGAGCATCACGCGGGCGGGCCTCGCGTTCTTCCCGCGCACACTGGTTGTCGCGGGCGAGGGCAGCCACGTCGCGGTCGTCGAGGAGTTCACCTCGCCCGACTTCGACCAGCCCGCCTTTTCCTGCGGCGTCGTCGAGCTGGCCGCTTCCACGGCCGCCGACGTGCAGTACGTGGCGTTGCAGCAGTGGGGCAGGGGCGTCCGTCACCTCTCGACGCAGCGCACGGTCGCGGGCCGCGACGCCAATCTGGACACGCTCGTCGTCAACCTGGGCGCGTCCGTCGCCCGCGTCGACCTGGCGGCCGCGCTGCGCGGCCCGGGCTCGCGGAGCGACATGCTCGGCCTCTACTTCGGCGGTGAGGACCAGCACTTCGACCACGTGACGCGGCAGGACCACGAGGTCGGCTACGCCTCGAGCGACCTGCTCTACAAGGGCGCGCTCGACGACCGCTCGCGCGCCATCTTCCGCGGCATCATCAAGGTCTGGCCGGGCGCGCAGCGGACCGATGCCTACCAGACGAACCGCAACCTGCTGCTCTCGCGCAAGGCGGAGGCGACGTCGCTGCCCAACCTCGAGATCGAGGCGGACGACGTGCGCTGCTCGCACGCGGCCACGGTCGGCCACCTCGACGACGAGGAGCTGTTCTACATTCTGAGCCGCGGTATCCCGCGTCGCGAGGCGGAGCGGCTCGTGGTGTTCGGCTTCTTCGGTGAGGTGCTGGAGCGGTTGCCTCTGCCCGACGTCGTCAACGAGCTGCGCAGCGCGATCGAGAAGCGGATCGGCTGAGCCGTGGCGGAATTCGTCAGAGTCGCGTCCCTGGCCGAGCTGCCGCCGGGGACGCTGCTGGGGGTGGAGGTGGAGGACCGCAACGTCTGCCTGGCGAACGCCGGCGGGACCGTCTACGCCTTCCAGGACAACTGCTCGCACCGCGACTACCCGCTGCACGACGGCGCGCTCGAGGGCACCCGCCTCGAGTGCGCCTGGCACGGCGGCAAGTTCGAGCTGAGCAGCGGCCGTGCCGTCGGGCTCCCGGCCATCAAGCCGATCGAGACGTTTGACGTGAGAATCGAAGGCGACGACATCCTCGTCGCCCTCTGAGCGGAGAGCTCCATGCCCGCCATACCGGCATTGCACGACATGCGCGCGCTCCGGGCGCGCTTCCCCCTCATCGCCGCCGGCGATCCACCGGTCGCCTATCTCGACAACGCCGCCACCACGCAGAAGCCCGACGCGGTCATCGACGCCGAAGTCGCGTACTACCGGACGGCGAACGCCAACGTGCACCGTGGCCTCTACGACCTGGCCCGCCGCGCGACCGAGGCGTACGAATCGGCGCGCGAGGCGGTGCGCCGCTTCATCAACGCGCCCCGCGCGAGCGAGGTCATCTTTACGCGCGGCACCACGGAGTCGATCAACCTGGTCGCCACCGCCTGGGCCGGCGCCAATCTCGCCGAGGGCGACGAGGTCGTGCTCAGCATCATGGAGCACCACTCGAACATCGTGCCCTGGCAGCTCGCGGCGCAGCGCGCCGGAGCGCGGCTCCGCTACATCGACATCGATGACGACGGCCTCCTGCGCATCGATCAGCTCCGGGAGACGCTCTCGGAGCGGACGCGGATCGTCGCCTTTGGCCACGTCTCGAACTCGATCGGCACGATCCATCCGGTGAAGGAGATCTGCACACTCGCTCGGGAGGCCGGTGCCATCTCCGTAATCGACGGCGCGCAGGGCGCGCCTCACCTGCCGGTGGACGTGCAGGACATCGGTTGCGATTTCTACGCGCTGTCCGGCCACAAGATGGGTGGGCCGATGGGCATCGGCGCGCTCTGGGGGCGGACGGAACTGCTCGATGCCATGCCGCCGTATCAGGGCGGTGGCGAGATGATCGACGTCGTCGGCCCCGACTCCTCCACCTGGGCAGCGCTGCCGCACAAATTCGAGGCCGGCACTCCGAACGTCGCCGGCGCGGTCGGGCTGGCCGCCGCGATCGAGTTCATCGAGGGCGTCGGCCGCGAGGCTTTCGCGGCGCACGAGCGTGCGCTCACGGAGTACGGCCTCGAGAAGCTGCCGTCCGTCGCCGGCCTCCAACTGTACGGGCCGCCGGATCCGGACCGGCGCGTATCCGTGTTCGCGTTCACCATGGACGGCATCCACCCGCATGACATCGCGACCATCCTCGACGCCCACGGCGTCGCGGTCCGCGCGGGGCACCACTGCACGCAGCCGCTGATGCGCCGGCTCGGCGTTCCCGCCACCACACGCGCGTCCGCCTGGATCTACAACACGACGGAGGAGATCGACCGGCTCGTCGCCGCGCTCGTGGACGCCCGGCGCGTCTTCGGGATGTGAGGGGCGACAACGCTGGTGTGGTGTCCGGCAAGTGGGTGTGGCTGCTCTGCGACGACGTGTCCGAGGAAGGTGGGGTGGAGTTCGTGACCGGCCGATATTCGGGGGCCGATCATCGCGGGTCGATCAACCGGGTATAACGGCCCAGCTCGGAATGTATCGGACGACCGTGCAGGGCCTGCGAGCCTTTAGAGGGACAGGCTCCCTTCGTTCTTGCCCTCGTTATCTGTCTTTCGTTTCTTTCTCTCTCTCTCTCTCTCTCTCTCTCTCTCTTTGCGGCAGGCTGTCCGCCCGTTCTGAACGAGTGCGTCCACGGTGTTCATGGAGATGTCGCACAACTGCGCGATCTCGTCATAGCTGTACCCCAGGGCACGCAACACGAGTATCTCACGCTGCCGTTCTGTCACCACTTCGAACACGCGGGCAAGCTCTTCGCGCTGGCTGATCCGCTCCTCCGGTGACGGCTGTACATCCGATCCGATCGACAACGTTGCGAGGGCGAGAGCACGGCTCTCCATGTTACGGATTCGCTGGAGGCACTCGTTACGCACGGAGCGGAACAGATATGGCACGCCGAAATCCAGTGGCAGCGATGGCATCGTGAGCAGGCGTACGAAAACCGTGTGCAGCGCGTCCTCTGCTTCGACAGGCTCTCCCAGATGCTCGCCGAGAATGCGGCAGGCAAAAGCTGTGAGTCGGCCGCGCCACAAGCGATACCACGGTCCGGCCCAATCCAAATCCGGCGACGGACCCCTCGGCGGCGAATCAGCGAACAAAACGGACAAGGGTTCGTCCATCCCATCATGCCCGTAGGTGCTGCGTGAAGAAGCGGAAGCGGCGGCCGGGAAAGAGCTTAATGGATGGATTCGGCCACCGTACGCCTCAAAGCGTAACATACACACGGTCTTCGAGCCGTCGCAAGAGCTTCGAACGCAGACCGTCCGTTTCGCTCATGTTCGCGCGTTGGAGCGCACTGCGTTCGCATGCTCATTCCTGGTGAGCCTGCCGCCGGAGCCCCACTGCCGAGCCAGCCAACCGCGACCCAGTGGGCGTAGGGAGTTTCGCCGCTTCAGGGATCATCTGAGTGTGAGGCATGCAGGTCGCAGATTGACAAGCCACGGGCCGCTCGCGGCAGGGTAGAAGTGGCGCGCCATGCTGGGCGGCGGTCCTCATGTGGCTGTAGAGGCTCGCGGCTCTCGTGAAAGCCTCGTGCGAGCCAATGAAGACGCAGTTCTTGCGGATCTGTGGAGTTCTACGCAACGAAGTTGGCCCGAGGAGAAACGGAATGAGATTCCGCAGCTCCGCACTCGCTGCCACAGCATTCGCGTTGACCTTCTCCACTGTGTACATGGTTCGTAGGAGTGGCGCGCCAGGTTCTGCCGTCGCTACGCCCGCGCCTGCGCCACCGGACTCTGGTACGGCGGTAGTGCTCCTCGTTGCACCCAACTGTCGCGCTTGCAATGACCCAGCGTTGCTTGCCGCGTGGCAGACCATACGGTCGAACTCTGCCGTCGGCCCGGAGCCATACGTCATTGGTGTCGCCACTTCTGGGTCGGCGTCTGACGGTATTGACTTCCTGGCCCGGTTTGGTCAATTCCACGAGGTATTGGCGGGCGGTGGGTGGGCTGGCGTGGGCGCGGATCACTACGTGTTCAGCGATTTGAGGGGATCCCCAACAGTTCCTCAGGTCGTCATACTGGATCGCCGTGTAGCCACACATTCCGCGGGCGTCAACGTCTCGGAGCGAGTTATCCACCGCCGCTCTGGGTTGGATGAGATCGTTACATGGGCACGGCAGATCGCGCAGCCGGCCGCAACCCGACTTCCGTCCAGGTAACGGCCCGCTGCGGTGACGTTCTCCACGCGCTCCCGTACGCGATCGCCGCGTATATGCGGTATATGTCCAACGCATTCCATGGAGGCACCATGCGCACGAGCAAGTCGATGATCGCTATCGGAACGTTCGGCGCCCTCGGGGCAGTCGCTGGAGTCCTCGCGGCCCCCACGGCAGCGAAGGCCGGCGGCGAATGCATCCCGAACGCCCAATGGGTCCTGATCAACGAGGAGTGCGACTGGCATCCGTTCTGGTGGTGTGATTGCACGAACCGGCTCGATCCTCGATGCACCTCATCCCAAACACCCTGCTGACGATTCAGCCGGGTACGGGCGACGTTCAAGGTGCTGAGTGACCGTGGACGCCGTTCGCTTCAGCGAAGAGACGTTATCCGGCGCGGCGGCGTCTCTCTGGCGGAGTGTAACGGTTTTCGATCTGGTTCGGAAACGCCGCGCGAAGCATGTCCAACAGGCGGGAGTCATGGACGCAGGCAATGCAATCGGAGCGCCGCAAACCGCACCTCTATCAAGAAGCGTCCTGCTGACGACCTGTGCAATAGCGGTGATCCTGTTCTGTCGCTGTTCCGGTGAGGTCGGGTCGTCCACCCGCTCCGGCCCGGAACTGGAGCGCCGGCACCCGATAGCGGATTCTCTTCTCTCCAACACCGCAACAGTGCCTGTCCATGGCACAACCACCGCTGATACAGCCGGCGGCGAGCGTATACGTGCAGACCTGGCCATGATGCCTGAGTCAGCAGCGGTTGGCATGCTGGAAGGCGACACGGCGCTTGTTCTGGGCGAGATCAAGGACGCGTTGATAATGCCTGGTGAGTCCCTGGTTGCACTCCTTGACACGAACTACGGGAAAGTCCGGCTATTCAGTCTCGGTGGACTGCCCTTGGCGAGCTTCGGTGAGTTTGGTCGTGGACCCGGGCAGTTTACGAGCCCTGTCCGAATGGAGTTCCTTGATGATGAGATATCCGTGCTCGACGCCGCAATGAAGATCGAACGGTACCGCGAACTCGATTCAACGTGGCAAGGGTTCGACACGCAAAGCATACCATTCGTCGCGCAGGACTTTTGTCGCTTGGACGACCGGATTGCGGTTCTCGGCTTGCAGAATAGCGGCGGGGACAGACCTGCGGCAACGACGAACCCCCAGACGTTGCATCTGCTCGCGTCGGATGGGAGGACGATTCCGATTTCCTTTTCCGGACCGTACGCATACTCAGGAACCATGGCGCTGTGGTACCTTACGCAGGGCCACCTGGCGTGCGACCCACGGCGTGGATTGATTTGGGTCGCCTACTCCATCCTGCACGAAGTGCATGCCTTCGACGCCGACGGCCACCTGCGTTGGATAACCCGATTGTCGGACGCCGTTTACCCTGCTCTGATCGAAACGGCGGGAACCAGGGTTGGCGAAGACCTGGCAAGCGCTGACCGCGTCGATGTCGTCTCCAACGTCTCTCTGATTACTTCGAGCCTGCTGGCCGTACAGCTCGAATCGAGGACGGTGGCGGATATCCAGTCCTCTGAACGGAACATCTCACTCAGAACATATTTCATCGACGCCCTGTCCGGTCTGTCTTTGGGAGTCGTAGACGGAGATTCACGTGTGATTGGTGGCGGGAATGGACGCGTTGTCCTGTATCGTGAAGAGCCGTTCCCGCAAATGGCAGTTGTCGACATGCGGCCGCGAATGGACGAATGAACTGCCGCCAACGTCATCGACGTACCCGGGAACACGTAAAGAAGCGTCGTTCGCAGTGGCCGCTTGTTGCTCTGGTTGCCATGGTCGGCGGGTGCAGCGCCGTGGCCGGAAGCGCAACGGGAAGCGTCGAGCCGAGTCGAACGGTGACCGGGACTGCCGAGCGGAACCGCCTTGACCTCCTGATCAACGAGCATCACCGAATAACGCAGGCTTTCCGGCAGGTCAATGCGACTGCCTGCAACCGCGACCCGCATGGAGAGCCTTGTGCCGATTGGCGTGCGTTCGCGGGCGCTCTGCTGGGCTATGCCCAGCGCGCTCCTCGAGACTACTACATACAGGGTCAAGTGGTTTATGCGCTTGTAAGAGGAGGCGCACATGATCTGGCCGCCACCGTGGCCGAGTCGTGCCAGGCTGCAGGCTGGTGGTGTGGAGTTCTGAGAGGATTCGCGCTTGCTGAAGGACGTAGACTGGTGGAGGCCGAGGCGGCCTTCGACGCGGCGTTACAAGTGATGCCGGAACGTGAGTGCATCATATGGACGGACGTCTCATTGCTGGTTTCCGGCTCAGCCGCCAAAGCATTGTTACGTTCCGAGCAATGCGTGGATCGGCTGCGGCACATTGAGACGTTCTGGAGGCTCGTCGACCCCGCGTGGAGTGTACCCGGCAATGGCCGTAAGGTGGAACACTACAGTCGGATGACGTGGTCAACTCTGCACGATCTGCCGTTGACACGCGACTCTGGTGGGCCTCGTACGAACGCCCTCAGCGGACGATCGGCCGAGCATCACGTTCTCATCGTCCGATATGGCATGGATTACTATGGGCTGCTGGGTCGATGGGGTGTGTATCGAAAGACAGAATGGCCTTCGGGTCTGAGATGTCCTGGCGTTGTCAACAAGTGGAGCAGCGAGTGCGGTGGAGGACGATGGTGGTATCTGTGGTCTCCCTACGACCCGGACGGCACGGAGTACAGCGTGGTTCCCAGTGCCAAGGCTCTTACGACTCCGATAGCAGCGTCTGCTGAGGACTGGCGAATCGGGATTAGAGGACTCAATGAACGGTACGTCGCGTCCTGGGCTACTATTTCCGAGTTGACGGAGGTCCAGATCGCTTTCTTCGAACGTGGTGACTCCGTGCTTGTCGCAGCGGCGGTGGATTGGGCGGATGGGAAAGATCTCGAAGCCCTCGGCGCGATTGCTGAGGTGGCCATGGTCCTCATGGATTCATGTGGAACAGAAGTGTTTTCGCCGGGCGTTGCTGCGGATGGGCGCTGGCTGTTCGAAACACGCGCGAGTCGCCGTCGGTACGCAGTCAGCATTGAAGCAAGTGGAGGCGACAGGTTGGTACGCGTCCGGTTCGGACACGGGTTACAGGCGGATATGGAGGATGAGTGGCGGATGTCCGATATGCTCCTGTTTCGGCCGCGGAACGGTATCGGCGGCGCTGGGTCGCTTGAGGCCGCACGGGAACAGATGAGTGGTGGCATGCGTTGGGAGCAGGGATCGAGATTGGGCGTGTTCGTGGAAATGTACGGAACTGCCGCAATGGACACACTGCCGATTCGGGTGACGTTGGAGCGACGGCGCGGGTTGGTTGGCCGGATCGGTAAGCTATTCGGGATCGACGATTGGGAGCCAATCGACATTCGCTGGAGTGAGTCTGCTGGTGGCACGGTTCACGCACTGTCGTTTGTGCTGGACCTCACGGATGTACCTGAAGGTGAATACGTGCTACGAGTGGCAGCAGTCAGCGAAGGAAGCACTGTTGCGACATCGGAAAGAAGCATCACTGTAGTCGGGGCAACCGGCTTGCAGATGCCATCGCGATAGAGTGTGCGCGCACGATCTCCGGCGGAGGACTGGTGGACCCGACGCGACTGCGCCTCGCTCCGTCGTCAGTCGTCGCTCACCTCACACTTCCCAGCCGGGCCGGTACGTCCGCGTCAGGAACGAGTTCGCCTCGGGCGCGGTCGTGACCGACATCGCGGCGCCGTCGTACAGGATCCGCCGGCCCTGCCCGGTCCGCAGCGCGACGATCCCGAGCAGCATCGTTTCCGTCAGCCGCGCGCCGTACTCGATCGGCGACGACGCCTTCGCCTCGCCCTTGCACGCGCGCGCCCAGTTGATCTCGTGCTTGTCCGCGATGCGCGCGTACGTCTCCGGCACGCGCTCCGCCTCCTCGCGGAGCGATTCCGGCCAGATGCGCGGATTGCCGCCGTACGTCTCGTGCATGAGCACGCCGCGCTCGCCGACGAACAGCACGCCGCCCTCCCGGTTCAGGTCGAGCCGCTTCTCCTCGCCGTCCACCATCTCCGTCTCCGGCAGCGCATCGGGCCGCGCCGGCATGAGCCCGCCGTCGTACCAGCTCAGCTTGACGGGCGGTTGCAGGCCGCGGCGCGCGAACTCGTAGTGCACGGTCACCGCCTGTGGATAGGACACCGGATCCTCCGCCGGTCCGCCCCACGGTGAGGACGTCGCCTCGATCGAGATCGGGAAGCCGAGGTCGAGCGCCCAGTACGGATGGTCGATCAGGTGCGCGCCCATGTCGCCCAGCGCACCCACGCCGAATGCCGTCCAGCCGCGCCAGTTGAACGGGTGATAGATCGGGTGGTACGCGATGTCCTCCGCCACCGGCCCGAGGTACAGCTCCCAGTTCACATTCTTCGGCACCTTGTACTTCCCGCCCATCGCCGCCGCCAGCTGCCGCGTGATCCCGCCCCGCCCCCAGTCCCGCTCGCCCTCCAGCTTGTTCGACGCCGCCGGCCGCGGTACGCCCTGCGGCCAGATCGGACGGTTCGTCCACACGTGCACCTCGCGCACCGCGCCGATCACGCCCGCCTGCACCCACTCGTTGATCAGCCGCGCGTCATCGCTCGAGTGACCCTGGTTCCCCATCTGCGTTACCACGCCCGTCCGCTGCGCGACGCGGCTCAGCACCCGCGCCTCGTGCACCGACCACGTCAGCGGCTTCTGCACGTACACGTGCTTGCCCATCTCCATTGCCGCCTTCGCGATCACCGCGTGCAGGTGGTCCGGCGTCGCGATCACCAGCGCGTCGATGTCCGGCTGCTGCTCGAGCATCACGCGGAAGTCCGCGTACCGCTTCGCCGCGTCGAACTTCGCCTTCAGCTCAACACCCTCCGGCCGTGCCTCCCCTTTCTGGTTCTTCTGCTTCTCGTCGAGCCGGCGCACGACGTAGCCGAAGTCGATGTCGCAGAGCGCGACGATGTTCTCGCCCCGCAGGACCTCCGCGTTCTCCATGCCCTGACCGCCCGCCCCCACGATCGCGATATTCAGCGTGTCGCTCGGCGCCCGGTAGCCCGGCCCGCCCAGCACGTGGCGCGGGACGAGGGTCGCGCCCAGCGCCATCTTCGACGTGCTCGACACGAACTCGCGGCGGCTGACGCTGCTCTCGGACATGGGCGTTCCCCTCTCCGTGGACGTGGACGCTCGAGTTGTGGCTGGATTCCGGATGGTGCACCGGCAGCGCCGGGCGGCGCAACCCGCACAGGGGACCCGCCCTCGAAAGGCCCGAACCACGCCCGGGAGCCGTCCGTCCGGTCCGGGCCGCCGAAGTCGTGCTCTTGACCCGGCCGGGACGGCTTCGGCCGGGTGTCCGCGCGGCCGGCGTTTGACGACCCCCTGGCGACATTCGATCTTTCCTCATGGATATCGACCGGTCGACACCGCAACTCGACTCGCTCTTCCAGGAGCTGATCCTCGAGCACTACAAGCGCCCTCGCAACAAGGGCGACCTGCCGGACGCGAACCGCCGCATCCACATGAACAATCCGACGTGCGGCGACGAGATCTGGCTACAGCTCCGGATGGAAGGCGACGTCGTCGCCGACGTCCGCTTCGTGGGGGAGGGTTGCTCGATCTCGCAGGCCTCGATCTCGATGATGACCGTGCGGCTCAAGGGTCGCACGCGCGAGGAGGCCGCAGCCCTCATCGAGCGATTCACCGCCATGATGCACGGCGACGAGGAAGCGGCGCGGGACCGGTCGCTCGGTGACCTTCGCGCACTGGCCGGCGTCAGCCGGTTCCCCGTGCGCGTCAAATGCGCGCTCCTCGGCTGGAACGCGCTCGAGGCCGCATTGGCGGAAGAGTGAATGAACACCCGAGCGAACGGCCGGCGGGTGGCCATCGTCGATGGCTGCCGGACTCCTTTCTGCAAGTCGGGCACCGCCTTCCGTGATGCCTCGCCGGTCGAGCTCGGGCGCATCGCCGTCCGCGAGCTGATCGAGCGCACGGAGCTCGACACCGCGATCGTCAATGCGATCGTCTTCGGCATTGTCGTGCCGACGATCCAGGCGCCCAACCTGGCCCGCGAGGTCGGACTCGCCGCCGGACTGCCGCCCACCGTGCCGGCCAACACGGTCTCGCGCGCCTGCTCGTCCGCCAACCAGGCCATCGTGGACGGCGCCCAGAGCATCCTGCTCGGCCAGGCCGACGTCGTCATCGCCGGAGGCGCCGAGGTCCTCTCCGACGTGCCCATGCTCCTCTCGAAACGGCTCCGCGACGCGCTCCTCGCCGCGTCGAAGGCGAGATCGCTCGGCGCCCGGGCCCGCGCCCTTTCCGGGATCCGGCCCCGCGATCTCGCGCCCGTCGCGCCCGCGATCGCCGAGCCGTCCACCGGCGAGTCCATGGGCCAGAGCGCCGAGCGCATGGCCAAGGAGAACGGGATCACCCGCGAGGCGCAGGACCGCTGGGCGCTCCGCTCCCACCAGCTCGCTCACGCGGGCACCATCGACGGCCGGCTGAAAGAGGAGATAGTGCCCGCCTGGGTTCCGCCCTCGTTCGAGCCCACCACGGAGGACAACGGCGTCCGCGCGGACACGTCCCTCGAGAAGCTGGCGGCACTCAGGCCGGTCTTCGACAAGCGGAACGGCTCCGTCACCGCCGGCAACGCCTCGCCCCTGACCGACGGCGCCGGTGCCGTCCTGCTCATGTCGGAGGAGCGGGCCCGCGCCCTGGGCTACGAGCCGCTCGGCTACGTCCGGAGCTGGGCCTGGGCGGCCCTCGACCCCCGTGATCAGCTGCTCCAGGGCCCGGCCTGGGCCGCCCCTGCCGCGCTCGACCGGGCCGGCATGCGGATGTCGGACATGGAACTCTGGGAGATGCACGAGGCCTTCGCCGCACAGGTCCTGTCGAACCTGCAGGCCCTCGACTCCGACGAGTTCGCCCGGACCCGGCTCGGCCGGGACCGCAAGGTCGGGATCCTCGACGAGGACCGGATCAACGTCATGGGCGGCAGCATCGCGATCGGGCACCCGTTCGGCGCCACGGGCGCCCGGCTTACCGTCACGCTGCTCCGCGAGATGCGTCGCCGGAGCCTCGGCCTGGGGCTCGTCACGGTGTGCGCGGCCGGGGCCATGGGCTTCGCCATGGTCCTGGAGATGTGAGCCAGATCGCGATCTGTGGGGTATTTGAGGCGGAGGCTCAGCCAAGGAGAGTCAATGCACGCTGAAATCGTGGAACGGGATGACCTGTCCGTCTACGTAATCGCAGGCGTCCCGCGCTCGTTCAAGACCAAGCTCCGGGATTTCGTGCGGAAGGAGGCCAAGGACGACTCGGGCGACGTCATTCAACTGGACGGCGAGATGACCGAGTGGGTCGTTGCCCAACTGCGCGATGAGAAGCGGCCGTCGAAGACACGGACTCCCGCCTCCCGCGCCCTTTGGCGCGCGTTCAGCGCCCTCAGTGCCGCCCGCTACCACCTGATGAACCAGGGCGAGACGGAAGAGCGCATCCTCGAGCTCCGACGCAAGGTCGAGGAGCTGTGGCGCGAGGTCAGCCCGATGTTCGAGGACGAGGCGGTCGAAGAAGTCGGCTGACCCGTTTTGCGGGCGACCGGCGGCAGGGTACCTGCGCCGCCGGTCGCCTTTTCGACCCACCCGTTCCGATTCTCCCCGATCAGTTGCCCCGCTCGAACACGATCTCGTCGCCGATGCTCGTGTAGTCCGCCCGCACGTCCGCGATCCGGGATGGCGCGATCGTCATGAGACCCGCGCCCGCGTCGAGCAGCGGTCGGAACGCGTACGTCGTCCGGATCCGCTCCGGCCCGATCCGCTTCTCCGCCCAGCCCAGCTCCGCGAACCGGCCGATCGCCTCCGGCGTGAGGTGCTGCGCGTGCTCGATCCGGAACCGACGGTCCCGTGCGCCGTTACGCTCCGCCACCCACCCGTAGACATCGAGCAGCCAGTCGTTCGCTCGATCGCCGATCGCGTGCACCACCACCGACAGCCCCGCGAGCCACGGGCCAATCGCCCCTCGACACATGCCGCCTCCCGCCGGATCGCACCGGCACGGCCCGCTTCCACGGCCCGTTTCCGCACGGCCGCCGGAACCCGGCGCCACATTCCGCGTGCCAACCCGTACGCTTCCCGCACACCCGGCACAAGCTGCCATACCGGCCCCGCGACACTGCCCCCGGATTACTCCGTTACAGCCCTGTAACCGACCGCGACACCACCTGTCATTTTTCGATGCCATTCTTCGTTTTACAGTGGCGCAAGTAGGCGTCCGAACGCATGTTTGCGCCGGTCGCAGGAACGGCACAAAATTTGCGGAAGATTACCTCGCAAACCTTCCTTTCACGCGGGCCCCGGACTGGAGGCAGAGATTCGAGCGCTGAGTGTCAGTTTGCTGGCTGTCGCCGCCATTGCCGCGAGCCTGCTGATCACGCGGAGCCGCGATGAGGAGGCTGCGCCGTCCGCCGGAGAGAAGCAACCGGTACGGCAGTCTCTGGACGCGATTCGGGCTGCGGGACTGTAGGCTCGGGAATCAGCGGTGGAAAGTCGCGCCGGCCCCCGGACGGGGGGCCGGCGCACTTTCGTTTTCGGGTCGGAAAGCAGGCCGGTGTCAGTCGAAGCGGACGCGGTTCTTCTCGATGTACGTCGTCCATTCGGGCGGCACATCGGTGTCCGGGAAGATGGCGGAAACCGGGCATTCGGGTTCGCAGGCGCCGCAGTCGATGCACTCGTCGGGATGGATGTAGAACTGATCGTCACCTTCGTAGATGCAATCGACGGGACAGACCTCGACGCAGCTTCCGTCTTTTGTCCCGATGCACGGCTCGGCAATCACGTAGGTCATGCGGGATCCTCCACGACATTGGGTCAGCGACTGCGCGGATGATCGTGCCGGTGGGGTGAGGCCGCAAGTGGTGGAGTGCGAGTGGGTGGTCGGCGGTAGTGGGCGCACGAGTCCGACGCGAGCGGGTGGAGCGGTCGGTGCGGAGACGGTTCAGCGGGTCCGCTTCAGGAATCGGCGGGCGAAGCTCTCGTGCCACCAGCGGATGCGGGCGGCGATGCGCGGGTCGGAGCGGGCCGCGGCGGGCAGGTCGGCCCGGCCGAAGCGCTCGTGAAAATCGCGCCACCGGTCGGAGGGTGCGAGGTGGAGGTGGCGGGCGTGGTCGAGACGTTCGGCGAGCGCGACGAGGAGCGCCTCGTCGTCGAGCTGGACGAGCCATTCGAGCCGGTCGGCGTCGCCGGTCGGGCCGGCGCGCAGGTCGCGCACGATCGCGGCCGCGCGCTGCCCCGCCTCACGCTCGACCTGGTCGGCGGCCAGGTCGAGGTCGGGCCGGTCGGAGTCGTGCAGCAGGGCGGCGAGCAGGATGTCGGGATCGCGGCAGCGCGCGTCATCGAGCAGGATGAGCACGGTCCGGCCGGGGTGCAGGAAATCCGGGTGGTGGGGATCGTCGAAGCCGGCGGCCCTGCGTCCCAGCACCGTGCGGAAGAGGCCGGCGATTCGCGCGGCATCCGTGTCGAGGCGCGCTCCGCGCGCGGCGCGCTCGAGCCGCTGCGCCATGGACTCGCCGCGGTCCGGCCCCGTGTCGTCGGTCAGCGGCCGGACTCCCAGACCCGGTCGGGCGTCGCGTTCCGGTGGTTCTCGAGGCGCGCCGCCGTGAAGAGGTAGTCGGACATCCGGTTGAGCAGCACGAGGATGAGCGGGTCGACGGTCTCCTCGTGCGCGAGCCGGACGACGCGCCTCTCGGCGCGGCGGCACACGGTGCGCGCGACGTGCAGCGCGACCGCGCCCGGCGATCCGCCCGGCAGGATGAACGCCTTCAGCACGGGCAGCTCGGTGTCGGCCTCGTCGATCCACGCCTCGATCTCGGCGGTTCGCTCGGCGGGCAGGGGCGGCAGCCAGGGCCGCGGCCTCGACCCGGAATCGGTCGGCGTCGCGAGGTGGGCGCCGACCGCGAAGAGGTCGGCCTGCAGCCCGTGCAGCCGCGCCCGGACCGATTCGACGGTCACGGCGGCGGCCGCCTGGCCGAGCACCGCGTTCAACTCGTCCACTTCGCCGTACGCCTCGACCCGCGGGTGCGTCTTGGTGACGCGACCGCCGCCGAACAGGCCGGTATCGCCTTTGTCGCCCGTCCTCGTGTAGATCCGGTGATCGCTCATGCTCTCACGCGTGTCCGCCGGCCGCGGCCGGTTCGAGAATTTCGAGACGGCCCCCGCCCGCGTCCAGCCGGGCGCGCACGCCGAACGGGACCGTCCATTGCGCGTCAATGTGGCCGACGGGCAGCCCCAGCACGGCCGGCACGCCGAACCGGTCCGCGAACTCCCGCAACACATCCTCGAGCGGCCGGTCATTCTCGTTCGCCGGGCGCTCCGTGAACCGGCCGAACGCGAACGCCGCAACGCCTCGGAGCGAGCCCGCGGCCGCCAGCTGGACCAGCGCCCGGTCGATCCGGTAGACCGGCTCGGACACGTCCTCGACCACCAGGATACAGCCGCCGGCGTCCAGCGCCCATGGCGTCCCGCACGACGCCGCGAGAAGCGACAGGTTGCCGCCCGCGAGCACACCCTCCGCCGTCCCGTCCGCGATCGTCGTGACCGGCTCTCCGCCGGGATCCGGCGGCAGCTCCCCCACCGCCACCGCCGAGCCCAGCACCCGCTCCAGGCACTCGCGCGAGAACGACGTCCCGAGTGCGCCGGGGTGCGGACCGTGGAAGGAGATCAGGCCCCGCCGTCGGAGGGCGAGGTGGATCGCCGTATTGTCACTGAACCCGATGAACGGGCGCGGCCGGCGTCGCATCGGCTCGAAGTCCAGCGCATCGAGGATCCGCATCGCGCCATACCCGCCCCGCAACGCCCAGATGCCGTCGATGCGCGGGTCACGGAACGCCGCACCGAGATCCGCGGCCCGGCCCGCGTCGTCGCCGGCGAGGTAGCCAAGCCGCGCGCTCGCGTTCAGCCCGAGCACCGGCTCGAATCCGAGCTCCCTGCACTCCCCGGCCGCCGCATCAATGCGTTCCGCCGGTACCGGCCCGCCCGGCGCGACGAGCGCGATCCGGGATCCCGGCCCGAGCGGCGGACCCTTCCGCGAGGCGAATTCCGTCATGCCCTGATGATGATGAACGGGAGCGCATCGTGCGAGGTGTGCGTGCAAGTTGCGGCCCGCCGCCAGTCTCGCCAGCCTCGCGCCGGTCCGCCGCCGCGAGAGACCGAACGCCCCGCGAACGGGACGGAACGCCCGATCCGGGCACACGCCGGACGCGCGACAGCCTTGCCGTGGACCGGGCGCCTCCTATTATCGCAGGGGGGATCCCGCAGACCGTGGAGGCTCGATGATGGACGAGAACGGAGTCGCTGAGGCGAATCGGTTGTACTGGGAGACCGACACGTCCGTTGCCGAGATCGCGGACCGGTTCGATCTGTCGCGCCGTGCGTTCTACGAGATCATCACGCCGCTGCGGATCGGCGCCGCCTGCCCGTCCTGCGGGCAGGTCCTGAACTTCGAGAACCGGTCAGCCCGGCGCGACCGCCAGGCGACCTGCCCCGAATGTGGCGCCCACACCGCGCTGGAGCCCGGCAGAGAATCCGCGCCCGACGCCATGCACGACCCGGCGCCGGCGCACCGCGATCTTCGCGCTGACGGCCGCGCGGTCGTCGATACGGAGAACGCGCGGACCGCTGACCTGCGGGGCCGCGCCGTCCTGCTCGGCGGCGCCGCGATCGCGGGTGTCGCGTTCGGCACCGTCGCCGCGCTGCTCGCCCGACGTCGCGACTGAGGCGGCGTGACCCCCGACCGGCGCCTCCGCGGTGATGAGCCCGGTCGTCTTGTCACCGAAGTGCCGGGCCCCGCATCCCGCGCGCTCGCCGTGCGCCTCCGCGCCGTCGAATCCCGCAACATCACACAGGTCGGCGACGAGGGCCCGATCTTCTGGGACGAGGCGCGCGGCGCGGCCGTGCGCGACATCGACGGCAATACCTTCGTCGACCTGACCGCCGGCTTCGGCGTCGCCCTCGCCGGCCACGCCAACCCGGATGTGGTCGCCGCGATCGCGCGTCAGGCCGCGACCCTCGCCCACGCGCTCGGCGACGTCCACCCCGCCGAGGCCAAGCTCCGCCTCCTCGAACGCCTGGCCGCGCTCGCGCCCGGCGAGCTCGGCGTCACCATCCTCGGCAGCGCCGGCGCGGAAGCGGTCGAGGCCGCCCTCAAGACCGCCTCGCTCCGGACGGGCCGCCGTGGCGTGATTGCCTTCGAGCGCGCCTACCACGGCCTCACCTTCGGCGCGCTCGCCGTGACCTCGCGCCCGCACTTCCGGGCGCCCTTCGAGCCGCAGCTCTTCGCCGGCGTCCGTTTCGCGCCGTTCCCCGAATGCGGCGCGAACGAGGCCGGCCGCGAGCGCGCCGCGCTCGAACGGGTCGCCCGGATCATCGAGGAAGCGGAGCGGAGCGACGCCCCCATCGGCGCGATCATCGTGGAGCCGGTCCAGGGTCGCGGCGGTCTCGTGGTCCCGACCGCCGGGTTCCTGCGCGGCCTGCGCGAGCTGTGCGACGGCGAGCGCCGGGTCCTGATCTTCGACGAGATCTACTGCGGCCTCGGCCGGACCGGCCGCTGGTTCGCCTGCCAGCACTGGGACGTGGTGCCCGACATCCTGCTGCTAGGCAAGGCATTGACCGGCAGCCTCCCGCTCAGCGCGGCGATCGGCACGCCCGGCGTCATGGCCGCGTGGCCGCCTTCCGACGGCGAGGCGATCCACACCAGCACGTTCCTCGGCAACCCCGTGGCCTGCGCGGCCGCGCTCGCCCAGCTCGACGCCATCGAGTCGGGCGGCCTCATCCGACGCGCCGCTGCGCTCGGCGACGTCATCGCGGAACGCGCGGATCGCATGCGCCGGCGCTGGCCGGCGCTGCGCGGCACCGGTCTCGGGCTGCTCCGCGGGATCCGCATCCGGGGTGAGGATGGAAGCGACGCGCCCGTGCTCGCCATCGCCGGCGCGCTACTGCGGCGCGGCGTGCTCGCGCTCGCGGAGGGCGAGCGCGCCGAGGTGCTGGCGCTCACGCCGCCCGCCGTCATCACGGACGCGCAGCTGGCGTTCGCGCTGGACGCGATCGAGGCGGTTGTCGAGGAGGCTTCGCTCGAATTCCCGGCGCTCAGCCGTTGAGCTCTTCGATGCGCCGGGCCAGGTCGAAATCGAGCTGGGTGATGCCGCCGGCGCTATGCGTCGACAACGTGAACGCGACCTTGTCGTACCGGATGTCCATGTCCGGGTGGTGGTCCATCGCGTCCGCCGCCGCCGCGACACGGTTCACGAACGCGATCGCGTCCGCGAACGTCGGCAGCCCGTACGTCTTCTTCAGCGCGTCACCCTCGCGCGACCAGCCCGTCAGGCCGGACAACTCGCCCGCGATCTCGGGGTCGGTCAGTTTCTTCCGCATGTTCTGAATGAAACGGGTACTTCTCACCGGCGCAACCGGATTCGTCGGATCGCACGTCGTCGATGCGCTGGCCGGTGTCGACGTCGCCGTGCGCGCACTCGTGCGAGCGACGAGTCGCGCCGGCGCGCTCGAGAACCGCGGCATCGAACTCGTGCGCGGCTCGCTCGCCGATGACGCGTTCATCGCTTCCGCCATGGACGGCATCGATGTCGTGATCCATCTCGCCGCGCTCACGCACGCGCCGTCCGAAGCCGCGTTCATCGAGACGAACGTCCAGGCGACGCGACGCCTCGTGAACGCCGCGCGCGATGCCGGCCCGCCACCGCGCCGCTTCCTCTTCATGAGCTCGCTCGCCGCCGCCGGCCCCAGCCTCGACGGCCGGCCCGTCCGGCCCGGTGACAGGCCGCACCCCATCACCGCGTACGGCCGGAGCAAGCGGGAAGCGGAACGCGCCTGCTTCGAGGCCGGCACCTCGCTGGAGGTCGTCGTGCTGCGCGCGCCCGCCGTCTACGGACCGCGTGACCCGGAGATCCTGCGCTTCTTCAGGCTCGCGAGTGCGGGCTTCGTGCCGCTTCCACCGGGCCCGCCGCGTCCGCTCCAGCTCGTGCACGCCGCCGACCTGGCGCGCGCCGTCACCCTCGCCGCGACCCGGCCCGGCGTGCGCGGCACCTTCCACATCGCCGAGCCGCGCGCCTACGACATGCGCGACATCGTCCGGCTCATCGGCCACTCGATCGGGCGGCGAGTTCGCGTTTTGCCGCTACCCGCACCGCTCATCCGCGTCGCCGCGCTGGTGGCCGAGTCCGTGAACCGCGCCGCCGGCCGGACCAGCATGCTGAACCGCGACAAGGCGAGCGAATTCCTGGCGCCCGGCTGGCTCTGCGAAACCGACGCCGCGCGCGACGCGTTCGGTTTCGAGACTCGCATCGCGTTGCCCGAAGGGCTCGCTGCGACCGCGACGTGGTACCGGGAGAACGGCTGGCTTCGCACCTGAGCGCTGCATCTTGGCAGCGCGCCCCGCACCGGCCATACTCCCGTCGGCAAATCACCGGACGAGCCGGTGATTCGGGCGCTCCGGAAGGGAAGGGAACGCTGAAGGCGGCTTCGATGCCGGAAGAGTCGGGCGGAGTGCCGAGTCTCGGCTCGCCGACGGACCGGCTGATCGCGATCTACGCACTGGTTTCGGGGACGGCGCTCGCCTTTCCGCACCGGCCCGCGATCTGGCCGGTCCTCGCACTGTTGCACGTCACGGCCATTGGCATCGGCCTCGGAATGCCTCCCCTGCAGCGGGCGTGGCGGGCGGCCGCCAGGAAGTTCCCGCGCTTCGTCGCCGGATTGCACGATTGGTATCCGCTGCTGTTGGTGCCGCCGCTCTACTCCGAGCTGCAGATCCTCAACCGGAGCGTCTGGGGAGGCGTCTACTTCGATTCGATCGTGCAGGGCTGGGAACAGGCGATCTTCGGCACGCAGCCCAGCCAGGCCTTCGCCGCGACCTTCCCGTTCCTGCCGCTCTCCGAGTTGCTCCACTTCGGCTACCTGTCATACTACCTCTTCATTGTAGGGCCGCCGCTCCTCATCGCGATCTCCGGGCGCCGGGCCGCGCTCCGCGCCGCCGTCTTCGCGCTCATGCTGACCTACGCCGTCCACTACATGTTCTACATCTGGTTCCCCGTGCTCGGACCGCGCACCCTCTTCCCGGAACCCGGCGGCATTCTCGCGCGAGGCCCGTTCTACCGACTGACCCACGTCGTGCTCGAGGCCGGGTCAAGCGCCGGCGCCGCCTTCCCGTCCTCCCACGTCGGCATCGCGGTCGCCCAGACGATCGTCGCCTGGCGGTTCCTGCCGCGCTGGGCGCCCGTCTTCACGTTCCTCTCCCTCTGCCTCGCCGCCGGTACCGTCTATGGCGGGTTCCACTACGCCATCGACGCCATCGCCGGTGCGGCGCTCGGCGCCGTCTGCGTCGCCGCCGCGTTCCCACTTTACCGGCGCCTCGTGAACGGGCGCCGGCCGGCGAACGCACTCCCGTGAGTCCACCCCCACGGCTCGGCACGCTGCGCATGGTCGTCTGGTCCGTCGTCGCCGTCGGGCTCTGGTTCCTGCTCCGCGACGTTCCCGGCGCCGTCCGACTGTGGACCGTCACGCTCTGCGTCCTGCTGCCCATCCTCGCCGTCGTCCAGGTCGGCGCGATCGGCGACCCCGAGGCGCTGCCCCGCATCCCGGCCTACATCTCCTCCATCCTCTCGCTCTGGCTCATTGCCGCACTCACCGCGACCGCCGCCCGCTTCGGCCACATCGACGCCGCGCAGCTCCGGCTCGCACCCGTCGCATGGGCCCCGCTCCTCGCATGGAGCCTCGCCGCCTCGCTCGCCGGCCTCGCCCTGCTGCTCGCCGCCAACAGACTCGGCGTCCGCGAATCCGCGCTCCTGCTCCGCCTGCTACCCGTCAGCCGCGCCGAGAAACAGGCCTTCGCGGGACTCAGCGTCACCGCCGGCTTCTGCGAGGAGCTCGTCTTTCGCGGCTTCCTGCTCCACGTCCTCGCCGGCTCCCTCGGCACCCTCGGCGCCATCGCGGCCAGCTCGGTGGTCTTCGGTCTCGCCCACGCCTACCAGGAGGTCTCCGGCGCCGCCCGCGCCGCTATCCTCGGCGCCCTCCTCGCCGTGCCCGTCGTCCTCTCCGGGAGCCTCTGGCCGTCCATGATCGCGCACACCGCCATCGACATCGCCAGCGGAATCTTCCTCAAGGACCGGCTGACCGGTAACGTGGCGTGATAGTTGCTCCGTTTCACTGCAGGTACGCCCTCGATCGGGCGACATTGAAAGAGGAACCCGGCCCCCGTTTGCCGGGTCATTACAGAAGGGAAACCAACGCCAGAGCATGCCGGAGAAGGACTTCGAGCATTGGCGGGACGGAGCGATGATACTCCACTGCTCCTTCGAGGAACTGAACGCGATCAATGCCGGCATCGATCGGGTGCTGGCCGATGCCGACCGCGGCGGTGTCGCGGCGCCACCCGAGGTGTTGACCGACATCGAGGCCCTCGCACCCCGGCTCACCGGTGACCTCGACCTCGAATCCCTCGCCGAACAGCAGACCGTCGAACGCGCCATCGAGGCCGTCCTCGCCGCTGCCCGCGACTATGTCGACCTCACCATCCTCGACCAGCACCCGGCCGCTGAAAGCGCCGTCCAGGCATACTTCGACTTCGCCCACACCCTCACCGTCCACGAAAGAGTCCGCCTCATCGGCGCCGAGATGCGCGCGCTCATCGAGCTCATGACCGGCGAGCCACCCTCCGAAGAGACCGCCGGGTCCATCCACTTCGAAGAATGATGCGTCGACTCACCGCCGCCGCCGCGCTCCTGCTCGCAACCCTCGCCGGCGCCGCCGCCTGCAGCCGCGCCGTCACCGTCGGCGCCGCTTCACCCACCGCCGCCACCTACTCCGTCAACGTCACCAACGCCGCCGCTACCGACCTCGCCGTCTCCTACGACGACGGATCCGGCGACCGCGCCCTCGGCCTCGTCCGCGTCGGACGGACCGAACGGTTCATCATCGCCGCTCCACGACGGACCATCGTTACGATCATCGGCGCAACACCCAATGGCACACGAACCGTCAGTTCCGTGCCCGTCGAGCTCCGCACAGGCGCCTCCGTCGACGTCACCCTTCGCTGATTTCTCCTCCGTAAACCACAATATCCTGCGTCCACTGCCGGAACCCTCCCCAACATCTGGCGATGACCCTTCCCTCGACCACCTTCCATGCGTTATGATCGGGAACTTTCCTTGCATCACCGGGGGTAGCAGCGAACGTGTTGCTGCCCGTGTCGATCTGCCAATGCCGATGTAAGGCATTGTCGATTAACGACATGGGCTGATTCATGAAGGGCGGCCGTGGTTGCGCCCCCGCTGCGGCGGGGACGGTCGCATGACATAGACCCGGTACCCGAGGGATCCGGCGATGACGTTAATCCCGAAGGTCAGGGCGCTGTTCCGGCGAGTGCGGCGACCTGCGATCAAGCTCGCGCTCGGCCTCGCGCTACTCGCGCCGGCCACCTCCATGGTCGGATTTTCCCCCCGCGAGGACTCAGCGCCCGCGCCCGATCCGCTCGCCGCCCGGCGACACACCACCGAGGTCCAGGCCCGCGAGACCGTCTCCAACGCCTTGCGCCAGCATTACATCGACCGCGACCGCGCTGCCCGATCCGCACGCTTCGCGGTCCGCTTCCGCATTCCGTCACGGCTCGCCGACGACATCTACTGGGCCGCCACCCGCGAGCGCATCGACCCGCAGATGGCCTTCCGCCTCGTCAGCGTCGAGTCCAGCTTCCGCCCCTCCGCCGTTTCCAACGTGGGCGCCGTCGGACTCACGCAGGTCATGCCTGCTACCGCCCGCTGGCTATTCCCCGACACCCGCGACGAGGACCTCTTCGTCACTCGCTACAACCTCCGCGTCGGGTTCCGCTACCTCCGGAGACTCCTCGACACCTACGACGACGCACGCCTCGCGCTCCTCGCCTACAACCGCGGCCCCGGAACCGTCGACATGCTCGTCGATGCCGGACTCGACCCCGAAAACGGGTACGCCGACCTCGTCCTCACCGGCGATCGCACTCGCTTCCTCGAATACCTCGAGGCCCGGCGCCAGGAACGGCCCACGCCTCCTCCCGCCGACCACCGCGGCAGCTGACCCCCGCTTCCCCCTCCACGCTTGCGCTTCGTCCGCATTGTCTATAAAGTAGACACTATCGTATAACACGACACCTTCTTCCGTGTTGACACACAGGGGTCCTTCCCGCGCCCGCGCCCGCTCCCGGGAACGCCCCCGCCCCCCGCTCCCTCAACCCGATTCGTGACAATGTCTGTTCCAGCATATCTCGGTGAATTCGAACAGTTGGTGCTGCTCGCGATTCTACAGCTTGGCGAGGCGGCGCGGGCGGCGGCGGTGCGGGCGCGGATCGAGGAGGTGGCGACGCGGCGCGTGACGCGCGGGTCGTTGTACGCGACGCTCGACCGGTTGGCGGGAAAGGGTCTTCTGGACTGGGTGGTGGAGGATGGGGGTGCGGAGCGTGGCGGAGTCCCGCATCGCCGGTTCCGGGTGACGGCGGCGGGTCGGGAGGCGGTGCGCCATTCGTACTCGGTGATCCGTGAGTTGTCGCGTGGGCTGGGCGAGGTTCTGGGGGGCTGAGGCGGCATGTCGGACCGGAGATCGACAGACATGGCGGAGTGGCTGCTGCGGGTGGCGCTGGAAGGCGACGTGGAGCAGGCGCGGTTCGTCGTGGCGGACCTGGTGGCTGAGCGGCGGGAGCTTGCCGCGCGCCGTTCCGGGTTGTTGGCGTGGTGCTGGTTCTGGCAGGAGCTGGTTCGGGTCGGAGTCCGTATCCGGCTGGCGCGGTGGAAGTCGGTCCGTCGCGTGGGCCCGGCCGTTGGCTGGAGAAAGGACCGGGTGGGCATGGAATGGAGTCACGCGGTGCGGTTCCTCCGCCGCCGTCCGGGATTCTCGGCGGCGGTGATTCTGACGGTGATGCTGTCGATCGCGGCGGTGACGCTGGCGTTCGCGGTGGTGGACGGCGTGCTGGTTGAGCCGTTGCCGTGGCGCTCGCCGGAGCGGCTGGTGGTGGTGTGGGAGGTCAGCACGGTGCGGAGCCGGGACCGGAATGTCGTATCGCCGGCGAATTACCTGACGTGGCGGGAGCGGGCGCGCTCGTTCGCCTCGTTGGGGGCATTGGTCGAGCTGAGCGGCACGGTGAGGGCGGGAGGCGACCCGGAGCGGGTGGGCGCGGTGCTGGCGACGGCCTCGGTGTTCGAAGTGCTGGGGGCCACGCCGCTGGTGGGCCGGCTGTACGACGCATCGGACGACGTGCCGGGCGCGGAGCGGGTAGTCGTGCTGGGCGAAGCGTACTGGCGGCGGCGGTTCGGGGCGGATCCGGCCGTGATTGGACATACGATCGAGCTGAACGGCGAGGCGGTGACGATCGTGGGTGTGCTGCCTTCGCGCCAGGACTTCGAGGCGGCCGCGAAGTTTCAGAGCATGGGCACTCGGGATGTCTGGGAAGCGCCGCGCTGGGGCGCGGCCGCGCGCCAGGCGGGCGGCCGGTTCCTGCAGGTGATCGGGCGGCTGAATCGAGGCGTGACCGTGGAAGGCGCGCAGCGCGAGATGTCGGAACTGGCGGCCGGGCTCCGGGACGAGTTCCCCGCGCGGCAGGCGGGCTGGGACGTCAACGTGTTGCCGCTGCGCGAGCAGATCGTGGGCGACGTGCGGCCCATGCTGCTGGTCGTGTTCGGCGCCGTATGCCTGGTCCTTCTGATCGCGTGCGCGAACGTTGCCAACCTGCTGGTCACGCGGGCGATCGAGCGGGAGCAGGAGCTGGCGGTCCGGTCCGCCCTCGGAGCGGGCCGCGGCCGGCTCATGCGCCAGCTGCTGCTGGAGAGCGCGATCCTCGCGGGTGCGGGCGGACTTCTCGGACTGGTGCTGGCGAATGCCGGGCTGCGGCTGCTGGTCGCGGCCGGGCCCGGGATCCCGCGGCTCGACTCGGTGGGCCTGAACCCGAGGATTGCGGGGTTCGCGTTCCTCGCGACGTCCGCCACGGCGCTGTTCTTCGGGCTGCTGCCCGCGTTCCACGTGCTGGCCGGTGATACCGGAGGCTGGCTCCGCGAGCGGACCGGCGCGGTCCGCCGCGAGGCGCGCCGGTTGCGGTCGGTGCTGGTCGTCGTGCAGACGGCGCTCTCCCTGATGCTCCTGATCGGTGCCGGTCTGCTGGTGCGGAGCCTTATCGCGCGGTTCGACGTGGGTGTCGGCTTCGACACGCACCGGCTGCTGACCGCCGAGGTCGAGCTGATCGGGCCCGCGTACGACGACGAAGCGCGTCGCGCCGCGTTCTTCGAGGACCTCGTCGAGCGGGCGCAGGCGTTGCCCGGCGTCGAGCGGGCGGGCGCCATAACGTTCCCGCCGCTGGCCGGCGCCGGCTCCGCGACCTCGTTCTGGCTCGCCGACCGGCCGCTCCCGCCCGAGGGCGAGCGCCCGGTCGCGGACGTTCGCTGGGTGCAGCGCGACTATTTCGCGACGCTCGGCATCCCGCTTCTCGAAGGCCGCGTGTTCGACCGGACCGACGACGCCTCCGCGCCGCTCCGGATCGTGATCAACCGGACCGCGGCCGAGACGCTGTGGGCCGGCGAGGACCCGATCGGCCGCGAGATCCTCATGCCTTGGGGAGACACGCTGCGTGCGCAGGTGATCGGCGTGGTTGGCGACGTGCGGCACAACGGCCCCGAGACGGAGCTTCGCCCCATGTTCTACTGGGAGCACCGCCAGTTCCAGGACTGGCGGCAAATGACGATGGTGCTGCGCACCACCGGCGAACCCGTGGCCGTGGTGCCCGCGCTGCGCGCGCTCGTCCGCGACGCCGACCCCTCGCTGCCCGTCTACAACGTGCACTCGATGGACGAGCTGTTCGGCGACAGCGTCGCGCGCGCACGCCTCGCCACCGTGAGCCTCACCGTGTTCGCGCTCCTCGCGCTGCTGCTCGCCGCCATCGGCCTCTACGGCGTGATCGCCCACGCCACGCGCCAGCGCGAGCGCGAGATCGGCATCCGCATGGCGCTTGGCGCCAACACCGGCGGCGTGCTCCGCATGGTGCTCACCCAGGGCATGCGCCTCGTCCTCGTCGCCCTCGTGCTGGGCGCGGTCGGCGCCTTCGCACTCACGCGCCTGCTGCGGGGACTCGTTTTCGGGGTGACGACGACGGACCCGCTGACGTTCGCGGCGATGATCTGCGTGCTGGCCGCCGCCGCCCTAGCGGCGTGTTTCATTCCCGCCCGCCGGGCCGCTGCGATCCAGCCGGTGGACGCGATCCGGACGGAGTAGGGGAACGGATCGGGGAGCGGGGGCGGAGGCGGACGCGTTTGCGGGACGGGGAGCGGGGGCGGCGGGAGCGGGGACCGGCTCCCCTCCCGCACCCGCCGCTCCCGCCAACGCTCCCGCAAACGCCTCCGCCTCCGCCCCCGCCACCCGCGTCCGTTACCTCAGGTTCTTCTCGAACAGCTCCAGAATCCGGCTGTATTCATCCGTCCACGACGTCGGCTCGACGAAGCCGTGGTCCTCGACCGGGTACACGGCCAGCTCCCAGTTCCGCTTGCCCAGCTCGATGAGCCGCTGAACCAGTCGCACCACGTCGGAGAAGTTGACGTTGGTGTCGACCATGCCGTGCGCGATGAGGAGCGGGTCCTCGAGTCCGTCCGCGAAGTAGATGGGCGACGACTGCTGGTAGGCGATCGAGTCGTTCTGGGGAAGGTTCAGGATCGCGCCCGTGTAGCCGTGGTTGTAGTGCGCCCAGTCCGTGACCGAGCGGAGCGCGGCGCCGGCGCCAAAGCTCTTCGGCGCGGTGAACAGCGCCATGAGCGTGATGAAGCCGCCGTACGAGCCGCCGTAGATGCCGACGCGTTCGGGGTCGATGCCGTACGTCTGTTGCAGGTAGCGCACGCCGTCGACCTGGTCGCTCAGGTCCTTGCCGCCCATGTGCCGGTAGATCGCCGTCCGCCAGTCGCGGCCGTAGCCGGCGGAGCCGCGGTAGTCGATGTCCAGCACGACGTAGCCGCGCGATGCGAGCAGGTGGTTGAACATGTATTCGCGGGAATACGACGACCACCAGTTGTGCACGTTCTGCAGGTAGCCGGCGCCGTGCACGAAGATCACCGCGGCGCCGTTGGGCGAGGCGCCGAGATCCGCCGGCTTGTAGATGCGGGCCGGGACCTGCACGCCGTCGCTCGCCGTGATGTGGATGATCTCGGGCGCGATCCACGGGCCCGCCCGCCACTCCGCGGTGGGCGTTGTGGTGATGCGCGTCGCTTCCTTGCCGGCCGCGTTCTCGGAGACGTACAGCTCCGGCGGCACGTTGGCGTACGAGTGCACGAACGCGAGTCGGGAACCATCGGGCGAAGGCGTCGCATCCTGCCGTCCCGACATTGTCGTGATGCGCGTCCGATTGCTGCCGTCGAGGTTCATCTGGTAGAAGTGGACCTCGTGCGGCGAGCCCTCGTTCGTCTCCAGGTAGAAGCGGTCCTTCTTCGGCGAGAGCTCGACGCTCTGCACTTCCCAGTCGCCGCGCGTGAGTTGGCGAAGGCCCTGGCCATCAGCGCCGACTGTGTACAGTTGCGTGAAGCCGCTGCGCTCGCTCGCGAAGTACAGCGACCGGCTGTCCGGCATCCAGCCGACACAGCTGTTGAGCGGGCAGGGTCCGTCGATCCAGGCGTCATCGTGGTCGTGTGCAACTTCCGTGATTCCGCCGGTCGCAGCGTCGAACGTCCAGAGCCAGGCGTCCTTGAAGTTGGCGCTGCGCGCGCCGAGCAGGCCCATCGTTCCCGCGTCGTTCCAGCCGATGAAGCGGACGCCCGCCAGCTCGAGCCGCGCGGTGTCGCCCGGACTGGCGAAAGAGGGCAGCTCGAGCCAGCGGAGGTCGCCGTCGCGCAGCGAGATGATGCCGATGCGCCCGCGGTTCGGCTGCGTGTCCCCGACCTTGGTCCGGATCTCCCGCGTCTCGGTATAGCCCGACTCCGTAACCCAGAACGGGACTTCCACGCGTCGCGTCGGGTTCGGCCCCGTCCGCCCCGTCGTTACGAGCGCGTAAGTCCCGCCGGGCTCGATCTCCAGCCCGAAGACCCGCTCATCCCGCTCCAGGTACGCCGGCTTCAGCGATTCCTCCGCCGCGCGCTCGGCGCGTCGTACACTGTCCTCGGCCGCCCGCTCCCGCAGCCGGCGGATGTGCGCGAACAACTCTTCCTGCTGCACTTCGAGGAACTTGCGCTGGCCCCGGGCGGGCGGCGGCCCGGACGGCGCCGGCCCCGTGCGCAGGTCCGTGACCTGGCGCAGCCCGCCCCGGTCGATCTCGAGTTCGAACAGATTGTTGTCCGCCATGTAGTAGAGCGCGGTGCCGTCGCGGCTGAACACCGGGTCGCCTTCGGAACTGCGCGTGTGCGTGAGCCGCCGGACGGCGAGCGAGCGGCGGTCGATCAGGTAGAGATCGCCACCCGTTGAGACCGCCCGCCACCGGTCGTCCGGCGAGCGCGGCCCGCGCGCCAGCAGCACGGCGACCGAGTCGGCCTGTTCGACCGTCAGCTGCTCCGGCGTACCGCCCCGGGCCGGAACCCGATAGAGCGCGGGCCGCTCGTCCCACGCGTGGCCGCCCGGCAGCCAGCGGAAGTAGATCCAGCGCCCGTCATCCGTCCACTGGACGTTGGACGGCGACACGCCGACGAGCTCAGGCCCGCGCATGATGTTGGCCACGGTCAGGTCGAAGCCCGATGGCGGTTGCTGCGCGCGCGCAATGCTCCAGCCCGCCAGCGGAAGGATCGCGGCGGTCAGGATCCTGACAGTCGTCTTCATGGGAGTCGCTCCTCAATCGCCCAGCGAGATGCCCAGGTCGCGGGCGGTCTGGACCGTATCACAGTCGAGCGGGACGGTGCGCAGGTTCTTCACGGCTTCCGCGAGAGGTACCGGCCGGATGGTGGGCGGGTCGAGCGCCACCATGTGGCCGAAATCGCCGTTCGCCACGCAACGTACGGCGGCCGCCCCGAAGCGGAGCGCGATCAGCCGGTCGTACGACGTCGGCGAGCCGCCACGCTGCAGGTGACCCAGCACGATCGTGCGCGTTTCCCGTCCCGTGTGCTCCTCGATCTGCGCCGCGAGCCACTCGGCCGCGCCACCCAGCCTCGCTTCCCGGCCGTGCTTCGCCGCCTCGCGCACGCTCGCCGCCGAGCCGCGCGGCGCCGCGCCTTCCGCGACGACCACGATCGCGAAGTTCCGGCCTGTCGAGTACCGTTCGGAGATCTTCACGAACACGCTGTCGAGCTCGTAGGGGATCTCGGGGATCAGGATCACGTCGGCGGTCGCCGCCAGGCCCGCGTGCAGCGCGATCCACCCCGCGTTCCGCCCCATCACTTCGACTACCATCACCCGCTCGTGGCTGGCCGCCGTCGAGTGCAGCTTGTCGAGCGCGTCGGTCGCCGTCTGCACCGCCGTGTGGAAGCCGAACGTCACGAACGTGACGCCCAGGTCGTTGTCGATCGTCTTGGGCACGCCCACGACCGGGAGCCCGAGCCCGGCCAGCCGCGACGCGATCCGGAGCGAGCCGTCGCCGCCGATCGCGATCAGCGCGTCGAAGCCGCGCCGCTTGAACGCCGCCAGGATCTCGCCCGACCGGTCGAGCAGCCGGACCGAGCCGTCGGCGTTGCGAACCGGCCATTCGAACGGGTTGCCCCGGTTCGTCGTGCCCAGGATCGTGCCGCCCACGTGCGTGATGCCCCGTACCGTCTGCTCATTGAGCGGCACGATCTCGCCGTCGCCGAGCAGCGCGCCGTATCCCTTCTCGATGCCGTAGACCTCCCAGCCGCGTCCGCGGGCCGCCAGTACGGCTGCCCGGATGACCGCGTTCAGGCCCGGTGCGTCACCGCCGCCGGTGTTGATGGCGATGCGGCGGATCGTCGGTTTCGCTGTCATGTCTCCTTCAATCGGTCACGGATTTCTTCCCAGAGCGCGTGACGGCCGACCTTCTTCTTCGAGAAGATCATGTCGCCGTCCAGCGAGACGTCGAATACACCGCCCGATGAACGGATCAACGCCACGTCGAGGTCCGGGAATTCCTCGCGGATTCGGGCTTCCAGACCGGAAGCGATCGGCAAGTAGTTTCAGATGCCGCAGTACTGAATCTCCACACGACGCGCCATGGTCGACCTCCGTAGTAGCGGGTTGCGTGGCCGAACCGTACGGACCACCATCACGGGTGTCAACCGGACCCCACCGGGGTAGCATCCTCCATCGCCGCCCGCGTCGCCGGACGGGAGATCGGCGGCGACCGCGGCCCCTGTCCCCGCGATGGACCGGGCCTGCCGCCCCTCAAGAATGGAGTTCCGAATGCCGAATGAATTGGATATCAAACGCGCGTTGAGGCGGGTCAAGGATCCCGAACTGCACCTCGACCTCGTCGTACTGGGACTGGTTTACGGGATCGAGATCATCGACTCGCATGTGGTGGCGACCATTTCGCTGACGTCGCCGTTCTGCCCGGTCGCCGGGCAGATCGTCGAGGACGCAAGGACCGCGATCGAAGGCGTCGAAGGCGTCGAGACCGCGGAGGTGGAACTCACGTTCGATCCGCCATGGACCCCCGAGCGGATCGACCCGATCATCCGCGCATCGCTCGGCCTCTGAACGCACCGGAAGGACGGTAGCTCGCGCATGAGTGCTCGGATCAACGGCACAGAGATGGAGTGGCGGGACCGCGGCGAGGGCGATGCCCTTCTGCTGATCCACGGGTTCCCGCTCAACTCGGCGATGTGGGGCGCGCAGCTCGCCAGGCTTTCCGCCGATCGGCGCGTCATTGCGCCCGATCTCCGCGGCTTCGGTGCCAGCGACCCGGGCAGCGAGCCCGTCTTCACAATGGACGTCCTCGCCCGCGACCTCGCCAGCCTCCTCGATCACCTCGGCATCGAGCGCGTCGCCCTGTGCGGCATCTCCATGGGCGGCTACGTCGCCTTCGAGTTCTTCCGCCAGTTCCGCCACCGTGTCCGCGCCCTCGTCCTCTGCGACACGCGTGCATCCGCTGATTCCGCGGAAACGCAGCGCGCGCGCGGCACGCTGGCCGAGCGCGTCCTCGCGGAAAACACGACCCAGCCCGTCGTCGACGGCTTGCTGCCGAAGATCGTCTGCTCCCGCACGACCCGGAAGAACCCCGGCGTCGTGGCCATGGTGCGCGCCATGATGCAGGAGGGTCAGCCGGATTCCGTCGCCCGCATGCTCCACGGCATGGCCACACGCACCGACTCGGAGCCGCTGCTCCGCGACATCGACGTACCCACCCTCATCGTCGTCGGCTCCGACGACGTCATCACCAACCGCGGCCAGGCCGAGATGCTCGCGCGGGGAATCCGCGGCGCCCGCCTCGAAATCATCGAAGGCTCCGGCCACCTGCCACCCGTCGAACAACCCGACGAGTTCAACCAGATCCTCACCCAGTTCCTCGAGCGTCTGCCCAACAACGCCGAGCCCGCCTCCACCCAGGTCGCCTACTGATCGCCCCCGATCAGCTCCAGCTGCGATCCCTTCCGCCCCCCCGGCGCTCCCCGTGTCGTTTCTTCACCATCCCCGCCATCCCCGCCATCCCCGCCTTCACCGCCGTCCCCGCCGTTCCCGCCGTCCCCGTCGTCCCCGCTCCCACTCCCGCTCCCGCCAACGCCTCCGCCTCCGCCTCCGCTCCCACCCCCCGATCCGTCCTCGTTGTCCCGCGCGACCCGCGCCACCTCCACGATCCGGTCCGCATCGCCGATCGGCAGCACCCGCCGTCCCTGTGTGGCCCGGCCCTGCACCGGCACTTCCTCCGCCCGGATCCGCGTCGCGCGCCCGCTCGCGGCGATCACCATCAGTTCATCGCCCGCGAGCAGTTCCTTGGCGGCGACCAGTGAGCCCGTCTTGTCGGTGACGTCGAGCGTGATCGTGCCGAGTCCGCCTCGCTTCTGCGCCGGGTACTCGGCCAGCTCCGTGCGCTTCGAGTAGCCGCGTTCGGTGACCGTGCAGAGCGTCGCATCGCGCCGTACGACCACCATGCCGACCACGCCGTCGCCCTTGCGGAGCTGCATCCCGCGTACGCCCTGTGTTACGCGTCCCATGGCCGGGATCTCGGACTGCGGGAACCGGATCGCGCGGCCGCCGCGCGTGACCAGCACCACGTCCGCGCCCTCGTCGGCGAGTTGCACGTCGAGCAGCGCGTCGTCGTCCTGCAGCTTGATGGCCGCGATGCCGCCCGCCCGGATGTTCGCGAACTGGTCGAGCGTGGTCTTCTTGACCGTGCCGTTCCGGGTGAGGAACACGAGCGAGCGGTCCTCGTCGAACTCGCCGAGCGCGAGCAGCGCGGCGATCGTGTCGCCCCGGCCGAAGGCGAGGATCTGCGCGAGCGCCCGGCCACGGCTGCTCGGACCCGCCTCCGGGACGTCGCTCACAGCGATCGCGTGGGCCTGGCCCTGGCCCGTGAAGAACACCAGCGTCTCGACGCTGCCCGCGACGAACACGTGCTCGAGGAAGTCGTCGTCGTGCCGGTCCATCCCGGACTGCGCCTGGCCGCGTGCGACCCGCCGCCGGTAGAGCGCGATCGGCACCCGCTTGATGTAGCCGGCGTGGCTGAGCGAGATCACGACCTGCTCCTCCGCCTCGAGGTCCTCGACCTCGTGCTCGTCGGCTTCGTCCAGGATCGTCGTGCGCCGGTCGTCGCCGTGCTCCGCGACGACCGCCTCGAGCTCTTCCAGCAGCACCCGCTTCTGCCGCGCCTCGTCGGCCAGGATCGCCTCCAACTCGCGGATCTGCTTCTTCAGCTCCTTCAGGTCCTTCTTCAGCTGCTGCGTCTCGAGCGCCGTCAGCTTGCCCAGCCGCATCGCCAGGATCGCCTTCGCCTGCAACTCCGAAAGCGAGAACTCCTTCCGCAACGCCTTCGCCGCCGCATCCTGGTCCTTCGATGCGCGGATGATCTCGATCACCCGGTCGATGCCATCGACCGCGATGATCAGGCCCTCCAGGATGTGCGCCTCCGCGCGCGCCTTCTCCAGATCGAACGTCGTCCGCCGCCGGATCACTTCCAGCCGGTGGTCGCGGAACCGCTCGAGGATCTCCTTCAGCGTGAACTCGCGCGGTGCGCCGTGGTCGAGCGCGAGCAGGATCGCGCCGAACGTCGCCTGCAGGTACGTCTGCTTGTACAGCAGCGCGAGGATCGGCTTGACGCGCGCGCCCCGCTTCAGCTCGACGACCAGCCGCATCCCGTCCCGGTCCGACTCGTCCCGCAGGTCCGCGATGTCGCTCAGCTTGCCTCGCCGAGCGAGATCCGCGATCTGGTCGATCACCTTCGACTTCGACACGCCGTACGGCAGCGCCGTCACCACCAACTGCTCCTTGCCGCCTCGCAACGCCTCCTTGTGGATCGCCGCCCGCATCACGATCCGGCCCCGGCCCGTGTGGTACGCGTCCCGGATCCCCTTCCGCCCGAGGATGAACGCGCCCGTCGGGAAGTCCGGACCCGGCACGTGCTCGATCAGCTCGTCGATCGCGCACTCCGGATGCTCGATCAGGTGGCGGACCGCCGCGCCGATCTCGCGCAGGTTGTGCGGCGGGATGTTCGTCGCCATGCCGACCGCGATCCCGCTGCTCCCGTTCGCCAGCAGGTTCGGGAACTTCGCCGGCAACACGGTCGGTTCCTTGCGCTGGTCGTCGAAGTTCGGGATGAACGCGACCGTGTCCTTGTCGATGTCCGCCAGCAGCTCGCCCGCCAGCCGCGTCAGCCGCGCTTCCGTGTACCGGTACGCCGCCGCGTTGTCGCCATCGATCGAGCCGAAGTTGCCCTGCCCGTCCACCAGCGGATAGCGCAGCGAGAACTCCTGCACCATGCGCACCATCGCGTCGTAGACCGCCGAGTCGCCGTGCGGGTGGTACTTGCCCAGCACGTCGCCGACTACCGTCGCGCTCTTCTTGTACGGCCGGGTCGGGATCAGCCCGGCTTCCTGCATCGCGAACAGGATCCGCCGATGCACCGGCTTCAGCCCGTCCCGCACATCGGGCAGCGCCCGCTGCACGATCACGCTCATCGAATAGTCGAGGAACGACTCCCGCATCTCGTCCTCGATCAGGCGGGGCAGCACTCGCTCCCGCCGCGTCGGCATCACCATGATCGGTTACGACTCCTCTGTCCGGGGTTCCCGTCGCGCGTCCGGCCGCGGTTGCGCGTAAGGTTCGGGACATCTTCGGGAGACGCAAGGGCCAGCCGGCTGGAGCCCGTCGAAGAAGGGGAGAAGACCTGCCGGAATGCCCGGCCGGAGCCACCAGAGAAAGGGGGGCCGGCGGCTGAAAACATCCTTCCGGATTCGTCGGGCAGCGGGCCCGGAAAGGGCCGCCGACCGGCCGGATGTGGAGCGGTGCGGCGCCCGTGGACCGGGCAGCCGGGAATCAGGCTGGTCCGGTGTCGAGGTCCGCGATGGCGTCTTCGAACTCGGCGGCCATGGAGGGGTGTCCGTGCCGGGTCGCCGCCTCGATGCCGCGGGCGTACGCGTTCCGCGCCTCGTCCGTCCGGCCCAGGTGCGCGAGCGCGTCGCCGAGCCGGCCCCACGCGTTGCCCTGGTCGTCGGTCGCCGCGAGGTAGTCGGTCAGGAGTGCGACGACGCGGCTCCAGTCACCGGCCTTCTCGTGCTCCATGGCGAGCGCGAAGAGCACGCGCGTGTCCTGCGGATTCTTCTCCCGCATCTTCTCGAGGGCGGCGATCCTGTCGCTGCTCATGGGCGGTGCCTGTCGGGACGGGGGTTCATGTATTCGATGCGGTCAGGGTCTCGTTCCCGGCGGCCGGCGCCGGCGCCGTCAGGCTGACCAGCCAGCCGATCACGAACACGGTCACGGCGCCGACCACGTTGTGCCAGAGGAAGGAGACCGAGGGCGCGAACGTCGCCACCGCGCCGACCGCGAGCATGCCCGAGATGAGTCCGATGAAGGCGCCGCGCCCGTTCGCGCGCTTCGCCATGGCGAGCAGGAAGACGCCCAGGATCGAGCCGTAGAAGAACGAGCCGAACCGGTTGACGACTTCGATGAGCGAGCCCAGCGATGCCGCGTAGATCGCGACGATGCACGCGAACACGCCCCAGAACCCGGTGATGACCTTGGAGACGCCGAGGAAGTGGGCGTCCGTTCCCGTCTTGCGGATGAAGCGCCGGTAGAAGTCGATGACCGTCGTGGTCGAGAGCGCATTGAATTCGGCCGCGACACTCGACATCGCCGCGGCAAGCACGGCCGCGATGAAAATGCCGGTCAGCCCGACGGGCAGCTGGCTGGTCACGAATGTCGGGATGATGTAGTTCACGTCGGCCGGCTTCTCGCCCGTGACCCGGCCGGCCAGGTCGAGCGCCTCGGACCGCACGGCCTCGATCTCCCGGTTGTCGTCCCCGAACCGCTGCAGCGCCTGGTCCACGCCCGCCCGGTCGCCGGCATCGCGCGCGGTGGCGACCGCCCGCGCAGCCTCGCGCCTGCGCCCGAACGCATCCTCGTAGCGCGACTCGAGCTGCCCGAATTCGGCGGGCTCGCCCGCCTGCACGCGCGCCGCGTGGTCCGCGTTGAACAGCAGCGGCGGCGCCGTGAAGATGTAGTAGAGGAATACCAGCACGCCGACCATCAGCACGAGCGCCTGCAACGGGATCTTCCAGTACGCGCTCATCAGCAGCGAGCTGCGCGCCTCGTTCACGCTGCGCGCGGTGAGGTGGCGTTGCACCTGGCTCTGGTCCGTGCCGAAGTATGCCATCATCAGGAACGTGCCACCGATCAGGCCGGACCAGAACGTGTAGGTCTCGCTCAGGTCAAAGCGGAAGTCGAAGGTGCGCAGCCGGCCGGTCGAGCCCGCGATGGTCAGCGCATCGCCCAGGCCCACCGGCAGGCCCGTGATCAGCACCACGACGATGGCCAGCAGCCCGCACACGATCAGGACCATCTGCTTGACGTCCGCCCAGGCCACCGCCTGCACACCGCCGAACATGGTGTAGAGCACGGTGGGTCCGCCGATCAGCGCGACGGTCAGGGGCAGGCTCCAGCCGAACACGACACTGAAGATGACGGCTGGTGCCGAGATGATCACGCCCACGCCCAGCGCCCGCGAGCAGAGGAACAGGAAGGCGGTGAGCGCCCGCGTCTTCGTGTCGAACCGGCGCTCGAGGTACTCGTACGCGGTGTAGACCTTCGCCCGGTACAGGAACGGCACCAGCGTGACCGAGAGGATGATCATCGCCAGCGGCAGCCCGAAGTAGAACTGCACGAAGCGGAGCCCGTCCGTCGCGCCCTGCCCGGTCGTGCCCACCATCGTGATCGCGCTCAGTTGCGTCGCCATTACCGAGAGGCCGACCACCCACCAGGGCAGGCTCCGCTTCGCCAGGAAATAGCCCTCGAGCTCGTCCGTCCCCTTCGAGCGCCGCAGCCCGTCCCAGACGACGTACGTGATGTAGACGCCGACGATCAGCCAGTCGAGTGCGCGCATCGGATGACCGTCCGTCCGTTCAGGGAGTGCCGAACCGGGATTGCAGCAGCCAGAGCGCCGCGAGCGCGAAGACCTGCACGATCAGAACGCGGATGGCGAGCCGCCGGAGCCGGGCCCGGTCCAGCGCCTCCTGGACCCGCGTCGCGCCGCCGACCGGCTCGCTCCGCGGGTCCGTCGTCCGGTGTTCGTCGCTCACGCGCCGGCGCCCTCGAGCACCCGGATCGGCCGGCCGGGCGCCCACTCGACAATGCGGCCGGCCACCGCCAATGCCGCCACCGTGTAGGGCGAGGCGAGGTAGAGACGGCCAGGGCCCGAACGCCCCGGGAAGTTCCGGTTCTGCGAGCTGATCGTGACGTCGTCCGCGTTCCGGCTGGTGCCGGGGCCCGCCGCGATGCAGGCGCCGCAGCCCGGTTCGATGAACTCCGCGCCCATCGCCCGGAACAGGTCGAGGTAGCCGCGCTCCTCACAGTACTGCCGCACCTCCTGCGAGCCGCACTGGATGTACATCTTCACGTCCGGGTGCACGCCGAGGCCGTCCGCCCGCGCCGCCGTGAGGACGGCGGCGTACATGTCCATGTCTTCCTTCTTGCCCGCGGTGCACGAACCCGCGTACGCGACATCGATCCGGACGTCGTCGCCCAGCTCGTCGATGTGCAGGCCGTTCCCCGGATCGCCCGGCAGCGCGACCATCGGGCGGATCGCCGATGCGTCGATCTCGATCACCTTCACGTACTCCGCATCCGGATCGGAGAACAGGCCCTCGCGGAGCGACTCCGCGCGCGCCCGCTCAACGCCGCGCTCCTCGACCAGGTACTCGACCGCCCGCGCGTCCGGCGCGATGATGCCGGTGAACGCGCCCACCTCCGCCGCCATGTTCGTCATGGTCGCGCGCTCGTCGATGGACAGCGCCTCCACCGCGTCGCCCGCGTACTCGATGATCTGTCCGATCGCGTGCCCGTCACGGATCCAGGGATGGCGCAGGATCTCGAGCATGAAGTCCTTCGCCGTCACGTGCGCCGGCTTCGTCCCGCGCACCACGACCTTGAACGACGCAGGCACGGACACGCGCACGTCCTTCGTGATCCACGAGTTGAAGATCGCCGTCGTCCCGACCCCGAACGCGATGCAGCCGATCGCGCCCGAGTGCGGCGTGTGCGAGTCGGTGCCCACGATCATCATGCCCGGCTCCGCGTACGACTCGAGCACTTTCGAGTGGCAGATCGCCTCCGAGCCGAGCCGCGCGCCCAGCCGCTCGCCGTACAGCCGGATCCCCTGCTTCTCGGCGAAAACGCGCTGCTTCACCTCGAGCTGGCGCGCCACGTCCAGCAGGCCGAGCTGCACGCGCTCCTGCGGCATGACCTCGTGCAGGTAGGTCAGGTGGTCGCGGAACATCAGGATCGACGACGGATCCGTCACGCGCGCGTCGCTCCCCAGCTTCTCCTCGAAGAAGATCGCCGCCATCGGCGAGACGTACTCGTGCGAGAACCGCAGGTCCGTCCGCACGAAGCCGCTGTCGCCCGGCTCCACCCACGGCACGCCGAACTCTCCGCGCGATGCGTCCACCACCCAGCGGCGGGCGAAGATCTTCTCCGCGATCGTCATCGGCCGCTTCGCCGCGCCCGCCGCGTGCTGCGCCGTCACCGGCGGCACCGTCGCCCGACCCTGCAGTCGCGCCACGTTGTACTCGAAGAGCCCGCCGTACTCGATGATCTCCCGCGTGATCGGGTCGAGCCCTTCCGTGAACGCCGCGAGCGGGATCTCCTCGCTCGCCCGGATCCGCTCGATCAGCGAGAAATCCGTCGACGTCAGCACGCCCAGGTTCTGGCAGTTCTCGTTGTAGATCCGCTCGATGTTCTCCGCGATCACCACCCGGATCCCGGCCATCAGCTCCGCGTACGGCGACTGCTCCCGTGAGCTGCCTTTGCCCCGCCGCTTCCCGCTCACCGAGCACACGAAGCCGCCCGCCTTCACGCTGCCGCGCGTGACCGGGAACTCGCCACCCGCCCGTAGCCCGAGGTAGGGGAACAGGCCCAGCGTCTCGTCGAAGTAGTAGCAGATGTAGGCCGGCGTGATCTCGTCGGTCGAGATCTGGTCGCGGAGCAGGCCGCGCACCTCGTCGTCCAGCGCCAGATCCTCGCCCGCCAGCTGGCGGCGCATGAGGTCGGAGTCGTCGACCAGGAACAGAACGCGGCCGTCGAAACGCAGTCGAGACGGCCGCTTCGCGACCTCGAGGCTGAGGAGATCCGTCTGCATGTGGCTCCTTGTGTGGCACGTTGCCGGACCCCCCAATCTGTTTCATGTTCCGGACATGCGGCAACCCCGCGGGGTATGGCCCGCCCCTCCCGCTCCCGCCGCACCCACCGCACCCACCGCACCCGCAAACGCTCCCGCAAACGCCTCCGCCTCCGCTCCCGCCCCCCGATCCCCTGTTGCCAATCGCGAACCCGCCCACCCATATATTCCGGACCCGACCGCCCTGCAATCTCACCGGAGGCATCCCATGCGACGCATCCCGTTCATCGCCGTCATCACCCTGACCCTCGCGGGCGCAGCCGGGGCCGCCGGGCAGAACGCGGACCGGCTGACGCTCGCCGACTACTTCGAGTGGGAGCAGGTCGCGAGTCCCGAGATCTCGCCGGACGGCCGGCAGATCGTCTACACGCGCCGCTGGATCGACAAGCTGAACGACCGGCACGCGTCGTCGCTCTTCATCATGAACGCGGACGGCTCGCGGTCGCGGAAGCTGGTCGACGGCGGTGGCGCGAAGTGGTCGCCGGACGGCACGCGCATCGCGTTCACGGCGCAGGGCGAGCCGAGCGGCTCGCAGATCTTCGTGCGCTGGATGGATGCCGAAGGCGCGGTCACGCAGATCACGCGGCTGACCCAGGCGCCCGCCGACATCGCGTGGTCGCCGGACGGCCGCTGGATCGCGTTCCGCATGCTGGTCCCCGAGAACAACGGGTGGGCGGTCGAGGGTCGGGTCGCCGCGCTGCGCCCGAAAGGCGCGAAGTGGACGGAGGCGCCGCGCGTGGTCGAGAAAGTGGACTACCGGCAGGACCGGGTCGGCTTCACGGCGGACGGCGTGCAGCAGCTGTTCGTGGTCCCGGCGGAAGGCGGAACGCCGCGCCAGGTCACGGACGGCGAGTGGAGCGTCGGCGCGCCGAACTGGACACCGGACGGCCGCACGATCGTGTTCGGCTCCGGCCCGCGCATCGAGGACGCCGAGTATGCATGGCGCGAGTCGGAGATCTACTCGGTCAGCGTCGAGACCGGATCGATCGCGCAGCTCACCCACCGGCCGGGACCCGACAACGGGCCGGCCATCTCACCGGACGGCAGGCGGGTCGCGTACACGGGCTACGACGCGACCACCGACACCTGGCACGACTCCGACCTCTACGTCATGAGCATCGACGGCAGCGGGTCACGCGTCCTGACGGCGGGCCTCGACCGCTCGCCCGGCAACCTGCGCTGGGCGCCGGACGGCAGCGGCATATACTTCTCGGTCCAGAACGAGGGCTCGCAGAACCTCTATTTCGCGCCGCTTCAAGGCGAGGTCCGCCCGGTGACATCGGGCGCGCACATGTTGAGCGTCAACACGATCCGCGCGGATGGTATGGCGGTCGGGACCCTCACCTCGCCGAACGACCCCGATGACGTGGTCACGTTCAACCTGCGGCGGCCGGACGCGATCACGGCCCTGACCGACGTGAATGCGGACGTGCTCTACGGCAAGAAGCTGGGTGCGGTCGAGGAGATCCGGTACACGTCCGTGGACGACTACCCCATCCAGGGCTGGATCGTGAAGCCGCCCGACTTCGATCCATCGAAGAAGTACCCGCTCATGCTCTCGATCCACGGCGGGCCGCACTCGATGTACAACGTCGGCTTCAACTTCGCCTGGCAGGAGCACGCGGCCAACGGCTACGTCGTCCTCTACATCAACCCGCGCGGCTCCACCGGCTACGGCAGCGCGTTCGGCAACGCCATCAAGAACGCGTATCCGGGCAAGGACTTCGATGACCTGATGAACGGCGTCGACCAGGTCATCGCCAAGGGGTACATCGACACCGACAACCTGTTCGTCTACGGCTGCAGCGGCGGCGGTGTGCTGACCGCCTGGACCGTGGGCCACACCGACCGCTTCGCCGCCGCCTCGTCCAACTGTCCGGTCATCGACTGGGTCAGCTTCGTCGGCACGACCGACAGCCCCGGCTGGTACCGCAACTTCGAGAAGTTTCCCTGGGAGGACCCGAGCGAGCACCTGCGCCGCTCGCCCCTCATGTACGTCGGCAACGTGAAGACGCCGACCATGCTCATGACCGGCGTGCTCGACCTGCGCACCCCCATCTCGCAGACCGAGGAGTTCTACGAGGCGCTCAAGGTGCTCAAGGTGCCCACCGCCATGGTCCGCTTCAACGACGAGTACCACGGCACGTCGTCGAAGCCGTCCAACTTCGTGCGCACGCAACTCTACCTGCGGGACTGGTTCCGGAAGCATTCGCGCGGGCAACGGCCGAGGGCGGAAGGCTGAACGGATGCGGGAGGTGGGAGCGGAGGCGGGAGCGTTTGCGGGAGCGGGTGCGGGCGCGGCGGGGGCGGGATCCGCGCCCGCCCCCGCCGCCCCCGGTCCCGGCCCCGCAAACGCCTCCGCCTCCGCTCCCGCCACCCGCGAAAGCAGCCCCCGGCTGCCTTCGCTCGACGCTTTTCGCGCCCTCACCATCGCGCCATGCTGGTCGTCAACAACCCGGGCACCTGGTCCGCCATCTATCCGCCGCTCCACCACGCGGAGTGGAACGGCTGGACGCCGACCGACCTCATCTTCCCGTTCTTCCTGTTCATCGTGGGCGTCGCCATGACCGGGCCGGAGGGACGCCCTGGCCCGTGCCGTCGCCGCCGGCGGGGCTGCCCTCCTCTCCACGGGGACCAGCCTCGCCGATCCGGCCACCGAGATGGCCCTCCGGGGCCGGGTCCGGACCCCATGCCTCCAGCCGGCCCGCCCGAGCCCGCTCTAAAGCCTGTCCGGGCCCCGGTCGACACTCTGGGAAACCATTCGATCGACGCAGGATTCCCGACTGCCGGGTCGATCCAGACAAGGCGCTGAGACACAACGAGATGGCAGGACACTGGACGAACCGGTGCGGGCCGGGACCGGCAACCGCATCGATTGGCTTGACTTCCCGTCCGGCGGAGAGCATCTTTTCCCCGCCGACGGTTCGCGGGCAGTGGTGTTCTCCCCGTACACCGGGCTGTCCCGCCGGCGGGCACCGTTTGCTTGACACTATGAGAGTGACGGGCGTAACTTTGCTCGCTCGACCCGCGCGGAACGCGCGGAGAGCCGTAACGGCATCATGAGACCTTCGCACACAGATCCGGAAAAGGGGTTGGATCGCCCGATGAGATCCTCCGGTACCCCCGATTCCAGTTCGTTCCGTCGCGAAAGCGCGGATGTGTACGAAGGCAATCGGTGCCGGGATCGCGGCCACACGCAGTATCGTTCCACGTAACCCCAGTGGGAGGCAACGCATGAAGAAACAAAGGTCAGCCCTTCTCGGACTCGCGTTGGGACTGGCGGCATTCGGGGCAGGGTGCAAGGACACCACAACGCTGGAGATCCCGCCCACACCGCCACCGCCCATCGTAGTCACAGTGACGCCGCAGCAGCTGACGCTCTCGATCGGCGAATCGGCGGTTCTCGCAGCTTCCGTTACGGGCGGCGAGGCCACGGATGCGAAGACAGTGACGTGGTCCACGTCGAATGCGTCGGTCGTGTCGGTCGATGGGACCGGCAAGGTCACGGCCGTCGCCGAAGGTAACGCGACGGTCACGGCCACTTCGACCGCTGACACCAATTCCAAGAGCGCGGCGGCTGTCACGGTGACCGCGGGGCCGGCAGCACCGACCGTGAGCATCAAGTCGATCACGACGTTCGCGACCAACGTTCCGGTCGCGCTGAACAACGTGTTCGGCCAGATCGACATCACGTTGAACCTCGACGTTCCGACCGGCGCCAAGATCTCGGCGCTCCGGACGTATATCACGAACGGCACCGCCCAGCAGCAGGTCTGTGAGCAGACCTTCTCCGGTGGCGCCGAGATCGGCGCGACGGAAGAAATCGACGGCGCGTCCGAGATCATCTGTTCGGTCAATACCTCGATGCACACGGGTACGCCGGGCGTTGATGCCCAGGCAGACGTGACGTTCGCCAATGGCCCGGGCTACAAGGTCCGTGTCGACATCGTCGACCCGCAGGGCACGACGACGGCACAGATCACGAGCGCGGACATGATCTTCAACAACCCGTCCTTCATCGAGGCCATGATGTCGGCCCCGACGAACTGCACGACAGGTGCGGTGAACACTGGCGCCACGTTCTGGTGCGAGGGTGACGTCACGGGCGACTTCCTGCCTGTGAACTTCAGCATGAACGCCAATGACGCGATCAACAGCATCACGCTGATCGCCAATGGCACGAAGGCGGCGACGGACGCGGCTTCGCCCTGGTCGGCGACGCTGCAGAAGGCCAGCTCGCCCAGCGCTTCCAGCGTTGGCGCGTTCGAGGGCCCGGTCGTTCTGACCGTTACGTCGACCACGGTCGGCGGCCAGACCGGCCCCGTCTGCATCAACCCGGATCCTGTTCTGAACCCGGTCGGCGCGGCCGGCTGCGCGGGCCCCAATGCGAATCTGTGGGTGCTCGGCACGGGTAAGGTTCCGACGACGGCGTTCCTGCTTGACAACGTCGCTCCGACGATCACGCTGTTCGACTTCACGCCTGCGACGCTCGGCTGCGCTCCGGCGGTGGCCTGCTACGTTTCGGGCAACACGGCCACTCCGGACTTCGCGTTCTCGGTCCGTTCGGGCTTCTTCGCCCACACGGACGCTGGCGTCGGCTCGCCCGACCGCCACGTTCATGGCGGGCGTGCCGGGCAGCCTCGTTGCCGTTACGACGGCGGCGACGCTGGCCGAGTCGGTGGTCCCGAACTACATTTCGTCGGCCACCACCTGTGACAAGCTCCTGAACTGCCACACGCAGTACGCGAGCACGGCGGGTGTGGGCCAGAATTCGGCGACCGGCGCGCAGTTGTTCGGCGTCGACTCGACGGATCCGACGGCCGTGGTGGACAACACGACGGCTGACAAGAGCACGAACGTGCTGGTCAACTCGGCATACACGATCAGCTACTCTGACGCGGGTGTGGGCCCCTCGGGCTTCAGCGCCAACCCGGCGCGTGTCCAGCTCAAGCAGACGACGCCAGCGGGCTCGACCTGCTACCTGCCGGACACTCCGTTCAGCATGACTTCGGTCGCGTGCCTCACGAACAGCGGCGCGGTCAACTACCAGGCCGACGACGGCATCATTGATCTCGACCTGACGGTTCCGGGCACGGGTGAAGGGTACTGGCAGGTCGACGCGTTCGTGCTCGACCAGGCCAATAACTTCAGCAAGCCCAACGTTGCTCGTATTACACTGCAGGACCAGACGCCGCCGGTGCTCGGTGGTATCGGTGGTCCGTCCTCGCTGCCGGGTGGCACGTCCGCCACCTTCACGGCGGGTCTTGCCGACAACATCGACCTTGGTTGGCTCGAGCCGTACGTCAACTTCGGTTTGTTCGGTACGATCCAGTACCCGAACGTCGCGCTCGGCGCCTATGGCGTTGCTGACGGTCTGCTCAACAGCGCGACCGGCACGTTCACCGTGGCGCAGTTCCTGCGCGCGGTCGAGCCGACGAACGCCGGTGACTCAAGCCAGTGGCGCGGTTGCCGAGGCGACGGCGGTCAACTTCGACGCATTCGACGTGGCCGCGAACTTGGCCACCGCCACTCTGGGCATCACGCCGGCCGTGCAGTTCGCGGCGGGTGGCCCGGTGCCGTCGCTCACGACGATTGCGCCGACGATCTTCGCTCCGGCGAATCCGGCGCACGGTCTCTTCGTCGAGCAGGCGCCGTCCAACGCGACGGTCTGCCGGACGACCTCCGGCTGCGGCAGCACGCCGACCAGCACGGTGCTGAGCGTGACCATGACCGGTCCGAATGCGACGTTCGCGAATCCGTTCGTGCGCGTTGACTTCTACTACCAGGATCCGGTGAACGGCCGCCTGTACCTGATCGGCCAGGGTGCGGCGAGCGCCTCCGACAACACCGTTACCTCGACGCGTACGTGGACGTACTCGTACACGTGGACGGTGACCGGCCTGCTGGCGTCGGATGGCACGGCCCTGAACTTCGCGAACTATGGCCTGCTCCATGATCCTCGCGGTCGGCGTCCACAGCAGCGGGTCGGGCCTGAGCAGCACGAACTCGATCCAGACCCTGACGATCAACTGACCTGATCCTCGGTCCGGCTCTGCCGGACACGAGCGGGAAAGGGCTCCACCGCAAGGTGGGGCCCTTTTCACGTATGCGGGTCGCGGGAGCGGAGGCGGAAGCGTTTGCGGGGCCGGGAGTGGGTGCGGTTTGCCCACGACTTCGGGCGCACGTCCGCACCGCTCCCGCCGCTCCCGCGTCCTCACCCGGGAACGCCTCCGCCTCCGCTCCCGCCTCCCGCGGCGCCAGCCGTTGCCTCCCGGCCCCGGCACGTCCATTCTCCCGGACCATGACAAATACCGACGCACCCTACGACATCGACGGCTGGCGCCGCCGCATCCCGCTTCTCGAGCGCGTCATCCCCCTGAACAACTGCTCGCAGTCGCCGCAGACCGACCGCACGCGAGTGGCGGCGGAGGCCTGGCTCGAGTCGTGGAACCGGGACGGGATGGACTGGGACGCGTGGATGGAGGAAGTTCGGCTGGCGAAGGCGGAGTTCGCGCGGCTGATCAACGCCTCGGCGGACGAGATCGCGGTCACCACCTCGGTGTCGGCGGCGACGGCCGGTGTGGCGAGCTCGATCGATTTCTCCCGGCAACGGGACCGGGTCCTGGTGAGCGAGGCGGAGTTCCCGACGGTGGGCCACGTGTGGCTGGCGCACGAGAAGTACGGCGCAACGGTGACCTGGGTCCCTGTGCCGGAGGCCGGCGACGGCATGGAAACATGGGAGCGGGCGCTGGACCGCCGGACCCGGCTGGTCTCGGCCTGTCACGGCTGGTACCAGAATGGACGCAAGCAGGACATCGGCGCCATCGCGGCACGAGCACACGCCGTCGGGGCCTGGCTCTACGTCGACGCGTACCAGACGCTGGGCACGTGCCCGGTGGACGTGAAGGCGCTCGACCTCGACTTCCTCGCTTCGGGCGCGCTCAAGTACCTGATGGGTACGCCGGGAATCGCTTTCCTGTACGTGCGGCCGGAACTGGTCGAGCGGCTGCACCCGGCGGTCACGGGCTGGTTCGGCCGGGAGAACCCGTTCGCGTTCGACGCGAGAACGCTGGACTGGGCGCCGGCGGCCGCTCGCTTCGACACGGGCACGCCACCCGTCGGACCCGCCTACATCGCCCGGGCCGGCATGTCGATCATCAACGAAATCGGGCCGGCCCGGATCCAGGCGTGGACCGACGTGCTCTCACAGCGCCTGCTCGACGGCGGCCGCGAGCGTGGCCTCGAGGTGTGCGGCCCGTCGGACGTGAACCGGAAGACGCCCTCGACCGCGTTCCGCTGCGATGATTCGCACGAGGTCGAGCACCGGCTCCGGCGGGAGGGGATCCTGGCGTCGGCCCGTGGCCCCGTGATCCGGCTGGCCCCGCACTTCTACAACACGATCCGGGACATCGACACGGCCCTCGACGCGCTGGCCCGGATCCTCGGGACGGCGTGAGAGCGACGCCGCCATGAGCGCGCCACGCGAGACGTTCGCGTCCCGGTTCGGCCTGCTCATGACGATGATCGGCGTGGCCGTCGGGCTCGGCAACGTCTGGCGGTTCCCGTACATGGTCGGCCGTTTCGGCGGTGCACCGTTCGTTCTGTTCTACGTGGCCGTGGTCGTGTTTGTCGGGATCCCCGCGCTCATGGCCGAGTGGTCGCTCGGCCGGCATACCCGGCGGGGTCCGGTCGGAGCGTTCGAGCGCGCCGGACTGCCGTTCGGCCGCACGGTCGGCTGGCTCTTCTTCTTCGTCGTGACCGCGGCGACCGGCTACTACACGAATGCGCTGGGCTGGGTGCTTTTCTACGCCGCCGACGGCCTCGCATCGACCGTCGGCCGGGGCTGGGACGCTTCCGCCGTCCTGCCGCCCGACCACGGCTTCGTCGCACGCTCCTTCCTGCTCCAGGTCCTCTGCACCGGCTTCGTGATCCTGGCCTGCACGGCCGTGTTGCTGAGGGGACTACGATCGGGGATCGAGCGCGCGAGCCGCGTCATCATGCCGACGCTGCTCGTCCTGCTGCTCGCCGTGATCGTGCGGTCCCTGACGTTGCCCGGCGCCGCCGCCGGGGTTCACTGGTACATCCTGAAATTCGACGCGAGCGCGCTTACCGGCCGAGTCATGCTCGCCGCGCTGGGTCAGGCGGTGTTCAGTCTCTCGCTCGGCGGAACGTTCATGGTCGTGTACGGTTCGTACCTGAACGCGGGGGACGAGCTGCGCCGGAACGCCGCACTGACCGCGACCGGCGATCTCGTGGCCGGACTGCTCGCCGGCCTTGCGATCTTCCCCGCCGTGTTCGCGCTCGGTCTCGAGCCCTCGAGCGGACCGGGCCTGCTCTTCGCGACGCTGCCCGAGGTGTTCGGCCGGATCCCGCTCGGCGGCCTCTTCGAGATGCTCTTCTTCCTCGCCCTCTTCGGCGCCGCGTACCTGTCCGACGTCGCCGCATTCGAGGTCCTGGTCGCCGGCCTGACCGACAACACGCGCCTGACTCGGAAGACCGCCGTCTGGCTCATGGCCGGCGTCGTGTTCCTGATCGCGCTGCCGCCCATGATCAGCATGCGTATCTTCATCCCCTGGGACCTGACCTTCGGCTCCGGCATGCAGACCCTCGGCGCCCTGCTGTCCGTCGTGACCGTCGGCTGGGTGATCCGCCGGTCCGACGCGCTCCGCGAGCTCGCCGCCGACGGCGAGGACGCCCCGCCCGTCTGGCTCTTCTACTGGCTGCGCTACGTCATCCCCGCCACCATCGCTCTCGTCGGCGTCTGGTGGGTCCTGACCGACCTGCTCGGCATCATCCACGTGGAATAGCCCGCTCCCGCCGCCCCCGCTCCCGCCGCCCCCGCTCCCGCCGCCCCCGCTCCCGCTCCCGCAAACGCCTCCGCCTCCGCTCCCGCCCCCCGATCCGTTCGACAGCCCGTCCGCCGCCCTCTAGATTGTCCAACCATGATGCGCCGCCCCGTCGATTCTCGTCCCGGGATCTTCGCTCCGCCCAACCGGGTGGCCTGACCCGGGCCCCGGCGTCCCACCGGATGCCGGATCCGGAACGCATGCCCGTCCGGAATCGGCGGCCTCTCCGGCCGCATCCGGCACCCGTGAAATCGAAGGAGCGCATCATGCCCGAGATCAAGGTCTCCGCCGACCAGGTCTTCCCGATCCTCCGCGACAACATCCTCGTGGACGGCTTCCACGTCGTGATCGACCTCGAGAAGTCGCACGGCTCGGTGATCGCCGACGCGCTCGAGGACCGGGAGTACCTCGACTGTTACGGCTACTTCGCCACGCTTCCCGTCGGCCACAATCATCCGAAGATGGAGGATGCGGACTTCCGCCGGTCGCTCATGCAGGCGGCGCTCGCCAATCCGGCGAACAGCGACATCTACTCGCGCCAGTACGCGGCGTTCGTGCAGATTTTCCGCCAATTCGCCGTTCCCGAGCCGTTCCGCTACCTCTTCTTCATTGCCGGCGGATCGCTCGCCGTCGAGAACGCGCTGAAGACCGCGTTCGACTGGAAAGCGCAGAAGAACCGGGGCGCGGGTATCGAGGGCGGCGCGGACAAGGTGCTGCATTTCAAGGATGCGTTCCACGGCCGGAGCGGCTACACGCTGTCGGTCACGAACACGGACCCGACCAAGACGCGCGACTTCCCGAAGTTCGACTGGCCGCGCATTTCGAGCCCATACATCGATTTCCCGCTGGATGCGGACGCCGTCGCGAAGAAGGAAGCGCAGGCGTGCGCGGAGATCGAGGCGGCCTTCGCGAAGGACCCGCACGGGATCGCCGCGATCCTGATCGAGCCGATCCAGTGCGAGGGCGGCGACCACCACTTCCGGCCGGAGTTCTTCGCGAAGTTGCGCGAATACGCCGACCGCTACGAGGCCCTGCTCATTTTCGACGAAGTGCAGACCGGAATGGGCGTGACCGGGAAGATGTGGGCGTATCAGCACACCGGCGTGACGCCCGACATCATTGCGTTCGGCAAGAAATCGCAGGTGTGCGGCATCATGAGCACGCGCCGCGTCGATGAGGTCGAGAAGAACGTGTTCAAGGTCTCGAGCCGGATCAATTCGACGTGGGGCGGCAACCTCGTCGACATGGTGCGCTGCGCGCGCTATCTCCAGATCATGGACGAGGACGGGCTCGTCGAGAGCGCGTCTCGCGTCGGTGCGACGCTGAAGCAGGGGCTCATGGACCTGTCGGCGAAGTTCCCGTTCGTCACCAACGTGCGCGGCGTCGGGCTCTTGCTCGCGCTCGACCTGCCGGACGGCGCGACCCGGGGCCGCGTGTGGCAGGCCTGTTGGGACCGCGGCCTCGCGGTGCTGTCCTGTGGGCCGCGCTCGATCCGGTTCCGGCCGCCGCTGGTCTTTTCGGCTGCCGAAACGGGGCGTGCGCTCGCCGTGCTGGGCGAGGTGCTGGCGGCCGTCCAGTCGTAGGCTCGGGGGCGGGGGCGGGGACGTTTGCGAGGGGGGCGCGGGGGCAGGTCGGGAGGCGGAAGTGTCCGTTCGAGCGGAGGACACGATGCAGGCGACATCCGGGAATCCTCCGATGGCGACGTCGAACCGCGCATTGGCGGCGGACCTCCTGCGGCGGAACCGCCGCGTGTTCCGCGCGGTGACACGAACCGTGATCCCCCGGGCGGAGGACCTGGCGGCCGACGCCTGGGATGATATCGAGACGGATCGTGGCGGACGCACTCGCTTCGCGGCCGCGTCCGTTGCTGAAGCAACTCGCCCTCTTCCTCCGCGTCATCGATGTCGTGGCCGTCGTCCGTCATGCCCGCGTGTTCGACCGCGTCGGCACGAGCGGCCGCGCGCGCATGCTCCACGCCTTCGAACGCTCGCCCCTCGTGCTGTTGCGCCGCGGGTTCTGGGGTCTTCGCACGCTCGCGCTGATGGGCTACTACGCGCGGCCGGAAGCGAAGCGCGAGATCGGGTACCGGGCCGACCCGCGCGGCTGGGAGGCGCGCGGCGCGTGAGCACGGAACGGAAGGGCACCGCCGACGCCCACCGGAGCATCACCCCATGAGCGCGGACCGGAGGTACGATGTGGTGATCGTCGGCTCGGGTGCGGGTGGTGGCACGGTCGCCGCCGCGCTGGGCGACGCCGCGCGCGACGGCCTGCGCGTGCTCGTGCTCGAGCAGGGCCCGCGCTTCGCGATCGACGAGTTCACGGGCGATGAGCTGGACATGGCGCCCGCGTTGTACGAGGACGACGGCGGATTCCTCACGGCCAATGGCACGATGACGCTGGCGTTCGGCCGCGCGTACGGCGGCTCGACCGTAGTGTACACGGGCACATCGCTGGTCGCGCCCGCCCGCGTCATCGAGGGCTGGGACGTGCCCGATCTGACGGCCGCCGACGTCGCGGAGCGATCGGCGAAGTATGCCGCCCGGAACAACGTGCACCTGCTCGACGACTCGCTGCTTAACGACAACAACCGGCTGTTTGCGGAGGGGTGCCGGAAGGCGGGCTACGCGGTCGAGCAGTTCCCGCTCAACGTGAAGGGTTGCCGCGGCTCGAGTCTCTGCAACCTGGGCTGTCCGAACCAGGCCAAGCAGGGCACGCACGCCGTGCAGCTGCCCGCGGCGGAACGGAGCGGCGTCGAGGTCGTCACGCGCGCGGAGGTGCTCCGCGTCGAGGACCACGCCGTCCTCGTCCGCGTGCACGAGAAACCGACCGGCGCGAAGGGCGCGCCGTCCGAATGGCGGCCCGGCGAGTACCGTGTCGCCGCGAGGGTGGTCGTCGTGGCGGGCGGCTCGATCGGGTCGAGCGCTCTGCTGCTGCGCTCCGGCTTCGGCCGCGACCTGCCCATGCTCGGCCGCGGCTTCACCTGCCACCCCGCGCACATCCTGGTCGCCGAGCACGACCGCCCCATCACCAATGACGTCGGCCACCCCAAGAGCTACTTCGTGGATCGCGGCGCGGCCGAGGGCTGGGTGCTCGAGACGTGCATGTACTTCCCGTTCACGACGGCGAAGAACCTTACCGGCTTCGGCGCGGAGCACGCCGCCATGATGCGCGCGTTCCCACGCCTGCAGATGATCCTCGTGCTCGCGTGCGACCGCGCCCACCCCGACAACCGGATCCGCGTCGATCGCGACGGCCGCGCCGTCGTCGACTACCGCTTCACGAACGAGGTCATCACCTCAATGGTTCTCGCGACCCGGGCGGCCGCCCGCATCTTCTTCGCCGCCGGTGCCTCGCGCGTGCACGCGCCGAGCGCCGACCCGCACATCATCGAGGCCACCGACGCGTCACGCATCGATCGGCGCGTTGCCGAACGCCATTTCCGGCCGGGCACCACCACCGTCTCCGCCGCGCACCTGATGGGTGGCTGCGGGATGGGATCAGGGCCCGCCGATTCCGTGACCGACAGCCACGGCCGTGTCCACGGCGTGCCCTGGCTCCGCGTCGCCGACTCGAGCCTCTTTCCCGATGCGCTTCAGATCAATCCGTATTTGACGATCATGGCGCTCGCCGACAGGGTGGCGGAGGGCGTGCTCGGGGATGCCGTGGGTGGATGAAGCGGGCCCTTCGTCCCTCGCCTCACCGCCGTTCCACCATCTCCGTCAACGTCACGAGATCCGTGATGCGGTAGCTTCGGTCGCCGCGCGGCAGCTGGACCTGCACCTCGTCGCCGAGGCGTTGGCCGAGCAGGGCGCGGCCGATGGGGGAGGCCATCGAGATCTGGTTGGCGTCGAGGTCGATGAAGTCGCCGAACACGATGGTGTACTGGAGGATCTCGCCGTTGGCGCCGTCCTTCAGGGTCACGCGCGAGCCGAAGCCGACGCGGTCGGACGGGATCTGGTTGGGATCGATCTTCGACAGCTCGCTGGCCCGCTGCGTGAGATGATTGAGCCGGGCCTGCACGAACTGCTGCCGTTCGAGGGCGGACTTGTACTCGGCGTTCTCGCTCAGGTCGCCGAGTTCGACCGCCTTCTGAATCGCCTTGGGCAGGGTCACCGTGAGCTCGACCATCAGCCGGTCGATTTCGTCGGCAAGCTTCTGCCGCATTTCCTCCAGCATGGGATTCTCCGATCAGCGGGCCGTCGGCGTGTGTCCGCCGGCTGACCCGGGGGATTTCAGTTGGCGGGACCGGTCGGCGCGACCTCCACGCCGAGCGGAACCTCGGCGCGGATCGCGCCATCGACGGTGACCACGAACGCGTGCGTGCCCGCCGTGTTCAACTGCACGTTGTTGAACGTCAGGATCTGGTTCGTCGCCGCGGCGCGGCCCGGCACGCCGTGGGGCGCGAGGTCGCCGCGCACATCGACGACGGTCCGGCCCTCCGGGTCCTGCAACCGGATCTCGACGTCGTGGTTCCGGCTCTGCTCCGCGGGCGCCGATTCGAGCCGCAGCACGAGATGCATCTGCGTGTGGACGGCGGGCAGTTCCTGTACCGTGATACGGTCGAAGATCCCGAGGATATTGAGCTTCCCCTCGGCCGTCACGTTGGCGTAATCCGCGAGCAGGGCGAGCGTTACCTGCATGGCACCATCGGCGTAAACGCGGCGGCGCGCCGGGGCCTCGCCCCGGGCGCCGCGCATTGGAATCGAGAAAGATAGCCCCTCGTGGGCTCAGCGTCGAGCATCACGCCCGTCCGGTGGTCGACCGTGTGCCCCGTTCGATCACTCGATCTCCGGCACCTCAACCGTGGTGCCGGTTCGCACGGCCTGCTCGGCCAGGATCCCGACCGTGGTGGCCTTCGCGCCCTCCTCGAAGGTGCAGGCGACGGGCGTCTGGCTGGTGAAACTGCCTGCGAAATCGGCGAGCGCGTAGTGGAGCGACGTCTCGGGCAGCTGGATCCCCTCCTGCAGCCGCCCCTGCGCGGCGAGCTTGGTCGCGTCCGCGATGAGGGCAATGCCCTCGTCGCCCAGGAACTGCTGCCGCATGGCGTAGACCTCCCAGCCCTCGGTCGGCGCATCGACCTCGCGGAACAGCCAGCCGTTGTCGCCGCCCAGCCGCACGGCCGAGTTCGAGCCGTGCAGGATGTGGTGCTCGCCGCCGAACGAGTTGGCGAGCGTGGCGAGGAACGTGAGGTTGACGCCGTCGTCGTAGGTCAGCTCGGCGTGGACCGTGTCGGCGAGGGTGCGGCCGTCGTCGTAGAAGCGGACGCTGCCGCCGCCCCGGATCTGGCGCGGGTAGCGCTCGCGGTACCAGCACATGACATCGAACGCGTGCGTGCCGAGCTCGCCGACGAGGCCGATCGAGACATCGGGGTCGAGCCGCCAGTTGAACGCCTTCTCGAGCGACGGGTCGGGCGCGGGGAACCGCCAGCTCGTCTTCTGGTGGTGCTGCGCGTAGAGCGAGACGAGGTCGCGCAGCGTGCCCGCGCGCATCAGCGTCCGCACGCGACGGTATATCGGGTTGGAGCGGTAGAGCAGACCGGCCTGCGTGACGAGCGTCGGGTGCGCGGCGGCCGCGGCCGTGATCGCCTGGCAGTCCTCGAGCGTGTGAGCGATCGGCGCCTCGAGATACACGTGCTTGCCCGCAGCGAGCGCATCCTCGACGATCTGCCGGTGCAGGTGGGTGGGCGTGGCGACGAGTACCGCATCGACCCCCGTCGCCGACTCGAGCAACGCGCGGTGGTCCGTGAACGCGGCTGCGCCCGGCGCGCGCTCCGTGCCGATGCGAGCCCGGCCTTCGACGACGTCGCAGACCGCGCCGACCTCGAGCCCCTCGAGCTTCTGCAGCTCGGCGATGATGGCACGGCCCTGCCGGCCGATCCCGATCACGGCGACACGGCCGGCCCGCCGCGGACTCGCCACGCCATGCGCGTACTCGGGCAGAATCGCGAAGCCGGCGAACGCGCCCGCGGCCTGCGTGATGAAGGTCCTGCGCGTTGGGTCGGTCATACCGGATCCATGTCGAAGAAACGCGTATTCCATTCGGGGGCCAGCCCGGCGGGCCGCGTCCCGAGCACCACGAGTGCGGTCGCCCAGGCGTCGGCGAGGCGGGCCGTCGGTCCCGTCACGAGGACGGCGCGGCGTCGCGCCGCGAGCGTGCCGGTGCGCGGATCCACGACGTGGCCCGCAAGCGAGGCGTCGCCGGACGTGTCACCGCGCGCCGTGGACACGGACAGCGCGGCGTCGCACAGCGCAACCGGCTCCGTCCCCGCAGCCTCGCGCGATCGCGATCCGCCACGAATCCGCGCCGGGCGGGTGGCCGATCGCGATCACGCTGCTGGTGCCGCCGTGGAGCAGCGCCGCATCGATCCCGTTCTCGCGCAGCCCTCGCTCGGCCAGGTCGAGCGCGTGGCCCTTGGCGATGGCGCCGAGGTCGAGCGAGAGACCTTCGCGCAGCGACGCGGATCGTCCGTGCGACGGGGTCGAGCTCGATCGCGTCCATGCCGGGCGCGCTCCGGTCGGAGCCGGCGTCGCGGTTCGCGTACACGAGCGAGTCGACGAGCGGCGCGACCGCGATGTCGAATGCGCCGCCGGAGGCGCGGTGCACGGCGAAGGCATCGGCGAAGAGCTCGAACGTATCGGTGTCGAGAGGGATCGTACGGCCGGCCGGCGCGCGCCGGATCAGCGAGACGAGACTGCTCTCCGCGAACCGGTTGAAGCGGTGATGGCAGGCCTCGATCTCCGCGACCGCTTCCTCGCCCGCCGCTCTCGCGTGAACCGGGTCGTCCGCGTGGAGCGCCAGCTCGAAGCGGGTGCCCATTGCGGCGAGCGCGAGCCGGAGCGGCGCCCGGCCCGCCGCGCGGGATGCTGCGACGATCAAAGCTTCTTGACCTTCTGCTTCTCGGGATCGAAGCCGAAGGCCGAGCCCTCCCAGAGCGAGCGTGTGGCGAGGTCCACGACCACCATGATCCGGGTGCCGAACTCGACCGGGCTGGCCACCGGTTCGCGGGTGCGGATCGAGTGGATCCAGTTGAGCCGGAGCAGGTTCTGCGTGTCGCCCTTGTCGGGGCCCTCGAAGTTCTGCTCCTCGATTTCCTCGGCGAACAGGCGCTCGGGCCGCATCACGAGGCGGCGGTCGTTCAGGTAGAGCGTCGCCTTGTGCCCGCGGATCATCGTCTCGAGACCCTGCTCGTTGGCGGTCGAGCCCGCCACGACCATGGTGTGCCCGCCCTCGAACTCGATGTTGATGTTGATCTGGTCGTGGTTCTCCATCGCCTTGTCCACGTAGTGCCCGCCGGACGCGACCACGCGCGTCGGCCAGCCCACGTTCAACGACCAGGCCAGCGGCGTCATGCGGTGCACCAGCAGGTCACCGATGATGCCGGTCGAGTACTTCCGGTAGCGGCGCCAGCGCGCGTAGATCTCGGGGTTCCACGGCGCCTTGCCGAGCGGACGGCACCACTCGTCCCAGTCGAGGTTGACCCCCGGCTGCCACTGCGGGTCGATCGCGTAGTACAGCCACTCGCCGTCCTTCGAGTTGCGGCAGTACGCCGTCTGGCTCCATACCGGCTTGCCGATCGCGCCGGCGTCGATCAGCCGGCGCGCCTCGTGGTACGCGTCGTACATCATGTACTGCGTGCCGACCTGCAGGATCGCGCCCGGATTCTCGTCCACCACCTTCTTGAGCCGGAACGCGTCCTTGAGCTTGAGCGTCATCGGCTTCTCGACGTAGACCGCCTTGCCCGCCAGGATCGCGTCCTCCGCGATCTTCGCGTGCCAGTGCTCGGTCGTCGCGATCAGCACGCCGTGGATCGCGGGATTGGCGAGAATCTCGCGGTAGTCGCGGTGCACGGTCGGCGGCGTGGCCTGGCCGCCCTCGACGATCTTGTTCTTCGCGTTCTCCGCGCGCGGGTCACAGACATCGGCCAGGGCGACGATGCGCACGTCTTCCTGCCCGGCCTTGACCAGCCGCATGAACGCGTTGCAGTGCTCGGTCCCCATCCCGCCCGTCCCGATCACGCCGATGAGCGCCGGCTCGCGCGGGGCCGGGATCACGGGCGGCAAGGCGGTCGGGACCGGACGCGGGTCGCGCAGGCTTTCCTCGGCCGGCACGGCGCCGAGGGCGGTGGTCGCCGCGGCGGCCGCGGCCGTGGTGCGCAGGAAGTCGCGCCGCGTCGGGCGGCGGGCGCTGCCATTGTCGTGGTTGTCAGGCATGGTCGTATGGCCTCTGAGTGGGATCAGCCGTTCATCATCTCGGTCCGTACGCGCTCCAGCAACTGCTTCGTGAGCCGGATGCCTTCGCGCTCGGGCAGGCGTTCGCCTTCGTACTCGATGCCGACCCACGAATGGAAGCCCGCATCGGTCACGATCCGCATCAGCCGCCGGTAGTCCTTGGTGGTCTCGTTGCCCTGGTCATCGAAGTCGTGCGACTTCGCGCTCACCGCCTTGGCGAACTGCATCAGCTCGGCCACGCCGAGATACCGGTCGTAGGTCTCGCCGTTGCCGAGGTTGAAGTTGCCGAAATCGGGCAGCGTGCCGCAGCGCGGATGGTCCACGAGCCGCATCACGTGGGTGAGCCACTTGCCGTTCGAGGACAGGCCGCCGTGGTTCTCGACGATCACGTTGATGCCCGCCCCATCGCCGTACTCGCAAAGCCGGTGCAGTCCGTCCGCGGCCAGCTTCGCCTGCTCATCCCACGTGCCCTCGCTCGCCGCGTTCACCCGGATCGTGATGCAGCCGAGCGTCTTCGCCGCGTCCACCCAGCGGTGGTGGTTCTGTACCGCCTGCAGGCGGGCCTTCTCGTCCGGATCGCCGAGCCGGCCCTCGCCATCGCACATGATCAGGTGCTGGAACACGTCCTGGTCGGCCGCGCGCTGGTTCATCTCCGCGAGGTAGGCGGCGTCGGTGGCCTTGTCCTTGAAGAACGTGTTCACATATTCGATGGCCGCGATGCCGTAGTCCTCGCGCGCGATCCGCGCGAAGTCCAGATTATCGACTTCGCCCGCGCCGAGCGCCCGGTGCAGCGACCATTGGGCGAGCGAGATGCGGAACGGCTCGGCCTGCGGGGTGGCGGCCAGCAACTCACCGTGAGTGAGCGTGCCGACAGCGGCGAGTCCGGCAAGCGAACGGCCGCCGGCAGCGAGGAAATCGCGGCGGGAAACGGGCCCGGTCATGAGGAGACTCCCGAATGCGTGAACAGCGCACGGCTGCCGGCCGGAAAAGTACCGCGGCGGCCGGACCGGCGCCAATTCCGGGGACCGGCGCGGTTGGCCGCGCGCGCACGCCGGTCGGCGCGTCGTGACGCCGTCCCGGCTGGCCGTGTGCTCGTGGTCGCTCCAGCCCGCATCGGTGGATGAACTGGTCGAGCGCGTGGTGGCGACGGGGCTGGATCACGTGCAGCTGGCGCTGGATCCGGTCCGGCTCGGCGTCATGGACATCGGGCGGTTGCGAAGCCGGTTCGCGGAGGCGGGACTCGGCGCGGTCTCCGGCATGATGGCCATGGAAGGCGAGGACTACTCGACGCTCGCGGCGATCCGGCGGACGGGAGGTGTGGTGCCCGACGAAACCTGGCCCGCGAACCTCGCCGCCGCCGCCGAACTCGCCCGGATCGCCGCCGAGCTGCGCCTCCCGCTCGTCACCTTCCACGCGGGGTTCATCCCGGAGGCCGCGTCGGAGCCGGGCCGCGCCATCGCATTGGAACGGATCCGCACGCTGCGCGACGTCTTCGCGGCGCGCGGCGTGCGGGTCGCGCTCGAGACCGGCCAGGAGACCGCCGACACGCTGGCCCGCGTCCTGCTCGAGCTCGACGGCGTGGGCGTGAACTTCGATCCCGCCAACATGATCCTGTACGGGAAGGGTGACCCGATCGGTGCGCTGCGACACTTGCTGCGGCGGGTCGAGCAGGTGCACATCAAGGATGCGTTGCCATCGGACCTGCCGGACGAGTGGGGAGCGGAGGTCGCGGTCGGTACGGGCGCCGTGGACTGGGCCGCGTTCACCGGCGTGCTGAGCGGGCAGCCGATGGACCGCGTGATCGAGCGAGAGGCCGGCACCGACCGCGTGGCCGACGTCAGGACCGCGGCCGATCTGATGCGCGGCCTCGCAAACACCGCATGACCGCTGAAGCGGGGGAGTGCCGCGATGACGGATGAGCTGGGCGCGGGCGTGATCGGGTACGGCGTGATGGGCCGGACCCACGCCGCCGCGTACATGGAGGCGGCGCGCGCCGGGATCCCGTGCCGCGTTCGCGCCATCTTCACGCAGGCCGACCCGGCGTTCGCGCCGGCAGGCAACCTCGAGGCGATGGCGGCGGGTCCCGGCCTCGAAGACATCCCGGTCAGCGACGACATCGATGCGCTGCTCGCAGATGACGCGATCGACGTCGTCAGCGTCTGCACGCCCACCGACACGCACGTCGGCATCGCGCTCGCCGCGCTCGCCGCAGGGAAGCACGTGCTGGTCGAGAAGCCGGTCGCGCTCGAAGCCGCGCAAATCGAGCGGCTCGCCGCCGCAGCGGTAGCCGCGAATCGGCACTGCCTGCCCGCCATGTGCATGCGCTTCTGGCCCGCCTGGACGTGGCTGCTCGACCGGGTCCGGGACGGCAGCCTGGGCGCGGTGCGGAGCGCCGCGTTCGTGCGCGTCGGCAATCCGCCGTCCTGGTCCCACGAGTTCTACCACGACCTCGCCCGGTCCGGCGGCGCGCTCCACGACCTGCACGTCCACGACGTCGACTTCCTGCACGCGTGCTTCGGCGTGCCGGACGCGGTGAGCAGCAGCGGCGGCATCACGCATGTCTCCTCGCTCTACCATTTCGCGGACGGGCCGGCGCCCATCTCCGCGGAGGGCGGTTGGTTCCTCGCCCGCGGTTTCGGCTTCCGCATGCGCTACCACGTGCAGTTCGACGAGGCATGGGCGGAATTCGACCTCGGCGCGACGCCCGAGCTGCGCCTCACGCGCGACAACGAGACGACGGCCATCGACGTCGGGCCCGGCAGCGCCTACGAGACGGAGGTCCGGCATTTCCTGCGTGTGGTGCGAGGCGAGGAGGCGCCGCGCGTGACTCTGGACGACGCCGCGGTCGCGGCGCGGATCATTGCGGCGGAAGCACGGAGCGCGGCGGAGGGCGGGGCCCGCACCGCCGTCCCGCGCGAGACGGGGCTCGAGACATGACGATGATGAACCGGCGGCTCGGCCGCACCGGATGGCGGATCTCGGAGATCGGGTACGGCGCGTGGCAGATCGGCGGCACGATGTGGGGGCCGGTCGATGACGACCAGGCGCGCGCGGCGGTCGAGGCCGCGCTCGAGAGCGGCGTCGACTTCTTCGACACGGCGCTCGCCTACGGCCACGGCCGCTCCGAGCGCGTGGTCGGCGAAGTGGTGCGCACGGCCGGCGAGCGCGACCGCGTCCGCATCGCGACCAAAGTCCCGCCCATGGACTGGCAGTGGCCGGCCCGCGCGGACGCGCCGATCCGCGATGTGTTCCCCGCCGACTGGATCCGCGAGTGCGCGCAGCGCAGCCTCGACAACCTGGGCGGCGAGCCCATCGACCTGCTCCAGCTGCACGTCTGGACCGACGCCTGGACCGACGACCCCGAGTGGTACGACACGCTCTGCGCGCTCCGCGACGAGCACGTGATCCGCGCGTTCGGCGTGAGCGTCAACGACCACGATCCGGCGAGCGCGTTCCGCGTCACTCGCTCCGGCCGCATCGACACCGTCCAGGTCATCTACAACGTGTTCGACCAGGCGCCGGAAAGCGCGCTGTTCCCCGCCGCGCAGGAGGCCGATGTCGGCGTGATCGCGCGCGTCCCGCTCGACGAGGGCTCGCTCGGCGGCGCGCTCACCCGCGACACCGTGTTCGCCGAGTCGGACATGCGGCGCGGCTATTTCCGGGGTGACCGGCTGGGCGAGACCGTGAAGCGAGTGGAGCGGCTGCGGCCGCTGCTCGAGGCGGACGGGCAGAGCATGGCGCAGGGCGCGCTTCGCTTCTGCCTGTCACACGCCGCCGTTTCCACCGTGATCGCGGGATCGGCCGATCCCGCGCACATCCGGGAAAACGCGAAGGTCTCGGCGGCGGGACCGCTCGCCGCCAGCGTGCGGCTCCGGCTGAAGTCGCACGCGTGGCTCCGCAACTTCTACCCGGGCTCCGACGACTGAGCCGTCGGGCGGCGGTGCGCTACCAGCTGATCTTCCCCTCCTGCGACGTGTCGATTTCCTCGGTCTTGCCACTCTCGAACAGGTAGGCCTCGAGGTTCGCGGTCAGAAAATCACGCGCCGGCTTGTCCCGGACATCCAGACCGTGATGGTTGATGAGCATGGTCTGGTACTTGAGCCACTGGTCCCAGCAGACCTTGCAGATCGACGCCAGCAGCTTCTCGCCCAGATCGTTCCGGAACGGCGCCTTCGAAAGCTGCGGACCGGGCTGGCCGCAGCGCGTGCAGACGAATTCGGCCATTGCTTCACCTCTTTGCGTGTTCTCCACCAGCGCCCCGAACGGCGTGGCGGACACCGACAACGTAGCCGCGGGCGCATGCGGCACAAAGTCGGGAAACCGCCGCATGCCCCGCACGGATGACCCCGACCACGCGTGCAGGTTCTGGCCGGATCCGGGGCCTGCCTCTTCAATCGGGCGCGGTCGCCTCCAGCCAATCCAGGAGCAGGGCGACGTCGCCGGCTCCGGTCCGATGCCCCATGATGCAGAACCGGAGCGCATACGTCCCGTGCGTCCGCGTCGACGAGATCAGGCCGAGCCCGCTCTCCGCGAGCTTCTTCACGAGGCTCGCGTTCATCCGTTCCAGCGCGAGCTCATCCGTGACGCGCCGGCCGGCTCCATCGGTCATGCGCCGGAAGCAGACGATGCCGAGGCTGGCGGGCGTGAGCAGCTCGAACGCGGCCGACTCCCGGATCCGCGTTTCGGCGTCCACGGCGAGGTCGAGCGCCCGGTCGATCGCCGCGCGGAACGGCGCGATGCCGAAAAAGCGGAGCGAGAGCCAGACCTTGAGCGCGCGCGGGCTCCGCGTGAGCTGCAGGCCGCGGTCCATGAAGTTGACCGGCTGCGTCCCGGGCGGAGCGTCCGCGATCGCCGCGTCCTGCAGGTATTCCGGCTGAACGCGGAACGCGGCTTCCAGCGCACCCGGCCGGCGGACCAGCAGGCAGCCCGTCTCGAACGGCTGGTACAGCCACTTGTGCGGGTCGAGCGTGAGCGAGTCGGCGCGCTCGATCCCCTCGAGCCGGCGCCGGCCCCGCTCCGTCAGCACCGCGAACCCGCCGTACGCGGCATCGACGTGCAACCACACGTTCCGCTCCGCGCAGACGTCGGCGATTGCCGGCAGCGGGTCGACCGCGCCCGTGCTCGTGGAGCCCGCGTTCACGACGGCCAGGAACGGCGTGAGCCCGGCGTCCCGGTCGGCGTCGATGGCGGCCGCGAGCACCGTGGCGTCGAGGCGGTAGTCGTCGCCTGCGGTCAGCTTCCGGACTCGATCCGCGTGGAACCCGAGGATCCGCGCGGCCCGCTCGACTGACGAGTGGCATTCCGAGGAGAGGTAGATCACGAGGCTCGGGTCGTGCGCGCCCGTGCGCAACTGCCGCGCGGCCGCCAGCGCCATCAGGGTCGCGGCCGAGCCGCCGCTCGTGAACAGGCCCGTCGCGTCCGCCGGCAGGCCCAGCCACTCCTTGAACCAATCCAGCACGATCAGCTCGACCTGTGCGGGCCCCGAGCCGCCCAGCCATGAGCCCGCAAACACGTTGCAGGCCGACGCGATGAAGTCCGCGAGCACGCCCGGCCACGTCGGTGAGCCCGGCACGAAGCCGAGGAAGCGCGGGTGATCCACGCGCGCCGCGTGCTCCAGGACATCCTCGCGCAACACGCGCACCAACGACTCGAACGGCTCGGCGTCCGTCGGCGGACCCGTCCGGAGCCGGGCCTCCAGCTCTGCGCGGCGCGCGCCCCGCCATGCCGGTTGCGAGTCGAGCGACGCGATGCGGTCAACCAGCAGGTCGACCACCTGGTGACCGAGCTCCCGCATCCGCGCGGGATCGAGTTCGAGCGGGTTGTCCGGACGCATCCGCGGAAGGTTGCGCGGCGCGCGGAGGCGGTCAAGCCGGTCGGGCCGTCGCCGTGAAGCGTGGAGGCCGCGAATACCACGGCCGACGTCGCTGACCCGTCAATCGCCGTGCAGGATCGTGAGCGGGTCGGCACGCATCGCGCGCAGGGCCGGGAGCGCGCTGGCGAGGAGGGCCGTCGCCAGCAGCACGGCGGTGACCGCGATCCAGGTGGCCGGGTCGGACGGTGTGATCTCGAAGAGCAGGCCTTCGAGCGTGCGGACGGCCACCGCCGCGAGGGCGAGGCCGAGCAATGCTCCGGCGGATGTCTGCGCCAGCGCGCGCCCGATCACGAGTCGAGCGACGTGGCCGCCGCGCGCGCCGACCGCGCGCCGGATGCCCATCTCGCGGAACCGGCGCGCGACCGTGTACGACACGGTGGCGTAGACGCCCACGGCCGCGATCGCGAGGGCGACCAGTGAGAACACACCGAGCAGGATCGCGTAGTGCCGCGGCTCCACCGTGTTCCTCGCCAGCAGCTCCGGCAGCGGCGCAACCGCGCCGAGAGGTACGGCCGGGTCGACGGCGCGGAGCGCGCGCCGGATCGCCGGCAGCACCGTCGCGGCATCGCCATCGTGGCGGACCAGCACATCGATGGAAGGTAGCCACGGGTTCTGCAGGTACGACTCGTAGAGCACGGGCTCGGCCGGCTGGTGCGGTCCCCGGTTCCGGATGTCGGCGGCCACGCCCACGACGGTGAACGTGACGTCGTCGCTTCCATCATTCGTCCGCACGGTCCGGCCGACCGCCGACTCGCCCGGCCAGAGCTCACGTGCCAGCGACTGGCTCACCACCGCCGCGCGGAAGCTGCCCGGCCCATCCTCCTCGCCCAGCGGCCGGCCCTCGAGGATCGGGATCTCGAGGACCCGGAAGAAACCGGGCAGCACCGTGTGCCGCCACCGCTCCAGCACATCGCCCGTCTCCGGCGCCGTGATCCGCAACACCACCGGCAGACCCTGACCGGGCCCGAACATCGTGCCCGTCACGCCGCGAACGCCCGGCACACCCGCGAGCGCTTCCGTGAACGCCGTGTAGAACGGCGTCGCCGCTGATTCACGGCTGCCGTACACGTGCGGATTCAACCGCGGCCGCATCGTCAGGATACCGTCGGCGCTGAATCCCGGGTCGATCCGCGAAAGGCGGACCACCGTGTTCACCAGCAGCCCACCGCCCACCACGAGCACCAAAGTGAGCGCCATCTGGCCCGCCACCAGGATTCCCCGGAGACGGTCCGCGCCCGGCCGCGGCTGGCTTCCGCCCCGGAGCACACCGCCCGGATCCCGTTGCGCCGCCGTCAGCGCGGGAACGAGGCCGAACGCCACGCCGCTCACGAGCGTCGCGGCGAACGCGGCGGCGACGACCCGCAGGTCCACGGTCACCGCATCCACGCGGGGCAGGTCCGGCGTCAGCACGACCAGCGTGTCGAGCGAGACCCAGGCGAGAAGCAGACCGGCCGCCCCACCGATCGACGCAACCACCAGACTCTCGACCAGGAACTGGACGACCAGCCGGCCCCGGCCCGCGCCCAACACCGTGCGCATCGCCAGCTCGCGTTGACGCTCCGCACCGCGTGTGAGGAACAGGTTCGCGACGTTCGCGCACGCGATCGCGAGCAGCATCGCAACCGCGCCGAACAGGAGATTCAGACGCCGGCCAATGTCGCCGACCGTCTCCTGGAGCAGCGGCCTCGCCTCGAGCATCCGCGCGCTGCCGTCCCGCTCCGCGTTCGCCGACGGATGCGCGCGAAACAACGCCTCCGCCGCGGCGCGCAACTGCTCGTTCACCGCCTCCAGACTGCTGCCCGACGCCAGCCGGCCCACCCCCGTCGAGAAGCCGAACGCACGCGTAGCCTCCAGCGTCGGCGCCGCGTAGTCGATCGGGATCCAGATCTCGCCGTCCGATCCCAGCAGCGCTTCCGGCGGCCGCCACGACCGGGGCAGGATTCCCACCACCCGGAACTCGCCCAGATCCGCGTCGATCGTCGACCCCAGCGCCAATGCAGCGCCGCCGAATCGCCGCTGCCAGTACGGCCACGTGATCAGCGCCACCCCCGGCGACGTCCAGTCCTTCGCCACGAACGTGCGGCCGAGCACGGGCTTCACGCCCAGCGTCGCCATGAACTGCCGCGTCGGCCGCGTGATTCGCACCACCACCGGATCCGGGCCCTCTACCACCACCGAGCCGCCCTGTACTCCGCCCACCGACAGCAGCCCCGGAACCGACCCCTCCAGATCGATCAGGTTCGCCGTCGACACCGTCCCCAGAACCCCACTTCCGAGTGGACGACCGACCTTCACCAACGCGCCCGGATCCTCGTACGGCAACGGCTTCAGCAGCACCCCATCCACCACCGCGAACACCGCCGTCACCCCCGCGATCCCCAGCGCCACCGGCAGACTCGCCGCCACTACGAATCCCGGGCGACGACGCAGGGAACGCAGTCCATGACGGATGTCCGCCGAGATTCCCGCGCCACGGACCGACCTGCGTCCCGACCGACGATGTCGCCTGACCGACCGACGCTCCAGCAGACCCGCTCGCGCCACATCCACCACAGTCCGGACGACCAGTACACAGAGTCCCGCCACACCGCCCGCCGCCAGCCGCTCCCCGGCACGATCCTCGAAATACTCCAGCGCATCCCGCTCGTACCGCGAACGGAACCCATGAGGAAACGCCACCAGCGACGCCGCGACCACCCGACGTGCCAGCCGAAGAACCCTCACACTCCACACTCAGGCCTTACCCGGCGCAAGCCGCGCCTCCGCTTCCGCGAGTACCTCCCGCAGACGCACCATCTCCGCCCGCGCCACCCGCCGACCCAGAGAAGTGATCCGGTACACCTTCCGCGCCGGACCCGACGGGCTCGGACGAGCCACCGGGTCTTCCTCGATCAACCCCCACTCCTCGAGTCGCGACAGCATCCGGTACAATGATCCCAGCTCCAGCGGGACCCGGCCCCGCTCCTGCGCCTCGACCGCGCGCGCGATCCCGTACGCGTGCCGCTCCCCATCCGAAAGCACCAGCAGCAACTGGAAGTCCGCCGCCGACAATGGCAGGAACCCGTCCAGTCTCGTCTGCGACCCTCCCGCCATCATCGCCTCGCTATCTGTCGCCTACAGGTAGTAGTATCGGCATACTACAGATAGCGGGCACGGACGTCAAGCGTGGTACGACGTCGATGCGGTGGGGGGGCGAGGTGGGGCGAAGGGGGGAGAGGCGAGGCGGAAAAAGCCGGAGCGCCCGCGGCCGTGAAGTCGCGGGCGCCCGATTCCAGAGACTGCGTGCGCCGACTAGTACCGGCTCTCGCGACGCGGGCCACCGAAGCCGCCGCCGCCGCCGCCGCGCGAGCCGCCACCACCTCCACGCTCGCCACCGCCGTAGCCGCCGCCCTGGGGACGACGCGGCGGCTGCGCCGGCGGGTTCAGCCGCACGACGTTGGCCGCCTTCGGGCCCTTGGCTTCTTCGATGACATCGAACTCGACCGGCTCGCCCTCGTAGAGGACCTTGAAGCCGTCGCCATCGATCGCGCTGTAGTGGACGAATACGTCCGCCCCATCCTCGCGCTGCAGGAAGCCGTAGCCCTTTTCCTGCGAGAACCACTTGACGGTACCACTGACACGAGCCATCGCATTACTCCTTTGTGACATTGTTGATTGGGGAGAGCGGTGTGGGTCCGGTGCGATGTGCCGTACCCTTGGACCGTCTGTGCCGCGCACGATCACGCGCCGCGCGGCGGGCGCACACAAAAAGAGACCCAGGCAAAGGCGCCACAGGTCCCATCAAGTCGGAGTCAGATATCCGCGATCCGTCGAACGAAGAAAGGTTTGCACAATCGCAGGAAAAATAGGAATGGGTCGCCAGAGAGTCAAGGGAGATTGACGGGTCCCGGGCGGGCCTGTACCCTCAACAACCCCGAACCGGGCAAGCGCCCGGGCCAGCCCGACGAGACGGTACGGTCATGAGCAAGAACTCGAGCAAGACGACACCCGGCGGCGCCTTCCGATTCCGGGTTTCGGACTCCCTGAACGTCCCGCTCCGGGGCCACCTGCTGCGGCTCCGGCTGCTGGAGGGCACGCCCTCGATGAAGGACCTCGCCCCCGGCAAGCGGATCCGGCTCATCGCGCCGTCGGGCGCGGGGCGGGACGTCGAGATCCTCGGCCACAGCGCGACGGGCGGGCGGGCCACGCAGGAGCGAATCGACACGGTCCGCGAGCTGGACGTCGTGATTCGCGCGCAGGACGCCGGGGACGGCCCGGAACGGGTGGAGATCGGCTGGCAGGTGACGGGCCCCGGCGCCTGACTTCGGGTTCGCCCGTGTCCGGCACTCCCCTCACCTTCCTCACCGGCGCGACCGGCTTCATCGGCCGTCGCGTCGCGCACTTCCTTTCCGACCATGGTCACGGCCTCCGCTGCCTCGTCCGCAACCCCGCTCGCGCGACCGCCCTCGCTGAGCTTGGCGCCGAGCTGATCGAAGGCGACGTCTGCGATGCCGACGCCCTGGACCGCGGCCTCGCTGGCGCGGACGACGCCATCCACCTCGCCGGGATCTACGACCTTGGCGTGGTCGACGCGGCCGAGCTGGAGCGCGTGAACGTGGACGGAACGCGCGCGTTCCTCGAGGCCGCGCGGCGCGCCGGCACCCGGCTCCGCATCCACATCTCGTCCACCGCGGCGCTCGAGCCGCCCGCTTCTGGCGAGGCCGACGAAACGGCACCGACGGCCTCGCCCCCGTTCCCCGCGGTCTACCACCGGACCAAGGCCGAAGCGCACCGCCTCGCTCTCGATGCGCAGGGCGCGGGCGACCCGGTCTCGATCGTGTGCCCCGCGTTCGTCTACGGCCCGGCCGACAACGGGCCAGCGGGCCGAATGGTGAGCGACCTCGTCCGGGGCCGGTTGCCCGGCCTCCTCATGGATCCGGCCTGGTTCTCGTTCGCGTACGTGGACGACGTCGCCACGGGCATCGTCGCGGCCGTCGAACGCGGCCGCCCGGGCCAGACGTACATCCTGTCCGGCGAGCACGCCTCGCTCAACGACTTCGCCGAGCGAGTCGCGCGGGCCGCCGGCCGCCGGCCGCCGCTGCTCCGGTTCCCCGTCGGGGTGGCGGCGGTTACCGGCGGGCTGCTCGATGCCGTCACCCGGCTCAGCGGGGTCCGGTTCACGATGTCGCGTGAGGGCGTCCTGGCGGTGGCGCGACGGCGGTGGCTGTTCAGCCACGCGAAGGCGAGCCGGGAGCTCGGCTACGCGCCGCGCGCGCTGGCCGACGGGATCGCCCGGACCCTGGCCGCGACCGGGACCGGCGGCTGAGCGGCCGCTCCGACCGCGTCATCGGGATGCTGCTCCGCAGCGGCCGGAACCTCGCGTTCCGGCTCGGCTACGCGACGACCATCGGCGGGCTCCAGATCGGTGGGTACTTCCGCGTGCGCTGAGCGCGCGCCGCAGCCGGGTCACGCGATACTGCGCGCGATGACCAGCTCCCAGACCGGCGTGTGCCCGATGACCTCCGCCGTGAAGCCGCGGCTCTCGAGGTACGCGTGCATGAGGCGAGGCGGGTGCACGAAGACCCGGAACGTCGAGCGGCGGAGTCGCATCAGGACGTTGATGAGCGCGACGCCGATCCGGTTGTACCACGTGGCGCGCGGATAGGCCAGCGCGATCGCCACGCGGGCCTGCGCCGTCGCCTTCTCCAGCAGGCCGTGCCACGCGGGGTAGCAGCACACGACGCGGTCCATCAGGACGACGTCGACCGGCTCGCCCGGCGGGTTCTCCGCGTAGTCGCCGAGCGCGGCGCTCAGCGCGTCCGCGAGGCCGCGTTCCGCCGCGAGCCGGCGCGCGGCCTCGATGTAGGCGGGGGCGGCATCGACAATGGACACACGAGCCACGCCCCTCTCGAGCATCGTGATGGTGAGGCCGCCCGCGCCGGCACCGACTTCCACCGCCGTCCGGCCATCGAGCGTAGCGCGAGCGGCGAGCGCATCGAGCAGGCGGCGTGAACGGTGGTCCAGGCCGTGCTTCCGGAAACGATCGGCTTCCCTCCGGGCGAGCCGGTCGCCGAAGACATCGGCACATCCGAGGGATCCGCAGCTGCAGGGCATTCGGATTCGCGCTCGTGGTGGCGGTTTCGTGTGATCGGGCGTCGCGACACGGGACCCCTTCGAGGTCAGGTCGGCGTCGGGTCGCTCTCCGGCTCGCCAATCCCTTCCAGGCTGACACGGAACTCCGTTCTTCCCGGGCGGGACTGCACGGTAATGTCGCCGTGACAGCGGCGCACGAGTCGACGCGTGATCTCCAGGCCGAGACCTGTCCCCTGGCCGGGCTCCTTGGTCGTGAAGAACGGGTCGAAGATCCTGGAGATCGCGTCCGGGGCGATGCCGGGTCCGTCGTCGATCACGCGGACCGTCACCCGGTCCAGCTCCAGGGATGCGCGGATGTCGATGTGCCCGGCCGGGCCAATCGCGTCGAGAGCGTTGTCCACCAGTTGGAGCCACACCTGGTTGAGTTCGGCGCCGGCGGCACGCACACTGGGCAGATCCGCTTCCGCTTCGAGCGTTACGGTCGCGTTCTTCGACTTCACCTTCGCCGCCAGCACGCCGAGGGTGTCGCGCAGACCGGCCTCCACATCGACGATCTCCGGCCCGGCGAGATTGTCCATGTAGGTGAATCGTTTGACGGCGCCCACCAGATCGGAGATCCGCGACGCCGCTCTCTCGACGTCGCCGGCCAGCGATTGCGTCGAAGACTTCCACGCAAGCCACCGGAGTACCGCCCCCAGCGCGTCGCCGGACAACTCGTTCGCCAGGTCATCGAGTGACGGAATCTCCAGAGCCGACTCTGCGAGCGGCGCGGCGAGAACCGGGCTCGCGTGGTGGCGTGCGAGCCAGTCGGAGATCTCCTCCTCGCGGTCCGCGCTCTCGAGGGGCGAACGCTCCGGGCGGACGGGCATGTTCACGGAGGCGCCGAAGACCCGTTCGATCGCACGCCGCTGCGCGTCCGTCAACGCGATTCCCGTGAGGGCCCGCACCGCAGCGTCCGCGTCGGCGAGACCGGCGAGGAGCAGCTTGGCGCCGCGCGCCGTGGCAGAGGCAGGGTTGTTGAGCTCGTGCGCCAGGCCCGCCGCCATCCGGCCGAGCGAGATCATCTTCTCTTCCTGCAGGTCGCTGGCGTGGAATCGGCGCACCCGGTCGATCATGAAATGGACGGTGCTCTCGGTGAAGACCGGGCAGTTCCGGATCATCTCGGGGAAGTGGTCCTCGTGGACGCAGAAGAGCTCGGTGTCGGCCTCGACGTAGACGTCACGGCGTGATCCCGCCATGCGCGAGTACGGGAGTCGGCCCGTGATGTCGCCGGGACGCCAATCCATGACCCAGCGGGGTCCGGTTCCGCGGTCGACGTGGATCGGGATGCTGCCTGCGAGCACGATGATCACCCGGTCGAACCGGTCTCCCTTCCGGTTGATCAGGGCACCGGCCGGATGGCGTTCCACGTTCCCGTGTGAGACGAGCCACTCCAGCTCATCGCGAGGGATTCCCTCCAGGGACGACAGCCCCGCCAGGCGCTCGACGAGATCGGACTTGCTCATGTGCATCCGTTCAGCCGGCCCGATCCGCCGAGCCCTTCCACTTCAGCCACTCGAACGCCGTGTGGCAGCGCCGGCACCAGTAGGTCGCGACGGAGAGCTGCGGCCCGAACGGCGAGTGCAACTCCGTCTCGTCGCCCTCGCAGAACGGGCACGCCGGGTGCTCGGGCAGCCCGTACTCCGCGGCCGAGGGCCGTTCCCCTTCCGCCCTCGCCATCAGTCCAGCAGGAAGACGCGGTTCTTGTCGCCCCGGACCTGCGCGATCACCGCTGCGTCGGGACCCGCCGGATTGAGGCGACGGCGCGCCTCGTCGAACCCGGCGAAATCCGCGTCCGCGTCGGCGGTGACCCCGATCTCGCCCAGCAGGGGCGCCAAGCCCGAGAGGAATCGCTCCCGCAGGGCCGAGCCTGCCGCGTCCGCGATGCCCTCGTCGGTGAGCGTGCGGGCGCGCTCGGAGTCGGGCCCGAACCAGCGGACCACGCCCGGCAGCACGCCCCGGACCGCGGCCGCGAGCGCGTCCCTCGTCGCATCACCACCGTTGGCGAGCCGGCGGAACCAGGCGGCGCCGTGCGCGGCATGGAACCGCTCTTCGTCGAGCAGCTTCGCGACGCGCTGGCGGAGCGGCGTGTGCCTCGACTCGCGCAGCGCTTCGAACTGCGCGGAGAGAGCGCCGTCCGCGAGCACGTTGAGCGCGACGAGGCCGGGCCAGTCGGCCGGCACTTCGTCGAGCACGTCCATGCTGGCGTACTCCCCCGGCTCGCGCTCGTGCTCGATGAGCGCGACGTCGTCGCCGAACTCCTTGAGCAGCGCGTACAGCAGCCGGCCGTGGCCCCATTCGTCCTGCGCCATGGAGGCGGCCGCGATACCCGCCTCCAGCTCGGGCGCGCCGAGGATCCAGCCGGCGTAGCGCATGCCGAGCAGTCGCTTGCTGTCCGCGAGCACGAGGATCAGCTCGCGGACGGCGTCCCGCGTCGTCGCGGCGTTCTCGTTGCCCACGTCAGCCTCCCATCATGATGCCGCTGGCCGCCGCGGCCGCGGCGTCGGCATCGCCGCGGTTGAACACCTCGTGGAAGTGGTCGCGGTCGACGATGAACATGTCGAACCACTTCTCCTCGTCGTAGGTGTCGTAGGCGTAGACGCGCGCGAGCTCATCGTCGGGCGCGTTCAGGTTGCCGATATGATGGAGCGGCTCGCCGCGGCTCTTGCGGGCAAAGACCTCGTAGACTCGCTGGTGCGCCATGGCTCTTTCGGTTCGGATTCAGGTGGCGACGCCGAAACGGCGGAGTGCCTCGCGGCCCTCGGGCGACACGCGGTCGACGGTCCAGGGCGGATCCCAGACCTCGTGGATCTCGACCTCGTCGATGTCCGACTCCTGCAGCAGCCGCGTCGTGATGTCCTCGCGGATGAAGCCCATGCACGGGCACGCGGTCGCCGTGAACGTGAGGTCCACCTCGATGCGCGGGCCCGCCTCGCGGACGGCACAGATCAGCCCGAGATCGACGAGGCTGATCGGGATCTCCGGGTCGAGCACCTCCCGGAGCGCGGACCAGATCCGCGCCTCGCGCTCCGTCATGCCCTCCGCGACCACAGCGGTTCCCGCTTCCTTCACGCCGGGCTCGTCCGGACGGCCGTCACCCGCTTCCCTCATGCCGCCATCATCGACTTGAGCGGGTCGTGACTGCGGCGCACCGACTCGACGTAGATCTCGTTCATCGGGCCGCGCGCCTTCCAGCGCTCGAACACCTGGTCCCACGTGATCTCGCCGCCCGCGAAATCCCAGTGCTTGGCCGCCGCGTCGTACTCGCACGGGAACGGATAGTCGAGCACGTACTCGTCCTTCTCCGCGTCGAAATGCGCGGGCACGTTCAGCCCCAGCGACTCGCAGAGCGGCACGGTGGACGTCATCCACACCTGGCGCAGCTGGTCGTTGGTCAGACCCTTGAGCCGGTACTCGAGCTGACCGCTGTGCCGCTTCATCGCGTCCGGCAGCCCGAACCACTCGATCGTCATGGGGAACATCCAGTCCACCGCCCGCTGCAGCCGCTCCTTCATCGCGCCGCCCGCCTGCGCCAGCCGCCGCATCCACACCTCGCCATGCCGCAGGTGGAACGTCTCCTCGATGTCCACCTTCACCAGCGCACGCTTCAACGGGCCGTAACTCGTATTCTGGAACACGTCCGAAAGCAGTGTGATCCCGGCCCGATCGAAGAAACCGTTCGCCGTCACCAGCTCCGCCCAGCTCTCCAGCGGCTGGTCGAAGCCGTAGGGATGCTTGAACTCGTGCGGCGCGCGGCCGTACACCAGCTGCTCCTTGTCCAGACCCATGTCCTCGAGGATGCGGTACGCGATGTTCGCGTGCGCGATCTCGTCCTGGATGATCGCCACCGCCGAGACCTGCGTGTTCGTCGATGGCGCGTCCTGCGCCGCCATCCAGTACGCCGGCGCGCTCATCAGCTCCGTGTCCGCCTGCACCAGCAGCTGCACGATCAGCGCCTTCCGGTACCCCTCGGTCATCTCGTCCGGCGACTCGAGGATGTAGCCGTCCTTGACCTTCTGCTTGATCTCGTCCTCGGTGAAACGACTCATGGGCAACGCGACTCCGTCTCGAGAGGGATCCGTGAAAGGTGGTCCGGGTCCGTGGGGGCGTCAAGCCGCCGTTTACCGGGGATGTGCGTTCGGCGACAACACCGGGGTCGCTCATGCGGGAGCGGAGGCGGAGGCGTTTGCGGGAGCGGGGGCGGGGGTGGGATTGCCGTGTTTCGAAAACAGAGCCGGATTGGCAGGGTCGGGAAACCGGGGCGCGTGCACGGTCGTTCTTGCGTAACTTCGTGCGGACAGTAAATTGGAAATTGTTGTAGGGGAAATACCTACAGAACGTCGGGCAAAACCTTGAGAGGTTCCGGGCTGGATGTTATTTTGACAATCGGTGCCGGAGGCTTGATGGGGTGGCAAGATACGAAGCAGGACGATCCGTCGAGCGGACGGACGGGGGTTGCCAGGAACCATCCACCTGAGGCCCCCGTTTACTATATGGAGGGTCCGACGCGGGATCCGGACCTCGGACGAAGGTGAGCATGAAGCAACGAACGGCGACGATCAGTTTTCGCGAGCGGGCGCTACCGGAAGCGGGTGACGGCGAGTTGGTGGCCGCGCACCTGGACGGAGTGCCGGGCGCGTTTTCGGAATTGTACGACCGGTACCGGGACCGTCTGGTCCAGTTCATCTGGCGGAAGACGGGCGACCGTGACCGTGCGGAGGACCTGGTGCAGGAAGCGTTCATTCGCGTGACGCGTCATCTGCATCGGTTCGACCAGAACAAGAAATTCTCGACGTGGGTGTACACGATCTGCTCGAACCTGGCGAAGAACGAGTTGCGGAACCGGTCGCGGAGCCCGCTGGTGCTGTTCCAGAAGCTGACGACGCACTGGGACCCGGACCACCGTCCGTTGCAGTTCGAGGACACGGGCGGCCGTCCGGATGACCAGTACCGGAAGCGGTACCTGCAGCGGATCGTGGAGCAGACGGTGGAGGAGCTGCCGGAGCATCACAAGCTGGTGTTCCGCCTGCGCGAGCTCGAGGGCAAGAGTTACGAGGAGATCGCGGACATCACGGGTGTGAACCTGGGCACCGTGAAGAGTCGGCTGCATCGTGCGCGCACGAGTTTCGCGGAACGGATCGAACCCCTGTTGAACTAGCGATAACGGTCGGGGGAACACACGGAGCCCCGCAGCCGGTGAACGGCTGCGGGGCTCCGTGTGTTCAGGGAGCGGAGGCGGAAGCGTTCGCGGATGCGTGACCGGGAGCGGTACGCCCCCCCGCTCCCGCCGCCCCCGCACCCATTCCCGCCAACGCCTCCGCCTCCGCTCCCTACCGGTCGATTGCCCTGCCGAGCATCAACGCCAGCTCCGCGTACCTCGCCACCCCCGCGAACGGAAAGTCCTGATGATACTCATCCGCCGGCTGATGATAATGGTCCCATTTCGCGAACAGGGAATCATGCTCTTCCTTGCTGGTCCCTTCCCACTCGGCGCCGGGGATGATGAAGATCGCGGGCACGCCGCGTTCGTTGAACGGCCAGTAGTCGGAGTTCGGGCGTGCGGTCTCGAGGCGCGAGGACCAGCCGCGCGCGGTGTCGATGCTGTCGGCGAGGGCGCCGAGGCGGGTCGGTGTGTGGTCGGGGGCGAGGCCTCCGGCGAAGCGCCAGGCGACGGGCGGGCGCGGCGGTGCGCCGCCGTCGAGGTTGATGAGCGCGTCCACGCGTTCGAGGCCACCCGTCCAGGGCGGAGTGCGTGCGGCGTACGTCGAGCCGAGCAGTCCACGTTCCTCGCCGGTGAGGAAGAGGAACGCGACGGATCGGGCGGGCGGCTCGCGTCGCATGGCGTCCGCGATGGAGAGCAGCATGGCGACGCCGGCGGCATCGTCTGAGAATCCGTTGTAAATGGAGTCGCCGGTCTCGTCGGGGCGGCCGATGCCGAGATGGTCGTAGTGTGCGGCGTAGACGATGAGTCGCTGGCTGAGCGCCGGGTCGGAGCCGGGCAGGACGGCGACGACGTTCACGGCGTCGAGAGGCGTCCGCACGAGCCGGATGTCGGCGGCGAGGACGCGGCCGAGATCGACTGCGCGGAGTGGCACGCCCGGCGTGAGCGCGGGGATCACGACGCCATCCAGCAGCGCGCGCGTGAGGCGCGGGCCGGCGACGAACACGGGGAGTGGCGGGCCGGGCCGGAACGGCGGTGCGTCGTCGAGGCGCATCTGTGGCGTCATCGAACCGGCGAGCGCGTCGGCAAAGCCGGCGCTGTCGGGCAGGAGCACGATGATGCCGGCTGCGCCGTTCGCGGCCCACGCGTCGACCACGGAATCGCCGCGCGTGGCCATGCCGCCGAGCACGGCGATGACGCGGCCGCGGGCGTCGCGCGGGTCGAGTGCGGCCGCGGCGTCGTGGCCGGTGCCGGCGAACCAGGCCTCGCCCCGGACCGGCATGGAGGATAGCGAGTCCGGTAGTGCCACGAAGAAGTCGGCGCCGTACGCGAACGTGGCGTCGTCACCGCTGACGGCAATGTGCGACGTCGCATCGACGGTCACCCGCCGGATCGGAACCGGCTGGGTGAACGAGCCGGCCCGGGCGGAGGGCTCGAGGCCGAGCTCGCGCAGCTTGCTCACGATGTAGCGGACGGCCATGGCGCCGCCAGCCGAGCCGGTCTCGCGGCCGCGGAGCGAGTCGGCGGCAAGGACGCGCGTCGCCTCGCGCAGCAACATCGTGTCGATGGCGGGCAGTGAGGCGTTGGCCTGGGCCCGGACGGGTGCGGTGCTCGCGGAGAGCGCGGCGCAGACGGTGACGGCGAGGAGTGCGTGTTTCACGGAGGAGGTGTACCCCGTGAAGCGGTCGACGCGTTCCTTCGACGGCCATTTCTCCGAACGTTGGCGCACACGCGGGTGCGGGCTATGATTGGGCCGGCTACCCTTTGCCCCCTCACAACGCGATCCATCTCATGTCCAGATCACTTTCCGCGTTCCTGCTGGCGGGTGCCGTGCTCGCGGCGCCCGGCGTTCTATCGGCGCAGACAGGCGTGGCACGGTTCGACTTCGGCACGAACCCGCTCGCGCTCACCGGACCCGCTCGGTCCGGCGTCTACCTCGCGGACGAGGGCCGGCGCGCCGCGCTGTTCGGCACGGAGACGGGCGCGTTCGAGGCGTGGGTCTGGCCGGTGAAGCTGGTGCGCGACCTCGACCTCGCGTTCCGGATCCCGGAATACGATGACCCGATCCCCGCGTCCGCGGTGGCGCGCAGCGTGGAGGTCCGGCCGGAGGGCGCGACCATCGTGTACTCGCACTCGACCTTCACGGTGCGCCAGCACGTGTTCGTGCCGCTGGACGAGCCCGGCGCCGTGATGCTGCTCGAGGTCGAGACCGTGCGTCCGCTCGAGGTGCAGGTCCGCATGCACGCGGACTTCAACCTGGCGTGGCCGGGCAGCTTCGGCGGCGGCAACATCTCGTGGGTCGATGGCGAGAAGCGGTTCGCGCTCTCGCAGGGCGGGGTGCACCTGTACAACGCCTTCGTCGGCTCGCCCTTCGCCGCGCACGGCACGTCGCACCCCGCGCACGACGCGCCGACCCTGCCCTCGCAATTCACCCTCGAGTTCGACACGGCGCAGGCGACCACGGACTTCATCCCGATCGTGATCGCGGGCGGCGCCATGACGCGCGACTCCGCGGACGCGGCCTATCGCCGGATCCTCGGCAACGCGGAACGGTACTGGCGCGAGAAGGTCGGGCACTACGCCTCAGTGCGCGACGACCAGCTCCGCATCCATTCGCCCGCGCCACTGCTCGACGACGCGCTCGAGTGGGCCAAGATCAACCTCGACCAGCAGCTCGTGTGCAACCCCGACCTCGGCTGCGGGCTGGTCGCCGGCTTCGGCCGCGCCGGACCCGGCAACTACCGGCCCGGCTTCGGCTGGTTCTTCGGCGGCGACGCGGCCATCAACTCGTTCGCGATGGACGGGCTCGGCCAGTTCGCGCTCGTGAAGCAGGGCCTCGAGTTTCTGCTCCGGTACCAGCGCGCGGACGGCAAGATCACGCACGAGATCTCGCAGGCCGCCGGCCGGCTGCCCTGGTTCACCGACTACGGCTACACCTTCTTCCACGGCGACACGACGCCCTTCTTCCTGCTCGCCTGCTACGAGTACTGGAAGGCGTCGGGCGATGACGCGTTCCTGCGCGCGCACTGGCCCGCGCTCGCCAAGGCGTTCCGCTGGTCCGCGGCGACCGATGGCGACGGCGATGGGCTCATGGACAACCCGCTCGCGGGCGCGGGCGCCATCGAGGTCGGCGGGCTGGGCGAGGGGCTGCAGACGGACATCTACTTGGCGAGCATCTGGACGGTTTCGCTCGAGGGTGTGCAGCGCATGGCCGCGGTGATGCGCGACACCGGGGTGCAGCGGGATGCGCGCGCTCTCTTCGAGAAGGCGCGCGGTCGGATCGAGGACGCGTTCTGGTTGGAGGGTCCGGGGATCTATGCGTTTGCACTGCTGCGGGGGGCGGGAGCGGAGGCGGAGGCGTCCTCGGGGGCGGGAGCGGGAGCGGGGGCGGCGGGAGTGGGGGCGGGGCAGGTGCGCACGAATGACGCGTTGACGATGTGGCCGGCGACGGCGATGACGTTCGGGCTGCTGAATCCGGAACGATCCGGGCGGATGCTGCCGCGGCTCTCGTCGTCCCTCATCACGACGGACTGGGGGACGCGGATGCTCTCACGCGAGCATCCGCTGTACGAATCGCAGCACTACAACAACGGCACCGTCTGGGACTTCGTGACGGGGTTCGTGGCGCAGGCCCACTACCGCTATCACCGCGCGTGGGCGGGATACGACCTGATCCGCGACGTGGCGCGGACCTCCTTCGACTTCGCGCTCGGCCGGAATCCGGAGCTGATGTCGGGCGCGTTCTATCGGCCGCTCGACACGGCGGTGCCGCAGCAGTTCTTCGCGACTTCCATGCTGGTCTCGCCGCTGGTGCGCGGGCTGCTGGGCTGGAGTCCCGACGCGCACGATTCACGCGCGACGCTGGCGCCGCACCTGCCGGCGGAATGGGACTCGGTCACGGTCGAGAACCTGCCGGTGGGCGCGTCGAAGGTGCGCGTGTCGATCGAGAAGCGGCCGGGCGTGTACCGGCTGCGGCTCGAGCGGACCGGCGACTCGCGGCCGCTCGTGCTCACGGTCTCGCCGGCGTTGCCGCTCGGCGCGACCGTCGAGGCGGTGACGGTGGACGGCATCCCGGCGCAGTACACGGCCGAAAAGACCGCGCATGACGTGCACGCGACCGTCGAAGTGCCGCTAACATCATCCGCGACGGTGGAAATCCGGCAGCCACGGCGGGATGGAGGTGGTGGCGCCGGACGAGCGGCCGGAGGTCGGCGATGCGCCGCACGGACTCCGGGTACTGGATTTCCGGCGAGAGGGCAACGCGTTTGTCATCGAGGTCGAGGGGCTGGCCGGCCGCGAGTACGTGCTGGGGCTGAGGCCGGGGGCGGGGACAGGGGCGTTGGCGGTCTCGGGAGCGGAGCGGGTCTTGGAGGCGGGAGCGGGTGCGTCCGCGATAGAGCGGGTACGGATACGGTTTCCGGCGGGGGCGGTGGGCTACGTGCGGCGGGAGATCCGGGTGGGTGGGTGAGCCGGGCGCGCATCGCGTGTCCGGCGTCTTTCTGACAATGGTGAGCCTGCGCTGATGCCCGCGCGCCGGTGGGTGGCGGTGTGGGCGGTCGTCGCGCTCGCGGCGGTTCCGTTCGCGCGCGGCCTGGAGTCGCGCCTGGTCGCGTCGAGCGAGGCGTTCTCGAGCGAAGCGACGCGGGTGTCCATGCGGCTGCGGACGGAGTTCCGCTCGCCGTTCGCGGATGCGGCGGTGCTGGTGATGCGCGGTGCGGGCCGCGGGGACTCGGACGCGGGGCGCGCGGTCGTGCGTCGCGTCATGGCAGCGCTCGACTCGACGGGCGTGGTGACGCGCGCAGCCTCGCCGGCGAACGTGCTCGACACCCTGCTCGTCGGCCGCGCGACGGGTTCGCCGGTCGCGGTGCTCGGCCTCGACGCGGCGCGCGATGCGGGTGCGTCGATCGACTCGCTGCGGGCGGCCGGTGAGCGCGCGCGGCTTGCGTTGAAGTCGTCGCATCCGGACCTCGAGCTGCTATTCACGGGCGAGCCGGCGCTGAACCGGGATCTGCGCCGGGCCGGTGCGGGCGCGGCTCGGAGCGCGGAGCTGCGGAGCCTGCCGGTCGCCGTACTGGTCGCGTGGTGGGCGTTCGGCAGTCTGGCGGCGGCGCTGCTGGCTGCGGCCTGCGGTGCGCTCGCGACGCTGGTTGCGCTGGGCGCGGTAGGGGCGGTCGCTCTGTGGGTGCCGCTCACGCTCGTTGCGCGGAACATGGTCTCGCTGCTCGCGCTCACGCTGGGCACGGACTACGCGTTGCTGCTCATGTGGCGCCGACGCGAGGGCGGGCCCGACCTTCGGGCGGGCCCGCGCACGATCCTGCTCGCGGGTGCAGCCGTGGCGGCGGGTCTCGCGCCGCTCCTGATGGTCGATGCGACGGAAGTGCGGTCGGCGGGTTTCGCGGCACTGCTGACCGTGGCTGTGTCGGTCGCGGTGGCGACGACGCTCACGCCGGTCGCCGCATCACTCGTCAGTCGCGGCGGTTCGGGTTCCGGGGCGTTGGGCTGGGCGGCCGCGCGGACCCGGGACCGGGAACGGTCGTACGTGCGCTGGTCGCAGCACGCGCGCCGCGTCGCGTCCCGGCCGTGGCGCTGGCTGGTCGCGGCGTCGCTACCGCTCCTGCTCCTCGGCAGCCAGGCGTTCCGCGTGCGGCCGGTGGTGCAGGGCATGGACTGGCTGCCATCCTCGATGGAGTCGGCCCGCGCGATCCGGCTCCTCGAGGCGGAGGGGCGGGACGGCGTGGCCCTCGGGCTCCGACTGATCGCCGACCTGCCGGCCGCGCCCGTGCTCGAGTCGCGCGGGTGGGATGCGCTCGGGACTCTGGCGGAGCGCGTCGCATCGATTCCGGACGTGGCGGCGGTCCGCTCGATCCGGACGGCGGCGGGCGGGCAGCCGGCGCACGTGGCGCGCGACGTGCTGCCGGCGGACGTGCGCAATGCGTTCGTGAGCGTGAGCGGCGAGGCGGCGGTGCTCGAGGTCGCGCCCTCGGCATCGATCGATGCCGACGGGATGGCGACGCTGGTCCGTTCGCTCCGCGCGATCAATGCGGCCGGCGTGACGGGCGTGCCAGGCGCCCGGCTCGAGGTGGGCGGCGTGCCCGCGTTCAACCTCGACTATGCGGCCGCGATAACGCGCGGGATTCCCCGTGCGGTGGCCGCATCGATCGGTGCCTGTCTGCTCGTAATGCTCGTCGGGTTCCGCTCGCCCGTGATCGCGCTGAAGGCGGTGCTGCTGAACCTGCTGTCCGTGGTCGCGGCGCTGGGCGCCGCCGTGCTCGTCTTCCAGGACGGGCTCGGACCGGTCACGCCGCTGGGCGGCCTCTTCCCGACCGTGTTGATGATCGCTTTCTGTGCGGTTTTCGGCGTAAGCATGGACTACGAGGTGTTCCTGGTGGGTCGCATCGCGGAAGCGCGGAGAGGAGGGCTGTGTGACCTCGACGCGATTGCGGAGGGCATGGGCCGGAGCGCGGGCGTGATCACGGGCGCCGCGGCCGTCATGGTGAGCGTGTTCGGCGTGTTCGCGCTGAGCGGACTCGTGCCGATGCGGCTCACGGGCTTTCTGCTCGCGCTCGCGATCGCGCTCGACGCGTCGCTGATCCGGCTCGTGCTCGCGCCCGCGCTGCTCGCGATCGCCGGCCGGTGGAACTGGTGGCCGGGTAACCGGTACCCGGGTTGAACCCGAACCGAGGATGACCATGCGAACCGTGACCGTCACCCCCGCGCTCGTGCTCGTGTTGCTCGTCGGAGCGTGCAAGGACAAGGGCGGCGGCACCGGCCCCGAATCGTTCACCATCGCGAAGGCCGGCGGCGACGGACAATCCGCGGCGGCCGGCACCGCCGTGGCCGCGGCGCCGAGCGTCCGCGTCACCGACCAGGACGGCCAGGGCGTTTCGGGCGTTCCCGTCACGTTCGCGGTCGCGAGCGGCGGCGGCAGCGTGAGCGGCGCCGCGCAGACGACGGACGCGAGCGGGACGGCGACCGTGGGCGGCTGGACACTGGGCGCGATGGCGGGCGCCAACTCGCTCACCGCGACGTCCAACGACTCGCGCGTCAAGGGCGGGCCGCTCACCTTCACGGCGACCGGCAACGCGGGCGCGGCGGCGAAGCTCGCGAAGGCGGGCGGCGACACTCAGACCGCGACCGTCGGCCAGGCCGTCGGAACGGCGCCCTCGGTCCTCGTGACGGACGCGTTCGACAACCCGGTCTCCGGCGCGGCCGTGAGCTTCGCGGCGACGGCGGGCGCCGGCTCGGTGGTGGGCGCCGCGCAGACCACCGGCGCGTCCGGCATCGCCACAGTGGGCGCCTGGGTGCTCGGTAACATCGCGGGCGCGAATACGCTGACCGCGACGGCGACGGGCACCGGCATCAGCGGCAACCCCGTGAGCTTCTCGGCTACCGGCCTTCCCGGCCCGGCGGCGAGCATCGCGGCCGCCGCGGGAGACAACCAGACCGCCGCGACGGGCACGGCGGTCGCCATTGCGCCGGCGGTGCGCACGAAGGACGTGTTCGGCAACGACGTCGCCAACGTGGCCGTCGAGTTCACGGTGGGCAGCGGCGGCGGCAGCGTGAGCGGCGGCTCGAAGACCACGGACGCGGGCGGGCTCGCCACCGTCGGCGGCTGGACGCTCGGCCCGAATCCCGGCGCGAACACGCTCGTCGCGACGGCGCAGGGCGCCGGCCTGACCGGCAATCCCGTGACGTTCTCGGCGACGGCGCAGGCCGTGCTCAACGCGCTGCAGTACGCCGGCAGCTGGTCCGGCAACTGGACGAACACCACGTTCGGCTCGACCGGCACGACCACGCTCGGCATCGCGGTGGACACGAACGCGAAGACGGTGAGCCTGACCTCGTCGTCCACCGGCAACGTGCTCGGACAGGGCGGCGTGGCACAGCAGTCGCGCATGTCGGCCTACGACGATACCGGCTTCCAGTTGAGCACGACCGTGTCGCCCTACGGCGACGTGACCCTGACCGTGGACGGGCAGGGCGCCATCACCGCGAGCGGCGCGAACGTGCCCGCCGCCGGCATCGACAGCTGGACCGCGAACGGTACCATCACGACGACCGTGATCCAGCTATCCTTCACCGTCAACTTCACCGGCGGCGGCACGGCCGTCGGCACCATCACGATCAACAAGCAATGAGCGAAGCTTGAGCGACACGCACGTCTCCGTCCTGTTCGTCTGCCTCGGCAACATCTGCCGCTCCCCGCTCGCCGAAGGCGTGTTCCGCGCGCTCGTCGCCGAGAGCGGGCTCGAGGACTCGTTCGTGATCGACTCGGCCGGCACCTCCGGTTGGCACGACGGCGAACCGCCCGACACCCGCGCCACGGCGGTGGCGCGGAAGCACGGCATCGAGGTCAGCGGAACCTCGCGAAAGGTCACCGCCCCCGACCTCCGCCGCTTCGACCACATCATCGCCATGGACAACGACAACCTGCGGGAACTGCGCAAGCTGGCCGCGCGCGCCGCGCCCGACGCGGACATCCGGCTGCTCCGCGAATTCGACCCGCGCGCCGACGGCGACCACGACGTGCCCGACCCCTACTTCGGCGGCGAGGCCGGCTTCGAGAACGTGCACGACATGGTGGATCGCTCCTGCCGGGCACTGCTCGCGGAGCTCCGCGAGAGCCACGGGCTGTGACCCTGCCCGCCGACCTGCGCGCGGAGATCGAAGCCGCGCTGCCGACGGCGGGCGACGCACGCATCACGCGCGACGCGCCGATCGGCGGCGGCTGCATCAGCCCGGCCGCGCGCATCGAGACGGCGGACGGCGCGCGCTGGTTCGTGAAATGGGCCGACCGCGGCTCGCCGCCCGACTTCTTCACCTCGCAGGCCGATGGACTTCGCGCCATGGAGCGCGCGGCCGCGGTCCGCGTGCCGCGCGTCGAGGCCGCCAGCGAGCGCTGGCTGCTGCTGGAATGGCTGGATCCCGGAGCCGCCACGCGCGACACGTGGACGTCGCTCGGCCACCGGCTCGCCGCGCTGCACCGCGACACGAGCCCCGCATTCGGCGCCGCGGCGGACAACTACATCGGCAGCCTGCCGCAGTCGAACGCGTGGTGCGACACGTGGCCCGCGTTCTGGGTAGAGCGGCGCATCGGGCCGCAGTGGGAACAGGCGCGCCGCGCCGGCTTCTTCGACGATGCCGGACGAGCGCGCCTTCCGCCGTCTCTGCGCGGCCATGCCCGACACGCTCGCCGCCGGCGACGCCGACGGCCCGTCCCTCCTGCACGGCGACCTCTGGGGCGGCAACGTGCACGTCATGGCGGATGGCGCCGCCGCGCTGATCGACCCCTCCACGTACTACGGCCACCGCGAGGTCGACCTCGCGATGGCCGGACTGTTCGGCGGGTTCCCGCACGAGTTCTTCGACGCGTACGAGGAGGCCTGGCCGCTCGAACCCGGCTACGACAACGAACGTCGCGACCTCTACCAGCTCTACTACCTGCTCGTCCACGTCAACCTGTTCGGGGCCGGCTACACCGGCGGCGTGCGGCGCGTGCTCGGGCCGTTCGGCCCCTGATTCCGGCCACGTCCCGCCGTAGGGAGATTCCCCACGGCGCGAACGGCAGCCCCCCCTCAAAGCGCCCGGCTCGTGCCACGTACTTTTGCTATCGTCGATTCCGACCGCGCCGCAGGGAGGCAGGAATGCGAACGTGCGTCCTGTTCGGGCTTCTGCTGTGCGCCGCGTGCAGCGACGCGATCGCGCCGCCGTGCGAGACGTGGGGCGGCTGCCTCCCGGGCAGCCTGGTCGTCCGTGTCGAGATCCTCGACAGCGTGTTCCCCGCACATCACGAGAGAGCCGGCCTGCCGGTCTGGGGTCCCGGTGACACGATGGCGTTCCGGCTGTCGGTCGAGAACCAGTCCGACGTGCCCGTGGACAGCTTCACGCTGAAGACCGGATACGGCCCGGAGCGGGTGGATCGCGCGTTCGATCACATCATCCAGCTCAGGGAAAGAGTGGTTCCGCCCCTCGGTCCCGATGAGCGCATGCAGTTCGTCGATACCGCGGTGATCGCGCCGGAGACCCGGGCCACGGAGCTCCCGCTCGTCGTGCGGGTCAAGACCGTGAGCGCCGCCGACACGGCGTTGTATGGGCGCCTTGCCGGCGACACCACCGTTCCCGTGCTCAGCTCCGGCTTCGAGCTGGGCATCGCAGGCGTTCCCGGCCAGGTGGTGAAACAGGTCTGGGGACGGTGGGACCTTTGGGCGCAGTGGCGCTCGTACGACGAGTACACCGTCCTGCTGCGGGTGAGCAACCCGTACGAGGCCCCGCTCGCGCCGTTCCACCTGACCTGGTGCCTGATCGACGTGGACTACTGTCCGGTAAACGGCGAGGTCGAGGCGCTGACGCCCGAAGTACCGCCGGGCGAGTCGCGCGACGTGTGGGTCCCGTTCACGCTTCGCAACACGTCGATCCGCAACTTCTGGGATTTCGCGTACACCGTCGTCGCGATCTGCTACCCGCGCTGGCTGCGCGGCACGTGCGCCGAGTTCAACGTGCAGCTCCTGCCCGACTTCGACGCCGAGTGCACGATTCCGGCGATCGTGCCCGGCGACACGATCACCGACGACACCCACGACTGCGACGGGAGCGGCTCGGCCTACCGGTTCACGGCGCAGGTCGGCGAGCGGTACCGGGTGGAGGCCACGCCGCAGGTGGCGTTCATCGTCGGTCCGAACGGCAAGGACCACTACGACCCGATGGACACGGAGGTCACGATCGGGCAGGACGGAGACTACTACGTGATCCTGAACCAGCGGTCGCAGCCGGTCGTGACGTTCACGCTGGTTCGTCTGCAGAGTGCCGAAGCGTCCGGATCCTGATCAGGGCCGCGGCAGGCCCCCGATCAGGGTCTCGAAGCGGGCGTCGTCGCGCAGCGATGTGAGGTCCGGGTCCTTCTCCAGCCATTCGCGGTTGCCGAACCCCGCGCGGATCGCATCATTCAGACACTCGAACGCGCGGTCCTTCTTCCCCTCGAGCGCGAACAGACAGGCGACGTTGTAGCGGACGCCGGCATCCTCCGGGTCGATCGTGAGCGCCTGCTCCGCCCAGTGCAGCCCCTCATCCGGCCGGCCCGCGCGACACAGCGAGACGGCGCGGATGGTGGCGGCGCGCGGGTCGTCGGGATTGAACTCCATGTGGCGGGCGGCGATCGATTGGGCGCGCTCGTAGCTCTTCGTCGCGTCGTCCCGGCGGCCGCCGGCCTCGAGGGCCTGCGCGCCGAAGAACGAGGCCTGGTAGTCCTCGCGGATCGCGTTCGCCTCCTCGAAGTGGCGCGCGGCCTCGTCGAAGCGGCCGACCTGGAAGCAGGAGCGCGCCCAGAAGTAGTGGGCGTCGTAGAGCTGCGGCTCCATCTCGATGGCGAGACGGAACTCGCGCTCGGCCTCGTCGGTGCGCTTGAGCTGGAAGAGCGCGAAGCCGCGCACGAAATGGGCCTCCGGCAGGTCGGGCGCCAGCTCCAGCGCACGCCGGCTCGAGGCGTCGGCGCGGGCCAGATCCTCGTCGCTCGTCGGGTAGTACATGCGCAGCACCGCGCTGGCCTCGGCGATGCCGGCGTGTGCGCGCGCATAGCCCGGATCGATCTCGACGGCTCGCTCGAACATCGCGCGCGCGTACTGCAGGCTCTTCTTCCGCATCTGGTGGAAGAACTGGCGGCCGCGCAGGTAGAACTCGTAGGCATGGATGTCGGACGGCTTGGCCAGCCGGAACGCGCGGCGCTCGTCGTCGCGGAGCAGGACGCGGAGCGCGCCCGCCACGCTCGACGCGATCTCGTCCTCGATCGCGAACACGTCGGCCAGCTCGCGGTCGTAGCGCTCCGACCAGAGGTGGAAGCCGTCCGCCGTGTTGACCAGCCGCGTGGTCACGCGCAGCCGATCGCCCACGCGCTGGACGGTCCCCTCGAGCACGGACTCGACGTTCAGCTCGCGGCCGATCTGCCGGACATCGTCGGTCCGGTCCTTGAACGCGAACGAGGACGTGCGCGAGGCGACGCGCAGCCCTTCGAGCCGGGAGAGCGCATCGATGATCTCGTCCGTCAGACCGTCGCTCAGGTACTCGTTCGCGGGATCGCCGCCCGGATTGGCGAAGGGAAGCACGGCGATGGAACGGCGGGCGGGCCGGGTATCGCCGGATCGCGGAACGCCGTTGCCGGCCGACGCGGCACCCTGCCGGGGCGCGGACCGCCACGCAATGACGAGCGCGACCGGGAACAGCAAGGCGAGGCCGAGAACAACCGCGTCGGTGATCTCCGGATTCCACCCGAAGCGCGTCGTCGCCCAATCCGTGAACTCGAGTATGCCCCAGCCGCCAGCCAGGTAGGCAGCGGCGACGTGGGGGATGCGACGGCGGACCATCTCCTGAACGGAGAGGGAAGGCATGCGCCCGCGCTCCTGACGGGACGCCACCGGCCGGCTTCGTGGCGGCGCCGTGGACTGCCGTTGCCCCCGAATCTACGCCTGCCGGACCGCCCGGGCGAGATTACCATCCCATCCGTTCGCGGAGCCGCGTTACGTGCGCGACGTGGTGCCGGCCGTGCCATTCGTAGAGCCGGGTCATGTCGTCGAGCGAGAGCAGGCCCAGCTCGGGGTGGTCGAGCATGCGCTGGAAGTCGGCGTCGGTCATCGAGCGGAGAAGCTTGTCCCAGCGGAAGTGCAGCGTGTCGAGCAGCGTGAGCGACGTCTCCACGGGCGTCGTCCTGGAGTCGTCGAGCGTCGCCCAGCGCGCTTCCTCGTACGTCTTGATCCGCGGATTGTCCTCGGTCAGCGCGAGCTTGAACCGGACGTACGCGTTCACGTGGCTGTCCGGCACGTGGTGGATCAGCTGCCGGACCGTCCAGCCGCCCTCCCGGTAGGGCGTGTCGAGCTGCGCCTCGGAGAGACCGGCGACGGCGGCGCGGAGCCGCGCCGGCGTAGACGCGATCGAGTCGAGATAGGCGGCGCGCTCGGCGGCCGGGATACGGCCGGCCGGCTCGAACCGGCCGACGGGGTAGCGCAGGGCTTCGAGATCGGGTGCGGTCTCGGGCATGCGGGCTCCTGGGGTGCGGTGGACTTGGGCTTCCGACACGTTCGAATCCCGCGGAGGCCCGCCGGGTTCCGGCACGGGATTGCCATGGGCAAGCGATGAGGCCCCCCGGATTCGATCCGGAGGGCCTCATCGACGCAGCCGCTCGGAGGACGGCTGTCTAGCGTTTCTTACCCGTGGTCGCCGTGCGGCTGGTCGTGATGGGCCTGGAGGTTACCGTGCGTCAGATTCTCGTCCAGCAGTTCCAGGACCGGCATATCGGACGAGGGATCGTCACCCGGCGCCCAGATCTGGATCGTGACCCGGTCGTTTCGGCCGGGCTCGCCGGCATCGACGAACTTGAACTTGACGAAGGAGCCATCCACGCCGTCCAGCCGACCCGTGGCCGTGCCGAAGAACGTGTTGAACCCTGCCGCGGGCGGGGTCGGATCGTACTGCGGATCGTCCACGCACAGGGCGGTGGAGATGGGCTTGTCGAGGTGCCAGTTTCCGCCGGCCCAGTTGATCTCGAGGTTGTTCGAGAGCGTGATGTCGCAGTGGAGCGTCAGCCCGAGGTTGACGCCGTTGATCTTCGGGTTGCCGCCGCCGGTCATCCGCCCCAATGCGGTTGGAGGCTGCACCGGATCATTGTAGAAGACCACGATGTTGCCCATGTCGCCGTTCAAAGTCCGCGAGATGCTGGGGCCGGGGTAGCTCTGGCTGTCGTAGACCTTCACGCCGCCGGTATTCTGCTGGGTCACGGAATTGTCCAGGATGTGGTTGAGGGTGTAGGACGCGCTCAACAACTCCGTCACGTCGACCGTATGCTCGCCAACGAGCGGGGCGTTCAAGAAGTCCCTGCATTCCCCGTCGGCCAAATGGACGATCTGCGCGTCATCATCGTCGACTGTAACGGAGAAGTCGGCGGCCGTCCCCGACTTGCAAAGGGTATAGGTTCCGATGCTGGCTTGATCGCCGATCACAGCGAACGCCGGTGCGAGGGCGGGGTCAAGCGGCCCCGGTTCGCTGCAGGCGGCCAGAATTGCCAACCCGGCCAGGGGCAAGCCCAAGATAAAACGACGATCCATAGGAGACCTCCGAGGAAGGGGGAACGGCTGCGTCGCACTGTCAGGGAACGCCGGCGTGATACGCCGGACCTGAACTGCCGTTGCAAGGTTCGTTCCTGACGTATACGCGCACGATCCGGGAAAACACGGCCCCACCGCCAGGTCGCTCCCGCGCCCCAATTGCTTGTGGGAGAACGAAATCGGATGGGACGGCTGGATGACGTCGAAATGGCGGCGGGGTGGTGCGACGACGCAACGCCTGTTGTTCGAGTTCGGTGGATGCAGGGCGACAAACCGGCCGACGCCCGGGGCGTCGCTTCCCGCTATTCGCGGTGCGGCTCGAACGGACTCGCGAGGTCGCTGCGATAGCCGAAGGGTCCGGCGCGGTCCACCAGCTCGTTCAGGTACTCGCCGTACTGGCTTGGCCCCGCTTCCCGGGCCAGGGCCCGGAGCGCGGCGGTGTCGATGTATCCCAGCCGCCACGCGATCTCCTCGAGGCAGGCGATCTTGAGGCCCTGCCGCGTTTCTACGGCCGCGACGAAGTTCGCCGCCTGCAGCAGGGCCTCGCAGGAGCCGGTATCGAGCCAGGCGGTTCCCCTGCCCAGCAGCTCGGCCCGCAGCTGGCCCCGTTCGAGGTAGTTCCGGTTGAGGTCCGTGATCTCCAGCTCGCCGCGAGACGAGGGCCGGAGTCCTCGCGCGATCTCGGCGACGTCCCCGTCGTAGAAGTAGAGTCCGGTGACCGCGTAGTTGGAGGGAGGCTCGGACGGTTTTTCGACGATGTCAGCCAGCTGGCCGTCGTCGTCCAGCCGTATGACGCCATAGGAAGTCGGGTCCTTGACGTAGTAGCAGAAGATGGTGGCGCCCTCGTGCTTCTCGGCGGCGCGTCGCAGTTGTGCGGCGAGGCCGTCGCCGAAGAAGAGGTTGTCGCCGAGGATGAGGCAGACGGGATCGGTCCCGATGAACCGCTCGCCGATGAGGAATGCCTCGGGGAGGCCGGCCGGCCGTTCCTGCACAGCGTACTCGAGGCGAATGCCCCACTGCTCACCGGTGCCCAGCAGCAGGCGATAAAGCGGGAGGTGTTCGGGCGTGGAGATCACCAGGATGTCCCGAATGCCGGCCAGCATCAGCGTAGACAGCGGGTAGTAGACCATCGGCTTGTCGTACACCGGCATGAGCTGTTTGCTGACTGCCCGGGTCAGCGGCTGGAGTCGAGTGCCCCTGCCTCCGGCCAGAAGAATGCCCTTGGTCATTCGGCCCTCGTCGTGTCAGGTGACGCCGTAGTGGCTCTGGATCCAGTCGCGGTAGCTGCCGTCCATGACGTCTCGCCACCAGCTCTCGTGGTCGAGATACCAGGCGACGGTCGAGCGAAGCGAGGTCATGAAGTCGCCGGCGGGTGCGAAGCCGAGCTCACGCCGGATCTTGCCGGGATCGACGGAATAGCGCCGGTCGTGTCCCGGGCGGTCGACGACGTGGCGGATCAGGCTGGCCGTCGGTTCGCCGCGCGCCGCGGGCGCATCGGGGAACCGCTCGGCGAGCGAAGCGTCGCGTGCGAACGCCTCATCGATCACCTGCGTGAGTCGCGCCACGACGGCCAGGTTCGGCTCTTCGTGCCCGCCGCCAATGTTGTAGGTCTCACCCAGCCGCCCGTGCTCGATCACCTGTTCGATCCCTCGACAATGGTCGCGCACATCGAGCCAGTCCCGGACCTGGAGTCCGTCTCCGTAGATCGGCAGCGGCTTGCCCTCCAGTCCATGAATCAGGAGCAGGGGAAGCAGTTTCTCCGGAAACTGGTACGGGCCGAAGTTGTTGGAGCAGTTGCTGGTAGTGACCGGCAGGCCGTACGTCCGGAAACTGGCCCGGACCAGGTGGTCGGCCGCGGCCTTGGTGGCGGCGTACGGCGAGTTGGGAGCGTAGGGGCTGTCCTCGGTCACCGGCGGGTCGTCGGGCCCCAGCGCGCCGTACACTTCGTCGGTCGAGATGTGATGAAACCGGACGGACGCCCCGGAGCCGGGCCGTGTGCCGTCTTCCTCCAGCCAGTGCTCGCGAGCGGCTTCCAACAGCTCGAACGTGCCCCGGATGTTGGTCCGGAGGAAGGCGTCGGGCCCGGCGATCGAGCGGTCGACGTGCGTCTCGGCCGCGAAATGGACGATGGTGTCCACATCGTGTTCGCGGAGCAGATGGCGAACGAGGGATCGCTCGCAGATGTCGCCCACGACGAGCGCGACGGCTTCCCGTTCCAGGAGCGGACTCAGGCTGGCCGGGTTGCCCGCGTAGGTGAGCTTGTCGAGGACCACGACGCGATCCTCGGGATGCCCCGCGGTCCAGTGGTGCACGAAGTTGGATCCGATGAAGCCGGCGCCGCCCGTGATCAGCAGGGACCTATTCGGCATGCAACACCCGGCGGACGGCAAGGATGACATCATCCACGTCGGCATCCGTCAGCTTTGCCGATAATGGCAGACTCACCGTCTGTTCGCCGATGCGGTGCGCATTGGGATAATCCTCCGGTCGCCAGCCGAAGCGTTCCCGGTACACGGGGTGTGTGGGCACGCTCCGGTAGTGCACGCCCACGCCGATGTTCTCGCGGGTCATGGCCGAGAGCATCCCGTCGCGGGTGATACCCGTTCGCGCGGGATCGACGAGGATGGTGTAGAGGTGGTACGCGTGACGGGTGTCGGCCCCGGGCGGAGTCGGCAGCCCGATCGGCAGCTCCCTGAACGCTTCCTGGTAGCGGTTCCAGATCTCTTCACGACGGATCCAGTTCGCTTCGAGCCGGCGCAACTGGTGAATCCCGAGGGCTGCCTGCAGGTCCATCATGTTGTACTTGAAACCGGCATCGATGGCCTCGTAGTGCCGGTAGCCCTCGTCCGAGAAGCGTTTCCAGGCGTCCCGGGACAGGCCGTGCAGCCCGAGCACCCGCACCCGGTCGGACAGATCGGCCCGCGACGTCGTGACCATCCCCCCTTCGCCGGTGGTCAGGTTCTTCGTGGCGTAGAAGCTGAAGCACCCGGCATCGCCGAACGTCCCGACGTGGCGCCCGCGGATGGTGGTCTCGACGGCGTGCGCGCAGTCCTCGATGATCCTCAGGTCGTGCACTCGACTCAGATCGAGGAGTGCGTCCATGGCGCACGGTCGTCCGGCGAAGTGGACCGGGATGATGGCGCGCGTCCTGGGCGTGAGCACTGCCTCGACGGCCGCCGGATCGATGTTCTGGGTCGCCGGATCGACGTCGGCCAGCACGGGTCGGGCGCCGGCGTGCAGGATCGTGTTGACGGTCGCGCAGAAGGTGAGCGCGGTAGTGATGACCTCGTCGCCGGGGCCGATTCCGGTGGCAAGCAGGCTGAGGTGCAGTGCCGCGGTGCAGCTGTTCAGCGCGGACGCATGTTCGATCCCAATGTAGTCGCGGAACTCGTGCTCGAACTGCCTTACCTTCGGCCCCGTACCGATCCAGCCGGTGTTCAGGCAATCGAGCACCGCGGCCTTCTCCTCGTCACCGATCAGCGGTGCTCCGAAGATCAGGAAGTTGTCCCGGCTTCGCACCGGGGGCCGGTCCGTCACTGACGCACTCATCGCACCTCCACAGGGTCGGCCCGCCGGTATACGACGAAGCGACCGATGGTCGTCTCTCGCCGGTAGTGCGACTCGAGGTACCGCTTCCATTCGGGGAAGTCGTCGAGCAGCTGCTCGGAGGTCCGCTCACCCGGAGCCCACCACCAGTCGTCCTGTCGCACGACTGCCACAAACAGCGGCTTCACGGCAGCGACGCTGTCGAGGAATTCGTGGCGCCATCGTTGCTGCATCGCCGTCAGCTCGCCATCCGGTCGCCGCATCACCAGCGGGTGCGTGATGTGGAATCGGCTGGCGGCGCTACGGTCGGCGAGGTAGTAGACCAGCGGCTCGTATCCCCAGACGAGGATCCTGTCCTCCGGCGCGCTGTGCTCGCGGATGTACCGGGCCACATCGTAGCTCTCGGTGAAGTCAAAAACCGTGCCGTTGCGGAACTCCGATGGCGCGGGTGGGCGGAGAAACTGGAGACTGGCGAGTTGCCGGATCCGTGCGGCGTGGAGGTAGGTGGGCGCGGCCGCGAACACCAGGATCAGGGCGGCCGCCAGGTCGTACCTTGCGACCCGGGGCGCGCGCCCGGCGAGCCATGCGACCGCTGCCGCGAATCCCGAGCCGATCATCACCGCGCCGATGGCGAGTCCCGGGAGATAGTGATAGCCGGCGAAGGTGCCCTGCACGACCACGCCGATGATGGCGCCGAGGTAGCCGAGATAGAGCATCAGCCGGCGTGCTCGCCGCTCTTTCACGAGGAACAGCAGAGGCAGGAACGCGACGGCCAGCGCCAGGGTCTGCCACCCGACGCGCAGCACGTTGCCGATCCATTGCGCGACGAGCGGCGCGTCACCCCGGAGTCGTGCCGTGTAGATGGCCTGATAGGAGACCGTCGCCTCGTACATCTCCGTCAATCCGCCGAGTCCCGCATAGAGCGCGATGAACCCGAGCGTCGGCAACAGGAGGCCGAGGCCCGCGAGGCCGATGACGCGCGGGCGCGAGACCCGGAGGGTGGGAAGCAGGGGCAGGTAGAACAGGGCCAGCGCGAGCAACGTCGGCTTGATTACCACCGCGAGGCCGAGTCCCAGCCCGATGCCGAACGCGGTCCGGCCGGCCGGTCGCCGGTCGCGGGTGGCATAGAGCCAGTAGCCCCACAGGACGAGGGGCATGGCGAACCCCTCGCGCTGGGCGGTGTTCCAGGGCCCGTAGCTCTGGTAGGTGAGAGCGTACAGTCCGACGGCCAGCACGCCGCCGGCCCGGTTCCCGGCCCACACCGCGAGACGCAGCACGAAGAACAGCGCGAGCAGCTGCACGGCGAGATCGAAGACGCGGAACATCACGATCGACTTGCCGAAGACGGAGATTTCGAGCGCCTGCAGGAACATCATGCCCGGGTAGTCGGACTCCCATGCATCGAGGTAGGGCCACCGTCCGTGAAGAATGCCATTGCCCAGGTATGCGAACACGCCCTGGTCCACGCCCATCCGGTAGGTGAGCGTGGGCAGCAGCAGGATCAGCCCGAGTGCGAGGACGGCGGCGGTGTACCGGCGCTCCGATCCTGCGGTCGCGGGATCGGCCGTCATTCTTCGGTGGGCGCTCTGTCGCCCGCCTGCTCCCGGATGGTGAACTGGGGTCGCTTGTTCTGGGTGATGTAGATCCGGCCAATGTATTCGCCGACGGCGCCGATCCCCACCAGCTGGATGCCGCCGAGGAAGAGCACGGTCACCATGAGCGACGGCCAGCCTGCGGGCATCCGTTCGAGCAGCAGTGCCTGCAGAAGGAAGAAGACGCCGAGCATGAAGGCGCCCAGCGACATCAGGCCGCCGGCCAGGGTAGCCAGCCGGAGCGGTACGATGGAGAAGCTGGTAGCCAGTTTGAGCCAGACCCGGATCGACCGGATCAGGTCGTAGTTGCTCCGACCGGCGTAGCGCGGGTGGTGCGAGACCTCGACCTGGCCGATTCGCGACGTCACCGTGAAGATCAGGCCGTCGACGTAGCTGTAGGGTCCTTCGTAGCGCAGCACTTCACGGACGACGGCGCGGTCAATGATCTTGAACGGCGACATGTAGATGTCCTTCGGCTTGCCCAGCACCCGGACGGCAAGGCGGTCGTTGAGCCAGCTGCCGAGGATCTTCCAGCGCGCGTGGCGCATGACCGGGAACCGTCCATAGACGACGTCGTACTCACCGTCATTCAGGTCGCGCCAGAGAGCCGGGATGTCATCCGGATCGTGCTGCAGGTCGTCGTCCATGATGACCACCGCGTCGCCCTCGGCCAGGGAGAGGCCGGCCATGATCGCGTTGTCCTGCCCCGCGTTCTTCCGGAGTCGGACTCCCCTGAGGAACGGATGGGCCGCACAGAGGTCCCGGATCGTGGCCCAGCTCTCGTCGCGGCTGTCGTCATCAACGAGGATCACCTCGAATGCCGGGTCGATGCGAGGCAGGGCCTCCCCCAGTCGCCGCACCAGCTCCGGCAGGCAGGGAGCGCTGTTGTAGACCGGTACGACGACGGAGATGCGCACGATCTACCGGGTGAGCACGGCGAGGAGGTCGCGGTCCTGTGAGACGACCGCGATCCGGTACCCGAGCTCGGCGCGACAGCGCGTCAATGCCTCCGGGAGCGACGTCGCGGTATAGCGGAACTCCGCCGGTCCGCTACCCGGATTGGCCGCCCGCCGGGCCAGCCACCCCACGAGGCCGGGCCGGGAGGACAGGTTCCGCACGGGCTCCGACAGGACGAAGCGCGAGGTTCGGGCCAGAATCCGTTCCAGCAGTCCGGGCAGGCTCTCGTGGAAATGGTAGAGCGACCCGGCCATCACGTAGACGTCCGCGGCCGGCAGCGCGCTCGCCATGATGTCTCCCAGCCGCGCATCGAACCCCAGTCTGGACGCGCGGTCCACGAAGTGGCGATTCAGGTCGAATCCGGTCCAGACGATATCGCGGTCGCGGCACCATCGGGCGATCCAGGTATCGCCGAAACAGAGCTCGCACACGCTGCGCGAGCCGGCCGGGATCTGGGCCGCCACACGCCGGAATCGCGCGCGGTAGCCACCCCCGTACAGCACGTTCATCGCCAGCCGGTACCAGGTGATGTGGGAGTACACGAAACTCGTCTCCACCCGGTCGGGAGGCGGCGGAGTCGTGCCCGCGGTCGGCTCGGGGGCGTCCACTTCAGCGGGCCGGCGTGGAGAGGGCGCTGTCGAGTAGCGCCCGGTACTCGGGGAGGCGCGCCTGGTAGTCCGATTCGCCGGCGAGGTCATGCTTCTCCCAGGGATCGAGTTCGAAGTCGAAGAGTTGCTCCGATCCGTCCGGGCCCCGGATGTATCGCAATCCGTGGTGCAGAACGGCCCACAGGTCGCCCCGGCTGACGGGAAACCAATCGGGGTGGCCGCTCACCGCATGCACCTCCGAGAGGATCGGCGACGAGTCTCCCGGCCGTGAATCCTGCCACGCGGTTGCAAAGGACGTGCCCGTGATGGGTGACGATGATCCGGCTCCGGCCAGATCGGCCAGGGTCGCCGCGAGGTCCCGGAGCGACACCGGCTCGCCCACGCGGGCGCCGCCTGGGGCGCGCCCCGGCGCGACCACCACGAGGGGGACTTCCACGGACGGGCGGTACAGGCTGTAGCCGTGCTCGAACACCCGGTGCTCGGCAAACTCCTCGCCGTGGTCGGCCGTCACGACGACGATCGTGTTGGCCAATCGGCCCCGTCGCTCGAGCGCCGCGAACAACGAGTCGAGCTGGCTGTCCAGGTACGCGATCGCACCGTCGTACGCATCGTGCTCCTCGCGGATCTGGGCGGGGCCCATGTTGTCGTGTGCAACGGCGGGTTCCCACAGCCAGCGGTGCAGGGGGCTGAACTTGCCCCGTTCCCGCCCCGGTCCGAATCGGGTGTCGAAGGGCGACGGGGGAAGGTACGGCTCGTGGGCGTCGAAGTAGTTGAGGAAGAGGAAGAAGGGTCGATCCCGGATGTCGTCGATCCATGCCAGCGCCGCACGATTGACATCAGCGGCCGACTTCCGCACCAGGTGCTGATCGTTGGCCACCAGCCGGCGCAGCCGGAAGTTGTCGAGCACCCTGCGGAGCAGGCGGGAGCTGCCCACCACCGCGCCGAGGCTGACCGGATAATCATCGTAGTGGAGGAAGCCGCGGTCGAGTCCGCTCTCGTATCCGCAGTAGCGCAGGTTCGCGACGACCGCGCCGGTTGCGTACCCATCGGCCTGGAGGACTTCGGCGATCGTGGGATACGTTCCGTCGAGCGGCACGGTGTAGTCGGCCGACAGTTCGTGATGCCAGCGCCCGGTGAACATCGTGGCATGCGATGGCAGCGTCCACGGCGCCGCCGTCAGTGCGTGCTCGAAGACCACCCCGCGCTCCGCGAATTTCGCGAGCGCGGGAGTCGTCTCGCGCGGGTAGCCATACAGGCTCACGTCAGCCGCCCGGACCGCGTCGAGCGTGATCACGATGATATCGGGCTGTCCCGCCCCGGCCGGTGGCAGCCGGTCCAGGCCACGGTGTTCCTTCCAGGATTGACGGGCCTGTCTGCCGGCACCGAGCAGGACGATCAACGCCAGCAGCGGGAGCGCAGTCCGGCGGGCGGCGCGCGTCACAGGGCGGGGGTGAGCCGCAATTGCGGCCGAAACCTGCGTAGCCACGCCGAGGCCGAGCAACAGCACTACGACGTCGTAAAACCTCGGGATGAACAGCAGGAGCAGCTCGGCGGTCGCGAACGCGACGGCCGCGAACACCACGCCTCGAGACCGGGTCGGAGCGTCCCACCGGATCGAGACGACCAGCAGCGCGGCCACTCCCGCAAGCAACGCCATCGCCGTCGTGGCGGTCGGGACCATCCAGACGAACTGCGGACTGAGCTCCATGATGGGTGTGCTCGTCGCGTGTCGAATGCCCAGTCCGATGACCTCGATCCAGCCCGTAAGAAGACCGATCCAGATCGCAACCAGCAGCGCAGCCCCGGGGGAGAATCCGCGCTCCGGCTTCCGGTCAGGCGGCCGTGCCACATCCGGTTGGGTCATGAGCGGTGGAACCCCCTGTATCGTGCAGGATGCGGACCCTTCCCGGACCGGGCGAGCGGTCAGGAATCAGCCGGCGACGGCCTCGACGGCGAGCGCCTCGCCCATACGGCGGACGGCTTCGACCAGCTCGTCCTCGGGTGCGGCGAAGGAGAGGCGGACGAACCGGTCGTCGCCGAACGCCGCGCCGGGCACGAGCGCGACACCCGTGGTCTCGAGCAGCCAGCGGCAGAACGAGATGGAGTCGGCGATGTCGTCGCGGTAGAAGCCGTCCACGCGGAAGAAGAGGTAGAACGCGCCGGCCGGCGGCTCGAACTCGACCTTCGGCAGGTGCTTCCGGAACAGCGAGATGAGGCGCTCCCTGCGGTGGCGGAACACGCCGACCATGGCGCGGACGGCGTGCTCGACGCGGGGCTCGGAGCGGTAGATCGCCATGCCGGCGTACTGCGTCGGCGTCGCCACGTTCGACGTCATGTGGCTTTGCAGGTCGGCCATCTTCTTGGCCAGCGCGGGCGTCGAGTAGCTGAAGCCGAGGCGCCAGCCGGTCATGGCGAACGCCTTCGACGCGCCATTGATGAGGACGGCCTTCTCGAAGAGTGCGGGATCGAGGTCGAGTACGCCGGGCGCGCGCTTTTCGTCGTAGCAGATGCGGTCGTAGATCTCGTCGCTGATGACCCACACGTCGTGCTCGTTCGCCCAGCGCACGACGGCTTCCATTTCCTCGAGCGAGTACACCGCGCCGGTCGGGTTGCTCGGCGAGTTCAGGATCAGGCCGCGCACGCTCTCGTCGTAGTGCGCGTCGAGCTTCGCGGGCGTGACCTTGAACCCTTCCTCGAGGTGCGTCGGGACGACCGACGGCGTGGCGCGGGCGAGCTTGATCAGCTCCGGATAGCTCGTCCAGTAGGGTACGGGCAGCAGCACCTTGTCGTCGGGACCGAACAGCGTGAAGCAGGCGTTGAAGAGCGCGTGCTTCGCGCCCGCCGTTACGACGACGCCGTCGCTTTCGGTGTCGTGGCCGTGCACGTGTTGCAGATGCTCGGCAATCAGCTGGCGCAGCGTGAGCAGGCCGGGGACGGGCGTGTAGTGCGTGAAGCCCTGGACGATGGCGGCGATGCCGGCCTGCGCGGCGAAGTCGGGCGTGCGGAAGTCGGGCTCGCCGATGCTCAGGTCGATGACCTCGCGGCCCTGTTCCTTCATCTTCCGGGCGAGCGCCGCGACGGCGAGTGTCGCGGACTCCTCCAACTCGCGGATATTGGCGCTGAATCGCATCATCGTCCATCCCGATGGGTGGCTGCGGACCGGGAATATGTCCGGATCCCGTGGGCTGGACAAGTTTCGGGTCCGGGCGTCGGGACCGTATCTTATCACCCGGGCCCGGCCCTGCATCGAGTGCCGGGAGCCCGGAGGGTCCGTACGGTGGAGGGACGCATGACGTACGAGCGGTTGACGGCGGCGCCGGTGGGCGAAGTGCTGGAGCTGGCCGAGGAGATAATGGTGGACCGGATCCCGATCCGGAAGGAGTCATCGGACCGGCACTCGATACGCCTGGCGGGCGGGGACGGGACGGTCACGATCCACGCGCACACACACGGGCTGGACACGGTGGTCAGCGCCGAGACGGACCAGGTCCGGACCTCGCGGCTGGACACCGAGGTGCAGTACTTCCTGACTCTGCTGCCCTACCAGCCGGGCGACCGGCGCGACCGGCCGGGCACGCAGCCGGCGGGGCTCTCGCGGAGCATCGCGTGAACGAGGACTTCGAATCGCTGGGCATCGCGGCGGAACTCGCGGCCGCCGCCACCGCGGCCGGCTTCGATGAGCCGATGCCCGTCCAGCAGCAGTCCGTCCCCGTCCTCCGGCGCGGCGGCAACGTGGTGCTGCACGCGGGCTCCGGCTCGGGCGTGACCGCGGCGTACGTGCTCGGGCTGCTCGACCGGCTCCGCAGCCAGGTCGTGGGCGTTCCGGAAAGCGACGCCAGCGTCCTCCGGCCTCGCATCCTCGTCGTCACCCCCACGGAGGATCGGGCGGCGCACGTCGCCCGGACCTTCGCGCGGCTGGCCGGCGGCGACCCCCCGATCCGGGCGCTCACGCTCGCGTGGGCCGCGGGCGGGACCCCGTCGATCGTGGTCGGCTCGGCCGGCACGGTGGGCCGCTCGGTCCGCGAATCCGCGCTCAAGCTCGATGCGGTCGAGGCCATCGTGTTCGATCGGCTGGCGACGACGTTCAAGCTGGAGGAGCCGGCGCTCGTCGAGACGATCGCGGCGTCCGTGCCCGCGGCCGCGCAGCGCGTCGTCACCTTCACCGGACCCGCTCGCACGGTCGAGCGGTTCGTCGAGTCGCACGCGCGCCGCGCACTCACCGTCCCGCCCCGCAGCCTGGACGAGCCGGCCGCACCGGGGGAGCCGACCGGTACGCTGGCGTACGTCGTCGCGACGCGCGAACAGAAACCGGCCGCGCTGGCGCGCGTGCTCCGCCGGCCCCGGCCCGAACCGCCCATCGTGACCACGCGGTCGCGACGGGGCGTGATCGAGCTCCGCCAGGAGCTCGCGCTGCGCGGCTTCGCCAGCGACGGTCCCGACGCCGGGGTGCGGATCCGCGCCGTGACCGATGTCGGCCCCGCGGCGCTCATCGCGTACGACGTGCCCGTCGATGCGACGCAGCTCGGCGCGATGGACCTCAAGGACGGTCTCGTCCTCGTCGAGCCCGACCAGCTACCGCACCTGCGCGCACTGGCGGCCGATGTCAGGGTCGGACTCAAGGCGGTGGGCGCCGGGCGCGCGGTGCGAGGCTCCGTCGCGGCGTTCCGCGATTCCGTTCGCCGCGCGCTGAGCGAGGAGGACCTGGACGCGCAGATCACGCTGCTCGAGCCGCTGCTGGAGCAGCACGACGCCGTCGAGGTCGCCGCCGCGCTCTCGGCCCTGCTCCGGACCCGACACATCGAGGCCGAGCCCGAGGCCGCCAGGCCGGAGGCGGCCGGCGACAAGCCGCTTGCCTTCGTCCGCCTGTTCGTGAGCGCCGGCAACCGCGACAACATCCGGCCTGGCGACCTGGTCGGTGCGATCACGGGTGAAGCGTCGGTCACGGGCGAGGAGGTCGGCCGCATCGAGATCCGCGACACCTTCTCGGTCGTCGAAGTCGCGTCCGGCGTGGCGGACAAGGTGATCAAGGCGTTGAACGGGACGACGCTCCGCGGCCGGAGCCTCCGCGTCGACTACGACCGCCGCGGCGCGCCCGCGCCGCGTCCGCCCAGACTCGGCCGGACCGCCCGATGACGCTGGACTCGACGGTCGACGCCGACACCCGGGACGCCGCTGTCGCGCGCGTCCGCGAGCTGGAGGCCGCGCACGAGATCGCGCAGGCCTTCCTCGCCGCGTCGCAGCCCATCGAGGTCTACCGGCTCGCGCTCGTCCGGCTCACGCCGATGGTGCGCGCCGACTTCGCCGCCGTGTTCCTGCGCGACGAGAGCCAGCCCGAGATCCTGCGGCCCGTCGCCGCCCAGGGCTGGCCGCAATCGACCGCCCGCTACCTGGGCCGGCTCCGCATCCGTGTGGGTGCCGGCCCGACCGGCCGCGCCGTGGCCGACGGCCGCACGTTCGAGGTCGAGGACGTCTTCGGCGATGACGGGCTGACCGCCTGGTGGGAGCCGGCTCGCGAGCTCGGCTTCGCGTCCATGATCACTCTGCCGCTCATGGCCGAGGGTCCCGATCCGGCCGGCGCGCTCAGCTTCTACTTCACCGAGCCGCGCCGCTTCACCGATGAGGAGCGTCGCCTGCTCGAGCTGATCGCGCAGCAGCTCGGTTCGACCTCGCGCCGGGCCCGCGTCGTGTCCGACCTGCGCGCCGAAGCCGACCGCCACCGCCGGGAGAGCGATGCGATGGCCGAACGCGTCCGCGACGCCGAGTCCCGCGCACTCGCCCACGACCAGCTTTTGCTCGAGGTCATCAAGGAGATGTCCGCCGTGCTCGGCGTCGCGCACGCCGACGCGAAGGCGTGGGGCGCGACCGTGCCCATGGCCACCGTCGCCAGCATCGAGAGCGCCGTTTCCACCACCGGCGACCTGCGCGATCTGCTCGCGACCCGCCTCGGCTACCGCAAGCCGTCCGCCGGCGCCGAAGACGCCGCGTGGCTTGCCCGCGAGGGCGCGCGCATCGCCGGCACGCCCCCCGAACACGTGCGCTTTGCCATCGAGGTCGGCGACTCGCTGCTGCCCATCACCACCGACGGCCGCACCGTCATCCGCGTCCTCGCGATCCTGCTTCGCCAGGCCTTCCACCACACCGTGCGCGGCGCCGTCGACCTCGACGTCCGCACCGCATCCGATGACGCCGGCACCGCGATCGAATGGCGGGTCCGCGTCCGCGGCCTCGGCGTCGAGTCCTCCTCTTCGGCCGGTCCCGCCGAAGGCGGTTCGCCCGCACCCGGACGCGCGGCGGAGAGCCTCGCACTGGCCGTGGCCGGCGAGTACGCTCGCAGCCTGGGCGGCACCCTCACCGCCGAGACCGAGGCCGGCGTCGCCACCGTGTTCCGGCTGCGCCTGCCGCTCCGCCACGTCACCTGACGCCGGTCGATCGGCGTGAACACCGCGATACGCGTCGGACACGATCTCCGAGCTCGAGGAGTTCACGTGGCGGGGCGCGAAACCGGGCTTACAACGCGGATCGCAGTGACCGCGCAGGTGTCTTACCGAAACGAGGAGTCGCCCGCGGCATGAAGGAGATCATCCTGGGTGAGTTGACAACCGTAGCAGAACTCTCGCAGCTGCTGCACGCGAGTGCCACTTCGATCGTCAAGACGGCATTCCACGAGCTCGGGCTGATGGCGACCGTCGATCAGCCACTCAGCTTCGAGGAGGCGAGTACCATCGCCGCCGAATTCGGCCACGTCGCGCGACGGCGGAACAGCCAGAACGGCGGGGCCGCTGGTTCCACCGCATGAGGACCGGTCGACTCGCCGCCCGCGATCGTCGGGCGTCAGACGGCCTCGGCGCTCGCGCACGCCGGCACGAGTCCGCAAGCCGCCGCACCACGCTGAAAGCCGGCGACGACGGCGGGGTGATCAGCCGGCGCCTCTACCCGGCAGCGGCCGCGGCCGCGTCATCGAAGCCGGCGACAGGATTTCGTCCAGCGTCTCGCGGCTGAGCCAGCCCTTCTCCAGCACCAGCTCGAACACGCCGCGTCCGGTCTGCTGCGCCTCCTTGGCGACGGCGCTCGCTCGGTCGTAGCCGAGGATCGGGACCAGCGCGGTAACGGTGCCGATGCTCCGCTCGAGCAGCTCGCGGATGCGCGGCCGGTTGGCCGTGATGCCGACGATGCACCGCTCGCGCAGCACGATGCACGCTCGCGTCAGCATGTCCACCGACTGGAACAGGTTCGCCGCCATCAAAGGCTCGAACACGTTGAGCTGGAGCTGGCCGGCCTCCGCGGCGAGCGTGATCGCGACGTCGTTCCCGATGACCTGGAAGCAGACCTGGTTGACGACTTCCGGGATCACGGGATTCACCTTGCCGGGCATGATGCTGGAGCCGGGCTGCATGGGCGGCAGGTTGATCTCGCCCAGTCCCGCGCGCGGCCCGCTCGAGAGCAGGCGCAGGTCGTTGCAGATCTTGCTCAGCTTGACAGCGAGCCGCTTGAGCACGCCGGACACGAACACGAATGCGCCGGTGTCCTGCGTCGCTTCCACGAGGTCGGGACTCGTAATCAGATCGAGGTCCGTGATCTCGGAGAGCCGCTGTCGGACCAGCGCGGCGTAGCGCGGGTCGGTGTTGATGCCGGTCCCGATCGCGGTCGCGCCCATGTTGATCTCGTGGATCAGGCCGGCCGCCTCGTGCAGCCGATCCACGTCCTCGCCCAGGGTCACGCCGTAGGCGCGGAACTCCTGGCCGAGCGTCATGGGCACCGCGTCCTGCAGCTGCGTGCGGCCCATCTTCACAATATCGCTGAATTCCTGCGCCTTGGCGTGGAAGGCGTCGCGCAACTCGGCCAGCATCTCGGCCAGCTCGCCCAGCGACCAGATCGAGGCGAGCCGGAGCGCGGTCGGGTACACGTCGTTCGTGGACTGCGAGAGGTTGACATGATTGTTCGGGTGGACGACGTCGTAGTGTCCGCGGGGCTCGCCCAGCAGCTCGAGCGCGCGGTTCGCGATGACCTCGTTGGCATTCATGTTCGTGGACGTGCCCGCACCGCCCTGGATCACGTCGACGACGAATTCCGCGTGCAGGTTGCCATCCCGTACCTCGCGCGCCGCGTTCTGGATCGCGTCCGAGATGCGGGGCTCGAGCAGGCCGAGCTGCTCGTTCGACCACGCCGCCGCTTCCTTGATCGCGGCCAGCGCCTGGATCAGACGAGGGTGCTGGGAGATGGGCATGCCCGTGATCGGGAAGTTCTCGACCGCGCGCAGCGTCTGCACGCCGTAGTAGCGGACGGCGGGTACGTCGCGCTCGCCCAGCAGGTCCTTCTCGTGGCGCACCGCGCCCGACGCGTACGCCTCGCCGAAGCCGGCGCCGGGCGCGCTCATCACGCTGATACGGCCCGCGATCGTGCGGGCTGCGCCGCTGGCAAGGCGGGCGTAGACCCCGGGGCGTTCCTTCGCGAGCCGCTCGACGATCTCGCGGGGGATCTCGAGGACCTCGCAGGCTTCGACGACGCGCGCGGAAGTGCTGTGCGGGTAGTCGTCGAGGATGCTGACCTCGCCGAACGAATCGCCGGGGCCAAGCACATGCAGCACGCGTGGCCGGGCACGCGGGCCTTTGTGCAACTCGACGCGGCCCCTGAGGATCACGCCGAACGAGCGCCGCGGCTGGCTCTCGTGGAAGAGGTAGTGGCCGGGAAGATATCCGGCGATGCTCGCGAGCCCGGCGAGGTGCTCGAGGTCGGACTCCGTGAGGCCGCGCGCCAGGTCGAGGGACCGGAGGGCCTGCAGTTCGAGGGAGATCATGGGGGGAAGGTACCGATGCGGGGGGGATGGGGGAGATCGGGTGGGGTGCAGGCTCCGGGTGGAGGTTGGGTGCGGGAAGGGGGATGGGGGAAATCGGGTGGGGTGCAGGCTCCGGGTGGAAGGTAGGGTGTGGAAGGGAGATGGGGGAGGGGTAGGCTCCGGGTGGAGGTTGGGTGCGGGAAGGGGGATGGGGGAGATCGGGGGGATATGGGGATACGGAGGGTGGGGTTACGGAGAAGGCGGGGGGAGGCTGTTCGGGTCCGCTACCACAGCCCGGGCAGGAATCGCCAGCGGACCCGCGCGCGGTAGGCGCGGTAGTCGGGATCCGCAGAGAGGTGCCGCTCTTCGGTGGTGGAGCGGGCGTAGTAGATCGCGTTCCAGCCGAGCAGGAACAGGAGCTGCCAGGGCGAGGCGAAGCCGCGGATGCTCTCGAGCCACCAGCCGGCGTTCTTGGCGGCGTAGGCGGGGTGTCGCACGAAAGCGTAGGGACCGCGGGTGATGATGCCGCGGTCGGTCAGGTTGCTGAAGCGGAGTCCGAACGCGGTCGTGGCCCACACGTAGACGGCGAAGCAGAGCAGCGTCCCGGTCTTGAGCGCGACATCGACGGCGACGGGTTGGAGAAACGGGAGTCCGGGTCCGGCGACGGCGTCGTAGGGCAGCACGCTACGGGTGAGCGCGTTGAATGGCGGATAGCAGGCGAGGCAGACGAACCATCCCCACGCGGTCGGGTCCACGCTCTTCGACTTGTTGTCGAGCCAGCGGGAGGTGGAGGCATAGCCGATCATGGCGAGCGTGACGTCGACGAGGAAGAGCCCGTGATAGGAGGTGCCGTAGAAGTACGAGAACGTGATGTAGCGGCCGCTGTGCGCGGTCCACGCGGCCCATAACTTCGGCAGGTTCTCGAGCACGGCGCCGAACTCGAGATAGAGGAACGTGGCCATGAGCGGCAGGAAGAAGACCTTGACCAGCAGGTCACGGAGCACGACGCCGATGCGGCGGTTGCGGAGCGACCAGCGCGGCTTCCGCGTCCGCGTCATGAGCAGCCACCGGAACCCGCGGCGGAACAGCAGCAGCAGGACGAAGCCCGGGTCGCTCCGGTCCTCGCGCCTGCGTCCGCGGAGCAGTGCGGTCAGGAACGCGTACGGCAGTCCCAGGAAGAAGTACGCCGAGTAGAGGTAGCCGCAGGTGATGCGCCAGTTCTCGTAGTACGGATTCAGGAAGAACGGCAGCCGGTACGTGACGAGCAACAGGCCGGTGAACGCGGCGAGGCCGGCGAGCCAGCGGAAGAACGCGGTGCGGAACGCCGGGCCGGGCGGAACGAAGGCGAAGCGATTTCGCAGCCCTCGCAGTCGGCCGAGCCAGGGCAGCAGCAACAGGGCGAGCGTGCAGGCGAGCACGACCTCGAACGAGGTCCACGACCAGCCGGCGAACCGGACGGTCTCGCTGGAGAGCAGGCGGCCGCCCCAGGCGACACGCCACGCGGTTGCGACGGCCAGCACCGCGACCGCGGCCGTGAAGGACCGGTCGAAGCGGCGGCGCAGGAACTCCCACTCCACCATGAAGACGAACGTCAGCAGCACGCAGGCGAGGACATCGTAGTAGTCGCGGTTGACACGCGACCACTGCATGCCGCGCGCGATGCGGTCGGGGAACCAGCCGAGCGCGTTCAGCACGGGCGGCCCGCCGCCGGGCAGGACGTTCGACTGGTAGAACGCGTACGCGCCGAGCAGCAGGAACGCGAAGGCGGCGCCCAGCAAACCTGTGGACGGGATCTGGACGCCCCGGGCCGGATCGAAGCGGTCTCTCTCGCCATTCGTTCCGGGCCGCATCAGGTCCGCAGTCTCGTTGTTCGACATCCGTGTTCGCGCTCGTGTTCCTCGCGCCATCCGCCGGGACCGGACCTTCCCTCAAGCTTCGACGCTCAGCCGGCCTCGCACGACGGCCGGGGCTCCCGGTCCGTCCCGTCCCCATCTTCGGCCTCAAGCTCCCACGCCCGCAACCGCGCCCGCAACGTGTTGCGCGCCATGCCGAGCTCACGGGCGGCGCGCGTCTTGTTGCCGTGCCAGCGGCGCAGCGCGTCCCGGATGCGGCGCCGTTCGTCGAGCGGATCGCCGTAGTGCGCGTAGCGCGACCGGGTGTGCCCGGTCCCGGCCTCGCCTGCGGGCCAGGCCCCGGTCCCGGCTCCCGGTCCGCCGGCCGTGGCCGGGGACGCGGCGGCTAGCGGCGGCTGCGGCAGGTGGTGCGTGCCGATGCGTCGTCCGTCACAGGCGAGGACGGCGGCCTCGATGGCGTTGGCGAGCTGGCGGACGTTGCCGGGCCACGGGTGTCGGCGGATCCAGTCGATGGCGCGGTCGTCGAAGCGGAGCCCGTCCCTGCGATAGTCGGCGGCGAAGCGGGCGAGGTACCAGTCGGCGAAGCGTTCGGCATCGTGGTCCCGCTCGCGGAGCGGCGGCAGTCGGAAGGAGAGCACGTGCAGGCGGTGGTACAGGTCGCGGCGGAAGCGGCCGTCGGCGATGGCGGCCTCGAGGTCCACGCTGGTCGCGGCGATGAGGCGGAGCTCGACGCGGACCGGGCGGTCGCCGCCGACGCGCCGGAACTCGCGGTCCTCGACGGCGCTCAGCAGCTTGGCCTGGAACGCGGGCGCCATCTCGCCGATCTCGTCGAGGAACAGCGTGCCGCCGTGCGCCTGTTCGAGCAGCCCGCGGTGCGCCTGGTGCGCACCGGTGAACGCGCCGCGGACGTGGCCGAAGAACTCCGACTCGAAGAGCGTCTCCGAAACGCTCGCGCAGTTCACCGTGACGAGCGGCCGGGCGGCGCGCGCGGACTCGGCATGGATGGCGCGGGCCAGCAGGCCCTTGCCGGTGCCGCTCTCGCCCGTTAGCAGCACGGTCGCGTCTACGGCGGCCGCACGCCGGCCGAACTCGCGGATCCGCGCGGCCGCCTCACTCTCTCCCAGGATCGTCTCGAACGCCGACAGCACCGCCCCCTTTCCACCCGGACCCGGCCCCAAGGTCCCGCGGATGGGCGGGCGAAGCCATGGCGCCATGGGAATGCGGAGGCCCGGGGTGGTGGGTGGGCGGGTGAGGGCGGGTCGATCCGCAAGCCTGCGGCGATCGCGGGGGCTTGCGGCGGAGTCCGTCGAGTCGGGTCGTGAGAACACCGGGTCCTGCGCGAGAACGCCCGCATCGACGGGCCGGGTGGCCGGGTAGCCGGGTCCGGGCCCCCGGCGTAGATTGGCCCGGTCCGGGCGGCTTCTGCCACACCGGCACCTGTAGGCGGGACGGGGCTCCCAAGCGTTGATCGGTGGGACGACTCGCGGCGCACACCGCGCCGCCGCACTCACGCGAACCTCCGAAACCCACACGCCCATGGCGACCGAATACGCGGACCTGACGCCCGAGCAGCAGGCGGCCGACAAGGCGTTCTTCGGCCACCCGCGGGGTCTCTCGACCCTGTTCTTCACCGAGATGTGGGAGCGGTTCTCCTACTACGGTGGGCGGGCCCTGCTGATCCTGTACATGACGGACGCCGTGGTGAACGGCGGGCTCGGCATGACCGTGGCCAAGGCAGGCGCGCTCTACGGGCTGTACACCGCGCTTGTCTACATGACGAACCTGCCCGGTGGCTGGATCGCGGACAAGTTCCTCGGAGCGCGGAACGCGGTGTTCTGGGGCGGCGTGATCATCGCGTTGGGCAACTTCTGTCTGACGTTCCGCGACCCGCGGATGTTCTACGTCGGGCTTGGCTTCATCGCGATCGGGACCGGCCTGCTCAAGCCGAACGTCAGCACCATGGTCGGCTCACTCTATGGCGAGAAGGACCCGCGCCGCGACTCGGGTTTCACGATCTTCTACATGGGCATCAACCTGGGCGCGTTCATCGCGCCGTTCATCGCCGGCTACCTCGGCCAGAACGTCCAGTGGCGCTACGGCTTCGCGGCCGTCATGGTGGGCATGATCCTCGGCCTGTTGCAGTACCGGATGGGCGCGAAATACCTGGGCAACGCCGGTCTCCTCGAGCGCACCCATTCGGAAACGGAACGAGCGCAGCAGCGCCGGTCGCTGATGATCGGGCTCACGATCCTGGCGGCGCTCATCCTGGTCCCGTTCGGGCTGAAGACGTCGGGCGTGGCCAACGTGACGGTCGAGTGGATCCGGAACGTCGTGGGCGTGATCCTGCTGTTGATGCCCGTACTCTACTTCGGCGCGCTCTTCATGACCGGCAACTGGACCAGGGAAGAGCGGGACCGGATCATCGCGATCATCATTTTCTACGTCGCGGCCGCGCTGTTCTGGGGCTCGTTCGAACAGGCCGGCTCGACGCTCAACCTGTTCGCGGACCGGTACACGAACAACAGCGTATTCGGCCAGGAGTTCCCGTCCACGTGGTGGCAGTCGGTCAACGCCCTCTTCATCATGGCGCTCGCCCCGGTCTTCGCCTCGCTCTGGCTGGCGCTCAACCGGCGGAAGATCGAGCCGTCCACGCCCGCCAAGTTCTCGATCGGGCTGCTCTTCGTCGGTCTCGGGTTCCTGTTCCTGGTGCCCGCGGCGCTGACGGTACAGGGTGGGGCCGAGGGCACGCGGGTCGGGATCCAGTGGCTGCTCGGCGTCTACTTCCTGCATACGGTCGGCGAGCTGTGCCTCAGTCCCGTCGGGCTGAGTACGATGACGAAGCTCGCGCCGCAGCGCATCGTCGGACAGATGATGGGGATCTGGTTCCTCGGCGCGGCTACCGGCAACTTCATCGGCGGCAACATCGGCGGGCTGTTCGAGACGTTCCCGCTGAACCAGATCTTCCTCGCGGTCTTCGCCACGAGCACGGCGGCTGCCGTGCTGATGTTCATCAGCATTCGCATGGTCAAGAAGCTGATGGGCGGGATCAACTGAACGGAAGCATGGTTGCGGGGTCGTCGGCCGCGCCTGTCTCGGGATGGGCGCGGCCGACGTTCATCGGGTGAGGACTCGGGAGGCGGGAGCGGAGGTGGAAGCGTTTGCGGGGGCGTTGGCGGGAGCGGGAACAACGGATTGAACGGAAGGCGGGAGCGGGTGCGGGTCCGGATGGCGGTGATGCTGGCGGGCGCGTTGCTGCTGCCGGGGCGAGTCGTGGCGCAGGCGACGCGGGCGGACAGCGCGGCGGTGATCCTGGGGACGGCGGAGCGGTTCCGGGAGCAGGGGCGGGAGGACGTCGCGACGGCGCTCTACGAGTACATCGTCGGACGGTTCGGCGACACGGTGGCGGCAGCGCGGGCGCGAGAGCTGCTGGGCTCGCAGCCGGGCGCTGGCTCCACGCGTGGTGGCCGGGTCGGGCTGCAGGTCTGGTCGACGCTCTACGGGCTCTGGCTGGGCGTCGCGATTCCGGCGACGTTCGGCGCGGACGGCCCGAAGCCGTACGGCATCGGGTTGTTGCTGGGCGGGCCGATCGGGTTCCTGACGGGCGCGAGCCTGGCCCGGTCGCGGGAGCTGACGGACAGCCAGGCGCGGGCGATCACGTTCGGCGGGATGTGGGGCACGTGGCAGGGGTACGGCTGGGCGGCCGTGCTTGACTGGGGCGAGTTCGATTACTCGACCTGCGACCCGTTCATCGGTTGCGAGGGCGAGGACAAATCGACGGAGCGCCGCTTCGCCGGGATGATGCTCGGCGGCGTCGCCGGGATCGCGACGGGCGCGGTGCTCTCGCGACGCGACATCGCGCCGGGCGACGCGGCACTCGTCAACTTCGGAGCGCTCTGGGGTACGTGGTTCGGCGTGGCGGGCGGGGTTCTCGCGGGTGCGTCTGACGACAATCTGCTCGCGACCACGTTGCTGGCTGGTGATGCGGGCCTCGTGTCGATGGCCCTGATCGCACCGCGGTGGAACATCAGCCGGAACCGGGCACGCCTGATCAGCATTTCGGGCGTGATCGGCGGGCTGGCGGGCGCGGGTGTCGACCTGATCGCGCAGCCGGATGACGAGAAGACCGGCATCGCGATCCCGCTCGTCACCAGCATCGCCGGTCTCGCGATCGGCGTGGCGGCGACCCGCAACTACGATGCGCGGGCCATGCCGGACGGCGGCCCGGACGCAGCTCTGCTCCAGTTCGAGCACGGCCGGGTATCTCTCGGGGTACCTACGCCGGCGGCGGTGCTGGCGCCGATCGTGCGGCACGGCCGCATGACGCACGAAGTCACCGCGGGCATTACATTGTTCAAGGCACGGTTCTGAGACGATGTCGCTTTCCCGGATCACGGTACTCGCGCTCCTCGCGCTCACGGTCGCGGCCTGCCGCGAGCCGGACGGGCCGGTCGGCCCGGTCAGCGGCGCGCGGGCGTTCGTGAGCTCGGACCCGCCCGGCGGCCGCATCCTCGTGGACGGCGAATCGACCGGCCGCATCACGCCCGACACGCTCCGCGGTCTCGTCGGCCGCCACGACATCACGGTCCAGCTCGACACGTTCGACGCGAGCTATGGCTATACGGCTCGCGTGTTCCTCGGCGACACCGACAGCCTCACCATCATCGACGGGCCTCTCGTCATGCGGTGCAGCGACGCCGTCTGCTTCGCCGACCAGTTCCGTCGCTACTCGGCGAACCGGGTCCGCTTCGCGAGCAATCCGGTGGGCACGTTCTTCCACCGGGCGGGCACCGGCGATGGCGTGATCTGGCCGTCGCTCACGAACAACTCGTACGCGTCGGCCGGCATGGTAGGGTTCGCGGGCATCATGGACGGGACCGACACGGTCGCACTCGGCATCTACGACAGCCGCTTTCTCGCGGGCCGGCCGCAGCCCCTGCTCGTGCAGTCGGCGGACCGCATCGACCTGACCCAGTCCACCTGGATCCTGCCGCCGTCCTCGCTGCTGCAGCTGCGCACCGTGCGAGGCATCGAGGTCCGCGAGCACGCGACCGCGATCGGCGACGTCGATGACGTCGTCGTGCTGCGCCTCGTGTTCCGGAACATCACGAACAGCCCGCTCTACGCGGCCCTCGATCCGACCGTGCCGCCGGGCGGCGTGACGTTCGACAAGGTGTGGGTGGGGTTCCTGCTCGATCCCGACATCGGCGAGCCGACCGACGACATGCTCAGCTATGAGCCGGACCTGAACCTCTCGTTCGCCTACGATTCCGACTTCAACGAGACTTTCCTCGGTGGCGGGTTCAACCGGGCGCCCGGGCTGATCGGGTTGCGCATGTTCGATGTGCCGGCGGGCGCAACCGTCGTGATGAACGGCTGGACCAGCCAGGGAACGAGGTCGCTGGACTGGAACGCGGGTGAGATCACGGAGCCGCTCGGATACGGCATGCTGAGCGGGACCGGCGTGTTCCCGCCCGACAACCCGAGCCCGCGCATCGGCCACATGCCGCCATCGCCCGGCGACGTGCGCATCTCGGTGAGCGCCGGACCACTCCGGCTCGTGCCCGGCGACTCGGTCGCCGTTTCCATCGCGGTCATGCTCGCCGCGCCCGTGCCCGGCACGTTCACCAGCGGTATCGATCTCAAGCCCGGTGACCCGCTCGACCGGACTCGCGCGCTCTACCAGGTGGCGGCCGACCTCTTCGAGCGCGCCATCGCCGCGACCGGGGTGAGCGCCGTGGACACGACCACGACCGGCGGCTGAGCGCGGACGTCGCCGCGGGCATGAATTCCCGCAGGCGACGACTTCAGCGCATGCGTCGCTTCAATTCCTCGAGCCGTTCCGCCGCCGCGCGCTCCCTCGCCTCCTTCTCGAGCCGGCCGAAGTCGCGGGCCTCGCGCTCGCCTTCCTCCTCGAGCACCTCGCCCGGACTCTGCGGACTCGATGCCGTGACGCGCGGCGCGTCCGGCTGCGCCGCGATCATCTGCTCCATGATGTCGAGGTCGCGCACCAGCAGCGCGCGCTCCTCGGCGAGCACCTCGCCCTTGCGCTCGAGCACGCTCGCTCGCTCCGCGTGACGCGCGCAGAACTCGACCGCGATCCGGACCGTCTCCTCATCGCCGATCCGGCGGGCCATTTCCTCGCGGCGCCGGCACACGGCCTCGTTCTCGCGCTCCTCGCCCGCCTCGCGACGAGTCCGCCGGATCTCGCCGTCCAGCTTCTCCATCGCGACGCGTGCGGAACGCAGCTCGCGCTGCATCGCGCGAGTGCGCGAGTCGCCTTCCTCCATGTCGTCGACTTCGCGGCGGAAGTTCTCGACCGCGTCTCGCCAGGCTTTCTTCCAGTCCTCGAACATGGGCCCAAACTAGCGGGTGCGGTGGATCGACGGCAGCAGGCTCCGGCCATCGAGATCGTCCGGGCTGCGCACGGCGCCGAGCGCCGCGAGCGTCGGGGCGAGGTCCACGGAACGGACCGCCTCTCCGGACGAGCCCGGCGCGATGCCGGCGCCGTAGAAGATCATCGGCACGTGCCGGTCGTACCAGTACGGCGAGCCGTGCGAGGTGCCGCCGACCTCGGCCCGCTGGATCGTGCCCTCCGTCCAGCGCAGATCCATGCCGAGCCGGAACAGCGGACCGGACGGACGGCCGTCGAAGTACGAGTTGCGGAATAGCCGGATGAACGAGTCCGCCGGTGCGCCCGACCCCGCGAGCTCCGCGTGCGTCACGACGTCCGCCACGAACGGAACCGCCTCGAGTGCGCGCGCGACCCGATCCGGGTAGTCCGGCGCATTCGGGTCGAGACCGGCCACCGCGCTCTCCACCTGCGCGTTGTCGGCGCCGCGGAGCCGGCGGCCCGCCAACCCCTCCTCGACACGGTATTCGGGCACGTCCATCACGCCATGGTCGGCCGACAGCCCGAGCGCCCAGCGTCCGGCCCCCACGTTCGCGTCCAGGAACGAGAGCAGCTCGCCCAGCAGCTTGTCGAGCCGCAGCAGATTGTCCAGCTGCTCCAGCGAAAGCGGCCCGTACTTGTGACCGAGATAGTCGGTCTGCGAGAAGCTGACCGCGAGGAAGTCCGTGTGCTCGTCGCCGCCCAGGTCCAGCGCCCGGATCGCCTCACGCGCCAGCCCGAGCACCGCGATATCCGGGTACGGCGTGTTCTCCATCTCCCACGTGCTGAGCCGCTGGCGCTCCGCTTCCGGGTACCGGTGCGGGAACGTCACGTGAACACCGTCCGCCTCGTACGGGTAGTCATCCCGCCGCGCCCGCGACACCGCGGCTGCCGGGACCTGCAGCTCCCAGACCGAGTCGCCCAGGATCCGCGGCATCGAGTCCGCGTTGAAGCGCGACACCCAGTCCGGGTACGACGTCCGGTAGTACGACGACGTCACGAAACGCCGTGCCGACGGCAGGATCCAGTACACCTGGCCGTGCGACTTGCCCGCCATCGGGATCGCCGCCCGGTCCTTGTGCGAGATCGACACGATCCGCGCCGCCGGGTCCGCCTGCTCGAACCAGTCCGCAACGCCCCCCCGCATCAGGTTCGCCGGCGAGCGACCCGGCGCGCTCGCCACGTCCACGAGCCGCGACGCGCTGTCCGACAAGCTGTACAACGTCCGCCAGCGACCGTTCTGATCGACGTACCAGTCGTTCGACACGACGCCGTGACGCGCCGGCACCACGCCCGTCGACAACGTCGTGTGACCGGGCGCCGTCTCCGTGTTCGCATGGTCGTGCGCCGCTTCCGTGAACCGGTACCCGCCATCGCGCAGCCGGCGGAACCCGCCCGTGAACAGGTCGTCGTACCGGTCCAGCAGGTCCGCCCGCAACTGGTCCACCACCACCATCACCACCAGTCGCGGCCGCTCCTGACCGGCCGCCGTCGATGCCGACGCGACCGGCGCCGCGCACGATCCCTGACCTGCCACGAGTGCCGCTCCTGCCACCGCGGCCAGACCCTTCAGCGTCGTATGCATGACAAACGTCCGTTCGCGTTTCCGTTTCACAATCCCGGCCCCGAATCTGGACCCGACCGCCGCCGCCCGACAGCCCCCGCCCTTGCGAGAGGTCCCGCGATCCGCGAGGTTGAAAATATACCATAGGGGGGTATAGCATGGAAACCCAGCGGATGGCGGCCGGGATCGAGCCGGACCTGCAGAAGAAGGCGGTCGCGCGGCTGAAGCGGATCGAGGGGCAGGTACGAGGGATCCAGCGGATGGTCGAGGAGGGGCGGTACTGCGGGGACATCCTGGTGCAGATCGGGTCCGCGCAGGAGGCGCTGCGGTCGACGGGCCGGCTGCTGATGCGGAACCATCTGGAACACTGCATCACGCAGGCGATCCGGTCGGGTGACCGGTTGGAGGCGGAGCGGGCGTACGAGGAAATACTCGATTTGATGTACAGGCACGCCCGCTGACGCGGTCGTGCCGGGGGCGGAGGCGGAGGCGTTTGCGGGGGAGGGAGCGGGAGCGGCGGGGGCGGGTCCGGGTGGTGGAGCGTTTGCGGGAGCGGGAAAGATGGCGGACAAAGAGGCGGTACTGGAAGAGGCGGGTCCGGGTCCGGGTGCGGGTGCGGGTGCGGGTGCGGGTGCGGGTCCGGGTTCGGATGCGGGAGCGGGGGCGGATACGCGGGTGACGATACCGCTCACGGGGATGACGTGCGCGGCTTGCGCGGTGCGGATCCAGAAGCGGCTGGAGAAGGGGGTGGGGGTTCACGGCGTGGTCGTGAATTTCGGGACGGAGCGGGCGACGGTGGACTACGACCCGTCGGTGTCGGACGCGTCGTCGCTGGTGGGGCTGGTTCGGGAGGCGGGGTACGGCGCGCGGACGGCGGACGCGGAGCTTCTGGTGGAGGGGCTGGAGTGGGCGGCGACGTCGGCGCCGCTGGAGCGGGAGCTGAAGGGGCTGGCGGGGGTTCTGGAGGCGCGTGTGAACCTGGCGACGGGGAAGGCGCGGGTTCAGTACCTGCCGGACGCGGTGACGCCGGGTGATCTGGAGGCGGCGGTGCAGCGGGCGGGCTACCGGCTGGGGGCTCCGATCGAAGCGGCGGACCCGGTGGCGCGGGAGCGAGCGGCGCGGGAGCGCGAGACGCGGGATCTGCGCCGGCGCTTCGTGTTCGCGGCGGTGGTGGGCGTGGTGTCGATGCTGCTGGCGATGCCGTTGATGATGGCGCGGGAGGGTACGGCGGCGCCGGTGGACCTGTTCGACCGTCTGATGATGCCGCTGGCACACGGTGTTCTCGGTGTCCTGCCGTGGCTGGGCACGGTGCCGCCGGGCGTGTTGCGGGGCGTGCTGCTGGTGCTGACGCTTCCGGTGCTGGCGTGGGCGGGGCGTCCGTTTTTCCGGGGCGCGTACAGCGGTCTGCTGCACGGCAGCATGGACATGAACACGCTGATCGCGCTGGGCACGGGCGCGGCGTTCTCGTACAGCGCGGTGGCGACGCTGGCGCCGGGCGTGTTCACGCGTGCGGGTCTGCCGCCGGACGTCTACTACGAAGCGGTGTCGATGATCATCGCGCTGATCCTGTTGGGGAAGATGCTGGAGTCGCGGGCGAAAGGGCGCACCTCGGCGGCGATCCGGCGGCTGGCGGAACTGCAGCCGCCGGTTGCGCGGGTGGTTCGTGAGGGTGAGGAACGTGAGGTCGCGGTCGAGACGCTGGTAGTGGGCGACGTCGTGGTGGTCCGGCCGGGCGAACGGGTCGCGGTGGATGGCGAGGTGGTGGACGGGCGGAGCGTGGTGGACCAGTCGATGCTGACGGGGGAGCCGATCCCGGTCGAGAAGTCGGCGGGCGATGAGGTGGTAGGCGGCACGATCAACGGCAGCGGCTGGTTCCGGTTCCGCGCGACGCGCGTGGGCCGGGACACGGCGCTCGCGCAGATCGTGCGGCTGGTGGAAGACGCGCAGGCGACGAAGGCGCCGATCCAGCGTCTCGCGGACCGGGTCGCGGGCGTGTTCGTGCCGATCGTGATCGGGATCGCGGCGGTGGCGTTCCTGCTCTGGTGGTGGCTGGGTCCACCGCCGTCGGCGCTGTTCGGGTTCGTGTCGTTCGTGACGGTGCTGATCATCGCGTGTCCGTGCGCGATGGGGCTGGCGACGCCGACGGCGGTGATGGTGGGCACGGGTGCGGCGGCGGAGAAAGGGGTGCTGTTCCGCGGCGGCGAGAGCCTGGAGACCGCGGGCCGGATCGGGCTGGTGGTGCTGGACAAGACGGGCACGATCACGGAGGGCCGGCCGACGCTCGTCGCCCTGGAGGCGCGGCCGGGCTCGGTATGGGAAGGCCGTGAGGACGAGCTGCTCCGGCTGGCGGCGTCGATCGAGCGGGCGAGCGAGCACCCGCTGGCGACGGCGATTGTCGCGGGCGCGCAGGAGCGCGGTCTGGAGCTCGCGGAACCGGCGGACTTCGACTCGCTCGGCGGGCGCGGTGTCGAGGCGACGGTGGATGGGCGCCGGCTCACGATCGGCAATGCGGGCCTGCTCGAGAAGCGCGGCATCGATGGGTCGGGCCTGGCGTCACGGGCCGCCGCGCTGGCGGTGGCGGGCAGGACGCCGGTCTACGTGGCGGTGGATGGCGAGGTGGTGGGCCTGCTGGGTGTCGCGGATCCGGTCAAGCCGGGCAGTGCGGCGGCGGTGGCGGAGCTCCGCGAGATGGGCATCCGTGTCGTGATGCTGACGGGCGACAACGAGCGGACGGCGCGCGCGGTCGCGTCGGAGGTCGGGATCGACGAAGTCCAGGCGGAGGTGCTGCCGGTGGACAAGGCGCGCGTCGTGAAGCGGCTGCAGGAAGAGACGGGCCTGGTGGTCGCGATGGTGGGTGACGGCATCAACGATGCGCCGGCGCTGGCGGGGGCGGACATCGGCATCGCGATCGGGACGGGAACGGACGTGGCGATCGAGGCGTCGGACGTGACGCTGGTGGGCGGCGATCCACGCGGCATCGCGACCGCGATCCGGCTGTCCCGCCGGACGGTGCGGACGATCCGGCAGAACCTGTTCTGGGCGTTCTTCTACAACGTGCTCGGGATCCCGGTCGCGGCGGGCGCGCTCTACCCGGCGTTCGGGCTGCTGCTCTCGCCGGTGTTCGCGAGCGCGGCCATGGCGGTCAGCTCGGTGAGCGTGGTCAGCAACTCGCTCCGGCTGCGCCGGCGTGCGCTGGCCGCCTGAGCGGGGCGGTGCGGCATGGGCTGGGGATCAGGCGTCGACCCTCTGGAGGTCGTCCCCTGCCTGGCCGGCGAGGATGCGCTCGAACTCGGCGGCGGGCATGGGCCGGCCGAACAGGTTGCCCTGCATGAGGGTGCAGCCGGCGGCCTCGAGCATCTCGCGCTGCGCGACCAGCTCGACGCCCTCGCCGAGCGGCTCGATGCCGAGCGTGTGGGCAAGGCTGATGATGGTTGCGACGATCGCGGCATCCTTCCGGCTGAGCACCGCCTCGCGCACGAAGCTGCGATCGATCTTGAGCCGGTCAACCGGGTACCGGCGCAGGTAGCTGAGCGAGGAGAAGCCGCTGCCGAAGTCGTCCATCGAGATGCGGAACCCCTTCTCCTTCAGCGCTTCGAGCACGCGCAGTGTGTCGTTACCGCTCTCGACCATGGCGCTCTCGGTGACCTCGATCTCGATGAAACGCGGCTCGATCCCGACCGTGCCTACGATGTCCTCGATGGTGTCGATCAGGCGCGGGTGGCGGAACTGCAGCGCGGACAGGTTGACGGAGGTGGAGATCTCGGGCAACCCGGCCTCGTTCCACTCCCGGGCCTGCCGGCACGCCTCGCGCAGCACCCACTCGCCGACCGAATAGATCAGGCCGGTGTGCTCGAGGATCTCGATGAAGTGCGAGGGCGAGATCAGGCCCATGTCCGGGTGCTTCCAGCGGAGCAGCGCCTCGGCCCCGACGACGCGGTTGCGCCGGCTGTCGACCTGCGGTTGATAGTAGAGGACGAACTCCTGCCGTTCGAGGGCGCGCCGGATCTGGCCTTCCAGCAGCAGCCTCTCGAGCGCGGCCTTGTTCATGGTCGCGTCATAGAACACGAACGTGTTGCGGCCGAGGTCCTTGGCGTGGTAGAGCGCCGTGTCCGCGTTCTTGAGCAGCTCGCCGACGTCGGTGCCGTCGTGCGGGAACACGGCGATCCCAATGCTGGCGGACACGTACAGCTCGCCCTCGCCGATGCGGAATGGCACGTTCATCGCCTCGACGATACGGGTCGCGACGCGGCCGGCGTCATCGGGCCGGTGCAGGTCAGTGAGCGCGAGCAGGAACTCGTCGCCGCCGAGGCGGGCGACGCTGAGCGGCGACTCGCCCTCGATCTCGCGGCCGACCGGGTCGTGCTCGCGGACCACGCGCTTGAGGCGCTGCGCGACGTCGGCGAGCAGCCGGTCGCCCGCGGCATGGCCCATCGTGTCGTTGATGCGCTTGAAGTTGTCGAGGTCGAGGAACATCGCGGCGACATGGTGCTTCTGCCGGATCGCCCGCGCGATCGCGCCGCGCAGCAGGTCGTCGAACATGATGCGGTTGGGCAGGCCGGTCAGGCTGTCGTAGTAGGCGAGCGCCCGGATCTTCGCCTCGCTCTCCACGCGGTCCGTCACGTCCTGGATGATGCCGAGCAGCCGCGCGGGCCGGCCGCCGGGGTCCGCCGTAACGGAGACCTCGGTGTGCACGGACCGGATCCTGCCGTCCGCGGCCCGGATCCGATGATCCAGGCTTGCGGGCCGGCCCGACTCGATGGCGGCGGCCAGCGCCTCTTCGACCTTCGTGGCGTCCGCCGGATGGCCATGGGCCAGGTAGTCGGCGAAATGGAACGGTCCGCCGCGAGGATCGAGCTCGAGCAGCTGCGTCGCGACCGCGGAGAGCATGAGCGAGTTCGTGGCGCGGTCCCACTCCCAGTGGCCGAGTCGCGCGATCTGCTGCGCGGCCGCGAGCCGCGCCTCGCTCCGTCGCAGCGCGTCCATGCTCTCCTTCACGCGCAGCATGTAGCGGACGCGGTGGGCGAGGAGCCCGGAGCTGAGCGGCTTGGTGCTGAAGTCGGTCGCACCCGCCTCGAACGCGTGGTCGAGCGAGGCGGTGTCGTCGAGCCCGGTCAGCATGAGGATGGGAACGGTGGCGCCGGGCGACGTCGCACGCAGCTCCGCGCAGACCTCGTACCCGTCCTTGCCCGGCATCAGCACGTCGAGGATGACGATGTCCGGGCTGCGGCTCGCGAACAGGGACACCGCCTCGGTCCCGTCCCGGGCCTCCACCACCGTGAAGCCCTCGGCCTTGAGGCTGCATCCGATGAACATCAGGGTCGTCGGATCATCATCGGCAACGAGAATCGTCACGGCTCCCGCCGTGGCGCCTGTTTCGCTCAGTATGGCCTCCGCGCGCGTATTCGACCGGACTTCGCTTCTCTGGAGTGTCGGCCCCACCGGGGTCCCACCACAGTCGCGGCCTCCACACGCCACGGACGCAGTCCTCGACCGACGAGCCTCCCGGGGACCGGGCACGAACGCCCGGCGGAGGCGACCGGTTTCCGGCCGGTCGTATCCCCGACTACCTTGTATTGACAGTGGACAACAGAGAGAGGAGTCGAATCATGGCGACGGCAACCGTGCAGGTTTCCGGCATGACCTGCCAACATTGCGTGAAGACGGTCCAGCAGGCACTCGAAGCGGTCGACGGCGTCGAACAGGCGAAGGTCGACCTGCAGGCGGGACGCGCGGTCGTCGAGTACGACGACGGGCGGACGGACGCGGCCATGCTGGCCGAAGCGGTGAGCGAGCAGGGGTACGGGGCGACCGTCGGCTGACGCCGCCGGTCGCGGGGGGCGGAGGCGGAGGCGTTTGCGGGACCGGGGTTGGGAGCGGGAACGGCGGGAACGGTGGGAGGCGACGTGCTGGAGCACATTGACTTGGGGTGCTCGCTCGGGCAGAAGGAGTACGAGCGTGCGCTCAAGGACTGGCAGGTGCGGCTGCACGGGCTGCAGCGGGCGTGTGATGCGGCACGGCTCTCGACGGTCGTCGTGTTCGAGGGGTGGGACGCGTCGGGGAAGGGGACGGCGATCCGGAAGCTGTCGGAGCGGTTGGAGCCGAGGGCCATGGAGATCGTGGCGGTGCGGGAGGCGCGGACGCGGGAGAAACAGCTGCCGTGGCTGGGGCGGTTCTGGGCCATGCTGCCGGCGTACGGCTCGATGGCGATCTTCGACCGGAGCTGGTACGGGCGGGTGCTGGTGGAGCGGATGGAGGGGCTGATCCCGGAGGCGAAGTGGCGGCGGGCGTTCTCGGACATCACGTCGTTCGAGCAGGCACTGGCGGACGACCGCTATCTCATCATCAAGCTCTTCTTCCACATCAGCCGCGACGAGCAGGGGCGGCGGCTGGCGGCGCTCCAGTCCGATCCGGTGACGGCGTGGCAGGTGGAGCCGGCGGACCGGGTTCGGCACGAGCGCTACGACGAGTGGCTCGTCGCGATCGAGGAAATGCTGATGCGGACGGATGCCGAGTGGGCGCCCTGGACGATCGTCGAGTCGACCGACAGCAACTGGGCGCGCATCAAGATGTTCCGCACGATCGCGGACCGCATGGAGCGCGAGCTGCGACGACGCGGTGAGCCGGTTCCGTCCGATGGAAGCGCGACGGGGAAGAACGGGAGCAAGGGCAAGGGCAAGGGCAAGGGTGGCAGGCGCAACGGTGGCAAGAGCAAGGGAAAGGGCTGAGCGATGGTTCTCGAGTCCGTCGATCTCGGGCAGAAGCTCGGCCGGGAGGAGTACGTCGAGTCGCTGTTGCACTGGCAGCTGGAGCTCCGTCGCCTGGCGTACGAGGCGTACGCGCAGAAGCGGTCGATCGTGCTGGTGTTCGAAGGCTGGGACGCGGCGGGCAAGGGCGGCGCGATCCGCCGGTTGACCGAGAAGCTCGACCCGCGCGGGTACCACGTGTACAGCATCGCGGCGCCGCAGGGTGACGACCGCGAGCACCACTACCTCTGGCGCTTCTGGCGGCGGCTCCTGCCGGCGGATGAGAAGCAGTTCGTGCTGTTCGACCGCAGCTGGTACGGCCGCGTGCTGGTCGAGCGGGTCGAGGGGTTCGCGACGGAAGCGGAATGGAAGCGGGCCTACCGCGAGATCAACGAGTTCGAGCAGCAGCTGGTGGACAAGCGCTTCATCGTCGCGAAGTTCTGGCTGCACCTGAGCCGGAAGGAGCAGGAGAAGCGGTTCCTGAAGCGGAAGGGCACACCCTACAAGGCGTGGAAGCTGACCGACGAGGACTGGCGGAACCGCGAGAAGTGGCCGCTCTACGAACGGGCGGTCGATGACATGCTGGTGAAGACGAGCACGCTGGGCGCGCCGTGGACGATCGTCGAGGCCGAGGACAAGTGGTACGCGCGGGTCAAGGTCCTGAAGACGGTCGCGGAGACGGTCCAGGCCCAGCTGGACGCGCCCTCGGACCGGGCCGGCGCCGCCTGAGGCCGGCGGCCAGCCCGGCCGCCCGGCCTACTCCTTCGTCCTGACGCTGACGGCGCGCTCGCCGACGTCGGGCTCCGGGTGCCACGGCCGGGGCCCGGTCGTCAGCATGGCCTGCGAGTCGATGACCGGACCGCCCTCGGGCGGCGTGATCCGCTTGAAGGTGCCGTCCGCCTGCAGCTCGCGCGCCTTCACGTTGTCGCGCAAGTGGAGGAACAGGACGTCATCGCGCAGCGCGTTCTTCAGCCGCTCGTCGAGGATCGGGAACACGACCTCGACGCGGCCGTCGAGGTTGCGCGGCATGAGGTCCGCGCTCCCCGCCAGCAGCTCGTCCTGGCCGCCGTTCCGGAACCAGAACAGACGGGTGTGCTCGAGGAATCGGCCGACCACGGACGTGACCCGGATGTGTTCGCTAACCTTGGGCAGGCCGGGCCGCAGGCAGCAGATGCCGCGGATCTGGAGGTCCACCTTCACGCCGGCCATCGACGCCTTGTACAAGGCCTTGATGCAGGCCTTGTCCACGAGCGAGTTGACCTTGAGCACGATGTGGCCGCCACCGCCGTCTTTCTGGTGCCGCTTCACTTCGCGCTCGATGCGCCGGATGATCTCGCTCCGCGTGTTGTGCGGCGAGACCAGCAGCCGCGTGTAGTCCGCCTTCTCGGAGTAGCCGGTGAGCGCGTTGAACAGGTCGAGCACGTCGGACGCGATCGCGGTGTCGGTCGTGAAGTAGCCGATGTCGGCGTAGCCCCGCGCGGTCGCCGGATTGTAGTTGCCGGTGCCCAGGTGCACGTAGCAGCGGATGCCGTTCCCCTCGCGGCGCACGACCAGGCACATCTTGGCGTGGACCTTGAGCCCGAGCAGACCGTAGACCACGTGGACGCCCGCCTGCTCCAGCGCGCGCGCCCAGACGATGTTGTTCTCCTCATCGAAGCGTGCTTTCAGCTCGACCACCGCCGACACCTGCTTGCCCCGCTCGCGCGCCTCCATGAGCGCCTCGACGATGGGTGACTGCTGGCCGCTGCGGTAGAGCGTCTGCTTGATGGCGAGCACGTCGGGGTCGACGGCGGCGCGGCGGATGAAGTCGACGACGGGGTCGAAGCTGTCGTACGGGTGGTAGAGCGCGATGTCGCGGCGGGCGAGCACCTTGAAGATGTTCTCACCGCTCGTGAATACGGCGGGCACGGTGCGCACGTAGGGCGGGTCGTGCAGCTCGCGGCGGTCGAGGCGCGCGATCTCCATGATGTCGGAGATGCCGAGCGGGCCGTCGTGGGCGTAGACCTGGTAGGGCGCGAGCCCGAGGTTCGAGGTCAGGATGTTGCGGATCCGCTCGGGCATCGCGGTATCGACCTCGAGCCGGACGGCGGAGCCGAAGTGGCGCTGCCCGACGACCTCCTCCATGGCCTCGAGCAGGTCGGACGCCTCGTCGCCCTCGATCTCGAAGTCGGCGTCCCGCGTGATTCGGAACGGGTGGCAGTCGAGGACCTTGAGGCCGGGGAACAGCACGTCGAGGTTCGCGGCGATCACCTGCTCGAGCCAGACGAAGTGGCTGACCGACGTGGGGCCGAGGCCGAGCCGCTCGAACGCCTCGGCCTCTTCCTCGCCCGGGATGCGGAGCAGCCGCGGGATCGAGGGCGGGACCTTGAGTCGCGCGAACCGCTCGCCGCCCACGTCCTTCACCACGACCGCGAGGTTGATGCTGAGGTTCGAGATGTGGGGGAACGGGTGTGCGGGGTCGAAGGCGAGCGGCGTGAGGACCGGGAAGACTTCCTTCCGGAAAACGCGCCGGAGCAGCTTCCGCTGCTGGTTCTTCGTCTGCTCGTAGTCGAGTACGTGAATGCCGGCGGTGGCGAGGCCGGGCAGCAGCTCCTTCTTCCAGCAGTTGTTGGCCAGCTCGAGCTCGGGCAGCAGCCGGTGGCGGATGTCCACGAGCTGTTCGCCCGGCGTCATGCCATCCGGTGGCGCCTCGACCACGCCTGCGAGCTGCTTGCGCAGCCCGGAGACGCGGACCATGAAGAACTCGTCGAGGTTGCTGCCGAAGATGGAGAGGAACTTCACCCGCTCGAGCAGCGGGTTGCGCGTGTCCAGCGCTTCCTCGAGCACGCGCGCGTTGAAGTCGAGCCAGCTCAGCTCGCGATTGATGTAGTACGTGCGGTGGCTCAGATTCGGCCGGCCGCCGTTCCGTCGTTTCCCGCCCGCTGCGTCTTTCGTCATGGCTCCCTGGATCCAGTTTCGGAGCGCAGCGGGTGGTAGTTGACGCCGAGACGGCCGAGCCGGTCGAGCGCGGCGGGCAGCCGGGCGGTGAAGTCGTCGAACGAGCGACTTCCGGCGGGCGACCAGGCCACCTCGGCGAGCGCGAGCGCGCGCGGAAACGCCATGTACTCTGCGTGGCTCCGGGACGCGATGTACTCCGTCCACAGGTTGGCCTGCGTGCCAATGACGTGCGTCGCCTCATCCGGCCCGAGCTCCGGCGGCACGGGCTCGAAGCCGTAGACCTTCTCGAGCGGGACGAACCCGCCGATCGCGAGTGGCTCCGTCGCCGGGTCGCCCTGGTAGTAGTCGAAGTACATGTGGCTGGTCGGCGCCATGATCACGTCGTGGCCGGCGCGCGCGGCCTCGATGCCGCCATCCACGCCGCGCCACGACATGACGGTGGCGCGCGGCGGGATGCCGCCCTCGAGGATCTCGTCCCAGCCGATCAGGCGGCGGCCGTGGTCGGCGAGGTACCGTTCAATGCGCTGCACGAACCAGCTCTGCAGCGCGTTCTCGTCCGCCAGCCCCTCGCGGCGGATGATCTCCTGCGCGACCTCGCTCGCCTTCCAGCGCGTCTTGGGCGCCTCGTCGCCGCCGATGTGCACGTACGGGCCGGGGAACAGGCCGATCACCTCGTCGAGCACGTTCTCGAGGAACGTGAACGTCGTTTCGGATGGACAGTAGATGTCGTCCGTGACGCCCCAGACGGTCGAGACCTCGAACGGGCCGGGCGTACAGGCGAGCTCCGGATACGCGGCGAGCGCGGCGACGGAGTGGCCCGGCATCTCGATCTCGGGCACGATCGTGACGTAGCGCTCGGCCGCGTACGCGACGATCTCCCGGATCTGATCCTGCGTGTAGTAACCGCCGTACGGCGTGCCGTCACCGACGTACGGGTCGAAGTTCTTGCGCAGGATGGTCTCCTTCCGGAACGCGCCGACCTGGGTGAGGCGCGGGTACTTCCGGATCTCGATGCGCCAGCCCTGGTCCTCGGTGAGGTGCCAGTGGAAGACGTTCAGCCGGTACTGCGCGATGAGGTCGATGTACTCGTGGATGAACGAGACGGGGAAGAAGTGGCGGCCGACGTCGAGGTGCAGTCCGCGGTAGCGGAAGCGCGGCTCGTCGTCGATGTGGACGGCGGGCACGAGCCAGTCGATCGGCCGCGCCTCCACCGTGGCCGGCACGGTCCCCGGTACGAGCCAGGCCTGACCGTGCGTCGCGCGGTACCCGTCCTCGTAGGCGGGTGGCATGAGCTGGCGCAGCGTCTCGATGCCGCGGAACAGGCCGGCGTACGCCGGCGCGGTCAGCCGGATCCCGTCGGGTGAGACCTCGAGCCGGTACCGTTCGGCGCGCGGATCGAGCCCGGTCGATTCGAGTGACGCGGATTCCCCGAACGCGGCCGGATCGAGGCCGAGGACGACGTCGCCGGAGGCGCCACGCGTCACGGGCAGATCGAAGCCGGACGCGGCGCGAAGCGGGACGGCGAAGAACTCGGCGAGCCGACGGGCTTCGGGATCCGCGGGATCGATGAGCGCGACCGTCGTCCCGGCGTCGATGCGGAACGCGCCTTCGCGCGCTTCGAGGTGAGCGGGCTCGGGGATGATCCGGACCGGGAGCGGTTCCTGGCGGGCCGCCGCCGAGAGGCCGGCCGCTGCGAGGAGTGCGGTCAGAACGAGCATGGTCAGAGCACGGGTTGACGAGGGACTAGGGGCGGCGTCACCGCCCGGCATCGGAAGGTCTGTCGGCCGGATCCCGGCGTCAAATCGCGGGAGGAACCGTTACAATGGCGCGCGGACCCCGTTCCGACCGGCCGCTCAGTGGTGATGGACGACGCAGATTCCGGCGGGTCGCTCAGCGGCTGCCCGGCGGGGAGCCCAGCGGCGGCTGGAATCCGAACGGATCCGACCACACGGACTCGGTCTCCGGCCGGATGCTCCGGCCCAACCGGGATCGGTCGGGCGGATTCAGCTCGGCGATGCGCTCGAGGAAATTCCGCTCGCGCGCGGTCAGCCGGTCGATGCCGTACTCCTCGATCCTGGCGAGCAGCCGGCCCACCTCGCCGCGGTTGATTTCGTGCACGCGTTCGAGCGGGATCGCCTTCCAGCGTTCGTGCGCGTCACGGTCGAGCACCAGCTTCGAGGTGTAGTGCGAGTTGGGCGCCTCGATGACGCGCGGCCGCTTGCGGCGTTCGATGCGCGCGTGCACCGCGCTCGCCACGGCAAGGATCACGAGAGCGCCGATCCCGATTCCGATGATCCACCAGAGACTCATCGACCCCCACTACGAAGTTCCGTCACGTCGAGCCCGGCGCGGCGTGCCACAAACGGGCTACACCTGATAGGACGTTTCGTCGCGCGAAAAAGTTGCAGGGCCCCATCGCCGGACAGGGAAGCGCTACCCCTTTCCCGGTTCGCGCCGGCGCCGGAAATTGGTCGCTCACCGTGTCTTCCGGAGGAACGCCGTGTCGAAACGCCAGATGCTCAGCTTTCGCGCGGGCTGCGCGCTTTGGATCCTGACCGGCCTGCTGCACACGATCGGCTACTTCATGGGCCGGCCCGCGCCGACGAGCGAGGAACAGGCTGCCCTGTTCTCGCTGTTCGACGGTCTCGCGATCCCCATGATGGGCGTCGAACGTACGCTCGGTCAGGTATACGACGCGTACAGCCTGTCCTTCGCAATCCTCGTGTTCCTGCTCGGGTTCCTCGGGCTCATCTGGATGCGCGCGCCCGCCGTTCCGGACGGGATCCTGCGCCGCGTCGCGGGCATGAACGCCGTTGCCGCGCTCGCGTTGTTCACGGTCGGGCTGCGAAGGTTCCCTGCCCCGCCGCTCGCCTGCTTCGCCGCGGTCTGCATCGCCTTTGCCGTGGCCGGCTGGCCGTCGCGCAAGACCGTACCGGCCTGAAGGTTGCGTCCCCGGTCCCGCGAGTCGCGTCGCCCGGACCTGGGGCGGCGCGTTCCTCTCGTAGCGGGCGTCGAGCCCGCGCGCACAGAAACCGGGAGTCAGGAATGAGCAATTCGATCCGGCAGGCCCTGCTGATGGGCCTTGCAGCCGTTTGCGCCACACCCGCCCTCGTCCGGGCCCAGAGCAGCCTCCGGCTCTCGGCCGGGCTCGGCGTGTACGCGCCGCTCAGCGATCTCGGCGCGATCCAGGGACCGTCCGGCCTGATCGACTTCGGCAAGAAGGACGGCACGCTCGCATACGCGGCGAGCATCGACCTCGGCCGGGCCGACCGAGCGGTCGGGTTCCGCTTCTCCGTCGCGTATGCCGGCCGCTCCGATGTGCCGATCAGCGGCGTAGGGTGTACTACGTGCAAGCTGCGGAGTACGGTCCTCGCGACCAGTGCCGATCTGGTTGTCCGCCCTCTTTCCGGAATGCCGCTGATCCGGCCGTACGCGCTCGTCGGCGCGGGCGGCAAGATCTACGATTTCGTGGCAGGCTCAACGACCGCGCAGTTGGTGAAGAACCAGGCGAAGTTCGTCGGCCACTTCGGATTCGGCGCCTCGCTGTTTCCGGACCGGGCGCTCGGCATGTTCGCGGAGTTGTCCGATTACGTGGGCGGGTTCAAGTTCGCGGATGGGGACGGCAATCTGCAGCATGACCTTTTCTTCGTGGTCGGGCTGACCCTCGGAATGGGCCGGTGATCGGGTTGGTCGGGTCGGCCACGAGGCGGGTGTTCGAGTGGAGTGGTGGGTGGTGGTTGCATTTCTTCCGGAGGCATTATGGGCAAAGGTGACAAGCGGACGGCGAAGGGAAAACGGTTCCGGGGCTCTCACGGCGTGACACGGCCGTCGAACAAATTGGCGGAGAAGAAGAAGAAGGAAGAGAAGAAGTAGGACGGCGGTGTCGGGAAGGCCCGCCGGCCGCTACCCCGTGAAGCGGGGCCGGCCATCATCCCGGGATGGGGGTCTTCCTGCTCAGCCGGGCAACCTCACCCACGCATCGACCAGCGAGCTCCCCGTGCCGGCGGGCGTGAACCGCAGGCGCACGCCAGGCGTCCGCCAGTACTCGACGTCATCCACGCCGACCCGCAATCCGGGTGATGTCGAGAAGCCGAACGCCTTGCCCATGGGCGCGGCGGCGCCGAGCTCATCGAACATCCGGCCGGGCCGGTAACCGGCGAGTCCGAGTCCGGGCGAGGGCGGGCCGGGCGCGGCGACGAGCACGGTGTAGATGCCGGCGGGCCGGTCGCCCTCGAGGCGGGTCGCCAGCATGGGCAGCGAGTCCAGCACCTCGCCGCCCGTCTCGATGCGGGCGAATGCGCGCAGCGTGTGCAGCCCGTCCACGAAGACGAGGACGCGGGCGCGGTCGTTCCGTCCGAGCACGTACGGCGCGAGCGTCGCCGCCATGCTGTCGGTGCGCTCGCCGAACGCCTGGGTCAGGCGTGCGGGCGACGGCGGTGGCGAGGGCGGCCAGCCGGGCGCGTCCATGGCGACGACGCGGATGCGGCGCGCGGCGCCCATCGCATCATTGAGCGAGCGGATTCGCCGGTAGATCTCGAGGTAGCTCCGTCCCGTGCCTTCCCACTCGCGGATGGTAGGTGGCTGAGCGAGGAGCATTGCGGCGTCGTCGTCGCGGGCGGTGAGGTAGGTGTCGATGTAGGGCTGCATGCGGCGGTCGACCTCGAGGGCGACGACGTCGAGGCCGGGTCCGCGGGCGAGCGCCTCGATCAGGTCGGCCGCGAAGCGCTTGGGCGCGGCGGCGCCGAGCACGTCGCCGAGCAGCAGAACGCGGTGCGTGCGCGCGGCGGTGGTGAGCAGCGCGAGCGGGTCCGTGGCAGTCGCGCGGACGAGCTCGAGGCGCTGCTCGGCGCGTTCACTCGAATGCCGGTCGAGTCCGGCGACCCAGACCACGATCGCGATGACCGCGATCAGGACGAGGATGCCGATGAGGCCGGGCCGGCCCGTGCTGGGCTCGCGCATGTAGCGCTGCCGGGCGCGGGCAACCTGGTACCGCTTCGTGAAGTCCGCCATTCGTTCAGGCCTTCATTCCGGTCAACTGTATGCCGCGGATGAAGTAGCGCTGCGCGAAGAAGAAGAGCACGAGCACGGGCAGGATCGCAACCACGGCGGCCGCCATCTGGTACGGGAAATTCGTGTAGTAGATCCCCGCGAACCGGCTGATCCCGACCTCGACCGGCCGCATCGCCATGGACCGCGTCACGATCAGCGGCCAGAGAAAGCTCTTCCACTGGTCCACGAACACGAACAGCGCCACGGTCGCGAGCGCGGGCCGCGCCAGCGGCAGGGCGACGCGCAGGAACACGGTCCACTCGCCCGCGCCGTCGATGCGCGCCGCATCCTCGAGGTCGCGCGGCACCGACAGGAAGTACTGCCGCAGCAGGAAGATCCCCCAGACCTGCACCGCTTCCGTCACGATCAACCCGCGGAACGTGTCCACCCAGCCGAATGAGCTGACCAGCAGGAAGCGCGGGATCAGCAGCACGATGCCGGGCACCATCAACGTCGCGAGGTAGAGAAGGAACACGCGGTCGCGCCCGGGAAACTCGAGCCGCGCGAACGCGTACGCCGCCGTTGCCGACGTCACCAACGTCGCCGCCACGACCGCGCCGCTGCTCACCAGTGACACGAAGAAGAAGCGGTCGAAGGGCAGCGCCGTCAGCGCATCCACGTAGTTCGCCCAGCGCGGCGATGCGGGCAGCAGCGGCGGCGGATGGCTGAACACCTCGATCTCGTCCATGAGCGACGTGCTCACCATGTAGAGGAACGGCACCAGCATGGTCAGCGCCAGCGCGATCGCCAGGGCGAGCGCGGGCACCGCCAGCCAGCGCGCATCGTCGCGTACGGCACGGCGCGGACGCCGCTCCACATCGCCCGGTCGGCCCGTTGCCGGCGATCCGGCCCGCGTCTCCGCGGCCGGCCCGGTTCCCGGCGGCGTCACGCGTCGCTTGCTCATTCGGCCGGTCTCCCGCCGAGCCAGCGGAACTGGACCAGCGTGATCAGGAACACGATCGCGAACAGCACCCACGCCATGGCGGACGCGTAGCCCATGCGCAGGTACTCCCACGCGTTGCGGTAGATGTGGTAAACGATAACGTCCGTCGCGTGCAGTGGTCCGCCCTCCGTCATCACGTAGACGGCGGTGAACACCTGGAACATGAAGATGACCATCGTCACGAGGACGAACAGCGTGGTCGGCCGCAGCATGGGCAGCGTGATGTGGCGGAACCGGCGCCAGGGCCCGGCGCCATCGATGCGTGCGCTCTCGTAGAGCGAGGCCGGGATGTTCTGCAGGCCGGCGAGGAAGATGACCATCATGTAGCCGGCGTACATCCAGATGCTCATGAGCATGAGGGAGGGCAGCGCGGTGGCGGGCGAGCTGAGCCATGGCTGAGGCGGGACGCCGATACGGCCGAGCAGGCTGTTGATCAACCCGACGTCCGGCTGCAGCATCCACTTCCAGACCAGGCTGATCGCGACGAAGCTCGTGACGTACGGCAGGAAGAAAGCGGCGCGGAGCAGGCTCACGCCCGGCATCCGCCGGTTGGCGAGCAGGGCGAGGCCGAGGGCGAGCACCATGCCGGCGGGCACGAACAGCACGTACACGGCGGTGTTCCGGACGGCGCGCCAGAAGCCGGCGTCGGCGGCCAGCTCGCGGTAGTTCTCGAGTCCGACGAACGGCCGGTCGGGCGAGAGCAGGTTCCACTGATGGAACGAAAGCCAGAGCGCGAACAGGATCGGCCCGATCGAGAACACGAGCAGGTGCACGAACGAGGGCGCGAGGAAGGCCCACGCACGACTGGCCTCGGCCAGTCGGAGCGGCGAGGCCGCCATGCGCGCGAGGCTGAGTCCGACCGCCGCCAGGACGGCCCAGCCCGAGACGAGCATGACCGTCCAGAAGCCGTGCGCGCCGGCGCTCACCGCGCCCGGCACCGGCGCGTGGGCCATCCAGACCGCGAACGCGAGCGCCGGCACGAACACGAGGGCGGCCGTCGTCGCCCGGTCACGCCGCGCGTACGCCAGTGCGGCAAGCGCCGTGAGCAGCAGAGCTAGGAGCGCGGCGGCGGCTGCGCGCGGTGGGAACAGCGCCGGCTCGGGCGCGGTCGCGACCAGCAGGAGCGCGCCGATCCGGTCCCACTGATCGGCATCCTTCACGGGAGCGAGGGCGGCGGTGCGGCCGCCGGTCCGCGTCACGAACGTTCGGTCGAGCGACGCGAGCCGGTCCAGCAGGCCGGCGGGCAGCCGGGCCGGCAGCGCGACCGCGCCGGCGGTCCGTGCGACGAGCGTGTCGCCGGAGGCGGCCTCGTACCAGGCCGCGGCGAAGCCGGCGCTCTGCAGGGCGACGAGGCGGCCCGCGACCGCGGCGGCGTCGAGGCCGCCCGGTCCGGGCCGGAGCGCGGCGGCGGCGCTGTCGGCGGCCGTTTCCGCGCGCCGGCCGGCGGCGGCCCGGGCATCCACGCCGAGGCGCCAGACGGAGAGCGCGGCCGCCAGGGCGAACGGCGCGACCACGGTCCACGCGATGACGCGGCCCCGGCTCACTGGCGGCCCTCGAGGATGCGGTCCACGCGGCCCGCGATGGAACGGGCGACGGAATCGACGGGCAGCCCGCGGACGAGCGGCAGGTCGAGCAGGTCGAGCAGCACGTCCTCGACCTCGCGCCATTTCTCGACGCGCGTGCCCCAGCTCTGGCGGCCGTTCGCAGCCGTCTCGAGGAACACGGCCTCGCGGCCGGTCGTGTCGTGCGCGGCCACGTCGGCCGCGACGGCCGGCATGCCCGGGATCTCGAGCCCGCCGCGCGAGCGGATCCGCTGCGCCAGCCCGGACGACAGGAATCCGGCGACTTGGACGGCCCACTTCCGGTGCGGCGCGTTCTTCGGCACGGCCCAGCCTGAGGAGTAGAGCACGGGCGTGACGGGCGAGCCGTCGATCGTCGGGACGGGTGCGACGCCGAACCGGATGCGGCCCGCGTTCTCCTGCTCCTGCAGCTGCCGCGCCGACCAATGGCCGGACACGAACATGCCGAGCCGGTTGCTGGCGAAGAGGCGGAGGATGGGCACGCTCGACTCGCGCCGGAACATCTCGATGCGGGGCACGACGCTGTCGGTCATGGCGAGGCCGAGGTAGAAGCGGAGCGCGCCGATCGTGGCGTCGTCATCCAGGTAGCCGTGGGCGTGCGACCCGTCCGGCGAGAGCAGCTCGCCGCCGCCCGCCCAGATCCAGGTCTGCAGGTAGAAGAACTCGCGCGGCCAGCCGAACCCCCAGACGTCCACCTGGCCGTCGCCGTCCGTGTCCCGTGTGAGGGCCTCCGCCGTGGCCCGGAAGTCGGCCCACGTCCAGCCGGCCCGCGGGTACGCGACGCCTGCCGAATCGAAGACGTCGCGCGAGAAGTAGACGACCATGGGCGTGAAGCCCTTGGGAAACGCGATCAGGCGGCCGTCCCGTTCGAACAGCTCGCGGAGCCGCGGGTGGAAGGCCGCCGGATCGATGCCGACCCGGCCCGCGAACGGGGCAAGGTCCAGGAGCACACCCTGGCTGTCGAAGGCCGGGATGTCGATCCCGTCGAGCAGAAAGACGCCCGGCGGCGTGCCCGCCGCGATCGAGGTCAGGACCTTCTCCCGGTAGATTCCGGCCCCGCTCAGCGACTCGAAACAGACCGGAATCCCGGGGTTCCGCACCTCGAACGAATCCACGATCTCCGCCTCGAGCGCAGCCTCCCGGTAGTCCGCCCACGACACGACCCGGACGCAGTCGCGGTCCGCCGCCCGGCCGCAGCCGATGGCGGTGAATGTGACCAGGGCGGGAAGGAGAGCATTGAAACCGGCCCGCAAAACGGCTAAATTATGACTCTGGATTTTCCCCCCTTCAGGAGGGTCAATGGACGACAGCGTGGCCCGTGATGCCAAGCGGTTGCTCCTGCGCTACGGCGCACCGATCGCGGTTGTGGACAAGCTATCCGACGACGAGAGAATCACTTACGCCCGCTCCATCATCAGGACCTCCGTACCGGAGCGTCCGGCGCATCTGCGCCAGATTCTGCGAGGCGACGGTCGGATGGCGGTTCGCTGACCGCTGAACGAAAAATCGGGAATTATCGAAGGAATCCGCCTCCGGGCGGATTCTTTTTTGGGGCCATTTCTCGCCCGGACCGGGGTCATACGGTATCCGCCGAGACGGGGACGGCGTCGCCGGAGCCGGGGTCGAATGCGTGGAGCCGGTCGCGGTCGAGGCGGAGCGCGAGGCCGGACTCGGGCCGGGCGTCGGCGGCGCCGGTGATGCGGACGCCGACGTCTTCGCCGGCATCGGTCTGGCCGTAAATGAGGGTTTCGGAGCCGAGCGGCTCGACGACGAGGACGCGTATCTCGAAGTCGGCGTCGCCACCGGCGGGCCGGAGGTGTTCGGGCCGGATTCCGAGGACGAGGTCGCGGGCGGTTGCGTCGTTGCCTGAAGGTCCGAGCTCGAGCGCGAAGCTGCGGCCGGTGAACCGGCGGATGGGCCCGGTATCGAGGCGGCCGTCGAAGAAGTTCATGGGCGGTGAGCCGATGAAGCCGGCGACGAAGCGGTTGGCGGGCCGGTCGTAGAGGTCGAGCGGCGCCGCGACCTGCTGGAGGCGCCCATCCCGGAGCACGGCGATGCGCTGGCCCATGGTCATGGCCTCGACCTGGTCGTGCGTGACGTAGACCATGGTCGTGCGCAGCTCGCGGTGCAGCCGCACCAGCTCGGTGCGCATCCCGGCGCGGAGTCGCGCGTCGAGATTGCTGAGCGGCTCGTCGAAGAGGAACACGCTCGGCTCACGAACGATGGCGCGGCCGAGCGCGACGCGCTGCCGTTCGCCGCCCGACAGTACGCCGGGCTTCCGCGCGAGCAGCGCCTCGATACCGAGCTTGCTCGCGGTCTCGCCGACGCGCTTCTCGATCTCGGCGCGCGGCGTCTTCCGCATGCGCAGCCCGAAGCCGAGGTTCTCGCGCACCGTCATGTGCGGGTAGAGCGCGTAGTTCTGGAAGACCATGGCGACGTCGCGGTCGCGCGGTGCGACGTCGGTGACGTCACGGTCGCCGATCCGGATCCGGCCTTCCGTGGGGTGGTCGAGCCCGGCGAGCATGCGGAGCGCCGTGCTCTTGCCCGATCCCGACGGACCGACCAGCACGAGGAACTCGCCGTCGCGCACGTCCAGCTCCAACCGGTCGACGGCGAGCACGCCGCCGTCGAACCGCTTCGTCACCCCCTGAAACGAGACCGATGCCATGCCGCGGAAGATGCTGGCGGCGCGGACGCGCGGTCAAACCGGGGATCGGCTCACCGCGCCGGCGCCTCCAGGTCGAACTCGATGACGCGCTCGGAGTCGAGCGCGAGCTGCACGGGCGCGAGCACGCGGCCGCCGAACGGCCGGACAGATAGTTCCGCCGGCAGACCGTCCACGCGCACCGCGACCGGTCCCGGCAGCACCGGCTCGAAGATGAGACGGAGGGGAACCGCGCCCTCCTCCTGCTCGACCGCGAACCGGAACGTCGAGCCGTGGCGCTCGTAGCGCAGCCGCACGCTCGCCTCGCCCATGCGCAGGTTGCGCACGTCGAGCCGGTCCCACGCGTCCGGCAGCTGCGGGCGCAGGTGGAGCCGTCCCCTGGCCGCGTCGGGCTCGACGCCGAGCAGCCCGTAGACGAGCGGCGTGATCGCCATCGCGGTCGACCACGCCTGGTCCGGGCACACTCCGGCCGCGCGCCGCTCCGTGCCGTGCAGCACCTCGTCCCACGCGCCCTTCGCCCGTTCGAACGCGAGGTCGAGTGTCGAGCGCCAGTGACGGAAGCCGGCATCGCTCCGGCCCGCGGCGTACTCGGCCCAACTCGTCCAGCCCGTGAACAGCGGCCAGACCGCGCCGCCGTGGTAGCGCGCGGGATCGAAGTCCGGCTCGTCGCTCGAGATCAGCCGCACGCCCCAGTCCGTAGTGAAGCGGTCGGATGCGACGAGGTCGAGCCAGCTCGCGGCGCGGTCCGCGTCCGCGACGCCGAGCAGCAGCGGGACCGCGTGCGTCGCGGTCGGCGTGAAGTCGCGGATCCAGCCGGCCTCGCCGGCCGTCGCCTTGAGCGCGTAGCGTCGCGCGTCCGCATCGAAGAACAGGTCCTCGAGCGCGAGCCGCGCCGTCTTCGCGCGTGACTGCAGCTCGGCCGCGAAGGGCGCGTCACCGATGGTCTCCGCGGTGATGGCCAGTTCGCGGAGCGCGGCCGTCCAGATCGCGGCGTTGTAGTACGTGACCGTGCCGCCGCCGAGCCGGCCGAACTCGATCCAGCCATGACCCTCACGCGTGTTTTCGATCAGCCCGTCGCCATCCCGGTCCATTGACAGGCAGTGCTCGAGCGCGCGCCGGACGCGCTCCCACTGCGAGCGCACGAAGCCGGTGTCGCCGGTCCACGCGAGGTAACGGGCGACGAGCAGCAGGTAGAGCGGCGTCGAGTCGGCCGCGTCGTAGTGGACGACGCCGCTGGTCGTGCACTCGTGCGGGATCTTGCCGTTGAGGTCCTGGTGCCGGCCGAGGAACGCGATCGTATCGCGCGCGGCGTCGAAGTCGCCGGACGCGAGCGAGGCGAGCGCGGTCCAGACCGCGTCGCGGCCGAAGTACCAGGCGTAGCCGGGCCGGCCGTCGTTCCAGCCGGGTCGCGAGGTCGAGTAGCCGGCGACGAGCGAGCGGCCGACGTCCGGCGTGTCGACCAGGTAGCTGTCGAGCCGGACCTTCGCCCATTCCACGGCCTCGCCGATGCGCGGGTCGGGCGCGTCCACCGCGAGCCGGTCGCGACGCAGCCGGTCGAGCGATGCGCCGCGCGCGCGGACCCGCGACGCGGGCTGGCGCAGTGCCGCGAAGACCGCGTCGAGGTCGTCGCCCGCAGCCACGCTTCCCGCGATGCGCAGCAGGAGCCGGTCGCCGGGCTCGAGCACGGCGTCGAGGGAGCAGCGCAGCGCGGCGCGCGCAGCGCTCGCCGGATTCGACGGCGCGCACGTGAACGTGACGGGCCTCGTCGCACCGGAGGAAGACGCGACGGCCGCCGTGAAGCCGACGGTCTCACCGGTCTTCTCCGAGCGAACGGTGAGGGAATCATCGACGGCGTGAAAGCGCAGCGGGTCGAGCGCGCCGGCCGGATACGGCCACATCAGCCGGAGGTCCACCGTCCAATGGAGATGGAACGCCGCCGGCGCGGCATCGACCCGCTCGTACTCGAGCAGCGCGGCGGGCAGGTCGCGCGGCACGTGAATCCGCTCGGTCACGATGCCGTCGCCGATGCGGAGCTGCCGCTCGATGCCGAGCGGCGAGATCCTGACGGCCTCGCAATGCGCGGCCGCGATCCGGAAGTCCTTCACGGCGCGGACTGGATGAAACCAGACCTCGTCGCACCCGCCCCCCTCGCTGCCGGCCACCATGGCGCGACGGCCGGCGAGCGTGAACGGGTCCGCCTGCACGCCACCGGGCAGCTCGAGCGGCGAAGCGTCGATCGGCAGTCGCTCCACCGCTCCCGCGACGGGACGGGGGAGCGACGCGTCGTCGCGCACGGAGGGATCCGGCAGCGTCCAGTGCAGGTCGGGCGCGGTCTCCGGAATGCGGCCGGCGAGATAGCGGAACGCGTTCCGCACGAGTCGCGTGACGTGCGGGCGGAACGCGTCGTCGCGCTCCTCGAGCGGGAGGTTCGCGCCAATGCAGAGGACGTGCGGCCGGCCCGGGGCGGCGTCGTACTCCCAGATCGTGGCGCGGCGCTCGTCGATGTGGATGAACGCGCGCTCGACCGCGACGACGCGTGCCGCGGCTGGCCAGTCCGGACGAACCCACGTCCAGGTCCGGTACCGCTCACCTTCGCGAGGCCACCATGTGTACGCGCCGGCGCCGAGCCCGTCGAACAGGCGGTGCCGACGGAAGGCGGCGTGGCCCCGGAACCGCGGCGCCTCACTGAACCCGGAGTGCAGGAACAGCTCGTCCCCGGCGTCGCTCCACGTCCGCTCCTCGCCGCCCGTGGGCGTGCCGGGCTCGAGGCCGAGGAGCGAGGGCAGCATGACGGCGCAGCCCGTGAGCAGGAGCGCCGGCCCGCCGGCGGCGAACGTCGCGCCGTCCGCCGCGTCCGATGAGATCGGCGCATCCGCGTGCAACCAGACGACATCCGGGCGCCATTCGTCGTCGTCCCGGCCCGACGCGTCGGCACGCCGGGTGTCGAAGGCGTCGTCCGCAGCGAGTTCGCGGAGGGCCTCCGGGACGGAGCTCCCGCCGAGCGGGATGAAGGCGACGCGGATCATCGGGGCGCTCCCGTCAACGGTCGGGAAACCGGCGGCAACCGGGTTCCAGGCGGTGCAATGTCGGCCTCCAGGTTCGGTTCGTCGCAGCCATCCGGCCGGCCGTCCGGCACGACACCGAGCTGGGGGGCCGCGCGCGCACACGTTACGCGGTCGGGGCGCTCCCGGCCAACGCGGGGACGCCTTCGCGCGTCAGACTGTTCAGGCTTTTCCGGAAGGGCAGGAACCATGATCGAGTCGAAGGAGACCGCGCGGCGCCCCCGTCCGTGGGCCGCCGCCATTCTCCTCATGTTGGTACCCGCCGTGTTGCGGGCGCAGCAGCCGGAGCTCCGCAGCGTGACGCTGGAAGAGGCGTTGCGTCTCGCGTACCTCAACAATCCGACGACGGTGTCCGCGGAGGCGTCCGTGCAGCAGGCGGAGGCGTCAAACCGCGAGGCGTGGGGCTCGTTCCTGCCCAACCTCACGGTGAACGGCATCTTCGCGAACTCGAGCAACCAGCGCTTCGACCAGGCGACGGGCCGCCTCGTCTCGACGTCCTACACGGCGCAGACACAAGCCAGCTACGACCTGTTCACGGCCGGCCGCAAGCTGATCACGCTCCGCTCGGCCGGGGCCAATCTCGACGCGGCGGACGCGGCGTTGCGCGACGCGCGCTTCGGCACCGCGCTCTCCACGACGTCCGCGTTCTACGAGGCGGCCGCATCGGCGGAGCTCGTGAAGGCGGCGGAACGCCGGCTCGAGCGCGCGCTGCAGCAGCTCGAGTTCGCGCAGACGCGGCTCGAAGTGGGCACGGCCACGCGCTCGGACGTGCTGCGGGCGGAAATCGAGCAGGGCAACGCGGAGCTGGCCGTGATCGACGCCGAGAGCGCGCTGCGCACGGCGCGGCTCTCGCTTGGCCGGCAGATCGGGACGGGCGGCGAGGTCGAGCCGGCGGACGCGGTCCTGCCCGAGGAGCCGCCGCCGCTGCCTTCGCCCGACAGCCTCGCGGCGCGGGCCGCGCGGACGTCGCCGTCGGCGCTCTCCGCGGATGCGTCGTGGAACGCGACGAAGGCCGGCAAGCTCTCCTCCTACTCGTATTACCTGCCCACGGTCCGGCTGACCGGCGGTTACGACTGGTTCGCCCCGACCTACCCGCCCACCAAACGCAGCTGGAGCATGCGGCTGACGGCATCGCTGCCCCTGTTCAACGGGTTCTCGCGGGAGGCGACGGTCTCGCGCGCGGCGGCGGCGGAGCACGCGGCCCGGATCCGGGCGCAGGACGCGGTGATCGCGGCGCGCGCTGCGGCGATCGACGCGGCGCAGCGGATCGAGTCGGCGGGCAGGCGGGTGGCGATCGCGAAGCACAGCGTCGAGCTGGCGCAGGAAGACCTGCGTGTGCAGGAGGAGCGCTACCAGAACAGCGTGGCGACGATCCTCGACCTGCAGACGTCACAGGTCGCGCTGGCGGACGCTGAATCGGCGTTCGTCCGCGCCCGGCAGCAGCTGGGCGTGGCGATCGCGCAGCTGGAGACGGTGCTCGGCTCGCGCATCTCTGGTGAGTGAACGGAGCAGCAGAGAACGACGGCGCGCGGCACGGTCCGCGGCTCAAACGCAGAGGTAGATGGTGTCCGACGCAACGAAGCGAGGGATGCTGCTGGTCGCGGTCCTGGCCGGATTCGCGGTGGCCGGGTGCAACCGGGGCGACACGCAGGCGCAGCAGCCGGCAGGCGGTGGTGGCCGCGGGAGCCGCGGCACGCCGGCCGGCCCGGTCCCGGTCGAGGTGACGAAGGTCGAGGACGGCCGGATCGCGCGCTCGGTGTCGGTCTCGGGCAACATCGAGCCGATCCGCTCGGTCGCGGTCAACGCGCAGCTGGCGGGCGCGCTACGCAGTGTGAACGCCGAGGAAGGCACGCGCGTCGTGAAGGGCGACACGCTGGCCGTGCTCGATGACCGCGAGATCTCGGCCCAGCTGGCGAGCGCGGAGGCCCAGTACGAAGTCGCGAACGCCACGTTCGAGCGCTCGCAGAAGCTCCGCGAACGGCAGGTCATCACGGCGGCCGAGTTCGAGCGGGATCGTGCCGCGTTGGCCGCTGCCCAGGCGACGCGCGACCAGCTCCGCACCCGCATCGGGTTCGCCACGGTGCGCGCGCCCGTCGCCGGCGTTGTGACCGAGAAGCTGGTCGAGGCGGGCGACATCGTCGGCGTGCAGACGCGGCTGTTCACGATCGCCGAGGTCTCGACGCTCGTGGTCCGCGTCCGCGTGTCCGAACTGGACGTCGTCTCGATCCGGCCGGGCGACATGGCCGACGTCGCGCTCGACGCGTTCCCCGGTCGGACGCTGCGGGCCCGCGTCCGGCGCATCTTCCCGTCGGCCGACCCCGTGAGCCGGCTCGTCCCCGTCGAGGTGGCGCTGCTCGGCACGGACGCGTCGGTGGCGAAGCCCGGGTTCCTGGCCCGCGTCACGTTCGCGCTCGGCGCCAAGGAGAACGTGCGGCTGGTCCCGGCCTCCGCGATCGTCACGGACGCATCCGGTGCCCGGGCTGTCTACGTGATCAACGAGAACAAGGCGGAGCGGCGCTTCGTCCAGACCGGCATGACGTCCGAGGGCCGCGTCGAGATCACGGAGGGCCTCGACGAGGGTGAGGTCGTGGTCATCACGGGCACGAACAACCTGAGGAACGGCGCGGACGTCCGTATTATCAGCGCGACCGCCGCACCGGTCGAAGTGCAGCGGGGAGGCCGCGCACCATGAGCACGGACAAGTACGCGAAGTACCGGGGGCTGCCCAGCTTCTCGATCCGGCGCCCGATCGGCACGCTCATGCTGACCCTGGTCGTGGTCGTGCTGGGCATGTTCTTCCTCGCCGGCCTCGCGCTCGACCTGCTGCCGAGCATTGTCTACCCGACGGTCCGCGTCAGCGTCAACAACAGCGGCGTGGCGCCCGAGGTGATGGAGGAGACGATCGCCAAGCCGCTCGAGAACGTGCTCGCCAGCACGGAGGGCGTGACCAGCATCGAGACGCAGATCCAGGAAGGGCGCGTCGGCGTCAACCTGCAGTTCAAGTACGGTGAGAACATCGATTTCGCGCTGCAGGACGCCTCGAAGAACCTCGACCGCGTCCGCAACCAGATTCCCGACGAAGCGTCGGCGCCGGCGGCGATGAAATTCGACCCGAACCAGTCGCCCATCTACCAGACGGCCTTTTCCTCGAGCGTGCTCGACCTGATCCAGCTGCGTGATTGGGTCGACTACCGGCTGCGGCCGCAACTGCTCACCATCGAAGGTGTCGCCTCGATCGACATCTCGGGCGGACTCCAGCGCGAGATCGAGGTCATCCTCGACCAGGAGCGGCTCCGCTCCTACGGGCTCACCGTCTCCCAGGTCATCGAAGGCATCCGCTCGACCAACCAGGACATTGCGGCCGGTCGCGTGACATCGCCCGAACGCGAGGTGGTGGGCAAGACCGAGGGCAAGTTCCGCACGGTGGACGACATCCGGAACCTGCTGCTCAACCTGCCGCGCGGTGGCCGGATCCCGCTCACCGAGGTCGCCCGGGTGCTCGACACGAACCGTGAGCAGCGCCTCTGGGCCAAGCTCGACGGCGTGCCCGCCGTCCGCGTCAACGTGCGCAAGCAGCCGGACGCCAACACCGTGCTCGTCGCCGAGCAGATCCAGGCCAAGCTGGACGAGCTGCGGGCGTCCGGCTTCATCCCGCCCGAGATCACCTTCATCACGATCGACAACCAGGCCGACTTCATCCGCAAGTCGATCAACTCGGTGCGCAGCGCCGCCCTGTCCGGCGCCGGCCTGGCCATGCTCGTGGTGCTGCTCTTTCTTGGCTCGCTCCGCAAAACCTTCATCGTCGGGCTGGCCATCCCGCTCGCCATCCTTGCCACATTCGTGATGATGGGGATGGGCAAGCTGACGCTGAACATCATGTCGCTGGGCGGGCTCGCGCTCGGTGTCGGGCTGCTGATCGATAACTCGATCGTGATGATCGAGAACATCTTCCGACACCGTGAGGCGGGCGAGGCGGACCCGGAGAAGGCCGCGCACGTCGGTGCGGGCGAGGTGACCAGCGCCGTCGTCGCCTCGACCACGACCAACCTCGCTGCCGTCGTGCCCTTCCTGCTGGTCAGCGGGCTTGCCGCCCTGATCTTCCGCGAGCTGATCCTCACGATCTCCTTCGCCATCGTGGCCTCGCTCGCCGTCGCGCTCACCGTCGTGCCCATGCTCTCGGCGCAGCTCGCCAAGATCCGCTTCAGCTCCGGCATCGGGAAACGCGGCCCGCTGCGCGCGTTCGACCGGTTCATCGGCCGGATGCGCGACGGCTACCGCCGCATCGCGCGCCGCACGCTGCGCTGGCGCTGGCTCGTGCTGGGCGGCGCCGCCCTGCTGCTGGTCGTCGTGTACTATTCCGCGCGAGGCCTGGGCAACCAGTTCCTGCCCGCGGTCGATGATGGCAACGTCAGCGTCAACATCTCGCTGCCGCCCGGCTCGTCGGTCGAGCAGACCAACGCGGTGGTCGAGGAAGTGCAGACCATGACGCGCGCGATGCCGGACGTGCAGAACATCTTCCTGACGTCGGGCGGGATGTCGTTCGGCGGCTCGACCGCGGAATCGGGCGGGCGCGGCTCGCTCACGATCAAGCTCGCACCGGTCACGACGCGCTCGCTCTCGGCCAACGCGTGGGTCGCGCAGCTGCAGCAGAAGATCAACGACCGCGGCTTCCCCGGCGCCCGCATCTACGTCTCGCCGCCCCGGCTCCGCGGCATCCGCACCTCGCGCGCCGGCACCGACATCTCGATCACGATCCTGGGCGACCAGCTGGCCGAGCTAGGCCGCATCTCGGACGAGATCATCCAGCGCATCCAGACGGTGCCCGGCCTGCAGAGCGTGCGGCCGTCCACCGAGGACGCGAGCCCGCTGATCACGATCGCACTCGATCGGGAACGCGCCGCCTACCTCGGGCTCAACGTTGCCAGCGTGGGCCAGACCCTGCGTACGGCCATGGACGGCACGATCGCGACCCGCTACACCGAGGGGAACCGCGAGTACGACGTGCGCGTGATGTTCCCGCGGAACCGGTTCCAGAGCCCGGAGGACATCGGAGGGATCGCGCTGTTCCCGGGCGGTCTGAACGGTGCGCCCATTTACGTTCGCGACGTCGCGACCGTCGAGTCGAAGCTGGGCCCGACCTCGATCAACCGGGAGAACCAGAACCGGATCCTCCGCATCTCGGGTGACGTGGTGAACGAGGAGTACTCGATCGGCGAGGTCAACGACTCGATCCGCATGCGACTCGCCGGCCTCGAGCTGCCGGAGGGCTACGGCCTGATCTACGGCGGCGAGGAGGAGGCAGTCCGGGAGAGCAACCGGCAGCTGGCCATCGTCGTCAGCCTCGCCATCTTCCTGGTCTTCGTCGTGCTCGCCGTGCAGTACGAGAGCTTCGTCAACCCGCTCGTCATCATCACGACGATCCCGCTCTCGCTGGTCGGCGTCGGGCTGGCATTGCTGATCACGAATACGCCGCTGTCCGCGCCCGTGCTGCTCGGCGTCATCCTGCTGGCGGGCATCGTCGTCAACAACGCGATCCTGCTCGTGGATTTCGTCGAACAGCGCCGACGCGACGACAACATTCCCATGGAAGAGGCCGTGATCGAGGCCGGTGCGGTCCGCCTGCGGCCCATCCTCATGACCACGACCACTACCGCGTTCGGCATGCTGCCGCTCGCGCTCGGCATCGGCAGTGGCACCGAGCTGATGCAACCGCTGGCGATTGCGGTCGTCGGTGGGCTCACGCTCTCCACTTTCCTCACGCTCTTTGTCGTACCGAGTGCGTATGTCATCTTCAATCGTGGGGCCGATGCGGTCCTGGGATTCCTGACCGGCCCGCGTGCGGCACGCCAGGCCGCGAGCCCGCTGAAGGAGGCCGAAGCCACCAGCGACTGAGGATGCCAGCCAACCTGACACCCGTCTACCACGCCGCCGAGCAGCAGTACAAGTCGGCGACGACCCCGGCCGAGCGCCTCGCCGCGCTCGAGCTGATGCTGCGCACCATCCCGAAACACAAGGGCACCGAGAAGCTCCAGGCAGACATCAAGCGCCGCATCGCGCGCGAGCGGAACGAGGGGCAGAAGAAGGGCGGCGTCGCGCACGCGGCGCCGTTCTGGCTGATCCCGGCCGAGGGGGCGGGCCAGGTCGCGCTCGTGGGCGCGCCGAACGCCGGCAAGTCGCGGCTCGTCGCGTCGCTCACCAACGCGCACGTCGAGGTCGCGGAATGGCCTTTCTCGACCCGCGTGCCCGTGCCCGGCATGATGCCGGTCGAGGATGTGCAGGTGCAGCTGCTCGACCTCCCGCCGCTATGCGCCGAGGCGACCGAGTCGTGGATGCCGGAGGTGCTCCGCATGGCCGACGCCGCGATCCTCGTGGTCGATGCCGGCGATCCCGACGTCCTCGGCCGCACCGACTTCATCCTCACCCGCCTCGCCGAGTGGGATGTCCCCGATCCCATCCTGCTGCTCGGCACCAAGCTCGACCTCGCGAGGGCGCGGCAGGACTTCGCCGACCTGCTCGAGTTCTACCCGGACCGCTTCCCGTCGCTGGCCGTGTCCGCGGAGACGGGCGAGCGGTTGGACGCGTTCGCGCACACGGTCTTCGAGCTGCTCGACGTGGTCCGCGTGTACACCAAGCGGCCCGGCCATCCGGCCGAGCTGGATTCGCCGTACATCCTGCCCCGCGGCGCGACGGTCGAAGACGCGGCCGCCAGGGTCCACCATGACTTCCTCGAGAACCTGAAGTTCGCGAAGCGCTTCCACCGCGATGGCAGCGGCGGGCTCATGGTCGAGCGCACGCACGAAGTCGAGGATGGCGACGTCCTCGAGTTTCACGTCTGAGTGCGCTTGACACTCCAGCGAGGCACCGTGACAATCATGCGCCCTCGAGCGACGGGGGCGCGGCACCGGATCGTCGAGGGGCGAGTTCCGGCCGCGGGCAGGCACTCCTGAACGACGAACCCACGGCGTGAACACGAGCATCGATTCCGCACCCACCCGTTCGCCGGCCCGGCGCGCCATCGCCCGGGCCGGCGTTCTGCTGCTGTCGCTCACGCCGGTCATTGCGCCGGCCCACGGCTCCGCGCAGACGGCCAGCGGATGGCGCTTCGAGCTGCTGCCCGAGCGCGGCATGTTCGCCGCGCCGCTCGCCGATCCGCTCGAGCCGCGCATGGCGGCCGGCCTCATCACGACCGACCTGCTCCGGGCGCCCGGCCCCGAACGGCCCGCGTGGACGGGCGTCAGCTCGCGCGAATGGCAGGCCGCCGTGGCGATCGGCGGCAAGATCCCGCTGCTCCGCCTGCTCGACCGGCCCGAAGGCGGCATCGTGGTGAGCGCGCAGGCCGGCGTTCTCGCGCGCTTCCGCATCGAGCTGTGGAGCCGCGACGACCTCGGCCAGGACTGGATCGTCGGCATGCCGGTCGAGGCGGCGTGGAACCGCTGGTCCGCACGCTTCCGCTTCTTCCACCGGAGCGCGCACATCGGCGACGAGTTCGCGGACTCGACCGGCGCTCGACGCATCGAGTTCGGCGGCGAGACGATCGACCTGCTGAACGCGCTGCAGCTCGGCGCCGTTCGCGTCTACGGCGGCGGCGGCTGGACCTTCCATTCGAACACGGAGGACACGCAGGCGCTGGTGCGCGAGAACCGGGCCGACCGCTTCATCGTGCAGGCGGGCTTCGATGCGAGCTGGCCGCTCTGGCCGGACCGTGGCATCGGCTTCGTGGCCGGCTTCGACTGGCAGACCGCGGAACGGACGAACTGGCGCGCCGCGACCGGCGTGGCCGCGGGCATCGAGTACCGCCGCGGCAACCGATTCGCGCGCCTCACCGCGCGCGGGTTCGAGGGGACGTCGCCCATGGGCGAGTTCTTCCTCACCAACGAGCGGTACGGCGGGCTCGAGTTCGAGCTCGGCTTCTGAGATCGGGCAGCAGCAAGCGTGGCACGGAACTCGCCTCGCGCCTCCGGCAACCCCGCGAACCGTCCGGAGTATCGGAGAAGACGATTCGCGAATTCTCCGGAGGCCGAAGCATGATGAAGCCGGGCGTGCACCCGATTCTCCTCGCGTCGCTGCTCGTCGCGAGCACCGCGATCGCGGCCGGCGCCGCGCCCGCGGCCGCGCAGCAGGACACCACGAAGCTTCCGCCCGGCGTCGAGCTGGCGTCGCGCTACACGAAGCTCGGCCGCCCGCTCATCGCCGTCCGCACGTTCGCCGGTACGGCCGGAGACGAGGCCGGCGTGGTCCGCAACGACCTGTTGCGGAGCGACCGGTTCGAGATCGCCGCCACGCCGGCCTCGCTCGATGCCGGCCCGGTGGACTACGCCGCCTGGAACAGCCTGAACATCGTGTACCTCGTCACCGGCACGATCGCGCCCGCCGGAAACGGCGCGAGCCGGCTGGACCTGACCGTGCACGACGTCGTCTACGGGAAGGTCGTTCAACAGCGCGCGTTCGACCTGCCGCCGACCACGTCGCGGGACTACCGGCTGGCGATCCACGTCGCGTCCGACCAGATCGTGCGCTGGCTGACCCAGCAGCCGGGCATGGCGGCGACCCGGATCGCGTTCGTGCGCAAGAACGGGCAGGCCGGGTACGGTCTGTTCGTCGTGGATTCGGACGGCGAGAACCTGCAGCGGCTGGACGGCTCGCCCGGGATCCTGTACTCCCCGAGCTGGTCGCCCGACGGCCGGCGACTGCTGTACATGGTCAAGGCCGATGCGGAGACGCGGCTGCTCGAGCGCGACATGGCGTCCGGCCGGACGCGCACCGTCTACAACTCGGGCACGCTGCTCTACACGCCGGCGTACGCGCCGGACGGGAACGGCATCGCGTTCGCGCTCGACATGGGCAGCGGCGGCGAGATCCATACGTTCGACCTCGCAAGGACGTGCTGCCTCGCGCGCCTGACACGGACGCAGGCCGACAACCTCTCGCCCACCTTCTCGCCCGACGGCCGCCGCATCGCGTTCCAGTCCAACCGCACCGGCGCGCCGCACATCTACGTGATGGATGCGGGTGGTGGCGGACCGGTAGTCCTCTCGCCGCTCGGCCGGGACGTGCAGTACGCGTCGCCCGACTGGTCGCCCGTCGGCGACGACGTCGTCTTCCACGGCATGTCGAAAGGCTCGTACCAGCTGATGCTGGCCTCCGCCTCGCAACCGGCGGCGCAGCTCCAGCAGCTCACGTCGAGCGGCTGGAACGAGGACCCGAGCTGGGCGCCGGACGGCCGCCACATCGTGTTCACCGGCACGACCGACTACGGCTCGGCGCTGTACGTCATCGACACGAAGACGGGCCAGATCCGCGCGCTCGCGAACGGGTACGACCGGCTCGCGGACTGGTCGCCATCGCTGGCGCCGTCGCTCGACCGCTGAAGCCGGGATCGTCCCGGGACTGCGCAAGGACCCGTCACCGGATTCGATCGCCATCGGGTACGCTTCGTCCGCATTGCCGGAAAGCCGAGGGTGCAGCATTCGGCGGCTTCCAGGTATGTTGCATTCAATCCCACCAACTCGGTGAAGCACGGCGAACCTGTCCCCGGGGGCGCGCACATGTATCAGGAAGTTCCCACCACGGATGGCCTCTACCTGGTTGATTACGATCTGATCAATCGTATTCTGCACGATTCCTACTACCTGCAGGGCAAGAACAGCGGTGCTCAGCTGAAAACGGCGAAGGAAGGTTGGGGCCTTCCGGAAACGTACCACTACGAAGTCAACTATCCTGCCGCTCGTCGATACGCGGAGGGCATGCGTATGGCGTTCAACGCGCTGGGCAGGCTGGGCGCCCTCATCGATGATCGCACGAGCTTCACGTCAACGCTCCCACGTGGCGCGGACGTGGAGCGATTCAAGGAGGAGCTGTTCGACATAGAAAGAGCGGGACGTGACGCGGCAGAGGCGCTGAAGAAGAAGCAGAAGCAGGCCACCAGGCGTTCGATGCGCAACATCAATGACAAGGTGGAGGCCTGGGGTGCGGCCGTGGAGGTGGCGAAATTCACGAGAGATGCTTCCGTCGACGTGATCCTCGTCACCGGCGGGGTCATGAGCGGGGGCACGGCACTGGCGCTGGGTGGGACCGGCTCGCTGCTCAAGGGCGTCTACAAGTATCAGGACACCGGAAACGTGGCTGCGAGCGTCATGGAGTCCACGGTCAGCTTCGTCACGTTCGTCATTCCATCGCCGGATGCCGGAATGTCCAAGGGCATGGCGCGTACCCTGCTCTTCACGAAGACCACCGTGGAATTCAGCGGGAAGACGGCCGTCGGTCTCGTGGAAGGCAAGAGCCTCGGCGAAGCCACGTTGTCGGCCGGCACCGACATCGCTCTCGGCGCGCTCGTGGACAAAGTGAAAGCCCTGGAGATTCCGGAAGATGAGATGAAGAAGTTGTTGAAGAACGGAATCTTCTCCCACGTCCCGGTACCGGTCGGGATCCGCCTCGTGTCCGGAGGACTGATTGGGACGGGGCTGGGCCGGCTGGGAGAACCGGCTACCGAGAAGCTGCTGTCGATCGCGAAGACCCGCAGGACAACGGGGAAACCCGGTCTCAGGAAGGTCGCCGTGAGCGCACCCGTGCTCATCGATCTGGCCATTGCGGGGCCCGATCGTTCTACGGCGCCGCGACGCTGGTGACGGCCGAATCGCTGCAGGGTGTCGCCGCCGGCGTGGCCCTGGCCAACCATCGCCCGGCCCGGACGTGTCCAACCCTGTGACCGTGTACCAATGAACCCGGCACAGGCTGGACCCGATGTTCGCTCCGATCGCTCGCGCGGCCCCGCTGCTCGCGCTGATGGCTCTTCCGTTCCCGGCCCGCGCCCAGCAGGCGCGCGACCTTTCGGTCTCGACGACGGTGCCGATGGCGAGCGCGGCCCCACGGACGTCCGCCATCGCCATCGATGGCCGGCTGGACGAGGCGTGCTGGCAGCAGGCCGTCCCGGCCACGGGATTCCGGCAGTCGCAGCCGGACGAGGGTGCGCCGGCGTCGCTCCCCATCGAAGTCCGGATTCTGTTCGACGACCAGGCGCTCTACATCGGCGCGCGCATGAGCGAGCCGGGGGGCGTGGTGGCGCCGCTCGCCCGGCGCGACCAGCTGCTGGACGCGAGCGGCGACAACGGCTCGTTCAACTCGCTGACCACGGACAAGCTGATCGTCCGGCTCGACCCGTACCACAACCACCTGGACGACGCCTGGTTCGAGGTGAATCCGGCAGGCGTCCGAGGCGATCAGTTCAACGGCGACCCGTCGTGGGACCCGATCTGGGATGCGGCCACGCACGTGGACTCGCTGGGCTGGACCGCCGAGCTGCGCATCCCGTTCAGCCAGCTCCGCTTCTCGCAGGACCCGGAACAGAGCTGGGGTCTCCAGATCTGGCGCTACGTGGATCGGCTGAACGAGCAGGACATGTGGTCGTTCCGGCGCAGGAACGAGCCGAGCGGGCCGGCCTTCTTCGGCGATCTCGATGGTCTGGCCATTCCCGGCCGGCCTCGCCAGCTCGAGGTCCTGCCCTACGTGGTGACCGCCAGCCGGTTCGATCGCGCCGCGCCGGCCGACCCGTACAACGACAACCGCGAGATGCGCTTCAGCGCGGGCGCGGACCTCAAGGTCCTGCTCACATCGAACCTGACGCTCGATGCCACGCTCAACCCCGACTTCGGCCAGGTCGAGGTCGACCCGGCAACACTCAATCTCAGCGCGTTCGAGACGTACTATGACGAGAAGCGCCCGTTCTTCATCGCCGGCGCGAGCGCGTTCCGCTTCGGCGGCATGCGCTGCATGTTCTGCAACAACTCGTCCAGCCTGAGCGCCTTCTACTCGCGCCGCATCGGCCGGCCGCCGCAGCTGAACGGCTGGGTTTCCGACAACGCGGAGTACGTCGACGCGCCGGAGAACACGTCCATCCTCGGGGCGGCCAAGATCACCGGCCGGACCGGGAACGGCTACACGGTCGCGCTGCTCGACGCCGTCACCGGCCGTGAGGAGGCCCGCTACCTCGGCACCGCTGGCGCGGCCGAGCGCACGCAGGTCGTGGAGCCGCTGAGCAACTACTTCGTCGGCCGGGTAAAGAAGGAGTTCCGCAACGCCAGCACGCTCGGCGGCATCCTGACCTCGACCACACGCCAGCTCGGCGATTCCGTCGTGAGCGCGCAACTCCGCAGCCACGCCGAGGCCGGCGGCATCGACTGGCGCCACACGTGGGGTGGGCGCGAGTACTCGTGGATGGGAAGTGCGCTGGTGTCCAGCGTCTCCGGTTCGCCCGCCGCGACCCTGCTCACGCAGCAATCGAGCGCGCACTACTTCCAGCGGCCGGACCGGTCCGTGCACGGGGACGGGCTGTTCGACGCGCGCTACGATCCGACCGCCACGTCGCTCCGCGGATACGGGCTGTTCACGCGCGTGGGCAAGGACAACGGCACGCTGCTGTGGGAGGCCATGTCGAACGTCCGCAGCCCCGGCTTCGAGGTCAACGACCTCGCTTTCCTCAGCCGCGCCGACTACGCCTGGTTCAACGGCAACATCGGCGGCAACTGGACTGTGCCGACCCGCTGGTACCGGAGCATCTTCACCAGCATCGGCGGCGCCACCGAGGTCAACTACGACGGCGACCGCACGCGGGCCGCGCTGCAGACGTTCTACGGCATGGAGCTGCCCAACTACTGGAACATCCGGCTGATGGGGATCCACGACGCGCCGGCCTTCGACGACCGACTCACGCGCGGCGGACCCGTCGTCAAGCGCACGGGTTACGACGTCGCCAGCCTGGAGGTCTCCACGGATGCGCGCGCCTCGGCGGTCTGGGACGTCATGGTGCAGGCCTCGCGCGGCGTCGGCGATGACACGCGTTCGCTCACGATCCGCCCCGGCGTCGCGCTCAAGCCGGCGGCCAACATCTTCATCCAGCTCTCGCCGAGCTACTCGCGCAATCAGTCCTCGGAGCAGTACGTCACGACCGTTGCCGATCCCACGGCGAGCGCGTTCGACGGCAATCGCTACGTCTTCGGCTACATCACGACGAAGACGGTCTCGCTGGACACCCGCGTCAACTGGACGTTCACGCCGGACCTCACGCTGCAGCTGTTCGCGCAGCCGTTCATCGCGAGCGGTGACTACGCCTCGTTCCGCGAGTTCGCCGCGCCGCGCACGCTCGACAAGCTCGTCTACGGACGCGAGGCCGGCACGATCTCGTACGACGAGGCGTCGTCCACGTACCGGGTGGATCCGGACGCGAGCGGACCGGCACGACCATTCACGTTCGACAATCCCGACTTCACAACCAGCGCGTTGCGCGGGACCGCCGTGCTGCGCTGGGAGTACCGGCCCGGCTCGACGCTGTTCTTCGTCTGGACCCAGCAACGCGCGGGTGACGATCCCGTCGGCACCTTCGACTTCGGACGGGCGCGCACGGCGATCTTCCGGCAGCGGCCGCTGAACGTGTTCCAGGTCAAGGCGACATACTGGTTCGGGCGCTGAGCGCGGCACCTCCCCGCTCCGGGACCTCGGCCATGATCATCATGGTATCATGATCTGATTATTGATTTTAGATCATAAACGGCTTATGCTAGTTGCATGAAGGACGTCAAGCGATACCTGGCGCAGATCGGCTCCCGGGGCGGCCGCAAGAGCCGGCGGACCCTGGACCCCGAGACAGCCCGGACGATGGTGCGGGTGCGAGAGGCGCGACGGGCGTTTCGTCGCTTTCGGACGATGTGCTTCTGGTCGTGCCGGCCGGATCTGGAGATCGGCGTCGATGACGTTGCCTGGGTTGCGGAGCAGCTGATGAAGCATGGCAACCGGGACGCCTGGAACGCGGGGGTCCGGCTGTGCCGTTGACGGATTTCCAGCGGGCGTTGCTCGCGGACCTCGCCGCGAGCGCGACGGGCGACCGTTATCTCGCGGGCGGCGCCGCACTGCACTTTGCGCCGAACACGACGCGCTACAGCGACGACCTCGACTTCTTCCACGACTCCGAAGCCCGCGTGGCCTCGGCCTTCGCGGCCGACCGCGAGCAGCTCGGGCGGGCCGGCTACGCCGTGGACGTCGAGCTGAGCCTGCCCGGGCTCATTCGAGCGACCCGGGGTTGACGCCGCTTTCGCTGCTCGAGCTGCTCGAGCGGAGGGGCCGGTATCGGCCCGAGGACTTCGCCCGGCTGAATCTCGTCGAGCCGTTCGACCTGAAGCGGAGCCGGGAGACGTGGCTCGCGGCGCTGACGGAGGCGGAGGCGTTCGTACGCGAGCGGCCGCAGGAAGAGTACGGCTGTCTGTACTATTCCATGCGCATGCGCCGGTTCGTCGTGCCACGCGCCAATGCGAGCCTTGCGGCACAGGAGATCGTGCCCCATTTCGGTGCCCCCGGCGGGGTGGTGCCTCGCATGGCGGACGCCCGCGTCGAGGGCGTTGGCTGAAGTCAGCTGCAATCTGAGAAGGACGGCTGGTACTGGCTGTTCTTCGGCGCCAACGACATCCAGAACGACGAGCAGGTCGGCGGGATCGGAGTGGCGCGCGCGCGTTCATCGGCGGGTCCGTTCGAGGACTGGCTGGAGAAGCCGCTCATCGACAGGTTCCACAACGGCGCGCAGCCGATCGACCAGATAGTGTTCCGTGACGCGGACGGCGCCTGGTGGATCGTCTACGGTGGCTGGCGGCATTGCAACATCGCGCGGCTGAACGACGACTTCACCGGCTTCGTCCCGTTCCCGATGGCAGCACGTTCAGGGAGATCACGACCGAGGGCTACGTCGAGGGCGCGTTCATGCTGCTGAAGGACGGCAGGTACCATTTCATGTGGTCCGAAGGCGGCTGGACCGGCCCGGACTACGCGGTCGCGTACGAGATCGGCGGCTCGCGGTTCGGACCCTTCGAGCGGATCGCCAGGATCCTGCAGCAGGATCCCACGGTGGCGACGGGCGCCGGTCACCACTTCGTGGCATCCTGTGCGCCATCCGCCCGGCGTCAGCGAATGAGCCGCAGAGTCAGGATCTGGACGGACATGTAGCCATCAGCGTCTTCATGGATTGCCGTGAGTCGACCGTCGTCCAGGAATGCCTGAGCAACCGAGTTGGGCAGGGACAGGCGCTGGTGGACAATCACTTCCCCTGTTGATGGATCCAGCACACTAATGATCGCGTCAAAGCTGGCGGCGAGCCGCGCCGGACTGAAGTAGTCCCGAGGCAGGGGGGATCCGGGTTCGACGGGGCGGAATGGATCCGGTTTGGAAGGATCCTGCAGTACCGTCGCCACCCATAGCAGCCCGGTAGCGGAATCCTGCCAGAGTGATCGCGCCCGTGTCAGAGGCTCAGCCGACTCCGATTTGGCAAACACGCCTCCCAGATGGCGGGCCCAGCCCGGATCCCATTTCAACGTGCTTTGGTGGCGACCATCCAGACTCCACAGCGAGAACTCCATCGGTGAATCAACCAACCAGACCTCCGACAGACTCCTGGCAGTGGCCACGTCCGTAATGCCCGGCGAAGTCGTGATGCCGTCACCGAGGGCCACGACAAAACGCCCGGAATGAAGCTCATAGACGCGAATTTCGTGACGGTAACTTCCCTCCGCTTGCCGCAGCACTTCCGGTACCGCCACCAAGCTGTCGCCGACGGCCGTGATATCAGCGGGTGATGAAGGAATACCGCGGACCACCCGTTGAAAGTGCCCAGCCGGATCGAAAACATGGATCGCGCCACGGAGATCCTGGATCAGGATGTCACCGGATCGTGTCGTCGCGACCTTCATCGCCTGAGAAAGCTCCCCGGGGCCATTGCCCGACCGACCCAAGGTTCCCAACAGGACGCCGGCGGAGTCATAGGTGAGCGCGCCCGCCGTCGGCATGAACGGAGATACGACGTAGAATTCCCCGCTACCTCCAGCCGCAACATTGCTCAACCCCGCTATGCCGACGCTGTCCGAGCGCGAACCGAGAATCACGCGGCTACGGACCCTGACTTCGCACGTTCCACACGATGGCACTCCCGACACGCGTATGGCCACGGGCAACTGAGCGGCAAGGCTTCCAGCCGATAGAACTAGCAGGCCGACAGCCTTGAAGGCTGCATCCATCATTCGCGAATCCACTCGGCCGCTGCCCGTTGTGCCAATGTCTGTCCCAACCACCTGGATACATGCCGATCAAGGTCGATCTGGACGGTGGCACCTCCGCAGGTACGTAGGTCCAGCAGTGCGCGCGCCTCATCGAAATCCGCTCGACCATCCTCGACATACGTGGCAAGAGCAACGATATCGCCACCCTTGACGGCGGACGACACTTCCGCCAGCGTTTGCCCGCAGTTCGCGGCCGGACAGTTTCCTTCGTGCGGCACCAGAGGATCATAGCAGTAATTCTCGCTGGCGTCGCACACTCGGCAGCCGGGACTCCGGGATGGCTCGTCGCAACCGTCCTCGCCGTGCCACCAGTGCGCCGGTCTGCCGAAGTAGTAGCCCTCAGAACAATTCGCACAGACCGAGTAGCCTGGCTCGCGCCCCAGCACCTGCTGGGCATGAACTCTGTTGGCGCCGCAGACCAGGACTGGGACCAGCGGCGCGAGGGAGACGAGTGTACGCTTGACTGGGTGCATCATTCTCACCTCCTGTGAAGGCCGTCTGGCGGAAGCCGAACGCGAAGCGCAGCCAGGTGTCCCGGTACTCCTTGACGCGCTCAGACCCGATGCGACGGATCCAATTTACGCCCCGGTGCGGCCATCTCCAAAGGCGAATGCGACAGATGCTCCGGCAAACGCGACATCCTCTGGCTCGCTGAACGAGCTGGGGCGACGCCGGGAAAGGCTGTCGTCACCAACGTGGCCGCATCAGCGCAGCGAGCCCCTCGGCAAGGCTGGTGCGGCCAACCAGCGCGGGAGACAACTGCCGCCTCCCGTGACTGGATTGTCGGAGGAGGCGCGCCGAGTCGGCGCCCGGACATGCGCCGATCAGCCGGAGCGCGGTACCCTTTAGCATCTGCGGGTCCGCGTCCGCATGGTTGCCCAGTGCGGCCCAGGACGATGCGTCGGGGAACGCGTCCAGAGCCCACAGCAGTACCATGGCATCCAGGAAGAACCTGGGTGTTATCCCGGACGCGAAATCTCGTGCGAACCACCGCTCGAGCGTCCGGACGGTCGTGGCTACGGCTCGAGCCCACGCCGCAACCGTGCGTATCGGTGGATCTGTGCCGGCCGCCCCGAGCAGAGCCGCCGTCGTTCGTTTCGAACAGACCACACTACGTCGGATGAAGCGGGCCATGCGGCTCCGGAGGCTGTCCCACGGTGCTTGCACGGCCTTCGTCAATTCGGCACGCGCGTGGCGAAACCACACGATCGCGTCGGCGAGGTTGGGTGCCACGATCGCGTTCTCGCCCTCCAACCTCGTGACCAGCACGAAACGCGTCCATGGATGGGCGCTCCGCAAGGCGCGCAGCTCGGGAGCGCCCGGCGCCTCGGCCAGCCATTCCTGCACGGCCACGGCGGTATCAGCCCGGCGAACGCTCTTCGCGAACGCCGGCCACTTCTCGTGAAACTCCGCCGCAACTCCGATTGCCGGCTCGACCAGGTCTCTGAACCTCGGCGGACAGTACACTGCGACTCGCATGATGGCCTCCGTGAGCGCAGTTCACTCGATTCACAACCACCTCCCCGAGAAATGTGGAGCCTCCGCTCCCACGGCGAGCGCGTTCGACGGCAATCGCTACGTCTTCGGCTACATCACGACGAAGACGGTCTCGCTGGACACCCGCGTCAACTGGACGTTCACGCCGGACCTCACGCTGCAGCTGTTCGCGCTGCCGTTCATCGCCAGCGGCGACTACTCCTCCTTCCGCGAATTCGCAGCGCCGCGCACGCTCGACAAACTCGTGTACGGACGCGACGCCGGCATGATCTCGTACGACGACGCGGCGTCCACGTACCGGGTGGATCCGGACGCGAGCGGACCGGCACAACCATTGGGCGACTTCGACTTCGGCCGGGCGCGCACGGCCATCTTCCGGCAGCGGCCGCTGAACGTGTTCCAGGTCAAGGCGACGTACTGGTTCGGGCGCTGAGCGCGGCACCTCCCCGATCCGGGACCTCGACCAGAAGAGTCATGATATCATGATCTCATTATTGATTTTAGATCATAAACGGCTTATGCTAGTGCCATGAAGGACGTCAAGCGGTACCTGGCGCAGATCGGCTCACGGGGCGGCCGCAAGAGCCGGCGGACCCTGGACCCCGAGACGGCCCGGACGATGGTGCGGGTGCGTGAGGCGCGACGGGCGTTTCGTCGCTTTCGGACGATGTGCTTCTGGTCGTGCCGGCCGGATCTGGAGATCGGCGTCGATGACGTTGCCTGGGTTGCGGAGCAACTGATGAAGCATGGCAACCGGGACGCCTGGAACGCGGGGGTCCGGCTGTGCCGTTGACGGGTTTCCAGCGGGCGTTGCTCGCGGACCTCGCCGCGAGCGCGACGGGCGACCGTTATCTCGCGGGCGGCGCCGCACTGCACTTTGCGCCGAACACGACGCGCTACAGCGACGACCTCGATTTCTTCCACGACTCCGAAGCCCGCGTGGCCTCGGCCTTCGCGGCCGACCGCGAGCAGCTCGGGCGGGCCGGCTACGCCGTGGACGTCGAGCTGAGCATGCCCGGGTTCATTCGAGCGGTCGTCCGGCGAGAAGAGCAGGCTACACGGGTGGATTGGGCGCACGACTCGGCGTGGCGGTTCATGCCGCTCGTTCGAGACCCCCTGGGCGGGTTGCTCCTCCATTCGGTTGATCTGGCGGTCAACAAGACGCTTGCGCTGGGCGGACGGGATGAGCCTCGCGATTTCGTGGACATCCTCTTCGTGCACGATCGCATACTGCGCATTTCGGCGCTCTGCTGGGCCGCTGCGGGAAAGGACCCGGGACTCACCCCGCTCTCGCTGCTCGAGCTGCTCGAGCGGAGGGGCCGGTATCGGCCCGAGGACTTCGCCCGGCTGAATCTCGTCGAGCCGTTCGACCTGAAGCGGAGCCGGGAGACGTGGCTCGCGGCGCTGACGGAGGCGGAGGCGTTCGTGCGCGAGCGGCCGCAGGAGGAGTACGGCTGCCTGTACTACTCCACGCGCTTGCGCCGGTTCGTCGTGCCACGCGCCGATCCGAGCCTTGCGGCACAGGAGATCGTGCCCCATTTCGGCGCCCCCGGCGGCGTGGTGCCTCGCATGGCGGACGCCCGCGTCGAAGGCATGGGCTGAAGCTGCAATCGTTCGACTCACATTGGTTCCTTTCCCGGAGATGTGTGATGGGCCAACCACCGAGGATCCGCCGTGCGCTCGTCGTCTGCGTCCTCGCGCTGGTGCCGGGCGCGACCGTGCTCGCGCAGCAGAGCCGGTCCGGCAACCCGATCCTGCCCGGCTGGTACGCGGACCCCGAGGCGCACGTCTTCGACGGCCGGTACTGGATCTTCCCGACGTACTCGGCGCGCTACGACGAGCAGACGTTCCTGGACGCGTTCTCGTCGCACGACCTGATCACGTGGACGAAGCACGAGCACGTGCTCGATGCCGCCAACGTGAAGTGGGCGCGCCGCGCGATGTGGGCGCCCTCGATCATCGAGAAGGACGGCTGGTACTACCTGTTCTTCGGCGCCAACGACATCCAGAACGACGAGCAGACCGGCGGCATCGGCGTCGCCCGCGCGCGCACGCCGGCGGGTCCATTCGAGGACTGGCTGGGCAAGCCGCTGATCGGCCAGTTCCACAACGGCGCGCAGCCGATCGACCAGATGGTGTTCCGCGACGCGGACGGCGCGTACTGGATCGTCTACGGCGGCTGGCGGCACTGCAACATTGCGCGGCTGAACGACGACTTCACGGGCCTCGTCCCGTTCCCCGACGGCACCACGTTCAAGGAGATCACGCCCGACGGGTACGTCGAGGGCGCGTTCATGCTGATCCGGGATGGGAAGTACTACTTCATGTGGTCCGAGGGCGGCTGGACGGGACCCGACTACGCGGTGGCGTACGCGATCGGCGACTCGCCGTTCGGCCCGTTTCAGCGGATCGGCAAGATCCTGCAGCAGGATCCCGCGGTGGCGACGGGCGCCGGTCACCACTCCGTGCTGCATTCGCCGGCGTCGGATCGCTGGTACATCGTCTACCACCGGCGGCCGCTCGGCGAGACCGACCGGAACCACCGCGCCGTGAGCATCGACCGGCTCGAGTTCGACGAGAACGGCCGGATCCGGCCGGTGAAGATCACGTTCGATGGCGTCGCCGCGGACCCGCTTCCCGGCGTGCGCCAGGACACCCGACAGGAGGCACGCATGGGCGCGATCGGTCTGGAAGACCTCGCCGGTGAATGGACGGGCACCAACAAGCTGTGGGTCATGCCCGGCGAGCCCGTCCGCGAATCCGATGCCTCCGCATCGGCGAGCCTGGTCGGACAGGGCCAGTTCCTCATGGTGCGCTACACTTGGGCCGAGGGCGGCAAGCCGCAGGACGGCACGCTGCTGATCGGGACGGCGTCCGGCGAGAAGCCGGTGGACATCGTGTGGCTCGACTCCTGGCACATGCGCAACGACGTGATGCGGCTCCGCGTGGAACCGGCCGGCGACGCGCTGCTGAACGTGCTCGGCAGCTACCCGGCGCCGACCGGACCCGATTGGGGCTGGCGGATCGTGCTCCGGCCCGAGTCCCGTGACGCGTTCCGCATGCTGATGTACAACATCAAGCCGGGTGGGCCGGACGTGCTGGCGGTGGAAGCGGCGTACACGCGGCGCTGACGATCGCCGCTCGAGAGCCGCGCGGACCGGTACGGACTCGCCACGCCGTCCCGCCATGAGAGCGGCCGGTCCCCGTCGACTGGACCGGCCCACGGCCCCGACCTATGATCCAGCCGGGCTCACCATTCCCGGATGATCGATAGAGGTCGAACCATGATTGGCTTGCCGCGCATTTCCCGTACCCCGTCTTCCCGATTCCTCGTCGTCTTCGCACTGCTCGCGCTGCCGGCCGGCTCCGCGCCGCTCGTCGCGCAGCAGATGGCGCCCGACACGCTGAAATCGTCCGACGTGTCCGCCCTGAAATTCCGCAACCTGGGCGGCGCGTTCATGAGCGGCCGCATCGTCGAGGTCGCCGTCGATCCGACGGACAGGGCGACGTGGTACGTCGCATCCGCGTCGGGCGGCGTGTGGAAGACGACGAACGCGGGCAACACGTTCGATCCGATCTTCGACCATTACGGCTCCTACTCGATCGGCACAGTGGCCATCGATCCGAACAATCCGGCCACCATCTGGGTCGGCACGGGCGAGAACAACTCGCAGCGCTCCGTCGCGTACGGCGACGGTATCTACAAGTCGCTCGACGGCGGCCGCTCGTTCGAGAACATGGGCCTGAAGACGTCGGAGCACATCGCACGTATCCTCGTCGATCCGCGGAGCTCCGACCGCGTGTTCGTCGCGGCGCAGGGCCCGCTCTGGAGCGCGGGCGGCGAGCGCGGCGTGTACCGCACGGAGGACGGCGGGCAGACGTGGGAGCAGGTGCTCGCGGTCGATGAGAATACCGGTGCCACGGACCTGCTCATGGACCCGCGCAACCCGGACGTGCTCTACGCCGCGACGTACCAGCGGCGCCGGCACGTGTGGACGCTGATCGACGGCGGTCCCGGCTCCGGCATCTGGAAGAGCACGGACGGCGGCGACACGTGGCGCAAGATCGAGTCCGGCATCCCGGGCGGCGACAAGGGCCGGATCGGTCTCGCGCTCGCGCCCTCGGACCCGGACATCCTGTACGCCATCATCGAGCTGCCCGAGTACTCCGGCGGGTTCTACCGTTCGATGAACGGCGGCGAGAGCTGGGAGCGGCGGAGCGACCACGTGTCCGGCAGCCCGCAGTACTACAACGAGATTTACGTGGACCTGAAGAATCCGGACGTGGTCTACTCGCTCGACACCTACACGATGATCACGGAGGACGGCGGGCGCACGTTCTCGCCGCTGGGCGAGACCGACAAGCACGTGGACAACCACGCGCTCTGGATCGATCCCGACGACGGCAACCACCTCCTCGAGGGCTGCGACGGCGGCCTCTACGAGACGTGGGACCGCGGCGCGACCTGGCGCTTCTTCACCAACCTGCCGCTCGCCCAGTACTACAAGACGGCGGTCAGCTACGGCGAGCCGTTCTTCTACGTGTACGGCGGCACGCAGGACAACGCGACGCACGGCGTGCCGAGCGGCACCATGAACACGCACGGGATCCGGAACTCCGACTGGTTCACCACCGTGTTCGGCGACGGCTTCGGCCCCGCGGTCGACCCGAGCAATCCCGACATCGTGTACTCGGAGTGGCAGTACGGCGGCCTGGTCCGCTACGACCGGAAGTCGGGCGAGGCGGTGGACATCAAGCCGCAGGAGAGCGCGGACGGCCCGCCGCTCGTCTGGAACTGGGACTCGCCCATCCTGATCTCGCCGCACAACCCGTCGCGGCTCTACTTCGGCGCGCAGATCCTCTTCCGGAGCGACGACCGCGGCGACTCGTGGACCGCGATCTCGCCCGACCTCACGCGTGGCCTCGATCGCAACAAGCTGGAGATCATGGGCCGGGTCTGGAGCGTGGACGCCGTCGCCAAGAACGCGTCCACCTCGATCTACGGCAACCTCACGACGGTGAGCGAATCGCCCGTCGTCGCGAACCTGCTCTACGCCGGCACCGACGACGGCCTCATCCAGGTGAGCGAGGACGGCGGCGCGAACTGGCGGAAGATCGAGCAGTTCCCCGGCATCCCGGACCGCACCTACGTCAACGACATCGAGGCGTCGCAGACCAATGCCAACACCGTGTACGCCGCGTTCAACAACCACAAGATGGGCGACTTCAAGCCCTATCTGCTGGTGAGCCGGGACCGCGGCCGGACCTGGCGCTCGATCGCCGGCAACCTGCCGGAGCGCGGCTCCGTCTACACGGTCGTGCAGGACGACGAGGTGCCGAGTCTCATGTTCGCCGGCACCGAGTTCGGCGTGTTCGTCACTCGCGATGAAGGCAACAGCTGGACGAAGATGGGCGGTGGCCTGCCCACCATCGCGATTCGCGACCTCGTGATCCAGCGCGACCAGGACGCGCTCGTCGCCGCATCGTTCGGCCGCGGCTTCTGGATCCTCGACGACTACGCGCCGCTTCGCACCGTCGGCAAGACCGCACAGGACGCCGAAGCGCATTTCTTCCCGATCAAGCCGGCGAAGCTCTACGTCCGCGTCACGCCGCTCGGCGTGACCGGCAAGGCGTTCCAGGGCTCCGATTTCCACACGGACCCGAACCCCACGTTCGGCGCCGTATTCACGTACAACCTGAAGACAGCGCTGCAGACGAAGAAGGCGGAGCGGCAGGCGGAGGAGAAGAAGCTCGAGAAGGACGGCAAGGACACGCCCTACCCGTCGTGGGACGAGCTCAAGGCCGAGGACCGCGAGGAGGAGCCGGCCATCGTGCTCACGGTGCGGGATCAGGATGGCGACGTGGTGCGACGCATCACCGGTCCGGTTTCCGCCGGCGTGCACACCGTCTCGTGGGACCTCACGTATCCGGGCTTCACGCCGGTCAACGCAAACACCGGCTCCGACGGCAACGGCCCCAGCGTCGTGCCCGGCCGCTTCACGGTCGAGCTTGCGCGCCGCGTCGACGGCGAGTTCGAGACGCTGACCGACCGTGTGCCCTTCCAGGTCGAGGCCATCGGCGTGCACACGCTGCCGGTGCCGGACCGTGCGCAAACGCTCGCGTTCTACCAGCGAGCGGGCGACCTGCAGCGTCGCGTGATGGGCATGAACGCCGCCCTCGGCGAGGCGATGCAGAGCATCCAGGCGATGAAGAACGCCGCCATGCGCGATCCCGCGGGTACGCCCGAGCTCCGCCAGCAGGCGCGCACGCTCGAGCTGCGCATGATGGACCTGCAGCAGATCCTGACCGGCGATCCCACGAAGGCGAGGCGCCAGGAAGCGTCGATGCCCGGCGTGATCGGCCGCATCCAGACCGCGATGGGCGACATGGGCGCGACGCACGGGCCGAGCGCCACGCAGCGCCAGCAGCTCGACATCGCGGAGCAGGCGTTCAGCGCCGCGTTGCCCGGATTCCGGCAGATGATCGACCAGGACGTGCCCGCGCTCGAGCGGCAGTTCGACGCGGCCGGCATCCGCTGGACAACCGGGAGGGGTGTGCCGGGCGGGGACTGACCGCGCCCGAAGCGCTGGCACCGGGGCGCCGTGTCTGATACCATTCTCAATGGATATATGATACTAGTCCGATGGAGAATGATATCATGGCGACGAAGGCGTCAGGACGGTTCGTGCTGCGGCTGGAGCCGGGGTTGCATGCGGCGTTGCGGCGGGCGGCGGCGGCGGCGGGCGTGTCGCTCAACGAGTACTGCGCGCGGAAGCTGTCGGCGCCGGGTTCGGATGCGACGGGCGCGGCGGGTGCGATCGTGGCACGTGCGGCGGAAACGGTCGGGGACGGCCTTGTCGGGGTTGTGGCGTTCGGCTCGTGGGCGCGCGGCGAGGAGCGGTCGGACTCGGACCTGGACATCCTGATCGTGGTGGATCGGCGCGTGAAGTTGAATCGTTCGGTCTACCGCGGCTGGGATTCCGGGGACCTGGAGGTGGGCGGGCTGCGGGTGGAGCCGCACATCGTGCATCTGCCGGAGCCATCGGATCGGCCGTCGTCGTTGTGGCTGGAGGTGGCGGTGGACGGTGTGGTGCTGTTCGAGCGAGGGCTGGAGGTTTCGCGGCATCTGGCGCGGGTCCGGTCGTTCATCGCGGAGGGTGGGGCGCGGCGGAAGTGGTCGCACGGTCAGCCGTACTGGGTCGAGGCGGCGTGATGCGGAACCCGGCGCTGGCGCGCGACCACATGCGGCGGGCATCGGCGCGGCTTCGCGCGCTGGACGTTCTGTACGAGGCGGAGAGCTGGGCCGACGTAGTCCGCGAATCGCAGGAAGTCGTGGAGCTTACGCTCAAGGCGTTGCTGCGTGTCGCGGGCGTTGAACCGCCGCGCAGCCACGACGTATCGGACGTTCTGCTCACGGAACGCGAGCGGCTGCCGGACCCGGTGCGGACCCACGTCGAGAAACTGGCGGAAGCGTCGCGGCAGCTCCGCCGGGACCGCGAGCTGGCGTTCTACGGCGCGGAGGATCTGACGCCGTCGGGCTTCTACGCGAAGGCGGATGCCGATCGTGCGCGATCGAGCGCGAGGATGGCGGTGGAGCTGGTCGCGCCGCACGTGGCTTCGCCGGACTCATGAGGCCCGGCAGCCGGCGATCTCGCATCAGCCGACCCGTGATCCGGGCTGTTGTCGGCGATAAACGCGTTGAGGTCAGGTCTGGTGCCTCAAACAGGTAGGTGATTCAAACCGTTGCTGCTTCTGGCCTTCCACGAGCGTGGTGCGGACCTCGACCCCCTCCAGGAGGGCCCCGACGATCTCCAGACGCGTTTCGTCGTCTAGGTCGAGGTCCCGGTAGCGGCCCAGCGCCGGCCGCTGCCCACTCGCAGGTAGTTACAGGTCGACTACCGCCCGGCTCGTGAAGGTCATCGGTGGAGTGGATGGTTGGGTGGCGAAGATCGTCAAGACGCGTACAGGCGACCAGTAGGATGGAGCAAACGGCCAGCTCGGATCAGTACCTCGATACATTGTCGCCTGAGGCATAGATCGTCGGGCGTCCCTGGCAACCATGATAAGGTCGTCGTGCGGACGACGAGCACAAGCTGCCCGATCCGCTCGCGGTACGGCGCCGTGGGCTTGTTGAGCTTTACCGGTTGCGGCCAAGCCATGCGGCCGCAGCCGACGTCGTTGTTCTGTCCCGATCGGACGATCAGTCACAACAGGGGATTGGCGGATCGCCCATTCCACAGCCGGGCGAGACGCAGGCGATTTCGCCGTTGTCGAATCCAAACTTCTTCGTGCCCGACTCACCCGCCATCACTGTTGCTGCCGTGATGGCAACCGCGACTACAGCGGCCACGATTGATCCTGCGATCCCTCTCCTCATCCAGCCCTCCTCTCAGGTGATTGTTGCCCGCACGGTCAGCGCCCGGTTCTGGCCATCGGGTCCAAGCTCACGTCCAGAAGCTGCACCACAGAGTCACGCACTAGAGCAAGCCTCGCTGCATTTCCATCGAGCTGCGTGATCAGGATGGCCTTATCTGCGAGATTTCGACGCAGCCGCTCCACGCCCGGATCCGATGCAAGCGGCAACTGTACCTTCTCCCGACGAAGGAACAAGCAAACGGCCTGTGTGTCCTCCACGGCTGTAAGCACAACGGCGATCTGCCCACCCCGTCGTTTCTCCAGCTCGATCTCTCTCAAGAGACGACCCACGTTCCAGCATTGGTAGCACGTTTCAGCCGTCACAACGATGATTTTCCGAGGAAAGTTGGCATTCCCCGCATGGCCGCAACCGTTTCCGGCGAGATCCGCTCGGAGCACGGACCCCAAGGATTCTGCCACAGCACTTGGAAGATCATCTTTCGGCTCGGAGTTAGCCACCAGGGCCAGCGCACCGGCCCCGAGGATTGCGGGAACGAAATGCCACCTACTCACGATCCACTGAGCGAAGGCTATAGAGCACGAACTGCAGGGTGTTTCCCGTGGGATCCGCGATCGCCACCAGCGTATCGGCAAAAGCACCGATCACCGCTGGCGCGTTCGTCAGGGTATGCCACTCTCCCGCGGGGCTTCGTATGGCAAGACTGATTCGATCTCCGTCGTTTCTGCTGCCGCGGACAAACGGCACGGCTACGTGGGATCCCACCTGCAACGGTGCCAGCGGTCCGTCGAACGCGCGCCGCCACTCCAGAAAGTCCAGAGCGTTCGCGAGGTTGTCGGGTTGGTCTTGGGGAGGTGCGTAGTTCACCAGCGGAATCCCAATGCGGGAAGTACTTCCTGTGCCTGGATCGAAGGTCCACGCGGTGTCGCTGACTTCGGGTAGGATCCAGATCGTATCGTTGATGACTCCAATCGATTGGCCGACGAAGATGTTCCAGGCCGCTCGTGCAGCTGCGGATTTCACTTCAATCGGCACGAGGCGGTCGAGGATGTTGCCATGACCGTCGAGGTGAGCGAGAGCGTTTCCACCATCGGTGAAGGACCGGACCGATGCAAACACGCTACCATTCTCGCTTGCAACCAGGCCGAACACACCGCTCAGACCGTCGAGGAGAATCGTCTCCTCAACGGTTCCGTCCGTGAGATTCAGCAAGCTCAGTCGGTTCGTCGCGGAACCGCCGACGTACGCGTGCGCCTGGCCCACGAGTACGAGGTATTGAGCCGATGGGAACTCGGAGGGGCCATGGCCTCTCCGGCCAATTACGTGCTGCAGTGTCCCGTCTGCCGCGTAAACCTTGACGTTCGACTCTGAGTAGTCGGCGACAATGAAACGGCCCGAAGGATCCACTTTCAGGTCGGTGATGCGCACAAGCAGGGCCGAGTCCGGTTGTTCGGGCGTTACGGTCCGTGCCAGCTCGAACATGTCGGCGAATGGCTGAATGAGACCTGTTCTCTGTTGAGGCGGTGCCGGGATCCCTTGGTCGGTGGATTCGGAGCATGCTAAACCGATGGAGAGCGGCGTCAGAAGCAGGAGGGCACATAGGGCATGGTTGCTCCACTGATTCCTCATCTGGCGGAACACCGGTGTGTGGGCAGACGAATCACGTAGTCCGCCTTCAGGGATAGTATAAGGCACGTTGTCCAACTGGACATTATCTTGAGCCGACTCGAACGTCAAGCACTGCATTTCCGCACATTGTCTGCGGGACTGTGCGTATTCTTCTGTAGTATTTTGTCGATTCTGCGCATACAGGTTCGCAGGGTCGGTCTATGCCTCAACCGACGCCGGGTCGCGCAGCCTCTGGGCGAAATCGGTGATCGTGCTGCCATGATGGCCTTTCGGATGTGGTAGCCGTCAAACGACGTCGTTGGATCGGCATCGGCGCTCTCACTCAAGTGAGTTCGACCAGACGCGGAAGTGGTCTGGCGGATGCCGGCGGTCGCAGCAGGGGCACTGAACTGCCAGGAGTGGCGTAGGGGATTCCCCCACGCAGGCTCGCTCCCTTCCCGCTGGCGCGCTCGAGCGGTTGTCGCAGATTGGCACACTGGAGTTGGCCGCTGACGTGTCGTGGCTGTTTCTGGCACCATCGATCTGTAGATTGGATCGGGTGGCGCCGTTCACGGGGTCCTGCCTGATGGCTCGGAGAATGCCCGGAACCTCCCGGCGGCTCCTTGCATCGAGTTTGTCCCGGACGATCTTGACGTGATTGCTGGCGGTATTCAGGGCGATTCCGAGAGCTTGGGCGATCTCGCGGTCGGACCGCCGTTCGTTCAGTAGAAGTGCTACCTGCGCCTGCTGGCGTGTAAGTTGGAAACGGCGGCGAAGGTCGCGTTGGTCGGGCACGGAACGGGCCGGCTGGATGACAACGACGTACCTTGCACCGGTGCACGGAGTGATCTCGTGAACCTCCACGTCGCACACATCACCCCGAACGGTTCGCTGATCCCTGAAGACCCGACGGGCGCCACCCGCTCCTTCGAGGTGATCCAGGAATCCGGCGGGCAGAATCGCCTCAAGACCCTCATCCACAAGGTCGTCCAGAACATCGGAGGGCGACTCCAAGCGCATCAGCAGCGGTCCCGAGGTTATGGCCCGGACGAATAGATCGCAGTACCGGCTGACAATTTGCTCGAGGACGGTTACCTGGAGTTTCGCCACATAACCCATTGCTACGAGGCGACATGGAGAGATGGATAACAGCCGGGTAATCCGCCTCGAGCTCCTCGGCCCGGTCCGCCTGCTTGCCGCTGACGGACGAAGCCTTGATGCCGTCGTGCGGCAGCCGAAGCGCTTGGCGATTCTGACGTATCTGGTGGTTCACGACGGCTTCGTACGCAGGGACACTCTGCTTGCGCTCGGCTGGCCTGAATCCTCGGATCGGGCGGCGCGCCGTGCTCTGAATCAGACCGTCCATTTCCTGCGATCGATGCTGGGACCCGATGCCATCGAACGCCGAGGCTCTGGGGAGGTGGCGGTCTCGCGGCAGTGGGTATCGAGCGACATCGGGGATCTCCACCGGTCCGCCCAGGAAGGACGTCTCGGCGACGCGATCGCTCTCTATCGCGGGGACCTCCTGCAGGGTGTGCACGTCACGGATTCCGTCGAGCTCTCGCAATGGCTCGATACGGCCCGCGACCGGTTCCGGCGGGAAGCTGTCGAGGCGGCCTGCAGGCACGCGGAGGATCTGACCGGCTCGGGCCGGTTCAAGGCCGCCGAACAGGCAGCAAGGAAAGCGCTGGACATCGAGCCCACCAGTGAGTTGGCCGTCCAGGTCTTGGTGCGGGCACTCCTGCAAACGGGGGCACGAGCGGACGCGCTCAAGGCCCTGAGGGAATTCCGCGACCGCCTGGAATCGGAGTACGGGATCGAGCCATCGGCTGAGACCGTGCGCATGGTGGAAGCGGCCAGCGAGACAGGACCGCCAGGTGAGGCGATTCCAGAGCCGGAGTCGAATCCGATCGAGAACACCGCAGAGGACGCGCCGAACCCACCCGCGGAGCCGCTGGCGGGTCCACCGAAGCAGCGCCCAAGTCGACTGCTCCGGAGGCTGGCAGGTTTCGCGATTCTTCTGATTTCGGCTCTGCTCCTTGGCCGCGCCGCGATCCGGCACGGGACCGAGGCTACACCGAGTGCGCGAGCCCACCCCGCGAATCGCGTCGCCGTCTTGTACCTCCAACCTCGCGGTGATCTCGGGGATCTGAACTACCTGCCTGATGCACTCACCGAAGCGGTTATCGACCAACTCAGCACGACCGATGGGCTCGAGGTCATTGGCCAGTCTGATGTCCGGTGGTTTCAGAGAGACCCGCAACCAGCCGCCGCCATCGCGGAGGCTTTGAACGTCGGCACCGTCGTGGTCGGCACGCTGTCGCGGCAGGGCGATGACGTACGAACGAGAGTACAGATCGTAGGAGCCGACGACGGTGCTGTCCAGAGCGTGATGGATATCACCCGTTCGGCTGTGGCCCCGATGGACCTGGTCGCGTTTTGTGTCGACTCGATCACCGCTGGAATCCGAGGAGCGCTCGGGCGTTCGGTCAATATGACACAGTGGCATGCCGGCACGAATGACGAGCGAGTCTGGGAACTCGTGCAACGTGCGGGCGCTTTGCGCCGCACTGCGGTCTCTCTCGCTACGCATGGGGAGCTTGGCAACGTGCCACGCGTTTATGCGGCCGCGGACTCGCTGCTTTCCGTGGCGTCGTCGGCAGACCGTCGCTGGAGTGTTCCCGATCTGCTTCGAGCGCAACTCGCAGAGGAATCGGCGATCTACTGCATGGCCGTCCCGGAATGCGGCCCACAAACGAGCCTGGAATCGGTCGAGCGAGGCATGAGCTTCGCACGCGAGGCTATCGCCCGGCAGCCGGACCATTCCGAGAGTCATACAGAGCTTGGCACACTCTTCTTTCTGGCGTCGCAGTTGGTTGATTCCACCGCCGCGACCGTGTATCTCGACTCCGCGAAGGAGGCGTTCCTTGCGGCCATCGCTCAAGCCCCGGGGAATGCGATGGCGTGGAGCCGGTTGTCGGCTGTTCAGTATTCCCGGGGTGAATTCGCGACTGCATACGCTTCGGCGCGGGAGGCCTATCGAGCCGACGCCTACCTATCGAACCGCGCGGAGGTCTTGGGACGTTTGTTTCTGACGAGTCTGCACCTCGGAGCGGACGACGATGCACGGTACTGGTGCCGGGAGATCGAAGCGACGTCCGGAGGTACTTGGCCGGTGGCCTTCTGCCAACTTTGCCTGCTTGCATTTGTGGACTCGGTGATGCCGGATCCCGACTCGGCTTGGAGTCTCGTGCGTGCGCACGCGCGCGTAGATCTTTCGGCCAAGGTCATGATGCCGAGGTTGGAGATGCTGGTGGCGGCCGTTCTGGGACGGGTCGGAATGACCGATAGCGCGCGGGTCCTGATCCGGAGCGGCCTCCGGGATGCCCGGGGCGATCCGGATTTCGATCTTTTCCGTGCCGGCGCCCTGGTTGCCATCGGTGCCCGGGACTCCGCCGTTACTCTGCTCGAGCAGTATGTCCATGCAAACCCCGCCCAGCGGTCGGCCGTTCTCCATTGGCGCTGGTTTGAGGCGCTCGGGCGCAGCCCCCTCGAAGATTCCCGCTAGAGAGCCCTGCAGAACCGGAGCGCGCGCTTCTCCGGCAGTAAAGCCAAAAAGATAGCCAATTCTTGGTCATGCGCGGTGTCCTGCCCGAGTGCATGGTAGGAGCGACCGTCTGGAATGAGCCGGGCGGGCTTCACCCGATTCCAACCCGGAGCGGACCATGCGAACTCGTCGTGCGCAGGTGCTCGCGCTGTTTGCCGTCCTAGCCATCGGCCTCCTTTCGGGCTGCAGGAAGGATATCCTGGAGCCACCGCCGTCGCCCGAGTCGGGTCCGTGCTACTGGATCGGCACTCAGTACATCTGTATTCCCGGCTGAAGCAATGATCCGGTTTCAATCGGGCGAATCAAGCCGGCCCATGGACCAGGGTCTTTCTGGGCGGCCGGCCGAGTCTCGGCGCATTCGCGACTCGTCCCCCAGGGATCCAGCGAAGGCGATACCAGTACGGCGTCTGGCGGCGCGCGGGATGGGCTGGGTACGGGACATTCCGAGCATCCGGGATTACGGGCCGTTCCATGAGTACGTGTCCGTCAAGAAGGCGCAGCTGGGACAGAGCGACTCCATTCTCGACATGCTCGCGGAAACCGATGCTCTGGACTCCGAGCTGGATCTCCCAACTTCCGTTGACCTCCGTCAGTGGTTTCCGCCGGCAGACGACCAAGGCCCTCTGGGATCGAGCGCGGTGCACGCCGCGATCGGGCTCCTCGCGTATTTCGAGTACCGGGCGTGGGGCCGGCATGTGGATCTATCAAGCCGCTTCCTGTACAAGACCGCGCGGAAGCTCATGCAGGTTCACGGAGATGCCGGAGCGAGTCCCCGGAGCGTGCTGGACGCTCTCGTTCGGTTTGGGGCGCCACCGGAGCGACATTGGCCTCCCAATGTTGCGGCCTTCGACGAGGAACCACCGGCGTTCTGCTACGGATACGCGCAGGACTACCAGGCGCTTTCCTACTACAGACTCGACTCCGGCAGGACGAACGGCGAGGAGCTGCTCGAGCGGATCAAGCGTCACCTGAACTCAGGCGTCCCGCTTCTTTTCGGCTTCACGGTGTTCCGGTCGATCCAGCAGGACGGCAATGTCCCGTTTCCCAACTCGGACGAGCAAGTGCTCGGAGGGCAGGTCGTTGTCGCGCTCGGCTATGACGACCGGAAGCTCATACGGAATCCGGCGCCCGTCGGACCAGAGACCCGCGGAGCCATTCTGATCCGGAGTTCCTGGGGGGAGGAGTGGGGGGAGCACGGCTACGGGTGGCTGCCATATCAATATGTACTTGGCGGGCTTGCCGCTGATTGGTGGTCGCTGATTAGGTACGAGTGGATGGAGACGGGGGAGTTCCAGCGGCAAGACCAATGAGAGGACTCAAGACGTACGCCAGTCCGCCGAAAGGACGGCAGGCCATTGGAGCACGCCCGATCGAGGGGCCCAGGCCGGTATGTTGTTCAACTGCATCGAGGTGGTGCATCATGCGAGTTGCAGTCTATTGTCCACGGGGACTCAGCGAGTCGATCAAGCCAGCACTCGGATTCCCTGCAGAGTTCCACGATTCGTGGTCAGCGTTTGAGGAAGCGGTTCGCAGCGCAGATTGTGGCGTGTCCGTCATCGAGTGGTTGAGGGAATCGCCCGGAGCACCGGAATTGAAGGGGCTTCGCAACTCCCACCCGCAGACCGGCTTGGTCTTGGTGACAAGATTCGACCGTGAGAACGGAGGCCTTCTCCCAGACACGGCCGATAGGTTCGTGTGGCTCGCAGAGGTCGAAGAGCACTTGAATCCTGCGGTAACGGAAGCGGGGCGCGGGCTGTGTGCGCGCTTGGAACGATACATCCGGATCCAGCTACCTCGTTCTGGAGCCGGGCGCCTCGGCAACATCCGCGACGCACTGCTGGTGCTTATCGATGTCGACCCGCCGGCAAGGACCGTGAAGGAGTGGTGCGCTCTCCGAGCCGTGTCATGTTCTGTTTCGACGCTACAAAAGGGGTTCGGAAACACATTCCAGTCCGGTATCACACCCTTGTTCATCCTGGAAGTCGTGCGCTTGTACAAAGCGCTCGACGAATTCCCGAATGCCAGCTCGTGGAGGAAGCTTGCTTTGGAGGCAGGACCGAAGTGGTATGAAGACGGAAAACTCAGTCCCAAAACGCTGTCCAACACGGCTGCCCGGCTACTTGGGCAGGTCCGCGTACCCGCAGGGACCGGGAGACACAATGGCGTATCGATGTGGGGCCCGCCGTTGGCCGAGAGACCCAGCTCCATAGACAGGCGCTCGTTGTTACACGCGCTCGTGGGGTTGCTTTGCTAGCCGGTGCCGCGCGTATACTCGGGAACTGGTGTTCGCACATCCGCTTCGCGATACCGCCGAGTCGGCATTTGGTCCCGATTCATCCGCTTTTGGGCATAGTGCCATGGTTCAGGTGAAGGTAATTTGGGAATGCACCTTTGGGGCCCCCGAGGAAAGAGGAAAGATCGAACTGGAGTGGCATGGATCGGGCTGAGCGACTGCCGAAGTCGTGTGTTGTAGAATACACTCCAGATCTTCCTCGGAAGTTGAGCATAGACTTGGCCACACGAGGTGCGGCCGAAGATGATCCCCTGACCAATGGAGGATACGCCGTGTCTACCCGAACCGTCATCCGGTTTTCGCGCTCGCCATGGCATGTTGGTGTGGCGGTGTTGCTTGGACTGTTCGCCGGTGCTCAGGGGCTCCAAGCGCAGTCCCACCCGCAGAGCGTGACGGAGTGTTGGGACTGCCGAGTAGAGTACTACCAGCCGCTCGACTGTTGGATTGACTCTTGCTACTGGACGTCGGGCGCCGGATGGAGTAACTGTAGCCAGTTCGGAGATTGCCAGTCTGAAGAAACCTGCCAAGGCAATGGACACGGTTGCGAAGGCGGTTTGGCGATCCTGTTGGATGGCCGTTCTGCAGTCGGGCTCTCAGCCACCCAATTGCATGCGATTCTGGCGGAGGCCGGTCCCGACGAGATGGCGAGGATGGCATGGTCCACCGAGGGCGACACCGAGTATCTGAAACTATCGTGCAACGGCACGGTGATCCACGCCGAATATTCACGCGCAGAGACCGCGCGCCTTCGGCTTCGCACGCATCGGCTAGACATCTAATGCCGGCGCTAGCTGTGTTCCGGGCCGCCGGGGCGGTGGCGGACCGAGCTGCGGCCGCGGCCGGAATCCTCGGCTTCGTCCTTGCGCCGGTGGGAGCCGCGGCGCAGTCGTTCCTGAGGGCTCTGCCGGCCCGAACGGCTCACTTGGAGATATCGCTGGGTGCCTTCGACGACCCGGTGCTCGCGTTTTCGAGGGTCTCCGGTGTCACAATGGACCGGGACGGGCGGATTTACGTGCTTCAGTCCACCGAACGCGAGGTTACGGTCCTGAATCCCAATGGAACCCTATACCAGCGCATTGGCCGCAGGGGCCAGGGGCCCGGTGAATTCGAGGGACCGAATGCACTCGGCTGGCGGGGCGACACCTTGTGGGTAACGGACATCGCGCAGCAGCGGGTGTCCTGGTTCTACCAGGGACAACACTTGCGCACGAACCGGTTTGTGCCGGTTCGTCTGGAGCGGAGTGCAATGCCCGGCGCCCAAATCGCTACGCAATTGCCGATGGCGGACGGCTCCTACTTCACAATTATGTCGTGGAGGTTCGAGCGGCCGGCCGGCTCACCAGAGAATTACTTGCCAATCATTCGTACCACGGCTGATGCAAGAACGGAAACGGTCGTAGCCCGGTTGCAGGAGTCCTTCCCGTTCCGGCTCATCATTGAAATACCGAACGGAAGATCCTACGGGTCACCTCTGTTCTCCGATTTTCCTCTACAAACCACGAGCACCTCCGGCGAGCGCTATGCGATCGTAGATCGGCCATTCGCCAAAGGGCCGCAGGTTCGCATCCGTTTGACAGTACTCGAGGCATCAGGTGACACGGCGTACTCGCGCGTCTACATGGTCGACACTGAACCGCTTACCGACCAGCAGTGGAATGCGAGGCTCCAAGAAGCGATCGCGCGTGTGAACCGGCCCGATCGGCCCGCTCCGGGCTGGGGACTCCGCGAACTGGAAAAGGCCTCACGTAGACCAAGCCACTGGCCGGCGGCCACCGGGGTGATTCTGGGGTCGGATTTGTCGGTGTGGATCGGACTGGCCGACCTGCCGTGGCGGGCGGACCGGGACTGGGCAGTTCTCGACAGTCAAGGCACCCCGCTCTTCAAGGTTAGTCTTCCTCGCGGCTTTTACCCCTCCACGGCGTCGTCGGCCAACATGGTCTGCGGAGTGTGGAACGACGAGCTAAATGTACCCCACGTACAACTGTACCGGTTGGGCGAGGTCGGGGGCTGATGAGCGGCGCAGCCCGACGAGAACTATGCCGGTCGGTCACGTGGCTTATGCTGTTTCCGGGTCCGGCCATGGCACAAGCGAAGCCAGCATTGACGCTGACAGAGGCTTGGTCCGTCCGCTGGCCCGAAAGGAGCAGGATATCGAGAGTCGTTCCAGGCGTGCAGATGAGAATCGCTATCCAGAGTGGCTCTTGGATCTACATGCTGAAGGACGCGCTTCCTCCCGTCCCGATCGGAAATTTCGAGATACTAGATGTCGTCGGATTGGCCGCCAGCGAGGCCGGCCTGGAACTCGTGGACCGCCGTACCCACCGCATCGTGCGAACGGACACGGCGGGGCGGGTCACATCCTGGACGCCGGTCCCCACCGCCAGCGACGATGAGATCGCGTCGGGCGCATCGACTCCATGTGGTTGGGCGATCGGGTTGAGAGCGAACGGTGGCACCGGCAACCGTCTCCTGTTCCTGGACTGGGCGGAGCCAAAGAACCACCCGCTCGAACTTCCCTTTGCTCCGCGCCGACTAACTGCGACGGGAAAGTTGTTGGCGATAAGCGAGGACACGGCCCCCTATCGCGTGGCGCTCGTGAACTGCGACTCAACCCAGGTGATTACAATCGATACTTCCGAGGTCCAGGCGGATCTGGACATGCAGACATGGCGCCCGCTCCCGGCGTTCGTCGTCAACACGCAAGTTCTGCAGACATGGGTGGACGCGGGAAGCGACCGCCGGCGATTCGCATCCTACGGGCTGGACGGGACGGTGCTCAGGTGGGTCGATCTCAGCGCACCCCTGACGCTAGTCGCCGCTTTCCCCTCGGGTTTCGTGATCGGTCTCCGCGGCATCGGAGATCTCGAGGTCGTAGGGTTCACGTTGAGTGCACAGGGGCGATAATAGCGAGAGGGGCCAAACTAACAGGTGTGGTTGCCGGGTTTGGATCAGTTGGCGGTTGCATACTCAAACGCACCGCAAAGGCCTCTGAAGATTATCAGATGTACCGCGTGAGCAATCGACGAATGGCTGGGAACAGCGGAAGAGTCTTGGCGTCGACGATTCAGTCGGCTTTGTCGGGCAGGGTAGCCGTAAGTACTCTTCTCGCGATAGCCGGCGGCCAGCCGGCGCGGCGAAAGTCGGAACGCGTGCCATGTTGGCTTATGGCCGTGCTATCATCCCAGCCGAAGACCCTGCGAAGCAACTTGACGCTGAACAGACAGGCCGTTGAACGTTCATTCATTCTTGAACTGGCTATTTCTGCCCTGTGCAATGCGCAAAGTGATCGCGCGATGAAAGGGACTGCCAATGCAAGCCGCTACGCACCAGCGCCGGTCAAAGTGCCGAGGCGTTCTCACCTTCCGGTTCGGTCCGATCACTTGCGCTTTGCTGGTTGTCGGAGCGATTGGCTGTGCAGAACCACCGGCGGCGTCGCAGGTCGCATCGCGGACAGCAGACGTGCAATCCGCGTCCGAGGACTCGCTTCCGGCCGTCGAAATCGAAGCGCTTATTGCATTTGACTCAGCATACATGGCAATCGACTCGTTCACGCTCAAGCAAGACGACGAGAACGTGGTTGCAAGAGTTGCCAATGTGGTTATCGATGAACACCGACATGTCGTCTTCGTAGTTGACGCCTCCGAGCGAAACGTGAAGGAATTCGACTTCGGCGGCAGGTTGATTAAGGTGTACGGAAGAGCCGGTGCGGGCCCTGGCGAATTCCGGACCCCAGAGGACGGAGCCATCGACCCGCTTGGGCGGCTTGTGGTGTTCGACGGACTAGCGAATCGTGTAACGGTGTTCCTGCCAGACAGCGCGCCGCGAGTTGTGCAGGTACATGGCATGACAAAGGTACGCGACTTCACGATCAGTGCGTCAGGGACATATCTCTTTGTGGCGGCACTGGCGAGCAATGAAGACGTCCTCTTTGAGACGAGTGAGGATGGCACGATCCTTCAGGAAGCCCTGCCGTTGGCGCACGTCGTCCCGGAAGGTGAAACCGACGGCCCACTGTGGACCTTTCCGCGTACGTTCTTTCTCAGTGCGCGCCAGGACACGGCATTAGTAATCTGCAGTCTATTGCCTCGCATTTGGAGAGTATCCCTCGCCGATCATTCAGTTGTCCATCAGGATGTCGTGTTTCCGGGGTATTTACCCCCACGGAGCCCTCCGCGAGATAAGAGCACCAGCACAGCGGATGTCGTACAGTGGTTCTATTCCCGACACCTGACCGCATTCCTAACAACGACGAGGAAAGAGGTCTTTTGGCCATTCATGCATGGAGAAGTCATGCAGAACAATCCGATGGTTGTTGTGCATCAAGGACCCGACGGGAAATGGGAAGCCCTCGACGGGGCACCAATCATATTGAAGCCATTTGCTGACGGGCGTCTGCTCGTCTACAGGGACCCGACGGCGGATGCGCCGCGCTTTGTCATTTATCGGAGGCGACCATGAGGGGGCCGTTGTCTTGGTTGTGGTGAAACAGGTGACGGTTGTTGGAGTGCTTGTCGGGCAAATTGCAGGTGCGGCTTGTGCTCGCGAGCCGGAGGGATCCGGGACCCTCGTTGCGAGTGCGCTTGCGGCTGTCGGCCGCCATGGCGCACATCCAGTTTGTGGTGGACGGGCTCGCTTGGATGTGCATGGACGGCCGATCCTAGTCGTGACAAAGGAGCAGTGCCTAGGGTGTGCGAACGTCGGCTTCGAAGCGCGGAAATGGCTCCGAACGGACGACGGCAAAGTCCTTGGACTTACACTTGCGACGCCGGCTGGCGACACGGCTATGGTATGCCGGTACGCCGCCATGGAACGTCTAGGCGTTCCAGTTGTTGCGCTAAGCGGAATGCCGGAGGCTGCGGTGCATTTTGCTGAGCGACATCTTGTGCTTATATCGGGGACTGATGGCGGCGTTCGGTGGGATACTGCCCAAACGGCGGATTCGATATTTGAACGGCTTGGAAGGATTGCTCACTGAGAGTTGTAGGCGTGGGGAAGAGGTTGCCAGCTAAGCCAACGCGGGTGGCATCCGGCATTGAGACGAACGAAGGGAGGCTGACGATGAAGAAGATTGTTCTCTCTGTTGTGTTTGCCGGGCTTGCTGCGCTCGGAGCAATGAGCTATTCGGCAGGCAGAGTGGCTGCGGCTGACGAGTGGCCTTTGGATCACCCATTCGGCCGCGATTGTGAGCCGGGTTGTTACACGGTTTGTGGACCGCTCTGCTTTTGCTGCGATCAGAATATCTGTGGGCAGGGCTGTTAGCAAGTCTATGAGCCATGTAGTACGCGTCGTGCGAAAATAGGATGCACCGAATGCTCCCCGCGTTGGCTGGTATGACGTTCGACCGCCCGCACGTAGTCACGGTTGCGAATAGCCGCCGGTGTAGCCGGCGGCCTGAATCTCCTCGAGGAGTCGGACCGAGGACAGCTCCGGGTACGCCTCGAGTCGGTGGCCGATGATCGCCTTGTAGGGATCCAGCTTCGTCGGCCGCGGCGGCCAGGACCGGTAGCGCGGCGCCTCGTCCAGATCCCGGTCGAGTTCGCCGGCCGCGATCCAGCGGGTGATCGTCCGCCGGTCGATGCCCAGTTGCCGGGCGATCGCTCGCTTCTGTCATCCATCATCTGAAATTCCCCACCCCGGTCACGTTGTAGGGACGGGTTCATGGGCCTGGGCGGACCGCAGGAGCCCGGCCCGGCGTTTCTCTTTCAGGCGGTAGCTCTCTCCTTTGATGTTGACGGTGGTGGCGTGGTGGAGCAGCCGGTCGAGGATGGCGCTGGCGATGATGGTGTCGCCGAAGACGTCGCCCCAGGCGCCGAGGCTCTGGTTGCTGGTGAGCGGGATGGAGCCCCGTTCGTAGCGGCGGGAGACGAGCTGGAAGAAGAGGTTTGCGCCCTGGCGGTCGATGGGGATGTAGCCGATCTCGTCGATGATCAGGAGCTCAGTGGTGGGGTGGCTAGGTTTCCGCGGCCCATTGCCCGCCGCCGGGATCGCGGAAGCTCCGGCGGATTTGTGCCAATATTTGTGCAGAAAAAGGCCGTATCTGGCCGTAGGTGGTCAGGGCACTTCAGAGCGAACATTCAGCATTTCAACGAATTACGCTCCGACCCGCAGCTCCTGAAGCGGCCTCCGGAGCCGAAGATTACAGGTTCGAATCCTGCCCTGCGACCGAGAATTGCTTTCGCTCGTGGCGTCGGCAGGTAGCGAGAGTCGCCGCGCTCTCAGGAGTCGTGCACGGCGACGGCGGGATCGACCCGGGCGGCGCGGAGCGCGGGTACGAGGCAGGCGGCGAGCGCGACTGTGGCGAGAAGGAGCGCGGACGCGGCGTAGGTGATCGGGTCGGAAGCGCGGACGCCGAAGATCTGGCTGGCGATGGCGCGGGTGAGGGCGAGGCTGGCGAGGGCGCCGAAGCTGAGGCCGAGCAGCACGCGAGTCAGGCCCTGACGTACGACGTGGCGAACGACGGTGTCGCGCTGGGCGCCGAGGGCCATGCGGATGCCGATCTCGCGGGTGCGCAGGCTGACGGAGAAGCTGATGACGCCGTAGAGGCCGACGGCGGCGAGAAGCAGCGCGGTCGAGGCGAAGATGCCGAGCAGCAACAGCCGGAACCGACGCGAGTCGAGCGAGTGAGCGAGAACGTCGTTCATGCTCATGAGCCCGTACAGCGGCAGCGTCGGGTCCGCATCCTGGATCGCGCGGCGCACGGCGGGAGCCAGCGCGTACGGGTCGCCGGGGGTGCGCACGACGAAGCTCGAGCGGGACATGGGGGCCTGCGTGACGGGCATGTACGCCTCGGGCTCGGGCGTCTGATCGAGACCTTCCTTCACGGTGTTGCCGACCACGCCGACAATGGTGGACCACTCGGTGTCGGGGTCGTCGGGGTCGCCCCAGAAGGTGACGCGTTGTCCGAGTGGATCGCTTCCGGGCCAGTAGCGGCGCGCCATCGCCTCGTTGATCACGACGACACCGGGTCCGTCCTCGCGATCCGTTTCCTCGATGGCGCGGCCCCGCAACAGGGGAATGCGAAGCGTGCGGAAGTAGTCCGGACTGGCCGACTGGTATCCGGCCAGCAGGTCGCGCTGCGCTTCGGCCGCGCGTCCGAAGATGCTGAAGTGGAAGGTCCCCCGGATGGCCCAGTGCATGGGCAGCGTCAGGATGGTCGATGCGCTCTCGACGCCGGGAAGCGCCCGGATCCTCGCCAGCGCGTCGTCGTAGAACGCCGCCTGCGCGGTGGGGTCCGGGTAGTTCGACGCGGGAAGCGAGACGTGAGCGACGAGCACGTGGGACGGGTCGAAGCCCGGGTCCGTCCTGTCCAGCACACGCAGCGTGCGCAGCATCAGACCGGCGCCGATGACCAGCAGCAGGGAGAGCGCGATCTCCGTGATCACCACGAAGTCGCGCAGCCGTTCGGTGCGCGCCTGCGTACGGGCGTCGCGCAGCGTGAGGTTCGCGCCCTTCCCCGAGAGTCCGACCATCGGGGCGAGGCCGAAGGCGAACCCGGTCACGAGCGTGATCGCGACGCTGAAACCGAGGATCCGGGGATCGACCGCGACCTCGGACAGCCGCGGGATTCCCGCGGGTGCGATCGCGACGAGCGCGCGCGTTCCCCAGAGCGCGAGGAGGAAGCCCGGCACACCGCCGAGCACGGCCAGCGCGACGGCTTCCGTCAGGAGCTGCCTCCGGATGCGCGCCAGGCCCGCACCCAGCGAGATGCGGACGGCGATCTCGCGCCGGCGGCGCGTGGCCCGGATCGTCAGCAGGTTCGCGACGTTGGCGCACGCGATCAGCAGAACGAGTCCGACGGCGCCGAGGAGCACGAAGAACGTCGGCCGGACATCGCCGACCAGATCCTCCTGCAGGGACACCACCAGCGGTTCGATGGCATCCGTGGTATCCCGCGCCTCCTCGCCCATGCGGGCGGTGAGCGCGCGCATCTCGGCCTGCGCAGAACCGATGCTCGCGCCGTCCCGCAGTCGACCGACCACGCGCAGGTACCCCGAGGTCCGGTCGTCGCTCATGTCCTGGTCGTCCAGGGGCGTGAGCGGCACCCGGTACGGAGAGGGGACGTACAGGCCGGTGCCTTCCGGGAACTCGAGTCCCGGCGGCAGCACGGCGACGATCGTGTGCGGCTTGCCGTTCAGAATCAGAGGCGTGCCGAGGATCCGGCGGTCGGCGCCATACCTCGCCTTCCACAGCGCATCGGAGAGCGCCACCGTGCCGGCCGCCGTCGCGGGATCGTCGTCCGGAGCGGGGAGTCGTCCGAGCGCCGCGGTGATGCCCAGAACGCGGAAGAACTCCGGCGTGATGGATACGCCGGAGATCCGCTCGGGAAAGTCGTCGTCACCCGTGACGTTGATGTCCATCGGACGGAACGCCGCGATGCCGGCGAACGACCGCGCTTCCCGCGTCCAGTCGAGGTACGTCGCGCCGGCAACGACGTTACGATACTCGCCCGTCGCCGGCCGGGTCATCCGAGATGTCCACGAGACGGCGCGAATCCGCGTACGGCAACGGCCGCAGGAGAACCGTGTCCACGACGCTGAAGACCGACGTCGCGGCCGCGATGCCGACCGTCAGCGTGGCCACCGCCAGGAGCGTGAAGCCCGGACTCCGCGCGAAGCTCCGGACCGCGAAGCGGAGATCCCGGAGGAGACCGCCACCCACGCGCTCCGCGACCGGCAACGACGCCCGCCGGGTCGCGTGCGCGCCCGGATCGGCCACGTCGTTGCCGGGACCCGCGTCGCGCCGTCGGACCCGCTCCCATGCGTAGGCCGCCGACACCTGAGCCGCCGCACGCCAGTACCAGAGTCGCGTGCGCACCCGCCCGCGAACGAGCCGCTCGCGGTATTCGTCGTCCAGATCCGCCAGCACGGACTCTCCGCGCCACCCGCGCGGCACCGACAGCTTCAACAGGCGCCTGGCCAGCCGGGGAGGACCGCCCATCGTCACGCCTCGTCGCCGAGGATCGACTCGATGCCGTTCCACGACGCGAGCAGGGACTCGCGGGCTTCCCGCAACGCCGTCAACCCCGCTTCCGTTACCGCGAGGTACCGGCGTGGACGGCCGGCCGCGCCCGCTTCCGGACGCGACCGCAGGAGCCCCTTCCGCTCCAGCCGGTCCAGCGACACGTACAGCGAGCCCCGGTTCACCGACCGTCCCGTGCTCTCTTCCACCCATGCCAGCACGAGCGGCGGATACGCCGCCTCGCCCACCTGCAGAATGGCGGCCAGGACGAGCTGTTCGAAGGTACCGAGGAGTGGCTGAGGCGTCATGCTTTCATGGTAAGCATGGCCACGGTATGGCGCAAGAGCCGACTCCAGCAATCGTTGAGTAGGCACATTCGTGTCTGGCCGACCGTGCGAATACCGACGGAATCGACCTACGTCTATCTTCTTCGGTTGATGCGGTAAACCCAACGCATTGGGGTTAAGCACCAGCAACCCCGGTGGTCGAGTTCCTCGAGCGGGTCCCGAATATGGCCACCGTGCCGCAGGGCGCTCTCGCGGTGGCGCGGAACGCAGTACGGCATTCTCTCGACAAATGCTTACCCCCTAAGTAATTTGCAGCATGGACCTTCCTGACGACGTGCGCGAGCAGTTCCGACGGCACGGCCGCGTGGGTGGCCTCCGTCGCGCCGAAGGCATGGAGCCTGCGGCTCGGCGAAGCGTGGCCCGCCGTGCCGCGGTTGCGCGCTGGATCCGGCGACGCTTCGGTGCGGCGAGCTTCGAGGAACTGGGCCTGCCGGGCGGCGAGTCGGTGGACGCCGGTCTCGCCGACCTCGCTGCCGGACGCGTGAGCGCGGAGAGTCTGGCGGTGTCGATTGCCGCGCCCCGGCTCCGGCGCGAAGGAGTTCCGATCGGTCCGGTTCTGGGGGATCCGGAGCGCCGACTCTTCGCGCTCCTGCAGGACACCGAGGGAGATCTGGCGCACGCGCGCTACAACGCCTGGCTGCGCCAACTGGTCTCCTTCGCCGATGCCTGTCACCACATTCGCGTGGGCCGGCGCGCTTGCTGAGACGCGAGCTTACGGGCGAGGCGCTGCGGGAGCTGATGGGCGAGCTGGCGCGCACGGCACCGCGCGGGGCGATGTTCCGGGTTTACCTGGTTGGAGGCGGCACGGCTGTTCTGGCCGGCTGGCGCTCTGCCACGATCGACGCCGATCTGTGCGCCGACCGCGACGAGGTCTTCCGGGACATCCAGGGAATCAAGGAGCGGCTCCAGCTGAACATCGAATTCGTCCGGCCGGAAGACTTCGTCCCGGCGCTGGCGGGCACCGCGGAGAGGCACCGATTCATCGAACGCGTGGGAAGCGTCGACTTCTATCACTACGATCCGTACGCGCAGGTTCTGTCGAAGGTGGTGCGGGGGTTTCGCAAGGACCTGGTGGACGCGGAGCGGTTCGTGCGCAGCGGGTGGGTGGATCGACGACGATTCCGGGATCTGGTGGAGGCTGTTCCCGACTCGGCGTACAGTCGCTACCCGAATCTGAGTCGGGAGTCCGTGCTCGGGGCGGTGGACGCATTCCTCGCCGGCCTGGTCACCGACACGCCCTGAAGGTGTACGGTCGATCATCACCGCGACATTGTCCCAGCCGCGGCCGAACACGCGGACGTTCGACGCCGGTATCGCCGGGAACTGCGCGCACCACGAACTCCGCGGCCATCCCGGCCGTGACTTCGACTTCCGCGTCCAGGGTCGGCTCACCGGCGTCCGTTCGCCTTCATTTTCTCTGCGACAGACTCACGATGCCCTGGCTGTGCGTGAGGTAGCGCATCGTGCCGCTCTTCTCGTACACGCGTTGGGTGACGGACGCGTCCGGTGGCGACGGGTCCTGCCGCAGGCTCCAGCCTGCGGCGACACACTGCCGCTCGATCGCTTCGAACAGCGCGGCCGGATCGCGCGCGGACCACCAGAGCGCCATGGTGGGCACCTCCGCCGTCCCCAGCATGACCACCTCGTCCGGCACGTACGGGAAGTCCGCGGGATAGCCGTCCGGCCTGACTTCGGAGCCGAGCATGACGCGAGTCGCGACCGGCCTGTCCGCCTGCTGCACCAGGAACTCCGCCTCGGACACCCGCTTCAACCGCATCGGCTCCCCGACCCACTCGACCACGATGTCGTCTTCACCGGAATCGAAGGCCTCTCTCAACCGCCGGGCCAGCGCCTCGGCATCCTCTCGCAGGATCGGTCTCTCCTGACGCATCGCGGACTCCTGGACGGGAGATCGAGGATCGGTGGGCCGTTGAACGATGGGTCGCGGTCAGGGCCGGCTCCGACCACGTGTGCCGTCCGCGGGCCCGGCAGACGGAGGAACCGCGCGGCGTTGTTGTAGAGGATGTCGCGCTTCTGCGCAGTCGTCAGGAACGGCGCCTCCTCGATCGTCCGAATGGCGCGCTCGATCGTCTCCGGCCAGACCATCTGATCGGAGCCGAACATCACGCGGCTGCCGAATCCGGCTTCCACCATCGTGCGCAGGTAGCGGTAGAACTCCTCCCGCGGAAGCGCGTAGACGATCACGCCGACGTCCACGTACACCTGCGGGTAGGTCCACATCATGGCGAGCAGGTCGTCGAGCATGGGCCAGCCCGCGTGCATGATCCAGACGCGCAGCTTCGGGTGCCGCACCAGCGCCTCCTCCAGCCCGAGCGGGCTGTGGAGCCGCGCCCGGTATGCCGGAAAGCCGAGGTACGGCGCGCCGGGAGGCCCCGTTCCGATGTGGATCCCGACCGGTATATCCAGCTCTTCGGCGACCGCGAGATACGGGTCGAACGCGGGATCGTCGGGCGCGATCCCCGCGTACTGGTTCGTCACCTCGGCCAGCGCCACGAAGCGGCCGCTCGCGAGCGCGCGGCGCAGCGAATCCGGCGAGACCGTGTCCCTCGCGAGATTCAACGCGTACGCGGACAGGATCCGGTCCGGAGCGGCGTCCTTCCACTGCCGAAGAATCCGGAGCGGGCCGCTCGCGACGCCGGTGACGTTCCTGCGCTCGAAGATCTCGAGCGTCCGCCGCATCAGCTGTTCGTCGGTTTCCGGGGACCAGATCGGGTCCGTGCAGGGCGGCTGCTTGAACGCCCGCATGATGCGCTCGGGCCACGGCTCCGACGGGTCGCCGCCCACCACGACGGGCGTGCACATTGCGAGCGGCGGCGGCCCCTGGTCGTCCGCCGGGAAGGCGTGGACATGCACATCGATGATCGGCTGCGGGCGTTCCTGCGCGGACGCGGCGGAGGTCTCGACGGCGAGAAGGAGCAGACCCGGCGAGGCGAGCTTCATGACCCGTTCAATGTGCGGTGCTGCCGCCGCTCGCGCCACGTTCTTCGGGATCGCCGGCATGGGTCAGCAGCTCGTGCAGCCGTTGGATGAAGCGGCCGACGGGCGCTCCATGGGTGACCGCGTCCGCCTGCAGTCGGGCAGCGGCCGTGCGCTCGAGGCCGACGAGGTGGAAGTAGAAATGGGGGTTCAGGGCGCGCCGGCGGGGGGAGCGACTTCTGTCACTCCGACCCGTACGCGCAGGTCCTGTCGAAGGTGGTGTGGGGCTTTCGCAAGGACCTGCTGGACGCCAAGTGGTTGGGGCTGGCCCAATTGGCCCATCACCCTGAGGACGCAGGCCGGGCTCGGCTCACAAGGGGATAGGCTGCCGGGTGCTCGATGCTATCCAACGTGAGATCGACTCAAGGAGAACTCCGCTCGGCGCAGCGACCCTGTCCTCGAGTGTACGCTCAGGGGATGCCCCGTCCCGGAAGCGGTCGGAGGGTTCCGGCTGCCTGCCCGCCGGTCCGCGCGTTCCTCCCTCGCAGCGCCTCCGTCCCGCCGCGGCACGCCGGTACGGCACGGTCCTTGTCTGATGGGCGGTACCATCGACTCGCGGAAATGTACCGGAGGACCGACGTGGAAGGCATGTGGCACGATTTCCGATTCGCGGCCCGGGCGCTGGCCCGGAACCGCGGGATCACGATCATCGCGATCCTGACGCTGGCGCTGGGCGTCGGCGCGAACACCTCGATCTTCAGCGTGGTGAACGCGGTGCTGCTCCGGCCGTTGCCGTATCCGGACGCGGACCGGCTGGTGCAGGTCTGGGAAACGAACCGCGAGCAGGGCGGCACCAGCACGATCGCGCCGGCCAACTACCTCGACCTGCGCGCGGACAATCGCACGCTCGCCGAGATCGCCGTCTTCGGCTACGAGAGCTTCATCCTCGTCGGCGACGGCGAGCCGCAGCGGATCGTGGGCGCCGAAGTCACGCCGGGCTTCTTCCGCGTGATGCGCGAGGACGCCGCGGTGGGACGGCACTTCGGTTCGGACGACGACGGCGGCCCCGCCTCCCTCGTGCTGTCCGACGGCTTCTGGCACAGCCGGTTCGCCGCGGATCCCGGCGTGGTCGGCCGCACGCTCGTGCTCTCGGGCCGGCCCTACACCGTGACCGGCGTGATGCCGCCCGGCTTCGCGTTCCCGCGTGTGGACGTGTGGGCGACGATGGTCGAAGACCTCGCATCCGTCCACCGCGGCCGCCACTACCTCTACGGCGTCGCACGCCTGGCGGACGGCGCCTCGCTCGCGCAGGCCAACGCGGATGTCGACGCGATCGCCGAGCGCCTCGAAGCCGACTACCCCGACACGAATCGCGACGTCCGCGTGAAGCTCGTGCCGCTCCGCGACCAGGTCACCGGCGACGCGCGCACTCCCCTCATCGCACTGCTCGTCGCCGTCGGGTTCGTCCTGCTCATCGCGTGCGTGAACGTGGTCAACCTGCTGCTCACGCGCGCATCCGGCCGGAAGCGCGAAGTGGCCGTGCGCCGCGCGCTGGGCGCGAGCACCGGCCGGCTCGCACGCCAGTTCCTGACCGAGGGGCTGCTGCTCGCCGCGTGCGGCGGCGGCGGCGGCCTGCTGCTCGGCGTCTGGGGCGTCGACCTGCTGATGCTGGTCACGGGCTCCCGGCTTCCGCGCGCAGCGGAAGTCCGGATGGACGGCGCGGTGTTCCTGTTCGCGTTCGCCATTCTCGCGGTGGTCGCGCTCGGCATCGGCGGCGCGCAGGCGTTCGCGCTGGCGCGCTCCGGCGAGGCCGGCGAGCTGCGCGAGCGCGGCACGACCGGCAGCGCGCGTCGCGCCCGCGTCCGCGCCGGGCTGGCCGTCACGCAGCTCGCCCTCGCGCTGCCGCTCCTCGCGGGCGTGGCGCTGCTGCTGCGGACGCTGGTCGCGCTCGAGCGCGTGCCGACCGGGTTCAGCCCCGACGACGTGCTGACGATGAACGTGTCACTGCCCGCATCGAAGTATCCGGATGCCGAGCGGCAGCGCCTGTTCGTGTCGGGCGCGCTCGAAGGCGTGAGCGCGATCCCGGGCGTCGTCGCCGCCGGCATGACGAGCGACCTGCCGTTCGCCGGCTCGCGCTCGACCAGCACGTTCACGATCGCGGGCCGTCCGGACCCGGAAGGAGCGGGGCCGTCCGCGGATTCGCGGCAGGTGAGCCCCGGCTACTTCGAGGCGATGGGCATCCCGATCGTCCGCGGGCGCGGAGTCGAGACGCGCGACGATGATCGCGCCGCCCGCGTCGTCGTCATCAACCAGGCCCTCGCCGACCGCTGGTTCCCCGGCGAAGAGCCGATCGGCCAGCGGTTGCGGATCGGCGGGCGCGAGGGCACCGCCGAGCACGAGATCGTCGGCATCGTCGAGAACGTCCACCACGACGACCTGCGCGCCGCGCCCGAGCCGGAGTACTACACGTCCATGCTGCAGCACCCGCTCACGCGCCTGTTTCTCGCCGTCCGCGCGCGGGCCGACGCGCCGGCCCTGACCGACGCCGTCCGCCGCGCGATCCGGAACGTCGATCCCGACCAGCCCGCATGGTCCGTCGAGACGATGCAGGCCCGACTCTCTGATGCGATCGCGCCCGAGCGCTCGACGCTGCTGCTGCTCGCCATCTTCGCGGCCGTCGCCGTCACGCTGGCGATCGTCGGACTCTACGGCGTGATCGCTTTCGGCGTCGCCCAGCGCGTCCGCGAGATGGGGATCCGCATGGCGCTCGGCGCCGTCGCCGGCGACATCGCGCGCCTCGTGCTGCGGCAGGCGGCGATCATCGTGGGTATCGGCGTGGCAGCCGGCCTCGCCGCCACCCTGGCGCTGGGCCGGCTGATGCGCAGCATGCTGTTCGAGGTGGCGCCCACCGACCCGGCCACGCTGGTCGCGGTCACGAGCGTGATCGCGGTCGTCGCCGTCGCGGCCTGCCTCAGGCCGGCGTGGCGCGCGACGCGCGTGGATCCGGCGAGCACGATGCGCGTCGAGTAGGCCGGCCCAGCGCCAGCCGGCGCGACTCCCCGACGTCGTCGGTCAACGCCTTCGCGGCCGCTGCCGCGGGTGGCCGCACGTCGACAGCGCGGTTCCAGCTGCACGTGTCCGAGCGTTCGTGACCGGCTCGTGACGTCTTCGTTGCATTGCCTTGCGAAGATGATACTGAATCGGCGCGAGACCACACACGAACGGGAAACGGAACCATGATGCTCGACGCGCGGAAATGGGGCGGCCTGGTGGCCGCAGTGCTGCTGGCGGCATGCGGCGGATCGGGCGATGGTGGCGCGACGCCGGCGCAGATGAGCTCCGGCGGCGGCGGTTCGGCCACGACGCTCACGGGTGCAGGCTCGAGCTTCGACTTCCCGATCTTCTCCCGCTGGTTCGCGGCCTACGGCAACGATCACGCGCTCCAGGTGAACTACCAGCCCATCGGATCGGGCGGCGGGATCCGCCAGTTCACGGAGGGGACGGTGGACTTCGGCGCCACGGACGCCCCGCTCAACGACGAGGAGCAGGCGAAGATCCCCGATGCGGCAAACCTCCCGGTGATCCTGGGCGCGGTGGCGGTGACGTACAACCTGCCGTCGGTCCAGCAGCCCCTGAAGCTGAGCGGTCCCGTGCTGGCCGACATGTTCCTGGGGAACATCACGCGCTGGAACGCGCCGGCGATCCAGAAGCTCAACCCGGGCGTGGACCTCCCCGGCTCCGATGTCCTCGTCGTCCACCGTTCGGATGGCAGCGGCACGACCTACATCTTCAGCGACTACCTCGCCACCGTCGGGCCGGCCTGGAAGAACGGCCCGGGGGTGGGCAAGTCCCTCTCCTGGCCGACGGGGCTCGGCGCGAAGGGGAACGAGGGCGTGTCCGGGCAGGTCAAGCAGACGGAGGGCGCGATCGGCTACGTCGAGCTGGCGTACGCGATGCAGAACGATCTCGCGGTCGCGCAGCTGCAGAACAGCGCCGGGACGTTCGTGGCGCCGTCGGTCGAGAGCACGGCGGCCGCCGCGGCGTCGATCGGCTCGCGGCTCGACGAGCACCCGGACTTCAAGCTGTCGATCGTGGATGCGCCCGGCGCCGACGCGTACCCGATCGCGGCGTGGTCGTACGTCCTCGTGCACCAGCATCTCGATGACTGCCAGAAGGCGAGAGCGCTGGTGGACGTGTTCACGTGGTCGCTCCAGAACGGGGACGCGGCCGCGCGCGAGCTCCACTACGCGCCGCTCCCGGACAACGTCAAGAGCCGCGTGCTCGACAAGCTCCGCGCCGTGACCTGCGGCGCGGACAACCAGCTCGCGAGCACCGCGGCCAGCGGCTGATCTTCCGGACCGGGAGCGGGGCAGTGAGAGGGTCGAGCGCACCGGTGCACGCGCGGCCCCCCGCGCGAGGCCTCCGTGCGCGTCTGGCGCGCGGAGGCCGGCGCGATCACGGACACACGGCGGATCGCGTCTACGATTCCATCCTCCTCGTTCTCGGCCTCGCCCTGCCCGTCCTGTTCGCGTTCATCCTCTACCGGGTGGGTGTGTCGGCGTGGCCGGCGATGCGGGCGTTCGGCGCGGCGTTCCTCACCCGCTCCGACTGGGACCCGGTGGCGGGCAAGTTCGGTGCGCTGCCGTTCATCTTCGGCACCGTCGTGTCCTCGATCATCGCCGTGGCCGTGGCGTTCCCGTTCGCGCTCGGGCTCGCCCTTTTCCTCACCGAGCTCGCCCCGCGCTGGCTGGCGCGGCCGGTGGCGTTCGCCACCGACCTGCTCGCGGCGATCCCAAGCGTGGTCTACGGGCTCTGGGGCATCTTCGTGCTCGTGCCGTGGCTGCGGAACCGTATCGAGCAGCCTCTCGCCAGCGCGTTCGGCGACTCGATCCCTTTCCTGGCGGGGCCCGTGTATGGCGTCAGCATCTTCGCCGCGGGGGTCATTCTCGCGATCATGATCGTGCCCTTCATCTCCGCGGTCTCGCGCGAGGTGATCGCCGCGGTGCCCCGCGACCAGCGGGAGGCGGCATTGGCACTCGGGGCCACGCGCTGGGAGACGGTGCGCGGCGCCGTGGTGCCGGCCGCGCTGCCCGGGATCTTCGGCGCCGTGATGCTCGGACTCGGCCGGGCGCTGGGCGAGACCATGGCCGTGACCATGGTGATCGGGAACCGGCCGGAGGTGCCGTCGTCGATCTTCCACCCGGGCTATACCATGGCGAGCGTGCTCGCCAACGAGTTCACCGAAGCCTCGAGCGATCTCTACCTGTCCGCGCTCATGGAGATCGGCCTCGTGCTGCTCGGCGTCACCATCGTCGTGAACGCCATCGCCCGGTTCATGATCTGGCGCATCGCGCGGAGGCGCGCATGAGCCCCCGGCCCGAAACGCCGGCTGCCCGGCCGCCTGCGCCCGACTCGGCGTGGAAGAACGCCGCGTCGTGGCGCGCCCGGCGTCGCCGCGCGGTGAACGTCGTCATGCTCACGCTGACCGGCGTGGCGGCCGCGGCCACCATCGTCCCTCTCGTGCTGATCCTCTGGCACCTGTTGTCCGCCGGCATCAGCTCGCTCGGCATCAACTTCTTCACCCGCATGCCCGCGCCTCCCGGCCAGGAGGGCGGCGGCATGGCCAACGGGCTGGTCGGCACGGTGCTCATCGTCACCATGGCCGCCGTCATCGGCATCCCGATCGCCATCGGCGCCGGCGTCTACCTGTCCGAGAACGACGAGAGCCGCCTGGCCACGATCGTCCGCTTCGTCGCCGACGTGATGAACGGGATCCCGTCCATCGTGGTGGGGATCTTCGTGTGGGCGTGGATCGTCGTCGCGATCGGGCACTTCTCGGCGTTCGCCGGAAGCGTCGCGCTCGCCATCATGCTGATCCCGATGGTCACGCGCACCACCGAGGAGATGGTGCGCCTCGTGCCCCGCGAGCTCCGCGAGGGGAGCGTCGCGCTGGGCGCCAGCCGGTGGCGCACGACCCTGAGCGTGGTCATCCCCGCCGCCCGCAGCGGCATCGTCACCGGAATCCTGGTCGCGCTCGCGCGCATCGCCGGTGAGACCGCGCCCCTTCTCTTCACCACCCTCGGCAACAACTTCTGGACGTTGAACCCCGGCCATCCGATGGCCGCGCTCCCGCTCCAGATCTTCAGCTACGCGATTTCCCCGTACGACGACTGGCACCGCCAGGCCTGGGCCGCGGCCCTGGTCCTCATCGCCGTCGTCCTGCTCACCAGCATCGCCGCCCGGATCGCGGTGCGCGAGCGGTAGCGCAAACCACACGGGGTGCGGGCGCCTCCGGCCGGGCCGTGCCATACGGTTCGCGGGCACGTTCCCCCGCGGGCGAGTTGTTGAGCGCGATCATCGCGTCAGGGATGCGTCCGGCGCCTGAGAATTGTTTCAAGACAACGATTTCCGCTCCGGCCAGTAACTCCGGAAACGGCCTCCGGAGCCGCAGGTCACACATCGCCCGGCCGGGGTCAGGCGGCCATCTGCGCGAGACGGTCGTTCACGATGCGGAACCGTTGCCGCATGTCCTCGCCGACGCCGTCGAGGCGTCCACTGAGCGCGAGCGTGCCGGCCTCCAGAGCCTCGATGCGCGTGTTCATCTCTTCGACCTGGCCCGCGACCGCACCCACGCGCGCCTCGAGGACGTCGATCCGCTCCGCGAGTATCGCCACCTGATCGCGCACATCGCGGACGGCGGCCATTACCCGGTTCTCGAAGTGCTCGACCCGCAACGCAAGCGTCGAGAAGCGCTCGTCCATCGTGGCGATCCGATCCTCGATGGCTTCGAGTCGGGCCTCGATGGCATCAAACCGGGCCTCGATGGCATCAAACCGGGCCTCAACCCCGGCCTCGAACCGATCCAGCCGAGACTCGAGCACCGCCAGTTGCTGATGGGTTCGCATTCCCGTGGCCTCGATGTGCCCGACGATCCTCTCGAGCATGCGGTCGAGGTCCGCCCTGGTCGCGAATTCCATGCTGGAACCATACCGGCGCATCCGGGGCCTCGCCATGGCGGTCTGGGTCACCGAAGGGCGGGTCGACCGCGCCCCCGCTGCCGGATCCGCGAGGGATCACGCGCGGGAAGCGGGTAACCATGGACAACGTGGCGCCACCGGCCCATCCCGGAGGGGACAGGAGAAAACGGTCGCCGGCGGTCGTTGGTGGCGACTATCGCGTTGGGGATAGGGATGGCGCCTCAAATAGATACGTGATCTCAAATCGTTGCTGTTTCTGCCCTTCCACGAGCGTGGTGTGGACCTCGATGCCCTCCAGTAGGGCCCCTACGATCTCCATGCGCGTCTCATCGTCCAGGTCGAGGTCCCGGTAGCCTGCGAGCAGCCCCGCGACCGTAGCGCCACGGGAGGCGGCTTCCTGGGCATTCACGAGTCGAGTGTCCAGTTCCTCGAGCTGGTCTTGGATCGCGGTGGTCTCCTTGGCGACCTCGGCGAGCTCCCGATCGGCCTCTTCCTCGCTCAGCACGCCGCGGCGGAGGCCGGCGACCACGCGGGCCCGTTCGGCTTTCTTCGCCTCCAGCGCGCCGTCGAGTTTCTTCCTCTCGTCCGCGAGTTGCTCGGCCGTGTCATCGGTCTCCGTGAAGTAGGCCTCGACCTCTTCGGCTAGCGCCCCGGGGTTCTGGAGCATGGCGTCGATGTCGGCCCAGACCAATTCCTCGAGCCACTCGGCGCGGATAGCTTTGTGCACGCACTCGCCCGTATGGCCGCGACGCCAACGGTCACGACTGATGTTGTAATACTGACGGCGGATACCTCCGGTGTCGTCAAATGCCTGCCCCACGTACACCGTAGCACAAGCGGCGCAGCGCACCTTGCCGCGGAGGAGGTTGAGCCGCTTGGCGGCCGCAGCGCGAGGACTGGACGCGCGGCTTTCAGGACGGCCTCGAAGGCAACGACTTCGATCCCTGATCGCTTGGACCCATAATGCCCGTGCTGGCCCGACGTTCCTATTGACACTTCGGATTGTGCGGGCACATCTTGCTGTCGCTGCTGGTGTTGTCTCCCCAGGACCCCAGTCTCCAGAGTGTCTGCCCACTGCAAGCAGACGCACGCCAAGTTCCCTGCAACGGGCTTCTGCATAGAGCAGGAGCCAGCAAACCGGTAGCTGAGTCATGGAGGCATTCTCACAACCGACCCTGCCTGACCACACTGCCCGGGATGCGCCCTGGCAGAGCGCTGTCCACGTGCGCGAGCGTCCGGCGGTGTGCGCACGTCGTTGTGTGGCGCGAATATTCCCCAACACGACCAAGCCCCGGCGACAACGCCTGAACCCGGCCCGGCCAAAGCACCTTCGGAGGTGCGCGGCACGCGCCCGGCAACCGACCGATGGGGGGACCGATGTCCAGCGGAACGATGAGACCAATGAGCGCCGCCTGCGTGGCAGGACGCTACAACTTGATGAGGCCGCGTGGATCACTTGAATCAGCGCGTCTGCTCGCCAGGATCCTCTTCTTGATACCTGTCGCGGCAGTTGCTGCGTGCATAGGACGCGAAGGCGACGCAGCTCCCGGCGAGATCCGAGAGGACCTATGTGCCACGTGCAAGATCGTACTCGACGACGCGGTCCACATCGGGTCGTCAAACGGTTGGGCGGTGCTCTCACAATTCGCGTACTTCGGGATCGATGAACGCGGGTGGGTGGTTGTAGCGGACCCAATGTCCTATCCAAACCAAGTACTTTTCCTGAGTTCCGCTTCTGATACGATCCCTACGCCTATCGGTCGGGAAGGGGCTGGCCCTGGCAAACTGCTGCGCATCACGGGGTTATGGACAAGCGATCAGGGTGTCCACGTGTTCGACGGCGGCACTGGTCGAGAGACGGTGTTTGACACAGCGGGTCAGTTTCTGAGTACCTATGTGTACAGGTTCGGGCCGATCGGCCGTCTCGGTTCGCGGATTCCCCTGGACGGGAACCGTTTGCTGATCAACGCTACTATACGAACACCCGACAACGCGGGCTATCCTCTTCATATTCTCGACTCCGAAAGAAGAATAGAACGTTCCTTCGGAGCGGACACCGCACTCCTCCTACCCGGGTTCGTGGATTTCAATGCGCGTGCCTTGGCATGGTCCAGCGACAGTGTGCTCTGGGTTGCGAGATTCAACGAATATCGTATCGAGAAGTGGACGTTGAGGGGGGAACACGTCCTCACTCTCATCAGACATCCAGACTGGTTCGAGCCTTGGTGGACAGTAGAAACAACGGACTACATGGTTGCGGCGCCTCCACCGTCATTGGCATGGATTCATGAAGACAAGGAACGTCACCTACTGTGGTTGATGTTCTGGCTCGCGGATTCGGACTACCATCCGGTGAAGAAAGCGACCGATCCGCAATCACGGATCAACAAAGTGGAGATGAACCGTTTCTTCGATACGATGGTCGAGGTGGTCGACTTGGTGACCCGCACGGTAGTTGCGCAACGACGCTTCGGTCCGCTCTTCGGGGTCGCCGGGGATGCGTTGATCTACGAGCAGTCTGAGGCCAATGATGGGTCAGCTCGCTTCGTTGGCTACACATTTCGACTTGCTGGTTATGAGGAGGGGCAACGGCAGGAATGAGAGCGCATTGTGGTGGCGACGTTCATTAGACCGCATCAAAGGAGGCCAAAAATGAAAGGCGTTTGGGCCGTTACCGCGATCGGTGCATTGGCGATTCTGGGTGTCGGTGCACTGGTCGTGTCGCCCAAGGAGGCGGATGCAAGCGTTTTGACGTGGACTCTGGAGCAAAGTTCGTGCCATTCTCAGTTGCGAATCGTGCGTGTTCCATTGCAGTAGGCTTCATCAACCTACCCATCAGCCCAGCGGAGCGCCATCCTCAATCACGGGGACTTATGCAGAGCTTCCTTAGCGGGCTCCGGCAACGGCCGCATGGCCAGGATTCGCGATTCTCTGCTGGTGCTTCTTCGGGCCGACCCGCCGTTTCGGACCGTGAAAGAGTGGTGCAGGGCCGTGTCGTGCTCGGTATCGACGATGGAGAAGTGGTTCTCAAGCGCGTTCGCTTCAGGGATTACGCCGCAGTTCGTCCAGGAAGCCGTGCGCTTGTACAGGGCCCTCGACGCGTTTCCGCAAGCCCGCTCGTGGACGAAGCTCGGGTGGCATGCATCGACATGGTACGAGAACGGGCAACTCAGCCCGGAGACACTATCCGACATGGCGGCCCGGCTGCTCGGGAGGATCCGGGTACCCGATGAGATCCGGAGAAGCCGTGGCTCATCCGATCGCTGCGGCAGGTGGGACCCTCCACTCGTCGAGAAACCCGCGGACATCGATCGACGCGTGTTGTTCGACGGGCTCGTGCTGCTGCTCCGGTGAGATGACACCGAGCCACGTCGGAGCCGATCGAATGGGAGTGGATTTGATTTCGGCGTTTGCCGGCGATTCTTCCGCGTTTCCCGGTTGGAGCCGGGGCGCGACCGGGCGTATCTTTGAATCAGTCGGCGGATCGGGACGACATCGATTGATCCGTCGCAGCTGCCGTCGAACCGCATGTTGTGGCGAGAGTTCGGGAGTTGCCTGACGGTGGCGAGAAGGCGGAGGAGCCCCAAGAATGCACAGGGGGGTAGGTGCCAGTAGGGGGACGTTCCTTTCCGAGGAGTCCGCTGCCAGCATCGTGTTGGAACCACAACCGGGAACGCAGACGTTCATTGGCGCAACTCAACCTAGAGGCGTGCATGGCAAAATGTGCGGTCGGGGTGGGACGACACAGAAGCCCGCCAGGGCAATGGCGTGTATTCGCCGTGCTCACAGTGTTTGCTTCCGCGTGCGGTACCGACACTGGCGGAGTCCGAACGACGCGACTCGCATTCCAATCCGAGGCCCGAGGTGACACAACGGACATGCAGATGCCGTTCAAGGCGGAATCGGGCGCCGATGGCCAAGCGTACGTGAGTACGGGGACGCTGTCGGGGTTGGTGATGGTCTTCGACTCTCTTGGCCACCTCGTGGGGACGGTCGGTGGCCGGGGTCCTGGCCCCGGCGAGTTCAGGCAGCCTACGTTCGTTGTCAGCAAGGCTGATTCGGTGATGGTCGGAGATCTCGACGGAGACATATCGTTGTTCGATTCCACTGGTCGATTCATTCGAATGCTACAATGCAAAGTGGTCGGCAACCCTGATGTCTTGCTACTGCGAGGAGACACAATGGTGGTGGCAACGCATATTCCAACGCCGCAGCGCTTTGGTCTGCCGCTGCATGTTGTGGCGCCTGACTGCACTATTGTGCGCTCGTTCGGCAGTGAGGATCGCACGGTGGATCCGAAGTTCAGCAAGGCGTTGCTAAGGCCGCTTGCGCAAGAGAACGACACGTCGTTCTGGGTTGCCAGACCCGATCGATATGTTCTGGAGCTATGGTCTATCACGGGCAGGAAGTTGAAGGAACTCGCCATCGAGCGAGAGTGGTACGAGCCGATGACGATGGATGGCAGAGGCTATGGTGTGGATCGTCCTGGCAGCATCGTGATGAGCTTGCACAGGACAAGGGCCGGGTACCTGACAGTTCTTCTACAACGGGCACGTTCCGATTGGAAACAACGAGACATGCACAATGCAAGTGCGGAGAAACGCTATTTCGCCCTTGCGGACTGGCTGGAATACGTAGAGCAGATTGTAGAGGTGGTCGATACGGCGTCTGGGAAGCTGGTCGGGAGCACGAGCAACACTACTGGGGACTACCTGCTGCGCTTCCTAAGCGACGGACGGCTCTTTGGAACTCGCGCGAAGGAAGATGGGTTGCAGGTTCCGGTGTTTTGGCGCGTTGCGGTTAACTGACAATCAAACGGGTGAGGTTGTGATGCGTACTGGAATGTATCTCTGTGGAGTGACGGCGATGCTTATATGCTGTCTGCCGGTCGACGCAGCCGCACAGGAGCGCGGTAAGGTGAAGCCGGACGCTGTTGCAGTGTGTGAGTACGGTACGCAGGAGGGCGCCTGTTGCGCTTGCATTAACGGTGGCATGGTTGACCTGCACAACTTCCATGGTACCGAGCAATGCACATATGGATCGAGCTGTGCCTCGTGCGAAGGCAGTTCATGCCCTAAGGGTGATTGTCACTACGCAAGTGATGCGGAGGGGTCGTGCGAGACGTGGCACGACGCATGTGCGTCCGGATTCGCATCGGCCGTTGGGGCGGCTGTCCGTGCTGGTTCAGCCGCGGTGTACGCGGTTGCGCGTGAGCACCCGGAGTTCGTACGAGTGGTAGATTCCGCGTACGTGATCCTGATGGACTGTACGGGACGCTACGTTGTGGAAGCGAGGCGCCTGCCGAAAGTGGACGTTGCACAGACCGTTGAGGATAACAAGGTTACCGTGGTTGCTGCCAAGTACTGAACATTCGCGCTTACGTTAGCAGCACTGACGCTTGCGATATTCTCATGGATCGGAACGGCCGGCAGGTTGCGCGAAGGAACGTGGCTTGGAGGCTCGCGAATGTGTTGGCGGGTTGCGGTTAAGCTAAGCGCCGTCGCCGGCCGGTTTCGCCCCGTGTGGCACACTCCAACTACCCAGATGAGGAGGCGAACGAATGAAAGCCCTGCAACGCAGTATCGCCACCATGCTCGTCATCGGAGCGTTCATTCCACTGGAAGGGTCTACTCGCAAAGCCGGGAGCGGGAATGATTATCTCTCCCTCCCAATTACTGACGGCGATTGTGAACTGCTCTGCATGGAATGCTCCGTGGGTCACAGCATGGACACACAAGTCGACCCGGACCACGCGAACCACGGCGGCGCGCACGGGTGTTTGGGACCTTACCCTTGCAGGATCGTGGATCATCCCCCGTGTTCCCAGTCTTTCGCATCGTTGGACCTCCACACTAGGAATGAGCTTTGGAGCGTCCTCATTGGCTCGGACGCAATGGCTATCCGTAGCACGTTGGCGGCGCACCCTGATTACATGTGGCTAAATGTCAAACGCCAAAGCATCCAAATCGCCGGCTGTGCGCCCGGTACCGTTGCCTACAACATTCCGGTAGATTCATACTTGCTCGGCATGATCGCGGAGTGACTTGCCCGGAGCCATTCTGAATCCTGGATCAATCGGGACGACCTCGTCGGTTGCCGTCGTGGAGGCGGTGAGGTGCCACAGTGACATAGACGTTGAACTACGGAAGGGAGTTTACGATGTCTCCGCGTGGCCATGTGCGTTTGCGAGCCGCGACGACCCTATGCTGCGTCTGGCTCAGCACAGTTGGTGTGGCCGGTCAGACAGTCAGCTTGCAGGAGGATCCGGATTGCGCTGGCTGCGTGATCAGGGCTGAGCTGAAGGCAGTACTTGGCGGGTCGGGAACAGATTATGTCGGTCCGTCAATGATGATTGATAGCAATTCGAAAGGCCAATTCATCCTTGCACATGATCAGGCTGCCGATGAGATCCGCGTATTCGATTCGCGGGGAAGGTTCGTCAGGATAGTTGGACGGGAGGGACACGGGCCAGGGGAATACGAAGGTATCCGGGCAATATGCGTACTTCCCGGCGACACTGTGCTGGTTTTTGACGGGAAGAACGCTGCAGAAACAACGCTCGGACCTGGCTTTGATCTTATCGAGTCGAGGAGGTTTCCGTTGCCTGCGATCAGCCCGGGCGGCGTGGTCGCCTTCTCGAGCAATGAGATCGTTGCGAACGCGTCCGTCAGTACACCGGAGCGAGTTGGCTTGCCGTTGCATCTAGTGGAAGCGGGAAAGGGCATCGTGCGGTCGTTCGGCTCCGACGACGGTGCCTACCGGGCGGATGTCGATGGGTCGGGCACTAGACGGATTAGTCGCGGGTCGAATGGTACTGTGTGGTCAATGCGCATCAATGAGTATGTTCTCGAGCAGTGGTCAACGGATGGAAGAAAGGTGCGGGCGTTGCGGCGCGAGGTTGACTGGTTCCGGACGTGGTACAGATACCCGAGTGTGGTCGATGGACAACACCCAATGCCTCCGATGACGCGCGCCGTCCATGAGGACTCAGCTGGTTTGGTATGGGTGGCGGTGGAGCTGCCCGGCGGAAATTGGGCGAAACAAGGCTTGGACGCTGAGACAGCTGACGGCCGCCGCTTTATTCCAGACCCAGTGAAGGCATGGGATACGATGGTGGAAGTCATCGATCCCATCCGAGGATTTGTTCTCGGGTCGGTCCGCCATCCGGGGCGCGTATTGTTCATTACTTCGCACGGCGACATGGTCATCAACGCTGAGAGAGATGACGGCACACCGACGTTGGAGATTTGGAGCTTCTCGCTTGCAAGAAACATGCGATGATGTGAATTGTGGCGACAAGAACCCCCGGCCGTGTTGAGCCGAGATTGATGGCCGAGCGGAGACTTGACGGACGCCGGTGAAATTCTTGGCCCGGCCGCAAGGGTTGCAGCCATCGCGGCAAACTGGACCACGGATGCGCCTCTCCGCCAAGTAGTGCAACGACAGCAACTTCCGGGGACCTACAGTACCGCCCGGAGGTTTGGACCTAGGCGCTCGCCCACATGTCCAATGCTGACCGGGTTAAGACACTTGGATTCCGGTCCGATCACGCACGAGCCTTCTCAACCTTGATGCGGTAAACCCATCGCGTTGGGGTTGGGGATCGGCATGGCCCGAGGATTCGACGGAAAGTCGTCGCCTCGGGTTGATGCCGCCCGGAGCGGCCGGTGGGCACATTGCCGGGGAACCGCCGCACCTCGACAAATGCTTACCCCCTAAGTAGATTCAAACATGGACCTTCCTGACGACGTGCGCGAGCAGTTCCGACGGCACGGCCGCATGGGTGGCCTCCGGCGCGCCGAAGGCATGGAGCCTGCGGCTCGGCGAAGCGTGGCCCGCCGTGCCGCCGCGGCACGCTGGATCCGGCGACGCTTCGGTGCGCCGAGCTTCGAGGAACTGGGCCTGCCGGGCGGCGAGTCGGTGGACGCCGGTCTGGCCGACCTCGCGGCCGGACGCGTGAGCGCGGCGAGTCTGGCAGTGTCGATTGCCGCGCCCCGGCTCCGGCGCGAAGGAGTGCCGATCGGTCCGGTTCTGGACGATCCGGAACGCCGCCTTTTCGCGCTGCTGCAGAACACCGAGGGAGATCTGGCGCACGCGCGCTACAACGCCTGGCTGCGCCAACTGGTCTCCTTCGCCGATGCCTGCCACCAGATTCGCGCGGGCCGGCGCGCTTGCTGAGACGCGAGCTTACGGGCGAGGCGCTGCGGGAGCTGATGGGCGAGCTGGCGCGCACGGCGCCGCGCGGGGGGATGTTCCGGGTTTACCTGGTCGGAGGCGGCACGGCAGTTCTGGCCGGCTGGCGCTCTGCCACGATCGACGCCGATCTGTGCGCCGACCGCGATGAGGTTTTCCGGGACATCCAGGGAATCAAGGAGCGGCTCCAGCTGAACATCGAATTCGTCCGGCCGGAGGACTTCGTCCGGCCGAGCGCTTTTATGATCTCCGGAATATCCCGGCGGCTCCGTGCATTGAGCTTGTCCCGGACGATCTTGACGTGATTGCTGGCCGTGTTCAGGGCGATGCAGAGGGCCTGGGCAATCTCGCGGTCGGACCGCCGTTCGTTCAGTAGAAGTGCTACCTGCGCCTGCTGGCGTGTAAGCTGGAAACGGCGGCGAAGGTCGCGTTGGTCGGGCGCGGAACGAGCCGGTTGGACGACGACGACGTACTTGGCACCGGTGCATGGGGAGACCTCATGAACTTCCACGTCGCACAGTTCTCCCCGGACAGTTTTCTGACCCGCGAAAACCCGTCGGAGCCCTTCTGCTTCATCGGGGGACGGTTGACCATCCGGGAATCCATCGGACAGAATCGCCTCAAGACCCTCATCGAAAAGGGCCTCCAGTACACTGGGGGGCGACTCCAGAAGCATTGGCAGCACTCGCGGGGCATCAGTCTACGGGATGATCGCACCACCGGCTGACAATGTCGTGAAACGCGGTCACACGGAGTTTCGCCACATAACCTGTTGTCATGGGGCCACATGGAGAGATGGATAACGGCTGGGTGATCCGCCTCGAACTGCTTGGGCCGGTCCGCCTGCTTGCCGCCGACGGACGCAGCCTTGATGCCGTCGTGCGCCAGTCGAAGCGTCTGGCGATTCTGACGTACCTGGTCATCCATGACGGGTTCGTGCGCCGGGACCCTCTACTGGCTCTCGGTTGGCCGGAGTCTTCAGACCGGTCGGCGCGGCGTGCGCTGAATCAGACGATCCACTTCCTCCGGTCGGAACTTGGGCAGCACATCATCTCACGGCGGGGTGCGGGCGAAGTGCGCGTGTCTCCTGACCATGTGTCGAGCGACGTGGTCGACTTCCGGCGGGCCATTCAGGAGGGACGATTCGGCGACGCGATCGATCTCTATCGAGGCGAACTGCTGAGTGGGGTGCATGTGGCCGATTCCGTCGAGCTATCCCAATGGCTTGACGGCGCACGTGACGAGTTTCGGCGTGAATCTGTCGAGGCGGCCTGCAGGCATGCGGAGAGATTGGCGGCTTCGGGCAGATTCCAGGCAGCAGAACAGACAGCGAGAAAAGCCCTCAAGATCGAACCGACCAGCGAGGTGGCCGTCCAGGTCTTGGCACGGACGCTCCTGCAAGCAGGGGCGCGACCCGCAACTCTCAAGGTTCTGAACGAATTCCGGGCTCGCCTGGAATCCGAGTACGGGATCGAGCCATCCGCTGAGACCTTGCGTTTGGCGGAAGCGGCGGCCAGCGAGACAGGATCGCCGATCGAGGCGATCCCAGAGCCGGTCTCGGATCCGATCGAGAACACTACTAAGGACGCGCCGAACCCAGCTGCGGAGCCGTCGCCACCGGCGCGGCCAAGTCGGCCACTGTGGGGGCTGGCAGGTCTCGCGATCCTGTTGGCTGCGGTTCTGCTGCTTGGCCGTGTCGCAATCCGGCACGGGACCGAGGCTACCCCGAGTGCCGCAGCCTACCCCGCGAACCGGGTGGCCGTGATGTATCTCCAACCTCGCGGTGATCTCGGGGACCTGGACTACCTGCCTGATGCGCTCACCGAAGCGGTTATCGACCAACTCAGCATGACAGATGGGCTCGAGGTCATTGGCCAGTCAGATGTCCGGTGGCTACAGAGCGACCCGCAACCGGCCGCCGCCATTGCGGAGGCTTTGAACGTCGGCACCGTCGTGGTCGGCACGGTGTCGCGGCAGGGCGATAACGTACGAACGAGAGTCCAGGTCGTAGAAGCCGACGACGGTGCTGTCCGAAGTGTGATGGACATTGCCCGTTCCGCCGTTCCGCCGATGGACCTGGTCGCGTTCTGCGTCGACTCTATCACCGCTGGTATCCGAGAGGCACTCGGGCGTTCGGTCGAACTGACACACTGGCATGCCGGCACGAATGACGAGCGGGTCTGGGAACTCGTGCAACGTGCAAGCGCGTTGCGTCGCTCTGCGGTCTCTCTCGCTACGCGTGGGGAGCTCGGCAACGTGCCACGCGTTTACGCGGCTGCGGACTCACTTCTTTCCGTGGCGTCGTCGACAGACCGTCGCTGGAGCGTTCCCGATCTGTTTCGAGCTCAACTCGCAGGGGAATCGGCGGTCTACTGCATGGCCCTCCCGCGAATGCAGGCTCACAAACGGGCTTGAAGTCGGTCGAGCGAGGTATCGGTTTCGCACGCGAGGCCATTGCCCGAGCAGCCGGACCATTCCGAGAGTCATACAGAACTTGGCACGCTCTACTTCCTGGGGTCGCAGTTGGTTGATTCCACCCGCACGACGGTGTATCGCGACTCCGCCAAGGAAGCCTTCCATGCAGCAATCGCCCAAGTCCCCGCGGGAATGCCATGGCCTGGAGCCGTTTGTCCGCGGTTCAGTACTCCAAGGGTGAATTCGCCGAGAGCAAACGCATTCGGCGCGGGAGGCCTATCGAGCCGACTCCTACCTTTCGAACCGCGCAGAGGTTCTGGGACGCCTGTTCCTGACGAGTCTGCACTTGGGGGCGGACGACGATGCACGGTACTGGTGCCGGGAGATCGAAGCGACGTCAGCCGGCACTTGGCCAGTGGCTTTCTGCGACCTTTGCCTGATTGCATTCGTGGACTCGGTGATGCCGGATCCGGACTCGGCCAGGAATCTCGTACGCGTGCACGCGCGTGCGGATCCTACCCCAAGGCGATGATGCCGAGGCTGGAGATGCTGGTGGCGGCCGCTCTGGGCCGTGCAGGCATGGTGGACAGTGCCCAAGCCTTGATTCGAACCACGCTCCAAGAAGGCCGCGGCGATCCACAAATGGCCCTTTTCCATGCGGGAGCCTTGCTGGCCATCGGTTCCCGGGATTCGGCCAGAGCTGTGCTCGAACGGTATGTTCACGAGAATCCTGCGGAACGGTCTGCCGTGACTCGCTGGCGTTGGTTTCAACCGCTCGGGTTAATCCAAGCACTCCCGGAGGACAGCTACAGCAAGTAGAACTTAGCGGCGAACCCACGCCGGTGGCAGACGGGGCTTTGAACGCCAACGTGGATCTCTCCGGTTTCCTGAGTCTCCCAAGAAATATAGCCAATTATTGGTCATGCGCCATCGCAGCCCGGATTACATGGTGGAGAGACCGGTCTGAATAGCCGGATCGTGGTTTCTCAACTCGGACGCGGAGTCAACCATGCGGGTTCGGCGTGGGCATGTGCTAGTGGTGATCGTGATTGCGGCATTGGGTCTCGTTGCTGGGTGCCGGGATGGCATCACGGAGCCGCCCCCATCTGCGGGCGAGGTCTGCTTCTGGATCGAAGGCCAGTACATCTGTATCCCGGGCTGAGGTCCGGGGGGGTGATGAGGTATGATTCACTTCCAGGGAGATTCTGACCGGCTCGCGGCCCCCGTGCAGCTGCCGGCTCATCGGGCCGAGCAACGTGATTCCACGGAGGTTTCCGGCAGACCGGGCGCGCAGCTAACTCGCGTGAACCCGAGAGGCATGGGCTGGATTCGTGACATTCCGAGCATCCGGGACCACGGTCCGTTCCACGAGCACGTGTCCATGAAGAAGATGCAATTGGGGCAGAATGAGTCAATTCGCGAGATGCTCGAGGAGACGGATGCCCTGGATTCCGGGGTCGACCTCCCATCATCAGTCGACCTGCGCGAATGGTTCCCGCCCGTCGATGACCAGGGGTCGCTGGGATCGAGCGCCGTGCACGCGGTGATCGGGCTCCTGGCGTACTTCGAGTACCGGGCGTGGGGCCGGCACGTGGATCTATCGAGCCGGTTCTTGTACAAGACGGCGCGCAAGCTCATGCAGCTCGAGGGAGACACCGGAGCGAATCCGCGGAGCGTTTTCGATGCCCTGGTGCGGTTTGGGGCACCACTGGAGCGATACTGGCCGCACGACGTGCAGGGTTTCGATGAGGAACCACCCCCGTTCTGCTACGGGTACGCGCAGGACTACCAGGCGCTTTCCTACTACAGACTCGACTCCGGTGGGATACACGGCGAGGAGTTGCTCGGTCGGATCAAGCGGCACCTCAACTCAGGCCTGCCCTCAATGTGCGGGTTCACCGTGTTTCGATCGATCCAGCAGAACGGCGATATTCCGTTCCCGACCGCTGACGAAACCGTCTTGGGTGGGCAGGCGGTCGTGGTCGTCGGGTTTGACGATCGTAGGGTGATCGCGAATCCTGACCCTGTCGGGCCGAAGACCCGCGGAGCATTGCTGGTACGGAATTCCTGGGGCGAGGAATGGGGCAAAGCTGGGTACGGGTGGCTCCCCTATCGATATGTCGTGGATGGACTAACCGCCGACTGGTGGTCGCTGATCCGGTACGAGTGGATCGAGACCGGGGAGTTCCAGCGCCCTGAACGATAGGCACCTTGCGGTACGGCTGGTTGGCTGTGGCCGCGTGCTGATCGGTGCTGATTGCCGCAGCCATGTGGTCACGTGGTTCGACGTCTGGAGGGTATCATGCGAGTCGCAGCGTATTGCCCGCCGAGATTCAGGAGCCTCGTTGAGCCAGCCATCGGAACTCCGGCTGCGTTTCACGAACGGTGGCCGGATTTCGAGAGGGCGGTCGGCGGCGCGGACTGCGGCGTGGCCGTGATCGAATGGCTGGATGAATCGCCGGGCGCCGTCGACCTGAATGCCTTGCGCGCCGACCAGCCGTGGACGCGGGTTGTCGTGGTCACGCGAATGGACGGCGAAAACGCGCTCGTGGCACCGAACGTGGCCGACTCAATCGTATGGATTCGCCACGCCCGGGCCCTATTGAGGAAGGCAGTAGAGACGCCACAAGGCGGCCTTCGAAGCCGCATGGCCAGCTTCATCAGAGACAGTCTGGTTTGCTCGATGCAAACGAAGGTGGCTCTGCTCGAGGCGACCAACGCGGATCCACCAATCCGCACCGTTGCGGAGTGGGCAGACCGTCTCGCAACAACTGTCCGGACGCTCGAGAGGTGGTTCGCAAGAGACTTCGCGTCTGGGATCACCCCCAAGCTCCTCCTGGATGCCACAGTAATCGTGTGGGCACGGGACCGATTCCCGGCTGCGTCGTCCTGGACCGGACTCGGCAACCATGCCGAGGCGGACCCGCAGATGCTCAGAGAAACCGCCGTCAGGCTGATCGGCGCATCGCCAAGCGCCGACGCGACATGGCTCCTCCGAGAGTTCAGGCGCGGGACCCGAGTGTCTCCCGAGATGGTTGGCCCCACTTCCCTTGCAGAGGGGCTAGCCGCCCTGCTGCGGTCGCGATGGTAAGGCTGCCCATTCGACGCCAAAGCCCCGGTCCTTTCAGCGAGCCACGGATTGTCGCATTCGCCGGCGATTCTGTCGGATTCTCCTTTGGAGTTGGCCGGACTGCCCTGTAAATTGAACCTGTCCGGATGACAGTGTTGTTCGGCTCTCTCGGAGCCGGCGATGTGAAACGACAAGCGGACCCGGGAAGCAAGCTCGACCGGAGATTGGAAGCCTCGTGGTAAAGAAACGCGCCAGTTTCGCGGTCCGGCCGGTTCAGCGTGGATATAGAATCCGGACGTGGGTGCAAGGGCCTAACCATCGAGGAAGACGTCCTGATGAACCGCCAGGAACGACCGGGCTGACGATGGTGCGACTTGCGGCGCAATTGTTGGGGGTGACCGTTCGTGCCAGCGGGCTGTAGAGTGCGAGAAAACGACAAGGCATGTGCTCAGGACTGTAGCGCCCTCGAGGCCGTCACTAGGCCGATACATGTTACAAAACGTGACAAGAGCAGTGTTTTCCGGCCGGAGTACGCGAGCTCGGTGCCGAAACCCGCGAAAGTACCTGTGCCAAGGGTAATGTGAGTTTCCCTGGCGTAAAGATGTACAACGCCGCATTGTAATCGCATGAACGACTAGCAATCGGGATTGCGGCTCTGGCCGGAATGACGCGACAAAGTGGAAACACGAATAGGAGGGCGATTACGTGTCGACGCGCGCTGTAGTGCTCATCGGGCTAGTGATGGCGTTTGGGTGCGAGGAAGCCGATTCGGCTTATGTGGCCACGCTTGTACCCCGGGACTCGGCACGAGTTGCTGTACTCGACGCGCGCAATCCGGAACGCACACGGGGAAGCGCATATCGTATCGAACGCACAATCGGCGGCCAGGATGACAACGAGACCGGAGCGTTTAGCTATGTGACAGGCCTAGCTGTGCTAACGGATGCGTACATTGTCGCCGACAAAGACTTAGGTCTACGATTGTACGGGGTCGGAGGGGATTACACTCGTACCCTCGGCGGCCCTGGTTCTGGGCCTGGAGAGTTCAAGTTGCTGTCCTGGCTCGGCACATTGGCGGGCGATAGCATCGTGGCGTTTGCCGTCGGTCTGGGGCGGGGTTCGGTGTTTGATAAACGCGGGAACCTCGCACGTATTGTATCAATGGCGGCACCCGGGCTGGTATTTGACGTCACGAAGACCGGTCGATTTGTTGCTGTGACAATGGCGACTGCCGAGGGCGAGCAAGCACAAGGTCATAAGGTGTGGGGCGTCGCATCGGTAGTGGTGTCAGATCCGAGTGGTGTGTTTCAGGACTCCATCGCCACCTTCAGGCCCTTCTTATGCATGAAAGTTGTCAATGGGATATGCGTTCCGAGAGGGACGTCGCCTGGTGCCCGGGCATACCGTGATTTCGTAATGGCATTTGATGCGGCACGATCGGATGTTATAGTCTGGAATCTGCAGGGCGTCGTCGTTTCGACAATACACCTAAAGAACGCGTAGCGCGCTTTGGGGGAGAGTGAGAATAGGGCGTTGGCGACACCTGGGACGATTTAAAAACGGGTCTTGGTATGTCATGGGTCGAAGGACACCCGGCGGCATGGATGTCCCCCAACCCGCAAGACACAAAGGACGTCACAGGCAGCGGCCGGAGTGTCGGTTGTGGAGTCTGCATGCTTGTATTAGGGGGCGAGAAAGTGAGATGCCAGCGTGCTTGCTGTCGGCAATAGTGCCATATGTTGTATCCCGACTGAAGGACTGTGAGCGCGATGAACAGAGCGTTTGGCAGGCTATTTCCGGGTCTCATCAATGTTGTCCTTATCGGGGCGTCGTTGTATGCAGTAGCGTTTGCTGGGGGCCACCTGCGGCGCCAGCTAAACGAATGGCGACAGAACCGGCGTGACCGAAGAATCGTTGAAAGGCTATGGCCCTTGCTTGGTGATAACCGGGCGTCCACGATCGGCGGCGGGAATATTCGGCTGGTTGAGTTCATTGACTACGAATGCCCATTCTGCCGGGCGAGCTACTCCGCAGTAGCAGAAGCGTTGAAGGCAAATCGGGATGTCAAGGTGCTAATAGTGCACTATCCGCTGTGGGTGCACGAACATGCGAAAGCTGCAGCCAGAGCTGCGGTTTGCGCAGAGAGCCAGGGGCGCTTCGAGGAAATGCACAGGTTGCTGTCGACGACTGACGAGTGGTTTGGCACGTCGGACTGGAGAATAGAGGCAGAGGTGGCCGGAATCAGCGATGCGGATGCGTTCGTGATGTGTCTGACGTCGCCGGAAACGGATTTGCGGTTGCGTGCAGACTCAACGGCGGCGGCTGACTTGGGCATCAAAGGAACACCGGAATTCGTATATCAATACGGGGTTCATAGGGGCAGTATCAGCGCCGAAGCCATCGAGCGTTACCTCGCGCGTTGACAGCGCGGGATTGCCGTGCGCAGGCAACGGACGAGTGTGTGTGTCGACGGGGCCGTGCCGGCCCGCGTAGTGGAAGCCGTCGTTGCGCCGCGACTCAGTCAGGTGACGGGAAAGTGTCCTCCGACGGTTGGTGGAGTAATCAAGAGTTGCGATGAGAGACTGTTGTTCGGCGCCTAAGCCGTTCTTAAACGTCAATGTTCTTGTTAGGGAGAATAGGGCCTCGGGCGCACGGGGGGGTATTGTACAGCGCGAAAGGAGAGGGAAGGGCGATGAACGTCATACGGGCGATTGTTGCGACGAGTCTGGCCGCTACTGTGTTCGGTTCGGGTGCGCGGGCTCGTGAGGTAACGGGCGGTGAGTGGGGGCACCCAAACGAGTGTACGGCGGAAGATACATTTGAGTGGGAAGGTGAGGTACATGACTCCGTGTTCTTCTGGGCGCTAATTGCCTATTGTTGGTCCGAATGTGAGGATGTGCCCGGTCCTGCGTTGAAAAATGTCGGTCAAGAATAGACTCGCACATGGCCTCGGTAGCGTGCCGTGCGGCGGGTGGCCCGACTAGTGAGTGAATGACAGGAGAGGTGAAGATGCTCCGCCTGGCAACAAGCGTCGCTGCCGGAAGCACGGGAAGTCAGTCCAGTCTGCGATGATGGCATGGTAGGCCCACGAGCTGCCGCAGAAAGCCACATTATCCACGTTATGATGCGCGACCCGCCCACAACGAGATTGCGCGGTGTTGACTGAAGTCGGAACCCGAAAACGGAGGGTGAAACCATGAAACCGATCAATAAGCTCGCCGTTGCGCTTTTTTTAATTGTAGCAAGCACAGCTGTAGCGTTTGCGTCAGATACACCCCCCGACGGAGAATGGGGGAACCCAAGTGAGTGCGTGTCCCCGGACACGTATACGTTTGAGGAGACCGTGGACACGTGCATCCTGGGGATAAAGGCAGGAACAACGTGTGCGTACGGTTGTCCGCACATTCCTGGAACTACCTATAAGTACTTGCGTTAGGCAGTCGTTGGACCTTTGGGCGGGTCGCGCGCCGCGTGGACGCCAGTATATTGTTGGCGTGGCTTTGAAGTAGGATAGGCAGGCACGCGCAAGTGCACATGCGGATAATGAGCATGAGGTGAAGCGGTGATTAGGGACAGCCGATGGAATGTTGGCGCGGTGGTGGTGATTGTGGGCGTGCTCGCAACTGCGGCAAGTGGTGGCTGCACTCGCGACGCAGGAGGTCGGCCCCTGATTCAGATGGACTCTGCCGGTGTTAGAGTGATTTCATGGAGGCCTGAGCATTTTTCCGGTACGGTGAGAGTGGAAGCGAGAAGGATAGACATCGTCGCCGGATTCGAAGACATCCCGATTGGGAGTGTGCGTTGTATGCAGTGGTTGAATGACACTACGGCGGTGTATGCGGATGGCGGCGAGGCTTTGTATGCTGTAAATACTGCAAAGAAGGCAACGAGACAGATCGGAAGACGTGGCGGTGGGCCGGGAGAGTTTCGAGATGTTGCTTGGTGTGCACGAATGTCAGGCGATAGCGTCGGTGTATTTGATCCACGTCTCAATCGACTGGACATTGTCGGCCCAGACGGCGTGCTTGCGGGCGCGATCACGCCTAGTAGGGAAGGCGAGACGGGCATGACAATGTTCATGTCGGCGGTCGCACGCAGGTTGGTCGGTGTGGGTTTCCCTCCGGAGCGGTCGGAAAGTCAACGGAACATTGAAGCGGACTGGGGTCGTGTACCAATCCGTGTGTATGGGTCATTTGGCGCGACGCGAACGGTGACTACATTTGCCATCACAAGATGCAGACCTGATCTGCCGGGTGTGTGCTCGGCGGATGCTGCGGCCAACTCCGGCATCGTCACCGGCTATGATTCAACCATTGTAGTGTCACCTCTTGATTGGCCCGAAGTACGTGCGATGTCGCTGGACGGCACGCTGGCGATGGTATTCCGGAGTATGAGCCGTGCACTGGGATTCAATAAACTGCTTGTGGATGGAGAGGGGGGATTCTGGTTTGGCTATTTGGACAGCGATGCATGGTTTGTTTTGAGCGCGGACAGGCAGACAATCGTGGAGGTAACGTTTCCGGGAGCTTTCGCCCTGTTCAATGTGGTTAACGGGCAAGCCATAGGCGTTGTTCGGGATTCGCTGGATGTCCAACGCATCGGCGTTGCAAAGATTGACGTGATGAAGTGAAAGATGAGACGTAGAGGACGTGTCCGACGGCGGTATTGCACTGACATGAAGGCGGGAGACATACCTAAGCGAGAAATGGTGTTGCATTGTGTGCGAGGTCGTTCGGGTGCGTTTCGCTCGCCATGGTGGTGGTCGGTTGGGGAGGATACGACAGCGAGAGGATGCTGTCTGGCGATTCTCCTCCGGCAATCTCGTTGGGATTGGGGATGGTGCCTCAAATAGATAGCCGATCTCGAACCGCATTTTGGGTCATGCGCGTGCTGGCGTTCCATCGCATGGTGGGGTGACCATGCCGATACGGGATCGGATGGCAGCCCATCGGACGGGGAAACGACCATGCTCGCGAAGCGTTTGGCGATGTTCGCTGCTCTGCTCACGATCGTCCTTAGCGTCGCTACCGGATGCCGAAAGGACTTGGTTGCGCCGGGCGACGATCCAGTGTGTACCATGATCAACGGTGTGCTGGTGTGTGCTCCATGAGAGCCGGACCCAACGACGGAGGATTCGCCGACAGGGGTCGATTTGGAGCAGGGCCCGCTGCTGACCACGGCATGGAAGGATCGAATGGCTCGGGCGTGGACCGTGCGCCAATTGGCCGTGCAATCCAGGAGGTCGTGATTGCCCGCACGACGCCAGGTCCGCAGGTGTTCCGGAAGGCTAGGGCGATTCGTGGCATGGGCTGGATTCGCGACATTCCCAGCATCCGGGACTGCGGTCCGTTCCACGAGCATGTGTCCTTCAAGAAGATGCAGTTGAGACAGAATGAGTCAATTCGCGAGATGCTCGAGGAGACGGATGCTCTGGATACCGGGGTCGACCTTCCGTCGAAGGTCGACCTGCGCGAGTGGTTGCCGCCCGTGGATGACCAGGGTCCTCTGGGATCAAGCGCCGTACACGCGGTGATCGGGCTCCTGGCGTTTTTCGAGTACCGGGCGTGGGGAAGGCATGTTGACCTATCGAGCCGGTTCCTGTACAAGACGGCGCGGAAGCTCATGCAGGTAGAAGGAGACACCGGAGCGAATCCCCGGAGTGTGCTGGATGCTCTGGTCCGGTTTGGCGCGCCACCGGAGCGATACTGGCCGGGTTTCGACGACGAACCACCTGCGTTCTGCTACGGGTATGCGCAGGAATACCAAGCGCTCTCGTACTACAGGCTCGATTCCAGCGGGATAAACGGCGAGGAGCTGCTGGAGCGGATCAAGCGGCACCTAGCCTCAGGCTTGCCGCCAATGTGTGGGATCACCGTGTTTCGCTCGATCCAGCAGACCGGGGATGTCCCATTTCCCTGCGCTGACGAAGCGGTCTTGGGCGGGCAGGCGGTTGCGGCGGTCGGATATGACGATCGTAGAGTGATCGCGAACCCAGATCCTGTCGGGCCGAAGACCCGTGGTGCTCTACTAATTCGGAATTCGTGGGGTGAGGACTGGGGAGAGCGGGGCTACGGGTGGCTGCCCTATCGGTATGTGATGGAGGGGCTTACAGCTGACTGTTGGTCGTTGATTCGGTACGAGTGGATCGAAACGGGGGAATTCCAGCACCATGGCCGATGACCACCACACCCGAATCTTCGGTCCTCGCGGCATGTGAAGAAGTGTGGAGTTGGCCAATCACTGGCGGAGCGCCGGAACTGGTGAACGCTAGGGCCATGGCCGTGATCGCAGCTCTCGACGGTTGTACGGGACGCCGTAGTAAGATCCCGTTCGGTGTACCGCCTACCCCGTTTGTGCAGGTTGCTGAATCCATGCGCTCACGTGATCGACGTCAAGAGGTGTTTCATGCGAGTCGTAGCATATTGCCCGCCGCACCTGAGGGCCCTCGTCGAGCCAGCGACCGGCGTTCCGACAGTGCTTCACGGGGAATGGCCCGCATTCGCGAAGTCCGTTTGCGGTGCGGATTGCGCAGTGGTGGTGATTGAGCGGTTAAGCTGTACACCTACTGCGCGCGCGTTGAGTACTCTCCGCTTGAGACACCCGTGGACTAGCTTCGTTCTCGTCACCCGCATGGAGGCTGACAATACGGTCGTGGCTCCATCAATGGCCGATTCGGTCGTCTGGTTGTCTGACGCGCACGAGCAGCTAAAGAAAGCGGTTTGGGTGGTTGGGAGCAGATTGCGGTCACAGCTCGCTCAAGCGCTAATCCGCGATGTCACACGTTCGCCGTGGATGAAGAACGCTCTGATCGGGCTCCTCGACGCGTATCCGGCGCCCACCACGGTTGCGGAGTGGGCGCGGCTGCCATGCGTCAGCTGCGTTCCACGAACATTACGGAAGCACTTCGAGAATGAACTCAATTCGGATGTGACTCCCCGTTGTGTCGTTACAGCCGCACTCCTACTCTACGGCCTCGACCGGTTTCCCGACGTCTCCACATGGCAGGGAATGGCCGCTCGCTTGGATGTCGATCGCGTGAGGCTCTCGTCAATGGCGGCGCGGCTGGCAGGCGAGCCGGTGAGGCACCCGCACGAGGTTCCTCGAGCGTATGTCCTGAGTGCGTTCATGCGGCTTCTATGATGGAACTACGGAAGCTTCTTAGCGAGCCATTTCGTTGCGGGCGTGGCTGCCTTCGACGGTAATTCCGGTTTTCCATCATTCTGTTCCCCTTTTCTCGTTGAGCTCGGCGACGAAGTCACTACCTTGCAGCAAGGCCAATCACAACACCTTGGTGGAGTTGGTCGAATATGTGCATCGTTCCTATCACCGCAGGAGGATAGACTGTGAAGCGCGTGCATGTGCTGAGGCTCGCTTCCCTCGCCGTGATCTTCGGTGTCCTGGAGGCGACCAGTGGGAGGGCGTGATAGGCGCAGGAAACACGGGGAATAGGTCAGGCTGTACGGAGAGTGTTCGTACCAATGGGGCCGTTTCGCGGTGCTTGGCCTGCCTGTTGAACGATGGCGATTCGGAGTGTATAGAGTGCGGATGGAACGGTTGGTCCGGGAGTGTCTTTGGCGTTTGTGGGATGTGCAATTCCACCAATTGCGTGATATCCGCCCTGCCAGTGCGGCCTCAGACCGCCTGCATCTTCGCCCAGAAGGTCTTTGGGCGAGATGTGGGTGAGGGCGTGTGGATAGTTGTATGACACGGCGCGTTCGAGATCGGATCGACTTGGCAGCGGATGTGGCCTTGATTGGTGCGATTTGTGTCGCGGCATTTGTCGCGCCCAGCCCGATTAGACGAACAGCAGACAAATGGTGGGCCGAGCATCAAACACGCGCTGCAATCCACCGTGAATGGCCTCGTCTGGCGAATAGGCAAGAGTTCTCGATAGGCGGTGACAATGTGCAATTGGCGGAATTCGTCGATTACGAATGTCCATCCTGCAGAATTGCGAACGCAGCGCTAGACGACTTCCTCACGATGCATCGTTCAGTCGGCGTCCGGGTCGTCCAATACCCTCTCCAGATGCACGTGCACGCCGGCGGCGCGGCTCGAGCAGCAATATGTGCCGGCAAGCAATCGAGATTCCGGGAGATGCACAAGCACCTCATGTCGGTACGGAACTGGCTCAGCGGGACTGACTGGAAGAGTGAGGCCGAGGCGGCAGGCGTCGCCGACATCGATGCCTTCACGAAGTGTCTGAATGCGCCGGAGACCGAGTCTCTTTTGCAGGTCGACAGACAGCTTGCGGTGACGATCGGAGTTCACGCGACACCGACGGTGGTGTACAAGTACGGAATCCACAACGGCATGTTTGTGATGAGTGAATTGGAGAGACTGATTAGGTAGGGCGAGGCCGAAATGCGCTAATGAAGTTTCGCGATACGCACCCGACGTGGTGCGATTCCCTGCTGTTGCGACCGGCCTGGTGAGCGCATGTGGGATTGTACAACATATTCAAAGCGTGAAAGGAGACACGAGCGATGAGAACAACCTCCAAACTGGTGATCGCTGTCGCCCTGATTGCCGGAAGCACGGTTGCCGCAAGCGCTGCGGATGGCTATCCTGGAGATGGGGATTGGGGAGACCCAGATTCATGCGTGGACCCGGATACGTATACGTTTTCGGGAGAAACGGATACCTGTGCTCTGATGCAAGTGCTGGGAAACGGAACAGAGTGCACGTATAGCTGTCCACACGTACCTGCTACCGTGTACAAGTATACTGAAGAAGGCTGAAGAACAGGCACACGGCGTCTTACCAGGCCGGCCGACTGACGAGAATTGTGAGCGGTGTTTCAAGCGGGATAGGGGCCCAGAGTCCGACGTGCTGAATCGATGCGGAAGCGATAACAGTTAGTCGGGGCGTTGCGGAAGGGCATGCGGAGCAGACGTCGCTAGAGCGACTCCGCAGGACTCGGAGGCGGAACAGCGGTACCTGCGCAGTGAACGTGCATACCATGATCGCTGAGGGGTGTGGAAAATGAACGTTGCGGGATGCAAGCGATCGATTAACGCATGCAAAATGAGCGTTGTGTGGGCGTTGAGTGCGTCTGCGTTGGGCATAATCGCCTGTTCTGATAGCCGGCGGGATTCGTCTCTAGTGGAGAGAGATTCTGCCGGCGTCAGGGTCATTACGTGGATGGACCGTTATCCAGGCCGCAGCATCACCGTGAATGGAGGG
>CAWAYJ010000018.1:0-45522 GCA_963786235.1 uncultured Gemmatimonadales bacterium
CGCAGGACAGCAGGGTCATTCCCATCGACTTGGGCACCCACCAACGCCTGAGCAGCTCGGCCTTCGTAAATGCCTCGAACACAATGCGCGCCGGGCCGTTGATGGTCCGCGTGACAACCACCTCGCGGTCCGACTTCCGTTCCACCGTGGTGCGGTTCATCACGGGTCCGGGTTCACTTTCGATTCTTGCGTTCATCGCTCTTCTCCTTTCGTGTCAGTTCCTCGACAACCTTGTCCAACTCGTCGAAGCGTTCGTCCCAGCGCTGGCGGTACCTCTCCAGCCACACTGTCTCTTCCTCCAATCGACGCGGGCCCAGCTGGCACGTCCGCACGCGCCCGATCTTCTCCGTGGTGACGAGCCCCGCCTGCTCCAGAACGCCGACGTGCTTCCTCATGCCCGTGAGCGTCATATGGAACGTCTCGGCAAGGTACGTGATCGAGGCGTCGGCTCGTCCGAGCTGCTCCAGAACGCCACGCCGCGTGGCGTCCGAGAGCGCGGCGAACGAAGTATCAAGTCGGGTCCTCGAATACTGAACCATATGGTTCAGTATATAACGCACGCGTTGCGGCATGGCAAGGGGTGACCGAAAAACAATGCGCCCTACGATCTCAGGATCCATCGGATGTAGACGCTATGGACGGTTTCACACGCTTGCTATTCACAGCTGTTCCCATCCGCTTGTTTTCGTGGGCCGGCGCAGCGACCTGCCTGCTCTTCGCCGGGGCAATTGTTCGCCGGACGTTCCGGTCTGCGCCGACGATTCACTGGTTACAATCCCGACTCCACCTTTGAGCGCTGATCTCACAGCACATGTCGAGTTTGTTGGCCCAGCGGCCAGGTTGGGGGATGGTGCCCAACCCTGCGATGAAGGCTATTTTCTTGAATGCCTGATCCCATCACTCAGCTGAACGCGGCCCTCCAAGGGCGCTACCGCATCGAGCGCCAGCTCGGCCAGGGCGGGATGGCCACGGTCTACCTCGCCGATGACATCAAGCACGAGCGGAAGGTCGCGCTCAAGGTGCTGAAGCCGGAGTTGGCCGCGGTCGTCGGAGCCGAGCGGTTCCTGGCCGAGATCAAGACGACGGCGAACCTGCAGCATCCTCACATCCTGCCGTTGTTCGATTCGGGTGAGGCGGACTCGTTCCTGTTCTACGTGATGCCGTACGTGGAGGGCGAGACGCTGGCGGATCGCCTGGACCGCGAGCATCAGCTTCCCGTGGCGGATGCGGTCCAGATCGCGAAGGACGTGGCCGAAGCGCTCGCCTACGCGCACGGTCAGGGCGTGATCCACCGGGACATCAAGCCCGCGAACATCCTGATCCACTCGGGTCGTCCTGTCATCTCCGATTTCGGCATCGCGCTCGCGGTGGGTGTGGCGGGTGGCGGCCGGCTGACGGAGACGGGCCTGTCCCTGGGCACGCCCCACTACATGAGCCCCGAGCAGGCGACCGGGGAGACGCACGTCGGCCCCGCGACGGACATCTATGCGCTGGGCTGCGTGCTGTACGAGATGCTCGTGGGCGAGCCGCCGTACACGGGGAGCACGCCGCAGGCCGTGCTGGGAAAGATCATCACGGAGCCCCCCGCTCCGGTCACCAGACAGCGCAGGATGGTCCCGGCAAACGTCGAGGCCGCGGTGAACAAGGCGCTGGAGAAGGTGCCTGCGGATCGGTTCGCGGGGGCGACGGACTTCGCGAAGGCGCTGGGTGATCCGGGTTTCCGCCACGGCGAAATGACTGCTGCGGGAGTCGCGGCGGGTGTGGGGCCGTGGAAGCGTCTGGCGATGGCCATGACCGCCAGCACCGCGCTCGTCACGCTCGCGTTCGGCTGGTTGCTGCTCCGTCCCGAGCCTCCCGCCCCGGTCGCCCGATTCTCGTCACCGTTCGAGGAAGGGCAGATTCCGAACGGGCCTTTTGAGTTGACAGCCGACGGTTCCGCACTGGTCTACGTCGGGCTGGCTCCGTCCAACACAGCGCCACAATTGTGGATCCGACGGTGGGCCGACCTCGAGGCGACACCGATTCGCGGCACCGAGGGTGCTACGACATTCGCACTGTCGCCGGACGGCCGAGAGGTGGCTTTCGCAGTTTTTTACGGCGCCTTGCGCACCGTGGCACTCGAGGGAGGTCCGCCCCACACGGTGGTCAATGCGGTCGGCGACCCCAATAGTTTTGCGGGGCGCATCGCGTTGAAAAACTGGGGCTCGGACGGGATGCTCTACTATCTCAAAGCCGGTAGCGGCATCGAGCGCGTGCCCGCGACGGGTGGCGGCGAGCCGGAGGCGCTGATCACCGACCGAAGCCTACGGCCTGGCCGACGTGCTGCCCGATGGGCGCGGATTCCTGGTTTCGGTCCGGTCACCCGAAGGGAACCGGATCGCCGTGGTGCCCGAGGGTGGGGAGCCTCGCGATCTGTTCGCGGGCGCCGGGGCCAGGTATGCAAGGTCCGGGCACCTCGTCTATACAACGGAAGATGGCACGCTGATGGCGGTGTCTTTCGACCTGAAGCGCCTGGAGCCCACGGGCACCCACGTTCCGCTCGTTCCCGGTGTTCGTCAGGGCTCGGGAGTCGGGGCGGGGTTCGCGCTGTCGGAGACCGGGACGCTGCTTTACCAAACCGGGCGCAGACGAAGCGTGGAGGAGCTCGAATTCGTCTGGGTCACACGGTCCGGCCAGCCGGCGGCCGCGGTCCCCGGTTACTCCTTCATTGCGCCGGACAGGCAGCCCACCCTGAGGCTGTCGCCGGAAGGAAAGCGGGTCGCGTTCACCGCGGTCGCGGCGGAGAACACGGACGTCTATGTCATGAGCCTCGACGACGGCGAGCCGACACACCTCACAATTCAGGACGGCTTTGACGAACAACCGATCTGGTTGGACGGTGAGCGGATCGCGTTCGTGTCGGGCACCGCGCCCGCGAGGGTCGTTCCCGGCGCCGACGACCAGCCGGACTTCCAGGTGTGGACGCTGCGTACGGACGGCGTGGGCCGTGTCGAGGAGGTGGTCGGCGGTCGCTTCTTCGCTCGCGGTGTGACGCCGGACGGCACGACCCTGATCCTCTATCGCGGAGCGCAGGGAGCTGAGAGCCTCGGCCAGCGGGATATCTTCACCTTCCGTCCTGGCCAGGACAGTGAGCCTGTTCCGCTCCTGGCGGATGAAGGATTCCAGGAGTTCTCCCCGGCGCTCTCGCGCGATGGGCGGTGGCTCGCGTACGTCTCCAACAAGGGGGGGGCGCGGTACGAGGTCTTCGTAGTGCCGTTCCCGGACGTGGACGCCGGCCAGTGGCTGGTGTCAACCAATGGCGGCATGGCGCCCGTCTGGGCGCACAATGGCCGGGAGCTCTTCTACTACCAGCCCGCGTCACAGGTGGGGTCACCGTCCGCGTCCCCGCCGCGTCTGATGTCGGCCGAGTTCACGACGAGCGGGTCCACGTTCCAGCGCGGGCGGGTCACCCCTCTATTCGCGGTCCCGCTCAGGAACTACGCGCGCAATACACTGGACCCCTTCTATGACGTCGGACCGGATGATGAGCGATTCATGCTGGCTCGACCTGTGGGCTCCGGAGCCGACGACGTGGGCTTTGTCCTCGTCCAGAACTTCTTCGAGGAGCTGAAGCGGCGGGTGCCGAAATGATGTCCGACGCCCGGCCGGCGGTTCAGGCGACGTCGCCCTTGCAATGGTCGCAGGCGAGCGAGTGAACGGCCCAAAGCCTGACATCGGCCTTCGGGTCTCGCAGCAGTGGCACCAGTGCCGCCAGACTCTCCGCGTCCGCGACGCGGTCCAGCACCATCGCACTCCATTTCCGGACCTGCCATTGGCCGACCAGAGCACTCGCCGGTCAGGCCCTGACGCTGGTTGACTCTCCTCGGGCGCGCTGGGCAATGTGGGGCATGGAAAGGCATTCGCAACCGATTTAATGCCGGCTTCGTCGCCGCGCTCGAGGCAGAGTATGACCTCAGTTGAGATGGACGCAGGCTCCCCGCGAGGCTTTCCGACGAGGAATGGCTGCTGTCGGCGAGAGCATTGAGGGCGGCTCGCTTCGCTCGCTGTCTGGCCTGGTTCGGTGTGTACTGACTCGCCTTCCTGCCTGCTCGCTCGTATCATCGGGGATCCTGGTTCATCGTCACCTCGAGGCGCGGCCCATTGACCCTCTTCGTGATTCTGGTGACGTGGGACGGATTCCTGCTCGGGACCTCACTTCAAATAGCCTGACTGCTGACCATGCCCAAACGCACCATCCGGGAAGTCGGGGAAGCCGTAGCGCTCATCGGCGTGGTGGCTTCGCTCGTGTTCGTCGGTCTCGAGCTCCGCGAGAGCACGATCGCGGCCCGAGCGGCGGCGTACCAGGAGCTTGGAGTCGCCGTGGCCGACAACTGGATGGGCAGAGCGAATGACCGCGCACTCAACGACCTGATCCACATTGCGGCCACCGGTGACTCCGCGTCCTGGGCGAATCTCAATGCGTCGGATGTCTACCTGCTCCGATCCTACGCCCTCGCGAACATCCGGCTCTACGAGACGGTCTACCTGCAGGTCGAGCAGAAGCTCCTCGACGCCAATGCCCTGGAACGGCTGGGCTGGACCAATCTGCTGCACAGCCTGTTTCTCGAGCGAATGTGGCCGGAGGTCAGATCAATGGTGACGCCGGCCTTTGCCAGTTATCTGGAAGCCGAGCGACCGGAGCTCGGGAGCAGGTAGGGAACATTCCGGAGAGCACCGACATTGCCAATGCACCTCGCGTCAACGTACCGCCGACGGCGCCTGATCCGCCTCGTCGCATTCCACAGCCTGCTGGCCGTCCCGTCTGCCGCGTGGGCCCGGCAAGCTGACCCCGACTCGCTGGCGGCGACAGTCGCGGACGCCGTCTGCGGCAGGCAGGTCGTGATCCTGGGCGAGCTGCCCAGTCACGGCGAAGCCCGCGCGTTCCAGGCGAAGGCGGGGATCGTCCGGCGGCTGGTCGATCAATGCGGCTTCGACGTGCTGCTCTTCGAGGCCCCCATGTACGACTTCGTCGGCTTCCAGCAGGCGGTGGAGCGACACACGGCCGTCGCCTCGCAGCTCGATCGAGCGATCGGCCGTTTCTGGTGGACCCGCGAGCTCGCCGATTGGCGTCAATGGCTGTTCCAGCGCGCGACGGAGGGCAGGCTGGTGCTCGGCGGGATCGACGACCAGGTGAGTGTGACGTCGGACTTCGCCCGTGCCACCCTGCCGGGTCTCGTGGCGGCATCGTCCGCACCGCAGGACGCGGCCGGGTGCGAGGACGCGGTCGCGCGGCACCTCTACTGGCGATACGACGACGACAAGCCGTTCGACGGGCCGGAGAAGGTTCGCCTCCAGAAATGCGTACAGGGTGCCGCGGCCGCCCGCGCCCGTGCGGACGGCGATCGCGGCACGCCCGAACAGGCCATGCTCGAGAGTTTCGCCGGCTACGCCGACCGCCAGCGGGGCGACCCGGCGGCGCCGGACCGCGACGCGGCAATGTACCGCAACGCACTCTGGCACATCGGGCGCATGCCCGCGGGAAGCAAGGTGATCATCTGGACGGCCACTGTACACGCCGCCAGAAAGCAGGGGGAGCTTCCGCGGCAACCGCTCGGTGCCCGGCTCGCCGCGCGGTGGGGACAACGCCTGGCCGTTGTCGGCTTCACCGCGTTCGCGGGCCGGTCCTCGATGGCGGGGCAGCCGAGCCGGCCGTTGCCGGAGGCGCCACCGGGCTCACTCGAAGCGCGGGCGACCGAGGGCAACGCACCGTGGACCTTCCTGAATGCGTCGTCGCTCCGCGGCATCGGTCTCGTTCCGTCGCGCCTGATGGGCCGCTTCACCGAGGCCGACTGGTCGGAATACTTCGACGGCGTCGTCGTGATCCGGGAGGAGACCGCTCCGACGTTCGACCCGTGGAAGTAGCTGCCCGATCGCGTCGGTCGGGAGGAAGTTGACCGCACGCGCGCCGTACTGAATGCGCCGCGTCGGGAAAGGAAGTGGTGTGTGGCCAGGCTCGTGTTCGGAATGAACCAGTCGCTGGACGGTTACGTCGACCACATGGCGTTTGCGCCGGGACCGACGCTCTTCCGCCATTTCATCGAGGAAGCGGAGGCGCAGGCGGGCAGCGTCTACGGCCGCCGGATGTACGAGGTCATGCGTTACTGGGATGACGATCATCCCGAGTGGGAAGCAGACGAACAGGCGTTCGCGGCGGCGTGGCGGAACCAGCCGAAATGGGTCGTCTCGCGCTCGTCGCGATCTGTCGGTCCCAACGCCAGGCTCATCGAGGGTGATCTGGAGCGCGCGATCCGCGAGCTGAAGGCCGAACGCGACGGCGAGATCGAGGTTGCCGGTCCGAACCTGGCCGGGAGCCTCACCGATCTCGGTCTGATCAATGAATATCGGATCTACCTGCACCCCGTCGTGCTCGGTCACGGCAAACCGTATTTCGCCGGACCGCGGCCGCCGCTCCGTCTCATGGCCGCTGATCGGATTGGCGGGGATGTGATCAGGCTGGTTTACGTGCCTGCCTGATCTCGCGCACGCAAAGCGTTCACGCCGCCGAAGGCGACGCGGAGGTTCTGACAATGGGTATGTTCGAGTACGTTGCGGTCCTCACGTCGATCATCGTGGGCCTCGGGATCACGCATCTCCTCCAGGGAACCGCGCGCATGTTCCAGGACCCCGAGGCGGGTCGACCCTACTGGGTCCACCTCGTCTGGGTGTTCTACATGTTCCTCACAGCGGTGTTCTGGTGGTGGTGGGAATTCCGCCTGAAGCATCTCGAGGTATGGACCTTCCAGGTCTACGTGTTCGTCATCCTGTTCGCGGTGGGCCTCTACCTCCTCTGCGCCATGCTCTTCCCGCCCAACCTCGACCGCTACGACGGGTTCAAGGGCTACTACTACTCGCGCCGGGCGTGGTTCTTCGGGATCTTCATCGTCTTTCAGACGATCGACGTGATCGACACGCTGCTCAAGGGCGAAGCGTACTTTGCCAGCCTCGGGCCCGAGTACATCATCGTCAGGGCGCTCAAGATCGCCCTCTGCGTCGTCGCGATACGCACCCGCAACGAGCCGTTCCACGGGGGCTTCGGCGTCGCGAACGTGCTCTCATCGGTGTGGCTCTCCTTTCCGGCGCGCTGATCGGCGGCGCCAACCACGAGGAGCCGTTCTTCGCGGCCTGGCTCGGCTACTGCGACGGAGTCCGGTACCTCGTCGAGTGCGAGTATCCGCCCGCCATCGACTGGATCGCCGGGCTGGTCGGCGCCCTGGTCATCGGTCTCGTCGTGGCGCCGGCGATCCCGCTCGCCCGCCGCCGCATACGGCCGACCGTCTTCTGCCGCTCGTGTCCCGGCGCGGGCTGGATCGAGGACCTCGTGCCGCGCGACGGGCGCTGTCCGCGCTGCGGCGGCAGCCGCTTCGACCACGAACGCACGGCGCTCGACACGCTGTTCGCCGGGGAGTCCGTGTTCTTCCTTCCTCGACGGGACCGCGAGCGCGACGTCGCCGGATCCGATCTGGTCGCCCGGCTACGCGCCGGGAAGCGCACCTGAGCCACGGCGTTTCCTCAGGCGACGACGATCACGCCCGCCCGTCCCTCCACCACCTCGCCGATCCGCGCCGCAACCGGTGTCGGCGCGGCCGCAAGCGCATCGATCAGCGCGTCCGCCTTCTCCGCCGGTACCGCAATGAGCAGCCCGCCCGACGTCTGCGCATCGCACAGCACGATGCGCATCGCGTCGTCGATCCCGTCCGCCCACGCGACGTGATCCGCGAGGTCGGCGAGGTTGCGGGTGCTGCCGGCGGGGACGTAGCCCTCTCCGGCCAGCTCGAGCGCGGCGGGGAGCAGCGGCACCGACGTCGCATCGATCCGCGCGCTGACGCCGCTGGCCCGGAGCATCGAGTGCAGGTGCCCGAGCAGCCCGAACCCGGTGACGTCGGTCGCCGCGTCGATTCCAACCTCGAGCATCGCCTCGCCTGCGGCGCGGTTCAGCGTGGTCATCGACGCGATCATCGCTTCGATCGCTTCCGTCGGCGCGGCGCCTTGCTTGAGCGCGGTCGCGATGATGCCGGTGCCGATCGCCTTGGTCAGGAGCAACACGTCGCCCGGGCGGGCCATCGAGTTCCGGACAATGCGGTCCGGGTGCACCTCGCCGATCACGCAGAGGCCGTACTTCGGCTCCGCGTCATCCACGGAGTGGCCACCCAGGATCGGGATGCCGGCGTCGCGCGCGACGTCGCCCCCACCCTCCAGGATCCGGCCCAGCGTGTCGTCGCCCAGCAGCTTCCGGGGGAATCCGACCAGGTTGAGCGCGAAGAGCGGACGCGCGCCCATCGCGTAGATGTCGGACAGCGCGTTCGTCGCCGCGATCCGGCCGTAATCGTACGGATCGTCCACAATGGGCGTGAAAAAATCGACGGTCGCCACCAGCGCCCGGTCGGGCGCGATGCGGTAGACGGCCGCGTCATCGACCGTGCCCGTATCGACGAGCACAGCCGGGTCCGCGAACGGTGCGACATGGCGCAGCACCTGCGCGAGCTCGGCCGAGCCGAGCTTGCAGGCTCAGCCGGCGCCGTGCGAGAGCTGCGTCAACCGCAGCTTCGGCCGCTGGTCCCTGGGTTCGTCCTTCATCGTGACCGGAATGTAGGGCGACGACGCGCCCGCCGGAACGAGGCCGGTTCGGGCGTCGGAGGTCGTGTCTGTTGTCCGGATGAAACAGGGATTGCCTCGGAAGGGCCGGGACCCCGGCGACGGGGTCCCGACGGATGAGGCCGGTGACCGGCCAGGTCCGGCCCTAGTTCGGTACGGCTTCTCGCACGCGCTCGGTCGCGGCGGCCACGCCCGCGCTCGTCCCCACGAACTCGGCGGTGTCCGGGTCGATCGACGGCCATCCAACCACGTACCCGAGCTTCTTCAGCGCTTCCACGATCGGAAGCGGATCCGGCGTCTGGAGCTGCACGATCGCGGTCGCGTAGTCCGGCGACTCGGCCGGCGGAACGACCAGCCCGCCAATGTTCACCTTGTGCTCGATCCCGATCACCCGGACCACGCGGGCCAATTCGCCGGCCCGGTTCGGCATCCGGATCTCGATGCGCGCCGACGGATGGTTCGCGCCGAACAGCTCGACCAGCGAACGGAGAAGGTCGGTCTCCGTGATGATTCCGACGAGCTTGTCGCCCTCCGTCACCGGCAGACAGCCGATCCGGTTCTCGTACATCAGCTTCGACGCTTCTTCCACCGGCGTCATTGGCGTGGCCGTGATCACGGCCTTCGACATCACCTCGCTGACCTGCTTCGTGGACACGCTCTTCCGGTAGTCCTCCGCGTCGCTCCACGCGGGCGGGACCGCCGACCGGAGATCCCGGTCCGTCACGAGGCCGACCAGCTTCGCCCCTTCCATGACGGGCAAATGGCGGATCCGTTCCGCCCGGGCCAGGGTCAGGGCATCGGCGATCGTCGTTTCCGGCGAGACCATGTGCAGGCGGGTGGTCATGCGGCTGCGGACCAGCATAGGCATTCTCACTTGTTGGGGGGGGGATTCCTTCGACTGGCTTCCCCAACCTAGGCCCATTAGCAGTCAAGGGTCAACCCACTAACGGCGTGGGACTTGCAGTCACGTCGTTTCTCCACATCCACATCTTGTTGTTTTCATTGTCGTTGCGGTCCTTTCAACAACGGTTTGATGACGGGTCAATGACGCGGGCGTGGCAGGTTGCCGGCGCGTCAAGGAAGGTGCGGCGTCAGAGACCCGAACAGGGAGGTGGAGATGGGACCGCTTGCGGTGGAGGGCCGGTTGCGGCTGTTCGGGCCGCCCTACGCGGGGTTCAATGGTGGGGTGGACCGGGCGTTCGACGGGGCGGCCCCGGCGGGGTTTGCCCTGATCTGGTGGTTGCTGGACGGCATCGAGCAGCAGGACGAGTACGACCGGCTTCGGGAACGGCCGGCCGGAGTACCGCTGATCGTCCTCCTGCCGCCCGCACAGCACATCGCCCGGACGCTTCCGCTGTTGAAGGAGGTCCGGACCCTCGAACCACGAACCGTGTTGCCGTCGGCCTACCTGGGTACGCCGGACCGGTTGCGCGAAGTGCTGGCCGCGCCGCCGAGGGCGCTCGCGGAGACCGTCACCCGATACCTCCGCAGGCGTGGCGTCATCCGTTCCGACGAACTCGCGCGGGAGGTCCAGCGGATCTTCGAGCTCGCGCCCGAAGTCGTGAGCATCACCCGTCTGGCCCGTCGGATGTACACGTCCAGGCGGACGCTCGGCCGGCACTTCGCCGCGGCCCGGGTTCCGGTTCCTTCCCACTGGCTTCAGTTCGCGCGCCTGTTGCACGTCGGAATCCGACTCCAGAACGACTCGTCCGCGATCTTCCGGATCGCCACGCGGGCCGGCTACCCGGACGGCTTCACGTTGAGCAACCAAATGAAGCGGATGATCGGCTATCGCCCCTCCGAAGTCCGCGAGCGGCTCGGTTGGGAGTGGATCGTGGAAGCGTGGCTGCGGCGGGAAGTGGCGGCGGGTGCGGTGGCACTGCCGCCATGAGGTCAGGGGCGCCGGAGGTCGATTTCACGAAGCGCACGAGATGCTCGTGCGGCTACTGCATACGCCCCAGTCATCTTGGCTTGGTGTTCAATCTCCTCAAGCATGATCCGCGCGTCAGCTCTAGGAATATCCAAGGATATTAATTCCACTTGAGCAATTTGGGCCCTCAACAATGCCGCAAGAAAGGGACCCTTCATGACCCGTTCTACAACCGGCACAATGCGGCTAGTGCGTCCAAACTCCCGCGCGAATGCAGCCAAGAACAATGCAGAAAATGACAAATCAACGCCGGCATACGCGACTGTCTCTACCAACTCAAGAAGCTTCAGGCCGTAGTCAAGGGCGCTGGACCTCCGTCCTGATTCCAAGGAACAAAGGCCCAAGAACGTCAAGCATGCCGCATCGACCCACGGGGCACGTAGCATCTGGTTCTCGTTCCTGAGTTCGGCCGCACCCTCGTACGCACTCTCCAAGTCGCCGCTTTCGTACGCACACCTAATTAGATTGGCTCGAAGGAACATGCGTTGATGTTGGTCGCCAAAGATGAATGCTTCTTCAAGAAGCCTCCGAGCACCCATGGCATCCCCTTGCTCCGCGAGCACGACGCCGAGATTGGTCTGCATTCCGCACAAGTCGCGAACCATGCCGGTTTTCGCAGCAATCTCCACCGCTTCCTCGAGCAGCGTCCGGGCCTCGTTGAAGCGCCCCAATCCGGTCAGAGCATTAGCGTGAGCACCCAACGCGCGAACCAAGGCGGACCTATTCGGAGCACCACGTGCGCGCCCCGAAGCAGACGCCGCGATCTGAAGTGCAACGGCCGCGTCCACACCAAGGAGATAGAGGTTAGCACAAGCAGCAAGGACGATCGCGGATGCAGCCGGGTCGTCAAAGCACTCTCCCGCGCTACGCATGGCCGGCAAAAATGCATTCATGAACTGATGATCGCCCAGGTCATGCGCAGCCTCGGCCGCGAAACACACCGCCTCAGCCGCCTCGATTCCGTCGTTGACTTCCTGAGCGGAAACGCAAAGATCGATCGCTCTACCGAGAAGGGCTTCCGCCGGGCCGCCGTAGCCCGAGTAAAAAGCAGTCGCGAACGCAACTAGGTCACACCTCAATAGACCCTCTCTGTCATCGACTTCGCGAAACATCGATCGGAGAACCGCGGCGAGCGGCCGGGCCTCCTCAAAGTCTCGAAGCCGGCACAATAAGCGCAAACGCTCACGTTGGGCTCGGAGGCCGGTCGGGGTATCTCCAACAAGATCCACAACCCGCTTCAGGTGCGCCTCGGCATTTCGCGGGGATCCTCCACGTTCCGCGTCCTGAGCGGCAAGCGTATACGCCTGCACGGCCTCCACTCTGCACCCAGCCCGATCAAAATGGTACGCAATAACAGCCGCAGGCCTATCGTATATCGACTGCAGAACCCTCGCGACGCTCTCGTGCATATGTGAAAGTTCAACAGAATTCAGATGACGCACTACCGCCTCGCGGACAATATCATGCGTAAAGGCGATTTCATCCCCGGCCGTTCGCACTAAACGGAATCTGACAGCTTCCGAAACGGCAGCATGGAATTGCTCGTCTGACATAGCTAGCGTCCGCTGCGCCAAACGTCCATGAACCGTCATCCCAATAGCCGCAAGACACAACAAGAGCCGTTGAGTGTCAGGGCTGATCGAACGTAGTTGCGATTCAAAGAAATCGAGAATCCGAGTCGGCAAAACGGACGTGAGTTCCGCTGGCGCCAAGACAATGTCAACGTCCGCACGACGGGATGGTTTCCGCGGCAGTGCGCGTATCAATTCCGCGAGAAATAGGGGCCGCCCTCCGACTAGCTTCTGCAACCTGTAGCGAAGTGCGGGCTCCGTAATACAACCGAGATTGCGGTCAATGGAATCGAAAAGTGCCTCAACCTCGGTTTCCGGAAAAGGACCGAGGTCGACAGCGCGGTACGCAGCATGTTGGACCGCAGACTGGCCGAGTAACAACGGGGAACCGAGATAGGCTGGGCAATAGCATAGGACGATTAGAAGAGAAGCCGGATGCGATCGCTGGAGGGTCGACAACAGAGCGAGCGTCGCCGAATCGGCCCAATGGGCGTCGTCAATGAACAGAACGACCGGCGATCGCTCGGAGAGACGGTGGAGAAGATCCCGCAAAGCTTCCGTTACTCGTGTGGGTTCGTGTTGCTCGTCCAGAGAAAGCTCGCTGGTCTGCCGATCAAGGGACCGGACCAGCTCCTCGCGAGCCCACGGCGCAATGGCGTCGCGTTCCGCAGGCCGAATGTCGGAAATGCATTCGCGAAGGGCCGCGTACGGGAGCAATTGCTCAGCTTCAATGGCGCAACCTGGTAGTATTCTGCCGCCTTGCAGGGCGGCGAAGCGAAGAATCCGCTCAGCAAGGCGCGTCTTACCTATGCCGGCTTCGCCACGGACGACGACGAGCCGAAAGCTTCCTTCTTTCACGCTGGACCACGCGGCAATGAGTTCCTGATACTCGGCCTCTCTTCCCACAAACTGAGCGGCTCCGATCTCTTGGCTGCGGTTACGGAGCTGGAAGCCCGTTCGATCAAGCGTCGCGAGGGCAATTGGATCAAAAGACTTCCGAAACTGTCGCCGCGCTGAGCGTGGAGCTTGGCGAAGCAACGTCAAAGCAGCACGGAGACTGCTGTCCACAGCAACAGCAAGAGCCCGGTCGTGGTGCGCGACAGGTTCGCTGTCGTCGATAGCGAGGATATGATTGCACGCGCTCCTAACCGAGGTCCAGTCGCCCTTTCGGATCGCATCGCGTTCGCTGCTCCAAAGAACCCGCATAACCGTATCGCGGAGCTTTGCGGAAAGGCCAACAAGCCAGTCGTCAAAGGAACGGCCGAATCGTCCTTGCCAAAGACCGGGGAAATCAAGAGCGAGCCGCACGAGCGATTCTGAATCCACGCCGAAGCCATCGGCAACGATTACGTCCTTCGCATCAATGGATACGGACAAGGTAGCAATTGAGACGAAGTCTTCAACAGACGTTACGCAAGAAGGAAGGACCTTGCGAATGCGGGATAGCTGTTGATTGAGGCAATGTCGCCATCGGGCGCTTGACTGCCCCGGCCAAAAGAGCGTTCCGAGCGAACTGCGCAGAACGGGCCGTGGAGCTTGCCAGGACAGGTAAAAGAGTACCGCGGTAAATAGGCTTTCGCCGCTAGCGACAACGGCACCGTCGAGTTCGAAAGTGGGCACACCGACGGTACGCACGCACAAGCTGGTAGTCAGTGGTTTCAAGGAAATCCGACGCACGGCACTCTACTCGGCTGAGTTGTCAGATCGACTACGTCTGCGTTGTGTCAAGTATGCACGAAATCGTACGATCCGGCCATAGCCGGAGGGGACACGGCTCAGGCCGAGTGCGAGAGAGCGGTGATCGCCGTAGATGTTTCGGGACGCTCGGCGAGCCAGGATGCTCGTTCGAGCGTATCGCGCTGCAGAATCGCCCGCACTATCGCCGGGTCAAACTGCGTTCCCGAGCACCGAAGAAGTTCAAGGCGGGTCTTTTCAATGGACAGAGCTTTTCGATAGGGTCTGTCGGATAGCATCGCGTCAATGGAGTCGCAAAGCATGATGATCCGAGCGGAAATCGGAATGTCATCACCCTTAAGTCCAGTAGGGTATCCAGAACCATCGAATCGTTCGTGGTGATGTCGGACGGCTCGAATGACGTCCGCGTGTACTGAACTAAGACTTTCCAGCAGGTCAGCACCGCGCGTTGCGTGCGTCCGGATCAACTCCCTCTCGTCAGAGTTGAGATCATACGGCTTCCGGATTACTGCCTCATAGACAGCGTCAATCTTGCCAATGTCGTGGAGTAGGGCTGCCGTCTCGACGCGTTCAACTTGGCGGAGCGGAATCTCGAGGTCTTCGGCAATCGCTCGGGCGAGTGTCTTCACACGGACAGAATGACCAGAGGTATATGGGTCTCTTGTCTCGATTGCCTTGACGAGAACCGTGAGGAGATCGCGGTTGGCTTCCTCCAATTGGATCTTGGACAGGTAGGAGTATCGGATAAGGAGGAGTGGGAGGATGATAATGAGCAAGCCGATCGAATTGCCATATTGGTAGTACATGGCCGCGGGCACTAAGGCGATAGGGCTGGCTAGAAGATCATACCAGAGATTGGCACCGCGGCTCCCAGCAACCTGCCCGAGGGTTTGGCGAATCGATTGGTGGCGCAGTAGGGCTAGAGCGATGCTGCTCAAAAGCACGTTGGTGCTGAAGAACGCAGCCGCGAGTGCGAAATAGCCTATGTAACTTGTTTGCTGAGCGTGGGTCGTTCCGGCAAACAACATGTATGCCAGAGCCCCCATCGAGGCGGACAAAGACCCCATCGCCACGTTGAATGTTCCGCGGTAGAAGTCGTTTCGACGTAGAATGAACTGGGAGAATGCGACGACTGAAGCCACGATGGCTACCGCCAATCGCGGCGGGAATATGACGATGCTAGATAGAAAAGGTAGAAAAGCGAGTGATGATCTCGGAGCCTGCTTACCGGCCCCGAAACGAAAGTCAATAGCCATACCTTCGGCGAGGATCCCAATCGCAATGAAGGCAGCGACGTTAAAAACTTCGGCAGACTGAAAGTCGGAGGCTCCCCCAGGTATTGAGAGCCCAAGCGCTAGAGCGAGCAGCGCGGTCAATGCAAAGAATGCGCGGACGACGAGGGTCATGATTTTGAGTTTGGAGCCCCCAAACGCACCTAAATCGTGATGAATCCGCAGGTCAGAACGCTCAAGAGCGCTCCCAAGAAATCGTAAAGGCTTCCACCCAGCATCACCTCCTTCGGAGTGACGTCGACCGTTGTTGGTCGCGGCGCTCCGCTCACTTCGCTGTGCTGGGGCTTCGCTCCGGCGTTCGGGGGCTCCGTTTTCCCTGGTTCGTTCTCCTGGGTTTCCGTTACGCGGTCAGGCGCCGTGCCCGGCCGCACCCATGTACGCGATCAAGGAGCCGATGACGGCGCGAGCGGCTGCGTCCGCCACGGACTGGCGGACCGGCTCGGCGCCGGCGAGGGGCTCGAATTCAGTTCCGTTCCAGAAGCCCAGCGATACGGCCACATGGGGTCGTCCCGCAAGGTCAAGCAGCGCGACCCCCTGAAACTGCAGCGGGTCGGGCGGGATCCGTGCCGACCGCAACGCGTCCAGCGTTACGCGGGCGGCCAGTTCTGCCTCCGCGGTGAAACCGGCGGTGGCCTCGGCGACGCCGTGGAAGCGCTCGTCGCCGACGGCGACCGTGATCCGGCAACGAACGCCGCGCTCGAGCGTGTCGACCTCGGCGCTCTCGAGCTGCGGCAGGAGGCTCACGGGACCCACGTGACCGGCCACGACACCGAGCCGGGGCGGCGTCCGCCCGCCCGGCGAATCCGGCGCGTGATGATCCGCCTGTTCCGGGAGTCCGGACGAGCCCGCCGCCGGGTCGGGTGCACTCGAAGTCACCACCGATTCACTTGTTGCAGGGACGTTGCCGTTCCGTTTCCGCTCGTCCGGATCGCGGGCCGTTCCCGTGACGGAAGAATCGGGCCATTCCCGGCCGGTCGGACGCTGTATCTCAGTGTCGGCCTCCGGGGCGATGATGGTAATGGCGTCCGGATCGAGACTCAGGCCGAAGCGCGCCTTGAGGGCGGAGAGCACGTCGCGGCTGACCCGGTGCGCGGGTACGTCCGGCCCCGGTCGGATCACGACGCCGCGCAACACGCCATTGGCGTCCGCCTTCAGCGATACGCCTGCGACACCGACGAGCGAGCGCAGCAGCGATTCCGCCGCGTCGAGGGTCAGATGAAAGGCGTAGCCCTTCCGCTCGGGTGCGACCATCTCGATCCCAGTGTGCTCCGTGTTGTCCTTCGGACCGACCGCAATCGAATGCGCCCGCACCGGTGAAATGCGGGAGCGACGCGTTCGACGCGGACCTGGGGAGGGGCCCAGCGAGGATACGTCCGCAAAACCGTCGACCTGTCACTGACGACGCGGCGATCATCATGGCCGGCGGATCACGGAAAGTCAAGCGACAGAACGGTATCGGGCGTGGCACCGGAAGCGGTTTCGAAAGCCTGAGCGACACGCCGCCGGAACCGGCATGGACAACCCCGCGGTTCCGCCCCTAGAATCGGCGCCATGGACTATGCGGGCAACGGCGGTTGGATCGAGGTCATCAGCGGCGTGATGTTCAGCGGCAAATCGGAGGAGCTGCTGCGCAGGGTCCGTCGCGCGGCGATCGCGAAGAAGAAGGTCCAGGTCTTCAAGTCGCACCTCGACGAGCGCTACGGTGGGCTTGCATCGGTCAGCACGCACGACGGCGGGGCCATCCCATCGGAGCCGATCTCGGCCTCGACGGAGCTCATGGAACGGGTTCGGCCGGACACCTCCGTGGTGGCGGTGGACGAGGTCCAGTTCCTGGACGATGGCATCGTCGATGTAGCCAACGCCTTGGCGGACCGTGGCTTACGCGTGATCATGGCGGGGACGGACATGGACTTCCGGGGCCAGCCGTTCGGGCCGATCCCGGCCCTGCTGGCGGTCGCGGAGCGGATCGACAAGCTGCACGCGATCTGTGTCCGGTGCGGGCAGCTGGCCACACGGAACCAGCGCCTGATCAACGGGAAACCGGCCGCCGCGGAAGGCCCCACCATCCAGGTCGGCGGGCTCGAATCGTACGAGGCGCGCTGCCGCACCTGCCACGAGGTGCCCTCGGAGGCCGGGAAACAGTACCGGCTCATCGGGTAGACATCCGGCCGGATCGCCCCGTACAGATCCCGGCCGCACCTCGCGGGTAGAGATCCACCGGCGTCGCGAACGCATCCCCAGTCCAGATCCCCGGAGGCAGCATCATGAGCTCACGGAACGTGGCCGCAGCCATCGTCATCCTCATCGCGATCGGGTTCGGCGTGATGCGGTCCCGCGCTGCCAACGAGGGCGCGGCGGCAGGGCAGGACGGACACGCGGCGTCGGAGAAGGCGATGCCCGCGAGCGCGGCGGCCGCCGCCTCGGACCAGGACGCGGGCCTGCCGCCCGCCGGAGATGCCGCCGTCGCCCGGATCGAGAGCTCGCCGCGGCACGGCGAGTGGGTGATGGTGCACGTGGGCAGCGACAGCATCCGGTCGTGGGTCGTGTACCCGGAGCGGAGCGACAAGGCGCCGGTCGTGCTCGTGGTGCACGAGATCTTCGGGCTCTCGAACTGGATCCGCGCGGTGACGGACCAGCTTGCGGCGGAAGGCTTCATCGCGATCGCGCCGGACCTGCTCACCATGAAGAACCCGCCGCTCGCGCCCGATGGCGAGGTGAACGCGGACGCGGCGCGCTCACTGATCCGCGAGTTGACGCCCGAGGACGTGAACCGCTGGCTGAAGGGCGTGGCCGCCTGGGGTACGGCGCTGCCGGCCGCGACGCAGAAATACGGCATCGTCGGGTTCTGCTGGGGCGGCGGCACGTCATTCGGCTACGCGGTCGCGGACCCGGACCTGTCCGCGTCGGTGGTCTACTACGGGACGTCGCCGGCCACGGCGTCGCTCTCGAACGTCCGCGCGCCCGTGCTCGGCCTCTACGGCGGCAACGACGCGCGCGTCGGCGCAACGGTGCCACCCGCGGACTCCGCGATGAAGGCGATGGGCAAGACGTACGAACCGCACATGTTCGAGGGCGCGGGCCACGGCTTCCTGCGCCAGCAGGACGGGCAGGACGGCGCCAACATGGCCGCGACGCGCGAGGCGTGGCCGCTCACGATCCAGTGGTTCAAGCGCTACCTGGAAGGCTGATTCTCGAGGCGACGAGGTCCGAGTAACCATGGTTGCGGAGCCGGTGCCGTCCTACATTGGACGAACCGGGGCGAATCCGGCTCCCGGCATCCCGCGCAGCATCCACCCCGCACCCAACCAGTGAGGAGGCAACGTGGCCATCAACACTCAGAAGGTCGTCGTCGGAGGGCTCGCAGGAGGCGTGGTTCTGGCGGTCTACGATTACGTGGTGAACGGCGTGATCCTGGCGGCGCGGAACGAGGCTGCGCTGAACGCGCTGAACCCGGGTCTTGCGGCAAACCTCGAGGGTGCCGCCACGATGGTCACGTTCATCGCCATGGACCTGGTGTTCGGCATCGTGCTGGCGTGGACCTACGCGATGGTGCGGCCGCGCTTCGGGCCCGGGCCGAGGACGGCGATGATCGCCGGGCTGCAGGTCTGGATCGTGGGCCTCCTGCTGTATCTCGGCATGACGGTGATGGGCATGTGGGGGTGGACCTACCTGTTCATGAGTGCGGTCTTCTTCCTCTTCGGGCTGCTCATCGCGTCGTACATTGCGGCCTTTCTCTACCGCGAGGAGTGACCGCTCCAACGCTTCAAATCGGCTGAGCTCTGGCTCGCGGCAGCGCCCCGTGAATCCCGCGGTCGCGCTGCGCGTCGAGCGGACGTAGCCCGCGCGGCGGCGGCCGAACCTGCCACCGCCGCGTGAGCGCGCATCACAGGCCATCCATATAGCAGCGGCCGGCCTCGGCGAAGATCTCGTTGCCGCGCGCGATCGCGGCGACGCTGCCCTCGAACGCCTGCCGCGCGTCCCGGCTGTCGTGGTAGATCTCGCTGATGATGGACCAGTGCGCGGCCTGCGGCAGCAGCTCGATGATGGTGCGCACGTGCTCCTTCGTCTGGCCCGCCTCGGCCGCGGTCGTGACCGTCGGATCGGCCGCGCTGAGATCGCGCACGGCGGCCAGGGCGCGGTCGTACGCGCGCTTGAGAAGGTCGCGGCTGTTGGTGGCGGCGACGGCGTAGCGCCCGTTCGTCCCGTTGCGAGCCGCGTCACTGGTTGCGAAACGCTGCGCCTGCGCGATCTGGCGGGCGTACGCGTCGAGCACACGCGGCGAGATCGATGTGCAGGGATCTGCGGCGGCCGTTGGCGCGCCCTCGGCGCTCCAGGCGACGAGACCGACGGACAGCGAGAGTACGAAGAGCGGCGCCGCGCGAGCGACGGTCTTTGGCATGGGAACCTCCTCGGCACGGAATCCCGATCGGCAAGAAGAGCGGCTCGACGGACCGTGCCGCGAGCCTTCTCCTCTGCAAGCGAGAAAAGGAGGGGGATTCCGCCAGCCGACCAGCCACGTGGGGGATCGGGCGGCCGGCTGGCGGAGACCGGGCGGACTACATCTTCGACAGGGCCAGGCCGGTGACCTTGGCTTCGGTGTTGTGGCCGAAGCGAATGCCGTACACGCCGTCGGTGCTCGTGAGCTTGCCCGCGCCGACGACGTCGGACTTGGGATAGGTCGCCACCGTCTTGCCGTTGATCGCGCAGGAGACGTTGTCGGACGTCACGGTCATCGCGATCTCCTGCGTCACCGGCTTGCCCGGGCCCGCGGCCTTGTGCACCGCGTCGTTTGCCTCGCCGCGACGGCCGTTCACCTGGAACGGCGCGGGCCCGAATCCGCGCACGATGAACGTGCCGTTGCCGTAGGCCTCGCAGTACAGCAGGCTCTCCTTGTCCGTGCCCAGGTCGTTGCCGCCGATGAAGATGCCGTAGGGGTGCGGGTGGTCGTTCAGGTTCATGAACTCGGGCTCGGTGAACGTCGCCTTCACGGTGTAGCTGCCGCTCGCCGTGTTCGCCGGGTTCCAGTAGGTCACGGCGGGACCCGTCGTGACGTGCAGCGCATCACCGTCCTGCGCGAGCTTCGCGTTCTCCAGCTTCATGCCCCTGCCCGCTTCGGCAGCGTCGATCTTCCCCATCCAGCCGGCGACCTTGATGCCGCCGTCGGCGACGGCGCGTGACTCTTCCTGGCCCTGCAGCGCCGACACGGCGGTCAGCAAGGTGAGGACCGCGACAGCGGGTACGGATGCATGGATGCGCGTCATGATTCAGACTCCTGGCGAAGGTTGAGGGGGCCACCCAATACCCCGGTCCACCCCGTTCGCGTTCCGCAGATCGGCCGGTGGCCGGCCCGCGGGACCCCGCCGCCCGCGCTCCCGCCCCGCCGTTGCGGCGCGCAATCACTTCGCGGACCGCCAGTTGAGGCGCGGCAGGCCTCAGTTCGTCCAGCCGGTCCAGCCCGGCCCGTGCACAACCCGCCCGGGCGTCGCGCCCGTGTGCGTCGCCGTCCTTCACGACCTGCGTACCATTCACGAACACGTGGACCATGCCGGTCGCGTACTGGTGCGGGTCCGCGTACGTCGCGTGGTCGATGATGGTGTTCGGGTCGAAGACGACGACGTCCGCGAAGTAGCCGGGCGCGAGTGTGCCGCGGCGGCGCAGCTTCAGGTTCGTGGCGGGCAGCTGCGCGAGCTGGTGCACGGCCTGCTCGAGCGGGATCACGTGCTCCTCGCGGACGTACTTGCCGAGCAGCCGCGCGAAGTTGCCGTACGCGCGCGGGTGCGGGTTCGACTTCAGGAACACGCCCTCGGTCGCGGGCGCACCCTCGTCGGAGTCGAAGCTGACCCAGGGCAACGCGATCTGCTTCGCGACGTTCTCCTCCGACATCAGGAAGTAAACGGTGCCGACGCGGCTGTCATCGGCGATCACGAGGTCCATCGCGGTCTCTTCCGGACTCGTCCCGCGCATGGCCGCGACCTCGGCCAGCGTCTTGCCCGTGAGGTACTTGAGCGAGTCCTGCTTGAACGCGACCAGCAGGACCTGGTCGGGCGAACCGGCGAGCAGGTAGAGGCTCTCCCACGCGGTGGTCGGCGTCCGCATCTCGAGCGCGACCCGGCGGCGGATCGCCGGGTCCTTCATGCGGCGGATCCACTCGCGGAGCCCGCCCTCCTGCACCCACGGCGGCATCGCGGCATCCAGCCCGGTCGCGCCCGCCGTGTACGTGTACATGTCGGCCGTGATGGCGAGGCCCTCGGCGCGCGCCGCCTCGACCTTCGCGATGACTTCGTCCAGCTTCGGCCAGTTCTCCCTGCCTGCCGCTTTCAGATGGTAGATCTCGGCCGGCACACCCGCGGTGCGCGCGATCGCCAGCAGCTCATCCACCGCCTCGAGCAGCGTGTTGCCTTCGCTCCGCATGTGCGAGATGTACATGCCGCCGTACTTCGCGGCCTCTTCGGACAGGGCGATCAGCTCGTCGGTCTTCGCGTAGAACGCGGGCGCGTAGATCAGGGAGGAGCCGACGCCCAGCGCGCCCTCCTCCATCGCCTGCCGGACCAGCGCACGCATCCGCTCCAGCTCCTCGGCGTTCGGCGGCCGGTCGGCGTAGCCCAGCTCGTGGACGCGGACCGTGGTCGCGCCGACGAACGACGCGATATTCGGCGAGACGCCCTTCCGCTCCATGTAGTCGAGGTACTCGCCCAGCGTGGTCCACTCGATGTCGTACCGAATGTCGCCCTGCAGCTCCTTGTCGAGCTGCTTCATCTCGTCATTCAGCGGTCCCATCGACTCGCCCTCGCCCATGACCTCGAGCGTCACGCCCTGCAGGATGTCGCTCATGCCGCGCGGATCCTCGATCAGCGTCTCGTTCGCCCAGCTCAGCATGTTGATGAAGCCGGGCGCGACGGCGAGCCCGGTCACGTCGATCTCGTTCGTGGCCGTGGCCCGGCCGACGTCGCCTACCGCAACGATGGAGTCTCCGAGGATGGCGACATCGCCGGTCACCGGCGGTGCGCCGGAGCCGTCGTAAAGGGTCCCGTTCCGGAGGATGGTGTCGTAGCGGGGCGTGGCCTCGCAGGCAGCGGCGAGGAGGACGGGCAGGGCGATGGCCGTCCACGGGAGCATGCGTCTGGCGATCACGGTTGGACCTCCACGAACGATGGGGGCGTCCGACCGCTCGAGGGGCCGGTGCCGCAAGGTACATCGCGGCGCGTCGCCGCGCAGCGGTTCGATGCGGCAAGTCGCGGTGGCACCGTCAATTGTCGGGAAACGCCCTATGGACAGTCGGCAGCCCGAAATCGATCTTGGGACCCAGGTTTCCCGTCCACCCGGACGGGTTCGGACACCGCACCGGTGGAGGTTGGGAATGAAAAGGGTATGGTTGACGGTAGCGGCGCTGGGCATGATGGCGGCCGGGGCCGACGACGCCGAAGCGATCCCGGCATTTGCGCGCAAGTACCGCGTGTCGTGCTCCCTCTGTCACTCGCCGGTCCCGCGCCTGAACGGTTTCGGCGCGCAGTTCGCGGCCAACGGCTTCCAGTTCTCGGCGGGTGAGGAGCCGCGCGACACGATCGACACCGGCGACGAGCTGCTCGTCCTCAACTCCTCGCTGCCGCTCGCGATCCGGATGGAGGCGTTCCTGCAGGGGTTCACCAACATGCCGGCGGACGCGACGAAATTCGACATGCAGACGCCGTACGGCATCAAGCTCCTGACGGGCGGCCAGCTTGCGAACAACGTGAGCTGGTACATGTACTTCTTCATGTCGGAGCGGGGCGAGGTTGCGGGTCTGGAGGACGCGTACATCCAGTTCACGGACCTCCTCGGCACCGGCGTCAGCCTGATCGCCGGCCAGTTCCAGGTCTCCGACCCGCTGTTCAAGCGGGAGCTCCGCCTCGAGTTCGAGGACTACCAGCTCTACCGCGTTCGGGTCGGTGACGCGCGCGTGGACCTGACCTACGACCGCGGCCTCATGGCGCTCGCGTCGCCCTGGGAGGGCGGCGACCTCGTCGTGCAGTACCTGAACGGACGCGGGCTCGATCCAGCCAACGACGCGAAGCAGTACGACACGGACGACTGGAAGACGTACGCGGTCCGCTTCTCCCAGGAAGTCGGCCCGCTCCGCCTCGGCGGGTTCGGGTACTGGGGACGGGAACGGAACGCGGATGCGGACAACGACACCTGGGTGTACGGCCCCGACGTGACGCTGAGCTTCGGCAACACCGAGGTGAACGCGCAGTGGCTGCGGCGCCACGACACGAACCCGTTCTACGCGTTCGACGATACCGACCAGGCGACCGACGTCGACGGCCTGATGGCGGAACTCGTCTGGGGCCCGCAGGGTCCAACAGGGCGCTGGTTCCTGACCGCGCTGTACAACGACGTCCGGTCGGACGACGCCGTGTTCAAGGTCCGGCAGGGTGAGCCGGACCTGCTCAGCAAGTACGACGCGGTCGCGCTCGGCGGGACGTACCTGCTGCGGCGGAACCTGCGACTGACGGGTGAGTTCCAGTGGGACCTCGAACGCGACGGCGCCCGTATCACGACGGGTTTCGTGACCGCGTTCTGAGGACGGTCTTCAGGGGTGAAGGAGGACGCGTGAGACTCGCGAAGGGCCTGGCGGCGGGCGGACTGTGTCTGATGATGGCCATGACGGCGAAGCCGGTGATGGCACAGACAAAGGAGACGCCGCCGGACGCGAAGCTGGTAGCGGACGGCAAGAAGATCTTCACGGGCAAGGGCAACTGCTACGCCTGCCACGGCGCCGATGCCAAGGGCACGCCGCTCGCCCCGAACCTGACGGACACGACGTGGATCAACATCGACGGCACGCTGGCCAGCATCGAGGGGCTGGTCAAGACGGGCGTGCCGAAGCCGAAGGAGCACCCCGCGCCGATGCCTCCGATGGGCGGCGCATCGCTCAAGCCCGAGGAGCTGCAGGCGGTCGCGGCCTACGTCTGGTCGCTCAGCCACACGGCCTCGAAATAGAGGGCTGACGGAAGGCGTGATGCGGGCCGGGGGCTGACCCCGGCCCGCGTTGTGTCCGCCGATCCCGGCCTCTAGCTTACCAGGCTCGCCATACCATCATCCATCCATCCGAGAAACCGGTTTCATGCGACGACACACGAACGGTCCTTCGCGCGTCCTTCCCGTCCTTGCGCCGGTCACGGCCCTCGCGCTCGCGCTCGCCGCGGGCTGCTCGCCACCGCCGTCCGATGATGGTGCTGCCGCCTCCGCGGGTGGCGGCCCCACCGGCCTCGTGGCCGAGTACCAGCCGGCGGCCGACAGCATCCTCGCGGCGGCACTCGCGGACAGCGCGGCGTGGAAGCGGCTGGCCGAGCTGACGGACCGATTCGGCAACCGGTTCAGCGGATCGCAGAGCCTGGAGCAGGCGCTCGACTGGATCCTCGCGGAGATGCGGGCGGACGGTCTCGAGAACGTGCACGAGGAGCCCGTCATGATCCCGCACTGGGTGCGCGGCGAGGAGTCGGCGGCGCTGGTCGAGCCGCGCCGCGTGAACCTGCCCATGCTCGGGCTGGGCGGCAGCATCGCGACGCCGCCCGGCGGCGTGCAGGCGGAGGTCCTCGTCGTGAACAGCTACGACGATCTCGAGCAGCATGCGGCGGAAGCTCGCGGGAAGATCGTGCTCTTCGACGTGCCGTTCACCAACTATGGTGAGACCGTGCAGTACCGGACGGGCGGCGCGATCGCGGCCGCGAAGGCCGGCGCGGTGGCCAGCCTGATCCGCTCCGTCGCGTCCTTCAGCATGAAGACGCCGCACACGGGCGCGATGCGCTACGAGGATGGCACGCCGAAGATCCCGCACGCGGCGATCACGGTCGAGGACGCGGCCATGCTGCACCGGATGCAGGACCGCGGCGAGAAGATCGTCGTGCGCCTCCGCATGAATGCGCAGACTCTGCCCGACGTGCCCTCGCGCAACGTGATGGGCGAGATCGTCGGGTCGGAGTTCCCCGATGAGGTCATCGTGATGGGCGGACACAGCGACTCGTGGGACGTCGGCACGGGCGCCATGGACGATGGCGGCGGCGTGGTCGCCGCATGGGAAGCGATCCGGATCCTCAAGGAGCTCGGGCTCAAGCCGAAGCGCACGATCCGCGCGGTCGGCTGGGTCAACGAGGAGAACGGGCTCCGTGGCGGCAACGCGTACCGCGATGCGCATCGCGACGAACTCGACAAGCACGTCCTGGCGATCGAATCCGATGGTGGCGTGTTCCGGCCGCTCGGCTTCTCGTTCACCGGCAGCGACTCCGCGTACGCCACGATCCGGAACGTCGCGAAGCTGCTCGCCGGGTTCGGCGCCGACTCCATCACGCGCGGTGGCGGCGAGGCCGACATCGGACCGATCACGGAGGTGGGCGTGCCCGGCATGGGCCTGGACGTCGATGGCACGCGCTACTTCTGGTTCCACCACAGCGCCGCCGACAACGTGGACAAGCTGGACCCGGTGGACGTCGCGAAATCCACGGCCGCGATGGCGATCATGGCGTACGTGATCGCCGACCTGCCGGAGCCGTTGCCGCGCGACACGACCGCCAGCGCGAACGGGACGGGCAACTGAGATGAGAGGCGCCCGCGCACCGCGGCACGCGCGGAGAATGATGCGCCGACTCGACCCACCGGCGCTCCTGCTGGCCGCGGTGATGGCCGCGCCACTGCCCGCGGCGGCGCTGCGGATCCCGGCGCAGCAGCCGGCGCAGGATTCGACACAGCGGGCGGCGCCGCTTTCACCCGCCAACCTTCGCGTCTACCTGATGACGATCGGCCAGGGTGACGAGATCTGGGAGAAGTTCGGTCACAATGCGATCTGGATCCGCGACGAGGGACGCGGCATCGACGTCGCCTACAACTGGGGTGTCTTTTCCTTCGACCAGCCGGGCTTCTACACGAAGCTGATGCGCGGCGACATGCAGTACGAGATGGCGGCGGAGGACGGCGTGCGGATGGCGAACTACTACGCCAGTGTGAATCGCACGGTCTGGCTGCAGGAGCTGAACCTGACGCCCGGCCAGAAGCTCGAGCTGGTCCGCTTCCTCGCGTGGAACGACCAGCCGGAGAACCGCGCCTATGCCTACGACTACTACCGCGACAACTGCTCGACGCGCGCGCGGGACGCGCTGAACCGCGTGCTGGGCGGCGACCTGCAGAAGCAGCTCGAGGCCGTTCCCACGCACTCGACGTACCGGACCGAGACGCAGCGCCTGACGGCGGACGAGATCCCCGCCAACACGGGCCTGCTCCTGGCCATGGGCCATCCCGCGGACCGCCCGCTCAACGAGTGGGAGGACGCGTTCGTCCCGATGCGCCTGATGGAGAGCATCAAGTCGGTGACCGTGCCCGGCCCGACGGGGCCGGAGCCGCTGGTGCTGTCGGACGCGGTCGTATTCCGCGCGGACCGCGCCCCCGCACCCGTGACGCCGCCCGACCGGCGCATCGCGTACACGGGGGCCGGCATCGCGTTCGGCGCGCTGCTGCTCGGGCTCGCCCGGCTCGGCCGCAGCGCGAAGGCCGCGCGCGCGGGTTTCTTCACGCTCGCCGCGTTCTGGTCGATCGCGGCCGGCGTGTTCGGCACCATGATCGCGCTGCTCTGGGCGGCCACCGACCACACCGCGACGTACCGCAACGAGAACGTGCTGCAGGTCGAGCCGCTCTCGCTGATCCTGGCCGGCTTCCTCATCGCGGCCGCGTTCGGCAAAGCGACGCGGACGGCGAGACTGCTGGCGTTCGCCGTGGCGGCCATGGCCGCGGCCGGCTTCCTCATGCAGGTGTTCCCCGGCTTCGACCAGCCGAACGGCCAGATCATCGGCCTGGTCCTGCCCATCCAGCTCGGCCTCGCTGTAGGCCTGCCGATCCTCTCGCCGCCAACCCGGAGCCGGGATCCGGGCAGCTGACGCCCGAGGGCCGCTCTACACCACCCCGGTCATGCAGGCGGCCACGGGTTCGGCGGGTTCGCCGGCGATCGGGGTGGGAACGGCAAGGAGTGTGGAAACGGGAATGGGAACGGAAACGGGAACGGGAACGGGAATGGGAACGGGGGCGGGCGAGGTGGTGGGCGCGGGAGCGGCAGTCGACAGACCGACAGAGGGAGCCGGTGGGGCTCCCTTTTTTTGTCGCGGCCTCCTCTCAAGCGAAGGTGTCCTGCTCCGTATGTTCAATCCCCTCAATGGCTTGACAAGATTCGTCAGGGGGTTGGCACCGGCCTTGCCAGAGGGCTGGGCAGCAAGGACACGAACCACGAAACGTTTCGGGGGATCCATGGTTCTGCGAGATACGAGGACGATCACAGCGCTCTTCCTGATGTCCACCCTCGCGAGCGCGTGCGCAAGCGCGAGTAGTCAGACGAAGGGCACGGTCATCGGCGCCGGTGCAGGTGCGGCCGCGGGCGCAGCGGTCGGCAAGGCCACGGGCTCGACGGCCCGGGGTGCGATCATCGGCGCGGTGGTGGGCGGCACGGCCGGCGCGCTGATCGGCCGGCAGATGGACAAGCAGGCGGCGGAGCTGGCGGACGAGCTGCCGAACGCTACGGTCGAGCGCGTCGGCGAGGGCCTGCTCGTGACGTTCGACTCGGGGATTCTCTTCGAGTTCGACTCGGACGTCATCAAGGGGTCCGCGCGCGACAACCTCATCGAGCTGGCTGGCAGTGTGAAGAAGTACCCGGAGACCGAGTTGCTCATCGTCGGCCACACCGACGCCGTTGGCACGGACTCGTACAACCAGAGCCTGTCCGAGCGCCGGTCCCGCTCCGCCCGGCAGTTCCTCGTGTCGCAGGGCGTGGACGGCACGCGGGTCCGCACGGAGGGCCGAGGCGAGACCGAGCCCGTCGCAAGCAACGACACCGACGCCGGCCGCGCCCAGAACCGCCGGGTCGAGGTCGCGATCTTCGCGAGCGAGGCCTATCGGAAGCGGCTGATCGGCGGGTAGGTCACGGCGGTACCCGGGTACAACGGGCGCACGGGGCCGGCGACACTGGTCGCCCGCCCCGTCGTGGTCACCAACCCGGCGACTACGCCGCTTTCCGGCCGTACTTCTGCGTCGCGTACCCGACGATGATCCCGAGCACCGACCCGGGCAGGATGATCTGCCAGTAATAGTGGTTGCCGGAGGCGTCGGGCATGAGCGCGACGAGAAGCGCGAGCAGGAAGCCAATGCCGAGGCCGAAGAGCGATGCCGAGCGGCAGCGAATCGACCTTCCGCGCGAACCAGCCGATGAGCAGGCCGGCGATGATGCCCTTGAAGACGGAGCCCGTGACGATGCCGGCGATCTGGGGCGCGGTCTCGGGGGCGGACACGAGCGCGGAGAGGCCGTCGAAGATGCCGAGGATGCCGCCGATCAGCAGGCCGAGCACGGGCTTGTTCATGGTTCGTCTCCAGCATCGGGTTTGATGCGACGGGGCGGGAACGCCACGTCGGTCGTTCGGTTCTGGTTCCCTTCCCACATCCGGCTGCCGGTCCTTTTCGGATCCGTCAGCGCTGGAAGAACACGAGCAACAGGACGCGCATCAGGAGATAGGCGAGCACGAGCAGGATCGCGGCGCGGTACGGCTGCAGCACGCGCGCGGCGCGCTCGAGAAACGACTCGCGGTACGCCTCGACCGGGAGTCCCGCCAGGTAGCGCGTGACATCGGCGTTCAGTGCGACGACGTCGGGATAGCGCAGTTCCGGTTCGGTGGCCGCGGCGCGATCGCCAATGGCGTGGAGGCGGCGCGGCGCGGCGTCCGGTTCGAGCAGGAACAACAGGATGCGGCCGAGCGCGAACACGTCGGTCCGCTCATCGATGCGGCCGGTCTCGCCGCGCTCCTGTTCGGGCGACATCCAGCCGGGCGTGCCCAGCCGCGTCCCGTGGAGCGTCTCCGCGTCGCCCGGCGCGGACCCCACCGGCGCGTCTTCGGCGGATGCGTCGCATGGATCCGGATCCGCCCGCTTCGCGACGCCCCAGTCGAGCACGAGCACCTCGCCGAACGCGCCGACCATGATGTTGCGCGGCTTGAGGTCGCGATGCACAACGCCGTGCGCGTGCGCAAAGGCGACCGCTTCACAGATGCGTTGGAAGACGCGCAGCCGCTCGCTACGCTCGAGCGGCTGCGCGGCGAGCCGGTCGAGGCTCTGGCCGCGCACGTGCTTCATCGCGTACCAGGTGCGGCCGTCGGGCAGTGTGCCGGCATCGTGTACGGGCACGATGCCGGGGTGCTCGAGGCGGGCGAGGATGCGGGCCTCGCGGGCGAGCCGGGTGGCGAGGCCGGGATCGGCGTCCGGCAGGTGCAGCACCTTGAGCGCGACATCGCGGTCGAGCACCGTGTCGCGTGCCCGGTAGACGGTGCCCATCCCGCCGCGTCCGATCGGCTCGACGATCCGGTAGCGGGTCGCGGAGAAGTCGGGCTCGTCGGTGACGGCGCGCAGGTGCGCGAGCGTCCGGTCAGGGATCCACATCGGCGGGCTCGACGCCGAGCAGCTCGGCGGCTTCCTGGCGGAACTCGCGTTCGGTGCCCGAGATGGAGCGGAGCGAGTCGAGCACGATGCCGCGCAGCTCGCGTCGCGTGGCGTGCAGCCAGTTGGTGATCTGCGTGACGGGCACGTCGAACCGCGTCGCGAGCTCCTGGTAGGTCGGCCGGGCCGTTTCGGGCGGCGCGAGGTCGTACTGCTCGAACACGGCGAACCACAGGTGTTTGTCCGCGTCATCGAGACGCTGCCGCAACGTGGTGATGGCGAGCGCGAAGAGGTGGCGCGCGGACTCGCGCCGGAAGAAGGCCTCGGGGTCGTCGCCAGCCGGGATCTGGATGCGACGCAGCTCGCCCTCCGCGTCTTCGAAGTCGAGCGAGAGCGTGACCGCACCGCCGCCACGCTTCTTGCGCGATGCCGCTTTCCGCTCGTTGGCGACGAAGCCGTCGAGGCAGAGGCGGAGCCAGGTCCGGAAGCGGGCGCGGTCCGGATCGAAGCGGTCGAAGACGCCGGTATCGATGGCGCGCAGGAAGAAGCCCTGGGCGAGGTCCTCGGCATCGGCGGGCTCGGCATGCCAGTGGATGCGCAGGTACTTGTAGACGGGCTTCCAGTATGCTCGTGCCAGCGCTTCGAGGGCCTCCTCGCGCAGCCGTACGTCGCCGCTGCCAACCGCTTCGAGCACGCTGAAGCGGGTGAGCGGGAAGAAGCCCGGGCGGCGCGTACTTTTGCGGGGTGGCGTTTCCATGGTTCGCGGATGATGTGGTGGGTGGGGGTGGTGGAGCAACGGCGGGCGACGTCAGGCGGGCGACACGAGGCGGGCGACGTGGGGCGGGTCGAACGGCGGGGGGAATGGAGGGTGGGGGAGGCGTCGGAACTGGCAGGCGACGGATGCGCGGGACCATATTAGCGGGCCGACCGGCCGGCGGCCCGCGCCGCCCGGCCCCGCGAACCCTGGCGCCGCCTCGCGCGGCGGGAGCGAAGACGAAGCGATGAGCCAGCTCTTCCTGCGGAAGCCGATCACGGAGATCGAGCCAGAGGGCGAAGGCGGCGGGCCGCGGCTGCGCCGGACGCTCGGGGTGTGGCAGCTCACGGCGCTGGGCATCGGCGCGATCATCGGGGCGGGCATCTTCTCGGGCGCCGGCACGGCGGTGGCCGGCGGGCCGAACCACCTGGGCGCGGGGCCCGCACTGCTGATCTCCTACATCCTGGTCGCGATCGCGTGCGGCTTCGCGGCGCTGTGCTACGCGGAGTTCGCGTCAATGATCCCGCAGGCGGGCAGCGCGTACACGTACGCGTACGCCTCGTTCGGCGAGCTGATGGCGTGGATCATCGGCTGGGACCTGATCATCGAGTACGCGGTCGGCAACATCGCGGTCGCGGTCTCGTGGTCCGCCTACTTCCAGACGCTTATGCGGGGGTTCGGGCTGGGGTTCCCCGGCTGGCTGGCCAGCGACTATCGGACGGCGCACGAGGCGTTCGTGGCGCTGCAGGCGGACCCGACCGGTGTCACGGCGGCGATCCGGGAGTCGGCCGTCGCATGGACGGGGGCGCCGCATGTCTTCGGACTGCCGATCATCTTCAACCTGCCCGCCGTGCTGATCGTCGCCGCGATCACGTGGGTGCTGGTGAAGGGGATCCGGGAGAGCGCGTGGGCGAACACGGCGATGGTGATTCTGAAGCTCCTGATCCTCGGCTTCTTCATCACGATCGGCGCGTTCTGGGTACGGCCGGAGAACTGGTCGCCGTTCGCGCCGAACGGCTGGCAGGGCATCGCGACAGGCGCGGCGCTGATCTTCTTCGCGTACATCGGCTTCGATGCGGTGTCCACCGCCGCCGAGGAGGCGAAGAATCCGCAGCGTGACCTGCCGCGTGCCATGATCTACTCGCTCATCATCACGTCCATCATCTACATGGTTGTGACCCTGGTGATGACGGGCCTGGTACCGTGGCACCAGATGGGCAATGCGGACCCGCTGGCCAGCGCGTTCTCGGCCCGCGGCTACGACTGGGCGGCCGGCATCATCTCGCTCGGCGCCGTGATCTCGATGGCGAGCGTGCTGCTGGTGTTCCAGCTCGGCCAGCCTCGCATTTTCTTCTCGATGGCACGGGACGGGCTGCTGCCGCCGTTCGCGGCGAAGATCCATCCGAAGTACCGGACGCCGTACATCACCACGATCATGACGGGCGTGTTCGTCGCATTCTTCGCCGCGTTCGCGAACATCAACGAAGTCATCGAGCTGACCAACATCGGCACGCTGTTCGCCTTCGTGCTGGTCGCGATCGGCGTGCTGATCCTGCGGATCAAGGATCCGTCCCGGGTGCGGCCGTTCCGGGCGCCCGTGGTCTGGTTCGTGGCGCCGGCGGCCGTGCTCTCCTGCGGCTTCCTCATGATCCAGCTGCCCAGCATCACCTGGTGGCGGTTCGTGATCTGGCTGGCCGTCGGGCTGCTGATCTACTGGCTGTACGGCTACCAGCGGAGCCGGCTGCGGGTGACGGGAGGCGGGTTGTAGCGGCGGTGCCCGGGCGCCGCACGGGGCGCGGAACGGACCAGGGGGGTGCAGCGCCGTGCTGCTGATCCTGGCCGGGCTCGCGACCATAATGCTGGGCGCGGAGTCGCTGGTGCGCGGCTCGACGCGGCTGGCCGCGGCGGCCGGCATCTCGACGCTGGTCGTGGGCCTGACGGTGGTCGCGTTCGGCACCAGCTCGCCCGAGCTGGCGGTGAGCCTGCTCGCGGCCTCGCGGGGCGAGGTCGACATCGCGCTCGGCAACGTCGTGGGCAGCAACATCTTCAATATTCTCGTGATCCTGGGCCTGTCCGCGCTGATCCGGCCGCTGGCCGTGTCATCCCAGCTGGTCCGGCTCGACGTGCCGATGATGATCCTGGCCAGCTGCGCGGTGCCGCTCGCGGCGCTGAGCGGACGGATCTCGCGGCTCGAGGGCGTGATCTTCCTGCTGATGGGCCTCGCGTATACGGTGACGCTGATCCGGCTCGGCCGGCGCACGCTGGCTGCCGATGAGTCGGCGCCGCGCCGCCGGCCAGCGGGCGGCGGCGAGATGCCGCTCCAGTTCGTGCTCGTGCTGCTCGGGCTTGCCGGACTGGTGATCGGCTCGCGCTGGCTGGTCGCCGGCGCGGTCGACCTGGCGACGTCGATGGGCGTGAGCCAGCTGGTGATCGGCCTCACGATCGTGGCCGCGGGCACGTCGATGCCGGAGCTGGCGACGTCGGTCGTCGCGACGATACCGGGGCGAGCGCGAGATCGCGGTCGGCAACGTCGTCGGCAGCAACATCTTCAACATCCTGTTCGTGCTCGGCGTGAGCGCCGCGGTCGGCAGGGGCGGCGTAACCGTCGCGCCGGAGATGCTGCGCTTCGACATCCCGATCATGATGGCGGCCGCGATCGCCTGCCTGCCGATCTTCTTCACCGGCTACCGCGTCAGCCGGCGGGAGGGCCTGCTCTTCGTCGCGTACTACGTGGCGTACGCGGTCTATCTCGTACTGGCGGCGCGGGCCCACTCGGTGCTGCCGGCCTACCGGGTCGCGTTCCTCGGCTTCGTCATGCCGCTGACCGCGCTCGGGCTCGGTCTGTCCGGCTGGGCGGCCCGCCGCCGCTGAGCCGGCAGGCGCATTGCCGGGGCCCGGGCCCTTTTGCCGGGTTACCTGAATCGTATGTCGAAGCCGGCCGTGACTTCGATGACCGCTTCCGGCGCCTCGCGGGACACGGTCACGGAGACGGGCTGAAAATCCAGCGTGTCGAACGCCGGGAAATAGTGGATCGAGCCGCTGAGCAACGGGATCAGGAGCAGATTGCCCGCCTGCCAGCCGCTCCTCGCGCGGAGTTGAAGCGTGAGTGGAACCGACCAGGTGGTGAAGTTGTCGAAAGCGTCGCTCGTGAACCGGTGCAGCGCGAACGCCGGCCCGACGTAGAGCGGGAGCCCGGCGATCGGGAGCTCGATCCCGGCCTGCAGCGTCTGCATGACGATCGATGTCGAAACCGGGTTGACCTTGCCCTCTTTATTGACCGCCCAGCGATAGGCGGCGTCCACGCGAATGCGCGGTCCCGGCTCATCCTCATTGTCCGAGCCCAGCTCGTAGAAGAAGGACAGGCGGGGCCCGACGAACGCGGGGCCGCTCAGCTTGATGATCCAGTCGATCACGCCCCCGACGCCCCCGCCCTCGTCCCCTGCCGCGCGGCGGAACAGGGCGTCACGGCGGATACGTGCCCCTGGCGCGTTCTCGATCTCCGTGCCCGGCCGGGAGAAGAGTGACAGACGGTGTCCCAAGAACGCCGGGCCGCGCAGCTTCATGATCCGATCGAAGGAGCCGACGGTGCCCGCGTCCGGATCCGTCACGTCCTCTCCGGTAGTGCCCTGGATCCGTTGCGCGGAAACGCGTCCGGAGGAAGCGAGGATGAGTCCCAGAACGAGCGAGAACGACAACAGCGTACGCATGTTTCCTCCTGCGGTTGAACGGGCGTGCCGTGTCGGCGTTAACATCCGGCTTCAGTTCCGGCGAATTCCTGCTCGCTCTCGAAGACGTAACCCTCCGTATTCAGACGCCGGAGCTGTGGGATGTCCTCCAGCCGATGTAGCTCCGTAACCCGCGTGCGAGGATTGAAGAGCAGCAGGTTTGCATCGGTCTCGCTGATGATGTAGTAGCGCTGGCTATCGAGCAGCGCGCGCGGACTCGTCGTCCAGAGCAGGCGCCACGGCGCGGCGAGGCACAGGAGCAGCAGCACGATCAGCGCGATGCCGCCCCACTTCGGGAGCACCACGCGACCGCTCGAATCGGCGGGCGCGAGGCGCCGGAACACGAGGTTCCAGGTGATGGCCAGCACAATGATGAGCGTGGTCAGCACGAAGATGTAGGATCTATGGGCACCGCGGTGCGTGCAGGCGAAGATCCCCCCGTCCGTAGCCGCGGCGGACCGCGCGGTGGCTACGAACCCGGCAGCGACCACTGCCGTCGCCACGATCGCCAGGACGAACCAGGTCTCGGCGACCGCGGCCGACGGCCGGCTTCGCACGGTGCGCCACGTCCGGGTGGCCTCGTACGAAACGCGGTCCATGGTCCTGCGCATGGTGGTGGACCGGCGGAGCGCGATGTTGATCACACGCAGGACCTGCTTCGCGATGGTCCATGCGACGACGAACCCGAAGCCGAAGACGAGCGGAGAGATGAGAGCCCTGAAGCCCTCGAAAGGGAAGTCCGTGCGGGTCGGCGTGTACCCGTACGGCACCCGCAGTGTCAGGTCGTAGACTCGGGTCGTGAGGAATCCGGCCAGGGTCAGGAGGAGCAGCACGGCGCCGCCGGCCATGACCAGCTTCTGGATCATTGTCAGGGAGGCTCCTCGCTGCTCCCGCCCGGGCGTACCGGGCGTGTCCTCCGCGGCTCGCCGGCCGGGCCCGATCGCTTCGCGGTCGGCCACGCCGACCGCGACGTCCCCTGATGCCGCGGTTCCGCCCGCGGGCCCGCGCCGCAGCTCCAGCTCTACGGTTTCGAGCCTGTCGGCGAATTCGCGCGCCGTCCGGAAGCGGTCAGCGACAGTCCTCGATAGCGCTTTCAGCGTGACTCGCTCGAGCGAGTCCGCCACCGCTTCACGGATCGGCCGGATCGCGGCGGGTAACCCGGCCAGCTTCCGGGCGAGAATGACGTGCGCGGTCGCGCCCGTGAACGGCGGCTCCCCGGTGAGCATCTCGTAGAGGACGCAACCGAGGGAGTAGACGTCGCTCCGCGCATCGACCGGCTGCTGGCCGGTCGCCTGCTCGGGGCTCATGTACAGCGGGGTGCCGAGCACGACGCCGGACGAGGTGAGCCGCTCCGAGGAGACGGCCTGCGTCACGGTCGCGATGCCGAAATCCGCGACCAGCGCGTGGTCCGCCACCAGCATGATGTTGCCGGGCTTGATGTCGCGGTGGATGACACCGTGGTCGTGCGCATGCGCCAGGGCATCGGCCACCGTGCGCGCGATCGCGATCGCTTCCTCCAGGCCCAGCTGCTTCTCCCGCCGCAGCTTGTCCTTCAGCGACTCCCCTTCCACGAACGGCATCACGTAAAACAGCAGGTCGTCGTCCCGGCCCGAGTCGTAAAGCGGCACGATATGGGGATGGCTCAGGCGGGCGACGATCTCGATTTCGCGCAGGAACCGGTCCGCGCCGACGGCGGCGGCGACGTCGGCGTTCAGCACCTTCAGGGCCACATCGCGCCGGTGCTTCGTGTCGCGGGCGAGATAGACGGTGGCCATGCCGCCGCGACCGATCTCGCGCTCGATCGCGTAACGGCCCGCAAGCGTGCCGGTCAGGTGGTGGGGATCGTCATTCATTCGGTGTCACGGGCGATTCGGACCTTTCCGTTCGACCGGACCGAGGGGGGCAAGGAGGAGGCCGGCGCTTCCTTCGTTCCCGTTGAGCGCCGCCGGAAGCAGTATCGGCGCGGCCATGCCCTGATGGCAAGAAAGGCGTTGACACGGCGGTAGGTGGCGGATCCGTAGACTTCGCGTACGCGGCCGACGCATTGCCGCAGCCCGGCCGCGCGCTAGATTCCGACCCGGCGCCGTCCCGGCACCGAGAGGAGACCCCGTCATGCGTTCCCGCCGCAGCCGTGTCCATTCCCGCGTCGGTCACCTGTTCGTGTCCGCGCTCTTCCTCGGCCTCGCCGCGTGCGAGCGGCCGGCCGCCACGAACCTCGCCGGCGACTGGGACTACTACCGGATGATGGGCGCGGAGCCCGGCGGCGGCTTCGAGGCGATGCGTCGCTTCGGCTTCGCCCACTTCGAGGGGCCGACCGCGGAAGGCGCGCGCATGGAGCGCCGGGCCGGCGGCCGGCTCATGGGCATCGACAGCGTCGCGCTCGTCGGCGACTCGCTGATCCTCGCGACCGGCCGCAACCAGTCCATCCGCGGCGTGCTGCGCGGCGACACGTTCGCCGGCCGGACCTTCCAGGGCGACGAGCCGGTCAACCGCGTGTGGCTGGTGCGGCGCACGACGCCGCCCGTGTTCGAGCCACCCTACCAGCTCTGGCCCGGTCCCGTCTCCGACTCGATGTACGACGTCGTGATCGACACCGCCGTGCCCATGAAGGCGCGCGATGGGGTCACGCTCATGAGTTACGTCGCACACCCCGTCGGCGACGGCCCGTTCGGCGTCGTCATGGAGCGGACGCCCTACCTGCGCTTCGACCGGGGGAGCGGCATCTACTGGGCATCGCGTGGCTACATCTACGTGAAGCAGGACGTGCGCGGCCGCGGCGGCTCCGATGGCGTGCTCGACATGAACGCCGGCCAGGAACAGGATGGCTACGACGCCGTCGAGTGGGCCGCCGGGCTGCCGGGCAGCAACGGCAAGGTCGGGATGGTGGGCGCGTCGAACCCGGGTCTCTACGCCTGGTATGCCGCCATCGCGCAGCCGCCGCACCTCGCCGCGATCGCGCCCACGGTCGCGACCGCGGACCCGATCCGCATCGTGCCGTACATCGACATGGTCTTCTCCCCGACCATCGTGCCCTGGCTCTGTCTGACGGCGGTCAAGGAGACGATGTCGGACATGAACGGTGTGCCGGTGCACAAGGCGTTCAACCACCTGCCCGTGATCGAGGCCGCCACGGAGGGTGGCTGCCCGCGCCCGAAGTACTGGGACGACTGGTTCGACCACCAGTCCCTGGACGATTACTGGCGCGGCCTCAGCATCGAAGCACGTCTGAACCGCGTCAAGGTGCCCGTGCTCGGCATGGCCGGCTGGCACGACGACGCGCGCGGCACGATCCGCAACTACGTCGGCATCGATACGCTGAAGACGCACCCGTTCCAGCGCATCGTGATGGGACCCGGCGCGCACAAGGGCATCGACTACGTGAACGGCGACTTCGGCCCGCAGGGTCGCGTCGAGCGCGCGCGCGACATGCAGCTCCGCTGGTTCGACCACTACCTGATGGGGAAGGACAACGGCGTGGACACCGAACCGCCCGTCGACATTTTCGTCATGGGTGAGAACGTCTGGCGCAAGGAGAACGAGTGGCCGCTCGCGCGCACGCAATACACGAACTACTACCTGCACTCCGGCGGCGCCGCCAACACGTCCGGCGGTGACGGCACGCTCGACACGACCGCGCCCGGCGCCGAGCCCGTGGACACGTTCACGTACGACCCGGGCGATCCGACGCCCTACCTGATCGACGCGCGCGAGCTCGAGCTCAGCCTCAACGAGGACTACTCCAAGGTGCACGCCGCGCGGAACGACGTCCTCGCGTTCACGACCGCGCCGCTCACCGAGCCGGTCGAGATCACGGGCCCGATGACCGCGACGATCTGGGCCGCGACCGACGCGAAGGACACCGACTGGAACGTCATGATCCTCGAGGTAACGCCCGACGGGAAGGCCTGGCGCATGCAGGACGGCATCATGCGCGCCCGCTTCCGGAATGGCTTCGACAAACCGACGCTGCTCGAGCCCGGCAGCATCAACCGCTACGATATCGACGTCTGGTTCACGAGCCGCGTGATCCCGGCCGGGAACCGGATCCGCGTCGTCGTCTCGTCCGCCGCGTTCCCCAAGTACGACCGCAACCTGAACACCGGCGGCGACAACGAGCGGGATACGACGTACGTGTCCGCGCACCAGCGCATCCTGCATGACGCGGAGCACCCGTCGCACGTCACGCTGCCGATCATCCCGCGGACCGGAGGCTGAACCCAGCGCCGCGTCGAAGCACAGGATCCGCGCGGCGGCCTGCCGGCAACCTCCTCGACGACCACGTCGAGGTCGAGTGCGAGCGCCTCAGATCCTGAAATGCGGTACCGGGCGCCGGCCTGGACGTCGGGGCCGGATCGTTCGTTCAATCAAGTTTCGCAGGTCGCGATTCGGCATCTCCGGCCTCCGAATCCGACGACTCGGGCCGTGACTCCAGTTCGGCACGAAGCAGCGCGAGCTCCCGGATGATCGTGGTGAGCCCTTCGTCCACCCTGACGAATTTGGTGTAGTAGTCGATGACGATGAAGAGCAGACTCATCTCGACGAGGTAGTTCACCAGGTCCGCGCCGCGCCCCACGCCCGCCCAGCCGGCAGCAAGCTGCGTGATGTCAGGAAAGAGAACGGCGGCCGCCGCGAGGCCGAGAATCGCGAGGACGAGGATCAGATGACCGGGGAATCGGTGGCGACGCCGGATGACGTAGAGAGCCGTCACGGCCAGACCGAGCAGCAGGCCAACGCGAATGATCATGATCGGTGCTCTCCACAGGTAGATTCTCCGGACTCATCCTCGGACGAAGTAGTCGAACAGGATCCGCACGACGTCGTAGAAGCGTTGGCCCTTGGCACGACTATAATCTGAGTAATGCACGGTGACCGGGACCTCACGGTATCGAAGCCCGGCGTCATGAATGCGCCGGAGGAGTTCCGAGGCATGGGCCATTCGGTCGCGGCGGATACGGAGCATCGGCACGATCTCGACGCGCATGGCTCGAAGACCGCAATGGGCGTCCGTCAGCCGCAATCCACTCAGGAGGTTCGACACGCTGACCGCGCAGCGCAAGAGCAGGTATCTCCAACGGGAAGCGCCGATGACCTCGCCGAGGAATCGGGATCCCAGCGCCACGTCCGTGTCCTCCGCCACGGCATCGACAAGATCCTGGATGTCCGCGGGGCGGTGTTGTCCGTCCGCGTCGAAGGTGACCACAAATCGTGCGCCTCGCCGGACGGCATGGTCGATTCCCGTCTGGAGGGCCGCCCCCTGCCCCCGGTTCACGACGTGACGCAGGACGATCGCCCCCGCCCGTGCGGCGGCCCCTGACGTATCGTCATCCGAGCCGTCGTCGACGACGAGAACCCGCCAGCCGGCCTCGCGGACTCCCCGAACGGTCTCCCCCACCGTGCGCGACTCCTGGAACGCCGCGACGACGACCCACGTCTCCTCCCGCAGCGAGCCGATCGGCTTCTCGATGGTGGTCTGTGAATCCGTCATCGCTGCAGGACCCTCCACACGTCGAGCCGCTCGTCGCCCTCCCCGAACGAACGGTACAGGGTCAGCCGGTCCCGCACCCGCGCCAGGTTCGGCGCATCGTCGAGCGGTTTCCTCGACACGACGTAGTCCACGCCGATCAGGTCGAAGAACACCAGCATCTGGGCTCGCGATGCATCCGGTTGAACATCGTGGAAACACCCCTCCGTGATCGCTCCCAGCGGATTGGCTCCGACCGTCGCGAACAGGGCATCCCCCGCTTCGCGGTGGATCCAGTCCGCCAGCTCCTGTTCGGCAATGCTTGGGGCGCCGTACAAGCTGTGTCGCTGAAATTCCTGGCGGTCCGCGGAGACGGAGTGCACGATCAATGAGGCGACCAGGACAAGCGCCGCGATCCGCAGCCACCGATTCCCCGTCAGCAACAGTGCGAGGCCAGCCACGATCAGGAGGATCAGGGGCAGGCCTTGACGAAACTGGAAGAACCACCCGCCGTACCGACTCGCCCGGACCATGTGGATCGGTGCGAGGAGAAACAACCCGGCCACCGCCACCACGATCGGCGCGATGTATCGGGTGCGCAACGAGAGCAAGGCGGATACTCGACCTGACTGCAAGCGGAAGAACCGCACCGCCAGGACAACGAGCGCGACGAAGGGGACATAGGCGACGTCCCCGAACGAGGCGATGTATGAGAATTGGCTGTTCCGCCAGAAGGCGACCGCCAGGCCCAGGACACGATCAGCGAGGTAGGGGCCGATGCCGTGCGTAGTGACCTTCCACTCGAAGGGATCCAGCTCCGGCGTCATCTGGTACTTCGTGAAGTCCAGGAGCATGCTCGCGTTCATCGCGGGTCCGAACTGGTGTCGGATGTAAAGGAGCCACGGAGCCACGATTCCCAGCGACCCGACAACGAAAAAGAGCGCGAGCCGGGGCCCTCTGCGGGCGCAGAGGGCGAGGACCAGCGGAACGGAGACCAGCGCGCCGAGCATCTGGGACCGGGCGAGAAACGCCAGCCCCAGGAGTGCCCCTCCGCAGAGTGCGATCACTCCGCTGCTACGTGCAGCACCCGTGATGATCACGATCAGTGCGGCGAACAGCAGGCTGTACGCCAATCCCTCTGTGAACGGGAGGGACGTGTACTTGAAGAAGACCGGGTTGATTGCGAACACGGCCACGGTGATATGTCCGATGTCGACGATCCCGACCCCTCTGACGCGGAACACGACGGGATCCCCCAGCGGACGCGCAACGGAATTCACGACTGAATAGAGGAGAATCAGCGCGACGAAGTAGAGGATCTCCGGGACGATGACCGCGGCTCTCAGGAGGCCGATCGCGCGTCCCGTGTACCCCAGGACGAGGGGCCAGAGAGGATAGATGTGCGTCGCGTGCGGCAGCGGCCGGAGTCCGGCGTTGTACAACGAGACGCTCGTCTTCAAGCCGTCTCCGTTGGCAATGTGACGTGCGACCTGGAAGTAGAGTGATCCATCATCCGAGTGGCGCCCGATGGGATAGGGGTTGTATAGCAGCTTCACGCTTGCCAGGGCGCACAGCCCGAGAGCGAGCAGGAGCCACCGCGCGTATCGCTCGCGAGGATGCTCCGACCTCGAGACCGCCCCGATGCTGGATACGGAATCGTGGTCGGTGACGTCCCCGCTCATACATTCCCCCCTGCGAATCCCGACCGGGCTTCGGGATCCGACGTCGGGACCACGCCGTGTGCCTCACTCGGAGCCGTCTCGGGCCACTCCCGAGGCCGCTCCCCTGCGGGATCGGGTCGATCGCGGAGAACGCGGCGGACGCGAGACCGGAGTTCGATCGCGATACTGAGTCTCAAGGCGCCCTCCCGGCCCGTTCCGGCCTCGGCTACCGTGCGACGTTCAGGCAGGGTACCTGCCCCTCCCTGTTTCCCCGGTCCTCTCCCGGTTTTCCCAACTGCGGACACAACCGTCGCACGACCGGGGCGGGGCGCAGACTGCCGCTGGCGCCGCACAGCACGGATCAGCCGCTGAGTTCTTCGCGGTCTCGAGCCGCCCCGTCGCCTCCGCTGTCCTCCCTACACGCCCAGGACCAGCCGGACATTAACGAGCCTGACAGGCCGGATCAACGACCCGCCCGCGCGGCGGCCTGGTGTCCCCAACGGGCTCGCAACCGTGGAAGCCACGTCGCTGTACTAGGGCGTCGCGGGTTCATTAGGTCCGGCGGCACCGTGAACGCGGTCCGGGGTCCTTCGGGAGGACGCCCGTCGAAACGCGCGGAACGACGTCCTCGCTTTCACCACCGCGCCGCTGACGGAGCCGGTCGAGATCACGGGACCGATGACCGCGACGATCTGGGCCGCGACCGACGCGAAGGACACCGACTGGAACGTCATGATCCTCGAGGTGCACCCGGACGGCACGGCCTGGCGCATGCAGGACGGCATCATGCGCGCCCGCTTCCGGAATGGCTTCGACAAACCGACGCTGCTCGAGCCGGGCAGCATCAACCGGTACGACATCGACGTCTGGTTCACCAGCCGCGTGATCCCGGCCGGCAACCGGATCCGCGTCGTCGTCTCGTCCGCCGCGTTCCCGAAGTACGACCGCAACCTGAACACCGGCGGCGACAACGAGCGCGACACGACGTACGTCTCCGCGCACCAGCGCATCCTGCACGACGCGGAGCATCCGTCGCACGTCACGCTGCCGGTGATACCGAGGAGGTAAACGGCAGGCGACATGGGGCGGATCGGGAGCTCAATCGTACGGGTTCAGAACCGGGACGCCGCGCTCGGCGAAATCGCTCGTGTTCCGGGTGACCAGCGTGAGGTCGTGCACGCGCGCCGTCGCGAGCAGCAGTCCGTCCACCACGTGCAGCGGGCGGCCCAGCCTCCCGCTGCTCGTGGTGAGCGTCCCCCACGCGAGCGCCACCGCCGCGTCGACCGGCAGGACCCGCTCGGCAAACTGCCCGGGCAGCTGCGTGGCGAGCCACTCGATGAGCTCCGCCTTCCGACGACCGGACGCCATCCGCTCGACGCCGCGCTGGATCTCGCCAAGCGTCAGCACGCTCACCGCGAGGTCCCACGGATCCTGCGCTTCGATCCAGGCAAGCACCCCGCCGTCCGGCTTCGGCTTCGCCGGTTCCGACACCACCATCGTGTCGAGCAGAAACCTCAAAGATCGATCTCCCGCGGCAGGTCGCGCGTCCGCGTCAGCGAGATGTCGTCACGTGCGAGCGCCTTCGCCAGCGGTGAGTCACGCATGAACGCCACCAGCCCCGGCCCCTCTCGCGCCAGCTGCCGGTACCGCTCGATCGATACCACCACCACCTCCTCCCGGCCGTGCCGGGTCACAACCTGCGGCCGTCGCTTCGCCGCCCGCACCAACCGGCTGAACTGGTTCTTCGCGTCTTCCAGCTTCCACGTCGCCACGCCCGGTCCTCCCGTCTTGATCAAGCCAGACTAGCCAGATAATAGCAGGCGTATGAAGCTGGATCAATCGGGCGCCGGATTCGTGGGAGTCCCGGGGGCCCCCCCGGTTCCATGTTCGGCAATGATCGCGGGCGAGGCCATGGGTTGGCGGGACAATCCGTATGCGGTGGCGGTCGGTGGCTCGAGCCGGTCGGAGCGCGAGGAACGATTCCGTGGCCGGCTCCGGGAGCGTAGGATGACGAGAGTGGCGGGGGGCCATCGGCTCCGGTCTGTCGAGAACGAAGGAGGTATCGTGAGGCCATCGAGCGGCTGGTTGTTTCTGGGTCTGATCGCCGGTTGCACGGCGACATCTCCGCCGGCGCAGCCGCCGCCCTGGCCGACGGACGGCTGGGCGCACTCGTCGCCAGTGGAACAGGGGCTGGACGCGGCCCCGCTCGACTCGCTGCACGCCGGCATTCTTGCGGGGACGTACGGCAACGTCGACCGGATGGTCGTGATCCGGAACGGGTACCTCGTGCGGAGTGAGCGGTACCCGCGCGACTACGCGGAGATCGGTCGCGGACGCCGTTCGTACATCGGTTGCGGCGAGGGTGCGTGCGACGGTTTCGTCTCCCAGCCCGGCTTCAACTACTTCGACGCGGGCACGCACCCGTGGTACCAGGGCCGGGACATCCACTCGCTACAGTCGGTTACGAAGTCCGTGACGGCGACTGCGCTGGCCGCGGCCATCCACCAGGGCCTGATCTCCGGCGTCAATGTGCCGCTCCTCTCGTTCTTCGACGACTACGACCTCTCGCACATCGATCCGCGGCTCCGCCAGGCGACGTTGGAAGACCTGCTCACCATGCGTTCCGGCATCGAGTGGCACGAGCAGGACCGGCCGCTCGACGGCACGAACACGACCGCGCGGCTCGAGGCGAGCGAGGACTGGGTGCAGTTCACGCTGGACGAGCCGATGGACGCCGCGCCCGGCGAGAAGTGGGCGTACAACAGCGGCGGCAGCCATCTCATGTCGGCCATCATCCGGAAGGCGACCGGCACGACCGTCGATCAGTGGGCGGAACGACAACTGTTCGGCCCGCTCGGCATCACGGACTACTACTGGAAGCGGACGCCGACCGGGCTGCCGGACACCGAGGGCGGTCTGTACCTCGAGGCGGAGCAGCTCGCGAAGATCGGCTACCTGTACCTGCGCGACGGCGTCTGGGACGGGCAGCGCATCCTGCCGGAGGGCTGGGCGCGCGAGGCGACCTCGCGCATCGTCGAAGAGCCCATGTACGGCTACCAGTGGTGGCGCGTGGACACGGACAGCACGGAGGTCTTTGCCGGCCTGGGCTTCGGCGGCCAGTACCTGCTCGTGATGCCGGCCTACGACCTGATCGGCGTGCTCAACAGCTGGAACGTGTACGGCGACCTCGTCGGCTCGATCCTGCTGAAGTTCCGCGACGCGCTGATCGCTTCCGTAACGGGCGGCGCATCGTGACGAACCCCCTGCTCCTCCTCGTTGCCGGCATCGCGATCGGTTTCGTGTTCGCCTGGCTGTACGCGCAGCTCTGGAAAGCGCGCTACACGCGGACCGTGCGCAAGGACGCGGTCCGGCGAAGTGAGGCCGTGACAACCGGCAAGGTAGTCGAGCAGCTCGTGCCGATCCTGCCGGACTTCCCGTTCAATCCACGGGACGCGCGCTTCCTCGGGTCACCGATCGACTTCGTCGTGTTCGACGGACTGAGCGAGGGCGACGTACGGCGCGTCGTGTTCGTCGAGGTCAAGACGGGCGCGGCGCAGCTCAGCACGCGGGAGCGACGCGTGCGCGACGCGGTGGAGGCGGGCCGCGTCGCGTTCATCGAGCACCGCGCCACCTCCCTCACCCGGTAGACCCACCGGGTCGCCCCGCCAACTCCCCGGGTTGTCACCGCAACCCGTCATGGCTATCGTTGTTCCATTCGCAATACGATATACCTATCGATCAAGGAATCGTAAATGTCCGTCGTGACCGTCTCGTCGAAATGGCAGGTCGTAATCCCGAGAGATGTCCGCGACAAGGTCGGAATCCGTCCGGGCCAGAAGGTGCATGCCTTTGCGGTCGGCGATCGGATCGAGCTGGTACCGGTCGTGCCGCTGGAGGAACTGAAGGGGTTCCTGTCCGGAGAGGTTCCCGAATTCGAGCGGGAGGCGGATCGGCTGTGAACGTCGTGGACTCCTCGGCGTGGATCGAGTACTTCACGGGTGGCTCGAACGCGCGGTATTTCGAGCGGGCGATCCTGTCGGGCGAAGAGCTGGTCCTGCCGGCGATCGTTCTCCTGGAAGTGTACCGGCATATCCGTCGCCACAAGGGACGGGATGCGGCCCTCAAGGCGATCGCGGCGATGAAGGCCGCCGAGGTCCAGGATCTCGATGAACGGCTTGCGCTGCTGGCGGTCGAGATCGGCGTCGAACATCGGTTGCCGTTGGCGGACAGCGTCGTGCTGGCAGCGGCGCGACTTCATCGTGCCACACTCTGGACGCAGGACGGGGATTTCGAGGGATTGCGGGGCGTGAAGTACCGGAAAAAGAAGGCCTGATCGGTACCCGGGCAGCCAACTGTCGATCCCCAT